>DASXZP010000026.1:0-568729 GCA_036501825.1 Caulobacteraceae bacterium | reverse complement strand
ATCTACGCCGAACGCCGCGACAAGGGCGGCGCGGCCTAAGCATCGCCGCATAGCTTTCTGTCGGCCCCGGACCCCGTCCGGGGCCGCTTGTTTTGCGACCTCGAGGCCACACCCATCGCCTCGTCCCCACAAAGCGGCGTTATGCCGCCGGGGGTCTTCCAGGTATGAATTTCTATCTCGACGGGCAGACCGGAGGAAACTTCCCGTCCGTTCGGGGGTTTAGGTCTCACCTTGCCAGCTTGGCCGCAGACCTGCGGCGTCCTGGCGCCCGTGGCGTGCGAACTTGAACAGCGAGGATTCCGGGCCACATAATCCCTTGAACAGACACGCCGTGAATCGGCGACCGGCGCTGAAGGGACCCGACCCCGTCGGGACGACCCCAGAACCGGAGGGCCCGGGGCTTAGTTAGGCCTCAGGGACCAGGAGCAAGGCATCATGTCAGAGCTTAAGGTGTTACCGGTGCTGCCCCTGCGGGACATAGTCGTGTTCCCGCATATGGTGGTGCCGCTCTTCGTGGGACGGGAGAAGTCTGTCCGCGCGCTGGACGAGGTCATGCGCGGGGACAAGCAGATCCTGCTCGCGACCCAGAAGAACTCCGCCGACGACGATCCCGCGCCCGACGCCATCTACGACGTCGGCGCCATCGCGACGGTCTTGCAACTACTGAAACTGCCCGACGGCACCGTGAAGGTGCTGGTCGAAGGCAAGGCGCGCGCCGCCATCAGCCGCTTCACCTCCACCGGCGACTTCTATGAAGCCGAGGTGGTGGAGATCGCCGACGAAGCCGGCGAGAGCAACGAAGCCGAAGCGCTGTCGCGCGCGGTGATCGAGCACTTCGAAAACTATGTAAAGCTGAACAAGAAGGTGCCCCCCGAGGCGCTGTCTTCGATTCCGCAGATCACCGAGCCGTCGAAGCTCGCCGACCAGGTCGCCTCGCACCTGTCGGTGAAGATCGCCGACAAGCAGGACCTGCTGCAGACCTTTGAAGTGCCTCGCCGCCTGGAGCGCGTCTATGCGCTGATGGAAGGCGAGATCTCCGTGCTGCAGGTCGAGAAGAAGATCCGCTCGCGCGTGAAGCGCCAGATGGAGAAGACCCAGCGCGAGTATTACCTCAACGAACAGATGAAGGCGATCCAGCGCGAGCTGGGCGAGACCGACGACGCGCGCGACGAAATCCTCGAACTCGAAAAGCGCATCCGCAAGACCAAGCTGTCCAAAGAAGCGCGCGCCAAGGCCGACGGCGAGCTGAAGAAGCTCAAGAACATGTCGCCGATGTCGGCGGAATCGACGGTGGTGCGCAACTACCTCGACTGGCTGCTCTCGATCCCCTGGGGCAAGGCCAAGACCAAGCCCATCGACCTGAAGAAGGCCGAGCAGATCCTGGAAGACGACCACTACGGCCTGGATAAGGTGAAGGAGCGCATCCTCGAGTACCTGGCGGTGCAGGCGCGCACCGGCACGGTGAAGGGACCGATCCTGTGCCTCGTCGGCCCTCCCGGCGTCGGCAAGACCTCGCTCGGCCGTTCGATCGCCAAGGCCACGGGACGTGAGTTCGTGCGCCTGTCGCTGGGCGGCGTGCGGGACGAGGCCGAGATCCGCGGTCACCGTCGCACCTACATCGGCTCCATGCCCGGCAAGATCATCCAGTCGATGAAGAAGGCGAAGACCACCAACGCCTTCATGCTGCTGGACGAGATCGACAAGCTGGGCGCCGACTGGCGCGGCGATCCGTCGTCGGCGCTGCTCGAGGTGCTGGACCCGGCGCAGAACTCGACCTTCGGCGACCACTATCTGGAAGTGGACTACGACCTCTCGCAGGTGATGTTCGTCACCACGGCGAACAGCCTGAACATGCCCCAGCCCCTGCTGGACCGCATGGAGGTGATCCGCATCCCCGGCTACACCGAGGACGAGAAGCTCGAGATCGCCAAGCGCCACCTGCTGCCCAAGGTCCAGAAGGACAACGGGCTGAAGGACGGCGAGTGGATCGTGCCCGACGAGGCCATCCGCGACCTGATCCGCTATTACACGCGCGAAGCGGGCGTGCGGAACCTGGAACGCGAGTTGGGCAACCTGGCGCGCAAGTCGGTGCGTGAACTCGAGACCAACAAGACGAAGTCGATCACCATCGACGACGTTCTGCTCGACAAGTTCGCGGGCGTGCGCCGGTTCCACCACGGTGAAACGGACGAGACCGACCAGGTCGGCATCGTCACGGGCCTGGCGTGGACCGAGTTCGGCGGCGACATCTTGACCATCGAAGCCGTGCGCATGCCCGGCAAGGGTCGGATGACCGTCACCGGCAACCTGAAAGAGGTGATGAAGGAGTCGATCTCGGCTGCCGCCTCGTTCGTGCGCTCGCGCGCCACGCGCTACGGCATCAAGCCGCCGCTGTTCGAAAAGACCGACGTGCACGTGCACGTGCCCGAGGGCGCCACGCCCAAGGACGGGCCCTCGGCCGGCGTGGCGATGACGGTGGCGATGGTTTCGGTGCTCACCGGCATTGCGGTTCGCAAGGACGTCGCCATGACCGGCGAGATCACCCTGCGCGGCCGGGTGCTGGCCATCGGCGGCTTGAAGGAGAAGCTGCTGGCGGCGCTGCGTTCGGGCATCAAGACCGTGCTGATCCCGGCGGAGAACGTGAAGGACCTGGCCGACATCCCCGACAATGTGAAGTCCGCGCTGGAGATCATTCCGGTCGCCACCGCCGACGAAGCGCTGGCCCATGCCCTGGTCGGGAAACTGGAACCGGTGGAGTGGCGGGAGGAAGACGAACCCCTGCCCATTCCCACCGCCGGCGATGATCTGGACGTTTCGATCGCCCACTGATCATTCTGATCCCGGTTTGTTCACAAAAAACGCCGTTCGGACCCAGTCCGGGCGGCGTTTCCCCTTTGACGGGAAGGGAATCGTGAATTCTTATCGATGACAGCGACGCAGCGGCGAATCGGGGTGGGCCCTACGCTTCGTCGTCTCACAAACCCAAGGGCTGGGGAGACAACAATGACCAAGGCCGATCTGATCGCGGCGATCGCGGACAAGACGGACATGAGCCGGGAAGCCGCCAAGAACGCCCTCGACGCGTTCACCGACAGCGTGATCGACGCGCTGAAGAAAGGCGACGAAGTGCGCCTCGTCGGCTTCGGCACCTTCCTTCCGGTCAACCGCGCCGCCGGCATGGCGCGCAACCCGCGCACGGGCGAGCAAGTGCAGCGTCCGGCCTCGAAGACCGCGCGTTTCCGCGTCGGCGAAGGCCTCAAGGGCGCCCTGAACGGCAAGAAGTAAGGTTTCGCCTTTAAGGCATAGCGAAAGGGCGCGGGTCGAACCCGCGCCCTTTTCGTTTGGGTGATTTGCGCTTAATACCCGCGCCCATTCGACGGTGCGTGGGGCGGCTAGCTCAGTGGTAGAGCAACTCGTTTACACCGAGTAGGTCGGGGGTTCGAAACCCTCGCCGCCCACGCCCCTCCGAGTTCCCAAAGGAAGCATCCCAAGCGAAAGCTGTGCTAGGAAACGGGATCGTCCCGGGGGATTCCATGCGCGTTTCGCTTTTCGCTGTCCTTTGCGTCACCGTACTCGCGCCGCCGTCGTGGGCGCTGGCAAAGGCCCCTGCGCACAAGCCTGCCGCCGCGGCGCCCGCGTCCGACGCCTTCAGCAAGGCGACCGCGGGACTGACGCGGATGGACGGGTTGCTGCCGGTCTACGTGGACAAGGCCGGGGGGAAGATCTTCCTGTCGCTGGCGGCGCCGGATGCGGACGGGGTAGCGGGGCGGTTCATCTATCTCAGCGCGTTGAAGACGGGCCTGGGTTCCGCACCGCTCGGGCTCGACCGGTCGCAACCCGGCGACGATGAGATCATCGTGTTCCGCCGCGTCGGCAAGAAGGTCACCGCGGAGTTCGAGAACCAGAAGTTCCGCGCGGTCGGCGCGCCGGCGCCGGAACAGGCGTCGGCGCGGAACTCGTTCGCCTATTCGACGATCTGGGCGGGTGATGTTGCGGCGCAAGCGCCCGACGGTCGCCTCCTCGTCGACATCACGAGCTTCATCACGCGCGACAGCATCGACATCGCCGGCCTGCTGACCAACGCGGGTGAAAAGGGCTGGAAACAATCCGCCGACCTCAGCATCGCCGACCCATCGGCGGTGAAAGTGTTTCCCGAGAACCTCGAGTTCGAGGCGCGCGAGACGTTTCAGAACGACGGTCCCGGCGCCGAGGTCGCCAACATCGCGCCCGACGCCAAGTCGATCAGCTTCGTGGTGCGTCAGTCGCTGGTGAAGCTCCCAGAGCCGGGCTACCAGCCGCGGCGGTTCGATCCGCGCACGGGCACGTTCTCGACCGAGATCGTCGACTACGGCTCGAAGCTCGGCGACCCGGTGGTGACCGAATTCGCGGAACGCTTCCGACTGGAGAAGATCAACCCCGGCCCCGCGCCCTCCAAGGTGAAGAAGCCGATCGTCTTCTACGTCGATCGCGCTGCGCCCGAGCCGATCCGCACCGCCCTGGTGGAAGGCGCGTCGTGGTGGTCCAAGGCATTCACCGACGCCGGCTACATCGACGCCTTCCGCGTCGAGGTCGCGCCCGAGGGCATGGACCCGCTCGACGTACGCTACAACTTCATCAACTGGGTCGATCGCGCGACGCGCGGCTGGTCCTACGGCCAGGGCGTGGTCGATCCGCGCACCGGCGAGGTCATCAAAGGGTCGGTGCTGCTGGGCTCGCTGCGCGTGCGCCAGGACGTGATGATCTTCGAAAGCC
Source organism: Caulobacteraceae bacterium (assembly GCA_036501825.1). Classification (GTDB taxonomy): domain Bacteria; phylum Pseudomonadota; class Alphaproteobacteria; order Caulobacterales; family Caulobacteraceae; genus JAFECT01. Next base: position 563,977 of record DASXZP010000026.1, on the reverse strand, counting down.
TCGCCGGCGCCGACAAGGACAACAGCGGCGCCCAGGACGATCCGGTTCGCGTCGCGCTGATGCGCATCCGCCAGCTCGGCGCCCATGAGACCGGCCACGCGCTGGGCTTCGGACACAACTTTGCAGGTTCGACCCAGGACCGCACCTCGGTGATGGACTATCCGGGACCGCGCATCCGCATCGTCGACGGCAAGCTCGACTTCTCCGACGCCTATGCCGTCGGCATCGGCAAGTGGGACGAGTTCAGCATCGCCTGGCTCTACGGCGACGCAGCCGACGACGACGCCTCGCGCGCCAGGGCCCAGGCGGGTCAGGACGCGGGCCTGCGTTACATCACCGACGCGGACGCGCGGCCGGAAGGCGCCGCGCAGCCCTGGGCGAGCCTGTGGGACGACGGACCCGACGCCGCCGCGGAGCTGACCCGGATGATGTCGGTGCGCCGCATCGCGCTCGACAACTTCGGCCTGAAGGCGCTGCACTCCGGTGAGCCGGTGCAGGATCTGCGGCGCAAGTATGTGCCGGTCTACCTCCTGCATCGCTACGAGGTCGACGCGGCGTCGAAGATGCTGGCGGGGGTCGCCTACATCTATTCGCTGAACGGCGACGGCCACGAGAGCGCGCCGGTCGTGCCGGCGGCCGATCAACGCCGCGCGCTCGACGCATTGCTGGCCACGCTCGATCCCGCGCAATTGGACACGCCGGAGCGGTTGCTGCCGTTGCTTTCGGCCGGTTGGTCGGGCGCGGACGACCGGCAGTATGACATCGAGGTGTTCCAGACCCAGGGCGGGCCGGTGTTCGATCCGCTGGCCGCCGCCGACGTCGCCGCGTCGATGACTCTGAACGCGATCCTGGCGCCGGATCGCCTGAACCGCCTGGCCGACCAGCACCGGCGTGATCCGGCCCAGCCCGGGGTGGGCGAAGTCGTCGACAAGCTCACGGCGACCGTGTTCCAGACGCCTGCCGCGGAAGACCGCCTGTCGCCGGTGCGCCGGCGCATCGAAACGCGCACCCTGGTCAGCCTGATCGAAGCGGAACGCGCGCCCTCGACGTCGCGTGAGGTCGCCGGCGAGATCGACCAGAAAATCGCCGACCTTGTCGCACGCTCACGCACCGACAAGACGCTTGACGCCGAGGAACGCGCGCATCGCGCCTACCTGGGCCGCCTGCTCACCGACCACAACGAACTCGAACGCGTCCTCGCCCAGCCGGCGCACACGCCGACCATTCCGCCGGGCATGCCGATCGGCGCCGACGAAGACGACTGGATGAGCGACCTCGTCCCCCTGACCGGAGCCCGCTGATGCGCACCCTGATCGCCCTCGCCTTCTTCGCCTCGATGATGCTGGCGTCCAATGCCGATGCACAAAGCGGCGCCGCTCCCGCCGACGCCAAGGACGTCGCCTCGCCCGAGGCGATCGTACAGGCCATGTACAGCGTGATCTCCGGTCCCGCGGGCCAGGCGCGCAACTGGGATCGCATGCGCACCCTGATGGCGCCCTATGCGCACTTCGTTGCGGCCGGGGTAAAGGCCGACGGGACGGTCACCGTGCGCGACCTCACCCCCGACGACTATGTGAATCACGCAACACCGGTGCTCGAGAAAGAGGGCTTCTTCGAGCGTGGCGTCGCCATGCGCGTCACGCGCTATGGCCACACGGCGGTGGTCGAGAGCCCCTACGAGAGCCGCCACGCGCCGGGCGAAGCGCCCTTCGCACGCGGCATCAATCAGTTCGTCCTGGTCAACGACGGCAGGCGCTGGTGGGTGACGCAGATCATCTGGGAAGGCGAGTCCGCCGGCAATCCGCTGCCGCCGGACGCCGAGGCGGCGTTGAAAGCGCGCTAGGCGAACAACTCCGGCCGGCGGGTACGGAGCGTGAGCACCAGCGCCAGGGTCTTCATGTCCTGGATGGCGCCCGCCTCGACCCACGACCACAGTTCGCCGAGCTGCATCTCCACGACCTCGATGTCCTCGTGCTCGCCCGCGACGCCGCCCCCGTGCTCGGTACGGTCCGCCTTGGCGTAGGGCGCGAGGAACAGGTGCAGGCGCTCCGTGGAATAGCCGGGGCTCGCGAACGCGGTTGCAACGGCCTCGAGCGTGGTCAGGCGCACCCCTGCCCTCCTCCATGGCCTCGCGGCGGATGCAGGTCTCCGCGTCCTCGCCCTCTTCGATGACGCCCGCGGGCGCCTCCAGCACATTAGCGAGGCCGGCCACAAACTGGGCGGGCGTGCGCGGCAGGCGCACCATCAGGGCCACGCGGCGCTCGGCGTCGAAGGGCAGCACGCAGGCCGCGTCGGGGCGCACGACGATCTCGCGGCGGAAGGCGTCGCCGTGACCGTCGACCACGGTGGCCACCAGCACCTCGTGGCGGCCCTCGTAGACGACCTGGGCGGTCTTGATGGTCTGAGGCATGGACGCCGAGCCTAACAGCCGAATCGTGACCGTAGCGCGACCCGAGGTCGCTTGGCCGTCGCTTGCCTGGGGACAGCGCGCACCCCATACCGGCTGGTCCCCCAGTCGCCATTCCGAATCGTTTCAAAATCCGCCCATGGCCAAGAAGCCCGACCAGACCCCCGACCTGTTCGGCGACCCGCAGCCCAAGGCGAAGGCGGCCGAACCTGCGCCCAAGCGCGCGGCGCCGCCCGCAAGCGCCTCGCCTAAACGCAAGTCCAGCGACCCGGGTTATTCGGCCGAGCACATCGAGGTGCTGGAGGGGCTGGAGCCGGTCCGCAAACGGCCGGGCATGTACATCGGCGGCGTCGACGAACGCGCCCTGCACCATTTGTTCGCTGAAGTGCTCGACAACGCCATGGACGAGGCGGTCGCGGGCTATGCGCGCACCATCTCCGTCGAGCTGGAGGCTGACGGGTCCCTGTCGGTGCACGACGACGGCCGCGGCATCCCGGTGGATCCGCATCCCAAGTACAAGGACAAGTCGGCGCTGGAGGTGGTGATGACCATGCTCCACTCGGGCGGCAAATTTTCGGGCAAGGTCTACGAGACGTCAGGCGGTCTGCACGGCGTCGGCGTGAGCGTGGTCAACGCGCTGTCGGACGTGCTTGACGTCACGGTCTGGCGCGACGGGTTCGAGTGGACGCAGTCATTCTCGCGCGGCAAGGCCAAGGGCAAGATCAAACAGGGCGCGCCGAGTAAGAAACACGGCACCGACATCCACTTCCATCCCGATCCCGAGATCTTCGGCGTGGGCGCGGCGTTCAAACCGGCGCGCCTGTTCCGCATGGCGCGCTCGAAGGCCTATCTGTTCGGCGGCGTCGAGATCAAATGGAAATGCGCGCCCGAGCGCATCACCGACTCCACGCCGACCACGGCGACGTTCCACTTCCCCAACGGGGTGGCCGACTTCCTGGCCGAGCGCGTGGGCAATGCGGAAACCGTCACGCCCGAACCGTTCGCCGGCAAGGTGCAGCGCAAGGAACAAGGCGGCGCGGTCGACTGGGCAGTGACCTGGTCGCCGGAAGGCTTCGGCGAAGCGGACGGCTTCATCCAGTCCTACTGCAACACCGTGCCCACGCCCGACGGCGGCACGCACGAGGCGGGCTTTCGCGCGGCGCTGACGCGGGGACTGAAGGCCTATGCGGACCTGATCGGCGAGCGGCGCGGCGGCGTGATCACCGCCGAGGACGTCATCGCCAACGCCGGCGCCCTGGTCTCGGTGTTCGTGCGCAATCCGGAATTCCAGGGTCAGACCAAGGAGCGCCTGTCCTCCGCCGACGCGCAGAAGCTGGTCGAGACCGCGCTGCGCGATCCGTTCGACCACTGGCTGACGCAAAGCCCCAAGAACGCCTCGAACCTGCTGAATTTCGTTATCGATCGTGCCGAAGAGCGGCTGAAGAAGAAGAAGGACAAGGAGGTCGCCCGCGCCAGCGCGACGCGCAAGCTGCGCCTGCCCGGCAAGCTCGCCGACTGTTCCTCGCAATCGGCGGAGGGCGCGGAACTGTTCATCGTCGAGGGCGACAGCGCCGGCGGCTCGGCGAAACAGGCGCGCGACCGCAATCGCCAGGCCATCCTGCCCTTGCGCGGCAAGATCCTGAACGTCGCGTCCGCGGCGGGCGACAAGGCGCGTTCGAACCAGGAACTGTCGGACCTGATGCTGGCGCTGGGCGCCCATCCGGAGCCGCGTTTCCGGCTCGAGGACCTGCGCTATGAGCGCATCGTCATCATGACCGACGCCGACGTGGACGGCGCGCACATCGCCTCGCTGTTGATCACCTTCTTCTACCGCACCATGCCCGGCGTGATCCGCGCGGGGCGGCTCTATCTCGCCCTGCCGCCGCTGTTTCGTATCAGTCACGGCGCTAAGGTGGAGTATGCGCGCGACGACGCGCACCGCGACGAATTGCTGGCCACCGTGTTCAAGGGCAAGAAGCCCGAGATCAGCCGGTTCAAGGGCCTGGGTGAGATGATGCCGGCCCAGCTCAAAGAAACCACCATGGATCCGAAGAAGCGCACCCTGGCGCGGGTCACCTTGCCGCAGAGCGAAGAAGAGATCGAAGCCCTGGTGGAGACCCTGATGGGCCGCAAGCCCGAGCTGCGGTTCCGCTTCATCCAGGACAACGCCCAGTTCGCCACCGAAGACCTGGACGTCTAACTCCCTGCAACCCAAGGCCAATCCAAGCGTTACCGTTCGTCTGGTGGCGCGGAGCGCACATGGCGAGGGGTCGGGGGTTGCGTCCGTTGGGTGGACGAAAGTTTCGCTATTTCAAAGCGTTGACTGGCTATTGCCTGGCGTTCGGCTTGGCGTCGGCGCTCAGCGCGCCCGCGTTCGCGACCGATGCGAACCCGGGACCCGACGACCTGAAGAACCTCAGCCTCGAACAGCTTGCCGACGTTCAGGTCACCTCCGTGTCCAAGCGGCCCGAGGCCCTGCTCGACGCCCCCGCCGCGGTCTACGTCATCACCGCCGACGACATTCGCCGCGCCGGCGCCACCCGCCTGCCCGAAGCCCTGCGCCTTGCGCCCAACCTCGAAGTCGCGCGGGTGAACGCCAGCGAGTACGCGATCTCGGCGCGCGGTTCGAACTCGCTCGAAGCGTCGAACAAGCTGTTGGTGCTGATCGACGGGCGCAGCCTCTATTCGCCGGTCGGCTCCCAGGTCTACTGGGACCAGATCAATGTCCCGTTGGCCGACGTCGACCGCATCGAAGTGATCTCGGGTCCCGGCGGTACGCTCTACGGCGTCAACGCCATGAACGGCGTGATCAACATCATCACCAAGAGCGCGTCGGAAACCCAAGGCGCCCTGATCACCGCCGGCGCCGGCGACTTCGAGCAAGCCGCCAACGTACAGTTCGGCGGCAAGCTGGGCGCCGATGCGAGCTTCCGCGTCTACGCCATGACCTTCGAGCGCGACGGTCTGCCGAAGTTCGCCGGCGATGCAACCAGCGACGCCTATAGCGGCACGCAAGGCGGCTTTCGCATCGACGATTCACGCGGCCGCGACGCCTTCACCCTGCAGGGCGATATCTACCACAACAGCCTCGACGGCGACGGGGAGAACGGCGTCACCGACCTCAGCGGCGGCAATCTGCTCGGCCGCTGGACCCACGACTATGGGTCGGGCGCGGCGGGCGAGGTGCAGGCCTACTACGATCAGACCGACCGGTTGGGTTCCGGCGAGAGCGACCTGCTGAAGACCTACGACATCTCCGGCCAGCACAATTTCCACGTCGGCGAGCGGCAGAACATCGTTTGGGGCGGCGAGCTGCGGGTATGGGATGAGGACTTTCGCACCGGCCCGGTTTTCCTGTTCGCCAATCCGCGCGCGACGCTGACGCTCGGAGACGCGTTTGCTCAGGACGAGATCGCGATCACGCCGGCGGTGAAGGCGACGCTCGGCCTCAAGCTCGAGGACAACAGTTTCTCCGGTTTCGACTGGCTGCCCGACGTGCGCCTGGCCTGGACGCCGGACGACAAGACCCTGTTGTGGGCGGCGATCTCGCGTTCGGTGCGCACGCCGAACCGGATCGAACGTCAACTCGAGCTGTCGGGCGTGCTGGCGCCCTCGCCCGACTTCCAATCTGAGCGGCTGTGGGCCTACGAAGCCGGCTGGAAGGGTCACCCGACGCACAAGCTGACCCTGTCGGTGTCGACCTATTTCAACCACTACGACGACCTGCGCGTCGATGACCTGACCAACCTTGCCCTGCCGATCCAGCTGCGCAACGGCATGGAGGGCAATACCTACGGCGTCGACGCCTGGGGCGAGTACGAGGTCACCGCCTGGTGGCGGCTGAAGGGCGGCTTTTCGACCCTGCACCGCGACATGCGCCTGAAGCCGGGGTACGTCGACATCACCCAGATGCAGGCGGCGGGCTATGACCCGAACTACCAGTTCCAGGCGCGCTCGGCCTTCAACCTGTCGCCGCGGGTCGAATTCGACGCCGACTTACGCCGGGTGGACCGTTTAAAGAGCGCCAGCGACTTCGTGCTGGCCCCGGCCTACACCGAGATGGACGCGCGCTTGGCCTACCGCTTCAACAACAACAGCGAGATCGCCGTCAACGGCAACAATCTGCTGAACCCGCACCACCTCGAGATCGACGATACGGGGTCCGTGCCGTTGCGCACCGTGCCGCGCGCCTTTTTCGTCAGCCTGAAGCAGAGCTTCTGAGATGCGGGGCGCGATCACGCGGCGGGGAGCTGGGATGATCCTGGCGCTCGCCCTGACGGCATCCTCGACGCTTGCGCTCGCCGAAGAGGTCTCGCTCGAGTACCGGGTGAAGGCGGCCTATCTCTACAAGGTCGCGCCCTTCGTCGCGTGGCCCCCTTCGTCGCTGGGACCCGCGGGCGCGCCGTTCGAGATCTGCGTCCAGGGCGCCGATCCATTCGGGCCCGAGTTGGATCGTGCGGTGGCGGGCCAGGCGCTCGACGGCCATCCGCTCACCGTGCGGCGGGTCGAGACCGTCGGCGCCGACAGTGGTTGCCACATCCTGTTCGCCGGCGGCTCGCGGCGGCAGTCGATCGCCGACGCGTTGCATGCGGTGCGCGGGACCAGCGTGCTGACCGTCACCGACGGCGACAAGCCGGACGCGCCGCGCGGCATCATCCACTTCGTCATCGCCGAAGGCCGCGTGCGCTTCGACATCGACGCCCAGGCGGCGCGCGAGAACGGGCTCGAGGTCAGCGCAAAGCTGCTCGGCTTGGCGCATGCGGTGAGGATGCGCCGATGAATCCGCTCAGCCGCCCTCGCCTCGTCTGGACCAAGGCCGCCTCGGGCCGCAACCTGTTCGTGGTGCTGGGTCTCGCCATCGCGCTGATCGCGTCGGGCGTGGCCATGGCGGTCTACAACGAGCAGGTCCAGCAGACCCAGCGTGTGCGCGCCGTGCGCGTGCAGGCCGACATTCTCGCGTCGAGCATCACCGCCGCGCTCAGTCTGGGAACCTCGCAAGACGCCCAGGAATACGTCAACGCCCTGGCCGCCAATCCGGATATCGAGGACGTCCGCGTCTACGACACCTCCGGCAAGCTGTTCGCGAGCTATGCGCGTCCTGCGCACGCCGCCGGCGGCCACATCGTGGTGGAAAGGCCGGTGGTCGAGAAAGGCCAGACGTTCGGGCGCGTCTATCTGCGCACCGAGGCCGAGCCCCTGGCGCGGCGCATTGCGCGCTACAGCGGCGTGGGTCTGTTGACCGTGATGGGCGCCTTGCTGGTGGCCGTGCTGGCGGCGGCGCAGGCCTCGCTCGCCCGCGCGAACCGTGAGCTCGAGGCGCGTGCCGCGGAACTCGCCGACGCCAACGAGACTCTGCTGATCGAAATGTCTGAACGTGAAAAGGCCGAGGAGGCGCTGCGCCAGAGCCAGAAGATGGAGGCGATCGGAAAGCTGACCGGCGGCGTCGCGCACGACTTCAACAACCTGTTGATGGTCGCGTCCTCAGGCCTCGACCTGATGGAACGGACCGCCGACCCCGCGCGGCGCAGCGTGTTGCGCGACGGCATCCGCCAGGCGCTGGAGCGCGGCGCGTCGCTGACGCGGCAACTGCTGTCGTTCTCGCGGCGCGCGCCGCTCAACCCCGAGACCGTCGACCTCGCTGACCGCATCGAAAACATGCGGGTGCTGCTGGAACGGTCGCTGCGCGAGGACATCGAGGTGCGCCTGCGGCTCGCGCCGGACCTGTGGCCGGTGCGCATCGATTCCAGTCAGCTCGAACTGGCGCTGGTGAACATCGCGGTGAACGCGCGTGACGCCATGCCCCAGGGCGGGATCATCCAGGTGGCGGCCGAGAACCATCCGGCCATGGACGACGGCGACCTGAAGGGCGACTTTGTGCGCCTCGCCATCTCCGACACCGGCGAAGGCATCGCGCCGGACCTGATCTCGCGCGTGATCGAGCCGTTCTTCACCACCAAGGAAGTCGGGCGCGGCACCGGTCTGGGCCTGTCCCAGGTCTACGGCTTTGCCAAAGCGTCCGGCGGGGACCTGCGCATCACCAGCGAGGCCGGCAAGGGGACGACCATCGCGCTCTACATCCCGCGCTCCACCGAGCCGGTGGTCGAACAGCCGAAGATCGCGCGCCGCGGCCGCACCGCCGGCAAGGCGAAGGGCCGCATCCTGTTGGTCGAGGACGACGAGACGGTCGCGGCGCTGGTGATCGATATGGTGACCGAACTCGGCTACGAACCCACGCGCGCGGCGACGGCGGCGGCGGCGCTGGAGGCGCTGGAAAAGGACAAGTCGCTGGAGCTGGTGTTCTCCGACATGGTCATGCCCGGCCCGATGAACGGCCTCGACCTCGCGCGTGAGATCGGACGTCGCAGACCCGACCTTCCCGTGGTGCTGACGACCGGCTTCAGCGACGCGGCGGCGGCCGCTACCGCCGAAGGCATGCGCCTGCTGGTCAAGCCCTACCGCATCGAAGCCCTGGCCGCGGAACTTGAGGCCGTCCGCGAGGCCAAGCGCGCGCAGCGCAAGGGCAAGAAGCCCCACTGAACTGAATGGTGATCAGGAAGGCTCGAACGCCTGCTTCAGCATCAACGAGCCCATGTAATCGAGTTTGCTGAGCGGTACGCCCTGGGCGCGCAGGATGTCGTAGGCGGTGGCGGCGTGAAAATGCAGGTTGGGGATCGAGAACGACAGCACGAAGCCCTCGGCGCTGAACACGCGGCGCGGACGGCCCGGGACCTCGAAAACCACCTCCTTGCCGGCGAAGGCGTCGACCTCGGCCGGGGTCAGCTGCGCCAGGGTCTCACGGACGTCAGCGACCAGGATCTGCAGGCCGGCGTAGTCGTGCTGGGGCGCCTCGCCCGGCAGGGTCACGGCGCCGTTGCGGATCGCGTCGAGCGCGCCCACCGAATGGGTGATCACCCGCTGGACCTGGAACCGGAGCGGCCGCATGTCCTTGAACAGCCGCGCCTCGACCATGTGCGCCAGGTCGATGTTGTGTTCCTGGCAATAGTCCCGGCCGCGTTGAAGCACGCCGCCCAGTCCGTCCAGGGTCTGCAGATAGCCCCGGACGCTCGCTTCATAGAGAGAAATGCTCACCAAATTGTCCTGAACCACACCCCGGATCGGGGCCCAGAAGCATCAGATCGTGCAACCGTGACAAGCGTTCCCACGCCCAAAAGGAACTTTCCCGTCGCGGCGTGGCAAAGTCACTCGATTGACTTGCCGCGCTTGGGCCCTATGTTCCGCACGCGCCGCGGCCCCGCCGCGCCCCGCCGCACGATTCGCGGCCTTTCCAGACCCCTTGTATGACGCAATTTTCCGAGCTGGGGCTAAGCCCCGAAGTCCTTAAAGCCGTCGCCGACACCGGTTATGAGACGGCTACTCCGATCCAGGCCCAGGCCATCCCGGTGGCCCTGACCGGCCGCGACGTCCTGGGCATCGCCCAGACCGGCACCGGCAAGACCGCCGCCTTCACCCTGCCGATGATCGACAAGCTGGCCCTGGGCCGCGCCAAGGCGCGCATGCCCCGGTCCCTGGTGATGGAGCCGACCCGCGAGCTGGCCGACCAGGTGGCGGTCGCCTTCGAGCGATATGCAAAATATCACAAGCTGAGCTGGGCGCTGCTGATCGGCGGCGTCTCCTTCGACGACCAGCTGAAGAAACTCGACCGCGGCGTCGACGTGCTGATCGCCACCCCCGGGCGCCTGCTCGACCACTTCGAGCGCGGCAAGCTGCTGCTGACCGGGGTTCAGATCATGGTGGTCGACGAGGCCGACCGCATGCTCGACATGGGCTTCATCCCCGACATCGAGCGCATCTTCAAACTGACCCCGCCCAAGAAGCAGACGCTGTTCTTCTCGGCCACCATGCCGCCGGAGATCACGCGCCTGACCAAGCAGTTCCTCAACGACCCGGTGCGCATCGAAGCGACCCGCCCGGCGATGACGGCGGAGACCATCCACCAGCACCTGGCGCGGATTCCGAGCTCCGACCCCAAGGCCAAGCGCGAGGCGCTGCGCGCGCTGATGCAGCGCGAGACGGTGCGCAACGGCATCGTCTTCTGCAACCGCAAATCCGAGGTCGATATCGTCGCCAAATCCTTGAAGAAGCACGGCTTTGACGCCCTGCCCATTCACGGCGACCTGGACCAGTCGACCCGCACCCGCACCCTGGACGCCTTCCGCAAGGGCGAGCTGACCTTCCTGGTGGCGTCCGACGTGGCCGCGCGCGGCCTCGACATTCCCGACGTCAGCCACGTGTTCAACTACGACGTCCCCCACCACGCCGACGACTACGTGCACCGCATCGGCCGCACCGGCCGCGCCGGCAAGACCGGCGAGACCTTCATGATCGTGACGCCCGCCGACGGGCGCTCGCTGGAGAAGGTGCTGAAGCTGACCAAGGCCGAGCCCGACGAGGTGAAACTCGACATCGACTGGGGCGCGATCAAGAGCGACGGCCCGCGGTCCTCCGGGCGCGGCGACCGCAAGGGTCGTGGCGGCGACAGAGGCGGGCGCGGCGGGCGCAGCGAACGCCCCGAACGCGATCGCCCGCACGCCGAACCGTCAGCGGCGCCGGCCGAGGCAAAACCCGAACCCGTGGAAGCGCCGGCGCCGGTCGAGGCCGCCGCCCCGGGCGAACCGCCGACGAACGACGATCAACCCCGCGAACGCAGCCGCCGCCGTCGCGGCGGGCGTGGGCGTGACCGCGAACGGGGCGAGCCGAAGCCCCAGGCTTCGGGGACCCCGGACGCGCCCCGCGAGGCGACCCGTGAAGCGCCCAGAGAGGCGTCGCGCGAGACGCCCCGTGAGACCCGTCGGGAGACCCCTCGCCCGCCGCGTGGGTCCGACCGCTCCGACCGTCCCAGCCGGCGCGATGACGATGACGGTCCCAGCCGCGGCTTTGGGGCCGACACCCCGGCCTTCCTGCTGCGCGCGGCTCCGATCAAGAAAGAGCCTTGATCCCCAAGCTTCTGTAATCGGGTCTTAACCGTACGTTACGGTTCCCGGCCTAGCGTCACCGCGAGAGCGCCGCGTGGGGAACCGCGGCTGCGGAGGGTGCGCATGAGTGCGGCAGTCGAACTGACCCTGCGGGGTCCGGAGGCCTATGGCCTGGCGCGCAAGGCGCTGACCGAGATGGAACGCTGCGGCGTCTGGCCGACGCCGCTGAACTTCGAACTCTGGCTGCACTATCTGGGCGACCCCGATGGCCTGCTCGGCCAGGAGATCCGCCGCCTGATCGAGGCCGGCGAAATCATCACCGAGGAAGTGTCCGAGGAGCTGGCGACCACCTTTCTCGCCCGCATGCGGCTGACCGACGAAATCCGCGACGCCGGCGCCCAGTTGAGCCGCGAACTGCTGCAGGTCGCAGCCGCCATCTCGACCGCGCAGAAATCGCAGGAAGCCTACGGCGAGACCCTGGCCGACGCGAGCGAAGGCCTCGACGGGAACACGCATGAACCGCCCGCACTGAAGAAGCTGGTCGAAACGCTTACCGAAGCCACGCGCAAGGTGCAGACGGTCAACGCCACTCTCGAAAAGCGGCTGCAGGTTTCGACCCGCGAAGTCACCAAGCTGCGCGAACACCTGGAACAGGTGCGCAAGGACGCGCAGACCGACGCCTTGACAAACCTCGCCAACCGCAAGGCCTTCGACGAACACATCGGCCGCACCTGCGCCGACGCCGACGAGAGCGGCGCGACGATGACCCTGGCGGTGATCGACATCGATCACTTCAAGCGCTTCAACGACACCTGGGGCCACCAGACCGGCGATCAGGTGCTGCGCTACGTGGCCAGCGTCATGGCCCGGGTGGCGGGTCCGCCGCGCCTGGCCGCGCGTTACGGCGGCGAAGAGTTCTCCATGCTGTTCCCCGGCGAGTCCGCGAGCCTGGTGGAAGCGGCGATGAACACGATCCGCGAGGAGATCGCCTCGCGTCACCTGAAGCGCCGCTCGACCAACGAGGACCTGGGCGCGGTGACCATCTCGGTCGGCGTGGCGCAGCGCCACAAGGACGAGAGCGTGACCGCCCTGATGGAGCGCGCCGACGAAGCGCTCTACGCCTCCAAGCGCACCGGCCGAAACCGCGTGACCAATGCGGAACGGCTAGACCGGGCGGCTTAGGCGCTAACGCTTCTCGTCATCCCAGGGCCCGGAAATCAGCAGCGATCCCGGCTTCGTTTTCGCGCCGGACTTCTTCTTCGACGTTTTCTTCGCCTTCGCGCGCAGGGCCGCGTCGATGCCGAGCTGGCACCAGCGGCGGGCCGCCTCGCGATCCTCGAACACGGCCTCGGGCGCCTGGCGATAGTTCAGGGTCATCTGTTCGCCGTCGCGGGTTCTATAGACAAAGAGCGGCAAACCCTCCGCTTCGAATGCGGGCAGATTATCCGCGTCGGCCTTGATCCAGAGCATGTCGTCGTCCGCGAGGCCGAACATCAGGCCGCCGCTGTAGACGCCGGCGCCGCCGAACATGCGCTTGACCTCGAGCCCCGGCAGAAAGGCCAGGGCGTCCTTCAGGCTCTCGATGAAACCGGGGGTCAGCGCCATGGCCGGACCTTGCCCCGTGGCCCACGAAAAGCCAAGCTGGACCCATGCGCAGCTTCGCCTTCGCCCTCGCCTACTGGACCCTCAGCATCCTCTACGCCCTGATGGCGGCCTTCGCGGCGCTGGCGCCGGGGCGCGGGTCGACGCGGTGGATCATCGGCCGTTACGTGCGCCGCATGGTGCAATCGATGCGCCTTTTCGCGGGCATCAAGCTGGAGGTGCGCGGGCGCGACCGGTTGCCCGACGGCGCTTTCATCATCGGCGCCAAGCACCAGTCGTGGGGCGACGGCTACTGCGTCTACTCGCAGTTCGACGACCTCGCCTTCGTCACCGGCGACCACCTGGAGCGGTTCCCGCTGTTGGGCACAGTGCTGCGCAAGCTGGGCGCCATCGTGGTCGACAACTGCGGCGGACCTGAAGCGCGCCGCGCCCTGGTCGCCAGCGCGGCCCAGGCCAAGGCGGACGGCCGGCGCATCCTGATCTATCCCGAGGGCAATCTCGCCAAGATCGGCGAACGCTTCCGCTATCGCGCGGGCATCTGGCACATGTATCGCGACTTCGACATGCCGGTGGTGCCGCAAGCCACCAACCTCGGCCTGTTCTGGCCGCAGGAGGCGTACCGAAAGAACCCGGGTACAGCGGTCATCGAATTCCTCGACCCGATCCCGACCGGCCTTGGCAAGGATGAGTTCCTGAAGCGGCTGGAAACTGTGGTCGAGACGAAAACGGCCGAGCTTGTCGGCGAAGCGACCGGCCAACCGCCGGTCTATGCGACGCTGGTGCTGGCGCCCGACGAACTGCGCAAAGCGCGCGAAAAAGCCGAGGCCTGACGGTAGGCGCGGCCAAGCCGGACGGGACATTCCGTCACCTGTCAAAGGCTTCGGAATTCTCCAATATCGGCGCAGTGCCAGTGCCTCACGGGGGCGTCATGCGTTTTTCGACCCGGTTCGTCTTGGGCCTTGCGACGGCTGTGTGCCTTACAGCCATCGCCGCCAGCTCGGCCTTTGCCGGCGATCACGAAGCTGAGCTGTATGCGCGCCAGACGCCCGCGTCGGTGAGCGTGCCCGACGGCGGGACGGTCGCGCCGTTACTGCTGGCGAGCAGTCACCCCACGGTCGAGGTGTCGATCAAGGGCCACGTCTACCACTTTCAGATCGAGACCGGGGCCTGGTTCAACACCGTCTCCGCCAAGGTCGCGAGAGACCTTCACCTGAGGCCGGGCCGCGACGGCGACGTCGTCATCGACGGCCTGACGCTGGGAACCACCACGTTCGGCGCCCTGCGCGCGGACGTCATGGCGCATGCGCCCGGCGGTTCGGACGGCCAGCTCGGCCTACCGGCGTTCGCCGACCTGTTGCTGACCGTCGACTTTCCAAACCGTCAGGTGAAGCTCGAGAAGGGCGCCCTGCCCGCCGCCAACGGGCGCGATGTGCTGGCGCTCACCGCAGTGGGACCGCTGTGGGGCGTGCCGATCAACGTCGGCGGTGAAAGCTTCACCGGCTTCATCGACACCCAGTCGGGCGACGGCTTCGCCATGGCGCCCGAACTTGCGCGCAAGGTCGCCTTCACCGCCAAGCCGGTCGCCACAGGCTCCGCGCACGGGCCTGCTATCGGCGAAGTCGAGGTGACGACGGCGCGGCTCGCCGGCGACCTCGCGTTCGGCGGCTACACCTTCAAACAGCCGATGGTGGCGTCGTTCCCGCTGGAGCTCCGTTTCCCGAACTTCGGGGTGATGATGGGACCGCCGTTATTGTCGAAGTTCGTGCTTACCCTCGATCAGAAGGACCGGCTGGTGCGCTTTGCGCGCGCCGATCCCGTGATCCCGGCCCCGCCGCCGATGGTGCGCATGGGCATGGTCACCGAACCCGGCGATCACGGCTCGATGCGGATCATCGCGATCCAACCGGGCGGCGGCGCGGCGGCTTCGGGCCTGAAGGCGGGCGACGAGATCGAAACCATCGACGGGGCAGCCGCCGACACCGTCGAACCAGGCTCCATTGCGCTGAAACAGGCGGCGCTCCGCTTCCACCTGCGCCGCGGCAGCGCCGAGCGTGACGTCGAGGTGAAGCCCGCGGTGATCGTGCCTTAGGCGCGCTTCACGCGGGAGAAGTCGGCGGTCCAGTTGGTCTCCCAGGTCTTGCCGCCGTCTTTGGAAAACGCCTGCTCCCAGCGTTCGGTATCGGGCCGCGCCTTGATCCGGTACACCCGCGCGATGATCGGAACGCCGTCGTCGGTGTCGTCGCCGTAAAACGTCGCGCGATCGTCCTTGTAGCCGCCGACCATGGGTGCGGTGAGCGTGGGGTTGTGCGTCGAGACCCAGTAGACCGACCACAGCTTCGTTGCGGGCGACAGGGTCCGCAGCGTCAGTCCGCCCCAGCCCTTGGTCGGGAAGTCCGTCTCATCGACGTTCATCGCGCCGTCGTAGAACTTTTGATAGACGGTGCGCGCCGGGAACGCCTCCCACTCCGGGTTCGACGTCCAGCGCTTCTTCATACGCCGCTGCACCGACGACCACTCGCCCATCAGATAGTCCCAGTCGTGCGCATCGCCGCTTACGCCGGCGGCGTCGATCAGCGCCTTCACCGGCGGACTGATGGTGAAGCCGGTGACGTTGCACGCGTTGGGCGTTGTCGAGACCTGTTGCGCGCGCGCCGATCCCGCGAGCGCGGCGCCGCCAAGGACGCCGAACGCAGCCGCCAGGGCCCCGCGGCGGGAGGTTTCATGGATGGATCGGGTCAAGGTGGTTCTCCCCTCATCTGCTAATAGACTTAGCAATCAATGAGATCATGGCAAGTCCGATGCTGCGAACGCCCCGTCCGGGGCGGCGGCCGGGCCATTTGAATTTGCGGAACCGGCGCCGCTAATATCGCGGGCGGGGGCGCTATGCGGACAGAGTCGGCAAACGAACAGGGCGTCGGCGGCGACAGGCTGCGGCAGAACCGGATCTTCGGTCTGCTTCGCGTGCTCTGCCTGATCTTTGCCGCCTATGTGATCGGTCAGAACGCCGTCGACCTCTCGACGCGCATGCATCTCTTGCCCGGTTCCGGAACCCTGGGCGCGGCTGTGGACTCCACTGGCCGCTTCGACGAGGGCTTTGTCCTGGTCGAGAAGGTGAAACCCGACACACCCATGGCCAGGGCCGGCGTCGTCGCCGGGGATCGGGTGCGCTATGATCGGACCTACGACTATCGCCGCGCGCTCAATGTCGGCGAACGGGAAGGATTCACGGTCCGACACGCCGGGCGACTGAGCCACCACGTCGCGATCGTTCAACCGCGCTCCGCCGGCCAGACCGATTGGGGGTCGCTGTTCTACGCCTTCACCGCCAATGCGCTCGCCTCGTTGTTCGGCGCGTTCATTTTCTGGCGCAGTCGCAACACCACGACCCTGCTGCTGGGCCTGGCGCTCGTCTGTTACGGCGGGACCAACATCATGCCGCCGGCGACCATGAGCGCGCCGGACGTCTTCCTGCTTTTCCTGGTTCCCAACTTCACCGCCTATGCGATGATTCCGGGACTCTTCTTCGCCTTCGCCCTCGGTTTCTATCGCGACCATGTGGGCCCGCTCCGGTGGCCGCACCGTCTCGCAATCTGGCTGTTCCTTGCGGCCGAAGTCGTGGTGATGGCGCTCACGTTCTACTGCTACATGGCTGTCCGATCCCTGCCTGTGTTCGGCGACGGGCAGACCGTTCAACTGGCCGTCGTGATCCTCGGCCTTGGCCTCTCATTGATCTATCTCGCCGTCGGCTGGCGCAAGAGCGCCGCCGTCATCCAGCAGCGTTACGCCCTGATGTTCGTGGCCGTCGGCCTGATCTGTCTCGCGCAGGTCTATGACTCGCTGTTCTCGTTCGACGCGCAGTTCAAGAGTCAGGTGCTGATCTTCGTCAACGCCCTGCTGGCCGGCGTCGCAGCGCCGGCGCTTCTGACCTATGCGATCCTGAAGCAGAAGGTGTTCGACCTCGGCTTCGCGGTAAACCGCACCTTGGTCTACGGCCTGGTCAGCGCCATCCTGTTGGCCGCCTTCGGCGTGGTCGAATGGGCTGTCGATCATTTCATCCCGATCGCGGGCCGCGAGAAAAACGTCGTGGTCGACGCCCTGATCGCAGTCTGCATCTATCTGACCTTCCATCGCGTGCGCGATTTTGTGGAGCATGGCGTCGAGCGTGTGTTCTTCCATCGCTGGCAGCAAGCGGAAGCCGCCTACCGGCGCTTCGTGCGCGAAGCCGCCTTCGTCACCGACAGTTCGGCCCTGATCCGCGTGGTTGTCGGCGCCACATCGGACTATGTCGAAGGCGCTGAGACCGCCGTCTACCTGGCCGGCGCGACCAGCTTCGCCCGCATCGCTGGAGCGATCGACGGCCTGGACAAGCGCCTTGACCCAAATGTCCCCGGCTTGCTCAGCGCGCGCAGCGACCTGAAGGCGGCACAGGCGCAGGGCGGCCTCTTGGCCGGTTGCCTCGTCGTCCCCATGGTCACGCGGAATACGGTGACCGGCGTGATTATCCTGGGTCCGAAACCCTCGGGGCTGAATTACCGGCCGGACGAAATCGAGCTGATTGCCTGGGGTACGCGCCAGGTCGGACTGGACCTCTATGCGCTGAGGGTCGAAACGCTGGAGAAGGAACGCGGCGAACTGCAGACCGCCAATGCCGTGCTCGAGCGCTTGCTGAAGCCGGAGACGGCTAGTCCGTCGCGTTCGCCGGCGTGATCGTCACGCTCTCGCCGCAGCCGCAGGCGTCGGTTTCGTTGGGGTTTCGGAACACGAACTTCGACGCGAGCTGGGTCGTCTCGTAGTCGATCTCGGTGCCGATCAGGAACAGCACGGCCTTGGGGTCGATCAGGATGGTGACGCCCTTGTCCTCGACCACTTCGTCGAGCGGGTTGGCGGCGGCGGCGTATTCGAGCTGGTATTCCTGACCCGCGCAGCCGCCGTTCTTCACGCCGACGCGCAGGCCGGCGTAGGGCTTTTCCGCGCGCGCCATGATCTCGCGCACGCGATCGGCGGCGCGGTCGGTGAGGGTCACGACCTTGGGGCGGGGACGGCGGGTGCGCGGCGTGGCTTGAATATCCATGGTCAGAACATGTTCAGTTGCAGCTTGGCTTCGTCGCTCATCCGCGACGGATCCCAAGGCGGTTCAAATACCAAATTCACCGTGCAGGAATGGACGCCTTCGACGGCTTCCACCGCGTCCTTCACCCAGCCCGGCATCTCGCCCGCCACGGGACAACCCGGCGCGGTGAGGGTCATCTCGACGATCACGTCGCGCTCGTCGTTGACGTCGACCTTGTAGATCAGGCCGAGCTCATAGATGTCGACCGGGATTTCCGGGTCGAACACGGTCTTGAACGCCTCGATCAGCTTGTCGGTCAGGGCGTCCAGCTCCGCCTGCGGCAGGGTGTGGGCAGCCGCCGGCGCCGCCTCGGAAGGCGCGTGGTCGGTCTCAGCGGGGTCTACACGGGCGTTCATCAGCCGAAAAAGCTCCGGACCTTGTGGAGGCCGGCGACCAGGGCGTCGGCGTCCTCTTCGGTATTATATAGGGCGAATGACGCCCGTGCGGTGGATGTCACGTTAAAGCGTCGCATTAAAGGCTCGGCGCAGTGCTGGCCGGCGCGGACGGCAATGCCGTAGCGGTCGAGGATCTGGGCCACGTCGTGAGCGTGGGCGCCCTCCACCGTGAAGGTCAGGATCGCCCCCTTGCCGGGGGCGTCGCCGATGACGCGAAACCAGTTGGCCCCGTTGATCTCGTCGACCACCCGCCGGTAGAGGGCGCGCTCGTGGGCGTGGACGGCGTCGCGGTCGAACTGGGCCAGCCACTCGATGGCGGCGCCCAGGCCGATGGCTTCCAGGATCGGCGGCGTGCCGGCCTCGAACCGCATGGGCGGCTCGGCATAGGTGACCAGATCGCAGGTCACCTGCTCGATCATCTCGCCGCCGCCCTGGTAAGGCGGCAGGGCCGCGAGCCGCTCGGCCTTGCCGTAGAGGACGCCGATGCCGGTCGGGCCGTAGAGCTTGTGGCCGGTGAAGACGTAGAAGTCACAGTCGAGGTCCTGCACGTCGGGCGCCGCATGCACCGCGCCCTGGCAGCCGTCGATCAGCACCAGGGCGCCCGCTGCGTGCGCCGCCTCAACAACGGCTCTGATCGGGTTGATCGTGCCCAGCACGTTCGACATGTGGGTGAGCGCAACCAGACGCGTCTTCGGTCCGATCAGGGCGCGCAGGCCTTCGAGGTCGAGGGACCCGTCGTCGAGCACCGGCGCGAACTTCAGCACCACGCCTTGTCGCTCACGCAGGAAATGCCACGGGACGATGTTGGAGTGGTGCTCCATCTCCGTGAGCACGATCTCGTCGCCGGCGGCGAAGGACCGGCCCAGCGTCGCGGCGATCAGGTTGATCGCCTCGGTGCCGCCCTTGGTAAACACGATCTCTTCGACGCTCGCCGCATTCAGGTAGCGCGCAACCGTCTTGCGCGCGGCCTCGTAGGCCTCGGTGGTCTCGTTGGCTAGGGTGTGCAGGCCGCGGTGGACGTTGGCGTAGGAGGTCGCCATGCGCTGAGCGATCGCGTCGATCACCGCCTTGGGCTTCTGCGCCGAGGCGGCGGAGTCGAGGTAGACCAGCGGATGGCCGTTGATCTTCCGTTCGAAGATCGGAAACTGCGCGCGGGCGGAATAAGGATCAAACGCCACAGCTTGCCCCTCTATCTCCGCTCATCCCCGCGCAAGCGGGGACCCAGGCTTTTTCCCTGCCCGCAGCGATGTTTCGGTAGCTTTCGAGCACACCCTCAGGGCCGTTCAAAAAAGCCTGGGTCCCCGCTTGCGCGGGGATGAGCGGATAGAGAGGGGTCATGCGAGCGCCCCCAACTGTTGCGCCAGCCAGGCGCGCGCGAACTCGCGAACGTCCTCGCGTTCGATGCGGTCGATGACCTCGCCGAGGAACGCTTCGGTCAGCAAGGCGCGAGCGTCCGGTTCGGGCAGGCCGCGGGACATGGCGTAGAACAGGGCGTTCTCGTCCAGTGCGCCGATTGAGTTGCCGTGGGCGCAGGCCACGTCGTCGGCGTAGATTTCCAGCTCAGGCTTGGCGTCGATCTCCGCGCGGTCGGATAGGATCAGCGCATGGTGGCCCATGCGAGCGTCGGTGCGATCGGCGCCGTGGTTGACGACGATGCGCCCCTGAAACACGCCACGCGCCTTACCCGAGGCCACACCCTTGGTCAGTTGCTGCGTTTCCCCGTCGGTTCCCTGGTGCTCGACCACGGTGGTCAGGTCCGAGTGCCGTTCGCCGCCGATGACATAGACGCCGTCGAGGCGGACGGCGGCTCCGCGGCCGGGATGCGCGACGTGCGTTTCATGACGCTGCAGCTTGGCGCCGGACAGCAGGACCGACTGGTCAAACCGGGCGTTGGCCGACAGGGTCACGTCGCTGCGGGTCAGGCCGATCGCATCGGCGCTGTCGCAGACACGGACGATCCGCGTCACGCGGGCGCCGTCACCGAGGTGCAGGCGCACGACCGCGTTCGCGACATAGGCCTCGCCCTCGCCCTCGTTGCTCTCGAGCAGCAGGAGCGACGCACCGGGTTCGACCACGATCTCGATCTCAGCCTGATGGCCCGTATGCGACGCCTTGGAGATGAACCGGAGGCGCAGGCTCTGCTCCCCGCTCACGACGTGACGAACCGACGGCGACCCGGTGGCGGTGCGGCCATTGGCGAAAGCGATCTCCTCGCCGCCGGCAAAGGCGAACGGGCCGCCCGGCTCAATGGCCACGACCGGCGACGGCGCTGGCGCCTCGCGCAGGTAGCGGCGCAGGTCGGTCCACTTCCAGTCCTCGACCCGACGGGTCGGGAAGGTGTCCGCGTTACGCAGGTCTATGGCGGGGTAGTCGTTCACGCCGCCTCCGCCGCATATTTGTCGTAGCCGGCCTTTTCGAGTTCCAGCGCCAGTTCGGGGCCGCCCGAAGCCACGATGCGGCCGCCGGCCAGCACATGCACCCGGTCGGGGCGGATGTAGTCGAGCAGGCGCTGGTAGTGAGTGATGACCAGCATGGAACGCTCAGGCGAACGGAGCTGGTTCACGCCTTCGGAGACGATGCGCAGGGCGTCGATGTCGAGGCCGCTGTCGGTCTCGTCGAGGATCAGCAGGCGCGGTTCGAGGAGCGCCATCTGCAGCACCTCCATCCGCTTCTTCTCACCGCCTGAGAAGCCGACGTTCAGCGGCCGCTTCAGCATGTCGAAGTCGATCCGCAACGCGTTGGCCTTCTCTCGCACCAGCTTGAGGAAGTCGGGCGCGGACACTTCCGCCTCACCCCGCGCCTTGTGTTGAGCGTTCAACGCCGTGCGCAGGAAGGTGAGCCCCGGCACTCCGGGGATTTCGAGCGGATACTGGAACGACAGAAAAACGCCCTTCGCCGCACGTTCCGACGGCGGCAACGCCAGCAGATCGGCCCCGTCGAAGCGCACCGAGCCGCCAGTCGCGTCATAACCGGGCCGTCCCGCCAGCGCATAGGCCAGCGTCGACTTCCCCGCCCCGTTCGGCCCCATCACCGCATGCACCTGCCCCGCCGGCACATCGAGGCTGAGCCCCTTGAGGATGGGTTTGTCGGCGACGGAGACGTGAAGGTCGGAGATGGTGAGCATTCAGGCGGCCTTGTGTTGTATCGGCCGCAGAAATTCGAGCCGGTTGCCGAAGGGATCGTAGAGGAAGGCGCGTTGGTCGTAGCCATCGAGCAGCGGTTCGTCGGAGGCTTTGAAACCGGCGGCGGTTGCGCGCGCGATTAGACCCGGCACGTCGTCGACGCGGAACGCCACATGCGCCTTTACGTTGGCGCGGAAGTCCTTCTCGACGCCGAGATGGACGTGTACCGGGCCATGCTCGAACCAGATCCCGCCGCGCGCAGCCATGTCCGCGGGCTTGGGCGTTTCGGTAAGGCCGAGCACATCGCGATAGAAAGGACGCGCTGCATCTTCGGCGCCGACGGGGATCGCGATCTGGACGTGATCGATGGCGGAGAGCATCCCTAACCCTCCCGCTCATCCCGGCGAATGCCGGGACCCAGATCATAAGGCGCTGAGCGTAGAGTTTGACCCTCACTAATCCCTGACCTACGGAGCCATTCGATCTGGGTCCCGGCATTCGCCGGGATGAGCGGAGAATAAAAGGACATCATCCCACGCTCCCTTCCAGCGAGATCGCCACCAGCTTCTGCGCTTCCACCGCGAACTCCATCGGCAGTTCCTGCAGCACGTCGCGCACAAAGCCATTGACCAGGAGCGCCACCGCCTCCTCTTCCGAGAGGCCGCGTTGCATGGCGTAGAACAGTTGGTCTTCCGACAGCTTGGTGGTCGTGGCTTCGTGCTCGAACTGGGCCTGGCCGTTGCGGGCTTCGATGTAGGGCACGGTGTGGGCGGCGCAGTCCTTGCCGATGAGCAAGGAATCGCACTGGGTGAAGTTGCGCGCGCCCTTGGCTTTCGGGTGGGCGGAGACCAGGCCGCGGTAGGTGTTGGACGAATGGCCCGCCGACACGCCCTTGGAGATGATGCGCGAGCGGGTGTTGGCGCCCAGGTGGACCATCTTGGTGCCGGTGTCGGCCTGCTGGCGGCCGTTGGTGATGGCGATGGAATAGAACTCGCCGGACGAGCCCTCGCCCTTCAGCAGGCACGACGGATATTTCCAGGTGATGGCCGAGCCGGTCTCCACCTGGGTCCACGACACCTTCGAGCGGTCGCCGCGGCAGTCGGCGCGCTTGGTGACAAAGTTGTAGATGCCGCCCTTGCCCTCGGCGTCGCCGGGGAACCAGTTCTGCACCGTCGAGTATTTGATCTCCGCGTCGTCCAGCGCGACCAGCTCCACAACGGCGGCGTGCAGCTGGTTCTCGTCGCGCATCGGCGCGGTGCAGCCTTCGAGGTAGGAGACGTAGGCGCCCTTGTCGGCGATGATCAATGTGCGCTCGAACTGGCCCGTGTTCTGGGCGTTCATGCGGAAATAGGTGGACAGCTCCATCGGACAGCGCACGCCCGGCGGCACATAAACAAACGAGCCGTCGGAGAAGACCGCGCTGTTCAACGCCGCGAAATAGTTGTCCGACACCGGCACGACCGAACCCAGGTACTCACGCACCAGTTCGGGATGTTCACGCAGGGCCTCGGAGATCGGCATGAAGATGACGCCGGCCTTGGCGAGCTCGGCGCGGAAGGTGGTGACCACGCTGACGCTGTCGAACACCGCGTCCACCGCGTAACGCGGCGCGCCTTCGACGCCGGCCAGCACCTCTTGTTCTCTCAGCGGAATGCCGAGCTTTTCGTAGGTGGCGAGGATTTCGGGATCGACCTCGTCCAGGCTCTTGGGCCCGTCCTTTTGCTTCGGCGCCGCGTAGTAGTGCAGCGCCTGGTAGTCGACGGGCGTGTACTTCACCTTGGCCCAGGTCGGCTCTTCCATCGCCTGCCAGCGCTCCAGCGCGGCGAGGCGCCAGTCGAGCATCCACGACGGCTCGCCCTTCTTGGCGGAGATGAAGCGCACGGTGTCGGCGTCGAGACCGACAGGCGCGAACTCCTGCTCCACATCGGTGGTGAAGCCGTGCTTGTACTTCTGCAGTTGTTCGACGGCTTCGACCGTGTCGCGGTCGATCTCTGTGCGGGCTTCGCTCATGCGGCGCTCGCTTTGCGCGCCGTGTGGCGTGCGTAGGCTGAGGTCCAGACCTCGGCGAACCGGTCCCAGTCCGCAGGCGTGGTCGCCCAGCCGCCGGAAGCGCGGAGCGCGCCGGGCGCCAGCGCTTGCAGACCCATGGCCTCGAGCACCCGCGACGGCTTCACCTTGCCGGACGAACAGGCGGCCCCGGCGGAAACCATCACGCCTTCCAGGTCGAGGGCGATGACCTGCAACTCAGACGGCCAGTCGGGCACGGCGAGGCACAAGGTGTTGGGCAGGCGCGCCGCGTCTTCGCCGATCACGGTTGCCCCGGCCGCCTGCACGCGTTCGGCCGCGGCGTTGCGCGCCACGACGCAGGCGTCTTCGTTCACAGGCTTATCCACAGACGCGTCCACAGCCGCCGCAAAGCCGGCCACGCCGGAAAGGTTCTCGGTGCCGGCGCGCCGCCCGCGCTCCTGGCCGCCGCCGTGCAGGCGCCGCGTGAGGATTGCGCGCGGCCCCCAGGCCAGGCCGCCGACGCCCTGCGGTCCGCCCAGCTTGTGTGCCGACAGCGACAGGGTGTCCGCGCCCAGGGCGCTCATGTCGATGGAAAGCTTGCCCGCCGCCTGGACCGCGTCCACGTGCAGCCAGCCGTCGGCTTCGCGCACCAGGGTCGCGGCCTCGGCAATGGGATGCACCACGCCGGTCTCGTTGTTGGCGAGCATCAGCGCCACGAACGGCCGCCGGCCCGACAGGCCGGCCAGGATCACGCGCAGGGCGTCGAGGTCGGCGACGCCGCGCTCGTCCACAGGCAGGGGATAAACTTGTACACCGGTCGCGCGCGCCGTCTCGACCACGGTGTCGTGCTCGGTGGCGCCGATGATCAGTGGCGCGAAACCGGCCGCAACCGCGCTCTCGATCGCCAGCGCATTGGCCTCGGCGCCGCCGCTGGTGAACACCAGGCTCTGCGGATCGCCCAGAACAAACCGCGCCACCGTCTTGCGCGCCTCTTCCATCACCAGCCGCGCCTTGCGCCCGGCCGCGTGCACCGACGACGGATTGGCGCCGATCATGAGCGCGCGCGCGACCGCCTCGGCCGCTTGGGGCCGGATCGGGGCGGTGGCGTTATAGTCGAGGTAGACGCTGCTCATGGGAGATTCATGCGATTTTGGGGGACGCGCGGTCAGGCCGCGGCGACCGCCTCCTTGCTCTCTTCGGAGGGCACCGCGCTCGCGCGCTTTTCGATGACGTCCTCGAGCGAGACCGTGGCCAGGTAGTGGTGGATCTCTTCGCCCAGCCGCGCCCACAGGTCGTGGGTCAGGCAGCGCTCGCCGCCGATCATGCAGCCCTTCGGCGACCCCTTGCCGGCGCAGCGGGTGGCGCGGATGGGCTCGTCCACGGCCAGGACGATCTCGGCGATCCAGGTTTCCCCGGCCCCACGGGCCAGCCGATAGCCGCCGCCGGGACCCCGGACGCTGCGGACCAGGCCCGCGCGGCGCAGACGGGCGAACAGCTGCTCCAGGTAAGACAGGGAAATCTCCTGCCTTTTGGCGATCTCGGCCAGGGACACGGCTTTTCCGGCGCCGTTCTTCGCCAGGTCGGCCATCGCCATGACCGCGTACCGGCCCTTGGTGCTGAGGCGCATCGCCCATTCCTCCAGAAACCGCGCGACAAAGGCGCGGCCTGTGCTACATCGCCCCCCTTGCGGGGCCGACGCCAAGAGCCACTTGGGATTCCCAGGGGGTTTCAGCGCCCGCGAAAGCTGGGCCGGACATAGGAAAACCAAGTTGGGCAGTCAAGTATTCCAAGGCCTGAATTCGCATGCCTGAGGTGATCCTGACCGGGGCCGCCGGCCGCATCGAAGGGCGCTATTCGCCCGGCAAGAAGGACTCGGCGCCCATCGCGCTGATCCTGCACCCCCACCCCAAGGCGGGCGGGCACATGAACAACCCGGTGACGGTGCAGCTGTACCACCTGTTCATGAAGCGGGGTTTCGCGACCCTGCGCTTCAACTTCCGCGGCGTGGGCCGCAGCCAGGGCGAGTTCGATTCCGGCATGGGCGAGCTGGCCGACGCGGCCACCGCGCTGGACTGGCTGCAATCCACCAACCCGCAAGCGTCACAGTGCTGGGTCGCGGGCTATCAGTTCGGCGCCTACATCGGAATGCAGCTGCTGATGCGCCGGCCCGAGACGGACGGATTCATCTCCGTGTCGCCGCCGACCAACATGTACGACTTCTCGTTCCTGGCGCCCTGCCCGGCATCGGGCCTGATCCTGCACTCGGCAGCGGACACCATCGTGCCGGCCAACGAAGTCGAGCGCGTCGTCGCCAAGCTGCGCACGCAAAAGGGCATCACCATCGACTACGAAGTGGCCCCGAACGCCAACCACTTCTGGACCGACCAGCTTCCGGAAGTCGAAAAGCGCGTGGGCGACTACCTCGACAAGCGCCTCGCGGCCGAGCCGGCGTGAGCGAAGCCGGCATCCCCGGCGAACTGAAAAAAGCCCTGGCCCAGCGCCCGGCGGCACAGGCCGCCTGGGACAAGCTACCGCCGTCGCACAAGGCGGAATACGTAAAGTGGATTACGGACGCGAAGGGCGCGGACGCCAAGGTGCGCCGCGCGAGCCAGGCGGTCGCGAAACTGACGGGGTGACGGTTATGAATCTCACAAAACGCGAAGGCGTCCTTGCACTTATTGCCGCTGGCTTCGCCGCAGTTTGTGGAGCGTTGGTTCAAAGCCCCGCGTTAGCCCGTGAGAAATGCGCCGCAAAAACGTTTCGTCTGAACGCCGACGACTTCAAGGACGTGGCTTCTGGCCGCGGAGGTTGCGTCGCCACCGATCGAATAACCGTCGACGGCGCTCCGATTGGGTACATGTACCGCGAGGCGCCGCAAAATGAAGCCGACAGCGGCTGGGCCTTCTTTTCTGGCGATGAAGACGAAAAGTACCTCAACGACCAGTGCCACTTCGCCGTCTATGACATCAATACGATTGCCAACTACGACCCGGTCATTATCGGTTACCTCGATGGTCCGATTGGATTTGAATACACCCGAGACGGCGACACGTTCAAAAAAAGTAAAATGAACTCGCACTGAGCGAGTTTGGCTACTCCATTCCAGGCCCGCGGTGGGCCCAGCCGCTCTTGCGTAGGAACAGCCAGTAGTAGGCGACGTAGAAGGCGATAGCGATGATGGTCGCCAGCAGGCCGATGCGGCCGTTGTGCGGGTCGAACCACGTCGCGATCACCACGCCGGCCAGCGCAATCAGCCCGGCGACCGGGAAAAACAGGCCGAGCGGCATGCGATAGGCGGCGTGTGCGGTCTTTCCGTTACGTCGGCCCCAGATCGCGCCGATGCAGAGCGCGCCGTAGAGCGCGGCGACGCCGCTGGCCACGATCACTTCGATCAGCTTCAGCGGCACGACGCAGCACAGGCCCGAACATACGCCAACAAGCAGGGTGGCCGCCCACGGCGAGTTGAAGCGGGGGTGAATCTTGGTGAGGGCGCGGTTCACCGCCGCGGGCCAGCAGCCGTCGCGGGCGGTGGCGTAGATCATGCGCCCGCTCAACAGCGCCACCACGATCATGCAGTTGAAGATGGCGACGGCGACCGCGAGGCTGACCACCTTGGCCATCACCGGGCCGCCCGTCGCCAGCGCGAAGGCCGCGATCGGATCCTTGGCGCCGATCACCGCCTTCAGGTCGGGCGCGCCGATCAGGACCGCGAGCATCGGGATGAGTTCGGTGACCGCGCCCAACGCCAACGCCCACAGGGCGACGCGCGCGATGCGTTTCGGCGCCTCGTGGATTTCTTCGCCCAGAAAGACCACGGAGCCGTAGCCGTTGAAGGCGTAGAGCGCCGCCACGCCCGCGACGCCGATGATGGCCGGGCTCGCCGGAACCAGCGACCCGTGCGCGTCGAGCATGCTCATGCTGAGCGCCGCGTCGGCGAAACTGCGATGGATGTGGGTGAAGCCGAGCCCGGCGATGAGCACCAGACCGAGCAGCTCACACGCCAGGAAGACGCCGGTGATCCAGGCGTTGACCCGGATGTTCAGCATGGCCATGGCCGTGACGATCGCCACCAGGGTCATCGCGGTCAGACGCGGGTCGAGGCCGGGGATCAGCACGCCGAGGTACTTGGCCATGCCGAGCCCGGTCAGAGCGTTGGCGATCGTGAAGCCCAGGATGTTGATGCCCAGAACCGCGAAACCCCACGCGGGGCTGAGCACGCGCCCGAGGATCGTGTATTCGCCGCCGGTGTCGGGATAGGCCGTGCCAAGCTCGCCGTAGACATTGACGATGGCGATCCCCACGATCACCGCCAGCACATAGCAGGGGAACACCGCCGTCCCCGCCTCGTGCAGGATGTCGGAGCCCACCACGAACACGCCGATGGTCGGCGACAGCGCCGAGAGCGTGATCATCAGCGCCCCGAAGGCGTGCATGGAGCGCTTGAACGGCGCCTGTTGCTGGTCGGTCATTCGATCCCCCGCGCCACAAGGTGCACAGGGGAACCGCCGGAAGACAAGGGGTTAGTAGATCAGGTGCGGCCGGCGTTCCTCTTCCCACGCCGCTTCGTCCGGTTTGGTCAGGGCGTCGAGATCGGCGGGTGTGGCGGCAGCGTCATCCACCCACTCGCGCAGCAAGGGCGAGCCGTTGATCACGTCGATGGGGAGTTTGCCGAACTCGTATTCGTAGGGGAAGTCGCGCCAGAGGTCGTAGTCGGGGTACAGGCGCCGCAGCGCCTTGAACGCCAGCGCCAGGATGCGCCAGGGCTTGAACGCGTCGTGACCATATTGCGACGCGTCCTCGGTGTGGATCTGCACGCCGTTGCAGAGCTGGTGCACGTGCTTGTGGAAGGTGGGCTCGAACCAGATGTCGCGCAGGATGCAGCCATCGAGCCACTTGGGGGCCAGGGCGCGCATCTCGTCGATCACCTTGCGCGCGTCGATGTCGGGCGCGCCGAACAGTTCCAGCGGACGCGTGGTGCCGCGGCCTTCGGACAGGGTGGCGCCCTCCAGCATCACCGTGCCGGCGTAGGCGCGCGCCATCCACAGGTTGGGCGCGTTGGGGCTGGGGTTGACCCAGGTGCGTTCGTCCAGGGGCCAGCCGTAGCCGGGACCGGCGTCAGGTCGCCAGCCCTCCATCTCGATCACGCGATAGTCCAGGTCGAGGTTGTGCAGCTTGATGAACCAGTGGCCGAGTTCGCCCAGCGTCATGCCGTGACGCATGGGCATGGGACCGGCGCCGACGAAACTCTCCCAGCCGGGACGCAGGATCAGGCCTTCCACCGGGCGGCCGACGGGATTGGGGCGGTCGAGCACCCACACCGCCTT
This sequence comes from Caulobacteraceae bacterium, assembly GCA_036501825.1. Classification (GTDB taxonomy): domain Bacteria; phylum Pseudomonadota; class Alphaproteobacteria; order Caulobacterales; family Caulobacteraceae; genus JAFECT01. The sequence continues at coordinate 535,077 of DASXZP010000026.1, read as the reverse complement.
CTTGTGCTCGGCGGCCGCCTGCATCACGTACATCAGCGTGGTGATGAAGGTGTAGATGCGCGTGCCCAGGTCCTGCAGATCGACCAGCAGCACGTCGAAGGTCGCCATCGCCGCGTCGGTGGGCTTGCGCACTTCGCCGTAGAGGCTGAACACCGGCACGCCCGACGCCGGATCGATGAAGTCGGGGCTCTCCATCATATTGTCCTGCTTGTCGCCGCGCAGGCCGTGCTGCGGCCCGAACGCCGCGGTCATCTTCAACTGGCATTCCGCCAGCACATCGAGCGAGTGTCGCAGGTCGCGCGCCACAGACGCCGGGTGCGCCAGCAGCGCCACACGCTTGCCCTCCAGCGGTTTGCGGAGCGCGGGGTCGGAGAGCAGACGGTCGATGCCGAATTTCATGGCTGGTCCCTGGGAAGCTCGCTCGCAAAGGCGTCGGGGTGGTGGAAATCGGGTTTGCCGGGCGCGTGCGCCAACGCCCAGTAGGTCTTGGCGCCGCTCACGTCTTCGATAACGGCGGACAGGCCGAAAGCAGCCGGCGTGTCGAAGACGATCTCGCCGCCGACATCGACCGACGCGTTCAGTTCGAACAGGCCGTCGCCGCGTTCGGTCGTGACCGTCACCGCCGGAACCGCGGCCGGGGTCAGGCCGGCGCGGTAGCCGGTGAAACGATAGGCCGCCCACTCGCTCGAGGGCGACAGGTTCAGTTCGACGTAACCGCCCCCGCCCGCCCGCAGAAAGGCCTCGAAGCAGGTGTGCTTCCAGAGATCGTCCCGCCGCGCCGGCGCCGCCGCTTGCGGCAACAGGACGTCGGCGATCCGGCCGCGTGCGCGGTAGCGCAGCGCCAGTTTCGACCCGTCGCGGTTCACCTCCACCTCGATCCCCGTCACGGGACCGGCAGGGGCGTCCGGATGGGGTTTCAGGGCGAGGCGCATGGCCCCTCTTAGCGGCTTTGGGGCCCGGGTCCAGCCGTGCTAAAGGCCCCGCTCCGCTTCAAGCCGCACAAGACCGCCCTGATGACCGACCTCAAGTTCCGCTCCGAATTCCTGCGCGTCCTGCAGGAGCGCGGCTTCATCCACCAGGTGACCGACGCCGGAGCGCTCGACGCCAAGGCCGCGGCCGGGCGGCTGGTGGCCTACATCGGCTTCGACGCGACGGCGCCCAGCCTGCACGCGGGCTCGCTGGTGCAGATCATGATGCTGCACTGGCTGCAGCAGACCGGCCACAAGCCGATCGTGCTGATGGGCGGCGGGACGACCAAGGTGGGCGACCCTTCGGGCAAGGACGCGTCGCGGCAACTGCTCGACGACGACGCCATCCGCGCCAACATGGAGGGCATCAAACAGGCGTTCGCGCCGTTCCTGACTTTCGGCGACGGGCCCACCGACGCGGTGATGATCGACAACGACGCGTGGCTGTCGCAGTACGGCTACATCGAGTTCCTGCGCGAGTTCGGCCCACACTTTACGATCAATCGCATGCTGACCTTCGACAGCGTGCGCACGCGCCTCGAACGCGAGCAGCCCCTGAGCTTCCTCGAGTTCAACTACATGCTGATGCAGGCGGTGGACTTTCTGGAGCTGTACCGTCGCGAGGGCTGCGTGCTGCAGATCGGCGGCTCCGACCAGTGGGGCAACATCGTCAACGGCACGGACATCATCCGCCGCAAGGCCGAGGCCGAAGCGTTCGGCCTGACCACGCCGCTGCTGACAACCTCGTCGGGCGCCAAGATGGGCAAGACCGCGGCCGGCGCCGTGTGGCTGAACGCCGACATGCTGAGCCCGTACGACTATTGGCAGTACTGGCGCAACACCGAGGACGCGGACGTGGGCAAGTTCCTGCGCCTGTTCACGACCTTGCCGATGGCCGAGATCGAGCGGCTGGAAAAACTCCCCGGCGCCGAGATCAACGAGGCGAAGAAGGTCCTCGCCGACCAGGCTACCCAGATGCTGCACGGCCGCGAAGCCGCCAGCCACGCCCGCGAAGCCGCCGAAGCCGCGTTCGAGCGCGGGACGCTGACCTCAGACCTGCCGACGTTCGAGATCGCGCGCACTCTGCTCGACGAAGGAGTCCAGATCGCACGCCTGGCGGCCGACGCGGGCCTCGCGGGCTCCGGCGGCGAAGCCCGGCGCCTGGCGCAAGGCGGCGGCCTGCGCTTGAACGATGCGGCGATCACCGACGGCGGCCATTTGGTCACTGCCAAGGACCTCAACGCGGACGGCGTCCTGAAACTCGCGGCCGGGAAAAAGAAGATCGTCCTGATTAAGCCGATCTAGCGCCATAGTTGCATGCGTAGCCTTTGCGGGGGATGATCATCCCAGCGAAGGAGATCGTCATGCACACGGCTCGCTATGGTCTCGGCTTGGTGATGGGTTTGATGCTGCCCTGGTTAGCCTCGGCGGCGCTGGCCGCTGAGATCCCATCGCAAATCTACGGGGCCTGGGTTCTCAAAGTAGGTTCGCGCAACCTCTACGTCCTCACTCTTAAGCCGGGAAACACGGCGACGCTTCCCGTTGCAGGCGACTTCGCAAGACCGCATGGCGCGTCGATATCGGGGAACGTCTATTGGAACGTCGAAGAGCCGACCACCGATGTGATGATCGCAGAAAGCCGCTACGACAACGGGCGCCTCCATCTGACGATGACGACAACAGACGGTTCTGGTGAGGCGGATTACGAATTCATTCTACGCGCTGACGGTACAGCGAGCCTGGCTCGCAACGGCGCCGACAAGACCTACTATCTCACACGAGGTGCGCCTAACGCCGCGGTCGCCCAGGATTGGGACAGGAGCGTCAGATATCTTGCGGACGACAGCGCCGCCCCTGAAATCCAACGCCTGTATGACGCCGATCAGGCGGATCGCCAGGTGTGGGCGACCGGCGGGTCGACGGCCGGCGGCGCACAGAAAGACGCCGATCGCCGGGAGGCAACGCGCAAACTGCTAGCGGACCGCGCGCTTCAGAGCGGCGAGGACTACGAGGAAGCAGCCAATATCTTTCAACACGGCAAGACGCCGCAAGACTATCTGCTCGCTCACACGCTCGCGATCGTCGCGGTCGGCAAGGGCGACAAACACGCCACCTGGATCGCGGCGGCGACGCTCGACCGTTATCTCCTGAAGGTCGGCCAGCCGCAGGTCTATGGCACGCAGTTCGGCGAGGGGGCGCGAAAGCAATACGATCGCGCAACCATCTCTGACGCACTGCGCACAGAACTGCGCGTGCCGACGCTGGACGAGCAAGACAAGAGAAACTAGTCGCCTTCTCCGGCTTCCGCACGAGCGGGCGCCTTGCGCGAGGCCTTTGCCGCCGGCGGCGCGGGCGCCTGCGACGGCGTGGAGCCTTCGAACAGGCGGCGCAGGATGCCGGGCGTCAGGACAGACAATGGGTTGACGCTGATGTTCGGCTTTTCGAACGGGCCCTTGGCGCGATAGTTGATGCCGACGACGCCCTCGCCTTTGCGCGAGGTCAGGAGCTGGCCGATCAGCGGCACATGGCCGACGGCGGCGTTCAGGCCGTAGGCCGGCGCCATGGCCCCTTCCACGTCGAGCGTACCCTTCTGCAGGTCGACCACGCCCTTGGCGGTAACGCCCAGTGACGGACCGGTCGCGCGCGACTCGCCCACCAGCAGGCGGTGATCGCGCAGTTTCACCGGCGCCACGACGTTGGTGAACAGCACGCCCTCATTGCTGTTAAGCGTATCGTTGACCGAACTCAGCGAGGCTTGCGTGAGGATCTGACGCACCGTCGGCGCCTTCACCATGCGCACGTTCTTCATCTCGAGATTCAAGTCCGCGCCGCCCTCCACCAGCTTGCCGTTCAAGGTCGCCGTGCCGCCGCGCAGGGTCATGATGTTGAACAGCGTCTGCGCCGCCTCGCCCACATTCTCCGTCTGCGCCAGGATTGCCTCGCCGCCGTTGGCGGGATAGAGCCGGCCCCACAGCCTGCCGCCGCCCGACAAGGTCGCGGTCACGTCGAGCCGGCGCTGCGCGGGCGCGCCCCACACGCCGCGGATCGAGGTGCTCTTCAACGGCAGGCCGTCGGAGAAGCGCAGGCCTTCGACATCGGCCTCGACCCGTATCGGTTCGCCCGATGGGCCGCCGGCGCCGGAGCCTGAGGGGTCGGTGAGGTCGGCGATCATACGGCGCACGTCGAGCCATTTGCCCTTGACCACCAGGTTCTGACCCTGGGCGTCGTGGCTCATACGCACGGCCGCGTCGATCAGGCCGTTCAACCGCGCGCGGCTGAGGTCGAGGGAGGCGATCTGACCATTGGCCGCCAGCAGACCGGCGCCTTCGACGTCGATCGCCGGACCCTGGCCCACGATGCGCGACAGCCGCACCGGTCCATCGCCGTTGGCGACGAAGTCCACCGACAACAGCGCCGCCTGACCCGCGGGCTTGCGCCAATCGGTGTGCGGCATCGAAAGATCGGCGCGCGCAAAATCAAAATCGATGCGCCCGGCCGAAGCCTTCTGCACCGTCGCCCAGCGCGCGTTCAGCCCGGTCACGCCGTTGATGGCGAACAGGTCCGGCGCGCCCATGCGGCGCAGTGAGGCGGCGTCGAGGTCGGCATGGACGGTGAACACGGTCGAACCGTTCTTGCCCGGGCCGGTCTGGAACTTGACCGGAATGGCGTCGACGTCGGCCGATCCGGCGATGCCGTCAGCCACGTCCTTCCACGTCGCCGACAGCGCCAGCGGCTGTCCCGGTTTGGCCAGCGCGGGCGGAATACCGAGCAGAGCGAGATCGGCGCCGGTGAGGTTGGTGCGCAGCGTCCGGTCCGGCCCGCCCGCCGCCGCATCGTTCCATGCCACGGCCGCGCTAAGCGTCGCCGCGCGCACCAGCGCCGTGCCCTGATCGCCGGCAAAGGTCGCATCGACCACCACCTGGCGCGGCTGGTTGAACAGCGGCAGGCCGCCCAGGCCGAAACGCCGCGCTTGCACCGGCGACACGTCGGCCTGCACCACCACGCGGTTGCGCTGGGCGCCCGGCATCCACAGCACGCCCGCCTGCAGCACGTCGGCGTGGAACAGGCCGCGCCACACGTCGCCCGCGCGCGCGAGATGCAGGGTCGCGGGGAACCGGTCCGGCGCGCCTGCCGCGAGCGGCGCGCCGATCTTGCGCAGCGCCGGTCCCGAGCCGTTGCCTTCGACGATGAGCCGGTCCGGGCCGTTGCCGCCCTTCCACGCCACGCGCCCGTCGAACACCGGCGAATGCACCGCGCCCGCCCCGTCGGCGCCCTCGATGCGGAACTTGCCCGCGAGCGGCGTCGCCAGTCCGCGCTTGCCGCCCAGGATCGTCGCCTGCAGCAGGCCGTCGACATCGACCGCCATCGAGTGGTCGAGATGGGGGCCCTGGTAACGCGTCGCGAAATCGATCTTGCCCTTGTAGGGCCCGACCAGGCCGACGCCGCCGACCGACACCTTGTCCTGGTCGCCGTCGACCTTCAACTCGGCGCCGCTCAGATCCCAGCCGAGCGCCGCGTCCTTCAGCCCGCCGTTATGGATCGTGGCGGCGTAGCTCACGCGGTAGTCCTTGGCCGGCACCTCGAACAGCATCGGCCGGTCGACCTCGAAGTGCAGGTCAGCCTGGCCGCTGATGCGATCGGGCGAGAAGCCGCTCGGCGAAAACAGACGCAGCGGCGGCTTGTCGAGGAAGGCCACGATCTCGTGCGCGTCGCCGACGGCGCGGGCCTTGAAAATGCCGAGGCCGCCGTCGGGCTTGAACGCGGGGATTTCCACCGTGCCTTCGCTCAGCGCGACGTTGTCGACCCGGCCCGAGGCCAGCGACAGGTCGAAACGGTTGCCCTGCACGATCGCATGGCCGACGCCGGCGCTGATCGGCGTAAGGCCGGGCGCAAACCGGAGCGACGCGTCCTTGAAGTCGAAGCCGATGTTCATGTCCTCGTTGTTCAGCTTGGGGCGCGAGAACTCGCCCGGATCGGCATCGATCTTGAAGGTGGCGTTGATCAGTTGCGCCGACAGCACCGAACCCTTCAGCCAGTCGCGGACCGGACCGGCCACCTTGCGCGGCCAGAAGGCCAGCACCTGCTGCGGTGTGACCGTCCCGCCGACGCGCGCGGTCAGTTTCACGCCCACGCGCGCGCGATCGTCGGCGGTGAACACCACGGTCGCGCCCAACGGCGCGGTGCCGAGCTGGGCGTAGACGCGCTCGAGGTCGAGCTTGCGGCGTTCGGGCGTATAGCGCCCGATCACCGAGACGTTGGACAACTGCTGCGGCGCTTCGTCATCGGAGAGGGTCGCGAACACCTTGGGTCCGCCCAGCATGAAATCGACGCGCGCCGGATGGTCGTTGCGCTTGTCCTCCGGCGTCAGCTTGAACCGGCCGGTCAGGTCGAGCTGGGTGTTCTGGGCGTCGAGCTTCAGCGCGGTCAGTTCGATCGCGCCGCTGGCGGGATTGTACGCCGCGACCGCCTGGGCGGAGCGGAACGCCTGCACCTGGCCGCCGCTGCGCCACGCGCCCTGCCCGGCGGTCAGCGTCAGGTCCGCGGCGCGCACGCCGGCTTCCAGGTCGTAGGAAATCGAACCGTGGCCGTCGACCTCGGCGTCGAGCGTCGACAGGCCCGCGGTCGTTCCCACCGTGGGGAACACCAACGCCGGCACCAGGCCCTGGATCTGTCCCGCGGCGGTTGCGCCGCGCAGGCCGACTAGCGCCGAACCGTGCGCGAGCACCACCGCCTTGCGCGCCGTCTTCGTGTCGGTGACGTCGGCGTCGGCGCGCGTCATCAGCTTGCCGGCGAGCTTTTCGAAGTGGAAGGTGTTGACGTTGGCGACCCAGGCGACCGGCCCCTTCACCTGGCGGAAGGCGATGCGGCCGTGCTCGAGGTCGACGCTGCGCAGAAAGCTCGATGGCCGCGCGAACTTTTCGTGGCCGACGATGTCGTTGAGGTCCTGCACCAGGGTGTGCGACGGACCGGTGGATTCGCCTTCGGCGTCGTAACCCAGGGCGACCTTGCCCTTGGTCGAGACCGATAGCGCCGCGAAGAAATCATCGACGGTCACGCGACCGAGCGCCGGCGTCAGGCTCAGCAGCCCGTCGAAGGCGAAACCGCCGTCCACGTGACGCGCCTTCAAGACGGGCCGGCCGCGACCGTCGGTCAGGCTGACGCCTTCCAGTTCGAGACCAAGCGAGGTCTCACGCGAAAACCAGGCGATGTCGATGCGATCGACGTGGGCCTTGCCGCCCTCGACCTGGCTCGCCAGCGCGCGCTCCACCGCGGGACGCAGCCACTGCGCCGACAGCGGACCGGCCGCCACGCGCAGGCTAACCCCCGCGACGCCCGCGACCAGCAGAACCAGGGCCGCCGCCAGGACGATGCGGCGGTCGTGCAGGGCGCGTTGAAAGGCGGGAGGCAAACTCAGCATGGACGCATCGCCGCCAGCGGATATCCTTCGGCGCCTACCGACCCAGCGAGAGAGCGATGAGCGCGTCCCTGCAACCCGGATCCCCTGCCCCTCAATTCGACCTGCCCACCGATGGCGGCGGCCACGTCCGACTCGCCGACCTGAAGGGTCAGGCGGTCATCCTTTATTTCTACCCTAAGGACGACACGACGGGCTGCACCCGCGAGGCCATCGATTTCACCGCGGCGGCGAAGACCTTCAAGAAGAAGGGCGCCGTGGTCATCGGCGTCTCCAAGGACAGCGTCAAAGCCCATGACAAGTTCAAGGCCAAGCATCAGCTCGATGTAACCCTGGCGTCCGACGAGGACGGCAAGGTCGTGGAGCGGTACGGCGCCTGGGTCCAGAAAAGCATGTATGGGCGAACCTATATGGGAATTGACCGCTCGACCTTTCTAATCGACGGGAGCGGCGTCATCCGTCGTATCTGGCGCAAGGTTCGCGTCCCAGGCCACGTAGACGAAGTGACGGCCGCCCTTGACGAAACCAAGGCGTAACCCCGCGACCCGTGGTCGCTAGGAGGGCGAGCGTCCAAGGGCGGGATCGGTTCCTCCCTCGCCGGGACCAGGGCGGAGATCACTATCGCGTCATCCCCCGCCCCTGGGGATAACCCAGTCCAGGCTTGGTAAACGCCGCCCGCATTCAGTATGGCGCAAGTGTAGAGCGGGGCGGCTGAACCATAATTTCGGGTACCCCTGCTACGCGAATAAGGTTCAGCCTAGCATCGTCAAAGTTGAAACACGTCCGTAACATGGCTAACGCGCGCCAAGGCCCCTTGCGCCTTAACAGGCGTTAAAGGCATAAATTCTGAAAGTTTGGTGGGTGTAGGCGGGGCGATGACACGCGGACGCGTGGCGCACATGCGCGAATGGCTAGAAGGCCTGTTCCCGGAACGGCACCTCTATCTCCGCTCGGGCGGAGAAACGCGGGGTTACATCCTCACGACCACCAGGCAGGTTTTCCTGGCAGGGGCCGCCACAGTCCTTGGAGTCTGGCTGATTCTGGCCACCGCGTCGACCGGCTTCACCCTGATCAAGGGGGCCGGCGGCGACCGGGAAGTGGCCCAGGTCACCGCCAAATACGAACGCCTGATGGCCGACCGCGACGCCCGCCTGGACAGCGCCGTCGCCAAGCTTTCGGTCACCGCGGGCTCCGTGGACGAACTGGCCCGCACGGTCGAACACCGCCACGCGGCCCTGATCCGGGTGCTGGGCGACTTCAAGGGCGTCCCGGGCGCGGACACCGCCCTGGCCCCTGAGCCGCCGATGGACTCCAAGACCAGCTCGCCGATCGAGCGGGTTCTGGCCGTGCGCATGGATCAGGAGCGGATGGTGGGTAAGGCCGAGGGCTATGCCCACGACCGGGCCGAGCGCCTGCGCCTCGCCTTCCGCCTGGCCGGCCTGAACCCTGAATCCTACACGCCGCAGACCGCGGGCTCGGGCCTGGGCGGGCCGCTGGTGGACGCCCACGATCCCAAGGCGCTGGCGGCCGTCCTCGACGTGGATGAGGCCTTCGCCTCGCGCATCCAGCGCGCTTCGGCCGACCTGTCCGACATGCGCGCCCTGCAGAGCGAGGAGGATCGCCTGCCCTTCGGCCGGCCTGCCTCGTCCGCCGACGTTCACCAGACTTCGGGCTTCGGAGTCCGCACCGACCCCTTCACCGGGCGTCCAGCCCTGCACACGGGCCTGGATTTTGCAGGTCCCATGCTGACACCGATCCATGCCACCGCACCGGGCATCGTCTCCTTCACCGGGCCGCGCTCGGGCTACGGCAATGTGGTGGAGATCGATCACGGAGGAGGCTTCAAGACCCGCTACGCCCACCTCGCCACCATCGCCGTCCATGTCGGAGATCACGTCGCCCTCGGGCAACGCATCGCCGGGATGGGCTCGACCGGCCGCTCCACCGGACCTCACGTGCACTACGAGATCTGGATCAACGGCCGCGTAGAAAACCCCATTCGTTTCGTAAAGGCCGGAGACTATGTTCAGCAAAACTAACAAACCCAACCCGAAGGACGCGCCGGCCTCCGTTCCGGTGCCGAGCGATCTGCCCGACCTGAACAAGGGCGGCGTGCAGATGGCGACGCCGGCGCCGCGTCCGCTTCCCGCGCGCGCGGTCTCGACGCTCGCCTCGGATCTCACCTTCGAAGGCAATGTGGTCGGCCCCGGCGAACTGGTCGTGGACGGCACCGTGCGCGGCGACGTGAAGGTCGCGCGCCTGACCGTCGGCGAGACCGGCAACATCGAAGGCAATGTGATGGCCGACTATGTCGAAGTGCGGGGCCGCGTCGTCGGCGGCGTCGCCGGCAAGCAGGTGAAGCTGGTTTCGACGGCTTATGTCGACGGCGACATCTCGCACGAGCAACTGGCGATCGACGTCGGCGCCTACTTCCAGGGCCGCTGCCTGCAAGGCCGCAAGGACGGCCAACCCGCCGCCGCTCCGCAGGCGCAAGCCGCCCCCACCTACGCCCAGCCCCTGCCGACCATCGCGCCGGCCGACACGGGTCAACTGATCGAGCTGAAGCCCGCGGGGTAGGTGTAGGGGACAGGTTAAGGTGTCCCTAGGCCTGCCACAGTCAAAACGATCGGACGCATCGGGGACACCTTAACCTGTCCCCGATGTTTCTTTTTCAAGCCGCCGCCGCGCCGCGCAGCCGCAGCTCAACATCTTCAAGAAACGCGCGCGATCCCAATGGACGCCCGCTCAACGCTGATACACGAAGCGCGCGCACGGCCTCTTCGTACCTTGCATCCGTCTCGACGAGGTAGCTCGCAAAGTCGCCGACGCGCTCCAGCACCGGACGCACCGACACCAACGCATCGTCCATTCGCTTGAGGTGCGCACGAACGCTCGACCACGGCCAGTCGTCCGCGCGTTCCACCAGACCCGCGCGCACCGGGTTGAGACTGACGTACCGGATCGCCGCCCATAGGTGCTTTTCGTCCATCGCCACCGACGCGTAGCGACTTTGAAACAGATGCCCCGTCCGGTTCGCCCGCGCATTGACGAAGCTCGTGTACCGACGATGCGTTTCGCCGACCGCGCGCGCCAATCCGTCTTCAGTCGACGGCGTCATGACCAGGTGAACGTGGTTGGGCATCAGGCAATAGGCCCACACCTCGACGCCGTTCAGGTCGGCTTGCTGGCGCAGCATGTGGCGATAGACGTGGTGGTCGCCTTCCTTGAAGAAAATCGGCGCGCGGTTGTTGCCGCGTTGGGTTACGTGGTGGGGGATCCGGGCACGACGATGCGGGCGGCGCGAGGCATTCCGATCGCTTAGCATAAGCGAAACAAAAAGGGAACATCGGGGACAGGTTAAGGTGTCCCCGATAAGGCCGCCGTAACGAATAGTTCAAGCGCTGGGACACCTTAACCTGTCCCCTGCTCTTACCGCGCTGAGTCCATCCACGCTTCGATGTCGTCGTGCAGTTTCGCCGCCGAGGTCGGGTCGATGTAGATCATGTGGCCCGACGGGTAGTACTTGAACGTGATGTTCGCTTCGCGGTCGGGCTCCAGCGACATGTGCTTGATGTCGTACTCGGCGCCGAAGAACGGCGTGGCGAGGTCGTAGAGGCCGTTCAGCGACAGCAGTTTCAGATGCGGGTCGCGCCGCATCGCTTCGCCCAGGTCCGCCGCCGTATTCGCCGCGATTTGGCGCTGGCCGCCGGAGCGGTGGCGCCAATCCCAGCCGCCTGCGATGCCCGCGTAGTTGTTGGGCCGGTAGGTCAGGTCGGTCTTGTAGCCGAGGTCGCGGAACAGATAGTCGTTCAGCGCGCCGATGAACGAGCCCGACATGGAGGCGTCGGTCGGGTCGTAGTCGGTGCCCGCGCCGCCGGCGTCGAAGTCCTCGCCCTCGAAGCGGCCGTCGAGGCGGCCCACCGTCTTGCGCTGGTCACGCTCCAGCTCCTTGCGGAAGCGATCGGCGTCGAGACGCAGGTTGTTCTGGATGATCACCTGCGGCGAAATCCCGATATAGGCGCCGAGCTTCTGCGCCACCGCGTCGCGTTCCGCCGGCGAGATCGTGTCGCCCTTCTGCAGCGCGGCGGCGTACGGGCCGGCGGCGAAGTCACGCACTTCCTGCAGATAGGCCTCCAGGTCCGCCGGCTTGTTCTGCAGCCGGTTGTGGTACCAGGCGATCGCCGCATAGGTCGGCACAACATTGACAAAGCCCTGGTCGTGACGGTCGAACAACTCGCCGATGTCGAGCACCGTCGACATCAAGGCGACGCCGTTCATCTGCACGCCGCGTTCCTGCAAGGTGTTGGCGATGCCGGCGGTGCGCAGGGTGCCGTAGCTTTCGCCGATGATGAACTTGGGGCTGTTCCAGCGGCCGTTAATGGTCAGATAGCGCTGGATCGCGCGCGCGAAGGCGTCGAGGTCCTGGTCAACGCCGAAGAAGTCCTTCGGCGTTGCCTTGCCGAGCGGTCGCGACAGGCCGGTGGTCACCGCGTCGATGAACACCAGGTCGGTCTTGTCGAGGAGGGTGTCGGGGTTTGGCAGGAACCGGAACGGCGCCGCCGGCAGCCCCGCATGCGAGGACACGTCGATCTTCATCGGCCCGAACGAGCCCATGTGCAGCCACATGGTCGAGGAGCCCGGACCGCCGTTGTAGAGGAAGGTCACCGGGCGCGGGCCGCCGTCCTTGCCGTGGTCCATGGTGTAGGCGACGTAGAAGACGGACGCGATCGGCTCGCCCTCGTCGTTGCGGATGGTCAGGGTCCCGGGGGTCACCGTGTAGGCCAGCGTCCCGCCCCGGAAGGGGATCGAGCGATGGTTGGGGACGGCGCTCTCCACCACGGAGGCCTTGGCCTCGTCCTTGTCCGCCTTGGCGTCCTTGGCCGCATCGGCCTTGGCCGGGTCATCGGCCGCAAAAACCGGCGCGGCGGCGGTCGCAGACAGGGCAAAGCCGCACAACAGGGCGGCAATCAAAGGACGGCGCATCAGAACTCCCCTCCAGGAAAAGCGTATACGGTTTGGACCGGACCATAGGACGATGTTCGGCCGTCGAAAAGGGGACGGCTTAAGGTGTCCCAACAAACGCCGACGTCGGCATCCATCGCGACCGAGGGGACATCTTAAGCCGTCCCCGATGTGCCTTCTTTTTTTGCGACGCGGACGTTGCTCACCGGTGAGGAAAAAGAAACATCGGGGACAGGTTAAGGTGTCCCCGATGAAGCAGGTGCAGCGACTAGATCAAGACTTGGGACACCTTAACCTGTCCCCTCCGCATCCCTCGTCACGCCCACCTTCTGCGCCAGCGCCGCGCCCATGAACTGGTCGAGGTCGCCGTCGAGGACGCCCTGCGTGTCTGAGGTTTCGACGTCGGTGCGCAGGTCCTTCACCATCTGGTACGGCTGCAGCACGTAGCTGCGGATCTGGTGGCCCCAGCCGATGTCGGTCTTCTCGTCCTCGAGCGCCTGGGCGGCGGCTTCGCGGATGGCGAGCTCGCGTTCGTAGAGGCGCGCGCGCAGCATCTTCCACGCTTCATCACGGTTGGCGTGCTGCGACCGGCCCGCCTGACAGGCGACGGCCACCCCGGTCGGAATGTGGGTAAGACGCACCGCGGAGTCGGTCTTGTTGATGTGCTGGCCGCCGGCGCCGGACGCGCGATAGGTGTCGGTGCGCACGTCCGACGGGTTGATCTCGATTTCGATGGTGTCGTCGACCACCGGTGAAACGCCCACCGACGCAAACGAGGTGTGACGGCGCGCGTTGGAATCGTAGGGCGAGATGCGCACCAGGCGGTGCACGCCGGACTCCGACTTCAGCCAGCCGTAGGCGTTGGGGCCCTTGACCATGATGGTCGCCGACTTGATGCCGGCGGTTTCGCCGCCGGTCTCTTCCTGGAAGTCGACCTGATAGCCGTGCTGGCCGGCCCAGCGCGTGTACATGCGCAGCAACATCGAGGCCCAGTCCTGGCTCTCGGTGCCGCCGGCGCCGGCGTTCACTTCGACATAGGCGTCGTTGGCGTCCGCCTCGCCCGACAGCAGCGCCTCCAGTTCGGCGCGCGCGGCGCGTTCCTTCAGGGCGCGGAGCTGGGCGCGGGCTTCCTCGAGAGAGCCTTCGTCGCCCTCCTCGTCCGCCATCTCGGCGAAACCGACCGCGTCGGCGAGCTCGTTGGAGATGCTGCTGACCGCATCCACCGACGCCTGCAAGCGGGTGCGTTCGCGCATCACCGCCTGGGCGTCCGCCGGTTTGTCCCAAAGAGTCGGATCTTCGACCCTTGCGTTCAGTTCGTCGAGTTTGCGGAGGGCGGGTTCCCAGTCAAAGACGCCTCCTGAGCAGTCCGACGGACTGCTCGATGTCGGCCGCCATGGCCTCGACATCCGGTCGCATAGTGATCTCCGGGGACAGGTTAAGGTGTCCCATCATCTAATTCAGCAGGACGATCGCCGCATCGGGGACACCTTAACCTGTCCCCGATGTTTTTGTTCGGGACGCGGGAGATAGCGGTTCGGAGCGGGAGCGGCAACTCCGCCGGTAAAAGGAACATCGGGGACAGGTTAAGGTGTCCCAGATGCCGCAAATGCAATGGCTGGTTCACGCGCAGGGACACCTTAACCTGTCCCCTGCGGTTACTCAGTACAGCCCGTTCAGATCGTCCGCCGGCTTCTTCTTGGCGGGGGGCTTGGGCGGGGGCGGCGCGCCGGCGGGGGGTTTGGTCGCGCTGGCGGCGTTGGTCGCGCCCGTGAGGTCGCCGCCTTTCCACACCGAGTTATAGGGCTGCGGACCGACCGGGTTCTGGCCGTCGCCGCCGCCGTTGTCGACCGGACCGTGCGGCTCGGTGCCCGGACGGAAGGCTTCTTCCTGGCCGTGCACGCTGATGAACTTGGCGTCCTTCGGCTTGCGAAAGGTCTCGTCGGCCTTGCCTTTGTACGCGGCGCCCACGAAGTCGATGAAGATCGGCACCGCGTCGACCGCGCCGGTCTCGCCGGAGCCCAGCGAACGGTTGTCGTCGAAGCCGACGTAGGTCGCGATAATCATGTTGGGCGAGTAGCCGACGAACCAGGCCGAACGATAGTCGTTGGTGGTGCCGGTCTTGCCCGCAAGCGTGCGGTTGAGCGAACGCGCCGCAGCCGCGGTGCCGCGTTGCACGACGCCTTCGAGCATTGAGGTGATCTGGTACGAGGTGATCGGGTCGAGCACCTGGTCGCCCGGCGCCGGCACATGCGGGCCGTCGTCGCCGGAGAAGTCGTGATCGCAGCCGTTGCAACGGCGCTTGTCCGAACGCCACATCACCTGGCCGTCGCGGTCCTGCACCAGTTCGATCAGGTGCGGCGAGATCTTGCGCCCGCCGTTGGCGAAGATCGAATAGGCGGACGCCATGCGGAAGGGCGTCGTTTCCCCCGCGCCCAGCGCCATCGCCAGCACCGGCTCCATATGATCGACCACGCCGTACTTGATCGCGTTGGCCGAGATCTTGTTCATCCCGGTTTCCATGGCGATGCGCACGGTCATCTGGTTGCGCGAAAGCTCCAGGCCCCTGCGGATCGGCAGCAGGCCCATCGAGCCGCCCTCGTAGTTCTCGGGGCTGTAGCCGTTCACGTTGATCGGCGCATCGAGCACCATCGAGGCGGGGGTGAACTTGCCGCTTTCCAGCGCGGTCGCATAGACGAACGGCTTGAACGACGAACCGGGCTGTCGATAGGCCTGGGTCGCGCGGTTGAAACTCGACAGCGAGAAAGAATAACCGCCGACCATGGCCAGCACGCGGCCGGTCCACGGATCCATCGCCACCATGGCGCCGTTCACCGCGGGCACCTGACGCAGGCCGTAGCCGCCGTTTGCGGTCGGCTCGACGAAGATCAGATCGCCAACCTTCAGACCCTTGCCCGCGCGCGCCCACGCAACGTCAGCCGCGGCCAGATCGCCGGCGCCGCCCTTGGCCAGCCGCACGTGCACGCTGCCGCCGACCGAGTCCACGATCGCCGCGCGCCAGGCGCGCCGTTCGGACGGCGCGGCCTTCGACTGGGCGATCTTGTCCCAGCCTTCGACGACCGGCGTATTGCCCCAGGCGCCGCGCCAGCCGTGGCGGCGGTCGTAGCGTTCGAGACCGGTCATCAGGCTTTCGCGCGCGATGGTCTGCAAACGCGGATCAAGCGTCGTCTTGATGTAGTAACCGGCGCGATAAACTTGGCCTTTCAGCGACGGCATCGCCTGCGCCTCACGGCGCACCTCTTCGACGAAGAAGTCAGCGTCGTGATATTTCGCGCGTTCGGGCGCCAGCTGCACGACCAGGTCTTCGCGCGTGGCGGCCTGCGCTTCGGTGTCGTTGATCCAGTTGTTCGCCCGCATCTGGCCGATGATCCAGTTACGCCGGATGATCGCGGCCTTCTTTCCCGACTCGGTCAGCGGGTTGTAGTTGTTCGGGCCCTTCGGCATAGCCGCCAGAAACGCGGCCTGGGCGATGTCGAGCTGGTCTATCGACTTGCCGAAATAGTTGAACGCCGCCGACGACACGCCATACGAGCGGTAGCCCAGGAAAATTTCGTTGAGATAGAGCTCGAGGATCTGCTCCTTGGTGAGCGTCGCTTCCAGGCGCCGCGCCAGGATCGCTTCCTTCAATTTGCGGCCCACCGTCTGGCGGCGGTTCAAGAGAATGTTCTTCGCCACCTGCTGGGTGATGGTCGAGCCGCCTTCGAGGCGGCGCCCGCGAATGACGTTGAGCGCGTTCTTGCCCATGGCGCGGCCCATGCCGCTGACGTCGATGCCGCCGTGCTGGAAGAAGTTGCGGTCTTCGGCGGCGAGGAAGGCCTCCACCACCTGCGGTGGGATCTGGTCGTAGGGCGTGAAGATGCGGCGTTCGGTGGAGAACTCGCCGATCAGGGTGCCGTCCCAGGCGAACACGCGCGTGGCGGTCGGCGGGCGGTATTCAGCCAGTTCGGCGGCGTCGGGAAGGTCATGGAACAGCCACGCCGCGTAAATCGCGAGCGCGAGGCCCGCGAGCGCCACCGCGCTCAGGACGCCGATGCCGACCCAGGCGAACCAACGTTCGGCAGACTTCACCTAAGGCCTCCGGCGACGCGCATCCCTCGCCTCAGGTCTTAGCGAGTCGGGACCTGTAAGGCTAGGAGAGTCGGCGGTTACGGACGTTTCTGCGGCGCTGCGACGCGGACGCGAAAGGCTCAGGATAAACCGTTGATATCTAACGCAGCGCGACAACCTGGGGATAACCGCCGCCGGCGCCGAAATAGTCGTCCACAGCCTGGGCGACCGCATCCATCAGCTGGCCGCGGCGGACCGGATCGGACAGCTCCGCCTCGTCGGCCGGGTTGGTAATGAAGCCCATCTCCAGCAGCACCGCCGGCACGTCGGGGGCCAGAAGCACCGCAAATCCTGCGTCCCGATGGCCGCTCTGGAGCAGCGGGGTGCGGGTCTCGATCCGCGTCAGCAGCAGGTTGGCGAAGGTCGAGGACCGGTTCGAGGTGTCGCGCTGGGTCAGGTCGAGCAGGATGCGGTTGACCTCCGGGTCGCGCGGCTGGGCCGGCGCGTCGCGTAGCCAGTCGTCGTGGCGCAGCGCCACCCGCGCGGCGCGGTCCACGCCGTGCTCGGACAGGGTGTAGACGGTGGCGCCGTGGATCCTCGGATCGGATCCGGAGTCCGCATGCAGCGATATGAACAGGTCCGCGCCGGCCCGGCGGGCGATGGCCACGCGACCTTCCAGTGGAATGTATTCGTCGGAACTGCGGGTCAGGACCACGCGGTAGCGCCCGGTCCGCTCGAGCCGCGCCTTCAGCGCCTTGGCCGCGGCCAGGGTCAGGGTTTTCTCATGGCTGGACGAACCCTGGGCGCCGGGATCGTGGCCGCCGTGGCCGGGGTCGATGACAATGGTCCGTTTGCCGGCCGGAACGGCCGCCGGCGCCGCGGCGGATTCCCGCAGGGGCCTTTGCGCCAGGGCCTGGGCCAGGGGCATGGCCGGGCGGGTCCTAGGCGGCGGCGGGACCGGCCCCGGGGCCTCCAGGTCGACCACGTAACGGTAGACGTTCACCCCGTCGCCGGGCGGCAGAAGAAAGCGGCGGCGCACCGCCGCCTTGCGGTTGAGATCGAGCTCCAGCTTGGCCGCCCCGGCCGCGCCCTCGACGCTCCAGGCCTTGACCAGGCCCAGGCCCTGACCGTGCAGGTCGTCGGCCACATCGACGCCCGCCAGCGCCAGGACCACCTTGTCCGCCGGGCCATCCTCGCCATTTATGAGCTGTCCGTGGGCCGAGCGGGCCAGTTCGATGACCACCCGGGTCGCCACCCGGTCGCCGCCCATCCGGACGCGCACGACCCCCTGCCCGGTCGCGCGCCCCTGCTCGGAGGACGCGCCCAGGACCAGGATCGCAAGCACCGGGACCGCCGCCAGCCAACGCGGCAGGCGCTGGGACAGGCTTTTGGCCCCTGAAACCGTGTGCGCTCTCACCCGCGCGAACATGACGTCAGGAAACCTCTACTAAGCTTGGAGCTTAGCACAAAAAGCGCCGCTAAGGGTTCAGGTTCGGTTAACCCCGTGCGCCCAGGGTGAAGCTCCGGTTCCCTTCCGCTTGCTTTCCCTGCGGGCGGTAGGCATGTTCCGGGCGCGCGCACCGGCTGAGCGAATTCGCCGCCCTGGAGCGCGCAAGCCGCGGTTGAAAGTCTCCTAAATCCGGGACCTTGGGCCGCAACCCCACCCCCGCGCACTCCCGCGCGGAGCGAGGATCACGACTAATGGGCTGCGTCGCACCCGTTCCCATCCGGCTTATGGCCGAACACGCCGCCCCTGGCGGCCGGGACGTACCTGCGCGCGCCTCAAACACACGCCGGCGCCCGGGCTCATGGCCTGCCGCGCGCCGTGGAGAAATTCTGAATGTCCAAGAATATGTTGATCGATGCGGCGCACGCGGAAGAAACCCGCGTCGCCGTGGTGGACGGCCACCGGGTTGAAGAGTTCGACTTCGAGAGCCGCGCCCGTAAACAACTGCGCGGAAACATCTATCTGGCGAAGGTAACGCGGGTCGAACCCAGCCTGCAGGCGGCCTTCATCGAGTACGGCGGAAATCGTCACGGCTTTTTGGCCTTCAACGAAATCCATCCGGACTACTACCAGATCCCCGTCGCCGACCGGCAGGCCATCATGGCCGCCGACGACGATGACGACGACGATGTCGACGAAGATCACGACGACGACGAAGGCGCGTCCGCCGAGGATGCGAAACTCCGCCGCCGCATGATGCGCCGCTACAAGATCCAGGAGGTCTTGAAGCGCCGTCAGATCCTGCTGGTCCAGGTCGTCAAGGAAGAGCGCGGCTCCAAGGGCGCGGCGCTGACCACCTATCTGTCCCTGGCCGGCCGCTACTGCGTCTTGATGCCCAACACCGCGCGCGGCGGCGGCATCTCGCGCAAGATCACCGCGGCGCCAGACCGCAAGCGTCTGAAGGCGGCAGCGCAGAGCCTGGACGTGCCGCAGGGCATGGGCCTGATCATCCGCACCGCCGGCGCCAAGCGCACCAAGGCGGAGATCAAGCGCGACTACGACTATCTGCTACGCATGTGGGAAAGCATCCGCGAAACCACGCTGAAATCGAACGCGCCGGCGCTGATCTACGAGGAGGAAGACCTCGTCAAGCGCGCCATCCGCGACATGTACGACAAGGACATCGACGCGATCATCGTCGACGGTCCCGAGGGCTATAAGGAGGCGCGCGAGTTCATGCGCATGATCCTGCCCTCACAGCTGAAGAAAATCCTGCCCTACGAAGAGCCCACGCCCCTGTTCGTGAAGTACAAGGTCGAGGACGTTCTGCAGCAGATCCACTCGCCGACGGTGCCGCTGAAGTCCGGCGGCTATCTGGTGATCAACCAGACCGAGGCGCTGGTCGCCATCGACGTGAACTCGGGCCGTTCCACCAAGGAGCGGAACATCGAGGCCACGGCGCTGAAGACGAATCTCGAGGCAGCGGAAGAGTCCGCCCGCCAGCTGCGGCTGCGCGACCTCGCCGGCCTGATCGTCATCGACTTCATCGACATGGATGAGTCGAAGAACAACCGCGCCGTCGAAAAGAAGCTGAAGGACGCGCTGAGCGAAGACCGCGCCCGCGTTCAGATGGGCAAGATCTCCGGCTTCGGCCTGATGGAGATCAGCCGCCAGCGCCGCCGCACCGGCGTGCTGGAAGGCACCACCCACCTCTGCGAACACTGCCAGGGCATCGGCCGCGTGCGGTCGGTGGAATCGAGCGCGCTGCAGGCTCTGCGCGCGGTCGAGATGGAAGTGGTCCGTGCCGGCGCCGGCGCCGTTGTGCTGCGCGTGCCGTCCGAAGTGGCGCTCTATATTCTGAACCAGAAGCGCGCCTTCCTCGACCGGATGCAGTCCGGTTCGGGTCTGTTCATCACGGTACGGGTGGACGACACCATCGCCCGCGCCGAACACCGCATCGAGCGCGACGAGACGATCGAGATTCCCGTGGTGGCCGCCAGTGCGACCATCCGCGGCGGCGCGCGCTACTACGAGACGCCCTCGCCCGACGAAGCCGATCTGGTCGACGAAGCCGAGGCCCAGGACGACGAGGACCTCGAACTCGAGGAAGAAGCCGAAGCCACCGAAGGCGGGACCGGCGAGGAAGCCGACGGCGGACGCCGTGGCGAGCGCGGCGGCGATCGGGGACGCGGGCGCGGACGCCGCCGTCGCGGACGCGGCGGCCAGCGCGACGAGTTCGAAGCGCGTGACGGCGCCGAAGCCAAACCGGCCGCCGACGATGAGGACGACAGCGACGCTGAAGATGGGTCCGAAAGCTCGGCCCACGACAACGAAGACGCCAATGGACACCGCCGTCGCCGGCGCGGTCGCCGCGGCGGTCGTCGCGGACGCGATGAGGATCAGGCTGGCGGCGCCGGTCGCGAGACCTACGCCTGGACCCGCGCGCGCACGCCGTCGCTTGAAGAACCCTACGTCTGGTTCGACCCGATCGAGATGGCCGCCGCCGGCCGTCCGCCGCGTCCCGAACGTCCGGTTGAGGCGCCCGCACAAGCCCGCACCGAACAACACCCTGCCTCCGAAGGCGGCGAAGCACGCGAAGGCCGCAGCCGCCGCCGGCGCGGCCGTGGTCGTGGTCGCGGCGAGCGCTCAGCCGAGACGGCGCAGGACGCCGTGTTCGAGCCCGTCGAAGGGTCTGCCTCCGCTGAGACGGACGCCGTCGCGGCGCCCGAACCGGCGCCGGCCCTGACCACGGAAGCGCCCAAGCGCCGCCGCGTCCGCGCCCGAAAGCCGCAGGAGACTGCCGCTGAGATCGCTGTCGAGGACAACGACGATGACGCGCAGGAAGCCCGGGAAGAGGCCCACGAAAACGTCGTGACGTTGCATGCCGAAACGGCGGAACTCGCGCCCGCGGCCGTGGAAATCCTGGTCGAGCCTGAGCCCGAACCGGAGCCGGTGCTCGAGCCGGTCGCCCAATCGGAACCGGAACTGGCCGACTCGGAACCGGCCGAGCCGGACCCGGCCGAGATCTCCACCCCGCCTGCCCAGCCCAAGAAGGGCTGGTGGCGCCGGATGGGCTGACCGGTTAGAGTCATCAAGGACGCCGCCCCTTCCGTGGGGCGGCGGGCGGGGACAGTCGAGGAGTAGAAGGCATGGCGTCCCCGAAACGCGCGGCCCGGCTCATGGCCGCCCTGATGACCACGGCGTCGCTGTGCGCCCTCGCGCCGCACGCCTTTGCGCAAGACAAGATGCCGCCGATCATCCGTGACACGGAGATCGAGGAGATTCTGCACAGGGAAACCGCGCCGGTCATCGCCGCCAGCGGGCTGAACCCGGACGACGTCCACGTCTACATCGTCGGCGACAAGGAGATTAACGCCTTCAGCGCCGGCGGGCAGAACATTTTCATCTTCACCGGCCTGCTCGAAGAGACGGAAAATCCCAACCAGTTGATCGGCGTCGTCGCCCACGAAGCCGGCCACATCTCCGGCGGTCACCTGATCCGCAACGAGATGCGCGACGCTGGGCTGAAACCGTTCCTGCTGACCATGGGCCTGGGCCTGCTCGCAGCGGCGGCGGGCAACGGCGAAGCGGCAGCGGCGGCGATCGTCAGCGCGCCGCAGATGGGCGCCTTGGGCGCCATCGGCTATTCGCGCACCCAGGAAGGCGCCGCGGACCAAGCCGCTGCAACCTCGCTTGAAAAGGCCGGCATCTCCGGCAAGGGCATCGTCGATTTCTTCGACAAGTATCGCTACGAGGAAGTGTTCGATAACGCGCGCCGCGACCAGTATTTCATCGACCACCCGCTGTCCGAAGATCGCATCGAGGCGCTGCGACGCCGCGTCGAAGCCGCGCCGCACTACGGAGAAACGGACTCGGCCGAAGCGATCAGGGCGCACGAACTGATGAAGGCAAAACTGTCCGCCTTCATCGAGGCGCCGCAGCTGACCTTCAACAAATACCCGGCCACCGACACCAGCTTCATCGCGCGCTATTCGCGCGCCATCGCCTACTATCAGGCGACGGAACCCGACGAGGCGGTCAGGCAGCTCGACGGCCTGATCAAGGATTATCCGGACGACCCCTATCTCTACGAGCTGAAGGGTCAGGTGCTGTTCGAGTCGAGCCGCGCCGCCGAGGCCGAACCGGCGCACCGCAAGTCGGTGGAGCTGAAGCCCAATGCGCCGCTGCTGCTGATCAACCTCGCGCAGTGCCTCATCGTCGAGGGCAAGCCGGCCCAGCTCGAAGAAGCGGTGGGCGATCTGCACAAGGCGCTCGGCATCGAGAAGGGCGACGATTCGGTCGCCTGGCGGTTGCTGTCGCAGGCCTACGACGCCGAAAACATGCCGGGCGAAGCTCGCCTGGCGGCGGCGGAAGAGCACTTCAACCTGGGCCAGCTGCGCGACGCCAAGTCGTTCGCCATGCGCGCGCGTGAACTGCTCAAGCGCAATTCCCCGGAATGGCGCCGGGCCACCGACATCGTCCTGGTCGCCGCCACGCCGGAAGACGTGCGCGAACTCAGCCGCGCCGACAGCGGTCAGCAATAAGAAGGGACGCGGCTCTGATGGCTTCCACGATTTCGCACCCGGTCGGGCGCCTGCTGACGGTCGCGCTGGCGGCGGCCTTC
The DNA here is from genome assembly GCA_036501825.1 of Caulobacteraceae bacterium. Taxonomy (GTDB): domain Bacteria; phylum Pseudomonadota; class Alphaproteobacteria; order Caulobacterales; family Caulobacteraceae; genus JAFECT01. The sequence goes on along the minus strand of DASXZP010000026.1, from coordinate 512,596 downwards.
GTGCTCGCCGGTTGCGGGCGCGACCCGCATTTCGAAGCCAAGGTGCACAGCTACCTCATCGCCCACCCCGAGGTGCTGGAAGAGATGGAAGTGGCGCTGCACGAGAAGCAGAACGCGCAGATGGTCGAACGCGCCAAGCCGGTGATTTTCGCGCACACGAAAGAAATCTTCAACGATCCGCGCGACCCGTTCGTCGGGCCGAAGAACGCCAAGGTCACGGTGGTGCAGTTCTTCGACTACCGTTGTCCGCACTGCAAGGCCGAGGCGGCGCCGGGCGTGCAGGCGCTGATCAAGAAATATCCGGACGTGAAGTTCGTGTTCAAGGACCTTCCGATCTTCGGCGGACCCTCGGTGGCGGCGGCGCGCACGGCGGTCGGCGTGTGGAAGTCGAACCCCGGCGACTATTTCAAGGCTTATGTGCAGATGATGGCCGACGACGACCTCGACGAGAGCGTCAACGATCCGGCCGGCGCGGCAAAGATGCAGGCCTCCGTCGAAAAGATCGTCTCAAGCCTGGGCCTGAATCCGAGCGTCGTGGATGCAGCGGGCGCCAGCACGGACGCGACCGCTCAACTGTCCGACAACCAGAAGCTCTTCGCCGAACTCGGCCTCGACGGAACCCCCGCCTTCGTCATCGGCGACACGGTGGTGTCCGGCGCCGACATGGGCCGCGTCGAAGACCTGATTAAGAAGGGTCGTTAGGGGACAGGTTAAGGTGTCCCTTATCCCATCGCCCGACAACAAGCGCCGCCAGATGGGACGCCTTAACCTGTCCCCGATGTTGCTTTTGCCGGTTTAAAAAACAGCCGGACATCGGGGACGGCTAATCGTGTCCCACAGTGCGTAAGCCAACGTTGCGTCGGGACACGAAAAGCCGTCCCCCTGCCGCTAGATCAGTCCCGCCAGCGGGCTCGACGGATCCGCGTAGAGCTTCTTCGGCATCCGCCCCGCCAGATAGGCGTCACGCCCCGCGATCACCGCGTGCTTCATGGCGTTGGCCATCCGGATCGGGTCCTTGGCTTCGGCGATCGCGGTGTTCATCAGCACGCCGTCGCAGCCCAGCTCCATCGCCACCGCCGCATCCGACGCGGTGCCCACCCCGGCGTCTACCAGCACCGGCACCCTCGCCTGCTCGACGATCAGGCGGATGTTCACACGGTTCTGCACACCCAGGCCTGAGCCGATCGGCGCGCCGAGCGGCATGATCGCTGCGGCGCCGGCGTCTTCGAGCTTACGGCAATAGACCGGGTCGTCGGTGCAATAGACCATCACCTCGAAACCCTCGGCGACGAGCAGCTTCAGCGACCGCAGGGTTTCCTCCATGTCGGGGAACAGCGTCTTGGGATCGCTCAGCACCTCGAGCTTCACCAGCGTCCAACCGCCCGCCTCGCGCGCCAGGCGCAGGGTGCGCACCGCGTCCTCGCCGGTGAAACAACCCGCGGTGTTCGGCAGATAGGTGAAGCGGTCGGGCTTCACATAGTCGACCAGCATCGGCTGGTTCGGATCGGTAAGGTTCACCCGGCGCACGGCGACGGTGACGATCTCGGCGCCGGCCGCCTCGGCCGCCGCCGCGTTGGTCGCGTAGTCCTTGTACTTGCCGGTGCCCACGATCAGGCGCGAGGAAAAGGTGCGGCCCGCGACCGTCCAGGTGTCGCTCTTCACCGCCTGGGTTCCGTCCATCAGCCGCCTCCTACGAACTGCACCATCTCGAGCCGGTCGCCCTCGATCACCAGGGTCAAGGGGTGCTGGGAGCGGGGCACGATCTGGAGATTGTGCTCCACGGCGACCTTTTTAGGGTTCAGGCCCAGTTCCGCGATGATCCCGGCCAGGTCGGTGGACTGAACCTCCCGCTCCTCGCCGTTGATGGTTACCCGCATCGCCTTGACACCTTTGGGGGAAAGCCCTTCCAGCCCTCCCAGGACGAGCGCTTGTGGCCCCGGACGCCCAACGATACAAGGGCCGGATTCGACGGCGGGCCAATGTCAAAACCGATCTACGTCCTGAACGGACCCAATCTGAACCTGCTCGGGGTCCGCGAGCCACACGTCTACGGCAAGACCACGCTGGACCAGATCCGCGAGCTCTGCGAGGTCCGGGCGCGGGATTTCGGCCGCAAGGTGGTTTTCCGCCAGACCAATCACGAGGGCGAACTGATCGACTGGGTCCAGGAGGCCCGCGAACAGGCCTCGGCGCTGGTGATCAACCCCGGCGGCTATGGCCACACCTCGGTGGCCCTGCTCGACGCGCTGAGGACGCTCAGCATGCCGATCGTCGAGTGCCACATGTCCAATACCAACGTGCGGGAACCCTTCCGCCGCAATTCCTTTGTTTCGCTGGTGGCCGCCGGCGTGATCCAGGGGCTTGGGCCCCTCAGCTATGAACTGGCCGTCGATGCGGTGCTGCGCCTGACGGGCGCGGTCCGCGCGGCCTGAGATCAAGGTAGTCCCGATGTCCAACGGCAAGGGCAATGGCGATCCGTTCGACACCCGTTTGGTGCGCAAGCTCGCCGATATTCTCAACGCCACCGACCTTACCGAGATTGAGGTCGTCCATGGCGAACTGAAAATCCGCGTCGCGCGCGAAATCACCGCCGCCCCGATGGCGCCGGTTTACGCGCCCGCGCCGATGGCCGCCGCTCCCGCCGTGCAGCAAGCATCCTCAGCCGCCGGCGGCACGGCCGCGACTCCGGCTTCCGCCGCCGACATCACCGGCGAGGTGGTTAAGTCGCCGATGGTCGGCACCATCTATCTGCAGCCGACGCCCGGCGCCGATCCGTTTGTCTCTGCCGGCGCGCGCGTGAAGGCGGGCCAGACCCTGCTGATCATCGAAGCCATGAAGACCATGAACCCGATCACCGCGCCCCGCGACGGCGTCGTGCTCGACGTGCTGGTCTCCGACGCCCAGCCGGTGGAGTTCGGCGAGCCGCTCGTCGTCCTGGAGTAGGCCGTGTTCGACAAGGTCCTCATCGCCAACCGGGGCGAGATTGCGCTTCGCATTCACCGCGCGTGCAAGGAGATGGGAATCTCCACCGTCGCGGTGCACTCCGAAGCCGACGCCGCCGCCATGCATGTGCGCCTGGCCGACGAGAGCGTGTGCATCGGCCCCGCGCCGGCGTCGAAGAGCTATCTGAACATCCCCTCGATCATCGCTGCCTGCGAGATCACCGGCGCCCAGGCGATCCATCCCGGTTACGGCTTCCTCAGCGAGAACGCGCGCTTCGCCGAGATCGTGAACGCCCACGACCTGACCTTCATCGGTCCCAAGCCGGAACACATCCGGATCATGGGCGACAAGATCAGCGCCAAACAGACCGCCATGGAAGCGGGCATCCCCGTTGTGCCGGGCTCTGACGGCGGCGTGGCCACCGTCGACGAAGCGATGGCGGCGGCGGAGAAGATCGGCTTCCCCGTGCTGATCAAGGCCGCGTCAGGCGGCGGCGGTCGCGGCATGAAGGTCGCCAAGGATCGCGACAGCCTCGCTGAAGCCGTGCAGACCGCGCAGACCGAGGCTCAGGCCGCGTTCGGCGACGGCACCGTCTACATGGAGCGCTATCTCCAGAGGCCGCGCCACATCGAAATCCAGATCATCGCCGACGCCTATGGCAACGTCTGTCACCTGGGCGAACGCGACTGCTCGCTGCAGCGCCGTCACCAGAAGGTGATGGAAGAGGCGCCCTCGCCTGCGCTGGACGCCAAGGGCCGCGCCCAGATCGGGCGCACCGTGGTCGAGGCGATCCGCAAGATCGGATACCTCGGCGTCGGCACCATCGAGTTCCTGTGGGAGGACGGCGAGTTCTTCTTCATCGAGATGAACACCCGCCTGCAGGTCGAACACCCGGTCACGGAGGCGGTCACCGGCATCGACATCGTACGCGAGCAGATCCGCATCGCCGCCGGCGAGAAGCTCAGCTTCACCCAGGACGAGGTGGTGTTCGAAGGCCACGCCATCGAGTGCCGCATCAATGCCGAAAACGCGCGCACCTTTACGCCCTCACCGGGTCAGGTGACCGATTTCCACGCTCCGGGGGGCCTGGGCGTGCGTTTGGATTCGGCGCTCTACACCGGCTATTCGATCCCGCCCTACTACGACAGCCTCGCGGGCAAGCTGATCGTGCACGGCCGCGACCGCGCCGAATGCATCGCGCGGCTGAAGCGGTCGCTGGGCGAAATGGTCGTCGCCGGCGTCGACACGACCATCCCCCTCTTCCAGGACCTGCTGGTCGACAAGGACATCCTGGCGGGGAACTACAACATCCACTGGCTCGAAAAGTGGATCGCTCAGGGGCATTGAGGCAGCGCGCGTCGCAGGTCCTCCCCCGGCCGAAGGCCGTAGGGGAGGTGTCGGTCGAAGGCCGACGGAGGGGCCAGCGCCGACGTCTGGCGAGTATCCACCCTTCGAGCGCAGCCCCGGACGCCAATCCCCCGCCGTCGGGCCGGCCCCTCCACCGCCTTCGGCGGTCCCCCTCCCCTACGCGCTTCGCGCGGGGGAGGATTTAGATGCCTGCCTTCACCCTCGACGACCTGCTCGACTGTTACGCCCGCGGCGTGTTCCCGATGGCGGACGATCGGGACGACGAGCGCATCTTCCTGGTTGATCCCGAGGTGCGCGGTGTCCTGCCGCTGGCCGGCTTCCACGTCGGCCACAGGCTGGCGCGAACCGTGCGCGCCGACGGGTTCGAGATCCGGGTCGACACCGCCTTCGAGCAGGTGGTCGAAGCCTGTGCGGCGCCGCGGGACAACGCCGACGGGACGTGGATCTCGACGCCGATCCAGGCGCTCTACCTCGCCCTGTTCGCGCGCGGCAATGCGCACAGCGTCGAGTGCTGGCGCGGCGGAAAGCTGGTCGGCGGCCTCTACGGCGTGTCGCTGAAGGCGGCGTTCTTCGGCGAGAGCATGTTCTCCGCCGAGCGTGACGCGTCGAAGGTGGCGCTGACACATCTGGTGGCGCGCCTGCTGGCGGGCCGTTATCGCCTGCTGGACGCGCAGTTCATGACCGACCATCTGGCGCGCTTCGGCGCCGAGGCGGTGACGCGTCGCGAATATCACGAACAGCTCGCGCGCGCGCTCGACAGCGATGGGGATTTCTTCGCCCTGCCGCGGGCGACGAACGGGGCTCAGGCCTTACAGGCGATCAGCCAGGCGTCGTAGACCGGGTGCTCAAGCGCATCCAGGCCCGGCGATGAGGCAAACATCCAGCCGGAGAACACCTGGTGCGAGGCTTCCTCGCCCGACTGCACTTTCGGCTCGGCGCGCACCTGCACATAGGCGATGGAGTCCTGCACCAGTTCTTCCGGCGCCGACGTCTCGCAGGAGCGCACGGTGAAGACGAGGCCCTTGTAGCGGATCGTCTTACCGACCGGCACTTCGAAGCGCATGGTCTCGGCGGTCACCTTGTCCAGCGCCTGGATGATCGCGGCGGAGTGACGTGTGCGCACGCCCGGCGTTTCTGGCACTGCGGCGGACGAGTCCGCTTCCTTGGACTTGCCGTCGTCCTTCGACTTGTGGTCGCTGTCGTCGTTATCGTCGCTGTCGTCGGGCGCCTTGATCGTCAGCGTGTCCTTGGTATCGGGCGCGACGATGTCGGGGCCCTTGTCCGGCGGCGGCAGGTTGGTGGGCGCGGGCTCCTGCGGCGGCGTCTCCACGACCGGCGGCGGCGCGGGCGGAGTCATCGGCGGCTTTTCCTGCGCGAGCACCAGCCCGGCGCTCGCGATCACGATCGCTGCGGCCGCCGCTCCGATTTTCCAACGCAGGCGCGTCATTCGCCTTACTCCGGTTTCCCTAGTCTGGTTTCCACGCCTCATAGTCGCCGGTGGCGGCGGGGCGTTCACCGCCGCGGGCCAGCGAGCCTTGAGGACGCCAAGCGTACGGCGTTCCGCTCAGGTTGGGGAGATGGTCCTTCTCCCATTTCCTGCGCGCCAGCGGCTCGATCGTCGGCGGCTCATCAAAGGTGTAGTGCAGCCAGCCGTGCCAGTCGGGCGACACCTTCGACGCCTCGGCATAGCCGTTGTAAACCACCCACCGCCGCTTGCGCCCGACGTCGTAGGAACCCTTGTCGGACTTGGCTTCGTAGTACTTGTTGCCCGTCTCGTCCTCGCCCACGAACCGGCCTTGTTTGGCGATGGTGAACAGGGTGCCGATGGTGGCGCCGTTCCACCAGGTGAAGATCTTCGAGAACACGTTTCGGGTCCGGGGCTTGAGAGCCGGCGCGGCGACAGGCCGCACGAGGCGCGGCGGACTATAGGCGCCGAGTCAGGGAGCGTCCAGAAGCGCCCCGGCATGCTCGATCATGCAACATCTTGTGGGTAAGCCTGCCTGCGACCCCAATATCTATTGCCCGCCGCGAGAAAGGCCGCCTAGCTTCGGCCCTGGCGTGTCAGAGCGGGAGGCAGGCATGCGCTTCGAGCGGCGGTTTTCCTTTGCGGATCGTCCGGCGGGCGACCGGGAGCACCGGCTGATCGAGACGGCCCAGGGCGTCTTGGCGGTCGAAGCGCCGCGCGGCTGGCCCGCGGCGGGGATCGAGGCCTGGATCGACTGGTCCAAGGACCTGGCGGAGGACTGGCCCAACCTCGCGCCCGACGGACTTTCTCCCGATAAGCCCTTCGACGGACTGCTGAATTCCGGACCGGCCCGGTATGCGCGCCGGCTGGCCGCCTGGGGCTTTGCGACCGGCCTGTTCGACCACGCCGCCGACGCCGAGGTGTTCGGCGATGAGCTTCTGGCCTCCATCGCGCTCGGCATCGCCGCCCCGTCCAGCCGCCCGGCCGCCGGGGCGCGCGTCCATCCCATCGCCCAGGACCGCCTGCCGCCGGCCCGTGAGACCGGCGTGCTTCAGCTCGAGGACGTCGAGTTCGAACCGGCCCTGGCCCGCCTGGCCGCCCAGAGCCGCGCCGCCGCCGGCGCCCGCTCCGGCCTGCCCGCCTGGGAAAGCCGCCTCGCCGCCGTGCGCGACGCGGTGGCCCGCTGCGAAGGGGACGCCCGCGCCTGCGCCGATCCCCAGCACAATCTGGCCCTGGCCCGCGCCGCCCAGAGCGCCCGCGACGCCGGCGTCCCCGACGCCCTGATCGCCCAGGCGGTCCGCACCGCGAGCCTGGACCCGGGCTTTGCCGACCCGCTGGGCCCGGTGGTCCCGCCCGAGCCGCTGGTGGTCCTGGGGTCCGGGACGGTGGTCGAGGCCGGATCGGCCGAGAGCTTCGCCGCCGCCGCGGTGGGGGCCGAAACCGGGGCGGTGATCCTGGCCTTCACCCCGCGTGATGCGGAGGCTCTGACCCGCGCTAAATCGGCGCCGCGCGCCGCGCTCGATCTCGACGCGTTCACCGGCGACGACGGCGACATCGACCTCGAAGGTCTGGAAGCGGCGGCGCGGCTGTGGGCGACCGCGCTCGAAATCGAATGCGCCTGCGGCTTCAGCGAAGATCTCGATCGCGCCCGCGCTCAGCACGGCTGGCGCGCCATGGGCCTCACGCTGGCGGGCCTGGGCGATCAACTCGCGCGCCAGGGCCTCGCGCACGACAGCGAAGCGGGCCGCGTGCTCGCCGCGTCACTGTTCGCCCTGATGGACGCCGCCGCTCTGAACGCGTCGGCGGAGATCGCGGGGCGCATCGGCGCCTATCCCGAATACCTCGGCGACAAGGACGCGCGCCTCGCCCTGCCCCGCTCCGCGCGCCAGACCGCCCGCGCGCTCGCCGGCATCGACAATCCCGCCGCGGCCCGCGCCGCCGAGCTCTACGACGGCGCCATCGCGCTGGCGAAGAAGTCGGGCGTGCGCAACGTCGAGATCACCGCCGTGTTCGACGATCGTGAACTGGGCCTGCGCCTCGGCTGCCGCATCGACGCAGCCGGCGGCTGGTCGGGCGCGGTGACGCCGATCGAGACCGCGGATGGTCCGACCGTGCTCGCGCTGTCGGACGCCGCGGCCACCGCCCTGAGCCGCGCCGGCGCCGAAACCGGCGACGCCGAAATGCACGTGCTCGGCCGCAGCAGCCTCGCCGACGCGCCGGCGATCGATCACGCGGCGCTGCGCAGCAAGGGCTTCACCGACATCGAAATCGAAGCGGTCGAAACCGCCCTGGCGTCGGCCCCGGACCTGCGCGGAGCCTTCTCTCCCGCCGTTCTGGGCGAGGGATTTGCGCGCGATGTGATCGGCCTCAGCGCCGAGGAGGCGGCCGATGTGACCTTCGACGTCCTGGCCCGTCTCGAGTTCGCCCAAAGCGACGTCGATGCGGCGCAGACCTGGGCGTTCGGCGCCGGCGACCTCGTCGCGTGGTCCGATCTGCCCGAAAGTCTGCGTCCGGTCTTCGCCTCACCGACGCGCAACGGCCTGCTCGGCATGACCGCCGCTCTGGAAGCCTTCGCCGACGTGCCGCGCACGGCGCCGATTACGCTCGACTGGGACGACGACCCCACCGAAGCGGCGCGGCTGCAATCCGCCGCCGCAGCCGCCGGCGTTCGCGCGGTCCGGCTCGAACGGGCTGCGCCGCCCCAGGGACCGTTGTTCGATCTCCCGAGCCAAGCGTCGGATCCCGCGCCCTCGCGCACCCCGCCGCCGGAACCCCGAACCGTGGAGCGTGTGGTTGAGCGGGTAGTCGAGCGCGCCCGCGCCCGCCAGAAACTGCCCGATCGGCGCAAGGGCTACATCCAGAAGGCCGCGGTCGGCGGTCACAAGGTCTATCTGCACACCGGCGAGTACGACGACGGCGCGCTGGGTGAGATCTTCCTCGACATGCACAAGGAAGGCGCCGCCTTCCGCTCGCTGATGAACAACTTCGCCATCGCGGTCTCCATCGGGCTGCAGTACGGCGTGCCGCTCGAGGAATTCGTCGACGCGTTCGTGTTCACCCGCTTCGAGCCCGCGGGCCGCGTCACCGGCAACGACTCCATCCGCTCGGCGACGTCGATCCTCGACTACATTTTCCGTGAGCTGGCGGTCAGCTATCTCGACCGTCAGGACCTCGCCAACGCCGAGCCGGAGGGGGCCGAGGACGGCTTCGGGATTAACTCTGGGGACGGAGAATCCGAGGAAACGGTTCCCGCTTCACGTTTCATTTCAAAGGGATTCTCCCGAGGCGCCGCCCCCGACAATCTGATAGTGGCTAGCTTCGGGTCGCGACGGTCCAGGGGTGAACCCACCGGGTCCGCAGCGGGCCCGGACGTCTGTCCATCGTGCGGAGATCTGGCCCTGAAGCGCCGAGGCGCGGGCTACGTCTGCGACAGTTGCGGGGCCGCGCCAGGGATGGCCGGCTAGCGAGATCCTCGCCCGTCACACGCCGGGTCGAGGGGTGGGGGGGACCCCGGCCGACCCTCGGGCGGTTGCGGCTGATACACCCATAGCTTCTGGCACAGGCCGGGAGCCCCTCCACCAGCCCTCGCCCGCCCCCAGGACGGCCAGGCAACGGAGATTCAAGACTTTGGCCCTAGGCTTGCAGCCGAGATCGCAGGATCCCGGGAGCTTCTTCGCATGCGCATCGCCGCCCGCCTCAGTCTGATCGCCGCGGCCCTGACCCTGGCCGCTGCGCCGGTCGTCGCCCAGAACGCCTCCCAGATCGCCCGCGCCCGCGCCGGGGCGAGCTGCCCGCGCTGCAATCTGTTTCAGGCAGACTTTCAGGGACTGACCTTGAAAGGAAAGAACTTTTCCGGCGCGCGCCTGCGCCAGGCCGACTTTTCCAGCGCCATCATGAACCACAGCCGGTTCTCCGGCGCTGACCTGCGCGACCTGAACGGCTACGGGACTCTGTTCTCGGGGGCCGACCTCTCCGGCGCCAACCTGACCCACGCCAGCCTGGTGGGGGCCTATTTCGAAGGGGCCAACCTGGCCGGGGCGACCCTGGACGGGGCCAATTTCTCGGGCGCCGAACTCGACCGGGCCCGCGGCCTGACCCAGGCGCGCCTCAGCCGGGCCTGCGGCGACCGTTCGACCAGGCTGCCGCGCGGGATGACGATCCCCGCCTGCTAGGCTTTTCGCCGCCGCGTCAACGCCAGGGTCCCGACAATCACGACTGCCAGGGCCGCCAAGCGCGCCAGGTTGCCGACGCGCCCGCCGATCGCGCTGTCGCCCAGCAGGAAGCACAGCCAGAGCAGATCCATCCCGGCATGCAGCAGGATGGCCGGCCACAGGCTGCCCCACCGCTCGACCAGCCAGCAGAACAGGACGCCGCCGACAAAGCTGACCGCCGCCGCCTGTAGCGACATGGCCAGGGTATCGCCCTGGCTCCAGTGACCGATCCCGAACAGCAGCGACGACAGGGTCGCGGCAAGCCAGAACGGCAGCCCCGCCCAGTCGCGCGCCTGCCGGAACAGGAAGCCGCGAAACAGCAGCTCCTCAGCGAACGGGCCGATCAGACCGAGCGACAAGCCCACGCCTAACGCCGGGAGCTGAAATGGATGACCCAGCGAGGTCGCGGTCAGGCCCATCACCAACAGCGCCAGGGCGCACACCGCCAGACCCTGCGGGGCAAAAGGCCACAGGCCGAGCGCCTGGGTCGCCCGTAACAGGCCGCGCCGCCGCAGCGCCATGGTGATCACGACCACCAGGACGACGCCAGTGAACACGAAAAGCCAGGTGAAGGCGTCCTCGCCCAGGCCGAAACCGAGAAGCCATTCGTGCGCGCCGACGAGCCGCAGGACGGCCGGCAACCCGAAGGCCAGCAGGGCGAACACGACGAGCAGGACCAGGCTGCGCCCGATGCGGCTGCGCTTGACGTCCTCGCTCATGGCCCTCCTCCCCTCCGCGACCGATCTCAACCCGAGCGCCGGGTGACGCGCCAGTGAAATTCGCGCAACGACCCGGCCAACCGTCGCGATCGGTTCAGCAACCGCGTGGATTACCGGTGTTATGGCGCAATCGCCACAAGCCAAACCCCTGAAATAGCCCCACCTTTCGGCGATGGCCGAACGTCACGTTGTCGCCGCCCTGAGGGCCAAATACGCCCGGTTGAAGGGTGAGCTGGCGCACTACGCGACCGACGATCCTGAGGCGACCATGCTGGCCCTTAGCCAGGTCGGATCGGTCCTGAGGATGTTCGCCCCTGAGGCGGACCTGAGCACCATCCGGCCGGTGCGGCCTCACACGCCCCGCCAGGGCCGCTGGACTCGGCTGGCGCTCCTGATCCTGCGGTGCGAGGGCCAGCCCCTCACGGCCCGGCAACTGGCCCGCAGGGTCATAGGGGAGCTTGGGCTAGACCAGCGCGACCCCAGGACCGTCTCCACAATCGAGTGTTCGTTGCACGCTACCCTCGCGGCCCTAGAGGGCCAGGGGATCGAGCGCGTGAGCGTGAGGCCGAAGCGCTGGGCGCTAGCGCGTGTCGCCAGCTAGAACTGCTACTCCGCGAGGGAGGGGCGAATGGAAAGCGTAGAGAGCAAGCGGTTAGCCGCCGCGATTTCTGAGGATCGAGTCGTCTCGCACGTCGTCCTCAGCGTGCTGATCGCGCGTGAGATCGAGCGTGGCGGCCCGGAAGCCGAGAAAACACTTTCTGAAGAAATCCACGAAGGGATAGATCGCTACGTGAACTCCGGCGTGAAGGCTCCGGACCTAGTGGAGATGGACCGTCAACGGGGAAGAGACGTTGTAGACGCTCTTTTCGGGCTTGCGCGAGTCGTGCGTCTTCTTCGGGGGTCAACACCCTGACCATCGGAAGGCCCGTTAGATCGCGCATCTGATCGGCTGAGTTGGTCATGGGGGCGCGCCTTTCGTCGGCGCACCATACCTCGCTACACGTCGCGCTGACAGTGCGGGCAAACCCGCGCTTCCGGCCGTATGCCTTCGTCGCAATGTGGACAGCGTCTCGCCGGTCCGATCAGGATCGAATGGACGAACGCGATGATCCACAGGAACACGCCGTAGAGCCACCAGACGAAGAAGTTGCGGCCTTTGCTTCGGGCGATTGCCGCTGGGATCAGCGCGATCAGCGGCAAGCCGATCAGGAAGAAGAAAACAGTGGCGCCTGCTGATTCGCTCTCGTCCAAAGCGTCGCCTCCGACCCTGGTGATCGGGGAGTTAGAAAGCCTCGGTTAGAAGGCCGCGCCGGTCTTTAGGCTTTCGCCCTGGACATACACCGGAGCCTCCCCGACCAAAGGGTCGAGGAGTGCGTTGACGGCCGCACACGGGCCGCTAACCGAGGGGTTTCTACGCCCCAGGACGGCCGAAGGGCCGATCCCGCAGGGAACCTAGTTCAAGCCGCCCGGCGTTGCCAGTAGCCAGAGAAATCGACGCTGGGCTTGCTCCCCATCGCGAGACCGGCGACGCGCTCGACTTGCTCGCCGTTGGCGACGCGGCGGTTGTCCTCGCGCCAAGCCGCCTCTTGGGCGTAGCGCAGGAGGTAGACGCCGGAAATGTGGTGGTGGTGGCCGATCTCCGCGCGGCGCAGGCGGCTGAAAAACTCCTCAGCCCAATTCGTGCAAGCGCCGTCGAGTGAATAGGCTTCCGAGTGATTGATGCGCTTCATTTCAAAGGTCGCGTTGAGGCCGTCCCATGAGGACGCTTCGTCCGCGTTCACGACCGTACCCTTGGCGACGTGCGAGCGGATAAAGCGCGTCGCGGCGGCTTCCGACCTGAACACGGCCGGAAGGCTGTTGCCGCCGCGCTCGCGGATTATGACCACGACCTTGCGCTTGCCGCTGCGGTTCTCGGCAAGCCTGCGGTCAACGCGGTTTTCGCGGAGGTTCGCGGGCTTCACATAGCCGCCGAAATAGGCGCCATCGACCTCAGCGACCTTGCCGTCGCCGCCGAGCGTGCGGCCCTTCATTTCGCTCGCCACGGCCTCGCGCAGCTTGTGGCAGAGGACGAACGCAGCCTTGTAGCTGAGGCCCAGGTCGCGGCTCATCGCCAACATGCTCTTGCCCTTCACCTCGTTGCAGAAGATCGCGATAGCCGCGAGGTAGGAGCGCAGCGGCAGCTTGTGCGACGCGAACAGCGTCCCGGACGTGACGCTGAAATCCTTCGCGCAGGCGCGGCAGCGGAAACGCGGCGCACCGCTCGGGCGCCGGCAATCGTAGGCGTCCACGCCCCCGCAGGACGGGCACACCGGCTCGCCGCTCGTCTCCGGCCAGCGGACCTTGCGGAAGGCCGTCTCAGCCTCAGCGTCCGTCATGCGGAAAACCGAGGCCAGCGAAAGGTTCTTGGCCCGGCTGGAAAGGAGGAAGTGTTGCGACATTTGCCGACATATCCGTAACGTGTGCGTACGGATATGGCCACCTATGCCGACGTTGTCAACGGCAAACGTTACGGATATGCTCACAAAAGCGACGGAGGCGACTATGGCAGGCGAGCGAGACTGGACGGCCCACGTAAAGGGGATTCTCAAGGCAGAGTTGAAGCGCCGAGGGGTGAGCTATAACGACCTAGTGGCTAAGCTGGCGGCCATCGGGGTCAATGAAACCGAACCCAACATTCGGACCAAGATCAGCCGGGGCGGCTTCACGGCTGTCTTCTTCGTCCAATGCCTGATCGCGATTGGCGCTCATACGGTGCGGTTGCACGAAGCGGACTGATCGCGATCACGGCTGCGGGAGTGGTCGCTACTTTCTGCCTAGCGGCCAATGCCCAGACACGTCCAAATCCCCGCAACGAAAATAGCCACGCCACAGATCCACAGGCCCAGGCCGGACCAAAACCGCCGGTCGTTAAGCCACCGCCACCACCCTGCGGCCTGAATGGCCATCCCAGCAATGCCCAGCCCGAATGCCGCGAGGCTGGGGCCGCTGAGAAGACGGCCGACTACACCCTCGCGCTCGTGGTCGTCGGCGCCCTTCAGGTCTTGGCGCTGATTGGCCAGATCATTGCGTTGCTCTTGACCGTTCGACAAAGCCGCGTCGCCACCGGGGCTGCTGTCGAGAGTGTAGGCGCGGCCCAGCGAAGCGCCACGGCTGCCGAAAAGGCCATCCAGGGAAGCGATCAAGCGCTCGCCCATGCCAAATCTGTCTCTGAGCAAGAGTTGAGAGCCTATGTAGGCATTGTATCCGCAACGGCTTCGATCGGGCAGTTCAGGGGACTTCCAGCGATCGAAATAAAGCTTAGGATCAAGAACGCTGGAAAGACCCCCGCTAGAAAGCTCAGCGTTTCTACTGGATATGGCTACTTTGAAAACGCCGAAAAGATCGGGCGCCCCAAGCTGGAAAGCCTCGCCCAGGACACGATTATTCTTCCGGGCGCTGATGTTTTCTATCGCTTCTTTATGGACCGTCTGCCCGACGCGAGCGACGAGACCATGAAGGTCATCGTCGTATATGGGCGCATTGGCTATGAGGACGTGTTCAAAGGAACGCGGCACACCAATTTCAGAATGACGCTCGGAGGGAATGTGCTCGAAGGCCGAACGACCTTCCATCCGACCCGAACTGGAAACGACGCCACTTAGGGCGGCGACCAGGGCCACGGCACCCCATGCTGGACCCCTCACCTCAGGTCACCTTGTGGCGGTTGCGCCATAACACCGTGGATTACCGAGATTTAAGTGGCGCCCCAGGCGCTTAGCCCTCACATCGGACCCATGACCCTGGTTCGCCGCAGCCTCGCGTTCGTCGCCTCCGCTTTCGCCGCCCTCCTCGTGGCGGGCGCGATGGCCGGCGCTGCGCAGGCGCGGACCGAATTGAGCTTCGGCGACCACGACGTGGCGCGCACGGTTTCCTTCGGCGGCTCGTGCCAGCACTGCGAGCTGTCGGGCCGCAAGCTGATCGGGGCGACCTTCACCGCGGCCAACTTCAACAACGCGACCCTGGTCGGCTCCGATCTGCGCGGCGCGCAGCTGATGGGGTCGGATTTCAACTCGTCGAACTTCACCCGCGCCGACCTGCGCAACGCCCAGATGCTGGCGGCGAAGTTCCGGCACGCGATCTTCATCTCGGCGGTCTTGGAGGGCGTGGTCGCCCAGGGCGCCGACTTCGAGGAAGCTAACCTGACCGGCGCCCGCCTTGCCGGTTCGAGCCTGCTGGGCGCCAAGTTCCCCGAAGCCACGCTGATCAGCGCCGTCTTCGCCAACTCGGACATGACCGGCACGGTGCTGACCGAGGTCAAAGCCGCCGGCGCGGATTTCACCGGCGCGACCCTGGTGCTCGCGCGCCTGGACCGCGGTGATTTCAGTCACGCGTCGTTCCGCAACGCGACAATGCAGGCGGCGGTGCTGAAGTACGGAAACTTCACCAATGCCGACTTCGCCGGCGCCCATCTCGAAGGGGCCGACCTGAAGGGCGCGGATCTGTCAAACGCGCATCACCTGACCCAAGGCCAGATCGATCTTTCCTGCACCGACCACGCGACGCGCCTGCCCGAGGGCCTGGTTGCGCGCGGATGTTCGCTGAAAGCGCTGAAGGCCGCTGCGATCCAGAAGGCGCTCGAACGCGCCCTGGGCGTTCCCAAGGCCGCCCCGCCCGCTGCGCCTGCGCCGCCGGCCGAGCCGCGCTTCATCGCCGCGCAGAACCGGCCCTGATTACTTGATCGGCGCGACGGTGCGGATGTGCAGTTCCTTGAGCTGACGTTCGGTCACTTCCGACGGGGCGTTCATCAGCAAGTCGACGCCCTGCTGGTTCAGCGGGAAGGCGATCACCTCGCGGATGTTCTCCGCGCCGGCCAGCAGCATGACGATGCGATCGACGCCGGGCGCGAGACCGCCGTGGGGCGGGGCGCCGTAGCGGAAGGCGTTCAGCATGCCGCCGAACTTCTCTTCCACCACTTCCGGCGGGTAGCCGGCGATACCGAAGGCCTTGACCATGATGTCCGGCCGATGGTTGCGGATCGCGCCGGAGCACAGCTCAACGCCGTTGCAGACGATGTCGTACTGATAGGCCAGCACGTCGAGCGGATCCTTCGCCTCCAGCGCTTCCAGTTCGCCTTGCGGCATGGAGAACGGGTTGTGCGAGAAGTCGACGCGCTTCTCGTCCTCGTTCCACTCGAACATCGGATAGTCGACGACCCAGCACAGGGCGAAGCGGTCCTTGTCGATGAGCTCGAGGTCGACGCCGACCTTGGTGCGCGCCGCGCCGGCGAACTTGGCGAACGTGTCCGGATCGCCCGCCGCGAAGAACACCGCGTCGCCGACCTTGAGGCCCAGTTGTTCGCGGATCGCGGTAACCGGCGCCTCGCCGAGGTTCTTGGCGATCGGGCCCGCGCCGCCCTCTTCGCCGTCACGCCAGAAGATGTAGCCGAGGCCCGGCTGGCCTTCGCCCTGGGCCCAGCTGTTCATCCGGTCACAGAAGGCACGGCTGCCGCCGCCGGGCGCGGGGATCGCCCACACGCGATGCTTGGGCGACGCGTCGAGAATCTTGGCGAACACGCCGAAGCCGCCGCCGCGGAAGTGCTCGCTCACGTCCTGCATCAGGATCGGGTTGCGCATGTCCGGCTTGTCGGAGCCGTACTGCTGGATCGCGTCCTTGTAGGCGATGCGCGGGAAGCTCATCGGCGTGACCTTGCGGCCCTGCGCAAACTCTTCGAACACGCCGTGGATCACCGGCTCGATGGCGGCGAACACGTCCTCTTGGGTGACGAAGCTCATCTCGACGTCGAGCTGATAGAACTCGCCCGGCGAGCGGTCGGCGCGCGCGTCTTCGTCGCGGAAGCAGGGCGCGATCTGGAAGTAACGGTCGAAACCGGAGACCATCAGCAGCTGCTTGAACTGCTGCGGCGCCTGCGGCAGGGCGTAGAACTTGCCCGGGTGCATGCGCGAGGGCACCAGGAAGTCGCGCGCGCCTTCCGGCGACGACGCGGTCAGGATCGGCGTCTGAAACTCGGTGAAGCCCTGATCGACCATCCGCCTGCGGATCGAGGCGATCACATTGGCGCGCAGCAGGATGTTGCGATGCAGCGTCTCGCGCCGCAGATCGAGGAAGCGGTACTTGAGGCGCAGGTCTTCCGGGTAGTCCGGCTCGCCGAACACGGGGACCGGCAGTTCCTCCGCGGCGCCCAGCAACTTCACCTCTGAGACCCGCACCTCGATCTCGCCGGTGGGCAGGTTAGGGTTGGCGGTGTCGGCGCTGCGGGCGACCACTTCGCCGTCGACCCGGATCACGCTCTCGGCGCGCAGCTTTTCGACCCAGTCGAACCCGGGGGTCGAGGGCGACAGGACCAACTGGGTCAGGCCATAGTGATCGCGCAGGTCGATGAACAGCAGCCCGCCATGGTCGCGCTTGCGGTGGATCCAGCCGGACAGGCGGACGGTCTTGCCCGCGTCGGCCAGACGGAGGGCGCCGCAGGTATGGGTGCGATAGGCGTGCATGACGGGTCGGGGGCCGAAAAACGAGGAAAAAGGAAGGCGCCCTCAGGCCACGGGACCCCTGAAATGTCAAGGTCGAGGCGCCCCCGAGAACGGCGACAATAGGTTTCGGCGGGGGACGGTCTTCGCAATCGGCGGCCTCTTCGCTATTCATTCCTGGGGGCAGATTCCATGGACGTGCATAAGCCAAAACCGATCGACACCTGGCGCGACTTCGCCAAGGAACTCGGCGTTATTGTTCTCGGCATCGTCATTGCGCTCGGGCTCGAGCAACTCGTGGACGTCATTCATCATCGGATGCAGGCGCATGAGATGGCCGAAAAGCTCCAGCAGGAGAGCCGGGAGAACCGCGCGACCATCCGCTACGACCTCGAGCAGTGCGCCGCTGCGAGAGCCGCAATCGGGAGCGATCTCGCAACCGTCACCCAATGGCTGAAAACGCCGAGACCCGGCGTCCTCCCTCTGTCTCAGGTTCCTTACAGCAAGTTCTATCGACCCGCCGACGCTGCCTGGACCTCGGTCCGCGACGGCTCTCTGCTCCCGATCATGCCAAAACGCCTCGTCGACAACGGTTGGAAGATCGACACCATCGACGTGCGCCTGGACGAACTCCGAGAGAACTCCGAACGAGTCAGGTCATCGGTGCGCAGCCTCATCGCCACGACCCCATTGCGACCCATGACGAACGACTTCGCCTACGAATTGCTCGGCCGATTGAACGAGTATCAGGAAGAGGAGGGCCGACTCTGTTTCGTGGCCGTCGCCTACAGCGGGGCGATCGATACGGCCCTGGCGGGGCGCGCGCTCACGATAAAGACGGACGAAGCGGCTCACGCGATGTCGGCCGGCAGCGACCACTGAACGCGGGCGAGGAAGCGGTACTTGCGGGTGCGATAGGTGTGCATGGGTCGGGAGGCCGGAAAACGTGGGAAAAATGGAAGGGGCCCTCAGGCCACGCCCCCCTGCAATGTTAAGGCCCGGATGGGCGTCTCGACAGGCCGGTGACATCATGGCCTGTTAGGGGACGGGCAAACCGGGTGTGTTCCATGTCTTTTCGCCTCGTCTCCATCGGCGCCGTGCTGGCGACCGCCGCCCTTGCCGGCATTTGGGCTGCGCCCGCCTTCGCCCAGAGCGAGGTCCAGGCGCCGGCGGATGCGCGCTACGTCTTCGTGGGGGTCAGCAAGAACGACGCCGGCGTGGCCACGGCCACCTACGTCGCTGCGCCGGAAAAAGCGGCTCAGCACGGCCAGGTCCAGGTCTGGGTGATCGACGTGTTCCAGGCGCCGCTGACGACGCCCAAGGGGGTCGGGGCCTATTCCACCGCCGACGAAACCATCGATTGCGACAACAGCGCGGTGCGGACGCGCCGCGGCGGCCTGTTCGACGCCAGCGGGACGATGATCGACAGCTTCACCAGCGACGGCGGATTCGAGGTCTCCGCGCCGGGGTCGATGGGCTATGCCACCGGCATTATCGTCTGCAAGTCGAACTTCGGCGACGTGTCTTCGGTGTCGGGCCTCGCCGCCGCGCTATCGGACGGCAAGACGCGGCCGTCGAATCCGTAATCAGGCGAAGCTGCGGCGCTCGGTCTTGTGCAGGCGCCCCGCCATCGGGCCGAACAGCACGTTGAACACGACGGCGACCAGCACGACGGCGCACATCAGCTTGTAGAGGAACACCGCCGCCGAGAACGCCAGGTTGGCGCGCACATGGGTGATGCGGCTGACCAGCACGCCGAAGGTGTCAGTGGCTTCGAAGGTCAGGGCGTTGGCGGTCTGGTCGAACCAGTAGGCCGTGTAGGTCGGGACCTGACGATAGAAGTTCTGGCCCTTCATGTTCGGATCGGTGTGGAGGGTGCGTTTGAAGGTCAGGTTGTCCTGGATCCAGGCGGCGATCGGATAATCGACCGGATCGTTGGCGACTTCGTTGTCGGTGAAATAGTTCTGATCGGCGATGGCGGCGGCGGGATTGTTCGCCGGCGCCACCTGCACGGTCGATTGCAGCAGCGCCGCGGTTGGGATCGCCATGCTGGCGGGAAGCGAGAGCACCGCGAGTGCGACCAGCGCGTGGCTGAGCACCGCGACCTTCTTTGCGTGCACATTGGCCCAGGCGCGCAACACCTGCAGCATGGCGGGCGCCGCGAACAGCAGGAAGGCGAAGGTCACGCTCGCATAGGCGTCGGCAATGTCGCGCGCGTTCGAATGGTAGCGGATGGTCAGCGCGCCGAGCAACGCGCAGACCATGAAGGCGAAGGCGATGGCGAGCAGCCAGGGATCGCGCGGCGGCGGCTTGCGCGTGATCGCGCCGACCAGAACCATCGCGGTGTGATACAGCGCGCGCGGGATCATGATCAGCAGGAACAGGGCCAGCGCGGCCATGCTGGCCAGGCTGAAATACGATACCGCGATGACCACGCCGTCCTCCCCAGCGTCCCCAGGGCTCAGCCTAGCCGCGAGGTCGGCGGGCTTGTCAATCATTCGCGCCCGAGGCGTGCGCGGGGCGGCGTTACAGGCCCCAGACGAGCGCGATCAGCGGGGCGCCCAGGACAATCACCAGCAAGGACAGGGGCGCGCCCAACCTCGCGTAGTCCCAGAACTTGTAGCCGCCCGGCCCCATGACCAGGGTGTTGCACTGGTGCCCCACGGGGGTGAGGAAGTCGCAGCCGGCCCCGGTCGCCACCGCCATCAGGAAGGCGTCCATCGACAGGTGCAGCCGCGTCGCCAGCGCCACGCCGATCGGGCCCAGCACCAGCACCGTCGGCGCGTTGTGCAGGAAGGGCGAGCACGCCATGGCGATCATCATCATGGCGACGAGGGTCAGCAGCGGCGGCAAGCCGTGCACCAGGGTCGCGAGACCCCCGGCGACCAGTTCCGTACCGCCCGTTGCGCGCACCGCCTCACTGAGCGGCGTCAGCGCGCCGATGAGGATCAGCACCTGACCTTCCAGCGAATTGTAGGCCTCGCGCATGGTGATCGCGCCCGACATCACCACCAGCAGCGCGGCGCCGAAAAAGGCGATCGCCACCGGCAGGATCTGCAACGCCACCAGCGTCATCGCCACGCCGAGGATCGCCAGCGGCAGCCAGCGGCGTGAGACCCCCGCGAGTTTCACCTGCCGCTCGACCAGCGGCAGCACGCCGAGCGACCGCAACGCGCCGGACAGGGCGGTCTCGCCCGCCTCGAGCACCAGGACGTCGCCGACGCGCAGGGTCACGTCGCGCAGGCGCTGGGTGATGCGCGCGCCGCTGCGGCTCACGCCCAGCAGGTTCACGCCGAACTGTTCGCGCAACTGCACCCGTGCGGCGGAGCGGCCGATCAGCACGGAGTCGCGCTGGACCACCGCCTCGATGGTGCGCACTTCCTCGCTCTTCGACGCCCTTTCGGGCTTGTCCTCGGCGCGGATGTGCGAGAGCCGCGTGCGGCTGAACACCTGGGCGAGCCGTTCCTGGGTCCCCTCGAGCACGAGGGTGTCGCCGGGCTTGAGCTTGTGGTTGGCGCGCGGCGCATCGATGATCTTGCCGTCGCGCAGCAGGGTGACGGCGCGCACGCCGTCCTCGCGCAGCTTCAA
Source organism: Caulobacteraceae bacterium (assembly GCA_036501825.1). Lineage (GTDB taxonomy): Bacteria > Pseudomonadota > Alphaproteobacteria > Caulobacterales > Caulobacteraceae > JAFECT01. The sequence goes on along the minus strand of DASXZP010000026.1, from coordinate 491,835 downwards.
CTCGCCCAGCGTCTCCAGCGCGGGCCAGTCGTCCGGCACCGTGGCTTCGGTCGTGTAGGGCACGGCGATGGCGGCGGCCACGTCCGGCCCCTCGCGATTGCGCGGCAACAGGCGCCAGCCGAAGCTGACGAACACCAGGCCGGCGGCGGTCAGGGCGAGACCGACCGGCGCGAAGTCGAACATCTGGAACGGCTTGCCGATCGCCTCCTCGCGCACCTGGCTCACGATGATGTTGGTCGAGGTGCCGACCAGGGTCACCAGGCCGCCGAGCAGGGACATGAACGACATCGGCATCAGCATCGCCGAGCGCGAGGTCTTGGTGTCGCGCGCGAGCTTGGTGGCGACCGGTATGAGGATCGCCAGCGCGCCGACGTTCTTGGTCGGCATCGACAGCAGCGCCGTGGCGCCGGCCATCACCGGCACCTGGGTCAAGAGCGTCTTCAACCGCGACAACAGCGGCTGCAGCAGATGCTCCATCAACCCTGATTGGGCGACGGCGGCGCTGATGATCAGCGCGCAGGCGATGATCACCACCACGTCGCTGGTGAAGCCGCTGAACGCACGCGCCGGGGGCACCACGCCGGTCACCACCGCCAGCAACAGGGCGACCAGGGCGACGATGTCGTAGCGGAAACGCCCCCAGGCGAAGCACAGCATGGCTCCCCCCAGGATGGCGAAGGCCAGCCCCTCCTTCAGCGTCATGGAGTCTCCCGCGTCTTGGCGCCCACAGCCCTGGCTTAAGCCCTGGAAACGGTCAAGGTTCCCTGCCCGAACGTCACTGGAGCTTGAGCCCCGCCCGAGGCGCGAGCCAGACCATGACCGCGTAGAGCACCATGGTCGTGATGCAGCCCGCCGCCAGAGCCGGCCAGAAACCGAGGCCGCGCTTCATCAGGACGGGAATGACCAGGAACATCGGCAGCGACGGAAGTACGAACCAGAAGGCGCTTTCGGAATAGCGGATGACCTTGGCCGGGTCGCGAACGTCGCTCCACAACCAGACCATCGCCAGGGTCGAGACCATCGGCAGCGAGGCGACCAAGCCCCCCCACCCCGGCCAGCGCTTCGCCACGGCGGCGACCAGCGCCACGAGAATGCCGGAGACGATTGCGCGAACGATTAGGAAGGCCATGACGCACCCTTAGCAGATTGCGCCGAGGGGCTATACTCGGCGCCGCGGTCAGGAGGCGCCGGTGGATCCGCTTACGCAACGGTTCGGAATGGGCGACCCGCGCGTGCCCGCCTTCGCGCTGATGGTCCTGTTCGCGCTGATCGCGCTCTATATCCTGCGCGACATATGGAGGAAGAAGGCGGCCGCCGCGGCGAGCCCGCCGCTCAAACCGGCCATCGATCGCTCCACCGCCGCGGTGCGCGCCATCGTCAGCGACATCGCACCGGTGTTCGAGGTGCTGTGGATCGGCGCGGTGGAAATCAGCCCGCGCCATTTCGCGATCTGGACCTTCCTGATGAGCGACACCGACCGCGACCGGGTGAAGGCGACGCCCGGGCTCGAGGACCGTCTGCGCCAGGCGGTCGCCGACGCGGGCTATCCCGCCGACGCCATCGCGGACGTCGGCTTTGCATTCGAGTCGAAGGAAACGGTCGATCGCGATTTTGCCGGTAACTTCTGGTACGCGATGACGTGAAGCGCCTGCGCTACGCGGGCAAGGGCCCGAAGGCCGACAGGAAAATGTCGGCGGCTTCGGTGGCGTGATCGCGAATCTGCTGCGGCGTCGGTTCGCCCAGCACGTTCCACAGCGCGCGGCTGTAGATGTCGCAGAACACCATGTCGCGGAACCAGCGCGCGGCGGCGAGCGTGTCGCACGGGCGCAGTTTCCCCGCCGCCACCGCGTCGTCGAAATAGGCCTGCAATTTCGCTTCGCCGCGTTTGGGACCGGTCTCGTAGAAGACGCGGCCGAGTTCGGGGAAACGTCCGGCCTCGGCCACCACGAGGCGGTGGATCGACATGGTGGGCTCGGTCAGCAGGAAGGTCAGGAACGACACGCCGAATTCGATCAGCGGTCCGCGCAGCTCGCCCCCGACGGGGGGCAGGTGTTGGTAGGCGTTGTTCGCGGCGACCTGACAGACGTCGGTCATGAAGGCGCCGAACAGCTCCTCCTTGGAGCGGAAATAATTGTACAGCGTGCCCTTGGACCCGCCGACCCGCGCCGCGATCTCAGACATCGAAGCGGCGGCGTAGCCCTGATTGAGGAACACGTCCCGGGCGACTTCAAGAATGGCCTTGCGGCGCGCCTCGGCCTTTTCGGCCTTCGGGTCGGCCTTCAGGTCCTGGGGCTCCTGTGAGGCTTTTTGGGCGGTTGCTGACATTTCCTGACCGTACCGTACGGTTTGTTATTGACAGCGTTTGGTCCGCGGCGCAATAGCCACGTGACCGTACGGTACGGTCATTTTTGACGCATTCGTTGGGTCCGTCATGACATCGATCTCCCCCCGAGCCGCCCGCGCGAGGCCGGCCGTCCGCGTGTCGGCCGGCCTCGCCGCCCTGAGCCTGGCTGCGCTCAGCGCCTGCGCGACGGTTCCCCATCTCGGCCCCAAGCCCCAGGCCAAGCCGGCCGACAGCTACGCCACGGCGAAGAGCTTTGACGCGCCGGCGAGCGACTGGCCCTCCGATCGCTGGTGGGACGCCTATGGCGACGCCCAGTTGTCCAAGCTGGTGGACGAGGCCCTGGCCGGGTCCCCCACCCTCGCCCAGGCCGAAGCGCGCCTGCGCTCCGCCGACGCCCAGACCGAACAGGCCCGCGCGGCGACCCTGCCCACCCTCGACGCCAAGGGTTCGATGTCGGAACAGGAACAGAGCCGGGCCATCGGCTTCCCGCCCCAGTTCGCTCAGTTCCTGCCCAAGGGCTACCACGACGCCGGTCAGATCACCCTGAACGGCTCCTACGACCTGGACCTGTTCGGCAAGAACCGCGCGGCGCTGGCGGCCGCCGTCTCAGACCGCGAGGCCGCGCGCGCCGATGCGGCGCAGGCGCGTCTGACGCTGTCGACCGCGGTCGCGCAGGCCTACGGCGACTTTCTGCGTGTCTCCACCGAACGCGACGCCGCCGCCGAAACGCTGAAGGACCGCACCGCGACCGCGTCGCTGGAAGCGCAGCGGGTGAGCAACGGTCTCGACACCCGCGGCCAGAGCGACCAGGCCGCCGCCGCCGTGCCCGCGGCGCAGGCCGACGTCGAAGCCCTCGATGCGCAAATCCTCGTCGCCCGCCACCGCATCGCGGCGCTGTTGGGCGAAGGCCCCGACCGCGGGCTCGAGACCGCGACGCCGACGACCGAAAGCGTCAAGCCGTTCGGCCTGCCGTCGAACCTCGCGGTCAATCTGATCGGCCGCCGCCCCGACATCGTGGCTGCGAAGCTGCGCGCGCAGGCCGCGGCCAAGCGCATCGACGTGGCGCACGCGAGCTTCTATCCGAACATCACGCTGAACGCCTACATCGGCCAGCAGGCGATCGGGCTGAACGAGCTGTTCAAGCCGGTCGCGGCCATCGGCCAGATCGGACCGGCGATCGATCTGCCGATCTTCGAAGGCGGACGCCTGCAGGGTCAGTATCGCGGCGCGCGCGCGGACTATGACGGCGCGGTCGCCGCCTATGACCAGACCCTGACCACGGCGCTGCAGGACGTGGCCGACGCCGCCTCCAACGCGCAATCCTCGACGCGTCAGCTCGACGAACGCCGCGCCGCCCTGACCCGCGGCGAGGCCGGCTTCGCCAGCGCCAAGGCGCGCTACGAAGGCGGTCTGTCCACCTACCTCGACCTGCTCAGCGCCGAAGACGCCGTGATCGCCGAACGCCGCGCGCTCGCCGACGCCCGGGCCGCCGCCTTCCTCGACGACATCGCCCTCGTGCGTGCGCTCGGCGGCGGCTTCGCCAACGCTTCCTAAGAACAACACTTACGTCTCGGATCTCCCGCCATGGACGCTCGTACCGAAACCAACGTCGCTCCCTCCACCGCCGCCGTCTCGAACGGCGGCAGCGCCGCGCCCTCGCGCCGGCGGCAACTGTTCACCCTGCTCGGCATCGTCGTCGTGCTCGCGGCGATCGCCTACGGCGCCTACTGGCTGCTGGTCGCGTCGCATCACGTGAAGACGGACGACGCCTACGTTCAGGCCGATACCGCCTCGGTCACCGCCCTGGTGGCGGGTCCGGTCACCGCCGCCCCGTCCACCGACACCCAGGTGGTGAAGGCCGGCGACGTGCTGGTTCAGATCGACCCCACCGACTACAAGCTCGCGCTGGCCCAGGCCGAGGCGCAACTCGGCCAGGCCGAACGCCAGGTGCGCGGCGACTTCGCCGCCGCCGACGCCCAGGCCGCCAACGCATCCGCGCGCAGCGCCGACATTACCGCAGCCCAGGCCAAGGTGCAGAGCGCCCAGGCCGACCTCAATCGCGCCCGCACCGACCTGACGCGCCGCGAGCGGCTGGCGCCGCAGGGCGCGGTGTCCGGCGATGAACTGACCTCGGCGCAGAACCGCTACGACGAGTCCAAGGCCTCCCTCGCCCAGGCGCAAGCGGCGCTCACTCAGGCGCAAGCCAACCGCACCGCCGCCGTCGGCCAGGCGCGCGCCGCCAGCGCCGTCGTCGCGGGCGCGGGCGTGGAAGACAACCCCGCCGTCGCGGTCGCCCGCGCCAAGGTCGATCAGGCCAAGCTCGATCTCGATCGCACCACCATCCGCGCGCCGGTCGACGGCGTCGTCGCCAAGAACATGGTCGAGGTCGGCCAGCGCGTGAACGCCGGCGTGCAGTTGATGACCGTGGTGCCGATCCAGCAGGCCTATGTGAACGCCAACTTCAAGGAAGGCCAACTGCGCAAGGTGCACCCGGGCCAGAACGTGATCCTGACCAGCGACCTCTACGGCAAGAGCGTGAAGTTCCACGGCAAGATCGTCGGCGTCTCCGGCGGCACCGGCTCGGCCTTCGCGGTGATCCCGGCCCAGAACGCCACCGGCAACTGGATCAAGGTGGTGCAGCGCCTGCCCGTGCGCGTCGAACTCGATCCGAAGGAGCTGAAGGCGCATCCGCTGCGCGTCGGCCTCTCCATGGACGTCGACATCGACACCTCGTCCTCGCACTGAGGGAACCGCCGTGTCGTCCACCACCGCCACGCCCCAGGCGCCCGCCCCGGCTGACCTCGCGCCGCTGAAAGGCGCAGCGCTGCTGCTCGCGGGCTTCCTGCTCGCCATCGGCAACTTCATGGTCGTGCTCGACATGACCATCGCCAACGTGTCGGTGCCGAACATCGCCGGCGGTCTGGCGGTGTCGTCGAGCCAGGGCACCTGGGTGATCACGTCCTACTCGGTGGCCGAAGCCATCGTGGTGCCGCTCACCGGCTGGCTCGCCCAGCGGTTCGGCGCGGTGAAGGTGTTCATTCTCGGCATGCTGGGCTTCGGCATCTGTTCCGCGTTGTGCGGACTTGCACCGTCGCTTGGGTTTCTGGTGCTGTTCCGCGTGATGCAGGGTCTCTGCGGCGGGCCGATCATGCCCATGTCGCAGACCCTGATGATGCGCATCTTCCCGCCGCATCTGCGCGGTCAGGCCATGGGCATCTGGGCGATGACGACGGTGGTAGCGCCGATCGCGGGCCCGATCCTGGGCGGCGTCATCTGCGACAACGCCGGCTGGCCGTGGATCTTCTACATCAACGTGCCGGTGGCGGCGATCTGCGGCTTCTTCGCCTATCGCACCTTTGTCGGCCGCGACACGCCGATCGAGAAGCGGCCCTTCGACCTCGTCGGATTGATCCTGCTGGTGGTGTTCGTCGGTTCGCTGCAGATCATGCTCGACCGCGGCAAGGAGCTCGACTGGTTCTCCTCGCCGACCATCATCACCCTGGCCTGCGTCGCCGTGGTGGGCTTTCTGGCCTTCCTGATCTGGGAGCTGACGGCGAAAGATCCGATCGTGAACCTGCGCGTCTTCCGACACCCGGGATTCCGCATCGCGGTGATCACCATCAGCCTGACCTTCGGGTCGTTCTTCGCGAGCATCGTGCTGGTGCCGCTGTGGCTGCAGGTGAACCTCGGCTACACGGCCGCGTGGGCCGGTTACGTCGCGGCCTGGGGCGGCGTGCTGGCGGTGGTGATGTCCCCGATCGTGCCCCGCCTGATGCAGAAGTTCGACCTGCGCATTCTGGTGAGTTTCGGGGTCCTGTGGCTCGCCATGGTGTCCTTCATCCGCGCGGGCCTGAACACCAACGCGACCTACTGGAACGTCAGCCTGCCGTTCATCGCCCAAGGCCTGGCGATGCCGTTCTTCTTCATCCCGACCACGGCGCTCGCCCTGTCCTCAGTGCAGCCGCAGGAGACCGCGTCCGCGGCCGGCCTGTCGAATTTCCTGCGCACGCTGTCGGCGGCTTTCGCCACGGCGCTGGTGACGACGCTGTGGGAGAACAACGGCAACCGCAACCACGAGACCCTGGCCAGCACCCTGCCCAATCCGGAAGGGACGCTGAAGACGCTCACCGACAATGGGTTCAGCCTCGACCAGGCGCTGAACCAGCTCGACGGCCTGACCACCAGCCAGGCGGTGATGCTCGCAACCGACGAGATGTTCCGCATCACAGCGGTCGCCTTCGTGATCGCGGCCGTGGTGATCTGGCTGGCGCCGAAACCGAAAATGGGCGGCAACCCGATGGGCGGCGGCGGGCACTGAGCGCGCTCGGCGCGTCAGCAGCCTTTCAGCTTGCTGTTTCGATGACCGTCGACCACGCGCTCGTAGATCGAGTTGCAAAAGTCCATGTGCGCGGTATCGGACAGCAGCTTCGGCGCCGTCGAACCGGCGGCTGAGCGAGCGCCCATCTCGATGTGCAGGTGCGCGCCTTCCGGGCCGTGGGCGCCTTCGAACAGGATGCGACTGAACCCGGGGTCCGTATTGCGCAGCACTTGGGCGGCGACGGACTGATCCATGCCCTCAACGACGACATCGTAAGCGCCCGGCGCATCCGGCGTACCCATCGAATGGTGCGAGATCGCGCCTACCGGCACAGTGCCGGCGCCCATGGCGCGCAGTTGGTTCTCAAGCGCCTCGGAACGGTAGCCGCTGGTTACCCGCCACTTGCCGGCGCCGAATGCCCGGTCCAGCGCGGCATGCAAGCGCGCCGACTGCCCCTGTTCGCTGGCCGGATCGACGCCAAGGCGAATGATCGCCGATTGGGCAAACGCCGTCTCGCCCGTGCCTGCGCAAAGCAGGACGGCGAGGATCGAGCCGAGCCACACCCGGGAATTCGCAGCGCCGCGCATCGAGATCAGCCCCCAGACCGACCCCGTAAAGCTACGCCTTCAACCTGAGCGGTTCAAGCCGGGCCCGGCGGACCCGGCCGTCTCGCTTGGGATCACCCGCCCACTTGGTCCGGCGTCTGGCCCGGCGCGCAGGGACCGGACCAGGTCTCTTCCATGTGCATCTTCATGGTTTTCGCCGGCTGACCCTTGATCTGCATGGTCATGTCGCTGTCGCCGGCCGCGTGGGTCTGGAAGTCGCCGGTCACCGTGCTGTGGGCGGTCATGCTGAAGTTGGGCGTCTTGCAGTCCATGTCCACCACATAGGCGCCGAGGAACGTCTTCTTGATGACAAACTTGCTGCACCCGGCCGGCATCTTCGGCATTTCCGGCATCTTGCCCGAACGGCAGATGGACATGGTCGCCGGCTTGCCGTCGCCATCGTCGGTGACGATTTTCCAGAGCCCCGCGCGCGGATGCGGCAGGTCGGACATCTTGATCTCGACGTCCGGGCCGGAGGCAGCCGCGCCGCCGGACTGCGCCGTGCCGGGCGCCGCGGCGTTTCCGCCGCCGCCCTTCTGGCCGCAGGCGGTGAGCAAGGCGAGAGACGCGATCGTCAACGCTACAGCGGGGAAGGTTTTCACGGCGATTCTCCGGATTTTGAATTCGGGATGCAAATCTGTACCCCGGTATCGGCTCCGATACCATCGCTATGCGAAAGCGCGCGCTACAGTTTCAACCTGAGAGTCGGGAACGGACCATGGACATCCATAAGCCGAAGTCGTGGCACGGCCTGCGCGAGTTCCTGAAGGAGTACGGGATCATCGTGCTGGGCGTACTGACCGCGCTCGCTTTCGAGCAGGCGGTCGAAGCGCTGCACTGGCGCCACGAGGTCGAGACCGAGCGCCGCGCGCTGCACGGCGAGGTGCGCGCCAACCTGAGCGCCCTGCTCTATCGGCAAAGCGAGCAGGCCTGCATTGACCACCGTCTCGCCGAGATCGCCGAGGTGTTCCGCCGCCAGGCGCACGACCAACCCCTGGGGCTCAAGGGCCCGGTGCTGCGCCCGCAGCCGTGGATCGAGAGCACTGGATCATGGCAGATCGCGGTCGCCGACCAAGCTCTGTCGCACATGCCGCTGGCCGAGAAGTTGAAGTTCAGCGACGCATTCGACGCCTTCATTGCTTACAACATAATTCGTGAGCGCGAGGATGACGCGTGGCGCGCCTTGAGCCTGCTCGACAACGCCGCGCTCCTCACGCCCGCGGACTGGGCGACGCTGCACGCCGACTATGCGGAAGCCCAAGGCCTCAATCAGCGCATTCGCCAGGCAATCGTCTATCCCCTGTCGAGAGCCAACATGGGCGAACGCCCGGCCGCACCGGACGTCGGGCCCGAGGTTACGGCGAACGAGGTGAAGTTCTGTCAGCCGATGCTCTGACGAACAGCCGATTCCTCGTTTTACGCCGCATTGCTGAAAATTAATCCGGGGCATGCATCCGCTCACAGGCTCCGGGACCTCTAGTCAGGAGAGCAGGGGGGCTCCCATGATCGGTTGGATTGGCAGATTTGCCTTGGCGCTCGCCGCCGGGACGATGGCGGCGGCCACAACCGCCCCCGCCCTGACTGGCGCGCTGACGGCGGATCAGTGGCGTCAGGACCTTCACGTGCTGGCGGCTCAGATCGAAAAGGTGCATCCGCGCCCGTTCCATCAGGTGACGCGGTCGGACTTCGAAGCCGCCGTCGCGAAACTGGATGCGTCGATTCCATCGATGTCGGACGCCGAGATTGAAGTCGCCTTCGCACGCCTCGTCGCCATGCTCGGCGAGGGACACTCCAGACTCACCTTTGCGGGCTTGCCGGATCCGATGTCCGACGTGCCGCAGATCGATCCGGTCAAGGACGACCACCTCGCCTTCCATCGCCTGCCGCTGAAGCTCTACGACTTCTCCGACGGCGTGTTCGTGACCGAAACAACACCGGCGCTGAAGGATTTCATCGGCGCCGAGGTGCTCGCCATCGACGGCCACCCCACGCTCGACGTGTTCAACGCCCTGAAGCCGATCATCAACCGCGACAACGACATGGGCGCCCGCCTGATCGCGCCCGACCTCGCCACGGTTCCCGAGGTTCTGCAGGCGCTTCATCTGAGCGATGATCAAGCTGGCGTCAGCCTGAGCCTGCGCCTTCGCGACGGAACGACCCGCAGTCTGACCCTGCCGCCGATGGCGACCGGCGCCGACCCGGCCTGGGTCAAACCGGTGACGGACGCGCACGCCTTGGCGGCGCTTTCGGACAGTCATCCGGAGCAGAACCTGTGGGTGCGCTACCTTACCGGCTCGCACACGGTGTTTGTGCGGATCAACGTCATCCAGGACATGCCAAAGCAGACCGTGGCGCAATTTGCCGCAAAGCTTGACGCCGCGTCGGCGCTGGGGCCGGTGGATCGGGTGGTCATCGACCTTCGCGGTTGCCGCGGCGGCGACAATCAGAAATTCCGCGCGATTCTGCTCGAACTGGTGCGCAATCGAAAGCTCGATGGGACCGGCGCGGTGTTCGTGCTCATCGACCGCGGGGTCTTTTCGGCGGCCGTCAACTCGGCCAGCGACCTCGAACGTCTGGTCAATGTGATCTTCGTGGGCGAACCGACCGCCGGCGCTCCGAACTCCTGGGGCGATCCGCACCGAATCGTGCTCCCGAACAGCGGCTTGATCGCGCGTGTATCGACGGTCTACTGGCGAGACTGGACCAACGATGAAACCCGGTCGACGATCGCGCCCGACCTTTCGACTCCCCTCGCCTCCGGCGACTATTTTTCCGGCCGCGATCCCGCGCTCGCCACCGTCATGGCGTTCCCCCTCCACCCTTCGTTCGAGACGACACTCGTTCAGCTGGTGAAATCGGGCGCCGGGATGGGGACGGTCTTGCGGCTGTACTACCAGCACAAAACCGATCCCGCGCTGGTGTCGGTTTCAACCACGACGGCGATGGAAGGCGTCGGCGAAGCCTTCCTCGCCCGCAAAGCCTACGCCGAAGCGTTCACCGCCTTCGCCATCAACGCTCACGATGACCCGCGGTCGCTCGCAACCGCGCGCGCCGTTGTCGAAACGGCCCGGAAAACAGCTCCGTCAGAGCCGGGCCTCGCCGACCTTCAGCAGAAGCTCGAACACCTCACAACACACTAGCCGCGCGTCGTTACCACCCCACCGCCTCCCCATCCTTCCGGTGATCGGAGCCGGCCCGATAGATGCGCACCGGTGGGTTCGTGTCGGGCGCCTGCTGCACCGCGATGGCCTGATAGCCGCCGACGCCGGCGCTCGAGGGTTTGCTGAGTTTGTGGCCCATCGCTTCGAGATCCTTTCCGACCAGGTCGTAGAGTTCCGGCTCCAGGGTCAGGCGGTTCGGCACCTGGCTGTGGCGGAAGCGGGCCATGTCGCTGGCCTGCTGCAGATTGGCGCCGAGGTCGAAGATGTTGACGAACGCCTGCGCATGACCCTGCGCCTGCATGTCGCCGCCCATCAGCAGAAGGCTCATCAGCGGCTGTTGACCGTCCATCACGAAGCCGGCGGAGAGCGTGTTGTACGGCCGCTTGCCCGGCGCGATGACGTTGGGCGACTTGGTGTCGAGCGTGAACAGGGCGCCGCGGTCGTGCAGCACAAAGCCCCAGCCGGGAACGGTGACTCCTGAGCCGAAGGTGTCGAAGTTCGAGTTCACCCAGGCGACCATGTTGCCCTGATCGTCGGCGGTGGTCAGCACGATGGTGTCGGTTCCGGGCTCCGGGTTGCCTTCGGGGCCGGTCGAAGACGCGTGATGGGGATCGACGCGGCCGCACAGCGAACGCGCGTGCGCCTTCGAGAGCAGGCGGTCGATCGGCACCTTCACGAAGTCCGGATCGGCGTTGAAGAACAGCAGGTCCGCGTAAGCGAGCTTCTTCGCCTCCACCATCAGGTGCCAGTATTCCGGACTGCGCGGGCCGAGGCTCGCCAGCGTCTGGCCCGGCGTCCACACCGGCACGCACTGTTCGAGAATGTTCACCATCTCCAGCGCCGCCCACGCCTGCGACGGCGGCGGCAGTTCGTAGAGGTCGTGACCATGATAGGTCGTGTGCGCCGGCTCGACCCACTCGCCGCGATAGTCGGCGAGGTCCTGCATCGTCATCGTGCCGCCTAGCGCCTGCGACTTGGCGACGATCGCGCGCGCGATGTCGCCCTTATAAAATGCATCAACGCCTTGTGCGGCGATCGTGCGGAAGGTCTTGGCCATGCCGGGGTTGCGGAAGATCTGACCGGGCACGGGCGGCTTGCCGTTGATGTACCAGGTCGCAACCGAGTCCGGATCGAGCGCCGTGCAGCACGCCTTCAGCGGCAGCGCATTCGGCAGGCGCCAGTCGTGAGCGATGCGCTGGCTGACCGGAAACCCTTCATCGGCGTAACTGATCGCCGGCGCCAGCACCTGAGCGAAGTTCATCGTGCCGAAGCGCTTCAGCATCGCGTCCCAGCCCCACACCGAGCCCGGCACGGTGACCGGCAGGATGCCCCACGTCGGCATGCCCGAGCCCATGCCCCAGTCTTTCGGATCGGCGTGGTAGCCGAGCTCGGCGAAATGCGCCGGCGTCGCGCCCGACGGCGCCTTGCCTGAGGCGTTCAGGGCATAGAGGCGATGATCCTTGGCGGAATAGACCAGCACGAACAGGTCGCCGCCCGGCCCCACGTTCATCGGCTCGACCACGCTCAACACCGCCGCGGTCGCCACCGCCGCATCGATGGCGTTGCCGCCCCGCTTCAGCACGTCGAGCCCGGCCTGCGCCGCAAGCGGCTGGCTGGTCGCAACCATGCCGTGGCGCGCCATGACTTCGGCGCGCGACTGAGCCCCCCAGCCTTCGGCGCGGCTGCCGCGCACGGCGGTGCAGGCCGGCGGATTGTTCGGACCATCGCAGGCCGACAACAGCGGGGCCTCGACTGCGGCCTTCTCGGCGACCGCCACTGAGACCAGACCCAGACCCAGCAGCACCCCGATCACGAGCGTCTTCATCCGCGCCTCCCATCCGAACCGGCCGCGACTATGGTCGCACGACCCCCAACCGGTCCACAGTTGCGCGGGAACCTTCCCAAAGCTTGGCGGTTCATTGGGTCGCGGGGGACGGCCGGTTTTGCTAGAGGGCCGCAACGTCACGTTCCGGAACCCGCCTTGGACCCCCACCCCCGCCTCGACCTGAAACGCGAACTCAGCCACCGGCGCGACGACTTCGTCGTTGGGCCGGCGAACGAGGCCGCGATCGAGGCCCTGGACGCCTGGCCGGACTGGCTGGGCAAGATCCTGATGCTGGTGGGCCCCGAGGGGTCGGGCAAGACCCACTTGGCGCGAGACTGGGCGATCGCCGCCAACGGCCATTTCCTCTGCGACGTCGAGGCTGAGCTGGCGGACCTGCACACGCTGGAAGGCGCGCCCGTGGCCGTGGACGACGCGGACCGGGTGGACGACGAGACCCTGTTTCACCTGATCAATCAGGCGGGCGCCGAGGGCGGAGCCCTGCTGCTGACCGCCCGCACCCGGCCGCAGGCCTGGACGGTCTCACTACCCGACCTGCGCTCGCGGTTGAACGCGCTGCGGGTGGTCGAGATCGCCGCGCCCGACGACGTGGTTCTGGCCGGGGTGCTGCGGCGGCTGTTCGAGCAGGCCTGCATCAAGCCCTCGGACGAGACCGTGGACTATCTGGTCCGCCGCATCGAACGCTCGGTCCCCAGGGCCCGGGCGCTGGTAGCCCTGCTGGACGCCGAACACCGTCCGGTCACCCGCAAACTGGCCCGCGAAGTCCTTGCCCGGGAAGGGTTTGGCGACGACACCGAGGCCTGAGGCGCCCCTGCCTCCACTGTCTCGAAGCCTTAATGGAACAGACGTTACACTGACATGGACGCTTGCCCGGGGGCGGCCGGCGCGCGAAAACCCTTGCCTACCCGTTAGGAACCCATGTCCGACGCCGCGATCGCTGACGCCGAAGTCCCTCCGTCCCATGCCCCCAAGGAGCGTTTGGACGAGGCCCTGATCGCCGCACCCGAACGGTTCTTCAACCGGGAGCTCTCCTGGCTCGCCTTCAACCGGCGGGTGATGGAGGAGGCCTGCAACGAGCGCCATCCGCTGCTCGAGCGCCTGCGCTTCCTGTCGATCTCGGCCAACAACCTCGACGAATTCTACATGGTCCGCGTCGCCGGCCTGAAGGGTCAGGTGCGCGAGCGCGTGCGGGTGGTGAGCCAGGACGGCCTTGCGCCCTTACAGGCGCTGGAAAAGGTCAACGCCGCCGCCGCCGAACTGATGCACGACCAGCAACGCCAGTGGCGCGTGCTGAAGAAGCTGCTCGCCAAGGAAGGCATTCAGGTCATCGACTCCTCCGGCGTCACCAAGGCGGAGCGCGAGAAGCTCGAGGCGGATTTCCTCAACCAGCTGTTCCCGATCCTCACGCCGCTGGCGGTGGATCCGGCGCACCCCTTCCCGTTCATCCCGAACCTCGGCTTTTCGCTGGCGCTGAAACTGAAGCGGTTGAGTGACGGCAAGACGCTCTACGCCCTGGTGCCGGTGCCGCAGCAGGTGCAGCGCTTCTGGGAGATGCCGTCGGGTCCGCGACGGGCCGGTGCAGTGACGCCGAAACGCTACCTGCCGCTCGAGAGCCTGCTGGTGCTCTACATCGATCACCTGTTCCCCGGCTGCGAAGTCGAGGCCCGGGGCGTGTTCCGCGTCATCCGCGACAGCGACATCGAAATCGAAGAAGAAGCCGAAGATCTGGTGCGCGAGTACGAGGCGCTGCTGAAACAGCGCCGGCTGGGCGCCGTGGTGCGGGTGAAGATCGAAGCCGACATGCCCGCGGAGCTGCGCGACTTCATCGTCGATCAGCTCGACGCCGAGCCGCAGGACATCGTGCTGGTGGACGGCATGCTGGGTCTGGCCCAGTTCGGCCAGCTGATCCCTCCGGACCGGCCGGATCTGAAGTTCCCGCAGTTCGATCCGCGCTTCCCCGAACGCATCCGCGACCACGGCGGAGACTGTTTCGCCGCCATCCGCGAGAAGGACATCTTAGTTCACCACCCGTTCGAGAGTTTCGACGTGGTGGTGCAGTTCCTGCGCCAGGCCGCGCGCGATCCGAACGTGGTTGCGATCAAACAGACGCTCTACCGCACCTCCAAGAACAGCCCCATCGTGGCGGCTCTGATCGAGGCGGCGGACAACGGCAAGAACGTCACCGCCCTGGTGGAGATCAAGGCGCGCTTCGACGAAGCGGCAAACATCACCTGGGCGCGGGCGATGGAGCACGCCGGCATCCACGTCGTCTATGGCTTCGTCGAGTACAAGACCCACGCCAAGCTGAGCGTGGTGGTGCGCCGCGAGGGCGAGGGCTTGAAGACCTACTGCCACTTCGGCACCGGAAATTATCATCCGATCACCGCCAAGATATATACGGACCTGTCGCTGTTCACGACCGATGGTGCGCTCGGCCGCGACTGCGTGCGGGTGTTCAACTACATCACCGGCTATGCGCGTCCCGAGGAGCTGGAGAAGCTCGCCTTCTCGCCCTTCACCCTGAAACAGACCTTGCTGGAACTGATCGGCCAGGAAGTGAAGAACGCCAAGGCCGGCAAGCCCGCGGCGATCTGGGCCAAGCTCAACTCGGTGGTCGATCCGGTGGTCATCGACGCGCTCTACCGCGCGAGCCAGGCGGGGGTGCGCATCGAGCTGGTCGTGCGCGGCATCTGCTGCCTACGGCCGGGCGTGGCGGGCCTGAGCGACAACATCCGGGTCAAGTCGATCGTCGGCCGCTTTCTGGAGCACAGCCGCATCGTCTGTTTCGCCAACGGCGCGGAGCTGCCCAGCGACAAGGCCCGGGTGTTCATCTCGTCGGCCGACTGGATGCCGCGCAACCTGGACCGGCGGATCGAATCCCTCGTTCCGGTGGAAAACCCGACGGTGCATCGCCAGGTGCTGAATCAGATTATGGTCGCGAACCTGAAGGACGAGGCTCAGACGTGGTGGCTGGGACCCGACGGCCGCTATAGGCGTTTGGACGTGAGCGGCATCGAACAACCCTTCTCGGCCAACGAGTATTTCATGACCAACCCCAGCCTGTCCGGTCGCGGCCGCAGCGTGAAGAACCTCCCCGGCGCGATCGAATATGCCGGCGCCCGACGCTAGAATTCCACGCGACTACGCGGTCATCGACGTCGGCTCGAACTCCGTCCGTCTGGTTTTGTACCGGATGGAAGGCCGGGCCATCTGGACCGTGTTCAACGAGAAGGTGCTCGCGGGCCTCGGCCGCGGGGTCGAGACGACCGGGGAGCTGGCCGCTGAAGGCGTCGAGGAAGCCATGCGCGCGCTGCGCCGCTTCGCCGCCGTGGTCGACGGCGCCCGTCCTGCCGCCGTGTTCACCGCCGCCACCGCCGCCGTGCGCGAGGCGCAGGACGGCCACGACTTCGTTCACCGGGTCGAACGTGAGACCGGCCTGAAGCTGCGCATCCTCACCGGCGAGGAAGAGGCGCGGTATTCGGCGCTGGGCGTGCTGGCCGGCGCCAAGGTGAACGACGCGGTGGTCGGCGACCTTGGCGGTTCCAGCCTGGAACTGGTGCGAGTGCGCGACGGTGAGCCGGAAGACGGGGTCAGCCTGCCGCTCGGCCCCTTCTCGCTCGGGGCGCCGAAGAACTTCGAACCCGCGACGGTGCGCGCCCTGGCGCAGGAGCGGTTGCGCGAGGTGGGACGGCGGTTCACCACGCGGCGTTTCCACGCCGTCGGCGGGGCCTGGCGGACGCTGGCGCTGATCCACATGGAGATGACGCACTATCCGCTGAAGATCGCGCACCACTACGAGATGACCGCACGCGACGTGATCGACACGGCGCGCTTCGTCGCCAAACAGTCGAAGGGCTCGCTCGAACGCATCGAGGGCGTCTCGAAGAAGCGCGTGGAGACCCTGCCCTGGGCCGCCATGGTGGTCGAGGCCCTGACCGAAACCCTCGGCTTTGAACGGTTGTGGATCTCCGCTTACGGCATCCGCGAGGGCATGCTGTTGGAATCGATGACCGACGAAGTGCGCGGCCGCGATCCGCTGGTCGAAGGCTGTGCTTCGCTGGGCGCGCGCCAGGGCGTGGCCGAGGGCCTGGGGCCGGCTTTGGCGAGCTGGCTCATCCCCGCCTTCGCCGGCCTGGAGCCGGTGTTCGACGATCGCGACCTCGTTTTGATCGAAGCGGCCGCGCGGCTGGCCGACATCGGCGCACGCCTGCACCCTGATCACCGCGCCGATCTCGCCTTCGCCCAGGTGTTGCGCGCGCCGATCGCGGGCCAGAGCCACGCGGAACGCGCCTTCCTCGCCGTCGCCGTCCATGCGCGCTACCGCGGTTCGGTGGAGACGCCGGACACCGATGTGATCGGCCGCCTGCTCGACAAGGACCGTTTCGACCGCGCCCGCGCGGTGGGCCTGGCCATGCGGCTGGGCTGCGACCTGTCCGGACGCACGCCGTCGCTGTTGTGGCAGTCGCGGCTGGAAATCGAAGGCGACCGGCTTGTCCTGACGGCCGAATCCGCTCGCGCCGACATGCTGTTGGGCGAACAGACCGCCAAACGCGCCAATGCGCTCGCGGACGCCCTCGATCTTCGATTCGAAAGCCGCGTGACGTGAGTTTGGCGGACGCGTTATAAGACCGGGTCAAATTTCACGGACTCCATGCGCATCCTTCGCACTGTCATTGCCCTCGCTGTAGCCGCTCTGCTCCCGGCCGGCGGCGCCGCGGCGTGGCCATCGCTGCCGATCCCGGGCCTGAAGCACAAGGACCCCGCAAGCGCGACGCCCACGCCGGCGGCGCCCGCAACCTACGATCCCGGCGTCTATCGCATTTATCAGAGCGATACCGACGTCTATCTGGTGGACACCACAACCATCGGCGACATCGTCGCAGGACGACGCCAGGCGGACGTCTACGTCCTGGACAGCGCCGGCGCCAATCATCGCGACCTCGACGATTTCGATTGCGCCCGCCACACACTTCGCAGGACGGGCGGCTCCAATTTCCAACTGTCCGCCAAAGGCGACGACGTGGCCGTGGTGAAAGCCGCGCCCTGGATGGCCGATCACGTCGACCCCGACCGCTCGGTCATCCGACTGGTCGAGGATTTCGTCTGCCGGTGGCCCAAGCCCGACGCGACGAAGGCGCTGGTGCGGATTTCGGACGTTCCCGACGACGAGCATGCCCGCCTGATCCTGTTCGCTCAGAGCGCCCCCGAGTTCTTCCGAAAGTAAGCGCCATGTCGAAGCTGGTCGTCCGCGGCTATTCCATTTCACTCGACGGTTACGGCGCCGGGCCGGATCAAAGCCTCGAACAGCCGCTCGGAGTCGGCGGCCATGCCGTGCACAACTGGCTCTTCGGCACACGCACCTTCCGCCAGATGATCGGCAAGGACGGCGGCGGCGTCGACCTCGATGACCAGTACGCCGCGAAAGGCTTCGAAAACATCGGCGCCAACATCATGGGACGCAACATGTTCGGTCCGGTTCGCGGACCGTGGCCTAACGAAGACTGGAAAGGCTGGTGGGGCGACAGCCCGCCCTATCACTCGCCGGTCTTTGTCTTGACGCACCACCCGCGCGCGCCGATCGAGATGGAGGGCGGCACGACCTTCCACTTTGTCACCGACGGCATCGAGTCCGCGCTTGCACAGGCCAAGGCGGCGGCCGGCGGCAAGGACATCCGCCTGAACGGCGGCGTCTCTACGGTGCAGCAGTATCTGCGCGCGCGCCTGGTGGACGAACTGCATCTCGCCGTCTCGCCCGTGTTCCTGGGCAGCGGTGAAAACCTCTACACGGGCCTCGACCTGAGGGCGCTGGGTTACGTCTGCAGCAAACACGACTCCACGCCGAAGGCGACCCACCTCACCATTGTACGCGAGGACTGACCACGCCAATCAGCCAAGATGACAGGGATATTCAGATTGCAAGGCGGCCACCTGCGCCGCCAAGCCATTCTCCGCCACCCAATCGTCACTCGCACACAGCCCGCGTTCGAGCCAGCTGACGTCTTCGCCATACCGCTCGCCATTCCTGGTCAGGATGAAGTGGTCGATCGGGCGAAGCGCAGCGCCGGCGTGCCTTATCAGAACATCATGCCCCGGCAGCCGGCCAATCAACGCGCGTTTGGGTCGAAATTTGTACTCGTAGACGCCGTGAAGCGCGATCAAGATGCTTCCATCGGCCCGTGTCTGCGACGGCGGCGGTGGCTCATAACGTGTCTGCGCGACAAACCGGGCGACGACCAGCGAAACGCTTGCCGGCGGGCGGGCAAAGCCCGAGATGCTCGCGAGAAGAAAAACCGAGACAACAGCCAACGGCGAACGCATTTTCAATCCTTCGCGTCTTAGTGCTCGATCTCGACGACCTCGACCTTCGAGCCGTTGAGCACCAGGGCGATTTCACCGCGTTTCAGTTTCAGCGCGTCCTCGCCGAACACCTTCAGGCGCCAGCCGTGCAGCGCTTCGACGTCGGCCTTGTCGTCGACGGCTATGCGTTCGAGATCGGCGACCGTGGCGATCAGCTTCGGCGCCACATGGGTTTCTTCCGAACGCGCCTTCAGCAGCACCTTCAAAAGCTCGACCACCGCGCCCGGCGCGGCGTCGCGGCGCGGTTCGCGTGGGACATCCGGCGCATGCGCCTCGGGATCGGCGAGCGCGGTCTGCAGATGTTCGATCAGCTCGGCGCCGAACTTCGATGAACCGAACCCTTTGGACACCGAGCGCAGGCGGTTGAACGCGTCCGCGTCGAGGGGCAGCTGGGTTGCGATCTCGTCGATCGCCTCGTCCTTCAGGATGCGGCCGCGCGGCTGGTCGCGGAGCTGGGCGGTCTTCTCGCGCCAGACCGCCGCCGCCTTGAACGCGGCGAGATACTTGGACGAATGCCGCCGCGGCTTCAGCCGCTTCCAGGCATTCTCGGGCGTGACGTCGTAGAGCGCGGGATTGGCCAGGCCCGCCATTTCCTCAGACACCCAGGCCAGGCGGCCTTCCCGCTCCAGCCGCGCCAGCAGCAGGGGGTAGAGTTGGGCCAGATAGATCACGTCGCCCAGGGCGTAGCTGAGCTGGCTGTCAGAAAGGGGCCGGCGCGCCCAGTCGGTGAAGCGGCTGCCCTTGTCGATGTCCTTCTTCAGCATCTGGCGGACCAGGCCGTCATAGCTGACCTGGTCGCCGAACCCGGCCGCCATGGCCGCCACCTGGGTATCGAACAGGGGCTGGGGGATGACCCCCAGGTTATGGAAGATTTCGACGTCCTGCCGCGCGGCGTGGAAGACCTTGGTCACCGTGGTGTTGGCCAGCAGGCGCAGCAGCGGCTCCAGCGACAGGCCCTCGGCCAGGGGGTCGATGGCGTGGGCTTCCCTGGCGCCGGCGACCTGGACCAGGCAGAGCTTGGGCCAGTAGGTGGTCTCGCGCATGAATTCGGTGTCGACGGCCACGAAGGGCTCGCCGGAAAGGCGCTCACAGAAGGATTCCAGAGCCTCGGTGGTCGTGATCGGCTGCATGGCCATGCTATAGCCCCGGCGCGCGAGTCTTGCGCAACCCAACCGGGGGCCTCACCCCCGCTTTTTTTGAGGATTTTCCGATGCCCGACCGCCCCAACGGCCTGACTTACGCCGACGCCGGGGTGGATATCGACGCGGGCGAGGCCCTGGTGGCGGCGATCAAGCCCCTGGCCAAGGCGACGCGGCGGCCCGGTGCGGAGCCCTCGCTGGGCGGTTTCGGAGCCCTCTTCGACCTGAAGGCGGCGGGCTACGACGACCCCCTGCTGGTCACCACCACCGACGGGGTCGGCACCAAGCTGAAGATCGCCATCGAGACCGGCCGCCACGACGGTGTGGGGATCGATCTGGTGGCCATGTGCGTGAACGACCTGCTGGCCCAGGGCGCCGAGCCGCTGCTGTTCCTCGACTACTACGCCACCTCCAAGCTGGAGATCGACGTGGCCCGGCGCGTGGTCGCCGGCATCGCCGAGGGCTGCAAGCAGGCGGGCTGTGCGCTGGTCGGCGGCGAGACCGCCGAGATGCCGGGCATGTACGGCGAGAACGACTACGACCTCGCGGGCTTCTCGGTCGGCGCGGTGAACCGCGACGCGGTGCTGCCCAAGCTCGACGCGCAGAAGCCGGGCGATCTGCTCATCGGTCTGGGATCGTCGGGCCCGCATTCGAACGGCTATTCGCTGATCCGCAAGATCGTCGAGCGCTCGGGCCTGACCTGGGCGTCGGACGCGCCGTTCGACAGCGACGCGACTCTGGCGCAGGCGCTGATGCAGCCGACGCGCATCTATGTGAAGCCGCTGATGCCGCTGATGAAGGCCGGGCTGATCAAGGGCGGCGCCCACATCACCGGCGGCGGCCTGATCGAGAACCCGCCGCGCGCCATCACCGACGGCCTTGTTCCGCACTTCGACTGGAACGCCTGGCAGATGCCGGCGCTGTTCGAGTGGCTGCAACAGACCGGCGGCGTCTCCGAGCATGAGATGCGGCGCACCTTCAACTGCGGCGTTGGCTTTGTGCTGATCGTGGCCGCCGAACACGCCGAGCCGGTGCTGGCTGCACTTCTGAACGCCGGCGAAACCGCCTTCGTCTGCGGCGAGCTCCGCGCCGCGGGATGAGCGCGCGCGTCAAGGTCGGCGTTCTGATTTCCGGCCGCGGGTCCAACATGGCCGCCCTGATCGACGCCGCGCGGGACCCTGCCTACCCCGCCGAGATCGTGGTGGTCATTACCAACCGGCCGCTGGCGCCGGGCCTCGACCTCGCGCGAGCGATGGGCGTCGAAGCGCTCGCCATCGATCACCAGCCCTACGGCAAGGACGCCGCCAGCCGCGAAACACACGAACGCGCGATGGACGCGGCGCTCCGCGACCGCGGCGTCGAGGTCGTCTGCCTCGCCGGCTACATGCGCGTGCTGACGCCGTGGTTCGTGCGCGCCTGGTCCGGCCGCATGCTGAACATCCATCCGTCGCTGCTGCCGCACTTTCCCGGCCTCGACACCCATCGCCGCGCTCTGGAAGCCGGCCACGCCGAGGCCGGCTGCACCGTGCATCTCGTCACCGAAGGCGTCGACGAAGGCCCGATCCTTGGACAGGCGCGCGTGCCGATCCTGCCGGAGGACACGGCGGAAACGCTTGCCGCGCGCGTCGTCGAAGCCGAACATGTGCTCTACCCGCGAACGCTCGCAGCCTTTGCGCGCGACCTCGCAGCCAAACGTCGCAAGTCTCATTCGTAACGGAGTTTCACGATGGCGCAGTTGATGGTTAAGTATCGCAAGCCCACGGACGCAGCCGCGTTCGACAAACACTACGCCGAGGTGCACGCGCCCCTGGCGAAGACCATCCCCGGCCTGCGCAAGTTCGAGACCAGCCACGGCGCGATCGGCACGCCGCAGGGGCCTTCGGACTATCACCTGATCGCCATCCTGCACTTCGACGACGTGGCCGCGATCCAGGCCGCCTTCGCCAGCCCCGAAGGCCGGGCCGCCGCTGGCGACCTGCCGAATTTCGCGAGCGGGGGCGCGGAACTGCTGATCTTCGACACTAGGCCGGCGTAAACCAACGCGCTTGACGAAGCCGCCGGGACGCCCTCACCCTCCCGTCACCGGGAGCTGGTGAAATGCGCGTCGGGCGGGTCGAAGTTCACCATCATTGGGCGCGAACCTTCGCGCTCGATATCGTCCTGCTGGTCGTGGTCAGCTGGTGGTACATGACCGCGACCTACGACGCGCCCTTTACGCCCGATCCGGACCATTCGTTTTCGGCGCCGGTGGTGATCCGCGAGGCGCAGGCGCCGTGTCACCGATGTTACGGATCACAGGTGCACTATCGCCGCGGATACGTCGGGCCGACGACCTATGCCATCCTGGTCGCCATGGCGGTCAATTGGGTCTTGCTCCTGGGCGCCGCCGTCATTGGGTTTTTCCGCCTCCTCTGGGGCCCGCCGCCAGCCTACGACGAATAGCGCAGGTCTGCTATGCTCGCGGCCCTCACGACCGGGAGAAAGCCCATGGCTTCGGTTCGCATCCTGATCGCCGCGGCGATTCTTGCTCTGGCGGCCTCGTCCGCCCAGGCGCTTCAGCTTCCCAAGATCAGCGTGCCGAAAGGCGCCGAAGCGCGAGCCGCCGCCTTCGGTCGCCACGCCAGTCCAAAGGTGCGCGCCTTCGTAGCCAGGGAAGGCGCCGCGCTGGCCAAGTCCAAGAGTCCGTCGCAGGCCGCAGCCCGCGCGGCGATCCAGAGCGCCGGTTTCGGCAAGCTCAGCGAAGGCGACATCAACGCCCTGGCCTTCGTCGTCCTTGCGCAGGCGGCGGACGACCAGATGCGCGACCTTCAGACGGTGATGGCCGGCATCAAGTCGACGCACGGCCGCGGCCCCATCCCGGCGGAGAACATCGGCTCGGCGTACACCCTGCCCAGCCTGAACGGTGATAGCTGGTCCAACGACATCTCCAGTATCGAAGGCGACCTGAAGAGCCGCCTCGACGCGATGAACGAGATGAGCGAGATGACTTCGATGCGCCTGCAGATGGCGATGGATCGCGAGTCCAAACTGATGGAGGCGCTGTCGAACCTGCTGAAGGACATCGACAACACGTCGGACGCCATCCTGCAGAATATGAAATAGTCAGTCCATGGCGCTGCTTGCTTTTTGCGCAGTGATCGCCGCCCTGGTTTGGGGGCTTGCCGTCGCGCTCTCGCCGCACAGACGCAGGCGCCCCCGGCCACCAGCAATTTCAACAATTTCAATCCGTGATGTGCTCGCACTTATCGGGCCCGTTCGCCTGACCGTCTTTCTAGATGTCGCCCTGGTGCTGGTGCTCGCCGGTTGGTACGCGCTTGCCACGGTAGGCGCCCCGCGCCATCCCAGCCCAAGCACGGGCCAAGTCTTCGCAGCCCCTGTCGCCGTCGGGTTCATCGGTGACAGCCACGGCCTTAGGCGGCGCTACACGTTGCACGCCACCCTCTTCGGGACCGGCTATGTCGATCTGCTGACGGCCGCCATCGGATGGGCCGTGTTCATCAACGCGGCGCTCCTGTTGCTCTGGGCCTTCATCGGCTTCGCGCGCGTGCTGTGGAGCGGCCCCGCGTCACACGTATACAACGATCCGGGCTCGGGCTCTTACGACACCGACATTGGCGGCTGACACGAATACAGCGGTCATGGGCGTGGCGGCTGTATTCAGATTGTCGATGAACCGCAGTCTCAGCCGGTGATGTCGTCGGCGGTGAAGAACTGCGCGATTTCGAGTTTGGCGTTGTCCTGGCTGTCGGAGCCGTGGACCGAGTTCTCGCCGACGTTGTTGGCGTAGAGCTTGCGGATGGTGCCGTCCGCCGCGTTCTTAGGATCGGTGGCGCCCATGACGTCGCGATAGCGGGCGACGGCGTTGTCGCCTTCGAGAACCTGAACCACCACCGGGCCCGAGGTCATGAACTCGACCAGCTCGCCGTAGAACGGACGGGCGGCGTGGATCTCATAGAATTTTTCGGCCTGGGCGCGGCTCATCTTGATGCGGCGCTGGGCCACGATGCGCAGGCCGGCGTCTTCGATGACGGCGTTGATCTTGCCGGTCAGGTTCCGGGCGGTGGCGTCGGGCTTGATGATGGAGAAGGTACGTTCGGTCATTCCACACACAGGAGTTGGCGTTCGGAGGGTCCGGGCTTATAGCCGGGCGCCCCGCCCCCGCCAACCGTCCCGCTGCAAGCTTTTTTCCGGTCCCAGCCTCCCCATGCTCCAGATAAACGACCTGAGTTTCACCGCCTGGGGCCGGCGTTTCTTCAACGACGCCTCCGTCTCGATCCCTGTGGGCGTCAAGGCCGGGGTGGTCGGCCGCAACGGCATCGGCAAATCGACCCTGTTCGGCCTGATCCTGGGGCATCTGTCGCCCACGGGGGGTGAGATCAGCATCCCCAAGGCCTGGCGGGTCGCGACGGTGGACCAGGAGGTCGCCGCCTCCCCCACCCTGCTGATCGACGCGGTCCTGGGACTGGACGTGCGCCGGGCCCGACTGATGGCCGAGGTCGAGACCGCGCCGCCGGAGCACCAGGCGGAGGTTCACGCCCGCCTGGACGCCATCGGGGCCGATCGCGCTCCGGCCCGGGCGGCTGAGATTCTGAACGGCCTCGGCTTCTCCACCGCGGACCTGACCCGGCCGATGTCGGACTTCTCCGGCGGCTGGCGCATGCGCGCGACCCTGGCGGGCGCCCTGCTGGCCGAGCCCGAACTGCTGCTGATGGACGAACCGACCAACTATCTCGACCTGGAAGGCGCCCTTTGGCTCGAGGCGCGGATGAAGCGCTATCCCAACACCGCGCTGGTCATCAGCCACGACCGCGAGCTGTTGAACAACTCGGTCCAGGCCATTGTGCACCTGAACGAGGGCAAGCTCGATTACTACACCGGCGGCTACGACCAGTTCGAACAGGCGCGCGCCGAACGCAGCCGCCTGCAGGCCGCGCAGAAGGTGAAACAGGACGCCGAGCGCGCGCACCTGCAGGCCTTTGTCGATCGCTTCAAGGCCAAGGCGTCGAAGGCCGCCCAGGCGCAGTCGCGCATGAAGCGGCTGGCCAAACTGCCGCCGATCACCGTCACCGTCGAAGCGCGGGTGGCGCCGTTCCTGTTGCCGTCGCCGGAGAAGGCGTTGGCGCCGCCCTTGTTGCGCATGGAAAACGCGGCGGTCGGTTACGGCGACAAGGCGGTCCTGCGCAACATGGACCTGCGCCTGGACCTCGACGACCGCATCGGCCTGCTGGGCGTGAACGGCGCGGGCAAGTCGACCTTCGCCAAGCTGCTGGCCGGCGCGCTGCAGCCCATGGCCGGCGAGGTGTGGCGCGACCGCCGGCTGAAGGCCGGCTGGTTCCACCAGCACCAGATCGAGGCGCTCGATCCGAAGGAAACGCCCCTCGACATCATCCGCCGCTCGATGAAGGACTCCACCGAGACGCAGCGGCGCGCGCGGCTGGGCGCCTTCGGATTCGATTCCAAGCGCGCCGAGACTAAGGCGCAGGATCTGTCCGGCGGCGAGCGCGCGCGTCTGCTGCTCAACATCGTCGCGATGGAAAAGCCGCACCTGCTGATCCTCGACGAACCGACCAACCACCTCGACATCGACAGCCGACGCGCCTTGCTCGACGCGCTGAACGACTATGAGGGCGCCGTGGTGATCATCACCCACGACCGCTCGCTGATGGAGCTGGTGGCCGACCGTCTGTGGCTGACCAACGACGGCACGGTGAAACCCTACGACGGCGACCTGGACGACTACACCAAGCTGGTTCTCGACCGCGCCAAGGCGGCCAGCAACGGCGGCCCCAAGACCAAGGCCGAAGCCCAGAACAGCAAGGAAGCCCGCAAGGCCGCCGCCGACGCCCGCATGCGCCTGATGCCCATGCGCAAGGAAGTCCAGGCGCTGGAAAAGAAGGTCGAGTCCCTGACCTGGGACATCGGCAAGCTCGACCAGGCCCTGGCCAACCCCGACCTCTTCACCCGCGACCCCGCCAAGGCGGTAGCGTTGGGTAAAGACCGCTCCCGGGCGTTGGAAGAGCTGGCCGAAACCGAGGCGAAATGGCTGGCGGCGGCGGAGGCGTACGAAGCCGCCAAGGTCGAAGCGGGAATTACTTAACCCGATCGAAAAACATCGGGGACAGGTTAAGGTGTCCCCGAGGCACGACGCGGGACTGGCCAATTGAACATTGGGACACCTTAACCTGTCCCCTCAGGACGAAACCATGCGCGCAACGATCGCGGCGGTCATGATGCTGGCGTTGGCGGGCTGTGCTCAGCACCGCACGCCGGACATGGCGTCGGAGGCGTTCAAGGACATTTGCGTCGATACACACGCCGCGCCCGACGCAGTGGCCAAGGCGGCGGAGGCCGCGGGCGGGATCAAGACGAACGCGGTCGGCAAGGCCGACCCGTCCACCCCGGCGCGGTTCTGGAACCTGAAGCTGACCAACGGCACGCCGCTCATGATCTCGCAGGTCGTGACCAAGCCCGCCGCCGGCGAACGCGACGAAGCCTGCGGCGTGATCGTGACCGGGCCCGATGCGGCGAGCGTGAAGGAGGTGCGGACCTGGATCGGCGACAAGGCCGATCCGCCCTATGAGTTTCGCGACCTCGATGCGCGTCTGGCAGTCACCACCTCAGCGGAACGCGAGGCGGCGATGCGCGAGGACAAACTCTGGATGCTAACCGTCATCGACGAGGGGTCGGCGGCCGACTTCAACATCAGTCACAAGCGGCAAGATCGTTGAGTTGGGCGCTAGCCGCAGCGGACGGTCATCACCCGCTTGGTGTCGGCGTTCCAGACGATGTCGAGGCGCGCGGCGATGTAGTCCATCGTGACCGCCTGCTTGTTCGACACCACGCGCCAGATGGCGCCCGGGGGCTTGGCCGGGATCTCCGACTTCGGCTTGCCGACGAGATACTGGTAGGCGCCCGCGCCGCACGCATCCTCGCGGCCGGGCACGGGATCGGGCGGGACCGCGGCCGCGGCCGCGGCGGAGCAGGCCCATCGGCCTGGGGACAAGGCGGTGGACAAACTGAGGACAAGGATCAACGACTTCATCGTTTTTCGCCTCGAATTCAGAGGGTCGGGGATAGGTCAAGGTGTCCCTGATCAGGCTTACGCTGAGACTATGGCAGAGCTTGGGACACCTTAACCTGTCCCCCGCCTCATGCGGCCTTCTCCCAGCCGCGCTCGCCCTGGCGCCAATAGGAGACTGGATGACCGCCCGCGGCAAACGCCTTCCAGCGGCCGCGCGCCTCGGCGACCGCCGCCTCGTCGCGGCCGTCGAACAGCAGGATGCAGCGTTCGTAACCGTCCAGCGTCCCGCCTTCGGCGCCGTCCAGCAGGAACAGGGCCTGGGCCGAATTCGGGTTGTCCGCTCCGGTGGTTAGCAGAACCGGCTGACGCGCCGGTTCCGGGTCTTCGGCGGTGGCGTGGGGCAGGAAGCTGTCCTCGCGCCAGGACCACAGCCAGCCGTCGAGGTGATCGATGCGGTCGCGGTCGGGGGTGCGCACAAGCGCGCGCCAGCCCTTGGCCAGGGTCTTCTCCAGCAACTCCGGAAGGGCCTGGTCGAGCGAGGTGCGCTCCAGGTGGTAGAACCACACCTCGCAGGGACCGGCGGCCACGTCAGCCCTCGAACTTGTCCGCCACCAGGCGGTCGAGCAGGCGCACGCCGAAGCCCGTGGCGCCGTCCGGCACGGTCGGGACCTTGGAGTCCTTCTTCCAGGCCACCGGCGCGATATCGAGGTGCGCCCACGGCGTGTTGTTGACGAACTTGCGCAGGAACAGCGCCGCGGTGATCGACCCGCCCGCAGGACCCGAGGTGTTCTTCACGTCGGCGATCGGAGTCTCGATCAGCCGATCGTAGTCGTCGGGCAGCGGCATGCGCCAGGTCCGCTCGCCGGTGGCGGCGGAGGCGGCGAGGATGGCGTCCGACAGTTCGTCGTTGTTCGAGAAAATGCCCGCGAAGTCATTGCCCAAGGCGACAATCATGGCGCCGGTCAGCGTCGCCAGATCGACCATGAAGCGCGGCTTGAAGCGGCCCTGGGTGTACCAGAGCGCGTCGGCCAGCACGAGGCGGCCTTCCGCGTCGGTGTTGAGGACCTCGACGGTCTGGCCGGACATGGTGACCACCACGTCGCCCGGCCGCTGGGCGTTGCCGTCCGGCATGTTCTCCACTAGGCCGATGACGCCCACGACGTTGGTCTTGGCCTTGCGTCCGGCCAGAGCGCACATCAGGCCCGCGACCGCGCCGCCGCCGCCCATGTCCCACTTCATGTCTTCCATGGCGCCGGGGGGCTTCAGCGACAGGCCGCCGGAGTCGAAACAGACGCCCTTGCCCACGAAGGCGACCGGGGCGGCGGTCTTCGCTCCGCCCATCCACTTCATGACCACGAGGCGGCTCTCCTTCGAGCTGCCCTGGCCCACCGCCAGCAGGGTGCGCATACCGAGCTTGGCCATCTGGGCCTCGGTCAGCACCTCGACTTGAAGACCCAGCTTTTCCAGCGCCTTGCAGCGCTTTGCGAACTCTTCGGGGTAAAGCACGTTGGCCGGTTCGGAGACCAGGTCGCGGGTGAACTCGACCCCGTCGGCGACCGCGGACAGCGGGCCGTAGGCCTTGCGCGCGGCAGGCGCGGCGTCGGTGATCACCTGGACGGTGGCGATGGAGGGCTTTGCCTCGGGCTTTTCGGTGGTGCGGTAGCGGTCGAAGCGGTAGCTCGCCAGCCGCGCGGCGAAGCCGATGCGCGCCGCCTGGTCGGCGCTCAGGCCTTCGGTTTCGTAGGCGATGGCGGTGAAGCCGGACTTGGCCCCGGCATGATAGGCGGCGCCCGCGGCGGCCTCGAGCACGAGGTCCGCGATGGTCTTCTCCTTGGCGCCCAATCCGACCGCCAGGATCTGCGGATTGTCGACGCCGGCCGGCGCGGTGAGCGCGAGCGTCTGGCCCTTGGCGCCGGTGAAACGGCCCGCCCCGATCGCGCGGGCGAGCGCGCCCTTGGTCTTGCGGTCGTAGGCCTTGGCGGCGGGGGTCATAACGCGGTCTTCGTGGACAAACACGACCACGATCGCCGCCTCCGACGCGGCCTTTACGAACTCGACTTTCATCTAAGCGGGGCTCCTACCCGACGCGTCTTCGCGGACGCTTGTTCTGAAACGCGGTGCAGCGGTTGTCGCCGCGGGATGGGCCCGTGTAATACAGGGTCGGCCCGAAGCGGCCTAGTGGATCGTGCGGAGGGGATGCAATCGGCGCCCAACCGTTGAAAACGCCCGCTAACCCCTTGTTTTTCAGCCCGATCTAGCGGAGGCGCGCAGGCTTCCGCGAAGCGACGGGTTCCGCTCCCCCCACCCCCGGAACCGATGACTCTCGTCGACCGCTACCTCGCCCGTCAGATGCTGATTCCCGTCCTGGGCGCCGTCACCGCGCTCACGGCGGTGGCAATTCTGAGCCAGACGCTCAGCGCGCTCGACGTGGTCGTCCAGCACGGCCAGAGCCCGTGGGTGCTGATCAAGATCACCGCGCTGGCGCTGCCGCCCCTGTTTTCCCTGATCCTGCCGATCTCGCTGTTCGTGGGCGCGCTGATCGCGCTGAACCGGCTGCAGACCGAGCAGGAGGTGGTGATCTGCTTCGCCGCGGGCATGAGCCGCTGGCGCGTCATGGCGCCGGCGATCCGTCTGTCGGTGCTGTTCACCCTGATCTCGCTATTCCTGAACGTCTGGGCGCAGCCCTACACGTTCCGGCTGATGCGCCTGGAGTACTTCCGCGTGCGCACCGATCTCGCCGCCTCGCTGGTGCGCGAAGGCGAGTTCGTCGAGGCCGGCTCGGGCCTGACCTTCTACGCCAAGAGCGTCGATCAGAACGGCCTGTTGGTGCAGCCCTTCATTCACGTGCAGGGCCCGCACGAAGCGACCGTCTATGCCGCGCAGGAAGGCCGCATCACCAAGCACGGAAAGACGCCGGTGGTGATCCTTCGCCACGGCGCCCAGGAGGAGTTCTCACCCCAGGGCGTGCTGAACTATCTGTCCTTCGATGAGGACGTGTTCGACCTGTCGCCCTTCATCAAGAACGACGACGTGTTCCGCTACAAGGCGTCGGACCTGTGGATGCACGAACTGCTGTTCCCCAACCTGAAATATCCGTGGGAGCAGAAGAACCGTAAACGCCTGCTGGCCGAGGCGAACTCGCGCCTGGCCACGCCGCTCTACAACATCGCCTTCATGATGCTGGCCCTGGCCGGGGTGCTGGGCGGATCGTTCAGCCGGCTTGGCTATGGCCGGCGCATCGCCGAGGTTGCGGCGGCGGCGGTGCTGGCGCGCATCGCGGGCTTCGGCATGGAGGCGGCGAGCTCGGCGTCGCCGTGGCTGAACATTTTGCAGTACGTCGTGCCGCTGATTCCGATCTGGTGGTCGACGCGGGTGCTGTTCCGGCAGAAGATCAAGCACTACGTGCCGATGGCGTCCGACCGGCCCCTGCTGCCGCAGGCGGGCGCCGCATGAGGGGCGCGCTGTCCAGACCCGGCATCTTTCACAGCTTCCGCTGGAGCCTGACGCGGATCGAGCGCTACGTGGTGGTGCGTTCGCTGGCGGCGGTGCTCGCGGCGCTGGGCGTGATCAGCGCGCTGATCATGCTGATCGACTTCGTGAACGTGTCGCGCAACGTCGGCGTCAAGGTCGACATTCCGGCGGTCCAGGTCCTCTATCTGACGCTGCTCAAGGCGCCGAACGACATCCTGCTGCTGTTGCCCTTCGCCTTCCTGTTCGGGGTGCTGGGCGCCTTCGTCGGTCTGAACCGGCGCAGCGAGCTCGTCGCCATGCGCGCAGCCGGCGTCTCGGCCTGGCGCTTCATTTTTCCGGCGGCCGGCGCCGCCTTCCTCATCGGCTGGGTGGTGATCTTGGCGGTGAACCCCCTGGCCTCCTGGATGAACGGCAAATACGAGAGCGAGGCGCTCAGGCTCTCCTCCGGCATCGCCGCAAGCCAGAGTTCCAGCGTGTGGCTGCGCCAGGGCGACGGGCGCTCTCAGGTGGTGGTTCACGCCAAGTCCCGGGCCGGGGGCGACGTGCTCCAGGACGTGTCCTTCTTCGTCTACACCATCGGCGACCGCGGCCAGCTCGAGTTCTCGCGCCTGATCGAGGCCCGCTCGGCCGTCCTTCACAAAGGCTTCTGGCAGATCGACGGGGCGCGCGAGGCGGGCCCCGGCGAGCAGGCGGTGCTCTACGAGACCCTGTCGATCCCCTCGAACCTTCGACCCTCCAGTGCCTATGACAAGTTCGCCGAGGCGCCCTCGGTGCCGTTCTTCAGCCTGCCGGCGGTGATCCGCAGGGTGCAGGCGGCGGGCTTCTCGGCCACCACCTACCGGCTGAAATTCCAGCAGCTTTTGGCGGTGCCGCTGCTGTTTGCGGCCATGTCGATCCTGGGGGCGGCGTTTTCGCTCCGGCTCATGCGCCTGGGCGGCCTGACCGTGCTGACCAGCTCGGGCGTGGCGCTGGGCTTCATCATCTTCTTTTTCAACGAGCTTTGCGGGGCTCTCGGCAAGGCCGACGTCATTCCACCGGCGCTTGCAGGATGGGCGCCCCCAATCCTGGCGCTTTTGTCGGCTTTCACGCTGCTCTGCTATACGGAAGATGGTTGATCCGTTAGACGGATTCACCAGCTTCGGGAGACGAATCCAAGGATGAGCGACGCCGGTCGACCCGACGCCCGACCCCGGCCGCCGTTGAAGACGGCTTGGCTGACGAGCGCCGTCGCCTTGACCCTGGCCGGCGTCCAGCCGGCGCTTGCCCAAAGCGATGCTCCGGTCGCGACCAAGCCCGCCGTCCAGGAGCCCTCGGGACCGCCCCACCTGCCCGATCGCGCCGTCGACGGCCCCGTCGGTCCCGACGATCTGTCGCCCGACGAGATGCTGCTGATCGCCGACAGCGTCACCAAGGACGACAAGAACCACAAGCTGATCGCCACCGGCCACGTCGAGGCGCGCTATCAGGGCCGCATCCTGCGCGGCGAAGAGGTCGAGTTCGACACGGTCACCGGCCTGATCACCACCAACGGTCCCTCGCAGGTCATCGACACCGACGGCACGGTTTCCTACGGCAATCACCTCGTCCTCGATCAGCACCTGCAGGCGGGCGCCGCGACCGGCTTCGCGTCGCGTCAGAACCAGGGCGTCAAGATTGCGTCCGCGACCGCGGTCAAGCGTTCGCAGGACGTCACCGAACTCGACCACGCGATCTTCACCGCCTGCGCGCTGTGCACCAAGGACGGCCACACCTCGCAACCGACCTGGACGATCCAGGCCGACAAGGTGATCGACGACAAGACCAAGGGCCTCGTCTTCTACCGTCACGCGGTCATCCGCGTGAAAGGCATCCCGATCTTCTACGCGCCGATCCTGTGGACGCCGGACGCGAAAACCGAAGAGTCCTCGGGCTTGTTTCCGCCGCGCGTTTCGGTTTCGCAGCGCCGCGGATTCTCGTGGGAGCAGCCGTACCTGTGGGTGATCTCGCCGTCGCAGGACCTCGAGATCAGCCCGCAGATCAACACCAAGCTTAACCCGTTCCTGAACCTCGACTACCGCAAACGGTTCTGGTCCGGCGAACTCGAAGCGCGGCTCGGCTACACCTACGAAGCCAATTCGGATTCCGAAGGCCATCGGTTCGGCAACGAAACGTCGCGCAGCTACATCCTGGCCAACGGCGCCTTCCAGATCGACAACAACTGGCGCTGGGGCTTCGCCGCCGAGCGCACATCCGACGCGACGCTGTTCGACCGCTACGACATTCCGAACGTCTATGAGAACCGCGGCCTGTTCGACGACGACCAGCGGCGTTTGACCTCACAGCTCTACGCGGTGCGCCAGGACGACGACAGTTTCATCTCGATCTCGGCGCTCGCGTTCCAGAGCTTCCGTCCGTACATCAACCCGGTCACCGGCCAGTTCTTCAAGGACCCGAAAACCGGCCAGCTGATCGTCGAGAACAACGACGCCCTGCCGGTGGCGGCGCCGATGATCGAGGCGCGCTGGGATCCGCGCGATCCGGTGCTGGGCGGGCGCCTGCGGTTCCTGGCGACCGGCGTCGCGCTGACCCAGAACCAGGCCTCGCTCGACCCCTGCGGCCCTGCCTCGACCGAGTTCAACTGCCTGCCGCCGCCGAACATCCCCGGCATCGACGAGCGGCGCGGCTCGGCCCAGTTCGACTGGCGCTGGAGCTTCCTGGCCGGCGCGGTGCGGGTCGATCCGTTCCTCAGCGCGCGCGGCGACGCCTACAACCTGTCCGACCTGCCGGGCGCATCGAAGAACCTGACCGTCGAGCGCGGCGACGCCACCGCCGGCGCCGACTTCAGCTATCCGCTGATGCGTCGCTTCGACTGGGGGACCATGATCGTCGAGCCCCTCGCGGACGTCGACGTTTCGCCGGCGGTCCACCTCGACCCGCGGATCCCCAACGAGGACAGCCTGTCCTTCACCCTGGACGAGAACAACCTGTTCTCCCCCGACAAGTTCACCGGCTTCGACGTCTATGAGGGCGGCGCGCGGCTGAACGCGGGGGTCCGCACCACGGTGAACTGGGACGACGGGGCCTGGGGCTGGTTCCTGGTCGGGCGCAGCTTCCGCACCAGCCAGGCCTTCCCGGCCGGGGTCACGGGCCTGAACCACGACCTGCAGGACTGGGTCATCGCCGCCGAGGCCACCCCGCTTCCAGGGCTCACCGCGTTCGGGCGGGCCGATATCTCCAACAGCGGCGGTTTCGACCGGGCCGAGGCCGGAATCGACTGGACCTATAAGCGGGCCCACGGCTTTGCCCGGTACTTCAAGGACGATCTGGACCCCTTCACGCCGGGTTTCCGCCGCCAAGACGCCGAACTTTCGACCGACGTTCTGATCATTGCCCATTGGGGGGTGGTCATGGACGTGACCCGGGACCTCGACAAACGGCTCTGGCGGCGCAGCGAGATCGGCGTGATGTACGAGGACGACTGCCTCCGGGCCACCTTGACCTATCAACGGAACGAGACCGGCCTGCTGGGACCTACCGACGCAGTGTTCTTGCGGATGAGTTTGCCTATTCTGGGCAGCGCCGGCTTTAAGCGCTATGACGACCACTGATCGGAACGGCCTCAAGCGCCCTCCCCGGCCTCAGGTCGCAACAAGGATGAAGTCTAAGATGCGTTGGATGTTCTCAGCCGCGGCCACGGTCGCAGCGGCGGCCTTGGCGATCCCGGCGGCGGCTCAGCCGGCGGCCGGCGCCCTTCCCTCCGCCCTGGCCGCCCAGGCCCAGGCTCCCGAGGCCACGGCGACCCCGATCGGTCTTCGCCCCCTGCAGGAGGGCGTGGTGGCCACGGTCAACGACGACCTCATCTCCACCTATGACCTGCGCCAGCAGATGCTGCTGCTGATCGCCACCTCGGGGATCAAGGTCAACGAGGACAACCTGCCCCAGATCCAGCAGGAAGCCCTGCGCAGCCTGGTCGACGAGCACCTGGAACTGCAGGAGATCAAGAAACTGCCCAAGCTGAAGATCTCGGACGATGAAATCGACGACGAGATCAATCACATGGCGCAGGAAAACCGCATGACCAAGGACCAGCTCCTGGGCGTGCTGAAGGCCGCGGGCGTGGAGCCCCAGACCCTGCGCGATCAGGAAAAGGCTCAGATCGGTTTCGAGACCATCGTCGGCGGCCGTTTCGGCGACAAGGCGCGGGTGTCTTCGGGCGAAGTGCAGCAGACCATCGCGCGCATCGCGGCGGCGGCGGCGAAGCCCCAGTACCTGGTCGGTGAAATCTATCTCGAGGCCACCGCCAACGGCGGCGTCGACGAGGCGATGAACGGCGCCAACCAGCTCGAGGATCAAATCCTGAAGGGCGCGCCCTTCCAGGGCGTCGCGCGCCAGTTCTCCAACGCCGCCACCGCGGCGACCGGCGGCGACGCCGGCTGGCTCATCTCCGGCGAGATGCAGCCCGAGATTCAGACCGCGCTCGAAAACATGAAGCCCGGCCAGATGTCCAAGCCCATCCCGACCAAGGACGGCGTGTGGATCGTCTATCTGCGCGACGTGAAGACGGGCGGCGGGACGACGCTGGTCAGCCTGAAGCAGGCCGCCATCCGCCTGCCCAAGGACGCGCCGGCCGATCAGGTGACGGCGGCGACGGCCAAGCTCGCGGCGCTGAAGCCTTCGCTGACCTGCGACAACGTCGAGAAGGACGCGGCCAAGGTCGACGGCGTCGTCGGCTCCGACCTCGGCGAATCGAGCACCACCGACCTCGCGCCGGAGTTCCGCACCGTCGCCGACACCCTCGAAAAGGGCCAGGTGTCCGATCCGGTGCGCACCAGCGTCGGCGTGCACCTGATCCTGATGTGCGACAAGCGCGTCGAGAGCAAGGACATCCCGACCGCCGAGGCGGTGGAATCGAAGCTGCGCAATCAACAGCTCTCCATGCTGGCGCGCCGGTACATGCGCGAAC
Organism: Caulobacteraceae bacterium; assembly: GCA_036501825.1. Lineage (GTDB taxonomy): Bacteria > Pseudomonadota > Alphaproteobacteria > Caulobacterales > Caulobacteraceae > JAFECT01. Next base: position 456,634 of record DASXZP010000026.1, on the reverse strand, counting down.
TGCGCGCCACCGCCACCATCGAGATGCGGTGACGATAGGCGGCGCAAAAGGCGCGACCGCACCGCTCGCGGTCACCCTGGGCGACCCCGCGGGCGTCGGACCTGAGATCATCGTCAAGGCGTGGGCGCGGCTCCGGCAATCGGGGCCGCGCTTCGTCGTCGTGGGCGACGCGGATACGCTGAACGCGGCCTTCCCGACCGGCGGCCGCGGCTGCGAGCGGGTGGCCTCGCCCAAGGACGCGCTGCGCCTGTTTCCCAGCATCCTGCCGGTCTATGAGCCGCCGCACCCGCACGCGATCACCCAACCGACCGCCGAGGCCGCGCGCGCCGCGTCGGTGGTGAACTGGATCGAAGCGGCGGTCGACTGTGCGCTGGCGGGCGAGGTGTCCGGCGTGGTGACGGCGCCGATCTCCAAGGCGGTGCTCTACAAGGCCGGGTTCAAGTTTCCCGGCCACACCGAGTTCCTCGCTGACCTGACCGCCAAGGCGGCGCACACCGGCGCCCGTGGGCCGGTGATGATGCTGGTCGCCAAGAACCTGCGCTGTTCGCTGGTGACCATTCACACGCCGCTGCGCGACGCGCCGGGCGAGCTCACCGTCGACAAGGTCGTGCACACCGCCCTGGTCACCGCCGAAGCGTTGAAGCGCGACTTCGGCGTGGCGCGGCCGCGGCTGGCGCTCGCCGCGCTCAACCCGCATGCGGGCGAAGGCGGCGCCATGGGGCGCGAAGAGATCGACATCCTGGCCCCGGCGGTGACCCAGCTGCGCGCCATGGACGTGGAGATCAGCAATCCCAAGCCTGCCGACACCATGTTCCATGAAGGCGCGCGCAAGAACTACGACGCCGCGATCTGCCTCTATCACGACCAGGCCCTGATCCCGATCAAGACGCTCGATTTCTGGGGCGGCGTGAACGTGACCCTGGGCCTGCCCATCGTGCGCACCTCGCCCGACCATGGCACCGGCTTCGACATCGCCGGCAAAGGCATCGCCAACCCCGACAGCCTCATCTCCGCCATCCGCCACGGCGCCGAAATCGCGGCGCGGCGCGCGGCGGCGTAAAAAAGCAACATGAACCACGAAGCGCACGAAGCGCACGAAGAAGAGACAAGTCCTCCGACGGTTTCGTTGTCAGGATTTGAGGCGCCTCCGGCGCGATTTTCTGCCGCGCAGCCGCCCTCGTTTTCCTTCGTGCGCTTTGTGCGCTTCGTGGTTCATTTTGCTTTTTGTTCCCTAGCGTGGGCAGGCCGGCATGCTGAATGATCTGCCGCCGCTCCGCGAGGCGCTGGCCGAACACGGCTTGCTCGCGAAGAAGAGTTTTGGCCAGCATTTCCTGCTCGACCTCAACCTCACCCGCAAGATCGCGCGCCTCGCCGGCCCGTTCGACGGTGACCCCGTGATCGAAGTCGGCCCCGGCCCCGGCGGCCTCACCCGCGCCCTGGTCGAAACCGACGCTTCACGCGTCATCGCGATCGAGAAGGACGCGCGCTTCATCCCGTTGCTGCAGGACCTCGCCGACGCGGTCCCCGGGCGCCTCGAAATCGTCGAAGCCGACGCGCTGAAAGCCGACGAACGCGCGCTCGCCGGTGAACGCGGCCACGTCGTCTCCAACCTGCCCTACAACGTCGGGACACCCCTGCTCATCAAGTGGCTTACCGGACCCTGGCGGCCGCGCTCGATGACCTTGATGTTCCAGAAGGAGGTCGCCGACCGCATCGCGGCCTCGCCCGGCGACGACGCCTACGGCCGCCTGTCGGTGATCGCCCAGGCGATCTGCACCGCCCGCGTGGTGATGAACCTCCCCGCCGCCGCCTTCACCCCGCCTCCCAAGGTCGCCAGCGCCGTCGTCCGCCTGACTCCCGTTGCCGACGCACCACCGGCCGATCAGATCGCCGCCCTCGAACGCGTCACCGCCGCCGCCTTCGGCCAACGCCGCAAGATGCTGCGCTCGAGCCTGAAGACACTGGGCGGCGAAGCATTATGCGAACGCGCCGGCATCGACGCGAACGCGCGGGCGGAGACGATTCCGGTGGATGGTTTCTTGCGAATTGCGCGCGCGCTCGGCGCCTAGTCCTGCTCCGCCAGCAGCCCCGCTACATACGCGCCGATCCACGGGTTGCGCGTCTTGCGGCGGCGTTCGGAGTGGTAGATGTGCGCCAGTTCGGCGTAGCTCAGGTCGAAGTCGTCGTTGACGATGACGAAGTCGTACTCCGGCCAGTGTTCGATTTCTTCGCGGGCGCGTTGCAGACGGCGCTCGATGACTTCGGGCGCGTCCTGGGCGCGGGCGTAGAGGCGGCGGCGCAGTTCCAGCATCGAGGGCGGCAGGACGAACACGCGCACGGTGTCTTCCGGCATCTGTTCGGCGATCGAACGCGCGCCCTGCCAGTCGATGTCGAACAGCACGTCGCGACCGGCGTCCAGCGCGGAGACCACCGCGTCGCGCGGTGAGCCGTAGCGGGCGCCGTGCACCTCCGCCCACTCCAGAAACGCGTTCTGCGCCACCAGGCCTTCGAACTGGGCCTCGTCGATGAAGTGGTATTCGCGGCCGTTCTCCTCGCCCGGCCGCGGCGGTCGGGTGGTGACCGAGGTCGACAGCTTCAGCGCCTCGTGATCGGCGGTCAGCCTGCGGCACAAGGAGGTCTTGCCCGCGCCCGAGGGGCTCGAGACGATGAGGGCGATGCCGCGCCGGGGCGTGCGCTCATTCGACATTCTGAATCTGCTCGCGCAGCTGTTCGATGACCGCTTTCAACTCAAGACCGGTCGCGGTCAAGCTCGTGGTGGCCGACTTGGAACAAAGGGTGTTGGCCTCGCGCATGAATTCCTGGCTCAGGAAGTCGAGCCGGCGGCCCGCGCCGGCGCCCTTGGCGATCAGGTCCCGCGCCGCCGCCACGTGGGCGGTCAGGCGGTCGAGCTCCTCGCGCACGTCGGCCTTCACCGCCAGAACCGCGGCTTCCTGGACGATGCGCTCCTCCATCGGCCCGGTGTCGGCGACCAGTTCGTTCAGGCGGCGGGTGAAGCGCTCACGGATGGCGACGGTCTGGGCGATCGCTTCACGTTCGGCGTCGGTGATCAGGCCTTCGATCTTGTGGAGCATGCCGTCCAGCAGCGGCGCAAGCGCGGCGCCCTCCTTCATCCGCGACGCCTTCAGCGCATCGAGCGCCGCCAGCAGGCTTTCGGCCATGGCCGCTTCCACGGTGGCGCGCACGTCGGGATCGTCGGCTTCTTCGCCGGCTTCGAGCACGCCTTTCAGCGCAAGCAGACCGTCCGCCGCCGGCGGCGTCGCGCGGCCCTGGCGCACCAGTTCCGACGACAGGGCGAGATAGCGATCGAGCGCGTCCTGGTTCAGCCGCACCGCGCCCTGCGCCTCGGCTCTGCGCGCCTGCAGCCCAACGTTCACCTGGCCGCGCTGGAACCGCGCCTGCGCCGCCTCGCGCGCCGCGCGTTCCAAACCATCGAAGCCCTGCGGACCCTTGAAGCGCGTTTCGAGATTGCGGCCGTTCACCGAGCGCGCCTCGATCGACCAGCTCCAGTCGCCGCTCTGGCCTTCGATGCGCGCGAAACCGGTCATGCCTGAAAGAGTCATCGCCGCCTCAACGCCGCTGCACGGGAGCGGCAGGCGTATGCACGACGCTCGTCCCCGCCGCTTTGCGTTGCGCTTCGATCTGGCGCCAGGTGGCGACGTTCTTGTTCTGCTCGGCCTGGGTCGCGGCGAAGTTCGAGCCGCCCTTGCCGTTCGCGACGAAGAACAGCGCATCGGTGTCGTCGGGATTGAGCACGGCGGCCAGGGCGGCGCGCCCGGGATTGCAGATCGGCGTCGGCGGCAGGCCGGTGACGACGTAGGTGTTGTACGGCGTGGGCGCGAGCATTTCCGACTGGCGGATGCCGTGGCCAAGGGGCTCGCCCTTGGTGATGCCGTAGACGATGGTCGGATCGCTCTCGAGCTTCATGCCCTTCTTCAGGCGGTTCACGAACACGCCCGCGACCTTGAGCCGCTCGGAGGCGATGCCGGTCTCTTTCTCCACGATCGAAGCCAGGGTCACCGCCTGTTCGGGCGTCGTGAACGGCAGGCCCGGCTTGCGGCGCGGCCAGAGGTCGGCGAGCACGCTGTCGCGTGCGGCGCGCATCTTGGCGATCAGTTCGAGACGGCTGTCGCCGCGGGTGAACTCATAGGTGTCGGGCAGTAGCGAGCCTTCCGGCGGCGTCGTCAGATCGCCGCTGAGCGCAGTGTTTGCGCGCAGCACCGCCGCGACCTGGGCGCTGGTCCAGCCTTCGGGGATGGTGACGAAGTGACGAACGACTTCGCCGGCCGCCATCTTGCGGATCACTTCGCCCATCGAAACATGGGCCGGGAAATTGTATTCGCCGGCCTTCAGCTTGCGGTCCGCGCCGGTCAGCTCGGCGGCGACCTTGAACAGGGCGGAGGAGCCGACGATGTGGGCGTGCTGCAGGCTCGCGCCCATCTCCGACACGCCCGCGCCCTTGCGCAGGATGATGGTCGAGCGCTTGTCCAGCGGACCCGGTCCATCGAGCACGAACCAGGCGCCGGCGCCGAATACCGCGATCAGCGCAAAGACCGTGACCACCGCGGCGAGAAAGGTGACGAGACATCCGCGACCGGACCGCGGCTGGTCCGGCGAAAAGTCCGGACGCGCGTCGAAGGCCCTCACGTGACCTTCTGGAAGACGACGGAAGCGTTGGTGCCGCCGAAGCCGAAGCTGTTCGAGAGGGCGGTCTCGATCTTCATGGGCTTGGCCTTGTTGGGCACGAGGTCGATGGCGGTCTCCACCGAGGGGTTGTCGAGGTTGATGGTCGGCGGCGCGATCTGATCACGCATGGCGAGCAGGGTGAAGATCCCCTCCACCGCGCCGGCGGCGCCCAGCAGGTGGCCGATCGCCGACTTGGTGGACGACATGGTGGCCTTGCCGGCGGCGTTGCCGAGCATGCGCTCCACCGCGCCCAGTTCGATCTCGTCGCCGAGCGGCGTCGAGGTGCCGTGCGCGTTGATGTAATCGATGTCGGGGGGCTGTATTCCGGCGTCCTTCAGCGACGCCTGCATGGCGCGGAAGCCGCCGTCGCCGTCCGAGGCCGGCGCGGTGATGTGATAGGCGTCGCCGGACATCCCATAGCCGATCACTTCGCCGTAGATCTTGGCGCCGCGCGCCTTGGCGTGTTCGTACTCTTCCAGCACCAGAACGCCGGCGCCCTCGCCCATGACGAAGCCGTCGCGATCCTTGTCGTAGGGACGCGAGGCCTTGGTGGGGTTGTCGTTGAAACCGGTGGAGAGCGCGCGGCAAGCGATGAAGCCCGCGATGCCGATCGGCACCACCGCCGATTCCGCGCCGCCCGCGACCATCACGTCCGCATCGCCGTACTTGATGATCCGCGCCGCATCGCCGATGGCGTGGGCGCCGGTGGCGCAGGCCGTCACCACCGAGTGGTTGGGACCCTTGAAGCCGTAGCGGATGGAAACGTTGCCCGACGCCAGATTGATCAGGGCCGAGGGAATGAAAAACGGGCTGACCCGGCGCGGACCCTTGTCGCGCAGTTCGATGGCGGTGTCGGCAATGGGCCCGAGCCCCCCGATGCCCGAACCGATGATCACGCCGGTGCGTTCACGGTCGGCTTCGTCCTGCGGCGTCCAGTTTGCGTCGTGCACCGCTTCGTCGGCTGCGGCCATGGCGTAGAGGATGAAGTCGTCGACGCGCCGCTGGTCCTTCGGCGACATGGTCTTGTCGGGGTCGAAGGCGCCCGGCATGTCGGGCGAGCCGCCGCCGCGGCCGTTCACCCGCGGCACTTCGCAGGCGATCTGGCAGGCGTAGTCGGTCGGATCGAAGGCGGTGATGCGCCCAGCGCCGGACTCGCCGGCCAGGATGCGGCGCCAGGTGTTCTCGACACCCGAGCCTAGCGGCGTGACCAAACCCACGCCCGTGACCACGACGCGACGCATGCTCAGGACTCCCCGACCGGTTTCCGAAACGGAGGCGCGCGGCCCTGCCGCGCGCGACCGGCGGATCAGGCGGCCAGCTTCCCTTCGATGAACGTCACCGCGTCGCCGACGGTCTGGATGTGTTCGGCGGCATCGTCGGGAATCTCGATATCGAATTCCTCTTCGAAGGCCATGACCAGCTCGACGTTGTCGAGGCTGTCCGCGCCGAGGTCGTCGATGAAGCTCGCCTTTTCGGTCACCTTGTCCGGATCGGCGTCCAGGTGATCGATAACGATCTTGCGCACGCGTTCGAGAACGTCAGCCATAAATTCAAAGTCCCTGTTTTCAGATGGTGGTCAGTCTGACTTGGGCCGTTCGGTCTCACGCCGCTCCGGCTTAGGCAAGCTTTCAGTTGGGTTCCCGGGCCGGCGTGGCTGGTCTCCAGACCGGCCTAGCACACTCTCCTAAGGCGAATAAAGCGGGCCGGCCGGGGCGGAAGTCCCTCAGATCATGGCCATTCCGCCGTTTACATGCAGGGTCTGGCCGGTGACATAGGCCGCTTCGTCGCTGGCCAGATAAACCGCCGCCGCGGCGATTTCCCCGCCGGTTCCGAGCCTTCCGGCCGGGATCTTCGACAGAATCGCCTCCCGCTGCTGCTCGTTCAGCACGTCGGTCATGGGGCTGGTGATGAAGCCCGGGGCGATGCAGTTCACGGTTATGTTGCGCGAGCCCACTTCCTGGGCCAAGGCCTTGGAAAACCCGATCATTCCCGCCTTCGAGGCCGCATAGTTGGTCTGACCCGGGTTGCCGGTCACCCCCACCACCGAGCTCACCCCGATGATGCGGCCCGCGCGGCGCTTCATCATGCCCCGGAGCGCCGACCGGGCGAGGCGGAAATAGCTCTCCAGGTTGACCTTGATCACCGCTTCCCAGTCCTCGTCCTTCATCCGCATCAAGAGGCCGTCGCGGGTGATCCCGGCGTTGGCCACCAGGATGTCGATGTCCCTGCCCGCCGCAGCCTCCGCCGCCGCCACCAGGCCGTCCACCGAGGCCGCCTCCGCCAGGTTCGCCGGGGCGACCGAGACCCGCTCGCCCAACTGACCAGCCAGGTCCTGCAGCACCGCCTCGCGGGTGCCCGAGAGGACCACGTGGGCGCCTTGGGCATGCAGGCCCCTGGCGATCTCCGAACCCAGGCCGCCGGTGGCGCCGGTGACCAGCGCCATCTTGCCGGTGAGGTCGAACATGAAGGTCTCCCGAGAGATCAGAGGGCCAATATCAGAAAGCCAGGTTCAGAAGGACTTGGCGAAAGCTTCCAGGTCGCCGGGCGCGTTCAACGCCAAGGCCTCGGCGTCCGGCGCGATCCGTTTCGCCATGCCGATCAGCACCTTGCCCGCGCCGGCCTCGGCAAAGCGGGTGACCCCGCCCTCGCCCGCCAGCCACAACATGCTCTCACGCCAGCGAACCCGGCCGGTGATCTGCTCGACCAGCAGGGCGCGGATCGCCTCGGGATCATGGACCGGCCGCGCCGTGACGTTGGCCACCAGCGGAACCTTGGGCGCGATGATGGTCGTCTGGGACAGCGCCTCGGCCATCTCGTCGGCGGCCGGCTGCATCAGGGGACAGTGAAAAGGGGCCGACACATTCAGCGGAATGGCGCGTGCGCCGAGCTCCTTAGCCCGCTCGATCGCGCGGTCGACCGCCGCCTTGGCGCCCGAGATAACGACGTTGCCCTGGTTGTTGTCGTTGGCCACGACGCAGACGCCGAACTCCGCGCCCGCGACCGCCGCCTCTTCCGCCAGCGCCACATCCGTCTTGGGCCCGATCAGCGACGCCATGGCGCCTTCGCCCACCGGCACGGCCCGCTGCATGGCCTGGCCGCGCAGCTTCAGCAGCCGCGCCGCGTCCGCCAGGTTCAACGCCTCGGCGGCGGCCAGGGCGGAGTATTCGCCCAGCGAATGGCCGGCCACGAAGGCGGCTCTGGTCACCTCGACCCCGAACTCGACCTTCAGGGTACGGATCACCGCCAGACTGACGGCCATCAACGCCGGCTGGGCGTTCTCGGTCAGGGTCAGCTCCTCCAGCGGCCCCTCGCGCATCAGCCGCGACAGGTGCTGACCCAGCGCATCGTCCACTTCCTGGAACACCTGACGCGCCGCCCCGAACGCCTCGGCGAGGTCGGACCCCATGCCGACGGTCTGGCTGCCCTGGCCGGGAAAGAGGAAGGCGAGACTCATCGGCGCGTCCTGCAGTTTTAGGTGGGGCGGAGGACTAGGCGATCAGGCGATGCGCGACAAGCGGCGCGGCTTTGAGCGACGTTCGCTGAACACGCCTTGCGGAAACCCCCGCTTCAGAGCAAATCTTCCGCCCTCAAGGAGGCCCCCGCCGTGAAAAAGCTCCTCGCCTGCGCCGTTTCCCTGGCCGTTCTCGCCGCCGCTCCCGCCTATGCCGCCCTGCAGCCGGGCGCCAAGGCCCCCGACTTCACCGCGCCGGGCGCGATGGCCGGCAAGGCCTTCACCTTCTCGCTCAAGGAAGCGCTGAAGCACGGACCCGTGGTGCTCTATTTCTATCCGGCGGCCTTCACCTCGGGCTGCACCGTCGAGGCGCACGACTTCGCCGAGGCGGCCGACCAGTACAAGGCGCTGGGCGCGACCCTGATCGGCGTCACCGCCGGCAACACCGATCGCCTGGTCGAGTTCTCGACCAGCGACTGCCGTTCCAAGTTCGCGACCGCGGCGGTGACCAAGGACATCATCAAGTCCTACGACACGGTCCTGCCGCAGAAGCCCGACTGGTCGAACCGCACGTCCTACGTCATCGCGCCGAACGGCAAGATCATCTTCACCTACTCTGACCTCGACCCGTCGAAGCATGTCGAGATGACACTGGACGCGTTGAAGAAATGGCATGACGATCACGGCAAGTGAATCCTGGCTCCCGGGGGAGAGGCGCAATGCATCTGTCCAGACTGACCGGCGCGCTCGCGTGCGTCGTCCTCTTCGCCGCCGCCAACGCCGCCTACGCCGCGCCGGGTAAAACCGTTGAGAGCGGCACGCCCGCGGCCAAGTGTACGGGCAACGCCTGCGCCTCACTATTGTTCGAAATCAGCGCCGGCTGCTTCAACGCCACCAACCTCGGCGGCAAACAGGTCCTCATCGAGTGGGGCGGCTATGAGCTGAAGGTCGGCGCCGGCCAGACCAAGTCGGTCAAGAAGGACGGCCGCTGCGTCCACGACGTTGCCGGCCCGCTGAGCGCCAACTACGGCTGAGGGCCGGCCCTCCCCGGGCTTGCCAAAGTTTAACGTGACGGCGGGACCGGCGCGGCCGCTAATCGGCCGCAAAACGTCGTTACGGGTGCGCCCAAAGGGGAGAAAAACATGACCCATGCCGCCAAAGTCGCGCCGGGCCTGGCCTGCGCCCTTCTGCTGGCCCTGGCCGTAGGCCCCGCCGCCTGGGCGGACGTCGAGATGAACTCCAGTTCCAACAGCGACGGCGCGCCCGCCACCGTGCCCGCCGCCCTGCAGTGGAAGATGGACCCGGCCGGCCAGGACGAAGGCGCCGGCGTGGTCGAGTTCGGCCTCGGTTATCAGACGCCGCACCATTCGATGTGGATGAGCCACGACGTCACCTTGACCGGCGGCCGCGCCAACACGGTCGGCCAGCCCCCGCAGATGCAAATTCAGGGCATGACGCCCGACCAGCTGGCGCACGCCGACGGCGCGGTTGCGTTCACCGTGCACCGCGACGCGGGCGACTTCCGCTGCGACGGCTCGGTGCGCGCGGGCATGGGCGCGGGAACCTGCGTCTATGCGCCGAACGCGGACTTCGCGGCGGCCCTGAAGGCGCGCGGCGTGAAGGGCGACGTCGCGGGCTATCCGCAGTTCGAACTGGCGATGAGCGATATGGGCTTCGACTACCTCGACGAGTTGAAGCGCGAAGCCTACGCGACGCCCGACGCGGCGCTGCTGATCAAGGCCGCCGAACACGGCGCGGGCCTGCGCCAGCTCACCGCCATGAACGCGGCCGGCTATCGTTTCGGCGATGTCGAAAGCTTCATCCACATTCGCGACCACGGCGTTTCCGCGCGCTATCTGGGCGAACTGAAGACCTATGGCCTCAGCGGCCTGCCCGCGACCGACCTGGTCGAGATGCGCGATCACGGTGTGAGCGGAACTTTCCTGCAGGGTCTGAAGGAGGCCGGCTACACCGACCTGAAACCCGGCGATCTCGCGCGTCTGCGCGATCACGGCGTCAGCGCAACGTACATCAGCGAGCTGAAGTCGGACGGCTATACCCGCCTCGCCGCCGAGGATCTGGTGAAGCTGCGCGACCACGGCGTCTCCACCGGCTTCATCCGCAAGGCCAACGCCGGCGCCGCAGCGCCCCTGTCCCCGGACGAACTGATCCGCCTGCGCGAAGGCGGTACGCGGTGAGAGCAGCGGCGCTGGTGCTGGCCCTGGCGGCGACGCTCGCTGCCGGCGCCGGATCAGCCGCGCCGCGCGACACGCTGACCGACGCCCAGATCAAGGCCTTCGCCGCCAAGCCCTTTGACAGGCGGACGAAGATGTTCAAGCACGACGACCTGGGCGTCCATCACGGGGTCCACGTGGTTGTGGATTATCCCTGCTCGGACGTCTGCCCCAACTACACGACGAGGATCATCCACTATGCGGTGGATGCCGGCCCCGCCTGCGACCGGATCCACGGCGCGGCCGTCAGCCTCCAGGTCCCCATGAGCATCGCCACCGTCCCAAGAACCTACTGCGTCCCCAAGGTTCTGACCGAGCAGCCGGCAGGCGTCGGGAAACCCATTATTCCCTTCTGAGGAAGGGGAAATGGCGCAAAGGGTTGCGCTCCGACCCCTTTTCCCGTATCTGCCGCCGCTTGCCAGGAAGGCGGTCCTGGTGCGGTTTCCCTTGAAGCAAGCGGGCCTTAAGCCCCCTTCGCCGCGCTAAGGAGCCATCGTCCCGCCCGGAGCTTCCGCCGGGCCCGACGCCGCCTTCCCAACGGAAGAAGGACGAAATGGCCTTTTACGAACACGTGGTCATTGCTCGGCAGGATATCTCGCCGCAGCAGGCCGAAGCGCTGAATGAGACCCTGAAGCACATCATCGAGGAAGGCGGCGGCGCCGTCGCCAAGATCGAGTACTGGGGTCTGCGCAACCTCACCTACCGGATCAAGAAGAACCGCAAGGGGCACTACTCGCTCCTGGCCATCGACGCCCCCGCGCCCGCGGTGAAGGAGATGGAACGCCAGCTGTCGATCAACGAAGACGTGCTGCGTTACCTGACCGTGCGCGTCGAAGAGCTCGACCTCGAGCTTTCGCCCGTGCTGGCGCGCAAAGAACGCGAACGCGAGCGCGGCGAACGCCGTCCGCCGAGCGGCTACGAAGATTATCCCGGCGCCTAAGGAGAGCCCCACATGACCGACACGACCCAGGGATCTGATCCCACGATCGGCGGCGCGGCCGGCTCTTCCGGCGGCCGTCGCCCCTTCTTCCGCCGCCGCAAGGTGTGCCCGTTCTCCGGCGCCAACGCGCCGAAGATCGACTTCAAGGACGTGAAGCTGCTGCAGCGTTACGTCTCCGAGCGCGGCAAGATCGTGCCGTCGCGCATCACCGCGGTGTCGCAGAAGAAGCAACGTGAGCTGGCCAAGGCCATCAAGCGTGCTCGCTATCTCGCGCTCCTGCCTTACGTCGTGAAGTAAGGGAGAGGGACCGATGAAAGTCATTCTGCTCGAACGCGTCGAAAAGCTCGGCGTCATCGGCGACGTGGTTTCGGTGAAGGACGGGTTCGCCCGTAACTTCCTGCTGCCGCGCGCCAAGGCGCTGCGTGCGACGTCGGCGAACATGAAAGTGTTCGAAATCCAGCGCGTCCAGATCGAAGCCCGCAACGCGGACAACCGCACGGCGGCCGAAAAAGCCGGCGAAAAGCTGAACGGCACAAAATACGTGCTGATCCGCTCCGCCGGCGAAAGCGGCCAGCTCTACGGCTCCGTCGCCGCGCGCGACGTGGCCGACGCGGTCAACGCCGCCGGCGGCAAGGTCGAACGCAACCAGGTGCAACTGAACGTCCCGATCAAGACGCTCGGCGTGCATCCGATTAAGGTTCGCCTGCACCCGGAAGTGACCATCGAGGTCATGATCAACGTGGCCCGCTCGGCCGACGAAGCCGAGCGCCAGGCGCGCGGCGAAAACGTCATCACCTCGCAGTTCGAGGAAGAGCGTGCGGACGCGAAGGCGGCGGCTCAGGAGCTGTTCGAAGGCGGCGCCGGCCAGGCCATGCTGGAGGCTCCGGCCGAAGAGGCCTGATCCTGACCTGATACGGACGAAACGATGCGGCGCGGGGGACAACCTCCGCGCCGTTTCGCATTTGAGGCTAGCCGATTTGACGCCTTGAACGATCCGGCGCGACAGTGCGGCGACAGCGAGCGTCCCTGTCCCTGAGGGAAGGCCGGTTCCATGCGTCGCTTCAAGTCCCATCGTTACCTGATCGCGGGCGCAGCGCTGGCTGCGGCCTCGATGGTCGCCGGCGCGTGCGGCGCGGCTGAACTGGTGCTCGGCGGCGGCATGGCCGAGGGTTGCTACAAGGCGGCCCGCGCCAATTCGACCGACCGCGCGAGCCTGGATCTCTGCACCCAGGCGGTCGAGCAGGAGCCGCTGTCCACCAGGGACCTGTCGGCGACCCTGGTGAACCGCTCGGTGATCCTCCTGGGACGGCGTGAGTTCGAGGCGGCGGAGCATGACCTCGACCGGGCGATCAGCCTGCGGCCGGGCTCCGCCGAGGCCTACGTGAACCGCGGCGCCGCGCGTCTGGGCTTGAAGCAGTATCGCGACGCCATTGCCGATCTCGACCGCGGCCTGGCGCTCGGCCCCTCCGAACCGGCCAAGGCCTGGTACGACAAGGGCCTCGCCTACGAGGACCTGGGCGATCTGCAGGAAGCCTACAACGACTACAAAAAGGCGTCCGAGTTGCGCCCGGAGTGGCAGTTGCCCAAGGACGAGCTGAAGCGCTTCACCGTCAAGCAAGGCTGAGCGGGCTGGCGCTGTCCACGATCACGGCTAAGCTGGCGCCATGACCGCCTCCGTCCGTCTCTGGTTCGGCGCCCTCGCCGCCCTGATCTTCGCCGCCGGCGTCTGGGCGTTGGCGAGCAAGATTCCCGGCTACAGCCACGTACATCAGACGATCAGCGAGATCGGCGAAGCCGGCACGCCGCTGCAGCGGCCGTTCACGGTGCTGCTGCTGGTCGTCGCCTTCTGCATGCTGGTGTTTGCGAGCGGCGTGTTCAGCGTATCGAAGACCGCGGGCCGCTCCACCTTTGCGGCATGGCTGCTCGTCTGCATGGCGGCGTCGGCGGCGGGCGTCGGCATCTTCTCGACGCCGCATCCGCTGCACAATGTGTTCGGCCTGTCCGAATTGGTCGGGTATCAGGCGCCCGCCGCGGTGGCGCTGACCTGGCGGCGTGAGCCGCGCGCAGGCGGGCTCGTCGCGTTCTCGTGGCTGATGTTCGTGCTGCTCTGGGTGTCGATGGGCCTGAACCTTGCCGGGCTCGCGCCGGACAGCGATCTCTGGAAACACATCAAGCCGGTCTATGGCCTCGCCCAGCGCGCGCTGTTCGGGTCGTTCTTCCTGTGGTGTGCGGCGGCCGGCCCCATGCTGGCCCGTTTGGCCCGCGGCTGATCCCGGCTAAACTCGGCAAAAGGCCTAGGGAGCGCAGCGCTTGCTGACGCCAATGAAGATCGCGGGGCTGGGCGCGTGCCTGCCGCGCACCATTCGGACCTCCGACGAACTCGACGGCGTGTTCGGCCAGGCCGTCGGCTGGACGCGAGAAACCTTGGGCATTGCAACCCGCGGCGTGGCCGAGCCCGACGAAACCACCTCGGCCATGGGCGCCAAGGCGGCGCGCGAGGCGTTGGCGGCGGCGGGATGGGCGGTAGGCGACTTCGACGTGCTGATCGGCGCCTGCGGGGTGATGGAGCAGCCGATCCCCGGCGCCTCGATCCTGATTCAGGAAGCGCTTGGTCTCGGCAAGTCGGGCGTGTGGGCCTTCGACGTGAACCAGACCTGCCTGTCGTTCCTGACCGCCCTCGATCTCGCGGCAATGGGGTTTGCGAGCGGGCGCTTCAAACGCGCGTTGATCGTGTCGAGCGACATCGCGTCCGCCGGCCTCGACTGGTCCGATCCGGTGGCGTCGGCGATCTTCGGCGACGGCGCGGCGGCGGCGTGCGTGGAAGCGAGCGATGATCGCAACGGTCCCGGCGTGCTGTCGCGACGGTTCGAGAGCTACGGCGAAGGCAAAGACCTCGCGACGCTGCGCGCCGGCGGCACCCGGCTGCGCGTCGAAGCGGGTTACGAAGCCCTGGTCGCAGGCTCCCACTTCCAGATGGACGCGTTCGGCGTGTTCAAGGCCGCCGCGCGCGTGCTGCCGAAACTGGTGGACGGGGTGCTCGCCGACGCGGGCCTGACCCGCGAAACCGTCGAGCTGATCATCTGCCACCAGGCCAGCAAGCCCGGCGTCGAACACATCCGCCGCCTGATGGGCGGCGACCCCGAGCGCGTGGTCGACATCTTCGCCAGCCACGGCAACCAGATCGCGACCTCGCTGCCGAGCGTGCTGGTCGAGGCCCAGCGCCAGGGCCGCCTGAAGCCCGGAACCACCGTGCTGCTGCTCGGCACGGCCGCGGGCATCAGCGCCGCCGCCATGGTGCTGCGCGTATGAGCCGACGCGCGCTGGTCACCGGCGCCACCGGCGGCTTGGGCCTCGCCATCGTGCGCAGCCTGCTCGACGCCGGCTGGACGGTGCGCGCGAACGGACGCAGCGCCGCGGGCGGCAAGCGGCTCGACCTCATGGGCGCGGAGACCCAGCTCGGCGATCTGTTGGGGGGCGATCTGGCCGCGCTGTGCGCAGACGTGGATACGGTGTTTCACGCCGCCGCCCTGTCGGCGCCCTGGGGCCCCGAGCGTACGTTTCAAAGCATCAACGTCGACGCCACCCGGGCGCTGCTCGACGCCGCGCGCTCGGCCGGGGTCAAACGGTTTGTGTTCGTCTCCTCGCCGTCGGTCTATGCCGAGCTGCGCGACCGTCCGAACCTGACTGAAGCCGATCCACCGGCCGTCCATCCCCTCAACGCCTATGCACGCACCAAGCTTGCTGCGGAACGGCTGACGCTGGACGCACACGACGCGCAATTCCAGACGGTCGCCGTGCGGCCGCGTGCCCTGATCGGCCCCGACGACGCCGTGTTCCTGCCGCGCGTGCTGCGGGTGGTGGAGCGCGGACGTTTCCCGCTGTTCCGCGACGGGCGCGCGCTGGTCGAACTCACCGACGTGCGCGATGCGGCGCGCGCCATCGTGCTCTGCGGCGAACGGATCGAGCGCGTGGGCGGCGGCCCGGTGAACATCGCCGGCGGTCGTCCGGTGGCGGTTCGCGACCTCGCGCTCAAACTCGGCGAAGCCTTGAGCCGGCCGTTCCGTTTCGTCCGCATTCCGATGGCGGTCGCGCGCCCGTTGGCGCAGGCGTCGCAGGCGATCTGCAAGGTGCTGCCCGGCCAACCCGAACCGGTGCTGACGCCCTATACCCTGGCGACGCTCGCCTACACCCAGACCTTCGACCTGACGCATGCGCGCGAGGCGCTGGGATTCACGCCGCAGTTCGACGCGGTCGAGACCGCGCGCACGCTGGCGCCGCAGATGTCGGCGTGGAAAGCATGACGCGTTGCCGCCTGCACATCCTGCGCGCCGGCGCCTGCCGCCATCCCGCCGCCAGCACGCGCGCGGGCGCGAGCCTCAAGCCCGCGCTCTATCCTGCCCTCGCTGGCCTGATCCTGCATCCGGCCGAAGGCGCCGTCCTGTTCGACACCGGCTACGACCCTGCCTTCTTCGCGGCGACGGCGCCGTTTCCGGAACGCTTCTACCGCTGGACCACGCCGGTCGAGCTGGCGCCCGGTGACGCCGCCGTGGATCAGCTCGCGCGCTTTGGCCTGAAGCGTGCGGACGTGCGTGCGGTGGTCGTGTCGCACTTCCACGGCGACCACGTCGCAGGGCTGCATGCGTTTCCCAACGCCAGGCTCTATTGCGCCCGCGCCGGGCTCGCGCAGGTGAAGCGGTCGGGGCGGCTGGCCCGCGTGTCCCGCGGCGTGTTGTCGGCGCTGGTGCCCGACGCTCTGGCGGCGCGGGCGCGGTTCTTCGAGGATCTGCCGCGGGTGGCGCTGGGGTCCGAGCTGCATCCGTTCGAGAGCGGCGCGGACCTGTTCGGCGACGGGTCCCTGGTCGCCGTCGAGCTGCCGGGCCATTGCCCTGGCCACTGGGGCCTGGTGCTGAGGGACGAGAGCGACCAGCGCGTGTTCCTGGTCGCCGACGCGGCCTGGTCGCGGGCCGCCATCCGTGACGACGCGCCGCCGCCCAGGCTTACCACCGCCTTGCTGGGCCACACGGCGACCTATCGCGCGACACTGAGCGCGCTTAGTGCCTTATGGACGCGCAACCCGAATCTGAAGCTTACCCCCTCCCACTGTCCCGAAGCCGCGTCCGAGGCCGCCACCGATGCCGACTGACCGCCCATCAAACACCAAGGCGGGGATCTTCAGAGCCTGGGCCGACGCGCGCACCACCCAGCCGCACAACCGCGTCTCCATCGCGGCGCGGCAACAGCGGCTGTGGCGAAAGATGCAGCCCGTGATCGCCCGCACGCCCGCCCTCGCGCGCCTAGCCGGCCTGCCGTTGGAGGCCTTTCCCGTCATCGACGCCCCCGCGTTGCGCAGCGACTTCGAAGGCTGGAACAGCCTGGGGATCACCCGCGAAGCCGCCGAGCAAGCCGCAGAGGCGGCGGAGGACGGCGGCGACGGCCTGGTCGCGCCCGGCGTCTCGGCCGGGTTTTCCACCGGCACGTCGGGCGAGCGCGGGGTGTTTCTGACCGCGCGCGCCGAGCGCACCGAATACATCGGCCACATCCTGGCGCGCCTGCTGCCCGCCGACGCCCTGCTGCGCAAGCGGCGGATTGCGCTCAGCCTGCGCGCCGGCAACCGGCTCTACAGCGACGTCGGCGACGCGGGCCCGATCGCGTTCGGATACTTCGGCCTCGACGTGACGCCCGAGGCGCTGCGGGATTTCGCGCCCGACATTCTGATTGCGCCCAGCGGGGTGCTGGCCGGGCTCGCGCGGCGTATCCGCTCTGGCGCGCCGGCCCTGCCGCCGCTGGAACGGTTGTTCTACGGCGCCGAGCCGATGGATGAGGTCGAGCGCGGCTGGATCGCCTCGGCGCTGCAGACGCGGCCGGATCCAATCTACCAGGCCACTGAAGGCTTCCTGGGCGCCAGCTGCAAGCACGGCCTGCTGCACCTGAACGAAGACGTGCTGATCATCGAGCGCGAGCCCGTGCCGGGCACGACGCGCTTTCGCCCCATCATCACCGACCTGCGGCGCACCAGCCAGCCGATGGTGCGCGTGCGCCTCGACGACCTGCTCGAGCCGATCGATGCGCTCTGCCCCTGCGGCTCGTCGCGCCAGCCGGTGCGCGGGGTGGAGGGCCGGGCGTCCGATCTCTGGCGCTGGGGTGACGCGGTGGTGACGCCGCGCGAGGTGGCCGACGCGGTGTCGCGTTCGACCGGTCCCGCCTGCGACTGGCGCGCCACCGGCACGGTTGCGGAAGTACGGCTCGAGGTCGTGCAGGGCGCCGACGGCGCTGCGGCCAAGTCGGCGCTGGAGGCGGTGCTGCGCCGCCGCCAGGTCGAGGTTCCGGTTGTCACCGCCCCGTTCACGCCCCAGGGTGGGCCCAAGCGACGTCGGGTGGTCTGGAGGGACAACTGAACCGGAGTCATGGCTGAGCGGGTCCTCATCACCGGCGCCCGGGCGCCGGCGGCGCTGGAACTAGCGCGGAGCTTCGCGGCGGCGGGCCTCGAGGCGCACATGGCCGACTGTTCCCGCGCCCGCGCGGCGCGCGCCTCGAAGACGCCCAAGGCCGTCCACCGCTACGCCTCGCCGCGAAAGGACCCGCAGGGCTTTGCGCGCGACATCGCCGCCCTGGTGCAGACCCTCGATCCGGTCCTGATCGTGCCCACCTGCGAAGAGGTCTTTTACCTCGCCGCCCTCGCCCGGCGCGGCGTCCTCGACCAGCGCCTGTTCGCGCCGAGCTTCGAAGTTCTGGCGGAGCTTCACGCCAAGGGACGGTTCATCGACGCCTGCCGCGTGCTGGGCCTGCCGGTGCCGGGAACCTGGCGCGCGACCGCCGACGAGGACCTGCGCGACATGCTCCACGTCTCGACCCACCTCGTCTTCAAACCCGAGTATTCGCGCTTCGGCGCCCGGGCGGTGATCGGGCCCGAGCCCGAGGACCTGACCGCGATCAAGCCGACGCCCGCGCGCGCCTGGATCATCCAGCAACGCATCTATGGCGAGGACGCGAGTTTCTATGCGGTGGCGCGCGAGGGAAAGCTGACCGCGTTCTGCGCCTATCGCTCGAGCTGGCGGCTGAAGGGCGGCGTCGCCTACGCCTTTGCGCCGCTGGACGAGACGCTGGCGGCCCAGATCCGCGCCATGGCCGAGGTGCTGGCCGAGCAACTGGTGATCCGCGGCCAGTTCGCCTGCGACCTGGTCGTGGACGAAGCCGAAAAACCGTGGCTGATCGAGTGCAATCCGCGCGCGGTCAGCGGCGTACATCTGTTTCCACCCGGTCCCGAGCTCGCCAACGCCATCCTCGGCCGCGGCGAAGCGCAGGTGGAGTCCCTGGCGTCGGCGCACATCGGCGCGGCCCTGTGGCGTTACGGCCTGCCCGCGGCGCTGAGCGGCAAGCGGCTGGACGCGTGGAAGCGCCAGCGCGCCATCGGACGCGACGTGCTGTCCGCGCCCGGCGACCGGGGACCGGTGCTGGGCGCCCTGATCGACAGCCTGGGCTATGGCCTGCGGGCCGCGGTCACGGATCGGACGCTCGCGGAGGCTATGACGGCGGACATGGAATGGAACGGGGAACCGCTTTGACGCCGCTCCCGGACTCCATCGCCAAGAGCTGGCAGCTCATCGCCCTGTCGCGCGAGGTGAAGGCCAAACCACTGGCGCGGGTGCTGGCCAACACCCCGATCGTTCTGTTCCGTTCCGCAGGGCGGGCGGTGGCGTTCGAGGACCGCTGTCCGCATCGCAACTATCCGCTGTCGATGGGGCGCGTGAGCGACGGCGCCTTGCAATGCGCCTACCACGGCTGGCGTTTCGACGGCGACGGGCGCTGCCTGGAGGCGCCGGGCTGCGACCTGAGCGACGGCGAGGCCGCGCGCTACGCCGCGTTTCCTGTGAAGACCATCGAGCGCCACGGCGGCGTGTTCGTGCGCCTGTCCTCCGACGGACCCGACGATCTGCACGACTTCGGCGCCTGGGGCGCGGACGGGCACGACCATTTCTGGTGGGACCAGGGCGTGTGGCGCGGGCGCGCGCTGGATGCGGTGGAAAACGTGCTCGACCCTTTCCACACCAACTTCATCCACCACGGCTTCATCCGCCGCCATGACCGGCGCCTGCCGGTGGACCTGCTCACCCGCGTATTCGAGGACGGCATCGAACAGGTGATCGAGCAGAAGACGCCGGACGTGGGCTGGATGTCCAAGGCGCTCGAGCCCGACCGTCAGCGCAGCCGCACGCGCCTCTATGCGCCCACCACCATCCAGGCGCGCTGGGAGGGCCGCGACACGCTGACCCTCTGCGTCACCGCCTTCTTCACGCCGGAGACCGAAACCAGCTTTCGCCCCTTCGCCTGTTTCACCACTCCCAAGGGCCGCGGCCCCGGCTGGCTGAAGGAGGCCGCGATCCGCCTGTTCCTGGACCCGGTGGTGGCGCAGGACCGCCGCGCCCTGGCGGCCCAGCTCGGCGCCATCGAGGCCTTCGGCGGCCCGCGGTTCCAGCAGGGTCCGGGTGATCTTCTGGGCGGCCGCGTGGCGCGCCTGTATCAGGGCGAAAAACTGGAGCCCGGCGAGGAAGGCCCCTTCGCCCGAACCCTGTAAACCGACACTGTAATTTGATCCGTACGCGAAAAAATTTGCCGCCCCGGTCGCACGCCTGTGGACAGCGGGGCGCGACGGGGGAAAAACGATTTGGTCGCATCCCCGTCGCCGCGTAGCTGAGTTATCGGAGACCGATGACCCTCCCCGCATTCGCCCCCGGCCAGGACGCCGAAGGCTCGGCAATCGCCAGCCTGCCGCACAATCTCGAGGCCGAGCAGGCGCTGCTGGGCGCGATCTTGTTCGACAACGCCGCGTTTGAGCGTCTGGGCGACCACATCAAGGGCAGCCACTTCTACGAGCCGTTCCACCAGCGTCTCTACGATGCGGTCGAAGACTATGTGCGCAAAGGTCAATTGGCCGAACCGATCGTGCTGATGGAGCGCTTCAAGCGCGACCCCGCGTTCGAGGAACTCGGCGGCCTGCGTTATCTCGCCGACCTGGTCGACCGGGCGCCGCCGGCGGCGAACGCGCCCGACTATGGCCGCATGGTCTATGACCTCGCCCTGCGCCGCGATCTCATCCGCATCGGCGGTGAGATGGCCAAGGCCGCCACCGACGACGCTGAGCACGAAGCGCTCAATCAGATCGAGGTCGCCGAACAACAACTCTACGAACTGGCCGAGCACGGCTCCGCGTCGTCCACCGGCTTCGTGCCGTTCTCGACGGCGCTTTCCGGCGCGGTGAAGATGACTGCCGAGGCGTTCGA
Source organism: Caulobacteraceae bacterium (assembly GCA_036501825.1). Classification (GTDB taxonomy): domain Bacteria; phylum Pseudomonadota; class Alphaproteobacteria; order Caulobacterales; family Caulobacteraceae; genus JAFECT01. Next base: position 436,027 of record DASXZP010000026.1, on the reverse strand, counting down.
ACGCGACGGCGGACTGGCCGGCGTGGCGACCGGATTGATCGACCTGGATAAGCGCCTGGGCGGCCTCTATCCGTCGGACCTGCTGATCCTGGCGGGCCGTCCCTCGATGGGTAAGACCGCGCTGGCCACCAACATCGCCTTCCACGTGGCGCGCACCTATGCCTGGGAGCCGCAGCCCGACGGCTCGCGCAAGACCGTGCGCGGCGGGGTGGTGGCCTTCTTCTCGCTGGAAATGAGCGCCGAACAGCTGGCCATGCGTCTGCTCGCCGACGTGTCGGGCGTCTCGTCGGACCGCCTGCGCAAGGGCGAGATCGATTCCTCGGAATTCGGCCGGGTGCGCGACGCCGCGGTCGAGATCCAGGAAGCCCCGCTCTATATCGACGACACCGGCGGCCTGTCGATCGCCAAGCTCGCCGCGCGTGCGCGCCGTCTCAAGCGCCAGACCGGCCTCGACCTGATCGTGGTCGACTACCTGCAGCTGATCACCGGCTCAGAGGCGCGGCGCCAGGAAAGCCGCGTCCAGGAAGTCAGTGAAATCACCCAGAGCCTGAAGGCGCTGGCCAAGGAACTCGACGTGCCGGTGCTGGCGCTGTCGCAGCTCTCGCGTCAGGTGGAGAACCGCGAAGACAAGCGGCCGCAGCTTTCCGACCTTCGGGAATCCGGCTCGATCGAACAGGACGCGGACGTGGTCATGTTCGTGTTCCGCGAGAGCTATTACAAATCCCGCGCCGAACCGCGCGAGGGCACGCCCGAACACCTCGCCTGGCAGGAAGAGATGGACCAGCTGCGCAACCTCGCCGAGGTGATCATCGGCAAGCAGCGCCACGGCCCCATCGGCACGGTGAAACTGTCGTTCAACGAAGAGGTCACCCGCTTCGGCAACCTCGCTCGCGAGGGCCGGTTCGAGGGGTACTGACCGGGGACATGAGATGTGGGGACACGATACCTATCCCCGGATCCCACGACCTTGCTCGAATGCGCAGCGGTTCAGAATTCGGGGAATAGGTATCGTGTCCCCACATCTCCCCCTGCCCACATCTCCCGTGAGCGCGCGAACGCCCCGGATCTGCCGGGGCGGTCTTTTAGGCGTCGGTACTGTCAGCGCGCCGGATCAGTGGTTCTTCATCGAGGCCAGTTGGCCCTGAGGCACCGCGTTCACCGCCGCCTTCATGGTGTTCATGTCGACGCCGGTCCCGTCCGCCTCGACCGCGAAGCGGCCGGCGACGATGGTCATGTAGCTGCCGTTATGGGAGGCGTTGTCGTATTCCTCGGTGGTCATGTTGCCGTTGACGGTGCTCACCTTCTTGTAGTGCGAACCGTTCTGTTCGTCCGAGTTCACGTTGAGCGCGCCGGCGAGACCCATCATCCCGCTGGCGGTGCCCGTATCGCTCACCTTCAGCGTCAGGTGCGCATTGCCGTTGGTGTAGGTCGCGGACGCTTCAGAGGCGGCGATGCCCATGGCCGAACCGGAGCTCGACGAGATATCGCCGCGCGCCATGCCGTTGATCGAGCCCGGCAGCATGTTGCGCAGCACGTCGGCGCCGACCGGGGTGACGGTCGCCGTGCCCGCCGGCGGCGCGGAGCCGTTAGCGGCGGCCTGTTGGGCCGCCGCCTGCGCTTTGATCTGGTTCGTGACCTGTTGCAGCTTGCCGAGGTCGAGGCTCGAGTTGCCGATGTGCACCGTGCCCGACACCGTACCGTTGTCGCCGTAGTGCGGGCCCATCATGGCGCCGCCCACCATGCCCATGCCGGCGACCGCGCCGCCGACCACGCCGATGACGATCCACATGACGATCGCGCAGACGATCGCGACGATGGTGTAGGTCGTGCCTTTTTCCTTGGGCGCCTTCATCAGTTTCGGCAGGCCGACGAACAACAGGTAGAGGCTGTAGAGTCCCACGATCGCCAACGCGCCGAGTTGCGGGATGATGTAGAAGACGCCGGCGAGCCAAGCCGCCGTCGACGAATAGACCGCGACTTTCATTGCTTGCACGCGGTTCTTCTGAGCGTCGAAGCTGGGCGCCAGGGCCTCGATGATGAAGCCAAAGGCGAACACGCCCACCAGGGCGAGCGCGTAGGAGACGACCGCGCCAACGACGGCGGAAATGATCGGCGGCCGGTAGCACGCGAAGAAGATGCAGTGCCCGAACACGACCGAACCGATCAGCTGGCAGATCGGGCCGATCGCGGCGAGGATGATCGCATAGCCCATGAACAGGCTCTGGACGCTCGCAGGCTCGGCTTCGATGCGATCCCATTCGGCGTTGGGCTTCAGAAGGATGTTCTTCACGCGCTCGATGAGCGACGCGGTTTTCGGCCCTCCAGGAACCTCGACGGTCATGTGGTCTTCCCTCGCAGTTGGCAGGTCGGATTCTCCCGCGGGGCGAAGATAACGACGTTCCGCGTTGAAGGGGAAGCCTTTCCGTGAACCGATCGTGCTTAAGGCCACGGCCCAGCTTGCGAATCAGGCGAAAATCTTCCTCCGCTCCTGATCCCGAGGCGTAAACCATGGCGCGCGACGGCGCGGTCTATGTCTGCCAGACCTGCGGCGCCGTCCACTCCAAGTGGTCTGGGCGCTGCGACGCCTGCGGCGCCTGGAACAGCCTGGTCGAAGAAGTCACCGGCGGCCCGCCGGGCGCCCTCTCGCGGACCAAGCCCACCAAGAACCGAGGCCTGACGTTTGAGGGTCTGGAAACCGAGACCATCGAGCCGCCGCGCATCGCCACCGGATCGGTCGAGTTCGACCGGGTCTGCGGCGGCGGCGTGGTGCCGGGCTCGGCCATCCTGCTGGCGGGCGACCCTGGCGTGGGCAAGTCGACCCTGTTGCTGCAGGTCTGCGCCGCCGCGGCCGCCCGCGGGGCGAACGTGGCCTACATCTCCGGCGAAGAGGCGATCGACCAGATCCGCGCGCGCGCCATGCGCATGGGCGTGAGCCAGGCCCCGGTGCAACTGGCGGCCGAAACGGCGCTTCGGGACATCCTCGACGCGCTGAAGAAGGAACGCTTCGACCTGGTGGTCGTGGACTCGATCCAGACCCTGTGGTCGGACGCCCTGGAAGCGGGCCCGGGCTCGGTCACCCAGGTCCGCGCCTGCGCGGGCGAACTGGTCCGCCTGGCCAAGAAGCGCGGCACGGCGGTGATCCTGGTCGGGCACGTGACCAAGGACGGCCAGATCGCCGGCCCGCGCGTGGTCGAGCACATGGTCGATGCAGTCCTCTCCTTCGAGGGCGAGCGCGGCTATCCCTTCCGCATCCTGCGCGCGGCCAAGAACCGCTTCGGCGCCACCGACGAGATCGGGGTGTTCGAGATGGGCGACTCCGGCCTGCGCGAAGTGGCCAACCCCTCGGCCCTGTTCCTGGGCGCAGGCGGCGAGCGGGCGGCGGGCGCGGCGGTGTTCGCGGGCATCGAGGGGTCGCGCCCGGTGCTGGTCGAATTCCAGGCCCTGGTGGCTCCATCCGCCTACGGAACACCGCGCCGGGCGGTGGTTGGTTGGGATTCTGGCCGTCTCGCCATGGTTTTAGCGGTGCTCGAGGCGCGCTGTGGTCTTGGATTCGGGGCCCGGGACGTCTACCTGAACGTCGCCGGCGGCCTTCGGATTTCCGAGCCCGCCGCCGATCTGGCCGCCGCCGCCGCCCTGGCCTCCTCGGCGCTCGAAGCGCCCCTGCCCCAGGGCTGTGTTGTGTTCGGCGAGATCAGTCTGTCGGGTGACGTCCGGCCGGTGGGCCGCATGGAGTCGCGCATGAAGGAGGCGGCGAAACTGGGTTTCGATCGTGCGCTCGCCCCTATGGCCGCGGCCGAGGGCGCGCCCTTCCCCGTATTCGGCGCTCACCGCCTGGCGGAGGCGATCGGCCGCATTGGCGAACAGACCTGGGACCTGCCAAAGGGGACCCGCCCATGACCGTCTATGACTTCTTCATCCTGGCGGCGATCGCGGTCTCGTCCCTCATCGGATTTTTCCGCGGCGGGACGCGCGAGATCATCGACCTGTTGTCCATCGTCGTCGCCATCATCGTCGACGGCCTGCTGTCGGGCGTGACCGAGCCGATCGGGCGCAAGTTCATCCACCCCGCCTTCGTGGGCAACGTCATCGCCCTGATCATCGTGTTCGCCATTGTCTACATGGGCGTGCGCTGGGCCGGCGCGATCGTCGGGCGCCAGCTGCACGAGAACAAGGATCTGAACCCCCTCGACCGCGGCCTCGGCATCGGCTTCGGCCTGCTGCGCGCGCTGGTGTTCGTGGGCGCGGTGCATCTGTTCATGATGGCGGTGACGCCCGCCGACCGCATGCCGCAATGGTTCTCGCACGCCAAGCTCTATCGCGTGGGCGCGGTGTCGGCGAAGACGGTGCAGATGGTGCTGCCGCACGCGGCCAAGATGGCCGACGCGGTGGCGCCCAAGGTCGAGACCTCGATCCGCGCCGGCGCCGCCGCTCATCCGTCGCACGGCTACAGCAAGGATCAGCGCGACAACATGGACGCGATCGTGGAGAAGAGCCGATGACGCACGAGACCCGCGACTTCGTCCACCGCATCCCCAAGCGCGATCCCGACGACGACCAGCTGCGGCTGGAGTGCGGCGTGTTCGGCGTGTTCGGGGTGCGCGACGCCAGCGCCATCACCGTGCTGGGCCTGCACGCCCTGCAGCACCGCGGGCAGGAAGCCTGCGGCATCGCCAGCTGCGACGGCTCCAGCTTCTACACCGAACGCCACCTCGGCCTGGTCGGCGACGCCTTCACCGGCTCGGATCTGGTCGACCGCCTGCCCGGGCGCGGCGCCATCGGTCACACGCGCTATTCGACCACCGGCGGCGCGGGCCTGCGCAACGTGCAGCCGATGTTCGCCGATCTCGACACCGGCGGCATCGCGCTGGCGCACAACGGCAACCTCACCAACTTTCTCACCCTGCGCAACGAGCTGGTCGCCGAGGGCGCGATCTTCCAGTCAACCTCGGACTCCGAGGTGATCCTTCACCTGATCGCCCGCTCGCGGAAGCCGAAGATCATGGACCGCTTCATCGAGGCGCTGTGGCGCATCGAAGGCGCCTATGCCCTGGTGGCGCTGACCCCGAAGAAGCTGATCGGCGCGCGCGATCCGCTCGGCATCCGCCCCCTGGTGCTGGGCGTGATGGACGGCAAGTACGTGCTGGCGTCGGAAACTTGCGCGCTCGACATGATCGGCGCCCGCTTCGTGCGTGACATCGAACACGGCGAAGTCGTGGTCATCGACGAGCACAACAAGATCGAGTCGATCAAGCCGTTCCCGGCCATGCACGCGCGGCCGTGTCTGTTCGAATACGTCTATTTCGCCCGCCCCGACAGCGTGGTGAACGGCCGCTCGGTCTATACCGTGCGCAAACGCATGGGCCGCCAACTCGCCAAGGAGCACCCGGCCGAGGCCGACGTGGTCGTGCCCGTGCCCGACAGCGGCGTGCCGGCGTCGCTCGGTTTCGCCGAAGCCAGCGGCCTGCCCTTCGAGATGGGCATCATCCGCAACCACTACGTCGGGCGCACCTTCATCCAGCCGACCCAGGGCGTGCGCGAGCTCGGCGTGCGCCGCAAGCACAGCCCCAACCGGCCGGTGCTGGAGGGCAAGCGCGTCATCCTGATCGACGACTCCATCGTGCGCGGCACCACCTCGGTGAAGATCGTGCGCATGGTGCGCGAGGCCGGGGCAAAAGAGGTGCACCTGCGTTCCGCGTCGCCGCCGATCAAGTGGCCCGACTTCTACGGCATCGACATGCCCGATCGCGACAAGCTGCTCGCGGCGAACAAGTCGCTGGAAGAAATGCGCCAGATGCTCGAGGTGGACAGCCTGGGTTTCCTCTCCGTCGAAGGCCTCTACGACGCCATGGAAGCCGGCCCGCGCGACCCGCTGCACCCGCAGTTCACCGACCACTATTTCACCGGCGACTACCCCACCCGCCTCCTCGACCGAGAAATCGCCGAAGGCCAAAGCGACACGGTGGAGCGGCAGTTGTCGCTGTTGGTGAGCGCGTAAAAGAAAACGGCCCCGCAGGGTGCGAGGCCGTCGAGTTGGCGGCGGGGAGGAAGCCGCTGCGAGGGCGGGTTTAGGCAAGGACTGTGACAGCTTGGCCGTTCAGCGCGGCCAGCCTGTGGATAAAACCGGGGGTGACGCCTTCCAGGCCCGCGAAATCCGGCTAAACAGCGCGCCATGACCGCCTCCCCCTCCTCCGACAAGCCGCTGGCCGGCCGCATCGCCTTCGTCACCGGCGCCTCGCGCGGCATCGGCCGCTCCACCGCCCTGGCCCTGGCCAACGCCGGGGCGCACATCATCGCCGCCGCGCGGACCCAGGGCGCGCTGGAAGAACTCGACGACGAGATCAAGGCCGCGACCGGCGAGGCGGCGACGCTGACGCCCTTCGACATCACCGACGGCGACGCCATCGACCGGCTGGGCGGGGCGTTGTGGGAGCGGTTCAAGCGGGTGGACGTCGTGGTTCACTCCGCCGGACGCGCCGGGACGGTGACGCCGGTCTCGCACATGGCGCCCAAGGACTTCGACGCGGTCATCGCGACCAACCTGACCTCGACCTACCGCTTGATCCGTTCCTTCGAGCCGCTGTTGCGCGCGTCGGATGCGGGCCGCTTCATCGCGCTGTCGAGCGGGGTTGCGGTCAAGACCTATCCGTTCTTCGGGGCCTATTCCGCGTCCAAGGCGGGGATGGAGCAAATGCTGCGTTGCTGGGCGGTGGAGGTGGACACGACGCCGTTGCGCGTCGCTATCGTCAGTCCGGGCCCCATGCGCACGGCCATGCGCGCCGGCGCCTTCCCCGGCGAAGATCCGATGACGCTGCCCCACCCCGACGAGATCGGTCCGCTGATCGTGGACCTGGCGCGCGCCGACCGCGAACCGCCGAAGGAAACGGTGAACTTCGCCGATTGGAAAGCGGCGCGGGAAGCGCACTAGACACCCGCTCGCGATTCTCCCTCCCTCCTCGATGGAGGGAGGGTTGGGGAGGGAGATGTGGGCAAGCGGTGTGGGGAAGAACGCGCGCGGCGCCACCCGCGCTTTCGTCTCTGGCGTCGGCCGACACACCACCATCCCCGACCCTTCCTCCATCGAGGAGGAAGGGAGGACATTCAGGTTCGGCCCTACCTCTTGGGCGCCGATCCCTTGGTGCCCTTTTTCTTCGGCGGTCCCGGTTTCGCGGGGCCCGAGGTGCGCTTGGCTCTGTATTTGCGCGCGCGATCGCCCGCGGGCGTGTCGGCGGTCGGGTCGGAGCCGGTGTTGGCTTTCACTGTCACGCGGATCGGGATGCCGGGCAGGTCGAAGCTTTCGCGCAGGCTGTTGATCAGGTAGCGGCGGTAGCTTTCCGGCAGGTGCGCGGCGCGGCTGGCGAACAGCACAAAGGTCGGCGGGCGCGCCTTGGTCTGAGCCATGTACTTGGGTCGAATCCGCTTTCCGTCCACCGCCGGCGGCGGGTGGCGTTGCACGGCCATGGCCAGCCAGTCGTTCAGGTCGCGCGTCTTGACCTTGGTGGACCAGTCCTTGTGCGCCTTGATGATCGCCGGCATCAGACGGTTCACGCCGCGCCCGGTCTGCGCCGACAATGCGACGAGCGGCGTGCCGCGCAACTGCGGCAGGTGACGGTCGGCGGTTTCCTGCAGTTCCTTCAACCGCGTCTGCGGGCCTTCGACGAGATCGAACTTGGCGATGCAGTAGACCAGCGCGCGGCCCTCGCGCTCGACAAGGTCGGCGATCTGCAGGTCCTGGGTTTCGAAGGCGCCGTCGGCGTCCATCACCAGCACCACCACCTCGGCGAAGGTGATCGCGCGAATGGCGTCGGAAGTGGACAGCTTTTCCAGCTTCTCGTGCACACGCGCCTTGCGCCGCAGGCCCGCGGTGTCGACCAGGCGGATCTTGCGACCCCCCCAGCTCCACTCCACCGGGATGGCGTCGCGGGTGATGCCGGCCTCGGGGCCGGTCAGCATGCGGTCCTCGCCGATCAGGCGGTTGACCAGCGTCGACTTGCCGGCGTTGGGGCGCCCGACGATGGCGATGCGGATGGGGATTTCCGGATCGATAGGCTCTTCTTCTTCGTCGCCGATCGCATCGATCGGCGCGTCTTCGTCGGTCTCTTCGACAGGCGGCGCGAGGGCCGCGAGTTCGGCTTTCTTCGCTTCGTCGTAGCGCACCAGGATTTGATAAAGATCGGCGATGCCCTCGCCATGTTCCGCCGAGAGCGCCAGCGGTTCGCCGAGGCCCAGCGCATAGCCCTCGTTCGTGCCGATGTCGCCCGCCTTGCCTTCGGCCTTGTTGGCGACCACCACCACCGGACGGTTCTTGCGGCGCAACAGCTCGGCGAAGATTTCATCGAGTGGGACCACGCCTTCGCGCGAGTCGAACACGAACAGCGAGACGTCCGCCTCGTCCACCGCCTTTTCGGTCTGGATGCGCATGCGCGCTTCGAGACTGGAATCGTCCACGTCCTCGAAGCCCGCCGTGTCGATCAGCTCGAGCTCAAGATCACCGATCCTGCCGGACGCGTAGCGCCGATCGCGGGTGACGCCGGGCCGGTCGTCCACGATCGCGAGCTTCTTGCCCGCGAGGCGGTTGAACAGCGTCGACTTGCCCACGTTGGGACGTCCGACAATGGCGACCTTTAGCGTCATTCAAACCTTTTGACGTCGCGCCGGCGTCACCGGCTTAGAAAAGAGAGTCCACGGACCCACACGGACCCACACGGAAAGAGATTCAACCACAAAGTCCACGAAGGTCACGAAGGCGGCGGCATATTGGCGACCGGGTTTGCCAGACTGACTGCGCCTTCGGTGCGTGCTCGTGCGGCGAAGCCGCCTTCATTCTTCTTCGTGGTCTTTGTGGTCTTCGTGGTTCAACTTCTTGCTTTGTCCGTGTGTTTCCGTGTGGGTCCGTGGTCAAAACTAAAAAGCGAAGCGCCCCCGCTCGGGTTGAGCGAGGGCGCTGAACGTTGGCGATCGAACCCTCTTACCGGATCGCGATGAGGTCCGCCTTGTCGGTCATCAGATACAGCATCCCGTCGTAGGCGATGGGCGCCTGGAAGATGGGGTCGCCGATCTTGATGGTCTTGGTCACCTTGCCGGTCTTGGCGTCGACCGAGATCGCTTCGCCCCAGGCGTTGGTCACGATCAGGCGGTCGCCGGCCAGCATCGGGCCGGACCAGATCGGCACGACCAGGTGGGTTTCGATGCCGAGAAAGCCGCCTTCCTTGCGCTTCTTGCGACCCTTGTTGAGGTCGGTGATCCAATAGACCTGGCCGTTGTCGCGGTTGACGGCGATCAGCTCGCCGGCCTTGGAAACGACGAACACCACGTCGCCTGCGGGCCAGGGCGTGTCTTCGCTGGCGATCGGCAGCTGCCACTTCGCATTGCCCGAGCGCATGTCGACGGCGGCGAACACGCCCGACTGGCTGGCGGCGTAGACGTCGCCCTTGTAGATCGCCGGACGGCCCGGAATGTCGCGGATTTCGGACAGGGCGTTGGTGCGCGTTTCCTTTGACAGCGCCTCGTCCCACAGAGTGTCGCCGTTGGCGGTGGACAGCGAGATCAGTTCGCCCGACGAGAACGGCGCAACCACCTGCTCGCCCGACACCGCCGGGCTCGAAGCCTTCAGGATGCGCGCGGGCTCGACGATGGCCTGATACGACCACACCTGGTCGCCGTTGTTCACGTCGAAGGCGACGATCTGGTTGTCGACGTCGACCGCGTAGATGCGGCCGTCGGCGACGGTCGGCGCGCCGTGGATCGGCGAGGACACCATCTTGCGCCACAGCATCTTGCCGTTGGCGGCGTCGACGGCGGCGACGAAGCGGAAGCCCGAGGTCACATAGACCTTGCCGTCGGACACGGCCAGACCGCCGCCGAAGGCTTCGTTGTCGCGGCGATTGCGCGGCTTCAGATTGATGCGCCATTCGCGCGCACCGGTCTTGGCGTTGGTCGCGGTGACGTCCGCTTCGCCGTCGAGGGTGAAGATCTTGCCGTCGATGGCGACCGGCGGCGCGGTCACTTCGAACTTGCGCGACGACTTGATACCGACGTTGCGCTTCCACTCGACGCGGAAGTCGGGCGCGGCCTGCACATTGCCGACCGCCTGGTCGAGGTTGCCGCCGGGCAGCGGCCATGCGGCCACCGGCTGCGGATCAGGCAACTGGTAGCCGACGCCGGCCAGGGCGTCGGACGGCTTCACCGTCTGCTCATAGGCGAGCACGGGGATGCGTTCACCCTTGGCGGCGGTCGCCTTGGGGCCGTTGTCCTTGAACGGGTTGTACTTCTTCGCCATCGCGCACGAGCACAGCGAGACGCTGACGAGCCCCAGAATGGCGGCCTTGACTAAGCGGTTCATCAGCGGGGGGCTCCGGCGGGTTGCGACGCGGGGCCCGGGGCGCCTGGGCCGCCGGGCTGTTGGAAGGGATTGGGCCCGGGCGCGGTCAGCGTGGGCTGGTTCGCGGCCTCTTTGACGATGGCGCGCAGCTGGTCGGCCTGACCGGAATCGATCAGGGACATGGCGGCCTGGGCGCGGTGGTGCACGTCGTCGCCCGCGTCGCCGTCGACCGACAGCAGTTCGAAATCGCCGCGCGCGTCCTTGGCCTTGCCGTTCAGCAGTTTGGCCATGGCCAGCGCCTCGCGGGCGTAGGAACGGTACGGCCGGTCCTTGGCCATCAGCGGCGTCAGGCGCTTTTCGATGTCGGCGTAGGATGCGGTGTCGAGCACCAGCCAGGCGGCCTTGAGGCCGGCGATGTCGCCCATGATCGGGCTCGGCGCGTCCTTCTGGGCCTGGTCGAGCAGTTTCACGGCGTCGGGGATGTGCTTCTGTTCGACGAGCAGGCCGGCGCGCTGTTCCAGGGCCAGGGTCTTGTAGGCGCGGTCGCCGACCTTGGCGGTCTCGGCGAAGGCGGCGTCGGCGCCGGCGGTGTTGCCGTCGCCCAGCGCGCGCACGCCCCGGTCGTAGGCTTCGGAGGCCTTGTTCGCCTGGTTCAGCTCAAAGGTCCGCCAGCCCCAGAATGCGCCCACGCCCACGACGATCACCGCGGTCGCGCCCAGGATCCAGGGCAGGGCCTTCTTGAGGATGGCCTGCGCGTCCGTGGCGCGGACGTTCTCGTCCACCTCGTTGAAGAAATCCGACAATCCACGCTCCCCTGGGGCGCCCGAGCCAAAATGAGCCGCGAACCTATAGGTTCGCAGGGCCCGCCGCAACGCGGCAGAGCGGCCCAAACCGGGCCGGACCCGAGCTTTGACCCTCCCCCAGGATTGGGGCGGAATTCCAGCGGCCGTAAGGCTTCCGCTCAGACGGCCCCGGTCGCCTTCTTGGCGAAATAGACCTCGGCCTCTCCCGGAAAGTCCCGCGAGCGGACGTCGGCGGCATACGCCCGCGCCGCGTTGGTGATCTCGGTCCGCAGGTTGGCGTAGCGGCGCACAAACCGGGGGGTCCAGTCGTAAAGGCCCAGCATGTCGTCCACCACCAGCACCTGCCCGTCACAGGCGGCTGAGGCGCCGATCCCGATCGTGGGGGGCGCGATGGCAGCGGTGATCTCGCGCGCCAGCCCTTCGGCCACGCCCTCGACGACCACGCAGAAAGCCCCCGCGTCGGCGGCGGCTTCCGCCTCGGCGATCACGCGCATGCGCTCGGTGTCGGTCTTGCCCTTGGCCTTAAAGGCGCCGTCGACGTTTACCGCCTGGGGGCGCAGGCCCACGTGCGCCATCACCGGGATGCCGCGCTGGACCAGGAAGGCGATGGTTTCGGCGACGACCAGGCCGCTTTCCAGCTTGATCGCCTGGCAGCCGGTTTCGCGCATGATGCGCGCCGCGTTGGCGAAGGCCTGCTCAGGGCTCTGCTCGTACGAGCCGAAGGGCATATCGACGACGACGAGTGCGCGCTTGGCGGTGCGCATCACGGCTTGGCCGTGCATGATCATCATCTCGAGGGTGACGCCCACGGTCGAAGGCATTCCGTGCATCACCATCCCGACGCTGTCGCCGACCAGCAGCAGATCGCAGTGTTCGTCGAGTATCTCCGCCATCGGCGCGGTGTACGCCGTCAGGCAGACGATCGGCTCCTTGCCCTTGCGCGCAGTGATATCCGGCGCGGTGACGCGCTTGGTGGTTTCGCGTTGTGCGGACATTCAGACCTGGTCCAAGGCTCGAGTGGCGCCGACAACCGCGGCGATGATCAGACAGCCGGACACGATCCAGAACAGGTTCGCCCCCGAGCCGGCCTGCATCAGCAGGTCGGAGACGTTCAGGCTGTCGTTATAGAAACTCTGCGCGGCGTGGGCCGAGCTGGCCGAGGCCTGCTGCACCTTGATGCCGATACCCGAGTGCAGCGACTGGGTGACCGCGATCGCACCGCCCACGACGCCCGCCGCGCCCAGACCCAGGGTGCGCCAGCGCCAGTCGCGGCTGAGCCGCCGTTCGACACGGCGGTTGAAAGCGTCGGAGTCGGCGAGCGCGGGCGGCTGCGCGAACATGCGCTCCAGACCTGCCTCGAACCCTCGCTCATCCATGAGCCCTGCTCCCACTTTCGCCGCCAGGCGGCGCCATTCGCTCTCGGAGCTTATCCAGACCACGTTTGACATGGGATTTGACCGTTCCCAAGGGGGTGTTCAAGGCCTGGGCCACCTCGGCGTGCGATAAACCTGCGCCGTAGCACAGGGAAACGCATAGGCGCTCGGCGGGTCCCAGGATTTTCAGGGCGTCGTCCAGGTCGATCCGGCCGGCGGCGTCGGGGGCGATCGCCTGCCCCTGCGGTTCGCGCGGCTCAGCTTCCAGGATGAGTTGAGCGTCCTTACGGCGACGCTTGAGGTAGAGGCGCGCGGCGATGCGCTTCACCCAGGCGACGAAGGTGCCCTCGCCGCGGAATTCCGCGACCCGCTCGAAGGCCTGAAGGAAGGCGTCCTGCGCCATGTCGTCGGCGGTGGCCGCATCGGCGCCCATGCGGCGCAGCACGCCGCGAACGGCTGTGCCGTGCCTGCGCACGAGCTCACCGAACTCCTTACGCCCGCCCGCGGCCGCCAGGGCCGCGAGCTCCACGTCGTGGAGGCCGATAATCCGCCGATCGTCTGGCGTAGCGCCCATGAGGCTCAGGCTCCTCCTTCCCCCGCCGGACTCAGGCCTTCGACTTGTTGAAGAAGGACAGGATGATGAAGGCGATGCCGATCACGCCCGGGATGGCGAAGAAGCCGATGAACGGCCCGGGTTCGGTCGTGTCGAAGCCGGTGAACATCCAGCCGATCACGCCGAGGCCGACGCCGATCGCGAGCCAGATGATGCCGAGCCGCACGTCGCGCTGCCGCGAGGACGGCGCGCTGCGGACATCGCGCGTCATCACGTCGAGCACTTCGGACGGCAGGGGCTGGCCCTTGTCGATCGCGGCGCGGATGGTGTCCTGAATCTGCTTGCGCTCGCGGTTCTTCAGAATTCGCGGGATCAGGACGACGGCGACAATTGTGCCGAAGAAGGCGACGTTCCCGATCAGAACGATCAGAACGACCATGAACATGTCCATTGCTGGTTTCCTATCTCGATGGCGAGGGGTGATTGCGCTCGCCTGTCGGGAGCTAGAGGCCCGCTCTAGCCCGTTCGGATGCGTAAACCGACGTGAATTCTTCGTAAGAGAAAAACTTCACACCTTTTCAAACGGTTACATCGCCCGGTCAAATCGGGTCGAAGTTCGCTCCAGGGCCAGCAGAGAGCCCACAACGGTCAGCACGACCAGGGCCGGTCCCAGCGCCTGCCAGGTCTCGAAGGCGATCGGGTCGAAGGCCGATTTGAGCACCGGCCACAGGGCCCATAGCAGCATCGTGCCGAACGCCGTGCCGAGCGCGGCGCGCACCACGTCAAAGGCGAGCTTGCGGCGCGACACCTTGGCCATGACCTGCAAGGTGAAGCCCGGATCGCGCGGCGGCGGCGCATCTACCGCGAAGGCGTGGGCGAGCCTGAGGTCGGCTTCGGAACGGTCAGGATGCGTCATCGTCCACTCCTAACGCTTGCATCAGTTTAGCGCGCCCCCGCGTCACATGCGACTTGATCGTACCCAGCGGCGCGCCCAGGGCGTCCGCCGCCTCCGCGTGCGAGAAATCGCCGGCGAGGCAGAGCGCGGTCGCCGCCCGCTGATCCAGCGGCAGGCCCTCCAGCGCCCGGCGCACGGCGATGGCGTCGGCGCGATCGCTGACGTCCCACTGCGGCCGCGTCTCCAGCCACTCCCCATCGCGCCGCGCGCCGCGCGCGAGACTGCGCTCGAGGCTGAGGCGCTTGCGCCAGGCGATGGCGAAGAGCCAAGCCTTGAAGTTCGTGCCCGCGCGAAACCGGCGCAGGTTCGTCCAGGCGGTCAGAAACGTCTCCTGCGCAATATCGTCCGCGTCGGCGGAGCGTGCGCACACGCGCCGCAGAAAGGCGCGCAGGGCCTGCTGATGGCGATCCACCAGCCGCCCGAACGCGTCCGCCGAGCCCGCCTGCGCCGCGAGCGCGAGCTCGGCGTCGGCAGGCGCCATGATCATTTCGGCGGCGGCATCATGGTTTGCAGCAGCGCGAACAGGAGCGACGCGCCCGCGATCACGCCGGTGATGATCGACACGATCTTGAACGCATGGCCGGTGTCGCCGCTGCTGTTCAGATAGGCCAGATAGAAGCCGCCCGAGATCGCGCCCATGATGATCACGCGCCGCCATTCCCAATAAGGGCCGTAGCGATACCGCCGCCAGCCTCTCCAGCCGTAGTACGGATGCCCGTAGGCGCCGTACGGGGCGTAGGGATCGGCCGCCGGGTTGTCCGGCGAGCCGCCGCCGAGCGCCTTCGACAGTTCGGGCGGCGGATCCTTGCCTTGCTGGATGTAGGTTTTCAGCACGTCCAGTTCGGCCTTGCGCCGCTGGTAGGCCATAAAGTTCGCGAAAATCGCGGCGACGAAGAATCCGGCGGGAAACAGCAGCCACCAGAATTGCGCGAAGAAGTCGGGCACGGTCATGGTTCACCTTCCCCCGGATCACGCGCCGACGGCGCCGGGTGCGCCGTCCTTAGCCTGACTCGGCCGCAGGGCCTTCAGGCGGGCGATCTCCAGCTCCTGGCGGTGGGTCAGATAGCGAAGGTAGTTACGGAAGGCCCCGGCCACAAAAAAGGCCAGCGGGAACAACAGCCACCAGTAGCTTTCGAAGAAGACGGTCATCGCGATGCTCCTTGGGACCGCCCTGTCTGCGGCCCGTGCTTGACCCTCATCGCCGCCGGTCGGGGGATCGGATGCAGCGCCCCGAAAATGTCGCGAATGGCGTTCGACGAAGGGACCTTTGCCGCCCGGCGCAAGTTGTTGGAGCTCGGGCCGCGGGGGCGGTCTTTCCGGGAGAGCCTCATGCTTAACGACGCCGACGCCATCGCCACGATTCCGGTGAAGAACAGCGACGAGGCGCGCCGCTTCTATCGCGACACCCTGGGCCTGAAGACGCTCGACGACCGCGAGGGCGTCGCCACCTATCGTTCCGGCGAGAGCAAGGTGTTCGTCTACGAGAGCGATCACGCCGGGACCAACGAAGCGACGGCCGCGACCTGGGTGATCGACGACGTCGAGGGCGCGGTGCGCGAGCTGAAGGCGAAGGGCGTCGCCTTCGAACACTATCCCGACCTGCCCGGCCTGAAAGTCGAAGGCGACGTGCACGTGGCCGACGGGGGCGCCATGAGGGTCGCGTGGTTCAAGGACCCGGACGGCAACATCCTGTCGATCGTGAGCGGGGGAAATTAGTCGCAACCTTTCGCACCCTCCCCGGAAAGGGGAGGGTCGCGCGAAGCGCGGGGTGGGGTGACAAGCGCAAACGCGGAAAGCACTGCGCACTTGCTCGCCGAATTCGGCAGCCGTCCCACTTGGTCCCCCACCCGGCGCTGCGCCACCCTCCCCCGCTGGGTGAGGGTAACTTCGGTGCATTCACGGCAAGTGGGTGTTACCGCGCGAAAACCGCTACCCAGCGCACACCTTCAGGCCGCGCTGCACCCCTGGGCGCTCTAACCACCTGTCGAGCCACGCGGCGACGTTCTTCAGGTTTCCAAACCCGACGAGGTCGCCCGCGTCGTAGAAGCCGATCAGGTTTCGGATCAGGCCCAGGTTGGCGATGTCGGCAATGGTGTAGTCGTCGCCCATGATCCAGGTGCGGCCCTGCATGCGTGCGTCGAGGATTTGCAAAAGCCGGCGCGTCTCGCTCGCGTAGCGTTGGAGCGGACGCGGATCTTCGATCTTGCTGCCGTCGAACTTCTTGAAATAGCCGACCTGGCCGAACGTCGGCCCGGTGTTGGCGATCTGGAACGCCAGCCATTGGCGGCATTCCCAGCGCGCGACCGGGTCCTTGGGCATCAGCTGTCCGGTCTTCTCGGAAAGATATTCCAGGATGACCGCCGACTCGAACAGCGGCAGCGGCCGCCCGCCGGGACCGTTTGGGTCGAGGATCGCCGGAATCTTGCCGTTGGGATTGAGCGACAGGAACTCCGGTGTGCGCTGATCGCCCTTGCCGAAGTCGATCCGGTGCGGCTCGTAGGCGAGCCCCGTCTCTTCGAGCATCACGCCGATCTTGACCCCGTTGGGCGTCGGCAGGGAATAGAGCTGAAGCCGATCCGGATGCTGCGCGGGCCAGCGGCGCATTATCGGAAAGTCGGAGAGCGAGGCGGGAGGGTTCATGGCCGCCTAGCTAAACACTCGCGCCCCGGCGCGAAAGAGCGGCCACGCTGGAATGCAGGCTTCCCTCCAGCCCTCCCGCAACCTCCAGGGCCGGCGGCCGTTTTCCCAGCCGGAGTGATGACCATGATTCGTACCGTTCTTATCTTTGCCGCAGCCGCGTCGCTGGCGACGGCGGCTTCCGCCCAGCCCGACGAATTTGCAAAGGCCCGCAGCGCCTGTCAGGCCTATCTGGTGAACGAGCGAAACGTCAGCGCGCACGAAATCCGCTTTGACGACGCGACCGTCGCCAACAACCAGGTCATGGTGACCGGCGTGCTGCAGCGAGGCTCCGCGCAGACCGCGCCTTTCACCTGCGCCGTCAGCCGAACCGGCGCGTTGCGTGGTGAAGTAGCCAAGCTGGACATCCACTGGCGCTAGAAGAACGGCGACCGGGGCGTCGGGGACAGACGCAGCACCTCGGGCTTGCGTAGCAGCGCGGGCAGCAGGGCCTCGGACGCCTTGTCACGCCAGCCGCTGAGGGCCGCCATCGCGCGGTCAAACCGCGCTTCGGCCTGCGCATCTTCGAAGCGGGCGAACCAGACGAACACCGACTCGTGCTGAAGGCCGGCGACTGGTATTTTGTGGCGCTGCGCCGCGGCAAACCGGCGATCCATCGGCTCGCCAAGGTGAAGGCCGTGACCATACTCGACGAGACCTTCAGGCGTCCGCGCCGCTTCGACCTCGGCGAGGCGTGGCGCGAAGCGGTGAACAGTTTCGAAGCGTCGTTGCGGCGCGAGCGCGCGGTACTGCGCGTGCAGCCCCAGGCGCTGTCGCGGCTCGACCGACTGGGCGCGGACATGGCGGAGCCGCTGCGGGCCGCAAAGCCCGGCCGCGACGGCGTTCGCGAGGCGGAGGTCTCAATCGAGAGCATCGGCTACGCCGCGAGCCTGATCCTGGGCTTCGGCGGCGACCTGGTGGTGGTTTCGCCGCCGGAACTGCGCGAAAGTCGCCCGGCGCGCCGCGGCGGTCGCCGCGCTCTATTCGAAGAAGCGGAGCAAGGCATGACCAGGACGCCTTCGAAGGCGATGACCGAACCGGGACGCCGGCCCGCCGTTGCGCGAGGCGGCTGCGCGTGCGGCGCGGTGCGCTTCGAGATCGCAACGCCCGCGGTCTGGGCCTGGCACGACCATTCGCGCACCAGCGGCAAGGCGCAGGGCTGCGCCTATGCGACCTATGTCGGAAGCTGGAAGAGCAAGTTCCGCCTGACCGACGGCGAAGATGTCATCGCGCGCTGGGACGAGCCGGACACCGGCGCGGTGCGCAGTTTCTGCAGGCGATGCGGCACGCCGCTGTTCTACGAACGCGCCCACGCGCCCAAGATGATCAACATCCCGCGCGTGCTGTTCGAACGGAGCGTCGGCCGCGAACCGCGCTACCACGTCCATATCGAAGAGACCCCCGCCTGGGCCTACGACAACGGCCGCCTCGTCCCGCTGAAAGCCTATCCCGGCGTCATGCACCAGCGTCCGACGAAACGCAGCCGCACGTTGGAGATCGGCGAGTTGCTGGGGAATTAGGGGGACAGGATACCTATTTCCCCGCACCCGAAATGCCTGATTTCTCAGGCGAAAGCTGAATTGGGGAAATAGGTATCCTGTCCCCCTAATTTTGCAGGCCTTGACATGTAACCTTATGGTTACCTATATCCGCCCCATGAGCGATGACGCCGTGTTCAAGGCCTTGGCCGACCCCAGCCGCCGCGTGCTGCTGGACCGGCTCTATGCCGAGAACGGCAAGACGCTCGGGGAGCTTTGCGAGGGCCTGGCGATGAGCCGGCAGGCGGTGATGAAACATCTCGGCATTCTGGAAGCCGCGAACCTCATCTCGACCCAGCGTAACGGCCGCGAGAAGCTCCATTTCCTCAACCCCGTCCCCATCAACGCGATCACCGAGCGCTGGATCGGAAAGTTCGAGCGTCCGCAGTTGCGCGCGCTGTCGGTGCTCAAGGACTCTCTAGAAGGAGAAGACGAATGAACGGTCCCCACCCGATGAAGTCGCAGTACGTCTATGTGACCTACATCAAGACCACGCCCGAGAAGCTGTGGGCGGCGCTGACGCGGCCGGGCAAGCTCGACTACTGGTTCGACATGACCCAGGAGTGCGACTGGAAGGTCGGCTCGCCCTGGAAGCTGAAGTTCGAAGACGGCCGCACCGCCGACGCCGGCGAGGTGCTGGAGATCGTGCCGAACGAGCGTCTGGTGCTGAAATGGCGCAACGAGTTCAAGCCGGAGCTGAAGGCCGAAGGCTATTCGCAGTGCACCTTCGAGATCGAACAGACCGACGGCGCGGTGAAACTCACCGTCATCCACGGCATCGATGTCGAGCATGCGAAGTTCGTCGACGCGGTCGGCGGCGGCTGGCCGAAGGTGCTGTCGAACCTGAAGTCGGAGCTGGAAACCGGCTCCATCGCCCTGCAGCGCGCCTATCCGGAGAAGGCTACGGCCTAGTCCTCAACGCAATGTCCCCCCGTCTGCGAGAGACGGGGGGACAGCGCAGGCGCTTTGTTTCGCTTACGGCTTCAGGCGTTCCTTGAGGTAGTCGTCGGTGGCGTGGAAGTAGTTCAGCCAGGACTGCCCGCGCAGCAGGTCGTGGATCTCGTCGGGGATCACGATCTGGTCGAATTCGACGTGCTGTTTGCGCAGCGCCTCGACTAGTTTCACCGACTCGTCGAAGGGCACGTTGCGGTCGTCGTCGGCGTGGATGATCAGCACCGGCGAACGCCACTTGTCGACCGTGGCCAGCGCGGACGAGTCCCAAGCGATCTTCGCCTTCTCCGGATCGGCGCCCGGCGCCGACAGGGCGGGAAGCAGACCCTTCCAGTCATGCACGCCGGCGTAGTCGACGCCCACCGCCAACAGGTCCGAGTGCCGCGAGAGGCCGAGCGCAGTCATGATGCCGCCGTAGCTGGCGCCATAGATGCCGATGCGCTTGGCGTCCACGTCGGAGCGCGACCCGAGATAGTGCGCGGCGCCCACGATGTCGTTGTCCTCACTGGAGCCGCTGGGGCCGAAGTGCTCGGCCTCACGCCAGTTCATGCCGTAGCCGGTGCCGCCGCGATAGTTCACCGACAGGACGACATACCCCTCGCTCGCGAGGTACTGGTTCATCGCGTACATGTAGGCGTAGGCGTCCATCGGATGCCAGCCCAGCAGCATCTGGCGGATCGGGCCGCCGTGGAAGAACAGGATCGCCGGGCCCTTCGACGCCGTACCCTTCGGCGGCAGGAACAGTTGGCCGTGCACCGGCTTGCCGTCGGCGCTGTCGAAGATCACTTGCTGCGGTACAACCAGTTTCGCCGCCGGGAAGTCTGCCGGGATGGCGTGGGCGAGGTCGTTGACCTTGGCGCCGTCGATGGAGACGGGGCGCATCGGATCGCGCGCCGAGCCCCACAGCGTGAGCGCATGACCGTCGCTGGTCACCACCGGATAATCGGCCGCATTGGGGCCCGTCGTCAGCTCACGCGAGGCGCCTCCCCCAACAGCGGACGCCCAGATGTGGCGATGGTCGAGATCGTCCTGGTTCGACGAATAGAGGACTTCCTTGCGGTCGGGTGACAGCGAGATGTTGAACACCTCATAGTCGCCGGCGGGCGACACGGGCACGGCCGCGCCGCCGTTATCAGCCGACACTGACCACAGGTGCACCCAGCCGGTCTTTTCCCACGGGAACACCAGGCGATCATTGGCGCCCCACAACAGGTTGCCGCTGCCGCTCAGCGGATAGAGCACGCTGCCGTCGCCCTCGTCGGCGGACCACGCCTTGTGGCCGGCGCCGGTCGCCGCGTCGGCGACCCAGATCGACCACGGGTAATTTGCACGGCGCGCGGTGAAATCAAAGCCGTCGCCCGCCGGCGAGCGGATGAAGGCCACGCGCTTGCTGTCCGGCGACCAGGCCGGATCGAAGTCGGTATCGACGCTCGGGTGCATCCACTTGATGGTGTCGGACGCGAAATCATAGACGCCGGTCAGGGTGTGATCGCCGCGGTTCGAGCTGAAGGCGATCTTCGATCCGTCCGGAGACCAGGCGAACGAGACGTCGTGACCGCGATCATGGATCAGCTGTTTCGGCGCGCCGCCCGCCGCGGGCGCCACGAAGATCTGTCCGCCCGCCAGCCACGCGACCGTGTCGCCCTTCGGCGAGACCGACGGCGAATGACCGGGTCCGACCTTGCGCGGTTCGCCGCCGGCGACCGACGCCGCCCAGATGTCTTGCGATGGGGCGCCCTCGGGCCGGCTCATGATGTTGACGGGGCCGCCGCCTTCGAGGCTGCCGCCGCGGATGTAGAACACCGTCTGGCCGTCGGGCGCCCAGGCGACCTCGCCCATGTCGAAGCCCTCATCGCCGGTGTAGTGGGTCAGCGGGTGCGAGGTCATGCCGTTGGGACCCGGCTCGGCCACCCAGACGTTGCGCGTCCCGTTGGCGTCATAAATCCAGGCCGCGCGGCCGCCCGCAGGCGCCGCGACCAGGCTCGAGGGGAAGGGCGCGCTCATCACCTGCTCGATGGTGAAGTCGGGCTGGCGCGCCTGCGCCGTCCCGGCCAGCACCAGGCCAGCCCCCGCAGCCAAAGCCAGCGCGCCCAGCGCGCCTCCAAGTTCGTCCCGCAACCGCCGGCCCATAACGCCCTCCAAATTGGTTTGGGGCTGAACCTTTCACATTCGGGAAAATCGGCAAGTGAAATTTCCGAAATAGAAAACGGGACCCACCCAGGCCTGATTTTCCAGGCCAGAGGCGTGTAAGGAGGGACCGCTAGCTTCACCGCCGTGGGGAGCGTCCAGAGTTTTCAGAGCATGACGAGCGCCCCCTCGCCCACCCGCCGACGCGTGCTGCAGGCCGCCGCAACCGCGCCGTTGCTGGCCGGCCCCGCCGCCGCCCAGGCGCCGCGGCGGGCGCCCAACATCGTGTTCATCCTGGCCGACGACCTGGGCTATGCCGACGTCGGCTGCTACGGCGCGCCGGACATCAAGACGCCGGCCATCGACCGGCTGGCGGCCGAGGGCGTGCGCTTCACCCAGGCCTATGCGAACTCCGCGGTGTGTTCGGCGACGCGCTGCGCGCTGATCACCGGGCGCTATCAATACCGTCTGCGCGTGGGACTGGAGGAACCGCTCGACCGTGCGGTCTACACCGGCCTTCCACCGTCGCATCCCACGTTGCCCTCGATCCTGAAGAAGGCGGGTTACCGCACCGCGCTGGTCGGCAAGTGGCATCTGGGCGATCCGCCGAACTACGGACCGGAAAAGAGCGGCTACGACACCTTCTGGGGCATCCTCGGCGCCGGCGTCGACTATTTCGGACACGACACCGGCGGCAAGCCCGACCTCTACAACGGGACCGAGCCGATCGCCGAAGCGGGCTATCTCACCGACCTGATCGGCGACCATGCCCTGGGTCTGTTGAGCGGCTATGCGCTGGAGCCGAAGCCCTTCTTCCTCAGCCTGCATTTCACCGCGCCGCACTGGCCGTGGGAGGGCCCGGACAGCCAGGCGGAAAGCGCGCGGCTGAAGGGCAAGTCGCTGGCCGACTTCGACGGCGGCTCGCGCGACGTCTTCCGCGCCATGGTCGAGCGCATGGACTATCAGATCGGCCGCGTCCTGCAGCTGATCGACGCCATGGGCGCCGCCGACAACACCATCGTCGTGTTCACCAGCGACAACGGCGGCGAGCGCTTCTCCGATACCTGGCCGTTCACCGGCAAGAAGACCGAGCTGCTCGAGGGCGGGTTACGCATACCCTCGGTCGTGCGCTGGCCCGGCAGACTGTCGAAGGGCGCCGTGTCGGAGCAGGTGAACATCAGCATGGACTGGTTCCCCACGCTCCTGTCGGCCGCGGGAACCGCACCGGACCGCGCCTATCCGACCGACGGCATCGATCTGCTGCCGCACCTGACGACCGGCGCTGTGCTCGAACCGCGGCAGCTGTTCTGGCGCTACAAGGCGAATTACCAGCGCGCCGTGCGCGACGGCGATTGGAAGGCGCTGAAGATCCAGGACAACAGTTTCCTGTTCAATCTTGCGCAAGACCCGCTCGAACGCGCCAACCTGAAAGACCGCGAACCGGCCATCTTCCAGCGCCTGGTCAAGGACTGGAACCTGTGGAACCGCCTGATGCTGCCGGAGGTGCACGAGAGCTTCACCGAAGGCTTCACCGGCGCCGAACTGGCCGATCACTACGGCGCAGCGACCCCCAAGGTCGGGGTCGATGAGACCGACTGGCCGAAATAGTTCAGCTCAGCCAGATGAGCAGGCCGTAGCCCTTGTCCGCCATGGCGACGACGTAGTCGCGCAGCCGCGGGAAAAAGTGCTCGAGGTCGTCTCGGATCTCTTCCTCGTCGTCCAGGCCGCCGTAGACGTAGATGTCGTCCATCTTGTCGAGGTCGATCCGCGCCTGCAGGGCGTCCACGGTTTGCGCCGCAAGGAAGTCGGCGAATGTGCGCGTGGCGGCCACGTCGTGCAGGTGCGGCGGGCCGTAGCCCAGGTCCTGACCCATCGCCTCGCCGCCCATGAGTTCACCTTCTGGGGGCGGCGCGTCATCGACGCGACCGGAGAAGACGTAGTGCAACAGGTGCCAGGACTTGTGCAGATCCAATGGCGGCTCCAGCCCCTGGGTCTGCGGGCTCGGCGCCGCGGCGCCGCCCTGCGCCTCCAATTGCGCGCGCACCGCGGCCAGGCGCGCCTTGACGATTTCCTGCTGCTCCGGCGGCATGCGTGCGAGCAGGCTTTCGGCCTTGTCGACGAGCGCGATGGACGCGCCGCCCGGGTTTTGCGCCAGCGCGCTCGCCATCATCGGCTTTTCGCGGATAGCGGCGACGATCGACGGCGAAATGCCGAGCACCGTGCAGATCATGCTCATCGGTCAGCGTCCCCTCACCAATCCAGGTCGGCCATCAGCCCCGCGTACACCTCGATCCCGTCCCACAGGTTCTGGACCCGCAGGTTCTCATCCTTGGCGTGCTGATTGTCGTCGTAGTTGGCGATGGAGACGCCGGCCATGGGCTCTTTCAGCTGATCGACCACGTCGGCCATGCCCGAGCTCGCGCCGACGATCGGAAGTTCGATCGGCGCATAACCGGCGGTGCGGCCGATGGAGGCGACGACGGCTTTTGACGCCGGAAGATCGAGCGCGGTCTTGGTCGCCGTGGCGCCGCCCGGATCCCAGTTCACGCGCGCGATTTTCGGGTGCGCCAGCCGGGTAGCCATGTCGGGCGTGTCGCGCACGATGAACCAGCCCTGCTGGACCAGGAACGCTTCGGTGAGGTCCTTCACGTGTTCGGGTGTTTCGCCGGGCGCGAGGCGGAAGTCGAAGGAGGCGTGGCCTTCGGTGGCGATGGCGTTGGCGGCCTGGGGCGCATCGTCGCCCACATGGATCGCGCGCACGTTCAGGGTCGGCGACAGATAGCCGTCGGCGAGGCGTGCGGGACCGACATTGCGGTCGAGACCGAGGGATTGCTTCAGCGCGCCCTCCACCGGCGGCATGGCGGCGAGCGCGGCGCGGTCCGCGGCGCTGACCGGTGCGACGTCGTCGTAGAAGTGGGGGATCAGGATGTGGCCTTCCTCGTCGCGCATGGAGGCGATCAGGGTCGCCAGCATCACCGACGGCGACGGCGCCCAGCT
The DNA here is from genome assembly GCA_036501825.1 of Caulobacteraceae bacterium. Taxonomy (GTDB): domain Bacteria; phylum Pseudomonadota; class Alphaproteobacteria; order Caulobacterales; family Caulobacteraceae; genus JAFECT01. The sequence continues at coordinate 411,736 of DASXZP010000026.1, read as the reverse complement.
GCCGTAGTGGCCGTCGTGCAGAGCACGCGTGGGACCGTAGACGGTCAGGGTGAAACTCGCGATGCCGCGGTTGCCGAAGTTCACCATCTGCTTGCCCGACTGGTGCATCGGCCCGTCGCCCATGACCAGCAGGTCGCTCTTCAGCAGCGCCAGGTTCTGGCCGACCAGAGAGGCAAAGTGCGGCGAACCCTGCTCTTCCTCGCCCTCGTAGAGCAGTTTGATGTTCACTGACGGCTTGATGTGGTTCGCCTTCAGCGCGTCGAAGGCCGAGATCAGGGCCTGGATCGACACCTTGTCGTCGCCGGCGGCGCGCGCGTAGAGCCGCCAGGACGGATCGATCGGGCCGCTCTTCCAGTCGACGACCTTGGACTCCGGCGGCGCGGTGCGCATGGTCGGCTCGAACGGCGGGTTGATCCAGCCCTTCTGCCCCACGGGCTGACCGTCGTAGTGGGCGTAGAAGACCACCGTTCGCTTGGCACCGGGCGTGTCGTACTCGGCAAAGACGGAAGGCGGCGTGTCGGGCGCGGCGTGCAGGATCCGGGTCTTGAACCCGCGCGCCTGCAGTTGCGCCTGGATATAGGCGGCGTTCTTCTCGACGTCGGGCACGTTGGTGGCGACGTCGGGCATGGCCAGGAAGGTCGCAAAGTCGCTGACGATCTCGCGCTCGTGCGCCACCCGCCAGGCGCGGACCGCATCGCGGGGAGACTTGGCCTGAGCCGGCAGGGCGAGCGCGGCGACGGTGGCGAGAACGAGACAGGCGAGCTTCATGACGCGACCCCAAAAATCCGAGCCGCCAGTGTTGGCGGAAATCGGCCGCAAGGTGAAGAGGCGCCCTCAGACCGCCCGGGTCATGAACACGCTGTTGGGGTCGGCGGCATAACCCTCGAACGGGCCGCAGTCTTCGAAGCCGTGCTTGGCGTAGAGCGCTCGCGCCGCCTCGAAATAGGGCCACGATCCGGTTTCCAGGCTCAGCCGGCCAAGGCCCTGCCTGCGCGCCTCGTCCACCAGGTGGAGCACCAGAGCCGAGCCCGCGCCCGAACGGCGGCGCGCCTCCGAGACGTGCATGGCCTTCAGCTCGCCATGGGCGCCGCTGAGCTGCTTCAGCGCGCCGGCGCCGACCAGGGTGTCGCCGTCATAGACCGCGAAGACCGCGATTTCCGGCGTGCGCAGCCCGTCCACGTCGAGCGCATGGGCGCTGCCCCGCCCGGTCTCGGCCCGCGCGCGTTCCGCATGGCGGGTCAGGAGCCCGCGGACGTCGGGGTCGTCGAGATCGGCGGGAACGATGCTGAGCATGGGCGCAGTCTAGCGGATTCGCTTCACCAGACGAGCGGGACGAGGCGCCAGCGGACCTTCTGCGCATAGTCGACATAGCCGGCCAGCCCCTCGCGCAGCATGGCCTCTTCGCCCGCGGCGCGCAGCATCAGGATCGGCGTGAACACCAAAAGGCCCGCGAGGCCCCAGAGCGATCCGAGCAGCAGCGCGATGCCGGCGAAAAACAGCAGGGCGAAGGCGTACATGGGGTGGCGGACCACGGCATAGGGTCCGGTCGAAATCACCGTCTGGCCGCGGTCGCTCTGCAGCTCGATGGTGGTGGCGGCGAAGGCGTTGACCGCGAGCACCCGGTACCAGCCGTAGAAGGCGTAGAGCAGCAGGCCTGCGCCGATCGCTTCTGCCCAGAGCGGGACCGGCGGCGACCAGTGCACCCGCGCGTCGAAGCCCATGAAGATGAACCAGCCGACAAAGGCGATCAGCAGCGCCGCCATGATGGCGCGGTCGCTGCCCTTCTGTACGCCGCTGAGCGGCGGCCGCATGCGCGCCGCCAACACATCCGGATGCGCTTTCGCCAGCCAAAGCCCGATAGCCAGCCCGGCGCCGATGAACAGCACCATGAAGGCCCAGGCCTGCGGCCAGTCCAGCCGCCCCGCCGGTACGAACAGCATGACGCCGAGCCAGAGGAAGCCGAACAGGGATTGGACCACCATGCGGGCGTACATGCGTGCCTCCTAAGTTCCGGTCCCGGCGCCGTCGCCGCTCAAGGTCTGCGTCGTTGCGTCGGCGAAGATCATGACCACGCTTTCGGACCGGATCGGCGCCTCGAGCGCGGCGTAGACCTGGCCCCAGACCTTGCCGGCCGGAAGGCTTGGGTTCTCGATCGTCAGGGTTCGGCCGGCTTTCGGCTTCGCTGCGCTCAGCGTCTCGATCAAGGCCTGGGTCATGTCGAGCAGGGCGGCCGCGGCGCCGGGATCGGGATTGTGGACAAAGCCGATCACCTTGGCGGCGCCCTTGACCCGGGCCGCCACAAAGCGAACCCGCACCGCGTTGTCGTGGATCGTTGCGCTGAGGTCGCGCCGCGCGTCGCGGGCGAGTGCGGCGATGACACGGTCGCTCAACACCGCGGCGGTCTTGCCGGAGAGGCGGATCGGCGCGGTGCAGGTGAACACCACGGTCATGCCGTCGGGCACGGACGCGTCGAGCGACGCCTTCAGGCGCGCGATCAGCTCCAGCACCACCTTGTCGAAACGCAGGCGCGGCCTAACCGCGGCGCGCGAGGGGTGTTTCATGTCTTGGGCTGCAGCGCCGCGGCCAGCACGCGGCCGACGTCGTGTTCTTCGAACGGCTTGGACAGCAGCGGCGCCCCGCTGAACGCATCCGGCAGGCCCAAGGCGCCATAACCGGTGGAAAATACGAACGGGACATCCTTCGCCGCCAGGAGTTCGGCGACCGGAAACGCCGACTGGCCGTTCAGGTTCACGTCCAGGATGGCGATGTCGAAGTTCAGAGCGCCGGCCTTGTCGAGGGCGTCCTTCAAGTTGGAGGCGACCGCGACCAGGACGCAGCCGAGGTCGGTCAGTGCATCCTCGATCAGCATGGCGATGAGCGACTCGTCCTCGACCACGAGAACACGCAGGCCGCTCAGCCGAGACGCGTCCATGCCACAGCTCCTCCCGGCGGCGCGCCCCCAGGGCCGGCCGCTGGCCGTGCTTAGCGCCGTAGCGCTCGGAAATCGAGGCCCGCGTCCGTCGCCCAGCCGACGCAGCGAGGCCGAAGCGGCGCATTTTTTCGGCTGGACGGGAACCGGGAGCGCCCTTCGCCGTTTGAGGTCGGGCCGAGTTGTATCGGGTGGCGTCCCTGGGGGTCCCGTGTCTGTTCTCAAGCTCGACCTGCCGGTCCAGCCGCAGGTCCTCGAATCTCTCCTCGACCTGGACCAGTCGATCCTCGACGCCCTGCCGATCGGGGTCTACGCCTGCGGCGCGGACGGCCAGATCCTGCGTGTGAACCGCCGCGCCGTCGAGCTTTGGGCCCGCGCCCCCAAGCTGATGGATCCGGCCCAGCGGTTCTGCGGCTGTTTTCGAGTCGAGACCCTGGACGGCGACTACATCGCGCCGGACCAGACGCCGATGGCGCGCGCGGTGCTGGCGGGCGAGAGCTTCGACGGCGTCGAGGCGGTGGTGGAAAACCCGGACGGAACGCGCTGGGTCGCCCGCGTCAACATCGCGCCGCTGAGGGACGCGGACGGCGCCGTGGTGGGCGCAATCAACTGTTTCCAGGACGTCAGCCAGGAACACGGCATGCGCCTGGCGCTGGCGCGTCAGCAACGCACCTTCGACCTCGCCATGGTGGCGTCGAAGATGGGCACATGGCGCTACACCATCGCCGACAACATCTGCATCTATGACGACAACGCCCAGCAACTCTACGGCCTGACCGAAGCGCGCTTCCTGCACGACGAAGAGGGCGTGAAGGCCAAGTTCCATGCCGACGACATGGAGACCATGTGGGCGCGCGTGGCCAAGGCGCTCGATCCGACGGGCGACGGCCGCTACGATGTCGAGTACCGGGTGAAGCAGACCGACGGATCGTGGCGCTGGCTGAGCGCCTGGGGCCTGGTGGAGTTCGAAGGCCAGGGCGCGGACCGCAAGCCCGTGGCCATTGCCGGCGCCAGCCGCGATCTGGCCGACGTGAAGCGCAGCGAAGAGCTGCAGCGTCTGCTGGTCAATGAGCTGAACCACAGGGTGAAGAACAGCCTCGCCACCGTGCAGTCGCTGGTGACCCAAACTCTGCGCACCGCCGTCGACGTCGGCGCAGCGCGCCAGGCGATCGAGGCGCGCATCATTTCGCTGGCGGGCGCCCACGACCTGCTCACCAGCCGCAGCTGGTCGGGCGCCGATGTGGCCGACGTGGTGGCGCGCGCCATCGCGCCCTTCACCGCCAACCGGTTTATGAGCGGCGGCCCGTCGGTCGATCTTTCGCCCAAGCAGACGCTGGCCCTGGCGCTCGCCCTGCACGAACTCGCCACCAACGCGGCAAAACACGGGGCGCTGTCGTGCGCGGACGGCCGCGTGGCCATTGCCTGGACAGCGCACGACGGACACCTTTACCTGACCTGGCGCGAGAGCGGCGGTCCGGCGGTCACTGAGCCGTCGCGGCGCGGGTTCGGCAGCCGCCTGCTCGAGAACGGGCTGTTCCGCGACCTGGACGGCGAGACCCGGCTCGAGTTTGCGCCCGACGGCGTGCGCTGCACGATCACCGCCGCACTGGAGACGCCGGAGGCGCCCTAGAGCTTCGAGGGTCGTTTGATCGGGCGGCGAATTGTGATCTTCTCTCCCGCGAGAACGTCCGGGAGCCGCCATGAAACCCCTTCAACGCCTTCGTCTTTCCCTGCTCGCCGCGCTGGCCGGGGCCCTGGCCCTCTCCGGGTGTGGGGTGATCAAGGCGGTGCGCGAGGGCATGACCAAGCCCGACAAACCGTTCAACCAGATGACCCCGCCGCCGGCGCCGGACTTCGACAAGCCGGACGCGTGGTTCGCCTTCCCCGGCCGCAATGGCCTGGAGCGGTCAACGCCGCCGGGATTCGCCGCGGTCGATGAAGCGACGGCGCCCGCGGACGTGTTCTTCATCCATCCGACCATGTATCTGCACAACGACGTGTGGAACGCGGCCTACGACGTAGCGGGCGACTACAACGCACCGGTGCTGCTGGCCCAGGCCAGCGACTTCAACGGCTGCTGCCGCATCTATGCGCCGCACTACCGCCAGGCCTCGCTGGCGGGGCTGAAGAACCACGCGGCGGTGGAGCTGGCCTACGGCGACGTGGCCAAGGCGTTCCGCTGGTACATCGCGCACGAGAATCACGGGCGGCCGTTCATCGTCGCCTCGCACAGCCAGGGCACGGGGCACTTGGTGCGCCTGCTGCAGGACGAGATCCTGAACAATCCGCAGCTGAAGAAGCAGCTCGTCGCCGCCTATGCCATCGGCGCCTATGCGCCGTCGAGTTTTGCGACGCTGGGCCTGCCCGCCTGCACTGAGGCGACCGCGACCGGGTGCATCGTGTCGTGGAACACCACCCAGAAGGGCCGCACCGGCGCGCGCATGCTGACGCGCAACGTCGACTATTGGTGGCAGGGCAAGCATCAGATGAGCGGCACGCTGGCGGCCATCTGCACCAACCCCCTGATCTGGACCGCCGATGGCGTTGCGCCGGCGTCAGCCAACGCCGGCGCGCTCACGTTCCCCACGCCGCCCTATCCGAAGACCGCGACCACCCTGCCCGCGCTGACGCCGCATTTGACCGGCGCCCAGTGCAAGGACAACCTGCTCGAGGTCGACGTGCCCGACAGCGCGCCGAAGGGGTTCCATGACGCCCTGACCTTCGTCTACGGCAGCTATCACAAGAACGACTACGGCTTGTTCTACGCCAGCATCCGGCAGAACGCCTCGGACCGGGTGAAGGCGTGGCAGGCGGCGCAGCATTGACCGCCTATGTTGCGCTTCTGCGGGCGGTGAACGTCGGCGGCACAGGCAAGCTGCCGATGGCCGAGTTGCGCGCGATGTGCGACGAGATCGGCTTCGCCAAGGTGCGCACCTATATCGCCAGCGGGAACGTCGTGTTCGACAGCCGCGACGGCGAGGCCAAGGTGAAGGCCAAACTGGAAAAGGCGCTGGCGGCCTATGCGGGCAAGCCGGTGGGCGTGCTGGTGCGCACGGCGGCGGAGATGGCGGCGGTGCTGAAGGCCAATCCGTTTCCCAAAGCCGCCGGCAACCGCACGGTGGCGATCTTCCTCGACGAGGCGCCGCCGAAGGATGCGCTGAAACACGTCACCGGCCAGGCCAAGGAAGAGGTCAGGCTGGGCAAGCGCGAGATCTATGTGCTCTACGATGAGGGCATGGGCCACTCGAAGCTGAAGATCCCCGCCGCCAAGACCGGCACGGCGCGCAACATGAACACCGTCGCCACCCTGGCGGCGTGGGCGAGCGCGGCGACGTGACTGCGACGGACGCGATCACCATTCGCCCAGCACTGCCCGGCGACGAGGCTGCGCTCGGCCGTTTGGGCGCCATGCTGGTCGAGTTGCACCACGGCTTCGATGCGGAGCGGTTCATCGCGCCGCCGCCCGACACGGCGCGCGGCTACGGCCGGTATCTCGCTTCGCAACTCGGCAAGAAGGAGGCCGTCATCCTGGTCGCCGAGGTTGATGGCGCGGTGATCGGATACGCCTATGCGGGGCTGGAGGGTCCCGACTGGATGGCGCTGCGCGGGCCGGCGGGAGCGCTCTACGACATCCTGGTCGATCCGGCGCGGCGTGAGCGCGGGGTTGGCCGCAAGCTGCTCGACGCGATGCTGCAGGCGCTGGAAGCGCGAGGCGCGCCGCAGGTCGTACTGTTCACGGCGACGCAGAACGAAGCCGCGCAGCGGCTGTTCGCGAAGGCCGGGTTCCGGGCGACGATGATCGAGATGACACGGGAACTCTGAGACGCAAGCCTACTCGATCGCTTCGACGCCTCGTCGCGCAGCGTCGGCGACCGCGTCGCGCATGGCCTGGAGCTGGTCGGCCGGGTGTCCGCTCCAGCCGGTGACTTCGCCGATGACGCGCAGGGGATCACGCGAGCGGTAGGACATCGTCGGATTGCCGGGGAATTTCTGGTCGGTGAGGTTGGGGTCGTTCTCGACGTCGCCGGTGGGCTCCACGACGTAGATGCGGCCGGGGCCCTCGCCCGCCGCCAGCTCCGCGCCCCAGACGGCGGCGTCGAGGGTGGCGGTCAGGTAGACGAAGCCGGCGAGCTTGCGCCGGCCGAAGTTGGAGGCGTAGCCGGGACTGATCAGGTCGCCCGGCTTCAGGGCGGCCTTGGCGCCGTGGAAGAACGACTGGGTGAAGCGGCTGGCGGCGGCGTCGGTCATCGGCGGGAGCCCCTGTGCTGAGCGCGCGCCAGGGTGCGCAGAAATCGCGCCTGCGCAATTCTTGAACCGGACTATTTCGTCCCCAGATGTAGGAGAAGTCTGCAGGTAGCTGTTGCGTGCGGGCTTGTGCGCGGCGCTACTCCGCTGCCGCTTTTGTGTCCGGCTTGCGCAGGTTCCGTGGCGACAGGTCTTCGGGGGCGAAGTCGTCGACGTCGAGGACGGCGGCGACCGCGTCGTCGGCTTCCTGCAGGCGGGCGGCGTCGGCGACGTTCAGCAGGCCCTTGGCTTCGGCTTCATGCCAGTCGGCGACGCCGGCTTTGCGCAGGCGGTCGTGATCGGGTTGGGTCTGGATCACCAGTTCGAAGGCGTGTTCCAGGCGTGCGATGGCGTCTTCGCCGGCGCCGAGGTAGAGGCGGCCCGCCAGGCGGTCACGCGTCGCCGACGGTTCGAGCAGGATCAGCGCGCATTTGGCGGTGACCGCGTCGCGCGGGCCGTGGCGCACGACGCCGAAGGGGAGCACGAACAGGCGCAGCAGCCAGGCGGCGATGCGGTCGGGGAAGTTGTCGAGGATTTCCTTGAGCCGCGTCTCGATGGTGAGGAAGCCTTCGGCCATGGTGTAGTCGACCAGCGGCAAATCCTCGATCTGGCGGCCTTCGTCCTCCCAGCGTTTCAGCACGGCGCAGAGCATGTATAGCTCCGACAGGATGTCGCCGAAGCGGCCGGACAGCATTTCCTTGCGCTTCAGCGCGCCGCCCATGGTCAGCAGCGCCACGTCGGAGGTGAGCGCGAACGCCGCGGCATAGCGGCCGATCATGCGGTAGTATTGCCGCACCGGTCCCGCCGCCGGCGCCGGCGAGATCGCGCCGTCGGTCCAGGCGCGGGCGAAGGCGCGCATGGCGGTCACCACGCTGTGCTCCACGTGTTTCCAGAACACCGCATCGAAGTCGTCGAGGCCCTTGGCTTCGTCCTTGTCCTGCAGCGCCTGCATTTCGCGCAACAGGAACGGGTGGGCGCGCACGGCGCCTTGGCCGAACAGGATCAGGCTGCGGGTCAGGATGTTGGCGCCTTCCACCGTGATGCCGATGGGCACGGTGCGATAGACGTTGCCGATGATGTTCTGCGGCCCGTCGATGATCGCCTTGCCGGCGAACACGTCCATGGCGTCGATGGCTGAGACGCGCAGGCGCTCAGTGGCGCCCTGTTTCATGATCGCGGAAACCACCGACGGATGATGCCCCAGCGCCAGGCCCGCACAGGTGAACCGCCGCGCCGCGTCCAAACGGTAGGCGTTGGCGGCCAGGCGCGCGAGGCGTTCGGCGACGCCTTCGAACTTGCCGATCGGAATGCCGAATTGTTGGCGCACGCGCGCATAGTCGCCGGCCGCGCGCGCGGCGAGCGCCGCGCCCGCCGCCGACTGCGACGGCAGCGAGATGCCCCTGCCCGCCGCCAGCGCCGCGTTCAGCATGGCCCAGCCCTTGCCGACCTGCGCCTCGCCGCCGATCACCGCGTCCAACGGCAGGAACACGTCGCGGCCCCAGTTGGGCCCGTTCTGGAACGCCTGCATCGCCGGCAGGTGGCGGCGGCCGATCTCGACGCCGGGCCTGTTCGTGGGCACGAGCGCGACGGTGATGCCTCGATCGACGACGTCGCTCAACAGATGGTCGGGATCGGAGAGCTTGAACGCGAGACCAAGCACGGTCGCGACGGGCCCTAGCGTGATGTAACGCTTGTGCCAGTTCAGGCGCAGGCCGACGACCTCGCGGCCTTCGAACTCGCCCTTGCACACCACGCCGGTGTCGACCATCGACGCGGCGTCGGAACCGGCCTGGGGACTGGTCAGGCCGAAGGCGGGGATTTCGCGTCCGTCCGCCAGGCGCGGCAGCCAGTGGTCTTTCTGCGCGTCGGTGCCGAAGTGCAGCAACAGCTCGCCCGGTCCCAGCGAGTTGGGCACCATCACCGTCACCGCCGCGGTCGCCGAACGGCTGGAGATGGTGCGCACCACTTCGGAGTGGGCGTAAGGGCCGAACTCGAGGCCGCCGTAGGCCTTGGGAATGATCATGCCGAAGAAGCGGTTCTTCTTGATGAAGTCCCACGCCTGCGCGGGCAGGTCGCCGTCCTCCCAGGTGATCTTCCAGTCATCGAGCATGGCGCAGAGTTCACGCACCGGGCCGTCGAGAAAGGCCCGCTCCTCGTCGCTCAGACGCGCGGGCGGAATGTCGAGAAACGCCTCCCAGTCCGGATCGCCGGTGAACAGCTCCGCGTCCCACCACACGTCGCCGGCGGCGATGGCCTCCGCCTCGGTCTGCGACATGTGCGGTAGCGCGGTGCGCGCCCAATGGAAGATGGGGCGGGTCAGGTGGTCGCGGCGGAAGGAGGAGGTGGGCATGGCAAGCCTCGCTGTCGGGGGGAGAACGGCTGAGGTAGCGAATGGGTCCGGGATACCATGGCGCCGGTCAGGGCCGTAAATCTACCGTAGATACGGTGGGGGCGGGCCGGCGGCGGCAGGCGATCGCGAGCGGCGGCCGCCGCAAATCACCGTAAATACGGCCGGGTGGCGCGCGTGCGAAGGCGGCATTGCGCAACGATGTCAAAGACCGAAGGTGCGCGATTGTACCATTGGTGATGTGGCGGCCGTAGCGCGCCGGCCGTGGATCAAAGTCCACGATATAGAATCTTTGTGCACTGCCTTTGCTTGCCTGTCCTTCTGCCGACCGGGAGAACGAACCCTCGTTGCGACCCAGAATGCGGTGGCGGCGCGCTCCTTTCTCACTATGGATCATGACGCATTCATCGACGCGCCAATGCACAGGTGTGATGAAGGCGTCGTTCACCGCTCGACGATCGCGCAGCAGCGTTACATGCGGCGTGAACACTCGCGCGGGCTTGCCTGTCAACGCGGCGAGCCCGTTGAGCGAGGCTCCTCCGCAGAGAACATATAGAGAACACACATGCCAATCCAAGGGAAACCCTTGCATTGTCCACAATATTCCATAATATGAGGACAACTGAGCCATGGAACCTGGGCGCATGACGAAAGCGACGACCCTCAACGTCAGGGTAAGCGGTATGTTGAGCGAACACGTCGCGGCCAACGTCGGCGACGATGGCGCCTATGAGAACGTCAGCGAGTACGTGCGCGACCTGATCCGCCGCGACAAGGCGCGCGCCGACGACGACGCCTTCGACCGACTGAAGGCCGAATTGACTCAGGCGTTCGCTGCACCCGACAGCACCTATCAGGCGCTCGATGCCTCGGCGGTGATCGAACGGAACGTCCGCAAAGGTCGATGACCGGCTTCCGTATTCAGGACCGCGCCGGGCACCGACTGGACGAGATTTATCGATACACGTGCGACACGTGGAGCGAAGCGCAGGCGGACACCCATATCCACGGCCTGTTCGACCGGTTCGAGGCTATCGCAGCGCGGCGCTTTCCCTGGCGTGCAATCCCGGCGGAGTTCGGTGTGGACGGCTATATCTGCCGATATGAGAAGCACTTCATCTACTGGAAGGTCCTCGAGGACGGCGCCGTTGGCATCGTGACGATACTCCACGAGCGCATGCACCGCATCGAACGGCTGAAAGAAGCATTCGAGTTCTGATGAAAGACATCGGGACGCCTTAACCTTTCCCCCCATCGCTCGCTTCAAACACCGCCAGCTGCGCTTCGAAGGCGCGTTTGAACGCAGGGCGGGCTTCGCCGCGGGCGACGTAGGCTTTCAGGTTTGGGAAGTCGTCGATGGCGGGCGACGCGGCGGGGCGGCGCAGGACCTCGATCATCAGGAGATCGCCGGCGCTGAAGTCGCCGTCGAGCCAGTCGGCGTCGCCGAGGCGGGCGGACAGGTCGCGCAGGCACTCGCGGACGCGGTTGATGGTGATCGGCAGGCGGTCTTCGTACCAGGGTTTGTCGTGCTCGTTGAAGCGGGAGAATTCGCGGTCGACGATCGGCGGCTCGACGGTCGCGGCGGCGCAGAACATCCACGCGATCGCGCGCGCCCGCGCGTCGGAATCGGTGGGCAGCAGACCGGCGTGAGTCTCTGCGATGCGCAGTACGATGGCGCCGGATTCGAACAGGGCGAGGTCGCCCTCCTGATAGGTCGGGATCTTGCCGAAGGGCTGCAGCGCTCGGTGCGCGGGCGCCTTCATCTCGGCGAAGCTGACCAGGCGCACGTCGTAGGGCTGGCCGACCTCCTCCAGCGCCCAGCGGACGTGCATGTCGCGCGCCAGGCCCCGGCCCCGGTCGGGCGCTGCGGCAAAGGCGGTGATGGTGGGGCGCATCGGGAGGGTCCTTTTCAGCGTTGCTTGTAACCCGAGGACGAACGGGCGGCGAGCCTCCCGACATCGGCGAAAAAACATCGGGGACAGGTTAAGGTGTCCCCCATGCGGAACGCGCAGTATCAAGCGCAACAGGAAGGGACACCTTAACCTGTCCCCGGAGCCGCCCATGAAGAGCAAGAACACCATCTGCCTGTGGTACGACAAGGACGCGGAAGCCGCGGCGACGTTTTATGCGCAGACCTTTCCCGACAGTTCGGTGGACGCGGTGTTCCGCGCGCCGTCCGACTTTCCGGGTGGGAAGGCCGGCGACGCGTTGACGGTCGAGTTCACGGTCTGCGGCGTGGCGTGTTTCGGGCTGAACGGCGGGCCGATGTTCAAGCCAACCGAAGCGTTCTCGTTTCAGATCGCCACCGACGACCAGGCCGAGACCGACCGCTATTGGAACGCCATCGTCGGCAACGGCGGGCTGGCGAGCGACTGCGGCTGGTGCAGGGACCGGTGGGGCGTGTTCTGGCAGATCACGCCGCGTGCGCTGACGGATGCGTTGGCGCAGGGCGGCGAGGTTTCGAAGCGCGCGTTCGATGCGATGATGACTATGCAGAAGATCGACGTGGCGAAGATCGAGGCGGCGGCGCGGGAGCCGGCGGCGAACAGCTAGCGGCGCGACCGCTCCAAGCGGCAGCTCAGGGTCCTACGACGGCCCACCGACGAGCACGTATCCGACACCGCCGCCCTTGAGCGCCAGCTCCTGCCACCCGCCGGCGACCGTGCCAGCAACCTCGGCGACTTCGCCCTGCTGCAGCTCACCGATCACCGGCGATGCCGCTGACGGTTCGGCGTGAACCGCGATCGTGCTCACGCTGCGGTACTTGCCGATCGCTGCGTTGACGACGCCGGGGCGCGGTTGCGGCGAGAGGTTCTTAGCCCAGATGTATCCGTTCGCGCCGGTGGGAAGTTTTTCTTTCAACCATGCGGTTGTGCCGTCCGGGCTCTTCACCATCTCGCCGGAGAGGCGCTCGCCGCGCACCACGGCGCCGATCACCAGCGAGCCCGATGATGTCGGGGCGTCGCGGACATTCGTGCGTCGTGTCGCGTAGTAGGTCACCGACGACGGGTGCATGGCCTTGACGCCGAGCCAGACGAAAAGAACAAGCATCCCCAAGACAACCGTCGCGGCGCCGGCGGCGATCGAGATCGCGACCCGGTCGCCCGCTCGCACACGCGAATAGATTTCCGAAGGATGGAACCGTCCCAGGTTGAGGCCCGCAGGCCCGACCAACGCCGCCGCGGGTCCCGCCGCAGGCGGCGGTGGAGGCGGCGCTTGCGTTTCAACAGCGCCGACGGCGCCGCCGCAGCCTGCACAGAACCTGGCGCCCGGCTTGAGGTCGCGACCGCACGCTGGACAGGGCGCGCCGGCGGGGACGGCGGCGACCGCTGCGCCGCAGGTTCGGCAGAACTTGGCGCCTGCCGAAACCTCCGCGCCACAGGCGCCGCATGCGCTCATGACGGCCGGATCACGCGCTGGCCAGGGCAGGCGTTCCGCACTCTTCGCAGAACTTTGCGGCTGGCGACAGCGCCGCGTTGCACGTTGTGCAAGCTTGCGCGGGGTCCGCCTCGGTCACGGCGGGGGCGGCGATCGCCTCAGCCTGTTCCAATTTCGCCGCCGGCGCGGGTTGGGTTCGCTCCAGCCGCGCCCGCGCGAGCGCGACGAAACGTCCTTGCGGGAATCGCATCAGGTATTCTTCGAGCGAATCGACATTGGTTTTGTCGCTAAGGCTGTCCCAGAACTGCATGTCCTGGTCGATGGGCCCCGCCGCGGGCGCGGCGATCGGCGGCGCGGTGTTGTTGTTGTTGTTTGCTGTGTTGTTGATGACGACCGTTTGCATGGCGGCGCGGCCGCGCGGATCGGACAACGACCAGATAAACGATATGAACCAACCGACCACGCTCCAGCCCAGCAGAAAATTGATCGCCGCAATCGCCGGTGCGTCTTTGTGCTTACGAAGAAACGCAATGATCGTCGGGATGAAATACATCGCCGCGAAAATCAAGAACACGACAAAAGCCGAAGCGCCGCCCATCAACCAATCCCCCTTGCGGCGCGCCGACTAACGCGCGCCCTGCCAAATCCGACCGTTCAGAGGCTCACCCCGGGTTGGGGATGACGGTGGCCGGACCGAATCTGACCGCCGTCCACTCCACCCTGCGCGAAGGAAAACACCCCGGCATAACCATAGAGCAACCCTAGCGGGAGACGCAATGCGGCGCGAATTTAGCCTGTAATCGCAAGGCGTTGTTGGGTTTGACCTCGGTGGACTCTCGGGTCCACGCGGCAGGCGCGCTTGAATTTCGTGATTGAAATACGATCACCACGCGAAGATCGGGGACAGGTTAAGGTGTCCCCGATGTGGAACGGTCAGTGCGGCACGACGCGATGGGACACCTTAACCTGTCCCCTGCTCCCGTGCGCGCATCAGGATGTCGGTGCGCAGGGCGATGTCGGCGTCGTCGGAGATGAGGCTCGGCAGGTTGAGGAAGGCGCGGACCTGGGCCTTGGCTTCGTTCAGGTCGGCTTCCAGGCCCGGCGACGGCGCGCCGGTTTTGAGGTCGTAGGCGGCTTCGCGGGCGATGCGCTGTTTCAGTTCGGCGCCGAGCGCGTTCCACGCGTCGTCCAGCCGGCGCGGCGCGATGTGCGGTTCGTAGAGGAACAGGCGGTGTTCGGCCCAGACCCGCCAGGCATAGACGTCGAACGCCGCGTCCGCCGCATCGTGCCGATCGGTGGCGACGCCGCATGCGGTCATGGCCGCATTCTCGCTCGCGTCGCTGATCGCCGCGGCGAAGGCGTCGGGATAGGTGTCGCGGTCCGCCGGGATGGCGACCGGCGCGATGGCGCGGTCCCGCTCGTCCTGGGGGATGTGCTCCCACACGCACCGGCCCACGTCGGCCGCCGCCGCGGGCGTCGCGACCAGCAGCCCCGCCGACGCCGCCAGGATGAGCGCAAGGCGCATGGACCTGTTCCCCCGTGGAGCGGCCAGGGTATGCCAAGCCCAAGGACAGGGAAAGGCGCCCCCGACCCGCGGACGCCAGCCTTCCGCCTGCGTGACACACCGCGACGCCTCGAAGCGCATTCGCCAAGCCCCGCGCGATTCGAAAAGCGGCCTTATTCCAGCGCGCCGTTTTCTTCCTTGATCGCGCGGCTTGGCGTACTCTCAGGGAATTGAAGCTGGGCGCAGAGTCCCCCGCCCGGCCGCAGGCCAGGTGACGCGCGATGGCGAAACTCATCTTCGGCATGATGCAGTCACTCGACGGCTATGTGCAGATCGAGGGCGAGCCGGGCGTCACCGCGATGCCGCCGCCCGATCCCTCGCTGCATCAGCACTTCAACGACCACGTCCGCAACCTGGCCGGCTGTCTGTACGGCGCGCGCATGTACGAGATCATGCGCTACTGGGACGAGGATCTGCCGCAGTGGGACGCGGTCGACCACGACTTCGCGGCGGCGTGGCGCGCGAAGCCGAAGTTGGTGGTGTCACGCTCGCTGAAAACGGTGGGGCCGAACGCGACGCTGGTCGAAGGGGACCTGGAAGGGTTTGTGCGGAAGCTGAAGGCGGAGGTGGACGGCGAGATCGACGTCGCGGGACCGGACCTGGCGGGGCAGCTCAGTGCGATGGGGTTGATCGACGAGTACCGGCTGTACTTCCGGCCCTTCGTGCTGGGTGGGGGGAAGCCGTTCTTTGCGGGAGCGCGGCCGGGGTTGCGGCTTGTTGAGGCTAAGCGGCTTGGCAAGGACGCGGTCAGGGTCACGTACGCGGCTACTTGATTTGAACCCCGGGGACACGTCCTCAGGCGACTCACACTCCCGATGCTTCCCTGCCCTTCACGCCGAGGCGTAAGAAGCTAGGAACCGCCCAACTTTCTTCTCGCTTCAGTTCGACTACGCCAGCTGTGTTCAAGCCTTTAGGCCAGTTTCGGTTGGTCCAGACCTTGCCCTTAAGCTCCAATTCGTCACGACCAGCAGAATAAATTTCCAGTTCAGCCGCGCCGTCAAATCGATCGACGTCTGTTGATTTCGGGCGCGGCACGCGCCCCTCAAAGACATAAGTCAGTCGCCCGCGCGCGAGATCGGTTTCAGGCGTTAGGACTGCAGCTTTTAGAATTGAATTCTGATAATTAGTTACAACACTCAAAAGCTCCATTCTAATACTAAAAAACGTGGTTCGAATTTCGACCTTTAACTGAGTATCCAAGAGAGCCGGCAAGACAGTTTCAGCGTTATCAACGTCGATCCCGGCGGATGAGGTTTTCGCAGCGTTTTTCATCGCCTCTATTACCGGCCAGTTGGAGGATTGGATTCCGCTCCATCGACCATCGAGAAGCGGAAGCTTCTGGCTCATCCCCGGGAAAACCCACAGTAACCGCCATACGGGAGTGGCCACGATGAAACCGCAGATGGTGATACCGATCGACATCCCCGTCCGCACAGCGCTCCAGAGATGCTTCGCGGTCCAGACGTGATTGGGATCGAGCGCAAACGCGGCAAAACTGGTCAAACTACAAATAAAAACAGCAACATACAGCCAACGTTGCCATGGCCAAATTGCATTCACAGTTTCCCCCCTTGAACTTTTCCTGCCCCGACCTAGATCATGTGGGTGGGGCCTCGAGGGGACACAAGATGTACAACGCGCACAAACTTTTTTATCAGCCGGCGCCCCAGCCTTGCCTCAAAAACTCTCTGGTTATCAGCGACTTACAGCGCAACAAGCTACTTCGTGCGCGCAAATTGGTGCGCGCCGCCCTGCGGTCCGGCCTCGCCAGGGCGAGCGACTACGCGCCTCAAGATGAATACTACAACCCGAGATACCTCGTGGTCGCCAAGCGTGCCGACCTGCGGGATAAATCACTTCGTCCGCTATTTCGGACGCAGGGTTCTTGGGCGTACGACACGTTGAACCAGCCAGCGCGGCATGGGCAACAGATCGACCTTGACGAAGGCATGTATCTGCCGATGTCGATCCTTGAGGGTGCTCATCCGGCAGTCGCCTCCTCAACCCTTTACAAGATCGTTGAAGCGATCCTGGTCGAGCTGTGTGAAGCCGAGGGCTGGAACCTGGACACAAGCAAGAACATCTGCATCCGAATGGAAATTGACTCGGAATCGCACATCGATCTCAATATTTACGCAGTTCCGGATGCGAAGGTCGAGCTCCTTGAACGCGCGATGGCTAAGTCAAGCGCAGCTGCAGACTCAGCGACTCATGATCCGACAGTTGCTATCCGGCTCAACCCTGAAGAAGTCTACGTTGCACATCGCAAGAAGGGTTGGGAACAGTCGGATCCGCTCGAACTCGAAGATTGGTTCGTAGATGCCGTGAAACGGCACAAAGCCTGGACCGACCTGCGCCGCATTGTCCGATATATTAAGGCGTGGCGAGACGAGAGATGGGATGCGTGTCGCCTCAGCTCTCTCTCCTTGATGGTTTGCGCCGTCGATGCGCTCGACGAAGCTAACACGCCTCCATTGCCCAACCGCGACGATGACGGCTTGCTTGTGGTGGCGCGAGCCTTGGCTATCAAGCTGGGATCACCGATTTACAATCCGGTAGTGGAAAGCAAGCAGCTCAACGACGAATGGTCCGTTGACGAACGCAACCAGTTTCAACTGGCCGCTCGACTCCTAGCATCGGAAATGGAAAAGGCGATCACCAGCGAAGCATCCGCTGGCGGTGCTCTTCAACGGCTACGCAAGCTCTTCGGGCCGCGCATGCCGAACGATACGTCATTGATCTCGGCCGTCGCGGTGATTGAAAAGGTTAGAAGCATCTCACCGGCGCGCGCTCCCTCCCCGAGAGTCGGGACATCGACATCCGGGTGAGTGCAACGCTTGAGGAGCGTGCTCGTGGCGCGATCCACGTTACGCTACAGTCACGCGGCTTTCGGCAGGTTGGGACCAGGGGCGGCTCACCGCTGTACAAAGGCTCGATTAAGTCGGGCTCTCTCTCGGTACTGATCGAACTCCTCGTTCTCGATCCACTGCTGATAACCCCTCCTCGCGTTCAGATTCTCGACGATGCGATAAGCGCTCGTATAGATGCACACGTCGATACTGACGGAGCTCTTTGTTACGCAACGACTGCGTTCGAAGAGTACGACATCTATGATGGCGGCGGCGCCATCCTGCGATGCCTATCCAATGTAGAGACGACCCTCGCGCTTGTCCTGCACGGCAATCCCATCGCCGATCAGTACCGAGAGTTCATCAGCTATTGGAAACCCGTCCTAACGCTTAAGTCTGACCTACCTCCCGACTTCACCGGACTGGCAAACCTATATCGTCGGGCAAATGAAAACGATGCGCCCCTTGTCGCCACAACAAGAACGGTGGCGGCGTGGTCCCGCCTTACGCTTTCACCTGCAAGATCGCCGGTGCGCATCCTACGGACAATCACCCCACTTGTGCTTACCGACGAAAAACGCCCAGGCGACTCGTTGTCCAGCTTCAGGTCGTGGATTGCAGAATTTATCTCTCTCGATGATCTAGCGTACGTTGATGCATCCGACGTCGTGGACGGTGGAATAGTAGCAATAATCGCCCCCAACGGCGCGATCGCAGTTCAATTCGAATGGCCTGTGATCGAAGCGAAGGCATTTCGAAAGGCGCCCCCGCGTCGCCGCAGGGCTTGGATCGAAAGGCACCCAGAACAGATGACCCTTAAGCGACATAGCCTAAAATCCGTCGCCTATCTCGATCTCGTCAACGCTCGGCTAGCTGATCCATCGCCGCTTGCTAACAAGAAGGTCGGTGTCATTGGCGCGGGGGCCATAGGCGGACGGCTTGCGCTGGATCTCGTAAAATGTGGTGCCGGCGGGCCGGACAACCCGCTTTGTTTAATTGACCCCGACAACCTGAGTGAAGAAAACCTCGGGCGCCACGTCTTGGGGCTCGCGGATGTCGGCAAAGCAAAGGTTGAGGCGCTCGCCCTTGAAGCAAAACGCTTTCATCCGAGCGTGACCGTTACTGCTGTTAGAAAGAACGTCCTCGACTGCCTACCATCGTTGGAAAAATTCGATCTGCTTATCGACGCCACGGGCAACAATCCTTTGGCGCTTAAGTTGAATGACCACGCCATCCAAGTGCGTCGAGAACGCGGTTTCCCACCAATCATCCATTCCGCGGTGCACGGCAACGGACTCGCTGTGCAGACGATCCTAGTGACTGATTTTGAACATGCCTGCCTGAAATGTCTAAGGCCAGGCCATGGGGAGTTTAAGGCCAACCCCCTTAAGCCTGGCACTCACACGCAAATGGTTACCGCAACCTGTGGCGACGGAGCTCACATCCCATACGCTGCGACGGCACCAGCGATGGCCGCAGCTCTTAGCTTGCAGGCAGTTCTAGAATGGGCAGAAAAGCCCGAAAACCCCGGCCCCCGTGTTCGGACCCGTCGCCTTTCACCCGACGCAACAATCCCTTTCAAAGACCGGAGTTGGGGGCCGGACTCTGAATGTCCGGCCTGCCGCAGTACTTTTTCTGATGGCGCTGCATGAGGGGAATATTGATTGATCGGGAGCCCCTCCAGACAGTTCGCCATACCGCTGAACAAGCACGTTTCAAGCATGAAGTAGGCGGAATTCTGCTGGGCTGTATCCGGGGCGACTACCTCCACGTCCTTCAAGCCACCCCACCGCAAGCAGCAGACCGATTCAGTTTCACGCGTTTCTGGCGAGCATCGACCGGTCACCAGGAGATCGCCACCGACGCTTGGAGGAGCTCCAACAAGACAATTACCTATATCGGTGAGTGGCACAGCCATCCAGAGCGCGTTCCGGTTCCCTCGACGATCGACCATGCGGATTGGCGCACTCAAATACAGAAGCAAGAGCGAGACTTAGCCTTCATCATTCAGGGGATGGAAGGCCTCTACGTAGCCTGCGGCCGACGACTTGGTCCAATAACACCGTTGGGTCGTTCCGTAGAAGACGAGCGATCAATCCTTTGGTCACCGACAGCAACCTAGCAGCATCAGTTGCGAGAGCTCGCGCTCTCCAACCTCGCATCAATCATCCCATGCGTTTGAAAGCACGCATCTGAGCTGCTCCAACGAACCGACTGCACGTGGCACAACGTATTTGTAAGCCTTGACCTTGTAGGGTCGGCTTAAGATTGACGAAAATGCATCACAAAGCCCGGTCAAATCTGCGACGCTAATCGGCGTAAGCTCGATCACTAGTCCATAACTTGTTTGCTTGGCTCCATGAGCTGCAAACCACTCGGTGACCGCGAGACCCTCAGGCACCCTGCCGCGAAAAGTGAGTTGGAGTCGGTCAGCCGCTTCAACGCGCGCCCAGAGCTGACAAAACCAATGGAATAAATTGCCCCGCGCATCCAAATCCGCTTCCGAGCGATCATCTACTATAAATGGCGCGTCGCGGGTGAGGTCTTTTAGCCGCTTGTCGCCAAAGCCACCATACGCCCTGAAGAGAACACTTCTTAGTTCGCTTTCGGATTTGACCATTGTTCCACCCAAATCAGAGGCGTCGGCGATTCATCACAAGGACAGGTCCTCAACACTGAACTCCGTATTACGTAACTAACGCCTGCTCAGCCATGCGAGCATTGCAGGAACGTTGGGCTGAATCGCACGGGTCAGGGCCGGCTCCCAGTCATTGACAGGCTTCCCATACTGCGCGTTAGCGATCTTGCTTCGAAGCACTTCCGCCTTGACAGCGACAGCCATGCCGCTCGTCGAATGTTTTAGCGATGCAAGAAAACCGTGCGCACGTTTTCGGTAGCGAATCGCCAACCCGAGTTTCTCAAAGTGGCGCTCAGCGATGGGGCGCTCTTCGGCAGGCAATAAGCCGCGATCGTTAAATGTGTACGTCACCGAGATTTTTCGCCCCTGATAACTGATCGCGGCCTCAATGATGGGGCTGTCAATTGATGGCTCGAAAATAGGGTTGAGAAATGCCCTGTCGCCGAGCGCTGTCTTCACTCGGCGTCCTTTCTTCCGGTTGCACGGCGTACAGATCGGAATCAGGTTGCGCGCATGGAGGGAAAATTCTGGGAATCGGGCCTTGGGCAGAAAATGGTCGAGATCGGGATTCTGATCGAGACTGCAGTAGGGGCAAAGATCCGCGTTTTCGGGTGAAAGACTATCGACCATGTCCGCTAGCAGGCGCTTCATATCAGCCGTCCGACCTTCGTAGCCGTCAATGAGCGCTGCGCTTTCAGCTTTCTGCAGTTTGATGGCTTGCATGCCATGCACGTTCGGGAGACGATGATCGAACGCTTGTGCCGCCGCGGCAATTCTTGGAGCGAGCGGCGACATTAGCGTTGCACGATCGCGAGTTGATTCTTGGATAAGCGTCGCGACGCTCGGCGTACGCCGAGGCTTATACTGCCCCTGACGCCTCACAGATCACCTCTATCCTGCTCAAGCCCATATAAGTGAGCCATCGCGGGCACGCCGAGCGGGTGAGAAAATAGTCTTGCCACAGCTTCGGCGCTTCCGTGAGCGTCGAAAAGCTCATCGAGAATCTCGGTGAAGTCGCGCTCGGGATCGGCGAGACCGAGCACTCGTCGCGTCAACTCACCCAGGTCTTCGCCAAAAGACTCAAATTCTAAGTTTTTAATCTTCGGGCGATCGGTATTGTTGCGCGTGAAATGACGCACATACCGACTTGGTACCTGTTGCAATAAAATGGGCGAATGGCTGGCGACTACGGCGTAAGAGTCAAACTCTATGAGAGTCTCGTTCAACGCCGCAACAAATGTGCTCAACAAACCAGGATGCAAATTGGTCTCGGGCTCATCGAGTAGTAGCAGGGAGCCTTCCTCGATGAAGCCGACGATGTTGCTGAAAATGGCAGTGACGAGGCGCTGGCCCGCACTTAGAGCGCGGACCGCCTGATTTCTCAGGTCATCATCCTCGATTGTAAGGTCCGCAGCAATCGCAGGCCCGAGGAGCGTTGAGAGCACCTTATGAAGTATGTCCATTCGCTCACCCTGGATCACGGGTTCAAGGGCTTGGTTAAGCATCAAGCCGACTTCGTTAATGTTAATTTCTCCTTCCTCGTCACGAAGGCCGCAGTATTTGTATGAACCTCGCGACTTGTAGGCCACGCCGCCGACTCGAGGTGCTTTCGAGCCAGCGGGCCGCGGCAGCGGAAACTCATCAAAGGCGTTGTACGAAATGGCAATCAGGCGGCTGATCTCGATGTCCGGCTCGACGGTTGCATCAGGCATACCCTCAAGCGTAACTGCGCTAAAGACCTGCGGAGGCATCAAGGCAGCCGCTAGCGCTGCAAGGGCCGTTGTCTTTCCCGTACCGTTTCGTCCAATAAGAAGGATCGCTCGATTAGGGAGACCATTATGTTCGCTAAAATCTAAGTCCAACTTGTGCGGCCCCGTCGCGCCGGAAACCGTCATCTCAAATTTGAATCTAGGCGGCTCAACTTCATCGAAATCGGCACCGATGTAGTAGCCCCCTCTCTTTAGCGCGTGTCGAGATGATGCCTCACGCATGAAACACTTATTCCATAGGTTTTGGTCCTGAATTCTGTCGCGGCGCGCCGGCCTGGCGACGATGTCGCACATCGAGGTCAGGTAGCGCTTTTGCAGTCTAGCAGGCAGCTCTCCTAGTCTCCGATAATAGGCAATAGATTCACCCAGAGACGCACTTTTCTCGGGAAGCTCATCGAGCACGTCCGGCAAATCGGTGACGTGAAATGCACCGCCATTTGCAGCAATCCTTAGCGCTCCGAGCTCGACTTGTTCGTCCTCTGACAAATGACACGTCGCCACAAAGCGGCACTGCCATCCAAAATCATTCCAGTTGTCTTGATAGAGGCTGATGTAGGGATAGTCCAAGTCAGTGAAACGAGGCGCGGTTCGCCGCTGGCGATATACAAGAATCTGCACGTCTGCCCCCTAGCTTCTTAGTTCAAACAATGCGCCATCAATCAAGATCGCGACGCCACTGCACCTGCCGCCCTCACTCCCACTCAATCGTCCCAGGCGGCTTCGACGTCACGTCGTAAACCACCCGGTTCACACCCCTCACCTCATTCACGATCCGCGTCGCGGCTCTCCCCAGCACATCCCACGGAAACTCGAAGAAGTCCGCCGTCATGCCGTCTACCGACGTCACGGCGCGCAACGCACACACGTCTTCGTACGTCCGCGCATCGCCCATCACGCCGACCGTCTTCACCGGCAGCAGCACCGCGAACGCCTGCCAGATCTTGTCGTAGAGGCCGGCCTTGCGGATTTCGTCGAGGTAGATGGCGTCGGCCTGTTGCAAGGTCGCGACCTTGTCGCGGGTCACGGCGCCGGGGATGCGGATGGCGAGGCCGGGGCCGGGGAAGGGGTGGCGGCCGACGAAGGCGGGGTCGAGGCCAAGTTCGCGGCCCAGCGCGCGGACTTCGTCCTTGAACAGTTCGCGCAGGGGTTCGACCAGTTTCAGTTTCATGAAGTCGGGCAGGCCGCCGACGTTGTGGTGGCTCTTGATCACCTGGCTGGGACCGCCGCGGGCGCTGACGCTTTCGATGACATCGGGATAGAGGGTGCCCTGGGCGAGGAATTCGGCGCCGTCGATCCTGGCGGCTTCGCGGTCGAAGACTTCGATGAACAGGCGCCCGATGGTCTTGCGCTTGGTTTCGGGGTCGGCGACGCCTTCGAGGGCGCCTAAGAACTCGTTCGACGCGTCCACGTGGATCAGCGGGATGTTGTAGTGGTCGCGGAACAGGCGCACGACCTGTTCGCTCTCGTTCAGGCGCATCAGGCCGGTGTCGACGTAGACGCAGGTGAGCTGGTCGCCGATGGCTTCGTGGATCAGCACCGCGGCGACGGAGGAGTCGACGCCGCCGGACAGGCCGCAGATGACGCGGCCCTTGCCGACCTGTTTCCTGATGCGCGCGATTTCTTCCTGGCGGAAGGCGGCCATGGTCCAGTCGCCCTTCAGCCCAGCGATGCGGTGGGTGAAGTTGCGGTAGATGTCGCGCCCGCGCGGGGTGTGCTCGACCTCGGCGTGGAACTGGACGCCGTAGAACTTGCGCGTCTCGTCGGCGATGGCGGCGAAGGGCGAGCCGTCGGAGGTGGCGACGGCGGTGAAGCCCGGCGGCATGGCGGTGATCTTGTCGCCGTGGCTCATCCACACCTGTTCGCGGGGGGAAAGGCCGGCGAACAGCGGGCTGTCGTGGGTGATGTCGATTTCGGCGCGGCCGAATTCGCGGGCGTGTCCCTCGGCGCCGGCGTCGACCTTGCCGCCGAGCAGGTCGCACATGAGTTGTTCGCCGTAGCAGACCGCGAGCACGGGCACGCCGAGTTCGAACACGCGCCTCGAGATGCGCGGGGCGTCGTGTTCGGTCACACTGGAGGGGCCGCCGGAGAGGATGACGGCGGCGGGTTGGAACGTGTCGTAAAGGGCCTCGGCCTTGTCGAAGGGGTGCACCTCGCAATAGACGCCGCTCTCGCGAACGCGCCGGGCGATGAGCTGGGTCACCTGGGAACCGAAGTCGATGATCAGCACGCGCTGGTGGGTGGGCTCGGGCGTGGTCTGGGTGGCGGCGGCGGTCGTGGCGGGCGCGTCGGTCAAGGGTCGTTGGTCCTTTGGTAGAGGGCGATGAAGAACCCGTCCGTCCCGGAGAGTCGAGGGCTGAGGCGCAGCATATGGCTGTCGCCGGCCAGGGAAGCCAGACGGGTGCGGGCCTGCGCTGTGAGGTTGGGGGCGCCCCCGGCACGAGGCCGGGGTGACGGGTCGAGGGCCTCCTGGATCGGGAGGGGGCGGAACTGGGGGTGGGCGGTGGCGAAGGCGTTGGCGGTGGCTTCGTCTTCGGCGGGGAGGATGGAGCAGGTGGCGTAGACGAGGCGGCCGCCGGGGGCGACCAGGGTGGCGGCCTGGGTGAGGATCTGGAGCTGGAGGGCGTGGAGGCGGGCGAGGTCGTCGGGGGTGAGGCGCCAGGGGGCTTCGGGGGCGCGGCGCCAAGTCCCGCTGCCGCTGCAGGGGGCGTCGACGAAGACGAGGTTGGCCTGGCCTGCCAAGTCCTCCGTCCCCTGCCCGCTCGGACCGATGGGGCGCAGCTCGGCAGTGACGCCGGCACGAATGAGCCGCGGTTGGATGGCGGCGAGGCGGTCGGGGTTTACGTCGCAGGCGATGAGCCGGCCCTGCTCGCTTTCAGAACCAAGCGTCTCCCTCCCTCCTCGATGGAGGGAGGGCGGGGAGGGAGATGTGGGCAAAACGTTTGAGGTCGGGTGCTGGCGGGCGCCGACGGATTCGGTTGGCGCCGCACGCGCATCATCCTGAAATGACCTGCGCACATCTCCATCCCCTGCCCTTCCTCTATCGAAGAGGAAGGGAGGAGCGACAGATGCGTTGTCGTTCTCTTCGCTCTCTCCCGTTTTCGTCACCCCGGGCTTGTCCCGGGGCCCATCGTTCCGCTTGCTCAGGGGGTTGGGGTGTTGAGGTGCGTGCGAACCTGCTTGTACCTGAGCTTCGGCACTAACACTGGGCCCCGGGACAAGCCCGGGGTGACGATCATTTTCGTTATGGAGCAGGGTTGCGAGTGCGAGGGTTTTGCCGCCGCCGCCGGCGCAGTAGTCCACCACGGTCATTCCCGGTGCGGCGGCGGAGAGCCAGGCGGCGATCTGGCTGGACTCGTCCTGGATTTCGATGCGGCCCTCTTTGAACACCTCGAGGGCGTGGATGTCGGTTTCGGGGTGGAGGCGGAGGCCGACTTCTGACAGGTGGGTGGGTTCGTATTGGACGTTGGCGGCGTCGAGTTCGGCTTCGACGGATTCGCGGGTGGCTTTGAGGGTGTTGACGCGGAGGTCGACGGGGGCGCGGTCGGTGATCAGGGCGTGGGCTTCGGCGATCCAGTCGGCGCCGAAGGCGCGTTCGAATTCGGGGGCGAGCCATTGCGGGATGCCGGCGCGGACGTAGTCGGGTTGTTCGGTGCGGGTGTGCAGGCGCGTGCGTTCGGCGTCGGTGAGCGGCGCGGGGGCGTGGCCTTCGCCGGTGAACAGGGTTTCGATTTCGTGGAGGGTGTCGCGTTCGGCGAGCGCGCCCAGGACCAGGGCGCGGCCGTCGTCGGCGTCCATGCGCCAGGCGTAACGCGCGCGACCGCGCAGACAGGCGTACACCTGTTCGCGCACCGCGCGGCGGTCGCCGGAGCCGGCGAAGCGGTGCGCCCTGCCCCATTCCTTCAACACCGCGTCGGCGGGCGCGCGCGTTCGCGCGATCTGGTCGAGGACCTCGGCGGCGGCGGAAAGGCGGGCTTGCGGCGTCAAGAGGCTCCGTTGGGAATGAACAGCGCGGCCACCACCATGAGCAGGCCGACGATCGATAAGAACCAGACGAGGGTGCGGATGGACGGCACGCCCGCGGCGTAGAGCGGGACGTAGAGGATGCGGGCGCCGACGTAGAGCAGGCTGCCCCACCAGGTGAGCATGCCCGACTTCTCCACCGTCATCGCCGCGATCACCGCGGCGGCGAACAGGGGGAAGGTTTCCATGTAGTTGCGGAAGGCGCGGTCGAGGCGGGCGGCGACGCCGGTGATGGGCTTGTGCTCGTCGCGGGCGCCACGGGCCCAGGCCAGGCCCTGCTGCTTGCGGGCCTCGACGGCGGCCCAGCAGAGTTGGACGAAGCCGAGCAGGATGGCGATGGCGAGGAGCTGGATCTCGTTGATCCAGGGGTGGAGGGTGTCGACGATCTGCTGCATCGCGTGGGGGCCCTTAGGGTTGTTGTTTTACGGGTACGCGGTGTTGTTGGATCAGGGGTTGGAAGAGAAGAGAGTCCACGGACCACACGGAAAGCACGGACGGGCGGCGGTGCGTGAGGTTGGCGTGGCTAGGAATTGTCCACGAACCACACGAACCACACGAACAAGAAAAATCACACGATGCGCCAGGGTCCCTACCGCGCGCCGAAGGCGCGCATTCGAAGCTGAGGCCGCACGGCCAACCAGCCAAAACTCCGTTCGTGTGGTTCGTGTGGTTCGTGGACAATCCTTCTTCTTTCTTTCCGTGTTTTCCGTGTGGTCCGTGGACTCTCTTTTCTTCCCTATCCCTCCCGCGGATAGTTGGGGGCTTCGCGGGTGATTTGGACGTCGTGGACGTGGCTTTCTCGGAGGCCGGCGCCGGTGATGCGGATGAAGCGGGCGCGGCGTTGGTATTCTTCGATGTCCGGGGCGCCGACGTAGCCCATGGCGGCGCGCAGGCCGCCGACGAGTTGGTGCAGGATCTGGACGATGGAGCCCTTGTAGGGGACCTGGCCTTCGACGCCTTCGGGGACCAACTTGAGTTGGTCGCGGACTTCTTTTTGGAAGTAGCGGTCCGCCGAACCCGCCGCCATGGCGCCCATGGAGCCCATGCCGCGGTAGGATTTGTACGAGCGGCCCTGGTAGAGGAACACTTCGCCCGGGGCTTCTTCGGTGCCGGCGAACGCACTGCCCAGCATCGCGACGGAGGCGCCGGCGGCGATCGCCTTGGCGAGGTCGCCGGAGTATTTGATGCCGCCGTCGGCGATCACCGGCACGCCTGAATCCCGGGCGGCGCGCACGCCGTCCATGATGGCGGTGAGTTGCGGTACGCCCACGCCCGCGACGATGCGGGTGGTGCAGATGGAGCCCGGGCCGATGCCGACCTTGATGGCGTCGGCGCCCGCGTCGATCAGCGCGCGCGCGCCGTCGTAGGTGGCGACGTTGCCGGCGACGATCTGCACCTCGTTGGCTTCGCGGCGCAGGCGCTTGACCGCGTCGGACACCTGGGTCGAGTGGCCGTGGGCGGTGTCGATGACCACCGCGTCGACGCCGGCCTCGACCAGGGCCATGGAGCGTTCAAAGCCCGCATCGCCGACCGTGGACGCGGCAGCGACGCGCAGGCGGCCGTGGTCGTCTTTCGCGGCGGTGGGATAGGCCTGGGCCTTGTCGATGTCCTTGACGGTGATCAGGCCGACGGCGCGATAGGCTTCGTCGACGACGATGACGCGTTCGATCTTGTGCTCGCGCAGCAGTTTTTGCGCTTCGGGGGCGCCGACGCCCTCTTTCGCGGTGATCAGGTTGCGCGAGGTCATCAGGGCCGACGCGGCTTTCGACCCGTCGGTCTCGAAGCGCATGTCGCGGTTGGTGAGGATGCCCACCAGTTTTCCGCTGCCGCGCTCGACCACCGGGAAGCCGGAGATGCGGCGTGCGTCGCGGATGGCCTTGATCTCATCGAGCGTGGTGTCGGGGTGGATGGTGATCGGGTTGATCACCATGCCGCTTTCGAAGCGTTTGACCTGGCGGACCTGGTCGGCCTGTTCGTCGACGGTCAGGTTGCGGTGGATCACCCCGATCCCGCCGGCCTGGGCCATGGCGATGGCCAGGCGGCTCTCGGTGACGGTGTCCATGGCCGAGGACACCAGGGGTATGTTGAGGACAATGTTGCGGGTCAGGCGGCTCTGGGTTTTTGCCTCGGTGGGCATGACCGCGGACGGACCGGGTTCCAGCAAAACGTCGTCGAAGGTAAGACCTTCGCGAATCTCCATCGGAGTCTCCATTTTGCGAGGTGCGCATAGCGGAGGGGGCGCGGGGCTGTAAAGCCGGGCGGTGGAACGAAATGGTTCAGCCAGCCGATAACAAGGGGAGCGTTGCCCTAAGTCCTCGTTTTTTGAGGGGACGCGCTAATAGCCCTGCGTAGACCATGGTTTCCCTCCCCTGACAGGGGAGGGTGGCGCGAAGCGCCGGGTGGGGTATCGAGCGGGACGTAAGGGTCGCGTTGGTGGATGGCGCGACGATAGGTTCAGGGCGGGGCCTGCACCCCACCCCCCGGCTCCGCCGGGACCCTCCCCTTTCCGGGGAGGGTTACGAGAGGGAGTGGACGATGCGTAGAGCGGGATTGGGATTGGTGGTCGCGACCCTGTTGTGGGCCGGCGTAGCCATGGCCCAGGCGGCGTGGAGCACCTATCAGCCGCCGGAGGCCGATTTCAGCGTCCTGTTCCCGGGCGCGCCGGAGGTCTCGAGCCAGCCGATGGGCTCGGTGGCCGGCGCGGTCCAGCGCAGCTATGCGCTGCAGGCGGGGCCCGAGGCGTTCAACGTGACGGTGTTCGCCTATCCGAAGGGCACGCTGCCGGACAAGCTGAGCCAGGAGCAGTACGCCAGCCTGGCGCAGCTGTTCGGCGAAGGCGCGGGGTTGAAGGTGCGCACCACGGCGGCGGCGACCGTGTCGGGACGGCCGGGGCTGGAAGCGGTGCTGGACGATCCCGAAACCGGCGCGGTGATGATCTTCCGCGCGGTGCAGCTGGGGGACCGGATTTTCACGATTGCGTACGGCGGGGAGAAGGGGACGGAAACGTCACCGCAGGCGACGCGGTTTGTGGGGTCGTTGCGGCTGACGGGGAAGTGACGGGGACAGGTTATCGTGTCCCGGCGGGACGCGTCGGCTGGTGCTGCGGGGACATGATAACCTGTCCCCGATGTTTTCACGCTTTCGCAAAAAAACGGAACATCGGGGACAGGTTAAGATGTCCCAAGGGACACCTTAACCTGTCCCCTAGTCCAACCCGACCTGATCCTTCATCTGATCGATCAGCACGTCGGTGCGGTAGCCCTTGCCGTTCTTGAACACGAGGGGCATGTGCTCGATGGCGTGCGGGTCTTTCAGCGGATCGCCGTCGATGAGGATCAGGTCGGCGCGCTTGCCGGGCTCGATCGTGCCGCGGTCCTTGTCGAGGCCTTCGAAGATGGCGCCGTTGAGGGTTGAGATCCTGATCGCCTGTTCGAAGCTGAAGCCGTCGTCCTGAACCAGCAGTTCGACTTCACGCTTGCCGGCGAAGCCCGGCACCACGCCGCCGTAGCCGGTGGGATCGGTGCCCGCCATCAGGAAGCCGCCGGCGTCGGCGAAGGCCTTCTCCATCTTTGCGAGCTTGGGATAGACGATGGTCTGCGGGCTGTCGGTCTGGGCCTGGATGCGTTTCCAGGTCGCTTCGTACTGCGCGCGTTCTTCGGGGATGAGCACGGACAGTGCGCGTTCCGGCGCTTCGGGGCGGCCGGGCATGGAGGTTTCGAACACCGTCAGCGTCGAGGTGAGCGCGACGTGGTGGTCGATGAGGTCCTTGATCAGAGCCTTGGCCTGCGGCCCGTCCGGGTCGAGGTCGACGAAGGACTTCATCACCACCGCGCGGTCGGGGCAGAGGTCGGGCGCCTTGTCCTTCACAAAGTCGCTGGCGACGAAGAAGCCGTGCTCGAGGTTGTCGATGCCGGCGTCGATTGCCTCGTGATAGGTGACCGAGCAGAGATGCGCGGTCATCTTGTGGCCGCGCGCGTGCGCCGTCGCGACCGCGGCCTGCAGTTCGGCGCGGGTGAGCTGCATGTAACCCTTGAACGAGGTCACGCCGAGGTCGGACCAGTAGTTCACCATCTGCGCGGCTTCGGTCGCATCCTTCAGCACGTGCATCTTCAGGATCGGCATGCCGGGGCCGTTGATGTACGGCCCGGTGACGTCGATGTCGGGGCCGATGGCCTTGCCGGCGTTGATGGCGTCGCGCAGGTTCAGGTCCGCGTAGGCGTTCATCGAGCCTGCGGTGCGCATGGTGGTCGTTCCACCGGCGAGATACAGGCGCGGGAAGGTCGCGAGCATCTCGGTGTAGTTGCCCTTGCCGGTCGGGTAGAACATGTGCTCGTGCATCATGACGAAACCGGGGAGCAGGGTTTTGCCGCGGCCGTCGATGAGGAGCGCGTCAACGCATTGCATGACGCCTTGCTGCGTCTCGAAGTCGGTTGCGCGGGATGGGCCTGATTGCGTGCAGAAATACTTCTCGACGGGCTTCGAAGGTTCGACGCTGACGATGCGCCCGTCCTTGACCGTCACGTCCACGTCGTGCTGCGCCGGCCGCCCCGTGCCGTCCACCAGCTCGATATGGGTGAAGACGACCATCGGCTGAGCATAGATATCCGTCGGGTGCTCCTGCGCGTGCGCCACGAACGGCATGAGCAGAACGGCGAGAACGGCGAGTGTGCGACGCATGCGTGAGTCCCCTGGGGACAGGTTATCGTGTCCCGCCGGGGACATGATAACCTGTCCCCGATGTTTTTCGATGCTGCAGGAAAAAGCGGAACATCGGGGACAGGTTAAGATGTCCCAAGGGACACCTTAACCTGTCCCCTGCCGGCCCTTGAAGCCGGTGGCGACGAGGTAGACTTCGCTGGAGCCGGTGCGGCTGGATTTGGGTTTTACGTACTTCACTTCGGTGAAGGCGGCTTTCAGTTGGGCCAGGACGTCGCCGGCGCTGCCGCCCTGGAAGTTCTTGCTCACGAAGGCGCCGCCGGGTTTCAGGTTGGCGATGGCGAAGTCGGCGGCGGCTTCGATGAGCGCGATGATCTTCAGGTGGTCGGTGCGTTTGTGGCCGATGGTGTTGTGGGCCATGTCGGAAAGGACGAGGTCGGGCGGCCCGCCGAGCGCGGCGAGCAACTGTTCGCCGACGCCCGGGTCGGTGAAGTCGGCCTGGATCAGATGCGCCCCGGGGATCGGATCGACGGGCAGCAGGTCCACGCCCGCCACCTCGGCGGCGCCGCGCTTCAGCGCCGCCTGCACCCAGCCGCCGGGCGCGCAGCCCAGGTCGACCACGCGCACGCCGCGCTTCAGCAGGTGATGCTTGTCGTCGATCTCCAGCAGCTTGAACGCCGCGCGCGAACGCCAGCCCTCAGCCTTGGCCTTCTGGACGTAGGGGTCGGAGATCTGGCGCTCCAGCCACTGCTGCGAGGACAGGGTGCGCCCCTCGGCGGTCTTCAGCCGCTTTTTGAACGCCCGCCCGGCGGGGTCTCCGCCCGTGGGGGGGCGAACCATACGGCGCTTTTCGTCTTCAGCCATGGGGGCTTCTAGCATATATCGCCCCCAACCTTATGGAGCGAGATCAATGGCCGACGACGCCGAGAACACCCTTCTGCTCAAGCTGGACACCGGCGACGTGACCATCCGGCTGCGCCCGGACCTGGCGCCCCAGCACGTGGCGCGGATCAAGGAGCTGGCGCGGGAGGGGTTCTACGACGGGATCGTGTTCCACCGGGTGATCGACGGCTTCATGGCCCAGGGCGGCGACCCGACCGGGACCGGCTACAACGGGTCGGGGACCAAGATCAAAGCCGAGTTCTCCGACGCGCCGCACGTGCGCGGGGTCTGCTCCATGGCGCGCTCGAACAACCCCGACAGCGCCGACAGCCAGTTCTTCATCTGCCTCGACGAGGCCAACTTCCTGGACCGCCAGTACACGGTCTGGGGCGAGGTGACCGCCGGCATGGACGCCGTCGACGCCCTGCCCAAGGGCGAACCACCCCGCAACCCGGGCAAGATCGTCAGCATGAAGGTCGCGGCGGACCAGTAATTTTCAAGGGAGCGGGTTCTCCCCGAGGCCCGCTCGGCTTGTGGGGAGCGGGTCGCGGGCGGAAAACCGCTGCACACTTTTTCTCGACCCGCTCCGCATCTCCCTGACTTATTTGTAATTTCCCCCGTCGCGCGCCGGTCGTGGAACTGGGGTATGGTGGCTTCTCGTTCTCGAGGGGAGGCCTCTATGACCGACTGGAAGTCCGCAAAGCTGTGGCGCGCCGCGCGAGCGGTGCTGGCGATCGGCGTGTTCGCCCTGGCCATGCCGGCCGCCGCGATGGAGATGTCCGCCCAGAAGGGGGACAACGGCTCGGTCGAGGTGACCGGCGCCAAGACGGACCTGGTGTTCGCCGCCGCGCACAACGTGCATGTGCAGGCGACCAGCAACGACGACATGTTCCTGGCCGGCCATGACGTGAAGCTCGACGCGGGCAGCGCCGATCACGCCTTCGTCGCGGGCGAGACGATCACCGTCAACGGCGACAACGCGCGCGCCTTCCTCGCCGCGGGTCACGACGTAAACTTCGAAACCGGCTCGGCCGCGAGCGACGTGATCGCCTTCGGTAATGACGTCAGCACCGCCTCGACGTTCAAGATCGGCGGCTCGGCCGTGATCATGGGCGAGAGCGTGCACATCCAGTCGCCGATCGGGCGTGACCTGACCGCCGCCGGCAGCACGGTGACCATCGACTCCGCCGTCACCGGCAATGTGCGCGCCGAGGGGCGTCACATCATCGTCGGACCGAACGCGAAGATCGGCGGTGACTTCTCCTATCGCGCGGGCGACAAGATCGACATTTCGCCGACGGCGGTGATCACCGGCAAGAAGATCCTGCTGCCGGCGGATGAAACCCACTTCCATTGGACTCACAACAACAAGTGGAAAGCCGCCGGCGCCGGCGCCATGGGCGGCTGGCATCACCGGTTGATGCACGACTTCCTGGGCGCGCTGGGCTTCATCGTGTTGTGCCTGGTGATGACCGCGGTGTTCCCGCTGTTGATGGCGCGCACCGGCGGGATGCTGACGCGCAATCCGCTGATGGCGGGCCTGGTCGGGTTGATCGTGCTGATCATCGGACCGATCCTGACCCTCATCGTGCTGATCACGATCATCGGCGCGTCGCTGGCGCTGACCATGTTCGCGCTGATCTGGGCGGCGATGCTGATGGGCTTTGTCGGGGCAGCGGCCGGGGTCGCCTCGCTGGTCGGGCGGTTCAAGGACACGGCGCCGAACATCGGCGCCCACCTGGGCTGGACCATCGCGGGCGCGGTAATCCTGTCGCTGCTGGGCGCCCTGCCCTACGTCGGGTTCTGGGTCTGGTTCGTCGCGTGCGTGCTCGGCACCGGCGCGGTGGCGGCGCAGGGCCGCTCGCTGTGGGCGAAGGCGTAAGCGCTCACTCATTCCCTTTCTATTGAACCGTCACCCCCGGGCTTGTCCCGGGGGTCCATGGTTGGGAACGCACCGAACGTAGCGTGAGCGCTCTGCGCGAACCAGCACACGGCCCAAAGCGACATGCTGGCTCGCCCTGAGGGCTCGCTCACTGCTTCGGAGCTTGCGGACCGATGGATCCCCGGAACAAGTCCGGGGATGACGGAAGTAAATGGGGGGAACGGCGCGTCTATTTGTCGGGCGCGTAGATCAGCAGCTTCAGCGAGCCCGGCTTTGCTTTCGGGCGACCGTTTGCGCCCAATGTTCCGTCGAGGTCGGCGGCGGCGATGTAGAGGCGCCCGGTTTGCGGATCGACGCCCAGGGTGCGGCCGCTGACGCGGGTCGTGACGGTGGCGAGCGGGGTGTAGCTGTCCGGGCCGTCCTGCTGGATCACCGACAGCGTGCCGTCGCGGCCGTTGGCGCTGAACACGCGGTGATGGGTCGGGTCGAAGCCGGCGGCGTCGCTGCCCTTGCCGATCGGCAGGGTCGCGACGATCGCGCCGGTGTCGCCGTTCACCGCCAGCAGCTTTGAATTGACGCAGCTCACGAACACGCGCTCGTTCTGTGCGTCGATGGCGAGGCCATGAGGGCTTTCGCAGTCGGCGATGGACCAGCGGCCGTCGACCGCGTTGGCGCCCGTGTCGATGCGGATCAATTCGCGCTTCTCTTCGCCGTTGACGAACAGGTGGCCCTTGCCGTCGGCGGCGCCGTATTCGACCTTGCCGCCGGCGTCGATGGAGGCGAGGACCGCATTGGTTTTCGGATCGATGGCCACCACCTTGGCCGGATCGCCTTCCATGACGAAGACGTGGCCGCTGGCCGGATCGAAGGCCATGGCGTCGGCGTCCTGGTCAGTCTTGATGTGGGCGGTGATCTTCAGCGTCTTCAGATCGAACGCCACCGCCTCTCCGGTGCGCCCGTCGTCGGTGTAGCCGGTCCCGGTCGCGTGCGAGATCGCCGTGCCGTGTGTGCCGCCCGGGATGCCGGTGACGGCGCCCAGCACCTTGCCGCTGCGCGCATCCACTACGGCGAGTTGATCGCCGTGGGCGACGTAGACGCGGTGGGCGGCGGGATCGACCACCACATAGTCCCAGCGGTCGGGGGCCCCCAGGGAGACGGTCTTGATGAGCTTGTAGGGCGGCTTGGCCCCATGCGGTTTGGCTGCTGCAGGGAGGCCCAGGAGGGCCGTTACGGCCGCGCCGGCCGCCAGAAACTTGTTCATCGAGGGTCCTCCAGGGTCACCGCCTTGACTAGGCCATCGCTGTGGGGCGGCCAAGGCGCCTAGACGCTCAACTCGATCGAACGGCCGTCCACTTCCGCCGTCACATGAAGCCTGCCGCCTTTGGCCTCAACGATGCGGCGAAGCACCGACAGGGTCGGATCGGATTTCTGCTCCATCTTCGAGACGTTCGACTGGGTCGTTTCAAGCAGTGCGGACATTTCTTTCTGGGTCATGCCGAGCTTCAAACGCAGCTCGCGCAGCACAGCGATCTGCTGGCGCATCTGCGCCTTGGTTTGATCGATGCGCGCACGTTCTTCGGGAGTCCAATCCGGCTCCCACTTCACAAACTTTTCCGTCAACACCCACCTCCCGCCCAGTTACTTCGGAAGAGGTTTAGCGCCGGCCTCCCGCAGGATGATGTTCTGCCCTGGACGGATTTCGATGAAAAACGCGTAAAGCCGACCGCCATCGTTGTGGACGTATCGCGCAACATGCGCGTCCGGAATCTCTGACCACGACATGAAGTTCGGGGAGTCAGGCTGGTCGAGGTCCAGCGCCTCCGGGCCATCCTCCTCGAGGATCTCCTGGATTGCCGCGAGTCCGATGCCGCTAATACGGCCTCGTTTGAGAACACTTTCATAGACTTCAGTAGTAACTACGACATTCCAGAGCTTCGTTGTCATCAAGCGTCTCCGTCCGGCGCGAGCACCTGCTCTCACCGAATTCTTCGTGCGGCTGCCGCACGGCGTTGTGAATGTTGGTCATCATGCGTACCTCTGTTTGTTGTTTGTTGCTTGGTGCTTGGTGCTTGGTGCTTGGTGCTTGGTGCTTGGTGCTTGGTGCTTGGTGCTTGGTGCTTGGTGCTTGGTGCTTGTTTTCAGGGCGAACGGAAGCTCGCTCCCCCGAGGATATATGCCGAATTGGAATGTATAACAAGTCGAAAATGGAATATCCGCCACTTGCCTGGTGCAGGTGGACGCAGGTGCCTTGTTCTCCTATTGTTCCAATGTAAACCCTGAGTCCCTGCACTACATAAAGCGGCTGGCCCCGCCCTTCTGCGGGGCCGCTTTTCAGCGTCATTCGAGAGCCCATGACCGATAGTCCGTCCATCCGCGTGCGCGGCGCGCGTGAGCACAATCTCAAGGGGGTCGACGTCGACATCCCGCGCGGCAAGCTGGTCGTGATGACCGGCCTTTCCGGGTCCGGCAAAAGCTCGCTCGCCTTCGACACCATCTATGCCGAAGGACAACGGCGTTATGTGGAGAGCCTGTCGGCCTACGCGCGCCAGTTCCTGGAGCTGATGGGCAAGCCGGATGTGGACCTGATCGAGGGTCTGTCGCCGGCGATTTCGATCGAGCAGAAGACCACCTCGCGCAACCCGCGTTCGACGGTGGGCACGGTCACCGAGATCCACGACTACATGCGCCTGTTGTGGGCGCGGGTCGGCAAGCCCTATTCGCCGGTCACCGGCCTGCCGATCGAGAGCCAGACGGTCACCCAGATGGTCGATCTGGTCATGGCGCTGCCGGCGAACACGCGCCTGTACCTGGTCGCGCCGGTGGTGCGCGGGCGCAAGGGCGAGTTCAAGAAGGAGATCGCCGAGTGGCAGCGCGCGGGCTTTCAGCGCCTGCGCGTCGACGGCAAGTTCGTCGGTATCGAAGACGTCCCCGCCCTCGACAAGAAGTACAAGCACGACATCGACGTGGTGGTGGACCGCGTGGTGGTGAAGAAGGGCATCGAGCAACGCCTGGCGGACTCGCTGGAGACCGCGCTGCGTCTGGCCGAGGGCCTGGCGTCGGCGGAATACGCCGACATCGGCGACGGCGAGGACAAGCCGCGGCGTCTGCTGTTCTCGGAGAAGTTCGCCTGTCCGGTATCGGGGTTCACGATCAGCGAGAT
The DNA here is from genome assembly GCA_036501825.1 of Caulobacteraceae bacterium. Lineage (GTDB taxonomy): Bacteria > Pseudomonadota > Alphaproteobacteria > Caulobacterales > Caulobacteraceae > JAFECT01. Next base: position 375,378 of record DASXZP010000026.1, on the reverse strand, counting down.
CGAGCCACGGCTGTTCTCATTCAACAATCCGTTCGGCGCCTGTCCGACCTGTGACGGCCTGGGCGTCGAGCTGGCGTTCGACGAAGACCTGGTCGTGCCCGACGCGGACAAGACGCTGCACAAGGGCGCCATTGCGCCGTGGGCGCGCAGTCCCTCGCCGTTCTACACCCAGACGCTGCAGGCGCTGTCGAAGCACTTCGGCTTTTCGATGGACAAGCCGTGGCGTGAGCTGCCGGCCAAGGCCAAGGACAAGATCCTCTGGGGCACGGCGCAAGAGAAGATCAAGTTCAGCTATGACGACGGCGCGCGCCGCTACGACGTGACCAAGCCGTTCGAAGGCGTGATCCCGAACATGGACCGCCGCTGGAACGAGACGGATTCCGCGTGGGTGCGCGAAGAGCTCGGCCGCTATCAGTCGGAGACGCCGTGCGAAACCTGCGGTGGAAAGCGCCTGAAGCCGGAAGCACTGGCGGTGAAGATCGACGGCAAGGATATCGCCGAGATTTCCGGCCTCGCGATCAAGGACGCCGGCGAGTGGTTCGCCAAGGTCGATAAGAAGATGTCCAAGAAGGACCTCGAAATCGGCCGCAGAATTTTGAAAGAGATCGGCGACCGGCTGAAGTTCCTGAACAACGTCGGCCTCGACTATCTCAACCTGTCGCGCGGTTCCGGCACCCTGTCCGGCGGCGAGAGCCAGCGCATTCGTCTGGCCAGCCAGATCGGCTCGGGCCTGACCGGCGTGCTCTATGTGCTGGACGAACCGTCGATCGGCCTGCACCAGCGCGACAACGCGCGGCTGCTGGAAAGTCTGCGCGGTCTGCGCGACCTCGGCAACTCGGTCCTGGTGGTCGAGCACGACGAGGAGGCCATCCTCACCGCCGACTATGTCATCGACATGGGCCCCGCCGCGGGCGTGCACGGCGGCCACATCGTCGCGCAGGGCACGCCGGGCGACATCATGGCGGCGCCGAAGAGCCTCACCGGGCAGTATCTGACCGGTGTGCGCGAAATCCCGATCCCGCACATGCGCCGCCCGCGCAATCCGAAGAAGGTTGTGCGCGTCGAAGAGGCGTCCGGCAACAATCTGAAGGACGTGACCGCGGAGATCCCCGTCGGTCTGTTCACCTGCATCACCGGCGTGTCGGGCGGCGGCAAGTCGACCTTTACCATCGAGACCTTGTACAAGGCCGCGGCGCGGCGGCTGAACAACGCCTCGGACGCGCCGGCGCCGCACGGGCGGATCGAAGGCCTGACCAACTTCGACAAGGTGGTCGACATCGACCAGTCGCCGATCGGACGCACGCCGCGCTCGAACCCGGCAACCTATACCGGCGCGTTCCAGCCGATCCGCGACTGGTACGCGGCGCTGCCGGAGGCGAAGGCGCGCGGCTATGGTCCGGGGCGCTTCTCGTTCAACGTGAAGGGCGGCCGCTGCGAGGCGTGCCAAGGCGACGGCCTGATCAAGATCGAGATGCACTTTTTGCCGGACGTCTACGTCACCTGCGACCTGTGCAAGGGCAAGCGCTATAACCGCGAGACGCTGGAGATCCTGTTCAAGGGCAAGTCGATCGCCGACGTGCTCGACATGACGGTGGAAGAGGCCGCGGACTTCTTCAAGGCCGTGCCCGCGGTGCGCGACAAGATGGAGACGCTGAAACGCGTGGGCCTGGGCTACATCCACGTGGGCCAACAGGCGACGACGCTGTCGGGCGGCGAGGCGCAGCGGGTGAAGCTGTCGAAGGAGCTTTCACGCAGGGCGACCGGACGCACGCTGTACATCCTCGATGAACCGACTACGGGCCTGCACTTCGAGGACACGCGCAAGCTGCTCGAGGTGCTGCACGAACTGGTCGACCAGGGCAACACCGTGGTGGTGATCGAACACAACCTCGACGTGGTGAAGACCGCCGACTGGATCCTGGACTTCGGCCCTGAAGGCGGGGACGGCGGCGGCCGGATCGTCACCACCGGCACGCCGGAACAGGTGGCGGCGGACAAGAAGAGCTGGACCGGCAAGTACCTGGCCGAGGTTCTGCGCCGCCACGACGAACGCCGCGCGAGCCGCCGCAAGACGGTCAAGGCGCCGGTCAGCGAGACGCGCGCGAAGAAGCGGGTGAACGCCTAGCCGGCGACGACGCTTACCGGCGGCAGCTTGCTGATCTGCAGGAAGGCCTGGGCGCGGGCGCCGACAAGGATGGCCGCGGTCAGGGCGTCGATGACGGCGAAATAGGCGTGGCCGAAGATCTGGATCGGCGTGTAGAGGTCGGCGAGGTCGGTGTCCTTGCCGTCGAACAGCTTCGCCGCCTGATCCGGTCCGCCGGCGATGATCGCCGCCGCCGCGTCGAAAATCACCAGCGACAGGATGAAGACGAGCGCGGCCATGATCGCGGCGAGCGCATAGCCGCTGAGCAGGCCGTAGAAGCGTCCGCGCGTCAGGTTCCACGACCCGAACACGTCGATGCGCTTCTGCTGGAAGGTCAGCGGGCCCGCCAGGGACAGGCGAACGCCGAAATAGATCAGCACGCAAAGGGTCGCGGTGACGCCGACGGCGAGACCGAGCAGCGACGCGGCGGGGCCGGCCACGGCAAACACGCCGGTGAACAGCAGGCTCGCCATCATGCCGCACAGGGCGATGCCGAAGAACAGCGCCGACAGGATCAGGAGCAGGCCGAGCTGGCGCAACTCCTGCGCGCCGAGCTTTACGCTGAACAAGCCGCGGTCCTGCGGTGTCATCGCGACGCGAAACACGCCCGGGTCGGTCAGGGCCGCCACGACCAGCAGCACCGCGAGCGACATCGCGGCGCCCTCGAACAGACTGCCCATCGCCGGCATGGCCAGGGCGAGTTGCGCCGGCGTGAGCTGGGGAGTGGCGACGGTGGGCATCAGACCAAGCTTTTCGAGCTGCGCCTGGGCGTCGCGCCCCATCTGAAGCGCCGGCTGGGCCGCCAGCGCGCCCAGGAACTGCAGCACCACCCAGGCCAGCAGCGCCAGGGGCCGGTCGCGAACGACGCGAAAGCCCTCGAAGGCGATGTCGGCGGCGGAAAGCTTCATGGCCCCGGTCATGCCCGCCCGCAGGCGTCGGCGCAAGCCGCGCCTCGGAATAGGCGAGGCTAGAACACTTGCGCCACGTCCTCGCCGAGGTTTCCGGCGATCGCGCGATAGGCGCCGGCCTGGGCGGCGGCCAGGATCACCAGTTCGAGCGTCATCTGCACCATGCTGACCGGGACCGACGCGATCCGGCCGAGGGTCTGAATCCCCTTGGAGGTGTGATGGCCTGCGGGCAGCGTCCCGCCCCAAGGCGCACGGGTCGGCAGGCCGGTCAGCTCATTGAGCCCGTACTGAACGGCGAACATCAGCGCCGCCACCACAACGATGAGGATCAGGACGAGGGTGAAGGTCGCGAGCAGGCGCAGGAACGCCGGGCTGGTCAGGTTCCAGGAACCGAGCACGCGGATGCGCTTCTCGACAAAGGTCATGGGCAGCGCCAGCGAAGCCTTGGTGAAGGCGAGCAGGAATACGATGGTCGTGACGATAGCGTAGCCCGCGGTGACCTGCGGGGCATGGAAGTCCGGACGCAGCTTTGCGAGCTCAAAAATCGCGACGCCGCCCACGAGCACGGTGAAGAACAGAGCGAAGAAGGCCACGAACAGAATGAGCGAAACCGCGAACAGGCGAAGTTCGTCGGGGCCCAGCCGCACGAAGCCCAGGCCCTTGTCGCCCGGACGCAGCAGGGTGCGATAGACCGCGGCCGTCACCACCGAACCGGCGTAGAGACCGACCGGGATCAGCGCCCCCAGCACGAGGATTGCGCCGCCGCCGGTGCGGACGATCTGCGGCGCACTGAGCGAGGCGGCATAGACGGCGCCGATGAACACGACGATCGCCAGGCCCACGCAGCCCATCCACAACGCCAGCGCGCCGGGACGCCGCGCCATCAGGCGAAAGCCTTCCAGGCTCGCGCCGAGCGGTGAAACTTTTCCGGGAACCAACGTCTATTCTCCGCCGCGCACAGAGATCAGAAGGCCTCGGCGGCCTTGTTGCTCCCGCTCAGCTGCTGGTAGGCGGCGGCCTGGGGCGCGGCGACGATCGCCATCTGCAGCGCCGCGTGCAGGGCAGTGACCACGACGTAGAGCACGATCCCGACGATCGCCACCGGGCCCGCCGCCGCCAGTTGCGGCGTGTGCCCGCTGAAGGCGGCGAACATGCCGACGCCCATCATGGCCGTGAAAATCCCGCTGAGCACCATCACGCCCAGGGCCACGCCGATCACGATCAACAGCACCAGCAGGTACATGGCGAAGAGCGGCCAGAACTGTCCTTTGGTCAGCCCCCAGGACTCGAAAATCCGGATACGCTTTTCAGCGAAGGTCATCACCGACGCGAGCGAGAGCTTCACCGCGACGTAGATGAAGGCGCAGACGAGCACGAGGGAGAACAGGAAGCCGATGAGGCCCGCGACGCCGGCGGCCGCGCCGCCTCCACGGCTGCCGCTGGCGGCGCCCGCGGCGACCGCCGTGCCCCCGATGATCATCGCCCAGATCATGACGCAGGCGATGTACATGATGAAGAAGAGCACGCCCATGACCAGGGCGACCACGATCATCCGCATCTCGTCGCCGCCGAGGCTCAGATAGCCGAAGCCCTTCTGCTCTGGCCTCAGCACAGCGCGGAAGACCGCCGCGTTCAGCATGGTGACGACCACCATGAACAGCGGAATGGCGATCAGAAAGCCGAGGAACATGCCCCCTACCATCTTCAACGCCGCGGTTGGATCCGTCGATGCGGCTGCGTTGGCGCCGGCGTTCTTCATGGCGTCCATGAAGCCCGGGCCCATGGCCAGCAGGATAAGGCCGATCACCAGCACGATCGACAGGACGTAAAACAGACCCCAGATGACGAGCGCGCCCGGATGCTTGCCCGCGACCCGGAACCCCTCGATACATGAACTCGTCGGTGAAAATGTCGCCACGACCAACCCTCCGCTCATCCTGGGGGGCCGCCCTCTGGCGGAATCGGCCCCCTGCCCCGGCTTACGCTCGCACGGCCCCGCTCGGCGGTCGAGCCGTCAGTGGGCGACCTCCTCGGCGCCGCCGGTAATGTTGCGGTAGATTACCGCCCAGGGCGGCAGCATCAGAGCCTGGAACAGCGCCGTCACCAGCGAGAGGAGCAGCACGCGGACCAGGGTCGCGAGGGAGGCGATGCTCAGCAGGTCGGCGACGTCCAGCCCGTGAGGGACCGGAACCGTCGGCGCCGCGGCGCCCGGCGACGGCAGCAGGCCGGCCAGGGGGACCAGGGAGAAGATCGCGCTGGCGAACAGCATGATTTCCAGGCCGATGATCAGGGCGGTCAGCAGGACGCCGGTCCAGAACAGGCGCCACGAGACGCCCTTGGTCAGCTTCCAGGAGTCGAAATAGGCAAAACGCCGTTCGGCGAAGGTCGCGACAGACCCCAGCGACAGGCGAAGCGCCAGCCACAGGGTGAGCAGGAAAAGCGCAACCAGCGTCAGGCCGACAATCCAGCCTCGCACTTCCGGCGCCGCGACCGCCGACGCTGCGGCGATGAAGAAGAACAGCATGATGCAGGTGAAGGTGTAGATCATCACCAGGATGAAGATGACGATCTGCACCGCGAACTGCCAGAACTCGGCCGCGCCCAGGCGGAGATAGCCGAAGCTACTCTTCTGCGGCTCGAGCACGGCGCGGAACACCGCGTTGTAAAGGATGGCGTAGACAAACAGGCTCCAGGCCCACAGGCCAAGGCCCCAGATCCCCAACGCTCCCTCCGACGCCTTCAGATGCTGCTGAGCGATCTGCAGCTTGGCCTGGTCGTTCAGCGACCCCATCACGTCGCGCATCGAGTCGAACTCGTTGGCGCCGGCCATGTGCGAGATCACCAGGCGGGGGATGAGCTGAAGCACCAGCACCGCGGCCGCCCACCACACCAGGACCATCGGCTTGCGCTCGATCAGGTCCACGCCCGCCGAAAAGGCCCGGGCGACCGAAAAGGTCTTCATCAATTTCCCCCACGCCGCATTCTGCGGTCGCATGTCTGCTCACCCCGACAGCGGGGCCTTTCTGGCCTTGTACGCTTACGCAGTCGGAGTCGCGGGCGCGGCGGCGCCGGCGGTCAGTTGTTGGTAGACGGTGGCGAAGGGCGCCAGGAACACCGCCATCGCCGCGCCGGAGAGCAATGAGCCCACAACCATGGCGCCCATGATGAACGGCGTCATCCTGCTCCAGAGCGTCATCTCAAACTGCATGATCGCCGAGACGTCGGGTGGATTGCTCGTGTTCATCAAGTGCTGGAACAGGTCGCCACCCCCGCCGCTGAAAAGGAAAGCCATCATGGCGCCGCCGACGATAAACTCGATCACCCAGACGATCACCATCAGGATCAGGAGGATGCCGAACAGGGCGCCGACATGCCCGCGGGTGAGCGACCAGGATTCGAAGACCCGAAACGTCTTTTCGTGGAACGTCAGCGCCGGCGCCAGCGACAGGCGCAGCACCGCGTAAACCGTGACCACGACAAGCGCGAGCATCACCAACGGGAAAATGAATATGGCAGCCTTACCGGCCGCCACCGCGATGATGCCGGTCAGGATGATTCCCACGAAACCCCCTGCTGCCGCCAAGGCGAAAATGAGGACGAACATCACGAGCGCCACCAGGCACTGCCAAACCTCCTGCATCCCTACACGGAGGTAGAAGAAGCCCTTGTTGTCGGGCTCCAGCACGGCGCGCAGCACAGCCGCGATCAACACGCCGCGAACGAACAGACCCAGAAGAGCAACCAACCAGAACAGCGGCGCCATCTGCATCATCGGGGCCATGGACTGCATCATCTGCTGCTGCACGGCCATCGGATCGACGTCAGCCGTCCGCTCCGTCATCATCGTCTGCATCATATGCATGTAGGCTGGCCACCATTGCTCCATGAGCATAGCGTCGGGAGGCCGACGACAAGCATGTAGCAGATGCCCCAGGCCAGCACGCTGAGCGGACGTCGTCCAATGAGGCCGAAGCCGGAGAAGGCGGCCTTGCCGATGTCAATGGACATGCTCAGCTCCCTGGTTCCGCGGGCGGCGCACGACCGGACAGTTGGGCGTAGGCGCGCGCAAATGGTGCGATGAAGACGACGCGGGTCAGCGCGTCTGCGATGGCCTGAATGACGAACAGGCCGATGAAGGCCGGGCCGAAGGCGGCGATGATGGTCGACAGACCCTTGCGCAGATCGTCGCCCATGGTCTCGAGCGCGCCGAGCTGGTCGAAGGCGCCGGTGGACAGGCCGATGACGAGAAAGACGAACTGGCGGACGAACATGAAGCCGATGGCGACCGCCACGACCAGCAGGACCGACAGCGCCCACACGCCGACCACGCCCCAGAAATGTCCGCGCGTCAGGCTCCAGGATTCGAAGATCCGCAGCCGCTTGTCCGCGAAGGTCATGGGGAACGACAGCGACAACCGGAACAGCACCCAGATCAGCAGGCAGAGACCGAGTACGATGACCAGGACGTCGATCCAGCCCTCCCACGGATGGCCGATGTAGCGGTCTGTCGCGATGAACAACACGACGCCCGCGCCCACGATCGCCGCCATGAACGCGGCGGCGAGCACGCCGTAGACGATGCGCAGAAAGAACAGCCGCACCTCGTCCATGCCGAGACGCAGATAGGCGAAGGCGCTCTTCTCAGGCTCGAGCACCGCGCGCAGCACGGCGGTGAAGAGTACGGTCGAGATGACCATCAGCCACAAGCCCCACGGCGCCAGGACGGTCAGCACGCCGAACTCGTCTTCGAGCAACCGCTGAACCGCGACGGGGTCGTGCGCGTCGTGGGCGCTGCGCACCGAGCCGACGAAGTCGATGAGTTTGGGCGCGAGGCCGGCCAGGGCGATCAGAAACGGCCCCATGCCGAGGATGAGCCAGAACAGGATCCAGCCCGCGAACGCCCACGGACGCCGCCGGATGACGCTGAAGCCTTCGGTGGCGCACGTCGTTACGGACAAAATCGCCAACGCCCGCCTCCCGCTCAACCCCTGGGTCGGTATTCAAGCCTATCGTACGCGTATGACAAGAAGCCGAAAGCAAAAGGCAGGGCCAAGGCGACGAGAAACGCCGCCCGAACCAGGGCGTAAACCGTTGAAGGGATGGGCATTACAAAGCCCGAAGCGATAAATCCCCGTTCCCACCCGGTCAGCAGCGCCGGGGGCGCCGCGGTCACCAGTATGCCCGCAAGGAGCGGCCAGAACGCCCCCTGGGTGACCGACATGGCGTCGAGCGAGACCACCGCGCCGCGGGCGACCGTGGCGGGCTTGAACAGGCTGAGCCGGACCATGAGCGAGACCATCGTCCAGGCCGCCAGCAGGCCGAGCCCGGCTATGCCCCAGGCCCAGCCTTCGCCCGCCTCCACGGCGCGAAGGAGTTCGTCGAGACCGGGCAGGCCCGCGTCCTCGGCGGAAAGCAGGAACGCGAAGGCCACAGCAACCGCGCCCAGGACGACGGCCAGGAACCCGCCCACCAAGCCTGTGCCGGCGAACAGGCGCAGCTCGGTCGCGCCGAACTGCAGGCCGCCGATCCCCAGGCCGAGACGCTGCGCCGCCTCAGCGGTGCGGGACACGCCGATGCGGAAGAGCGCGCCCTCGACCATCAGCCACGCCGCGACCGCCGCCAGCGCCCAGGCCGCGCGGATCCAGCGCAGGTGCTCGTGCGCGATGAGATCGGTGAAGGCCGGCGCCGCCAGCACGGCGAAGGCGAGCAACAAGGCGCCCCACGCGCCGGCCCACGCGCGCGGCAGAAACGCCGCCGCGCTCCGAAGACCCGCCAACACCGGCAAGCTCCGCCTCATCCGCCCCTCACGCCCGAAAGATGTGGGGACATGATACCTATTCCCCGATCCACCGACAGTCCGTCACCTGGTCAACTGCGCGAATTCGGGGAATAGGTATCGTGTCCCCACATCTTCGCCGGTGCTATACCGCGGCGATGAAACCCGTTCATGTCATCGGCGGCGGCCTTGCGGGGTCGGAGGCGGCCTGGCAGATCGCCGAGGCCGGCGTCCCCGTCGTGCTGCACGAGATGCGCCCGGTGGTCGGCACCGCCGCGCACCAGACCGGCGGCCTGGCCGAACTGGTCTGCTCCAACTCGTTTCGCTCCGATGACTGGGAGTTCAACGCCGTCGGACTGCTGCACGCGGAGATGCGGCGCTGCGGATCGCTGATCATGGCGTGCGGCGACGCGAACCAGGTGCCCGCGGGCGGCGCGCTGGCGGTGGACCGCGAAGGTTTCTCGCAGGCTGTGACCGCGCGGCTCGAAAAGCATCCACGCATCACGATCGAACGTGGCGAAGTCGCGGGTCTGCCGCCCGCGGAATGGGACAGCGTGATCGTCGCCACCGGCCCGCTCACCTCGCCGGCGCTGTCGCAGGCGATCCTCGAGCTCAGCGGCGAAGGCCAGCTCAGTTTCTTCGACGCCATCGCGCCGATCGTGCACGCCGAAAGCATCGACTTCGGGATCGCCTGGCGGCAGTCGCGCTATGACAAGGCCGGACCCGCGGGCGATGCACAGGCCTATGTGAACTGTCCGATGGACCGCGAGCAGTACGAGGCGTTCGTGCAGGCGCTGCTCGACGGACCGAAGTCGGAGTTCAAGGACTGGGAGAACGTGCCCTATTTCGACGGCTGCCTGCCGATCGAGGTGATGGCCGAACGCGGGCGCGAGACGCTGCGCCACGGGCCGATGAAGCCGGTCGGCCTGACCAACCCGCACAATCCGACGGTGAAGGCCTATGCCATCGTACAGCTGCGTCAGGACAATGCACTGGGCACGCTCTACAACATGGTCGGGTTCCAGACCAAGCTGAAGCACGCGGCGCAGGTCGAGGTGTTTCGCACCATTCCCGGCTTGCACGACGCGCAGTTCGCGCGACTGGGCGGGCTGCATCGCAATACGTTCCTGAACTCGCCGCGCCTGCTGGATGCATCGCTGCGCTTAAGGGCGGACCCGCGCCTGCGCTTTGCAGGCCAGGTCACCGGCGTCGAAGGCTATGTCGAGAGCGCCGCGACCGGCATCCTGGCCGGGCGGTTCGCGGCGGCGGAGCGGATGGGCCGGCGCCTGCAAGCGCCACCCGAAACCACCGCCCTGGGCGCTCTGATCGCCCACATCACCGGCGGCCACATCGACACCGGCGAACGCAGCTTCCAACCCATGAACATCAACTACGGCCTGCTGCCGCCGATGGACGCGCCGAAGGTGGATGAGGCCGGCGGAAAAATCCCGCTGAAGGAACGCGGCCGGGCGAAGAAGCGGCTGATGAGCGTGCGCGCGTTGCGGGATCTGGATGCGTGGATCGGGGAGCGGGAGCTCGCGCCCGTCTAAGCCATTTTTTTCCGCTCATCCCGGCGAATGCCGGGACCCAGATGACAAAGCACCGTCGCGAGAAATTTAAGCGCGCAAACTAACCGCTCAATTGCGAGCCATATGATCTGGGTCCCGGCATTCGCCGGGATGAGCGGAGAGTTAGAGGTGTCCGCGCGCCACGGCCCAGGTCATGCGCAGCCGTTTCGACAAGTCCGATGGCGCTCTTCCCTGAGCGTAGGCGCGCGCGAGCGTGGCGTAGGCGATGGCGGGGAAGGCTTCGGTCGACAGGCGCGGCGTGACCTTGAGCGCGGCGTGTACGATTGCGGGCGCGTCAACGCCGGGTGCGAGCCTGCGTTCGACCGCCAAGCGCGCAACGCCCCAGGCGCGTCCTGTCGCCGAGAGGTCGGGGATCATGGCGGGGCCGAGGAGGGTTGCGGCGAGGGTCATGACGGCGCCGGCGGTGGTTTCGGCGTAGCGGATCGCTTCGTCCGCGCCGAGCGGCGTTGGGTCGAGGTCGCGTTCGCGGGCTTCGATGAGGGTTTCGAACGGGCCGATGGCGAGACCGCGGCGCGTGATCGCTGCGCTCAGCGCTTCGACCACCGGATGGGCGCGCGGCGGCTTGCCCGCAAACGCCTCCTCCACCGCTTCGCGCCACCAGGCGAGGCGGATGTCGCCGAGCATCGGTTGGGTCACCGCGTGGGCGATGCGCGAGAGCGCGTGGTCGAAGGCGTAGAGCGCGACGACGTCAGCGCGGGCTTGCGCATCGGCGATGAAGCGCGTCGAGAGCCAGCGGTCCGGCTCGGCGGTCTTCAGTTCGAGATCGAGGTCCACGCTCATCGGCTCAGCATACAAAAAGGCCCGTGTCGCCACGGGCCTTTCTCGCGTCCTGCAAAACGGCTCAGCCGTTCAGGGTCTGGTAGAAGGTCATCGAGACCAGCATCGGGATCGACAGCAGGGTGTTGATGCGCGACGCCAGGGTCGCGATCTTGGCGGCCTTGGCCTTCTTGTCGGCGTCGGCTTCGACCATGCCCAGCGCAACCTTCTGGTTCGGCCAGATCACGCCCCAGACGTTCAGGAACATGATGGTCGCCAGCCACATGCCGAGGCCCATCAGCGCATACTGCGGCGACTGGAAGTGGTCGGAGAAGTCGAAGCTGAGGGTGTTGGCGAGATAGCCCGGCTGGTCGAAGTGATCGCGCAGGCCCGCGAGCGAGAGGCCGAACACCCAGGTGAACAGCGCCGACCAGCGGAACCAGAACAGCGCCTCGGGCGTGATGTACTTGGAGATCGCCGGCTTCAGCTCGGCGGGAATGTCGGGCATCTTCCGCGTCTGCACGAAGTTGAAATAGTAGAGCAGCCCGATCCACAGGATGCCGGAGAAGACGTGCAGCAAGCGCAGCACCGCTTCCCAGAACTGCAGGTCCATGGACCCGTGCACGTGGGCGAAGCCGAAGATGACGCAGAGCGCGAGGATCACGCTCACGATCATTGTATTGCGGAAATTCAAGAGCAGCCCGCTCATGGAAACCCCTCCAAGCCTTTTGGGAATCGTCCCTCAGGGCCCCAGCATAGGACCAAATCTCGGAGCTTTCGACCCGAAGGAATTTAGGGGCTTAGCCCGGGGATCCAGCCCTAGCGCTTGGGGGCGCGGCCGGTCTGCATGGAGGGGGTCCAGTCGATGGGCTTGGCCTTGTCTTCGTCCTCGCCGCGCTTGATGCCCCAGAGGAGCACGATGGGCGAGGCGATGTAGATCGACGAATAGGTGCCGACCACGATGCCGAAGAGCAGCGCCACGGCCATCGGGAACAGGGTCGCGCCGCCGAAGACCGCGAGGCCCGCCAGGGCCAGCACCGCGGTCAGGCCGGTGATCACGGTGCGCGACAGGGTCTCGTTGACCGACAGGTCGATCACGTCGCGCAACGGCATCTTCTTGTACTTGCGCAGGTTTTCACGCAGGCGGTCGAACACCACCACGGTGTCGTTCATTGAATAGCCGATGATGGTCAAGATCGCCGCGATCACGTCGAGGGTGAACTCGAGCTGCAGCAGGACCACCAGGCCGAAGGTCAGGATCACGTCGTGGAACAGGGCCGCGACCGCGCCCAGGCCGAACGAGAGGCGGAAGCGGAACCACACGAAGAACAGCATCAGGACGATGGCGATGCCCAGCGCCTCGATGCCCTTGGTCATCAGCTCGCCGGAGATGGTGGGGCCCACCACCGAGTCGCCGGTGAAGACCACATTGCCCAGGGTCTTGGAGAGTTGCGCCTTGGCCTGAGTCATGGCGACGCCGGCATTGCGGTTCGGCGGGGTCTGGAACTCGACCTGCGCCTGCGAGGCGGACGGGGCGCCGGCCTTGCCGGCCGCGCCGACAGCCTGCACCACCACGTCCTTCAGGCCCATGCCTTCGAGCGTCGTTTGCACGAGCTTGAAGTCGAGCGTCCTGCCCGGCGTGTTGAGCTCGATGCGCGAGCCGCCCTTGAAGTCGATGCCGAGGTTGAGACCCGGCTTCCACAGGGACACCAGCGACGCCACGATCAGCACGATCGAGATGGTCGAGGCGTACTTCGCGAACTTCACGAAGGGGAAGTGAGTGTTGACCGGGAGCACCCGGATGAAAGGCCATCGCATCGCAGGTCTCACAAAATCGGGATCTTCTTGGGCTTGGTCCAGCGGAACCACAGACCCAAGAGAAGCTGGCTGACCATCACGGCCGAGAACACCGAGGTGAAGACGCCGATCGACAAGGTCCAGGCGAAGCCGCGCACCGGACCCGAGCCCAGCGCCAGCATGATCAGCGCCGCGGTCAGCGTGGTCAGGTTGGCGTCGATGATGGTGATCAGCGCGCGCGAATAGCCGGCGTCCGCCGCCGCCATGGGCGAGCGCCCTGCCCGCGCCTCTTCGCGTGTTCGCTCGTAGATCAGCACGTTGGCGTCCACGGCCACGGCGAGGGTCAGGATCAGGCCCGCGATGCCGGGCAGGGTCAGCGTCGCCTGGGTGAAGGACAGGAAGGCCAGCGACAGCAGGCCGTTCAGCACCAGGCCCAGCACCGACACGCCGCCGAACAGACCGCCATAGGAGAACAGCATGAAGGCCACGATGGCGACGAAGCCGATGGCGACGGAAATCTCACCGGCCTGGATGGCTTCCTTGCCGAGCAAGGCGCCCACGGTTTCCTGTTGAATCTCAGACAAGGGCGCGGGCAGCGAACCGCTCTTCAGCAGGTCGCACAGCTCGGTCACCTGATCGACGGTGAAGGCGCGGCTGGTGATCTGACCCTGGCCGGTGGTGATCGGGGTGACGATGTTCGGCGCCTCGATGACGCGATTGTCCAGCACGATCGCGAAACGCTTGCCCTGGTTGTTCAGGGTCACGTCGGCGAACTCGGCGGCGCCCTTCGAGTTGAAGCGCAGGCCGATGGCGGGATTGTTGTACTGGTCGTGATCGAGGAAGGCGTTGGTCAGGTCGGTGCCCGACACCAGCACGCGCTTGCGCACCAGCACATAGGGTTCGCCGGGCTCGTCGCTGGGCAGCAGGACCGAGCCCGGAGGGGTCGGCACGGTGCCCGCCTGCACGTCGGCGGCCGGCACCGACGGATCGACCATCTGGAAGGTCAGTTTCGCGGTCTTGCCGATGCGCGCCTTGATGTCTTCGGGATCGCTCTCGCCGGGCGCTTCGATCAGGATCCGGTCGAGGCCCTGGCTGACGATATTGGGGGCCTGGACGCCGGTCTTGTCGATGCGCTTGCGGATGATTTCGATGGACTGCTGCACCGCCGACAGGGTTTCGGCCTTCAGCGCCTGATCGGGCATGGTGAAGGTGATCGAATTGCCGGATTTCGAGATGATGAAATCGCGCACGCCGGTCGACCCGGCCACCGGCAGCGAAAGGTCCTGCAAAAGCGTCTCGGCGCGATCGACCTGGGCCGGATCGCTGATGCCGACGCGCACCACGTCGCCGTCGACGGCGGGCTCGGTGGCGCCGATCTGGGCGTCCAGCAGTTTCTTGCGGATGTCTTCGACGAGTGCGGTGAGGCGCTCTTTCTTCAGCTCGGGCCGGTTGACCTCATAGAGCAGCTGCGAACCGCCCTGCAGGTCGAGGCCGAGGTGCAGCGTCGCGTGAGGCATGAAGCTCGGCAGCGACGCGCGCTGCGTCGCGCTGAGGAAGTTCGGCAGGGTGAACAGAATGCCGAACACCAGCGCGAGGCTGACGATGACGACCTTCCAGCGGGTGACCTGGATCATGCGCGTCCAGCCGTCAGGAGGCTTCGGCTTCGTCGGACTCGTCCGACGTTTCGGGCTCAGGCTCGGGCTCGGGCGCGGGCTTGGCGGGTTTGCCGCCGCCCTTCGCGGGCTTGGCGGGGGCTGCGACCTTCGCCGGTTCGCCGCGCGTGCGCACTTCGGTGACCATCGACTTCACCACCCGCACGTTCACGCCGGCGGCGATCTCGACCATGGCTTCGGTGTCTTCGACGCGCGTGACCTTGCCGATCATGCCCGAGGACATGACCACCGTGTCGCCGCGCTTCAGGCCGCTGACCATCGCCTGGTGCTGTTTCGCGCGCTGCGACTGCGGGCGCATGATCAGGAAGTAGAACAGCACGATGATCGGCAGGAACATCAAGAGCGAGCCGAACGGCCCGCCGAAGATGCCGCCGGGCCCGCTGGCCGCCGGGGCGGCGGCCTGGGCTGCGGCCGACGAGGCTGCGACGGCCCAAAGGCCGAGACCGCCCACGAGGGCCGGGAAGCGAAGAAGCGACATGAGGTCTCCCGGGATTTAGGGGCCGTGCGCCCGCCGGACGCGCCCCCAAGGAAAATCAGGCGCGGAACCTATGGTCTCGACTTCACATTTGCAACGCGGCGTTTGGGTCGGGGACGGAGGAGAAATATCGGCCGGCGTCGCGCTGGCCCCTCCACCACTTCGTGGTCCCCCTCCCCTACGGCCTGCGGCCGGGGGAGGATTTTCGCGCCCAGATCCTCCCCGGAGCGGCGCGAGGGGGAGGTGGCGGCCGTAGGCCGACGGAGGGGCCGGCGCGGCGGTCGGAAATTATCCCGTATTATCAAAGCCCTCAGGGCAGGAGCATGCTCGGGTCGACCGGGCGAGCTTTTTCGCGGGAGCTTGGGGGGGCGTAGCGGACTTCGAAGTGGAGCTGGGGGTGGTCGACGCCGCCGGACTGGCCGACCTGGCCGATCTCCTCGCCCTGGGCGACCCGCTGGCTGATCTTCACCCCGATCCTGGACAGGTGGCCGTAGGCGGTGATCCAGCCGTCGGCGTGTTTGACCAGGACCATGTTGCCGAAGCCCGGCACCGAGTCCCCGGCATAGACCACCTGGCCGTCGGCGGCGGAGCGGACGCTGGCGCCCAGCGCGGCCTCGATGTTCAGGCCGTCGTTCTTCAGGTCATGACCCACGTCGCCGAAGCGGGTGACCACCTCGCCCTTCACCGGCCAGATGAAGCGGCCCTTGCCGAGGCTGGCGAGTTCCGAGGAGGACGGGAAGCCGTGCACCACCGGCGGATGGATCGAGGTCACCGCCGCATGGTCGTTGGCGGCGCGGAAGGTGGGCGAGCCCGGCATCGGCGGCGGCCCCTCGGTGTCGCCGGAGACGACGGCGGAACCGGAGGACCGGGGCTGCGGCACCGCGCCGGCGCCGTGGTCGGGGCGCGCGATCGTGTAGTCGTGCGGCGCCGGCGGCGGCGTGACCACCACCGGATGCGAGGGCGTGGCGTCAGCAACGCGGGTCGGGGTTTCGTCCGCCGCGCCGGTGTCATCGGCGGGCGGCGTGACCGGCGCGGGCTTGGCTGCGGCGACGCGCAGCTTCGGCGCGACCAGCACGCCGCTGGCGTGGGCGTCGCGGCCGTGGTCGTGCGCGCTGACCGGCAGTTTCAGCTTCATGCCGCGATCGATCGGTTCGTCCGGCGCGAGATCGTTGGCGGCGCGCAGCTCGCGCGCGGTGATGCGGAAGCGGCGGGTGACGCCGGTCAGGGTATCGCCGCGCGCGACGGTATAGGTCCCGCCGCCCTGGGCCGGCTGCGGCGCCGAGCGATCGGCGCGGGCGGACTCGGCCGGCGCTTCTTCGCTGCCGGGGACATGCAGTTTCATGCCTCGGCGTAGCGCCGTGCCGTGCAGGTGGTTGGCGTCGGCCAGGGCCTGGGACGAGACGTGCAGCCTCTTCGCCACGCCGGCCAGAGTATCGCCCCGTGCGACGGTGTAGGTCGCAGGCGTTGCGGCGTGTTTGGCCGGCCGCTCGTCGCCGGCCTGTTCGCGGGCTTCGCCCTTGAGCGGCACGCGCAGTTTCATGCCGCGTTTCAAGGGACCGTGGAGGCCGTTGGCGTCGGCCAGTTCGCGGGAACTGACGCCGAGCCGCTTCGCCAGGCCCGCGAGAGTGTCGCCGCGCGCAACGGTGTAGGTCGAGGGCGCGGCGTCCGCGTGTTTGCCGTGAGCGGGGCGATCGTCGCTCGCCGCCTCGCGCGTTTCGCCCTTGCCGGGCACGTGCAGCTTCATGCCGCGTTTCAGCGGACCGTGAATGTCGTTGGCCTCGGCGAGGTCGCGCGAACTGACGCCGAGTTTCCTGGCGATGCCCGACAAGGTGTCGCCGTGGGCGACGGTATAGGTCTTTTCGGCCCTGGCGCCCTTGGCGTCCTTTTTGCCGTGGGGCGAGGCGTCGGCGTCTTCCTCGTCGTGCGCCTTCGCATGCGGCACGTGCAGCTTTTGACCGGGCTTCAGCGGACCGTGGAGATCGTTGGCGTCCTTCAGGTCCTTCTGGGAGACGCCGAGCTTACGCGCGATGCTACTGACCGTGTCGCCGTGGGGGACCACGTAGGTCCCCTTCGACGGCTTCGCGTCATCCTTGTGCTTGTCGTGCTTGCTCTTGGACGCGCTTGCGACCGGATAGCGCGGATGCGGCAGGGCGAGGGAAGACGTCGCCGCCGCCAGCGCGCACGCGACCACCGCTCCGAAAAGCCGTCCGTTCATCGCCTGTTCCCTACCGCGTCCCCGGACGTCTCGTTCCCGCGAGGCCCGCCCGCGAACCCAAGCGCGACATTGGCGCGGAAACATGGCGAACCGTCACGCTCCCGCCGCGTCAGCGACCAAGGATAGGCGACATCGCGGCGCGAAGGGTTAACCGTCACGCGCCACGCCCTCGACGAGGGGAACAAAGCGAACGTCGGCAAGCACTTCGCGGCGGAACACGCCCTCCCCGTCGCCGATGTAGCGCTGAAGGGTCTGCACCGGGCCGCGGCCGACGGGCGCCACCAGAATGCCGGTGGGCTTGAGCTGGGATAACAGGGTCTTCGGCTCGGTGGGCGCGGCGGCCGTGACCATGATGCGATCGAAGGGCGCCTGTTCGGACCAGCCCTCGCCGCCGTCGCCGAACTTGGTGATGACATTGAGAAGGCCGAGCTGTTTGAACCGCGCCTCGGCCTCGCCGAGCAGATGGCGATAGCGCTCGACGGTGTAAACATAGCGCGCGATCTTGGCCAGGATCGCGGCCTGGTAGCCGGAGCCGGTTCCGACTTCGAGCACGCGGTGACGCGCTTCGATCTGCAGCGCCTGGGTCATCAGGCCCACGATGAACGGCTGGCTGATGGTCTGGCCACAGTCGATCGGAAGCGCCGAGTCTTCGAACGAGCGTTCCTTGAACAGTTCGGGCACGAACAGGTCGCGCGGCGTCTGTTCGATGGCGTTCAGCACCTTCAGGTCGGTGACGCCCTGGGCCTTCAGCGTCAGGATCAGCCGGCCCATGCGCGCGCGCGGGCTGTCGTCCATGTCGTCGAACAGGTCGTCTTCGGCCACGGTCAGGCCTTCTCCGTTACAGCACGCAGTTTGGGCGGCGCGCCGCCCATGACGCCCTTGAGGTCGTGTACGGTCTCGCGATGGGTGAGATCGATGTGCAGGGGCGTGATCGAGATGCGTCCTTCGCCGATCGCGGCCAGGTCGGTGCCCGGCGTCGGCGTGGAACGCTGGCCCTTGAAGCCCATCCAGTAGTAGTCGCGGCCGCGCAGATCGGTGCGCTTTTCCGCGTGCATGTGCTGGAGGTCGCGCAGGCCCTGGGTGGTGACTTCCACTTGCTTGACCTCATGCGGTTCGAGGTCGGGGAAGTTGATGTTCAGGGTAACCCCGCGCGTCCAGCCGGTCTCGACCAGATGCTGCAGGATGCCGGGTGCGAAGGTCTCCGACGTCTCGTACAGGGCCTTGCGGGCGTCGTGATAGACGTACATGGCCTGCGACAGCGCAATCGACGGCACGCCGAGCGCGGTGCCTTGCAACGCGCCGGCGACGGTGCCCGAGAAGGTCACGTCTTCCCCGAGGTTCTGGCCGCGGTTCACGCCCGACAGCACCAGGTCGGGCTTGCCCGGCATCAGGTCGTTGACCGCCAGCAGCACGCAGTCGGTGGGCGAACCGGACACCGCCCAGTCGCGCTCGCTGATGCGGCGTGCGCGTAGCGGATCAGACAGCGTGATGCGGCGGCCGGCGCCCGACTGTTCGGTCTCCGGCGCGCAGGTCCAGACGTCGTCGCTGAGCTGGTGCGCGATGCGGCGCAGGACTTCGAAGCCCTCCGCCATCACGCCGTCGTCGTTGGTGAGGAGGATACGCATCAGCCTATGTGGGTCAGGCCGCCCATATAGGGCTGCAACACGGAGGGAATGGCGATACGGCCGTCGTCTTCCTGGTAGTTTTCCATGACCGCCACCAGGGTGCGACCGACCGCGAGGCCCGAACCGTTCAGGGTGTGCACGAAGCGCGCGCCTTTTTCGCCGGGCTTTTTGCTGCGCGTGTCCATACGCCGCGCCTGGAAGTCACCGCAGTTCGAACAGGACGAAATCTCGCGATACGCCTGGGCCGAGGGCAGCCAAACCTCGAGGTCGTAAGTCTTCTTGGCGGTGAAGCCCATGTCGCCGCTGCACAGCAGCATGGTGCGGTACGGCAGCTGCAGACGCTTCAGCACCTCTTCGGCGCAGTTCAGCATGCGCTCGTGCTCTTCGTCCGATTGCTCGGGCGTGGTGATGGAGACGAGCTCGACTTTCCAGAACTGATGCTGGCGGATCATGCCGCGCGTGTCGCGCCCCGACGCGCCGGCTTCGGCGCGGAAGCACGGGGTCAGCGCGGTGAGGCGCAGCGGCAGGTCTTCCTCGTTGAGGATCTGCTCGCGCACGGTGTTAGTGAGCGAGACCTCCGCAGTTGGGATCAGCCAGCGATCGTCGGTAGTGTGGAACTGGTCCTCGGCGAACTTGGGGAGCTGGCCGGTGCCGAACAGTGCTTCGGTGCGCACCAGCACGGGACCCGAGGTCTCCTGATAGCCGTGCTCGCCGGTCTGCAGATCGAGCATGAACTGGCCGAGCGCGCGCTCGAGCCGCGCGAGGCCGCTGCGCAGCACTACGAAACGCGCGCCCGCCATGCGCGACGCCGCTTCGAAGTCCATCATGGCGAGGCCTTCGCCAAGATCGACGTGATCCTTGGGCGAGAGCACCCGCGCGGCCGGCAGGATCTTGGGATCGCCCCAGCTCCCCTGCATGACGTTGCCGCTTTCATCAGCGCCGGTCGGAACCTCCGGCGCGGGGATGTTGGGCAGTTCGGCGAGACGCGCGTGCAGTTGCTCGGCGAGGCGCTTTTCCTCTTCCGAGTGTTCGGTGATCGCGCCCTTGAGGCTTTCGACCTCGGCCATCAGGCGCTGGGCTTCCGCGTCGTCCTTCTTGGCCTTGGCCTGGCCGATCAGCTTGGAGCCTTCGTTGCGCCGGGCCTGGGCTTCCTGGAAGGCCGTCTGGGCCGCGCGCAGGTCCTTGTCGGCGGCCAGCAGGGCCTCGACCGCCTGTTGGGCGTCCGCGACGCCGCGCGACGACCAACCGCGCGCAAAGGCGGCGGGATCGTCTCGGAGGGCGCGGATATCGTGCATGGCTGGCGCTTTCAGGGTCGGGCGGCTTGGGGAAGCGCTTCTTTAAGCGGCGTCGGGGGGTGAGCCAACCCTACAAGATCCTCCCCCGGCCGAAGGCCGCAGGGGAGGTGTCGGCCTCGGGCCGACGGAGGGGCCGGCGCGACGGTCAGGGGTTGGCGGGGCGCGGGTAGCTGACGGTGAACAATCGGCAAGCGACGGCGCTGGCCCCTCCACCGCTGCGCGGTCCCCCTCCCCTACGCGCTGCGCGCGGGGGAGGATTTACGCCGCCGCCGTCTCGCGTTTGCGGCGCAGTTCGATCAGGCGGACGCACCAGATCGACGCTTCGTAGAGGGCGTAGATCGGCAGCGCCAACAGGAACGGGCTGATCATGTCGGGCGGGGTGACGATGCAGGCGACCACGATGATGCCGAAGGCGGCGTAGCGGCGGCCCTTGGCCAGGGTCTTGGCCTCGATCAGGCCGGCCAGGCCGACGAGGGTCAGCACCACCGGCAGCTGGAAGCACAGGCCGAACGCCAGCAGCAGCTTGGTCACCAGGTCGAGATAGTCGGAGAGCTTGGGCAACAGTTGCACGTGCACGTGCGAGGTCAGGTTCTGCTGGTTCAGCGAGAACCACAGGATGAACGGCAGCATGATGAAATAGACCAGCGCCGCCCCGGCCACGAACAGGATCGGCGAGGCGAGCAGGAACGGCAGGAAGGCGTTGCGCTCACGACGATAGAGGCCGGGCGCTACGAAGCGGTAGAGCTGAAACGCCAGGATCGGGAAGCAGATCACGATGGCGCCGAACATCGCCACCTTCACCTGGCTGAAGAAGTTCTCCAGCGGTGCGGTCGAGATCAGATCGATCACCGCGTGTTTGGGGATCTTCACCTCGCCGGGCAGGAAGATCACGCGCAGCAGGTCGAACGGCCCTTGGTGGCCCCCGGCGGCTTTCTGCACCGCCATCACGTCCTGGGCGATGTCGAAGGGGCGCACCAGCCACGCAATCAGCGGCTTGGCGAAGAAGAAACAGGCGACGAAGCCGACGCCCAGCGCCGCGATGGAAATGATCAGGCGCCGGCGGAGCTCGATCAGATGCTCCATCAGAGGCGCGCGCGACGCTTCGATCTCGTGCTCGTCTTCGGGGGCGTGCGTCATGCGCCGGGGTCCCCGGGCGTATCGGACGCGGGCGCGGACGCGTCAGACGGCGCGTCGTCGCTCTTCTTCTTGCGCACACGCTGCGGCTTGGCGGCTGCTTCGGTTTCGAGCGCGGGCGCGGGCGCGAACGGCAGCTCGGGCTCGGCCTCAGGCTCGGCGATCGGCATGGTCGAGACCGTCGGCATGGCGTTCAGATCGGCGCTGATCTCGCGCATGTGGTTTTCGAGTTCGGGACCGAGCGGCTGGGCCTGCTGGTTGCGCAGCGCCTCGACCTCCTTGCGCAGTTCGTCGAGCTCGGACTGGCGCGCCATCTCGTCGAAGCTGGCGCGGAATTCGTTGGCCATGTTGCGCACCTTGCCGGTGAACTGGCCGAGGCGGCGCAGCAGCATGGGCAGATCCTTCGGACCCACCACCACCAGGGCGAGGATCGCGATGACCAGCATTTCCATGCCGCCCATGCCGGGGATCATCGGGGCTTCCTTCGAGCAGAACCGCCGTGCGTAAACGACGGCGAGCCGCCGCCTTTACAGCGCGGCGCGGCGGCCGGAAAGGTCAAAGGCCAGGTCTGGCGCTTGCGCCGGGTCAGGTGGTCGAGGTCGACTTGGTCTTGCTCTTGTCCGCGTCGGCCTCGGTGGGCGGCAGGGTCCCGGTCTTGGCGGGCGGATCGGCCTTGTCCTCGTCCTTGAGCCCGTCCTTGAACGCTTTCACGCCCTTGGCGGCGTCGCCCATCATGGAGGACAGCTTGCCGCCGCCGCCGAAGATGAGCAGCAGCACCACGATAATGATGATCCAGTGGATCGGGCTGAGGCCACCCATCCGTAATCTCCTTCAGCCGCCCGCAGGCGGCTTCGAACCTAAGAGTCGGAACCCATATAGGCTAAAGCCCGCGCAGGCGCCACGCGCCGCGACGAAGGGGCGCTCCAGGGGACATGATGCCTATTTCCCGGTCCCCGGGACGAGCCGCCGTTGAATTCGGGAAATAGGTATCGTGTCCCCCCAACCGCGGCGCGGGGGGCTTGGGGGACATGAAACCTATTCCGCCGGCGTCAGCGGGCCGAGCCGGCCCGGCGCCATGGAATAGGTATCAAGTCCCCGGGGTAGCAAAACTCAGGTACCGGCGCGGCCCAGAACGCCGCCCATCCTCTGACCATCGCCCCCAGGTTTCTCAGGAACCTGTTCATGGGCAAAGGTTAGCGCGGAGAGCTTAACAATTCGGCGTCGCGCCGGCCCCTCCACCGCTTCGCGGTCCCCCTCCCCTACGCGCTTCGCGCGGGGGAGGATTGCGCGCTTAGATCCTCCCCCGGGCGAAGGCCGCAGGGGAGGTGGCGGCCGCAGGCCGACGGAGGGGCCAGCGCGACGGTGGGTGGTTATCCCGCTTCGCCTTCGCCCTTGTCCGGATCGCCGACGAAGTCCTGGGCGAACTCGGCGCCTTCGAGAAGGTCGGTATCTTCGAGGGGGTCCTCGTCCTCGCCGCCGGAACCCGGCTGGGGCACCTCGAAGCCCGAGGGCAGGTTCATGTCGAGCAGGCCCGCGGCCTTCATCTCCGGCGCGCCCGGCAGGTCCATCAGA
This sequence comes from Caulobacteraceae bacterium, assembly GCA_036501825.1. GTDB lineage: Bacteria > Pseudomonadota > Alphaproteobacteria > Caulobacterales > Caulobacteraceae > JAFECT01. The sequence continues at coordinate 352,420 of DASXZP010000026.1, read as the reverse complement.
TTGGCCAGGCCGAAGTGCTCGAGGAACAGGTCGGTGGTGCCGTAGGTGACCGGCCGGCCGGGGGTGCGTCGGCGGCCGCGCAGGCGCACGAAGTTCATCTCCAGCAGGATGTCGAGGGTGCCCTTGGACAGGCTGACGCCGCGGATCTGTTCGATCTCGGCGCGGGTGGCGGGCTGGTGGTAGGCGACGATGGCCAGGGTTTCGAGGGCCGCCTTGGACAGGCGGCGCGGCTCGGTCCGTTCCTCGGTCATCAGATAGGCGAAGGCCGGCGAGGTGCGGAACTGCCAGCGGTCGGCGACGCTGGCGAGCTCGACCCCGCGACCGGCGTAGCGCTGTTGCAGGGACGCGATGGCGGCGGCGACATCCACGCCGTCGGGCAGGCGCTTTTCCAGGTCGTCGAGGCTGAGCGGACCGGCGGCGGCGAACAGCAGCGCCTCGACCATTCTCTCGACGTCGTCATCGGAGCGGGGCTGCGCGTCGGCTTCCGCCTGAACGTCGGCTTCGTCGTCAGCGGCGAGGTCCGCGCCCTCTTCGTCCGCGTCGATCTCAACGACGATGTCGTCGTCAGCTTCGAGTTCGATGGTGTGGTCTTCACTCATTCGGGAGTCAGCTCCAGCGGAAAGCCGTGCTCGCGCCGGCGCAGGTAGAGATCGGCGAAAGCTTCGAGTTGCCGCGCCTCCATAGCGCCGTCTTTCACCAATTCCAGGCTCGCCGACAAGGTCGAGGCGATGAAGGACGCGCGCGAGGGGCCGTCCTCGCGAAGCGGCGACGGGGCGACGGCGGTGAGCTTGGTCCAGCGCTCCAGCCGCGGCGTCATTTCACGCAGCCGTTCGCGCGCGTCGTCCAGCGCGTAGGCCTGGATGCGCATGGACGGGTCGTAGTGGCGCTGGGTTTCCCTCACCCGCTGCACGACGTAGGCGCGCATCAGTTCGTAGAGCGAGGCGTCGATCTGGTTGGACGGGATGATCACCGTCGCTTCGGGATCGCCGCGGGGGAAGACGTCGCGCTTCAGTTGCGGACGATCGCGCAGATCGTCGACCGCCTTGCGCATGGCTTCGAGCTTGGCCAGCAGGAAAGCGAGCTGGGCGGCAATGACCTCGGCCGGCGGTTCCTCGGCCTGTTTCTTCTCGTTGCGCGGCAGCAGCAGGCGCGACTTCAGATAGGCCAGCCACGACGCCATCACCAGATAGTCGGCGGCCAGCGAAAAGTGCAGGCGCCGCGCCTCGTGCACAAAGGCGAGATACTGTTCGGCGAGCTTGGTGATCGACAGCTTCAGCAGGTCGACTTTTTGCGTGCGCGCGAGCGCCAGCAGCACGTGCAGCGGGCCTTCGAAGCCGTCGATGTCGATGACCAGGGCCTGGCCCGCCTCGGCGGCGTTGCTGGCCGCTTCGAAGTTGAGGTCGGGCTGGAAGGACGCGTCTTCGCTCATAGGCCGAACACCTGTTTGAAGCGGGCACGCGCCGCTTTCTCGTCGAAGGGTTCCGGTTCGCGCGCAAGCCTGGCCAGCGCCGCCCTCGCCCGGTCCCTGGCAGCGCCTTTCAGCCGGCCCGAGCCCTTCACCACGCCCTTCATCTCATCCGGGTCGCCGTTGCAATGCAGAATGAGGTCGCATCCGGCGCGGATCGAGGCGCGCGAGCGGTCGGCAAACGTGCCACCCAGCGCCTTCATGGAGATGTCGTCGGTCATCAGCAGGCCCTGGAAGCCGATTTCCTCGCGGATCAGGGCGATGACCTTGGGCGACTGGGTGGCCGGGTGTTTCGCATCGATCGCCTTGAACACCATGTGCGCCGTCATCCCCATCGGCAGGTCGGAATTGACCCGGAAGGGTTTGAAATCCGTGGCTTTCAGGGTCTTCAGCGGGGCGTCGATGAGGGGCAGGTCGTAGTGGGTGTCGACCCGGCTTCGGCCATGGCCGGGCATGTGCTTCATCACCGGCAGCACGCCGCCGGCCAGCAGACCCTCGGCGGCGGCGCGGCCCAGGCGCGCGACCTCGTCCGGATCCGCCCCGTAGGACCGGTCGCCGATGGCGTCGGTGACCTCCGGCTGGGCCACGTCCAGCACCGGGACGCAGTCGACGTTTATCCCCAGCTTTCTGAGGTCTTCCGCCATCAGGCGCGCGCCCAGCCGGGTCATTTCGCGACGGAGCTGCGGGTCGTCCTTCAGCGCCTCGCCGAAGGCGCGGCCGGGGGGATATTTGGGCCAGTCGGGCGGGCCGAGCCGCTGCACCCGCCCGCCCTCCTGGTCGATCAGGATCGGGGCGTCCTCGCGGTCGACGGCGCGGCGCAAAGCGTCCGTAAGTTTACGGATTTGGTCCGCGGTCTCGAGATTCCGCTTGAACAGGATGAAGCCCCACGGCTCCACCTCGCGGAAGAAGGCGCGTTCGCTGCGGGAAAGGGTCGGGCCGGCAAGGCCCAGGATACAAGCGTGACTCACCCGCCGATGAGGGCGGAAATCACTTCACGATGCAAGCGCGGCCAGCGGCTTTCAGGGCCCCGCAGAAGGCGGTCGCCTGGGTCTTGGAGAAGCCGGTGAAGGCGGCCCGGTAAAGCGTCGCGGAACCCTTCTGAACCGGTTCGACGTGGACGCCGCGGCCGGAGGTGAACTTGCCGAAGGAGGCGCGGACCTTGGCGAACTCCTGGTCGGCCAGGGCCTTGGAGGAATAGGCCCCGATCTGGACGGCCTGGGCCCCGCCGACGGCGGCGGTCTTGCCGGACGCAGCGGCAGTCTTGATCGGTGCGGCGGCGGCCTTGGCGGGCGCGGGCCTGGCCCGGGTTGCGGCGGCGAGCTTGGGCGCGGTCGCCTTCTTCACCACCGGGGGCGGAAGCGGCGCGGTCTCGGCGGCGTCGGCTGCGGCTTCGAGGCTGGGATAGGCGGTGGCGGTCTTGGGCGCCGTTGCGACGCGGGGCGCGACCTGGGGGACCGCGGCGGGCGCGGCCTGGACGGCGGGCTTGGCCGCGAGCGCGTCGCGCGGCGACGGCTGTTCGGGGGGCGGGGTGTAAACGGGCTGGGCGGCGCCGGGCTCGGGGCGGTCCTGGACATAGACGTCGAGCTGGCCGGCGTCGGCCGCGGGCTTGGCGTCGGGCGCAACCGGCGTCTTGATCGAGGCGACCTTGGTTCCGATGGCGCGCGGCGGCTCGTTCCGGCCGCGCACGCCCGACTGGTAGAACATCAGCGCCGCGCCGGCCATGGCCACCAGCACAACCGCGCTCGCCATCAGGGTCAGCGGCACGGGGCGACGCCTGCGCATATCGCGCGGATCGAACGCCAGCTGGTCGCGCGAGAACGGCGTATAGGCGCCGCGGTCTTCCAGATCGGACATAGCTCGAACCTTCGCCTGCGTACGGTTTCAGCCCCCGTCCGCCAGCCTTCACGAAAGGCGTGAAAATGGTTGAGAGGCGGTTAAGGATGCGCGCGGCGGCGCTGCAACAGGGCGACTAAGGCGAGCAAACCTGTGAGTCCCACGCACGCCCAGGCGAACACGTCGCCGATGCGCGTGTAGAGCGTGGCGCCGGGCCCCGGCGCGACGTTAACGATCACCGTGGACAGGCCGTGCCTGGCGCTCGGCGCGCGCGCGACGACGCGGCCGTAGGCGTCGGCGATCAGCACCAGACCCTCGTTGGCGGGGCGCACGACGGCGAAACCGTTCTCTACGCCACGCATCAGCGCCAGGCGGCCGTGCATCCAGCCGTCGAGTTTCAGGTCGCCCGAAGGAACCGCCATCAGGCGGATGTCGCCCGCGCGCGCGTCGGCGACGTAGGTGCGCGGGAAGTCCATGTCCTTGCACACCGCCATGGCATAGCCGTCGCCGATCAGCCCGGGCGCATGGCCGGGCGTGAAGTTGTCTTCGAGCGGGAGCAGCAGATGTCTTTTTGCGTAGAACAGCGGGGGCTGGGTTGCACGAAGAGCGACGGCGAAATCGGCGGAGGGGATCGCGTTGTCACCGGGCCTGGCGATCACCACCAGGCCGGCGACGACCAGCGCGTGGGTGTCGTCGGCGACGCGCTGCAGCGGCGCGAGCACGGCGGCGCGCCAGCTCGGCTTTGCGATCAAGCCGCCTTCGGGGGTGACGATGACGCGCGCGCCCTTGGCGGCGGCGTCGCGGGCGGCGGCGGCGGTCCGCTCGGCGAGCGCCACGGCGCCGGGGAGCTGGTGTACGTCGTCGTTCGAGTACAGCGACACGTCGCTGGTGATGGCGGCCACGCGCACGGTTGCGGCCTGCGGCGTCGAAAGCCTCCAGGCGCCGAACGCCAGCGCCAAAGCGCAGACCGCGAGACCGCCGGCGGCGGCGACCCGCCCGCCCCTCTCCGCCCGCGCCAGCATCGCTATGGCATTGGCGAACAGGCAGATCAGGAAGGTGATCGCGAACATGCCGAACAGGGACGCGGTCTGCTCCGTCAGCGGATGGCCGATCTGGCTGTTGGCGAAGGACAGATAGACGCCGTGCAGCGAGAGCAGCGAGATCAGGAACTCCGCCGCCGTCCAGGCGAGCGGAAACGCAAGCAGGGTCGCCCACGCTTTGCTGCGGCGCTGAACCAGACGCGCGAACAGCACCGTAAACGGAAAGACGATCAGCGATGGCGCGAGCATCAGGGAGAGCACGGCGACGATCTTCGGCGGAAACACCGGCGCATAGCACTGGATGACAAACGCCATGCCGGCGAGGAAGGCGATGAAGCTCGCGGCCAGAACACGCCAGGCCCGCTCTTCGCCGTAGGCCAGCCACAGCAGGGGCGCCGGCGCGATCCAGGCGAAGAACCACAACTCGTTCAGGCCCTGCGACAGATAGAACAGAACGGCCGCGGCCAGCGTGGCGAGCAGGGTCTTCATCGGGAGCCTTTCGAGAGAAACGACGCCACCGCGTGGCGAAGCGCTGCGCGGTAGAGCGTGCGCAGCGACGCCTCGTCGGAAAAGCGTTGCGCGCGGTGCATGGACACGAAGCCCTGGGCGAGGGCCGAAATGGTCAGCACGATTTCCAGCGGCGTGACGTCGATCAGGACGCCTTCGGCTTTGGCCGCTTCGATGCGTCGGAAAATCTGCGTCGCCGCCGGCGAGCGTCCGGCGGTGAAGTCGTCGGGATAGCGCCGCGCGCCGCGCGCGGGCAGCAGAAACGCCGCATCGAACCGGTGCGGATCGTTGAGCGCGAAGTCGAGGTAGGCGTCCATCAGCCGCTCGAGCCAGGCCATCGGACCCGGCGCTTCGATGCCGGCGACGATCGCCTCCCAGGCCTGGAAGCCGTCGAGCATCAGGGCGTCGACCAGGGCCTCCTTGTCGGCAAAGTGCCGGTACAGCGCCATGGGCGTCAGCCCCACCTCGCCCGCCACCCGGCGCATGGACAGCCCCTCCAGACCCTCTTTTTCGAAGATCTGGCGGGCGGCAGCGAAGATGCGGTCACGGGTCATGTATACGGTGTATACATTCATGCCGGCGCGGCTGCAAGCAATTACGGGGACATGATACCTATTCCCCCAATTGCCCTGCCCGAATTCCCCTTATTCACAAGGGGGAATAGGTTTCGTGTCCCCCCAACCCGAGCCAAAGGAATTCGGGGGATAGGTATGCTGTCCCCACAATTATTGTTCGCTTTTTGTTCTGTTTGTGCTAGCCGACCGTCATGGCCCGTCTCGCTCGCGTCGTGGTTCCCGATCTGCCGCATCATGTGACTCAGCGGGGCAACCGGCGTGAGCCGATCTTCTTCGCGGACGGCGACCAGGAGATCTATCGCCGGGTGCTGGCGAAACAGTGCCGGGAGCGCGGCGTGGCGGTCTGGGCCTACTGTCTGATGCCCAACCATGTGCATCTGGTGCTCGTCCCATCCGACGCACGCGGTCTGGGCCTCGCGGTCGGCGAAGCGCACCGGCGCTACACTGCCTTCATCAACGCGCGCGAGGGCTGGACCGGCCACCTGTTTCAGAGCCGCTTCGCATCAGTCGTGATGGACGAAGCCCACCTCTTCGCCGCCGCGCGCTACGTGGCGATGAACCCCGTTCGGGCGCGACTGGTGAGCCGGCCGCAGGACTGGCCATGGTCAAGCGCGCGGGCGCACCTCGCCGGACGCGACGATCAGCTTGTCACGGTTGCGCCACTACTCGATCGGATCGACGACTTCTCAGCGTTCCTTCGGGAAGCCGAGGACGCCGCGGCGGTCTCGGCGCTGCGCGCGTCGGAGCACACCGGGCGTCCGCTCGGCGACAAGGGGTTTATCGGGCGGCTAGAGGCGGTGGTCGGCCGCAAGCTGGTGCGGGGAAAGCCCGGACCGAAGGGAACGCGCGTGGGTAGCGGGGGTAATTGTGGGGACATGATACCTAATCCCCGATCCTGCAGCGCCGCGTCGCCACACAGGCCATTCGAATTCGGGGATTAGGTATCATGTCCCCACAATTCTCAACTAACCCATCCGTAAGGTGACAGCGGCGTCACACGGTCTAGTCTCCCCGCAAATCATCGGGGAACACCATGAAGCGCTCGCGTCTCGTCACCGCCCTCCTGTCTGCGGCTGCGCCGCTGGTCCTGGCCGCTGCGGCCCATGCCGCCCTGCCCCGGTTTCCCCAGCCGAGCGGGGATCGGATCGTGTTTGTGGCGGACGGGAACGTCTGGTCGGTGGGCAAGAATGGCGGCGAGGCCGTACGGCTGACCAGCGCCCAGGGGCAGGACATGTTTCCCCGCGCGTCGCCGGACGGACGCTGGATCGCCTACACCGAGGCCAGCAATGCGGGCACCGACATCTGGCTGATCCCTGCCGCGGGCGGTCCGGCGCGGAGGCTCACCTTCCACCCGGCTTCGGAGGCCGGCACCGGCGGGCGGCACGGGCCGGACAACATGGTCCTGACCTGGACCAACGATTCCAAGTTCGTGGTCTTCATGACCAAGCGCGATCAGTGGAACAGCCAGACGTGGAACCTCTACAAGGTTCCGATCGACGGTGGTCCGGCCACGCCGATGCCGATCGACGGCGCGGTCGGTCTGATGAGCTTTGCGCCCGACGGACACACCATCGCCTACAACCGCATCTTCCGGAACTTCCGCACCTGGAAGCGCTACAACGGCGGCTTGGCGCAGCAGGTGTTCACCTACGACTTTGACTCGAAGGCGCTGACCCAGATCACCAACTGGTCGGGCACCAACACCTCGCCCATGTGGTACGGGCGCAAGATCTATTATCTGTCGGACCAGGACGAGCACCGCCGCGCCAACATCTGGTGCTACGACCTCGATTCGAAACAGACGCGCGAAGTCACCCACTTCACCGACTACGACATCGACTTCCCGGCGCTGGGCGGCGACGCCATCGCGTTCCAGCAGGGCGGCAAGCTGTGGCGCATCGACCTGCCGAACGAAGAGCTGCACGAGGTGCAGATCAGCGTGCCCGACGACAACCCGCGCACGCGCGCGCACGTCGAAGCCGTGAAGGACCAGGTGCGCGACGCCGACCCCGCCGGCCAGACCGATTTCGCCCTGTCACCCAACGGCAAGCGCGCCCTGTTCTCGGCGCGCGGCGATCTGTTCAGCGTGCCCGGCGAATACGGCGCGACGCGCAACCTGACCGAAACCGAAAGCGCCGACGAAGACCATCCGGCCTGGTCGCCGGACGGCCGCACCGTGGCCTACACCACCGACGCCACCGGTAGCCAGCAGATCGCCACGCGGCCCGCAGAAGGCGGCGCCGAAACCATCCTGACCCATTTCGACAAAGGTTATTTCTACGGCCCTCTGTGGTCGCCGGACGGTCACACCCTGGCGTTCAGCGACAGCTCGCACATTCTGTGGCTGCTCGACACGCACGCAGGCGCGCCGAAACAGGTGGCGCAGGACAAGCTCGGCGAAATCCACGACCAGTCGTTCTCACCCGACGGCCGTTGGCTCGCGTTCTCGATGACCGCCTACGCGCGAAAGCGTGATCTCTATCTGTACGAAATCGCCACCGGCAAAACGACGAAGCTCGGCAAAGGCGATGAGGGCGACGGGGGACCGACCTGGTCGCCCGACGGCAAGTATCTCTATTTCATCTCGAACCGTCACGAGAACACCGTGCCGGTGGACCAGGAGTTCGACTTCGCGGTGCTGAAGTCGGGCGGCGTCTACGCCATCCCCCTGGCCAAGGACACGCCCTCGCCCATGGCGCCGCGCTCCGACGAAGGCTCCAGCGGACCGGCCGAAGGCGCCGAACCCACGCCGGCCACCAACCCCACCGGGGGCAAGCCCCCGGCGAAACACACCGGCAAGGAAGAACCCGCGCCGCAGACCACCGGCCTGATCGCGCCGATCCACATCGACCTCGACGGCATGATGGCGCGCGCGGTGTCGGTGCCGATCGGACCGGCGAACATCGTGGGCTTCGATGCGCGCGGGCAGCGGCTGTACTACCTCACCGCGCCGATCGGCCTGGTCGCGGGCAACCTGCCGGGCGAGAGCTCCGAGCTGCACTTCTACGACCTGAAGGCGCGCAAGGACTCCACCATCGCCGAAGACGTCGACGCCTATTCGCTGTCGCTCGACGGCGAGCGGATCATGGTGAAGCAGAACGGCAATTACACCATCCTCGACACCAAGGCCGACGCCGCCAAGGACCACGACACCGCCAAGAAACTGAACGTCGACCACATGCGCGTGCTGGTCGATCCGCCGAAGGAATGGGCGGAGATGTACGACAACGCCTGGCGGCTGGAGCGTGACCTGTTCTTCTCCACTGAGATGAACGAGGTCAATTGGCAGGCGGTGCACGACAACTACGCCAAGCTGCTGCCGACGCTCGGCTCGCGCGAAGACCTGAACTACGTCATCGGCCAGATGATCAGCGAGCTTTCCAACTCGCACACCTACGTCGGCGATGGCGACAACGGCGACACGCAGGCCAAGGCGCACGGCGCGCTGCTGGGCGTCGACTGGGCGCTGGATGCGGCGTCGGGCCGTTACCGGCTGGCGAAGATCTACCCGGGCGACAATACGCGCGCGGGCGAAGGCTATCGCAGCCCGCTCGGCGAGCCGGGCCTCGACGTGCACGCGGGCGACTATGTGCTGGCGATCAACGGCGTCGAGCTGCGCGCGCCGGCAGAACCCGACCAGCTGCTGCAACTGGCCGACTCCCAGACCACCGTAGACCTGGCCGTCGCCGACAGTCCCACCGGACCGAGGCGTCACGTGGTGGTCAAGCCGATCGCCAACGAGCTGTCGCTGCGCGAACAGGCGTGGATCAATCACAACCGCGAAACGGTCGACCGGCTGTCGGGCGGCAAGATCGGCTATGTCTACATGTCCGACATGGGCCAGCTCGGCCTGCAGCAGTTCATGCGGCAGTTCTACAGCCAGCTCGACCGCCAGGCCCTGATCATGGACGACCGTTGGAACGGCGGCGGCTTCATCGCGCCCTATGCGCTGGACCGTCTGCGCCGTGAGTTGGTGGCGATGGACGCCAACCGCGAACGCGTGGGCACGACCGAGCCCAACGAGTTCGTCAACGGGCCGAAGGTGGCGCTGTTGAACCACTGGTCTTCGTCCGACGGCGATATCTTCCCGTACTTCTTCCAGCGCTACAAACTGGGGCCGCTGGTCGGTACGCGGTCGTGGGGCGGCGTGCGCGGCATCCGCGGCGAGTGGCGTCTGCTCGACGGCGGCTACATCACCATCCCGGAGAGCGCGCTGTATTCGCCCGACAGCCAATGGGCGGTGGAGAACCACGGCGTCGACCCCGACGTCGAGGTCGAGGACACGCCGGACCAGTTGCTCGCCGGTCATGACGCGCAGTTGGAAACCGCCATCGACATGCTGATGAAGCAGATCGCGGGCAAACCGGCCGGCCTGCCGCCGACTCCGCCGCTGAATCCGCCCTACCAGCCGAGCGGCATGGTCCCGCCGCAGCCGCAGGGGAAGTGACGAACACCGCGGTGCAGAATTAGGGGGACAGGATACCTATTCCCCGAATTCTGATGAGGGTGCGATGCTGTAACAGGGGCGAAATAGGGGAATAGGTATCCTGTCCCCCTAATTCCCTGCTTCAGCGCGACGCCGGCGCGTCAAACGTGGATGCGGGAAGCTTGCGGTACTTCACCGAGGCGACCTGCATCTGCTCCAGCTCTTTGCCGTCGAGGCTGCGGATGACGGCGCGGAAGGCGACCAGGGTCTTGCCGACGTGGCGATAGTCGGAGATGTCGACCGCGACCGGGGGTGAGCCCTTGTCGTCCACGATGCGTCCGAGCAGGTGCGTCTTGCGGTCGAACCACAGTTGCGCGCCGCGACCGCCTTCGGGGTCTGCCTCGATCACGTCGAAGCTGCGGCCTTCGTACGACGCCTTTCGCAGGTAGCTCACATGCGCGGGAAAGCGGTCGGGATAGAAAAAGCCGTTGTTGCTGAAATAGGCGGTGGTGATCGCCTCGCGCTTGGCGGCCGCGTCCTGTCCGACCGAAAGCTTCCCGTCGCCGGAGACGCGCCACTGGACGCTGCCGTTGAAGCCCGAGGCGGTGGCGACTCCGTCGTGCAGAGACTCGCCCTTCATGCCGTAGCGGCGATAGTTCAGCCAGGTCTTGTAGGCGGTCGTCCCGTGCTTGCCTTCTTCGTACGATCCGGTGAGCGCATCCAGCGCCTTGCCGCCCACGGTGGCCTTGGCGGCGCGCAGGACGGCGGCAGGATCGGGATTGGGCGCTTCGGCGGCAACCTGAATGGGCGCAAAGGCGGCGGCCGCGAACGCGGCGCAAATCAGCAGGCGCATGGAAACCCTCCCCTCGGGTCTGGGCGAGGGCGGCAAGCTTCACAACCCATGCGGCGGTAGTTTGTCCGGAAATGGGCTATCGCCTACTATGCGGACAAGGGCACTGGCCATGATCGGAACACCATGACCGCAGACGCCATCTCACTGCCGCGCACGGGGATCAGTGCAGCGCTCGTTCGCTACTCGGGCACCGCGCTGCTGGTTTCGAGCTGGATCAGCGCCGCGATCTTCGGCCTCTATATCCTGGCCTTCTACATCGGGGCGATTCCGCGCGACGCGATGAGCGGGTGGAACCACACCCTGCCGGGACTGTACGAACCCAGGACGCCGATGGCCACGCTCGCCATCGGCGGACATTTCCTCGCCGGCGCGATTCTGTTGATGCTGGGGCCAGTGCAGTTCATTCGCGCGATCCGCTCACGCGTTCCCGCCGTGCACCGCTGGCTTGGACGGTTGTATGTATTGTCGGCGGGCGTCGCCGGCGTCGCGGGGCTCAGCTTCATCGTCATGAAAGGCACGGTCGGCGGTCCGGTGATGAGCGTGGGATTCGGGCTCTACGGCGCGCTGGTGGCGCTGAGCGCGCTGCAGACCTACCGCTATGGCCTCGCGCGAAATCAGGTCGTGCACAGCGCCTGGGCCACGCGCCTGTTCGCGCTGGTCATCGGATCATGGCTGTACCGGCTGGAGTACGGTTTCTGGGTTCTGACCACCGGCGGTCTCGGCTCGACCAACAGCTTCAGCGGCTGGTTCGACCATGTGATGGCGTTTTTCTTCTATCTTCCGAACCTCGCGATTGCTGAAATGGTGATCCGCTCCAACGGCCGCACCGGCTCCGCCCTGCGCTACGCGACCGCAGTCACCTTGGCGCTGGCGACCGGACTGGTGGTCCTCGGAAGCTATTTCTTCATCACCCGCTACTGGTGGCCGGGGATCGTGGCGGCGACCTGAAGCCCGGGCGTGGTCTTGTACTGATCCGGCGTGAAGCTCTTATTCAGCGATGCTTCCTCGAACATGTCCGGGGACGAGACGCTGGAGGTCAGCGCGAAAATAGTCTGTTTCAAGACGGTCGCGTGACCCGGCGCGTTCTTGTACCAGCGCTCGCCTACGATCACGCCATCCTTGTTGATGTCATAGATCCTCGAGATCGCGTCGTTGGTCAGGCGAACGCGGTCGGCCGATCCCCATGGCGTATCGACAACGCCGAGATAGGCGAAGTCGGTGACGGGGATGTTCGCATCGATGCCGCAAGCCGCCCGCGCCGCCGCCGCGCCGGTCAGCGGAGACGGCCCGCCCCCGACCGAAAGCCCGCTGCCGGTAAGCGCCTGGCAATCCGCCACCAAGCGAAGATCAGCCGTTTCAACCCGATGGTGAACGCCGTCGTGGAATTCCGCCGTCCAGTGATCGGCGCCCACGCCCTCGTTGTTCAGAGTCCAGTTGCTGTAATAGACCGAATAGGACGTGCGGGTTGTGTGCGTGCGATCGACGACCTCTTTCACCTTGCCGGTCAGCTCGGCCTTGCCCGACAAGGCGTCGCGAACATCGCATCCGCCCAGCGCGACCACGGCGCCGGCGACCGCCCACCCAAGAATCCAGCGCATCCGTCTTCCCCCTAGGCCTCCCGCCCGAGGTTCAGATTAAACAACCGGTGGTGTTCTTCAATGGCGTAGCCGTCGGTCATGCCGGCGATGTAGTCGCAGACCACGCGGGCCCTGCCCTCGCGGTCGGCCGTCTTGGTTTGCGCGTACCATTCCGGCGGCAGGACTTCGGGCTCGTCGACGAACAGGGCGAACATGTCGGCGAGGATGCGCTTGGCCTGGCTGCGCATGCGGTTGACGCGGAAGTGACGGTACATGCGCTCGTGCAGGAAGGCGCGCAGGCGGGACAGGTCTTCGAACACGGTCTCGGAAAACGCGATCAGCGTCCTGGGCGCGACGCGCACGTCCTCGGCGGTTTGGATCTTGTCCTCGTGCACGCGGCGCTCGGTTTCAGCCAGCACGTCCTCGATCATGAAACCGATCATGCGGCGCACGGCCTCAAGTCGCATCATGCGCGCGTCGAGGCCGGGCCAATCCTTGCGCACGCCGTGCAGCACCGGGCCGATCAGCGGCACGTCGAGCAGGTCCTCGATGCTGAACAGCCCCGCTTGCAGGCCGTCGTCGACGTCGTGGTTGTTGTAGGCGATGTCGTCGGCGATGGCGCCGATCTGGGCTTCGGCCGAAGCGTAGGTGGCAGGGCGCAGGTCCTGACGCTTCATGTAGGACGCGACGGCGCCCCAGGCCGGCTCCCACAGGCGGTCCACCACCGGGCCGTTGTGCTTGACGACGCCTTCCAACGTTTCCCAGGTCAGGTTCAAACCATCGAAGGCGGGATAGCGGCGTTCGAGTTCGACCACGATGTGGAAGGTCTGTACGTTGTGGTCGAAGCCGCCGAGGCCCTCCATGCAGCGCTTCAGTTCGTCTTCGCCCGCATGACCGAACGGCGGATGGCCGAGGTCGTGGGCCAAGGCCACCGTCTCCGCCAGATCGTCGTCGAGGCCGAGCGCGCGGGCCAGCGACTTGGCGATCTGGGCCACCTCCAGCGAGTGGGTCAGACGGGTGCGGTAATAGTCGCCCTCGTGGGCGACGAAGACCTGGCTCTTACCCTTCAGCCGGCGAAAGGCGGTGCAATGGATGATCCGGTCGCGGTCGCGGGCGAAGGCCGTGCGGGTGGCGCTGGGCGCTTCCGGGTGAAGCCGGCCGCGGGACCGGGCGGGGTCTTCGGCATAGGCGGCGCGGGGCCGGGGCGTCTTAGCGGGCGCGTTCAACGGGCCTCCTGGGGCGGGGCGCCTTTCCCAAAGGCGGCGGCGCTCTCATATAATGGCACGTGACGCTTGTGCAGCCGAAGAGCGAAGAACCCGTGACAGAGCCAAAGACGGCCCCAAAATCGGCTCACGTAACCCTTTCGGACGCCGCCGCCGGCCGGATTTCGGCCCTGGGCCAGGCGGAGGGCCGACCGCTGAAGCTGCGCGTGGCGGTAGACGGGGGCGGCTGCTCCGGCTTCCAGTACCGCTTTGACCTGGTCGAGGCGGGCGAGCCCGACGACCTGGTGGTCGAACGCTTAGGCGCCCAGGCCCTGGTCGACCCGATCTCGCTGCCCCTGCTCGCCGGGTCGGAGATCGATTTCGTGGACGAACTGATCGGGGCGCAGTTCCGGGTGCACAACCCCCTGGCCAAGATGAGCTGCGGCTGCGGGGTCAGTTTCTCGATCTAGCGCTTGCGGCCGGCGGGCGCCGGGCGGAATACTCCCCCGTCGCGTGGGAGTTTCATCATGTCCGTATTGAAGTCGGCGCTGCTGGCCGCAACCGCCTGCCTCCTGTTCGCAGGCGTGGCCAACGCCATGGATGTGGCCGCCGACAAGGCCGCCGTCGATAAGATCCTGGACGCCGAGTACCCGCACCTCGACGCGCTGTACAAGGACATCCACCAGCACCCGGAGCTGGGCCACCACGAAACGCGCACGGCCGCGATCCTGGCCAAGGAGATGCGCGACCTCGGCTTCGAGGTGACCGAGCATGTGGGCGGCACGGGCGTGGTCGCGATCTATCACAACGGGGACGGCCCGACGGTGATGATCCGCACCGAGCTCGATGCCCTGCCGATGCAGGAGAAGACCGGGCTGCCCTACGCCTCGACCGTGCAAACCACCTACGAGGGCAAGCCGACCTACGTCGCCCACAGCTGCGGCCACGACATCCACATGGCGTCCTGGGTCGGTACGGCAAAGGCGCTGCTGACGCTGAAATCGCAGTGGCATGGCACCCTGATGTTCATCGCCCAGCCGGCGGAAGAAGTCACCGACGGCGCCGCAAGCATGATCCGCGACGGCCTGTTCACGCGGTTCAAGAAGCCGGACTACGGCTTCGCCCTGCACGACGGTTCGTTCGGTTACGGGTACGTCGACTACAAGGCCGGCGTCTGGAGTTCCAACTCCGACAGCCTGGAGATCACCTTCCACGGCCGCGGCGGCCATGGCGCCAAGCCGCAACAGACCATCGATCCGGTCCTGATGGCGTCGCGCTTCGTCGTCGATGTGCAGAGCCTGATCAGTCGCGAGCGGGATCCGCAGCAGATGGGCGTGATCTCCATCGGCGCCATCAACGGCGGGTCCGCCGGCAACATCATCCCCGACAGCGTCACCCTGCGCGGCACCGTGCGCAGCTATGACGAGAAGACGCGCGCAAAGCTGCTGGAAGGCATACGGCGTGTGGCCGCGGCCGAGGCGGCGATGGCCGGCGCCCCGGCGCCCGATGTCGCGCTCGTTAACGGCGGAAAGGCCGTGGTCAACGACAAAGCCCTGACCGACCGCACCGCGCCGGTCTTCAAGGCGGCGTTCGGCGACAAGGCGTTCGAGCCGGACTATCCGAACACGGCGAGCGAGGACTATTCCGAGTACATCCTCGCGGGCGTCCCCTCGCTGTTCTTTGGCATCGGCGTCTATTCACCGGAACGCGTGGCCGCCGCCAACGCCGGCGGCCCGCCCCTGCCCGGCAACCACTCGCCCGAGTTCGCCCCGGTGCCCGAGCCGACCATTCGCACCGGCGTCGAGGCGATGACGCTGGCGGTGATGAACGTGATGGGCGCGGGGTGAGAGAAAAGGGTCCTCCCCCGCGCGCAGCGCGCAGGGGAGGTGGCGGCCGAAGGCCGACGGAGGGGCCAGCGCCGACGTTGGCCGCGACAACGTTAAACGCAGCGCGTTTCGCTGACCGCTAATCACCGACCGTCGCGCCGGCCCCTCCACCGCCTCCGGCGGTCCCCCTCCCCTACGCGCTTCGCGCGGGGGAGGATTTTTGCGCGGCGCCTACGGTTGCGGCTGATAGCCCGGCTTGCCGATTTGCCAGTAGAAAAACGCCAGTTCGTCGGCGACCAGTTCATCGCGTTGCGACTTGGTCGAGCCGATGCCGTGGCCGGCGTCGTAGTCGACGCGCAGTATCACGGGACGGCCTGACGAGGTCGCCGCCTGCAGGCGCGCCGTCATCTTGCCCGGTTGCCAGGGCGCCACGCGCGGGTCGTTGATGCCGGTGGTGAGCAAGACCGCGGGGTAAGCCACGCCATCCTTCACGTGCGACAGGGCGTCGACCGAGGCGAGCGCAGTGAAGCCGTCCTTGTCTTTGACGCTGCCGTACTCGACGGCGTTGGCGTCGCCGTCGGTTTCGTATTCGGCGCGCAAGGCGTTGGAGTCGCCGACGTTGGAGATCACCACGCGGAACAGGTCCGGGCGTGCGGTCAACGCCATGCCGACGGTGATGCCGCCGGCGCTGCCGCCCTGGATCAACAGGTCCGAGGGTGCGGTGTAGCCGTGCTGAACCAGGTATTCGGCGCAGGCGATGAAATCCTTGTAGGTGTTCGGCTTGTTCAGCAGCCGCCCGCCCTGGTGCCACTCCTCGCCGAACTCGCCGCCGCCGCGCACGTGCGCCACCGCGAGCACGCCGCCGTCGTCGAGCAACGGCAGGTACAGGCCCGCGTAGTTCGGCAACAGCGAGATGCCGTAGGCGCCGTAGCCGGTCAGCCACGTGGGGTTGGTCCCGCCGAGCTTCAGTCCCTTCTTGTGGATGATCGACAGCGGGATCCTGGTTCCGTCCGGCGCCGTCGCCATCACCTCTTCCGCAACATAGGCCGAGGTGTCGACCTTCCACGGCGCGGCGAGGTTGGCGGACTGGACGGCGGCCACGCCGTCGCTGACGTACCACTGCGGCGGGACGAGCCAGCTCTGCAGGCCGAACAGCACGTCGGGCTTTGCGGAATCGGTCACCGGTTCGGTGATCGTGCCTTCCGCAGGCAGCGGAACATCTGCGAGACGGCCGGTCTTCAGATCATAGCGTGTCAAACGGCCGAGACCGCCGTCGAGCGACGCGACGTAGAGTCCGTCAGACGTAACGTCCAGGTGCTGCAGCACGCGTTGGCCCGGCGCGACGATCACCTCGGCGTGGGCGAGGTCGGGCGCCGCCGCGTCGGTCTCGATTACCTTGAAGCGCGAAGCGCCGTGAAAGCTGAGAAGGAACAGCCGCGAGCCCGAAATCGCGAAACTGCTGATCTCGTCCTCGACGTCGGCCACCTTGCGCCACGGCGCATCGGGACCGGTCGCCTTGTCCGCGCGCGCCACATAGAGGCTGAGCGCGGGCAGGTCGCCGTGCTGAACCACCGCGACCGCCCAGGGCGACCCGGCGGCCGTGACGATCACCGGACTGTCGACCGGCGCGTCGGGCACGTTCTTCACCTTCGGCCCGATCAGCTGCACGTCGGTTTCGGGGTCGGTTCCGACGATGTGCAGGTAGGCGGCGCTGTTTAAGTACTTGTCGGTCTCCTTGGCGTCGGCGCCCAGCTTCTGGA
Organism: Caulobacteraceae bacterium; assembly: GCA_036501825.1. Classification (GTDB taxonomy): domain Bacteria; phylum Pseudomonadota; class Alphaproteobacteria; order Caulobacterales; family Caulobacteraceae; genus JAFECT01. The sequence goes on along the minus strand of DASXZP010000026.1, from coordinate 335,356 downwards.
AGCGGTTGTAGAAGAACGACCGTCCGTCCGCGCGCCAGCTCGGCGCACCGTACTCGGTGCGGTCGATGGTTTCGGCCGCTTCCTGGCCGCTGTCGACGTTGAGAATGTGGATCACGCTGGCTTCCGACCCGCCGGGCGAGGTCCCATAGGCGATGCTGCGGCCGTCGAGCGAGGGCTGGTAGTAGTCGATGGAATAGTGGTGACCCGCGGTCGCGGCCTTGTCCGGATCGACCAGCAGCCGTTCGGCGCCGCCCAGGCGGTCGCGCACATAGAGCTTGAAGGTGTCCTGCCCCGGTTCGCGCTTTTCGTAGAACACGCGGCCGCCGGCGTAGTGCACGTCGGTTAGAGACGCGCCGACGGCCGTGGCCGCGGCGATGCGTTTGGCCAGGGCGTCGCGGCCCGGGATCTGCGCCAGGGTGGCGCGCGCGTAGTCGTTCTCGCCCTTGGCCCAGTCGAGGAAGCGCGGCGCGGTGCGGTCTTCCATCCAGCGGTAGGGGTCGGTGACGCTGACGCCGAAATAGGTGTCGGTGACCGGCTCGACCGCGGCCACCGGCGGTTTGGGCAGGGGCGCGGCGGACGCGGCGGTGGCGAGCACGGACACAGCGGCGGCGAGCAGAAGACGGCGGATCGACATGGGGCCCCTCGGTGGTTTTGGGAACAATGCCTTACCGTCTGGCGCCGCGCGAGGGGGAAGCCGGCAATCCGCGCCCTTGAGGCGGCGGCCCGCGGCCCCTAGCCTTGGGGTTTGCCCCCGAGGAGTCGCGCTGCCCCCATGCGGATCGCCACCTGGAACGTGAACTCCGTCAATGCGCGGCTGGAGACGGTGCTCGACTTCTTCCGCGAGGAGACGCCGGACGTGGCTTGCCTGCAGGAGATCAAGTGCGTCGACGAGAAGTTCCCGCGCGAACCGTTTGAAAGTCTTGGCTATAACGTCGAGGTCCACGGCCAGAAGTCGTACAACGGCGTGGCCCTGCTCTCGAAGTTCCCCCTGTCGGATGTCCGCCGCGGCCTGCCCGGCGAGGAGAGCGACGACCATGCCCGCTACCTCGAGGCGCTGGTCGAAGCGCCCGTGCCGGTCCGGGTCGCCTCGATCTACCTGCCCAACGGCAATCCGGTCGGGACCGACAAGTTCGACTACAAACTGCGCTGGATGGGACGCTTAAGGGCGCACGCCATCGGCCTGCTGGCGTTCGAGGAAGCCCTGGTCCTGGCCGGCGACTTCAACGTGATCCCCGAGCCCACCGACTGCGACAATCCCGCGTCCTGGATGGGCGACGCCCTGTTCCAGCCGGAGACCCGCGCGGCGTGGCGCGCGCTGATGAACCTCGGCTTCGTCGAGGCGCACAAGGCGGCGGGCGAGGCGCCGGGGACCTATACCTTCTGGGACTATCAGGCCGGCGCCTGGCAGAAGAACCACGGCATCCGCATCGACCACGCGTTCCTGTCGCCCCAGGCGGCGGACAAGCTCGCCTCGATCACCACCCACCGCGACATGCGCGCGCGGGAAAAGCCGTCGGACCACGTGCCGGTGACGGTGGAGCTCAACCTCGCGTGACCGAACTGCTGCGCACGATCTTGCAGTTGGCGGTGGCGGGGGCGGCGCTGACCGTGCTCGCCATGGCGGTGGGCTGGTGGTTCGAGACGGCGCGCCGGCTCAAGCGCAACCTGCGCCAGGTGCTGGGCGGCGCGCCCGATGCGATCGCGGTCGATCCCTCCGACGGCCGCGCGGCCGGCATCCGTTTCGATGCGCGACAGCTCGCGGTGTTGTGGGATCGCGGCGCGTCGGGCCTGGTCTACGCCTTCGAGGAGATCGACGGGGCCGAGCTGATCGTCGACGGCCATGTGGCGGCCCGCGTCGCGCGCGGCGAGGCGCGCCGGCCGCTCGATGCGGTGGACGGCGACGCCGACCATGTGACCCTGCGCCTGATCTTCGCCGACGCGCGGTTTCCGGAATTCGAGCTCGACCTGTGGGGCGTGGGCTCGTCTCACCGCCCCGACAGCGACAGCCCCGCCGACGCCGTGCGCTCGGGCCGGCGGTGGCTCAGCCACGTGGACGCGGTGATCAAGCGCTCCAAGGCCAAGGCGAAGGCCCGGGACGAGGCCTACCCGGACGACGAGGACGAATAACCCCTCACCCTCCGCTCATCCCGGCGAATGCCGGGACCCAGATCCAAGCGCCGCCCGCATGAATTTGCCCGCATCCCAGCCACTGACCCGCTAGCGCCAGAGCCATACGATCTGGGTCCCGGCATTCGCCGGGATGAGCGGGGTGAGTTGGTGGGCTCTCACCCGCCAGGGGCGAACCGTTGCGCAGCCGTCGCAGGAGGCCGTTAAGTCGGTATCGGCTATATGGGCCAGGGCGGAATAGAGCAGCGGGCGTGCGGGTCAGAGGGGCATGAAGATCGGCGCGCCGACCCTGTTGCTGGCCCTCCTCGCCTGCGCCCTCGCCGGCCTGGCGCTGGCCGTGCGCCTCAGACCCGAGTTTTTTGATCAGACCCTGGTGGACGACGGCTTCTGGATCCTGACCGGAGCCTTCGCGGTGCTGGCTATCGCGGTGCTGAAAAAGGGCGACGACGCCTAGTCGTTGCGCCGCTCCACTGCGGCCAGGAAGCGGTCGCAGACGTAGTTGGCCTGCGCGTCGCTGAGGTAGGGGTGCAGCGGCAGGGACAGCACGCGGTTGGCCAGACGCTCCGACACCGGCATGCCGCCCGCGGGCGCGTACTTCTCGAAGGCCTTCATGGTGTGCAGCGGCTGCGGATAGTAGATCGCGCTGGGCACGCCGTCGTCCTTCAGCCGCGCCTGCACCGCATCGCGATCGTCGATGGCGACGGTGTAGTAGCCCCAGCCGCTGTCGCGTTTGTTTCCAAAATCAACCGGATCGGAGGCGCCGTCCAGGCGGCGGTTATAGAGCGCGGCCAGTTCATTGCGCCGCTCCAGCTCCTCGCCGAAGATGGCGAGTTTCTCGGTGACGATGGCGCACTGGATGGAGTCGAGGCGGCCGTTCATGCCCGGGCGCACGCTTTCCTTGCGCTGCGCGTCGGTGCCGTGCCAGCGGACCTGTTCGCAGGCCTCCCACAGACTGTCGTCGCGGAACATGATGGCGCCGCCGTCGCCGTAGCAGCCGAGCGACTTGGCCGGGAAGAAGCTGGTCGCCGTCACCGGCGCGATATTGCCGGCGTAACGGCCGTCGTACTTGCAGCCGAACGATTGCGCCGCGTCGGCCATGACCAGCAGGCCGTGCTTCTCTGCGATCGGGAAGATGGCCTCGTAATCGGCGGGAATGCCGAACAGATCAACCGCAATGATCAGTTTCGGGTTCAAGCCCTGGGCCCTGGCCTCGCCGATACGGCGTTCGAGATCGGCGGGGTCCATGCAGTAGTCCGACGCACGCACGTCCACGAACACCGGCGTCGCGCCCGACAGGATCGCCGCCGAACAGGTGGCGTTGTAGGTGAAGGCCGGGATGAACACCGCGTCCTTGGGCCCCAGATCCATCGCCATCATCGGCATGATCAGCGCATCGGTGCCGTTGCCGACCGCCAGGGCCTTGGAACAGCCGGTGAAGTCGCAGAGCGCCGCTTCCAGTTCACGCACCTCGGGCCCATTGATGTAGGCGCCGTGGTCGAGGATGGCGGTGAAGCGCGCCTCGACCTTGCCACGGATGCGCTTCTGCTGCGCCATGAGATCGACGAAGGCGATGGGCGCCGGAGGGGTGGGCATGGGGTTGTCTCTCAGTGAGGGGGAGGAAATCAGGCCGCTTCGTCGACGGCGAGCGCAAGCGCGAGCGCGCGCACCGCTTCTTCGCCGGTGACCGCGGGTCTCGGTGCATCACCGCGGGCGGCGGCGAGGAAATCCGACACGCTGGCGCCCAGCGGGTCCTTGCCGCGCGGCGTTTCGGCGAAGCCGGCATTCAGCTTGAACGGGGTGGTGTTTTCAAAGGTGCGCTGCATGAAGTCGATGGCGACTTCGCCGGACGGATAGACAACCCGCATGGTGCGTTCGCGACCGTCCGCGGCACGCGACGCGGAAAAGGCCGCGACCATGCCGTCCCTGAAAGTGATTTCCGCCCTGCTCTCGTCGGCGAGATCGCCGCGCAACGCGCGCGAGTGCGCCTGGACGCGCGACGCTTCACCGTCGCCCAGCGACAGGGCAAGGTCGAGGTCGTGGATCATCAGGTCGAGCACCACCGAGATGTCGACGCTGCGCCCGGTCCACGGACCCTGGCGGTTGGCCTCGATGCGCGTGGGCCGCTCGGGCGTTGCGAACAGGCCCATTTCGGCGAAGACGATGCGTTCCTGGTGACCGCAGGCAAGGACAAGGCCGTTCTCATTGGCGGCCCCAATGATCGCCTCGGCCTCTTGAATGGTCGGCGCGATCGGCTTTTCGACATAGACGTGGACGCCGCGTTCCAGCGCCCTCACCGCCAGCGCTGCGTGCGCTTCGGCGGGCGCCGCGACGGTCAGAACGTCGATCTGCGAGATGAAGTCGTCCCAGTGGTCCGCATCGAAGCCGCGGGCGCCGATCTTCTGGGCAAGCTCCAGCGCGCGTCCGGTCCCGCGGTCAAAGACCCCGACCAACTCGACGCCGTCGCTCTGCATATACTTGTTGGCGTGGTAGCCGCCGAACACCCCGGCGCCGGCCACGCCAGCTCTTAAAACCTTGCTCATCAACGACTCTTCCGGCCCCCGGCCGAGCGCGGCGGACCCTGCCGCCCAAGGCCCCATAAGGCAAGCGGCCCCCGGATCACATCGAGTCGCGGTTTGTTGCGCCCTGCGGCGGCCTGGCGCAGGGTAAGCCGGGCCGTTGGGGCCGCCGGGAGAGGCGTGCATGATCCTCAGGATGCTGGGCTTGAGTGTTGTCGCCGCGATGGCCACGGCCGGCGCGACCACCGTGCAGGCCGCCCCGCCAAGCGATGCAGCCGCCTGCGCCGCTGCGCTTGACGTGGTGAAGGCGGATGTCGAGGATCACAAGAGCCCAAGGCCGTGGGCGGTCTTTGGCCACGCGGGTTCTCGTGACGACGGCCTGACCGCCGCTGCGCTTCGCAAGGCCATGAAGAAAGATCCCCCATCAGCGGACCTGGCGACAAAGTTCGTCAGCCAGGATGCGCGTGATTGGACCTGGGTCTGTTCAGACGTGATCGCTTATCTCTCTAGCAACAGGATTGCCCACAACCAGATGGATCTTACCCAGACGATCTTGGACGCGCCTGAAATCTTCAGCCTTTCGCTTCCGGTGCTGAGCGCTGACGGAAAGGAGGCCCTGGCGGACATCGCACAATCTCGCGGAGCACACGCTCGCGGAGGCGGGGGCGACATGCGCGGGTGGGTCGTTCATCTCCGCAAGGACGCCCAGGGCCGCTGGCGCCAGACCGACGCCTTCGTGAACATCACGGGATAGGTCGAGTTTCAGACCGTCCGAACGAATTGTCGCCATCGCCCCTCCCCCCGGGCCCCGACGCACGCTAGAAGCGCCGGTCAATCGAGAGGATTGCGCGTGGCGCGGCTGTTCGGCGCATATGTGGTCGTGGACTGGACGGCGGCCGAGGGCCGCAAGACCGGCGAGCAGTCGCTCTGGATCGGGGTGATGAAGCGCGACGTGCGTTTCCGCCTGGCCTACGAGGCGCTCAACCCCGCAACCCGGGCCGAGGGCGAGGCGCAAATGCGCGGCGCGGTTCAGGTAAGGACCCGCCAGGGTGTTCCTCTGCTGCATGCATCGGATTCTACGGGACGAGCGTCGCGTCTGGGAATGCATCGCGATCCGGACGCGTCCGCAACTCCCCGAAGAATTCAAGCAAATAGCGGCGCGTCATCTCCAGAATGCGTTCGCGTGCGGCACGCTGCTCCGCGGAGATTCCCGTCTCGAGAATGCGAAAATCGGTGAAATCGAGGTGATCGAAACCGATCTCGTCGATGTAAAGGGTGGCGCTGCCCTTTCCGGTCGCATGCATGATGGAGTCCCGCAGTGACTGTTCGTCTTGGAACTGTTGCCGCGTAACGTTTCTCTGTGTCAGTTCATCGTCGGTAAAGACGTGGACCGGTCCGCGAATCCATAAAAACGGCTGGTGAGGGGCATCGGCCGGCGATGACAAGGGATACGGCCGCTCTCTGTAGCGCCCGTCGAGATTCGCACAGGCGTGAATAGCGGTGTCCAGCTGGCACGCGTGAAAGACCGCAAGGCCGCCTCGCGAGTGGCCGAATGCCCCGACCCGTAACGTGTCGATTCGATGATAGAATATGGAATCGGAAAGGCCATCGAGCGCGGCGAGCTGGCGCTCGACGAAGCTAATGTCGTGCGCCCAGTAGTCGAACTCAGCCTTTGCTTGTTCTAGTTGGCGCTGCCGCGGATCCTCGGTCGAGTCTGCAGCGGCGGGCGGTAACGGTGCATCTTCCTCGACGTGTGTAATCCGGGTGTTGTCGGGAAAAACGACTACGGGCGCGTTGTAGGGAAAATCAATGGCCGCGACGATATACCCATGACTCGCAAGATCCATCTGTAGAGCGGAATATGCCAGCGCTTTGAATTCGTCGCCCCCTGCGAAGATGATCACGGGAAAGCGGGTCTTAGCGCTGCTGAGAGGAGCGTCGCTGCAAGCCGGGATCCTCACGTTGGGAATCGCCTGAGCCACCTCTATGGGCAGGTAGGGGGTCATCGCATCGAGGTCGGGCAGGTAGGGCGCCGCCTTGCATTTGGCCGTGTGAGCAGCAGGGTACCAGACGTATACGCTGAGGCGGCGCCGCTCTGCGGCGTTCGGTGAGGCCGCTTCATGCCGTTGTTCATCTGTCCAGACGAAATGGCTTCGGCCCACCGGGAATGGGCCGGTGGGCGGCGGCAGCTTCCCGGGTTCCAAGCGGGTTGAGAGCCTCACCGCGGACCACTGGCCCGGACGCGACTTCCCAACCATGCGCACAGTCCCCTTAAGTCCCCGAGCTGTGGTGCTGCCCTCGAACCGAAGGCGTTCATTTTCAACCGCGAGCTCGAAGGAAAGTTTGGTCCCGGCAACTTGGATGTTCTCCACCGGCGGCGTTGCAAGCCTTCCGGACGGTTGCACCGAAGCCGCGGCAGTCCAGTGACCCGAAGCCTTGTCGAGCTCCAGCAGCAGTCCCCCCTGCCAGCCTTCGACAGAAAAGGAGCCGGACCAAACTCCCTCCGGCGACGCGCCCGCCGCCATCACTTGGATGGGTTTAGCTGCTGCCTTTGCGGCAATCGGCGTCAGACCAATAATGAATGCAACAAAGACACATCGCAGCATCATTGATCTGCCCCTCGACATGGATTTATTTGTATAATACTTGAGCTGTTGATCGATCAAATTACAAATCGTAAATGTATCCGGTCGATGACCGAGTCGATCGTCTCGCAGCGGTGCTGTGTGATCTCGCCGACTTCGGCCCGGTCCTTCTGCTGGGCCAGAAACTCCTGGGCGACGGCGCTGAAGGGGCGGTTGCGATTTCTTACCCGCGCCCCTCCCCCCAATCCTCCTCTCGCGCTAGAAGCCCGGCGGCAGCCGAAAGGATTTCGCGTGGCACGCCTGTTCGGCGCCTATGTGGTCGTGACCTGGACGGCGGCGGAGGGCCGCAAGACCGGCGAGCAGTCGCTCTGGATCGGGGTGATGAAGCGCGACGTGCGTTTCCGTCTGGCCTACGAGGCGCACAACCCCGCGACCCGGGCCGAAGGCGAGGCGCTGCTGCGCGCGATCCTGGCCGATCTGGCGCGGCGCGGCGACCGGGCGCTGGTGGCGTTCGACTTCCCGCTGGGCTTGCCGGAAGGAACGTCGAAGCGGCTCGAGCTCGGCGCCTGGCCGGCGCTCTGGAGCTTCATGGCGTCCAACGTCGTGGACAAGCCGGACAACACCAACAACCGCTTTGCCGTCGCGGCCAAGGTCAACCGGTTGATGACCGACGAGGCGCGGCCGTTCTGGGGCGCGCCGCAACGCCAGACGCAACGGTGGATGGCGGGAACCAAACCCGCCGACGGCTACGGCGATGTGCGCGAGTTTCGTCGCACGGAACGGGCGACGCAAAAGCTCGGCAAGGCGGCGGCCAAGAGCGTGTGGCAGATGCAGGGCGCGGGTTCCACCGGCGGCCAGGCGCTGCTGGGCATCGCTGCGGCGAAACGGATCATCGACGGATTGGGCGCGAGCGCGGCGGTCTGGCCGTTCGGCACCGGCTGGCGCGCGCTGACGCCTGCGGACGTGGAGCCGCTGAGCGCGCTGTTCGTGGAAACCTACACGCCGCTGTTCCCCGCAAAACCGGAACCGGGCGAAGTGAAGTCCGCCACCGCCGTCCGCGGCGTCGCCGAAGCCCTGGCGAAACTTGACGAAGCGGGAAAGCTGGGCGCAGCGTTTGCACCGCCGAAAAGCGCGAGCGAGAAGGACATCGCGGCGGTGGAACACGACGAAGGTTGGATGTTCGGGGCGTAACAGCCCCTGTGTCCGTCACGCAACGCTGTTCAAGAACCCGCACGGCGGCCCCTTGCGCCCGCGCCCGACCTCTGAGATATCGCCGGTCCCTCGAACCACGGGATGAATGAATGACCTTTGACGCGCACATCACCTCAAGTCGCCGCACGTCGTGCGGCCGCTTGCGCGCGTCCCGGTTCATGCCGCCGTGGGCGTGCGCGCTCCTACGATCGCCACACGCCCTTTAACCGGCCGCCCGCCACCGCAGGCGAACGGCCTGCGGAACATCATCATGCTGCTTCGTATCCCTACGCCGGACATGGGCTCGCTGCTCAGCGAGCCATCGCCGCTGCTCGCTCACCTCGCCGGCGTCTTCGCGCCGCGCGTCGCCGCACTCTGGCGCGCGCCGCATGCCGCCTTCGTCACCGCGTCCGCCGAACGCCGCCACCTTGTGTGCGTGGCGCTCGCGCAGGAGCCCGTGCGCAAGGTTCTGCTGTCGAAGGCGGACGCGGACGCGCTGCTGCACCGGTCGTTCACCGGCGCGTCGGCGATCGCGCTCGCCAAACCGCCGCCGGGTCTGCGCCGTGCGCTCGGTCGCCTGGGCGAGCGCGCCTGGAGCCCTGAAGACTACAACAAGCTCGTCGCCCTGCTCGACACCCTGGCGTCGGCGAAGGCGATCCGGCACGCCGGCACGATCACGCCTAGCCAGGTGCGCGCGCTGACGCTTCTGCCCCCGACCCTGCTCAGGGGCCGCACCGGCGGTCTGAAACTGGCGGAGCACCAGGCCGTCCTGCTGAAAGAGACCTACGACGTAATCCGCCAGACCCGCGGAGAGGACGACGCCGAACAAGCTCTGGTGCGCTGGTCCAAGGCGGCGAGCGTCAAGGGTCTGTTCGAAACGGCCCTCGACGACCTCTACCCTGAGCTTCCCGCGCCGCCGTTCCCGGGCACGGCGCGGCTGAGGGCTATCACCACCAAGGCCGGCGTCCGCGAGGCGGCGCTGCGCTATCGCAACTGCCTGCGCAACCAGATGCGCTATGCCACCAGCGGCGAGTCGGCCTTCTACGAATGGACCGGCGACCCGGGGGCGGTGATCGATATCACGCGCGACCCGCTGTACGGCTGGCGCCTCAACGAAGGCAAGCTTGCGCGTAATGCGGCGATCGGTCCCGAACAGCGCCGGGAGATCGCCGCCGAGCTGCGCGCCATGGGCGTCGCCGTCGGTCGCACCCACTGGAGCCTGGAGAACGATCTCTCCAACGCGCACATGCAGAGCTACCGGCCGGAAACCGAGGAGGAGATGACGGATGGGGCGTTCTGAGGGCGTTAAGGCGCGGGGTTTGGCGTCAGCGGGCGTTTCGCAAGCCACGCAAACCGCCCGACCTGCAGCGCGCCGGAGATGAAGCTCGCCAGGATCACCGACCAGACGATGCCTTGCAGGCCCAAAGACGTGTCGTGCGCCAACACATAGGCCAACGGGACCATGATCACGGCATAGCTCGCCAGGTGGAAAAACGTCGGCAGCCACACGTCGCCGCGCGCGCGCAGCGCCTGGGCGCCCACCACTTGCAGACCGTCGGGAATGTAGAACGCACAGCTCAGCACCAACGCCGGCGCGATCATCCCCAGCAAGGTCGGATCGAGCGTATAGATGCGCGCCACCGCATTGGCGCCAAAGCCCACGATCACGCAGATGATTGCCAGCAACACCGTCGTCACTGCAAAGCCTAAGAACCCCGCGCGCGTGACGCCGTCGTGATCGCGCGCGCCGAAGGCGCGGCCGACCAGCACCGCGGTCGCCGAGGAGAGGCCAAGCGGGCCCATGAAGATCATCGCCGCCACGTTCAGGATCGTCGCCCAGGCCGCCGCCTGCAGGCCGCCCAGCTGGCCGGCGATGAAGGTCATGGTCGCGAAAGCCCCGATCTCGAGGAACTGCGACGCGCCCGATCCGTATCCGACGCGCAGTTGCTCGCGCGCGGCGTCCGGGCCGTCGATCGGCCTTTTGAATATGCCGAGCGCCTTCGCCTGCGGCATCAAGACGATGAACGCCAACAGGCTGACGGCAAGGAACAGGCGCGAGAAGAAGGTGGCCCAGCCCGCCGCGACCGCGCCCACCACCGGGAAACCCGAATGACCGGGCACCAGCCAGAGATCGAGCGCGAGGTTCAGCACGTTCGCCGCCCACATCGCGATCATGCCGGGGATCGGCTTCTTCAGCGCCTCGAGAAAATAAATACAGACCGTCGCCAGAAAATAGGCCGGCATCGACCAGACGAAGACCATCATGGCGCGCGTCGCGCCGTCGGTCAGATCGGAGGGCAGGCCGACGCTGCGCATCAGCGGCGCCCCGAGCACGACCAAAATTGCAATGGAGGCGGCGCCCAGGATCAAGGCGTAGACCAGCCCGCGCCGCAGTACGCCGCCGGCCGCTTCCATGCGCCCTTCGCCGACGTGGCGCGCGGTCATCACCTGCACGCCCATCAAGAGGCCCAGAACCGTCGTCAGCATGATCGACGTCGGCGCCCAACCGATCGAGTGATAGCCGAGCTGCGTCGCCGACTGATGACCCACTACCGCCGCATCGGTGAAGCCCATCGTCATAATGCCCACGCGCGCGAGCACCACCGGCCACGCGAGCTTCAACAGCTCCGCGAGTCCGGACCGCGTGGACGCACGCGGCGATGCTTCGATGACGCTCTCGCTGGTCATGGGGGGCCGTAGCTGGGCCGCGCCGCCCGCCCTGGCAAGGGCCGACGGGGGAAATAAGCGGCGGCGTGGCTCGGGGGTCACGCCGGCGATGCGGTGCGCTATCCTTCAGCCATGACCTCGACCCCGACCCGACGCGTGGCGGTCGCACTGGGCGGCGCCTGCGCCCTCGCCTTCGCCGCCGGCCGAGCAGGCGCCGCGCCGGAGGAAGCCGCCTTTGGGTCGGACCGGCGTCAGCGCCTCGACGTCTATTCGCGCCCGGGGCTCGCCAAGGCGCCGGTGCTGATGTTCGTGCACGGCGGCGGCTGGAGTTTCGGGGACAAGCGCGGGGTCAACGCCCTGCCCGGTTTCGCCGAGCGGCACGGCTGGCTGCTGGCGTCGGCGGGATACCGCCTGGCGCCCCAGGTCGATGCCGGCGGCTGCGCTGAGGACGTGGCGAGCGCGGCGACGTGGATGCTGCAGAACGCCGCGCGTTACGGCGGCGATCCGAAGCGGTTCTACCTGATGGGCCACTCGGCCGGGGCGCAGATCGTGGCGCTGGTCGGGATCGACCCGCAGTACCTGGGCGCGCACGGGCTGAAGCCTTCGGACCTGGCCGGCGTCATGGCGCTGGACGGCGCCGGGTACGATGCGGCCGCCGAGCTCGACGAGCTGAAGGACCATCCGATGCTGCGCAAGATGTACGAACGCGCTTTCGGCGCCCGCGCAGCGGAACTGTCGGCGACCAAGCTGGTGAAAAGCGGTGTGGCCTATCCGCCTTTCCTGATCCTCTACACCGACCGGGTGAGCGCGGAACGGCGCTCAAAGGAACTGGTGGGCCGTCTGCACGCCGCCGGCGGTCAGGCGGCGACCTATCTCGCGCCCGGCAAGACCCACATGCAGATCAACCATGACCTCGGCGTCGAAGGCGATCCGGAGGGCGAACGCGTGGTGCGCTTCATCTCGACGGGGGCGCTGTGACGCCCACGGGGAAAGCGCTCATTTCCGTTCACGAATGACGCGGCCGTTCAGCGGCTGGATCGGGCGTACATCATGCGGATAGAGTTTGGCAAAGGCTTCGATCTGGGCGGGGGACAGCGTGATCGGTGTTTTCAGCACATACCAGTCGATGCCCTCGGTGCAGGGCGGCGCCGACACGGACCCCTCATAGAGATAGTAGCCGAGGGTCTTGGGCAAGAATTGGCCGGGATCCACCGTCAGACGATCGATGGTCTGCGGCGGACCTTTCGCAGCAGGCATGTGAGTCCAGAGCTTCGCGGCCGCAGGGTTCGCTCGCCCCGGCTGAATGAAGATCGCGACGCCGATCACCTTGCCATCGGCGCTCTTCAGCATGAAGTGGGCGTTCATGGCCGGGCGGCGGCCGTTCAGCTCCTCTTCGCTGGGGTGGTGGAAGTGGAACTGGGTCAGTTCGTAGCGGTGATCGCCGATGGTCAGGACGTTGCCGTTTCCAGGCGCGTAATCGACCCGCACGGCGGTGTAGCCGTTGTTGACGATCCTGACGGGCCCGTCCCTGAACGCGAAGGCCAGCGGCGGCAACGCCGTCTTGGTCGCGTGCGCGATGTTGATGGGCGACTGCGCACGACCGCTCTTGCACGCGGCGTAGTCCGGATCGAGATCGCCCCAGTGCTCCGGCCCGATCGGGCCCTTCTCATAGGCCCAGGGGGTGCGCCACTGCGCCTGCCCCGGCGCAGCCATGAACATCGCCGCCGCCAGCACGCAAAGTCCTAAAGTCGAACGCATCGCCGCCTCCATCGCACCGGCCATGATGACCGGTTCGGCGCGGCGATGCTTCGATCCCGGCGGAAGTGTCCCGGCCGTCAACCGATGACGGCGGCGGCGCCCACGAAGCCGCGTTCACGGTCGAGCACGGCGCTGTCACGCTGGACGCAGAGGCGGCGGCCTTCGCTGACCGCGAGCACCCGCTCGCTGCGCCCTTCCATGCAGCTGTCGCCGCCGGTGGACACGCGGTAGACGACGCCGTGCGCGAGCACCGCCGGATCGAGCTTGCCCACCGCCAGCGCGGCCGGATCCATCGGGCCGCGGCGGCCGAGGCCTTCGAAAATCCACAGGTCCGGACGCTCCAGCAGGATCGTCCACCAAGGATCCTCGCCGTCGAGGGCGAGTACGGCGACGCCGTCGTTCGCCAGCGCCGCGTCGAGGGCGTCCGACGCGAGGCGGTAGTCCTTATAGTCGGCGCAGCCGCCGAAGCGCGCGCGCGCACCGTCGCGGATGTCCTTGCGCGCGCCCGACCAGACCGCGACCTCGAGCTGCCCCTGAATGCTGAGCCCCGCGCTCATCAGTTCGCGCCACAGCGCCTGCGCCAGGCGCCGCTCGGAGGGTTCAACCCGCTCCAGGCGCCGCGTGATCACGCGCGCTTCGCGGTCGGGACGCAGTTTCAGGCCCGAGACCTGGTGATCGCTCTGGCCTTTGGCGGCGCCGATGCGGCCGGCCAGTCGCTGGCGATGCAGCACGAGCTGCAGGATTTCGTCGTCGACACCGTCGATCTCGGCGCGCAGGGCAGCGAGCGTCAGGTCGGAACCGGTGGGCGCCGGTTCGCGGGCGGGGATGATGGAGAGCTTGGACATGAACTTACGGCTTTCTGAATTGGCTTTTCGGGGAGCGCGTCACGCGCGCTGCAAACGTCGGTGGCCGCCCCTTCGAGGGAGCGGTCGCCGGCCGACGATCAAGGTGTGGGAAGGTCCCTCTCGATCGCCTCAGCCGGCGTATCGAAAGCCGTAATAATAAAAGCCGTAATAGAAGCCGCGCGCCGTCACCTGCTGGGTGGCCGGGGAAATGTCAAAGCGGGTCATGACCCTGCTCCATACGCGCGCGCCGGCAAGTTCCGGCGGCTACATAACGCCTGAGGCGGCGCGCGCGGTCAAGCGTCGGCGGTAAAAGAATGCTCTAATGTGCGAAGACGTGTGGGAATTCCATCACGAATCTCGCATTCTTGACCGTCTGGTCGATCAATTATTGCGCGCCGGAGGGCCCGATGACTCACGTCGACGAAAGCTTGTCCGACCGGCACGACCGGCATGCCTATGAGCGGATGATTGTGCTCTCGGACGGCGTGTTCGCGATCGCGATGACGCTGCTGGCGCTAGACCTGCATCCGAGCGGAGCGACCGGCGCGAGTTGGCAAGGCCTGCTCACGGCGCTCGCGCCCAAGCTCAAGGCCTACGCCATCAGTTTCGCGGTGGTGGCGATTTTCTGGATCAGCCAGCGGCGCAGCTTTGCGCGCTATGTTCGCGTCGACGCCGTCCTGGTCTGGTTGTCGTTGATGTTTCTGGCGCTGGTTTGCTTGCTGCCGGCGGCGACAGACCTGATGTATACGATCAACGGCAACGGACCGGCGTTCCTCTACGTCGGCCTGATCCTGCTGATCAGTTTTGTTCAGGCGATCGGCTGGGGCTACGCCGCGTTCATCGGCAAGCTCGTGGCGGCGGACGTGACGCTCACAGGACGGGTGTATTTGTTCGTCATGGCGTTGCTCGCGCCGACTGTGTTCACGGCCGTATCGTTTCTGGGCGTGATGCTGCACGGCAGCATGAGCACCCTGTCATGGGTCGTGCTGATCGGATTGCTTGTCACGCTGCGGTTCGTGTCGCGACGCCTGTTCAATCCGGCAAAGGAACCGCCCGCGGCGAAAGGCTGAGAGTCCTCTAGCGACCTGCGACCACGAAGGTCGTGTAGTTGGTCGGGTCGTCCTGGATGTCGGGCGCGAGGATGTTCAGGCCGTAGAGGTTCGCCGCCTCACGCGCGGCGATGACCGCGACCGTGCGTTCGCCCGACGCCGCGAGATCCTGGGCCGCGCCGGCAGTGTCGAGCGCCTCGACCGCCTTCAGACCATGCTTGTTCAGGAAGATTCGACACTGACCGATGGCCATCGGGTGGGTGCGCACCTCGGTGATCTCGTCCAGCGTCACGCCGGGCAGCGCCATCAGGTTCTGCCGGATGATCATGTCGTGCCGCGCCAGTTCGCGCAGGCCCGATTGCGGCAGCAGGCGCGCAACATCCTCGACCGGCCCGGCCGTCACGTTGTGCACCGGCAACACAGCGATGTCGCAGACGCCGGAGGTCACCGCTTCGATCGCCTCGTCGAACCAGGGGAAGGCGACCGGCTCATAGCCGGGCGCGTAGAGACCGCACGCCTCGTGGCTGAACGCCCCGGGCGCGCCCTGGAAGGCGGCCTTGCCCAAAGTCTTTGGGTTCACGCCGACGCCGCCGCGCGATCGTGGACGTGTTCGACGCGCAGTTTCTCGGCCAGCAGGAACGCCAGCTCCAACGCCTGGTCGGCGTTCAACCGCGGGTCGCAATGGGTGTGATAGCGGCTCGACAGGTCGTCCTCGGTCACCGACTGGGCGCCGCCGAGGCATTCGGTGACGTTCTGGCCGGTCATTTCGAGGTGCACGCCGCCGGGATGCACGCCCTCGGCCTGGGCGATCTCGATGAAGCGTTTCACCTCGCCGAGGATGCGGTCGAACGGGCGCGTCTTGTAGCCGTTGGCGGCCTTCAGCGTGTTGCCGTGCATCGGGTCGATCGACCAGACCACCTTGCGCCCCGCCTTCTTGGTCGCCCCCATCAGGCGCGGCAGGCGCTCGCCCACCTTGTCGGCGCCGAACCGGCCGATCAGCGTAAGGCGCCCCGGCTCGTCTGCGGGATTGAGCGCATCGATCAGGCGTAACAGATCGTCCGGCTCCAGCGTCGGGCCGCACTTCAGGCCGATCGGGTTCTTCACGCCGCGCATATATTCGATATGCGCGCCGTCGAGCTGACGCGTGCGTTCGCCGATCCACAGCATGTGCGCGGAGGTGTCGTACCAGTCGCCGCTGGTGCTATCGACGCGGGTCAGCGCCTCTTCGTAGTTCAGCAGCAGCGCCTCGTGGCTGGTGTAGAAGTCCACGCGGTGCAGTTCGGGCATGCGATCGGCGGTAATGCCGACGGCCTCCATGAAACCGAGAGTCTCTGAAATCTTGTCGGCCAGCTCGCGGTACTTGGCGCCCAGGGGGCTGTCGGAGACGAAGCCCAGGGTCCACTTGTGCACGTTGTAGAGGTCGGCGTAGCCGCCGCCCGCCAGAGCGCGGATCAGGTTCAAGGTCGAGGACGACTGGGCGTAGGCTTTCAACAGACGCTCGGGGTCGGGCGTGCGCGCCGTCTCCTCGAACTCCATGCCGTTGATGATGTCGCCGCGGTACGACGGCAGGGTCACGTCGCCGATCTGCTCGACCTGGCTCGAGCGCGGCTTGGCGAACTGGCCCGCGATACGGCCGACCTTCACCACCGGACGGCGGCCCGCGAACGTCAGCACCACCGCCATCTGCAGCATCACCCGGAAGGTGTCGCGGATGGTGTCGGCGTGGAATTCCTTGAAGCTCTCGGCGCAGTCGCCGCCCTGCAGCAGGAACGCCTCGCCCTGGGCGACCCGGCCCAGATCCGCCTTCAGCCGGCGCGCCTCCCCGGCGAACACCAGGGGGGGCATGGTGCGAAGCTGGTCCTCGGCGCGCTTCAACGCCGCCGGGTCCGGATAGTCCGTCGGGATCTGCTGGGCGGGCTTTTGCCGCCAGGTTTGGGGCGTCCAACGCGGTGTCATGGTCGTCACTTTGAGCGAACGGGGTCTGTAACCGGTTAAGGGGGGAAGGTACAGGCCGACCACGGCCGGAACGCGGCGCCCTTTCTTCCCCGACCCGGAGAATTCCTACTCCGCCGCGGCCAGTTCCGGGGGTATGTATTTCTCCCGCATGGTCACCATTTCCTCGCCGATGGTGGGGTGCAGTGCGCAGGTCGCATCCCATTGCGGCTTGGTGATCCCGGCCTTGATGGCGATGGCCGCGAACTGGATCATTTCGGCCGCCTCCGGGCCGACGATGTGGGCCCCCAGGATCTTCTGATCCCGTGGATCGACCACCAGCTTCATCATCACCCGCTCGTCGATCTTGGTCAGGGTCGTCTTCTGCGGCCGGAACCGTGACAAATAGACGTCGATCTTGCCGCAATGCTTGCGCGCCTCGGCCTCGGTCAGACCGACCGTCCCGACCGGCGGCTGCGAGAACACCGCGGTGGGTACATTGTCGTAGTCGAACTTGGACGGATGGTTTTTGAACGCGGTCTCGCAGAAGGCGATGGCCTCGCGGATCGCCACCGGCGTCAGGTTCATCCGGTCGGTCACATCGCCGATGGCCCAGATGTGCTCGACGTTGGTGCGCGAGTATTCGTCGACCGCGACCGCCCCGGTGGGCTTGAGCTTGACGCCCGCGGCGTCCAGGCCGAGCCCGTGGGTGTAAGGTTTCCGGCCGGTGGCGAACATCACCTGATCGCTCTCGACCTCGATCCCGTTGTCGAGCTTGCTGAGAAGGCCGCTGTCGCGTTTCTCGATCACCTCGTGCGTACCGCCGAGAATGACACGGATGCCGCGCCGCTCGATCTGGTCGGTCAGGTGCGCGCGCACATCGTCGTCGAAACCGCGCAGGATGTTGGAGCCGCGATAGACCAGGGTGGTCTCGACCCCAAGCCCCGCGAAGATGCCGGCGAACTCCACCGCGATATAGCCGCCGCCGACCACGACAATGCGTTTGGGCAGGTGCGGCAGATGAAACGCCTCTTCCGAGGTGATGGCATGCTCCACGCCCGCCAGATCGTCGGGCTTGAACGGCCGCCCGCCGGTGGCGATCAGAACCTTCTCGGCGCTGACCGTGCGTTTGGAGTTCTTCAGGTCGAGGCGGTGCGGGTCGACGAACTGCGCACGCTCGTGGAACAACTCGACACCCGCCTTGCCGAGGTTAGCCGTGTAGATGCCCGACAGGCGCGCGATCTCGATGTCCTTGGCGGTGAGGAACTCGCGCCAGTCGAAGCGCGCCTCCACGTGCCAGCCGTAACTCTTGGCCACCTTGAACTCGTGGGAGAAGTCTGAGGCATAGACCATGAACTTCTTCGGGATGCAGCCGCGCACCACACAGGTGCCGCCGACCTCGTGCTCCTCGGCCACCGCGACCCGGGCCCCAGTCATGGCCGCCAGCCTGGCCGCGCGCACCCCGCCGGACCCCGCGCCGATGACGAAAAGGTCGTAGTCGTACTGGGGCATGGGGCGTCCTCGAGGGTTCGGAGCTTATCTGGAGAGAGACAGGGCCCTTGTCCACCCAACGGGCGGCCCCGCAGAGGGGCCGGCTAGGGCGTGTCGTGAACGACGCCGGCGTCCGTGCCGATCAGCGCCTCGTCGGCGAGGTCGAGAAACAGGCCGTGGTCGACCACGCCGGTCAGGCTCTTCAGCGCTTCCGCCAGGGAGGCGGCATGTTCGATGGCGCCGCACGCCGCGTCATAGATCAGGTTGCCGCCATCGGTCTTCACCGGCGCGCCGTCCTTCACCCGCAGCTTCGGCATCATCGCGATGTCGTGCTCGCTGAGGACGTCGGCGATGCGGTTGGCGGTCTGTTTGTGGCCGAAGGCGACCACCTCGATGGGCAGCGGGTATTTGCCCAGCACCTCGACGCGCTTCGCCGCATCGGCAATGACGAGGCAGCGGCTGGACGCCTCCCACACCAGTTTTTCGCGCAGCAGCGCCGCGCCGCCGCCCTTGATCAGGGACAGGCCCGGTCCGATCTCATCGGCGCCGTCGACGGTGAGGTCGATGCCGCGCACGTCCGCCAGGTCCTTCAGCGCAATGCCGAGCGAGCGCGCCAGGTCCGCGGTCGCTTCCGAGGTCGGCACGCCGGTAATCTTCAGGCCGCGTTCGCCCAGAGCCCGCACGAACCAGGCCGCGGTCGAGCCGGTGCCCAGGCCCACGGTCATGCCGTTTTCAACGCGTTCCGCCGCCGCGTAGCCGGCGGCCTTCTTCTGATCGTCGGCGCTCACGTCTTGGCCTTCTTCGCGTGTTTGGCTTCGCGGAAGCGGGCGGCCCAACCGGGTTTTTCGATCTGCCCGCTGCGCTCCAGCACCAGCGAGTCGGGCGGCACATCCTTGGTGATCACCGAACCGGAGCCCACATAGGCGCCGTCGCCGATGGTCACCGGCGCCACCAGCGACGAGTTGGAGCCCACGAACGCGCCTGCGCCCACTACCGTGCGCGCCTTCTCAAAGCCGTCGTAGTTGCAGAAGATGGTGCCCGCGCCGATGTTCGCCTTGGCGCCGATCTCGCCGTCGCCGAGATAGCTCAGGTGGTTGGCCTTGGCGCCCGCCCCGACCTTGACGTTCTTCACCTCGACGAAGTTGCCGATATGGGCGTCCGGGCCGATGTCGGCGCCGGGCCGCAGCCGCGCGAACGGCCCGACCTGGGCCCCGGCGCGCACGACGCAGCCTTCGAGGTGCGAGAACGCGCGGATCAAAGCGCCCTTCTCGACCTTCACCTTGGGGCCGAACACCACATTGGGCTCGATGCGCACGCCGCCTTCGATCTCGGTGTCGGCGGAAAAGAACACCGTCTGCGGCGCGGTCATCGACACGCCGTCAGCCATCAGACGCGCGCGCGTGCGTTGCTGAAAGATGGCTTCCGCGTCCGCGAGCTCGGCTTGCGAGTTCACCCCCATCACATCCTCCTCCGACGCAAAGGCGGCGCGGGTGGAGTGCCCGTCGGCGCGGGCGAGCGCAACCACGTCGGTCAGATAGTATTCGCCCTTGGCGTTGGCGTTGCCCACCTTGGCGAGCAGGTCGAACAACAGGGCGCACGGGGCGACCATGACGCCGGAGTTGCAGGCGCGCACCTGAAGTTCGGCGGTGCTCGCATCCTTGGCCTCGACGATGGCGATCAGCTCACGCCCCGCGTTCAGCATCAGGCGGCCGTAGGCGCCGGGGTCCTTCGCCTCGAAGCCGAGCACGCCGACATCAGCGCCCTCCTCACGCAGGGCGAACAGCGGTGCGATCGCCCGCGCGTCCAGCAGCGGCACATCCGCATAGGTGATCAGCACGTCGCCGTCGAAGCCCGCCAGCGCGTCCTTGGCCGCCAGCACGGCGTGAGCGGTGCCCAGCGGCGGGTCCTGCAGCGCGGTCGACCCGGCGCCCAGGCGTTTTTCGACATGGGCGCCGACCTGCGGCGAGTGGGCGCCGACCACCACCACCACCTTTTCGCAGCCGAGCGCCTGGGCCGCGTCGATCGCGCGGTCCAGCATCGCCCGCCCGCCCACCGGGTGCAGCACCTTGGGCAGGGGCGACTTCATCCGCGTCCCCTGGCCCGCCGCCAGGATTACGCAAGCTCTGCGGCTCATCCGCGACTCTCCGAGACCTGAGGTCGTTTAGCGGCGGAAAAGATCGGATACCAGGGTTGAGCGGGCCGGGTTTTGAAGCACCGCCCGGAATCTGCTCTATCCCCCGCCCATGCCTCCAAGCGGCCCCCTGACCGGCGCGACCATCGCCTTCGACCTCGACGGGACCCTGGTGGACACCGCGCCGGACCTGATCGGGGTCTTGAACCAGATGCTGGACGAGCACGGCCTGCCGCCGGTCCCACTGGCCTCGGCGCGGCATCTGGTGGGTGGTGGTGCGAAGCGGATGCTGCAGCACGGCTTCGAGGAGGCCGGCGCGGTGGTGCGCGAGGCGGACCTGCCCGCGCTCGATGATCGGTTTGTCGAACTCTACCGCGCCCGCATCGCCCGCGAGAGCCGGCCGTTCGAGGGCGTGCTGACCGCCCTCGACGTGTTAGCGGCGGAGGGCGCGCGGTTCGTGGTGTGCACCAACAAGAAGACCGACCTCTCCCTCGACCTGCTGAGCGCGCTCGGAATGCTAGACCGGTTTGCGGCGGTGGCCGGCCCCGACACGGTGAGCAAGCGTAAGCCCGACGCCGCACACCTGATCGAAGCCATCGAGCGCGGCTGCGGCGACCCGAAACGCGCGGTGATGGTCGGCGACAGCGCGATGGACCTGCTGTCGGCGCGCGCGGCGCGCGTGCCGGTCGTGCTGGTCAGCTTCGGCTACACCGAAACGCCGGTCGAGGACCTGGGCGGCGATGCGCTGATCGACCGTTTCGCGGACCTGCCGCCCGCGGTCGCGCGGCTGCTGGCTTAGTTTTTCGCCTCCGCCGCGAACCCTACCAATCGGTAATGCCAACCCCCTTGGCAGGTCCTTCCGCCCGGCCTACCCCTACCCGCGACGCATTCTCGGGAGTCACCGCACGTGAAGAAGCTTCTGCTCGCCACCGCCGCCGTGTCCATGATCGCCAGCGCCGCCCTGGCGCAGAAGGCCTCGCCGCCCAAGACCACCCCGTCGGCCGACCAGGACAAGCCCTCGGCCTCCGCGACCGCGGCGCCCAATAAGGGCGTGCTGTTTTCGCCCGAGGCCTCGGTCACCGACGGCAGCGTGACCGTCGAGGGTCAGCGCATCGATTACCGCGCCGTGGCCGGCACCCTCATCGTGCATCCCAAGGGTTGGGACGACGCGGCCCAACGCGAGCAGACCGGCGGCGACGCCAAGAACCTGGGCGACCAGGCCAACAACCCGCAGGCCGAGGCGTCGATCTTCTATGTCGCCTATTTCAAGAAGGGCGTGCCCAGCGCCGACCGGCCGATCATGTTCCTCTACAACGGCGGTCCCGGCTCCTCGACGGTGTGGCTGCACATGGGCGCTTTCGGCCCGCGCCGGGTGGTCACCGCCGACGACAGCCACACGCCGGCCGCGCCCTACCGCCTGGTCGACAACGCCTATTCCCTGCTCGACGTCACCGACGTGGTATTCATCGACGCGCCGGGCACCGGCTTCTCGCGCATCGCAGGCAAGGACAAGGAGAAGTCGTTCTTCGGCATTGACAACGACGCCTACGCCTTTTCGCAGTTCATCACCGGCTTCCTGTCCCAGTACAATCGCTGGAACTCGCCCAAGTACCTGTTCGGCGAGAGCTACGGCACGCCGCGTTCGGCGGTGACCGCGAATCTGCTCGAGACCGGCAACGATGTCGACCTGAACGGCGTGGTGCTGCTGTCGCAGATCCTGAACTTCGACCTCAGCGCCGACGCGCCCGAGGCCAACCCGGGCACGGACGAGGCCTATATCACCACGCTTCCGACCTATGCGGCGACGGCCTGGTATCACAATCGACTGCCCGGCCAGCGTCCGGCCGACCTGCCGGCCTTCCTGACCGAAGTCGAAAACTTTGCTCTGACCGACTACGCGCTGGCCCTGCAACAGGGCTCCGCCCTCGATCCCGCGCGCAAGCAGGCGATCGCCGACAAGCTGGCCGCCTACACCGGCTTGCCCGCCGACTACATCATGAAGGCGGACCTGCGCATCACCGGCGGCATGTTCGAGAAGAAGCTGCAGGACCCCAGCGGCCTGACCACCGGACGCCTGGACACCCGCTTCTCCGGCCCCGACATGGACCCGCTGTCGAAGGAGGCCGACTATGATCCGCAGTCGGCGTCGATCGGTTCGGCCTATGTCTCGGCCTTCAACAGCTATGTGCGCAACGAGCTGAAGTTCGGCGACGGCAAGACTTACAAGCCCGAGATCGACGTGTTCAAGGACTGGAACATGGATCACCAGCCGCCGGGCGCGCCCTTCCCCATCCCCGGCGTCGACAACGTGATGCCCGACCTCGCCTCGGCGATGAAATACAATCCGAACCTGAAGGTGATGGTGAACGGCGGCTACTACGACCTCGCCACGCCGTTCTTCGAGGGCATGTACGAAATGCGGCACCTGCCGATCCCGCAGACCCTGCAGGGCAACATCGAATACCACTACTACCAGTCCGGCCACATGGTGTACGCCCACGAGGAGTCGCTGAAGCAAATCCACGACAACGTGGCCGACTTCGTGCGCCGCACCGACAACCTGGGGCACTGAACCGCGCGTGGGGGGAGATTATCCGCGCATCTATCGCATGACGGCCGGCGCGCGGCGCGGCGCGACCGGCGTCGGCCTGTTACTGGGGCTCATCGGCGCCGCCGGGATCTGGAGCACCCTGCGTCCCGGCGGCCACCCGTCGCTTGTCGTCGAAGCCTTCGGCGTGGTTTTCATCCTGGCCGGCGCGCTAATTGCGGCAAACGCGCAGACGGCGCGCCTGGTGCTGCGCGAGGACGAGCTGCGCGTAACCCACCTGTTCTTCACCCGCGCGGTCCGGCGTGACGCGGTTGCGGGGCGCAAACTGATGCGCCCGCGGTGGCTCGGCGCCGGCCGCTACGCCGTCATCGACCAGGGCGGCCGCGAGACGCAGTTTCCGCCCAACCTGAAATACGACCGCGCCTTCCACGCCTACGTGGACGCGTTTCCGAAAGCCTAGATCAGGGGGCTGCGGCCTGCGGCGCCGACTTTCCTCTCGACCACAGCCACAGCAACAACGTCATCAGCGAAGCGGCGCCCAGGCCGCAGAGGCCGTCGGTGAGGTACATCCCAGCCAATCCGCCCCTGCCGTAGGCTTGGCCGTCCAGCAACTGCATGTAGGTGATCGGCAAGGCCGCGGCGTTGGTCAACAGGCCGAACTGGGTCGCGGCGAACGGATTGTCCTTGCCGAGCGACTGCAGCGCGATGGCGTAGTTGAGCGCCAGGGCTGCGGACTGGGCGACGTTCTCGCCGGCCACGATGACGGCGAACATCGCCGGCGTGTGCGGCAGGAGGATGGCGCTGAGCGTGAACACCGCGCCGATCGCTGCCACCGACAGGTAGAATCGGCGCGCCTCGACCCGCCTGCCGATGGGCATGATGATCAGGCTTCCGATCAGACCGGCGATGGTCACGCCTATGCCGCCGACCCAGCTGACCCAGCGCTCCGACGCATGATAGTCGCGCCCCAGGCCGCCGAGCGTGTTGGTCAGCGCGAAGGACGCAGCCGGCACGGCGAACAGCAACAGCAGCTGCAGCACCTTGGGCTGTCGCACGATGGCGATCAGGTCGCCGAGGAACCGCGCGAAACTCTCGTGCAGCAAGCGGTCGTCGGGGTCGGGTGCATGCGTCCGTGGATAGATGAGCAGTGGAATGAGGATGGGCGCCGACACCAGCGCCGCCCCCAGGGGCAAGGGCAGGGCGCGCAGGACCACGATGGCCACGATCGTGATCACCCCGAACCCGCCGACGTTGGCGGCGATCAGCCATGCGCCGAGCTTGGCGTCGTCCTCCTTGTTCATGATGCTGCCGAACCAGCCGCCGGTCGCAATGGCGTTCAGCGTCGCGCCGAGGGAGGAGAAGAACAGGAGCACGCCCAGGATTTCCAGCCGGTTGAAGAACACCAGACCTAGAAACGTCGCAACCGCGCAGAGGATGACCGCCCCCGCCGCATAGGTGCGCCGCTTGAACTTCACGTCGACCACCGGCCCCAGCAGGAACACGAGGAAACTCGGCACCAGGAACAGGGTCGTCAGCTGCGCAATGCGCGGCTCAGGCACATGCGCCGCCGACAACAGTTGCGGCAGGGTGAACAGCATGAGCCCGCCGGAAACGCCGAGCGGCAGGTTGGAAAGGCCCAGAACCCAGGCCGGCGGAAGCTTACGAGGCTGATCCATCAACTCAAACTACCCTTCGATATCTGCGCCTCTGGTTTCACGCAGGAACAGCAGGCCGATCACCGCGGTCGCGGCGGCGATCACCACCGGGTACCACAGGCCGTAGAAGATATCGCCCGTGGCGGCGGTGAGCGCGAACGCCGCCGACGGCAATATGCCGCCGAACCAACCGTTGCCGATGTGATAGGGAATGCTCATCGAGGTGTAACGGATCCGCGCGGGGAACATCTCGGTCAGCATCGCCGCCAGGGGTCCGTAGGCGATCGCCGCCAGCGCCACCATGGCCGCCAGGATGGCGACCACCAGCGGCAGGTTCATGTCTTTCGGATCCGCCTTGGCGGGATAGCCCGCAGACTTCAACGCCGCCGCCAGCGCCTTGCCCCATGCCTCGTTCTTCGCCTTGAACGCCTTGGCGTCCATCGCGCGCCCGTCAAAGCCCGGCGTTGCGACCGAACCGATGGTGACCTGCGCCACCGCCACCGCAACGGCGACCAGGATCACGTACTTGCGCCCCACCTTGTCCGACAGCCAGCCCGACAGCACGAAGAACGGCGTGCCGATCAACAGGGCCGCCGCCATCAGCTCGTCCGCCAGCACGCCGTCGACCTTGATCACCTTTTCCAGGAAGAACAGGGCGTAGAACTGGCCCGTGTACCAGATCACCGCCTGACCGGCGACGAGGCCGATCAGGGCGATCACGATGCGCCAGACGTTGGCGCCGGACCCGAACGCTTCGGCGAGCGGACGCTTGGACGATTTGCCCTCGGCGACCATGCGCTGGAACACAGGGCTTTCGCTGAGCGCCAGGCGGATGATCAACGACACGATCAGCAGCACCGCCGACAGGCCAAACGGTATGCGCCAGCCCCAATCCGCGAACACCGCCTCGCCGAGCTTCAGGCGCGTGTACAGCACCACCCCCAGGCTCAGCAGCAGGCCGAGCGTCGCCGTCGTCTGGATCCAGCTCGAAAGCAGACCGCGCTTGTTCGCCGGCGCATGTTCGACGACATAGATCGCCGCCCCGCCGTACTCGCCGCCTAGCGCCAGACCCTGCACCAGACGCAATGCGATCAGACCCACCGGCGCGGCAAGCCCCCAGGCGTCGTAACCGGGCAGCACGCTCACCCCCACCGTCGCCAGACCCATGAGCACCATGGTGACCAGGAAGGTGTTCTTCCGCCCCCAGATGTCGCCCAGACGACCGAAGATCACCGCGCCCAACGGCCGCACCAGGAACCCGGCGAAGAAGGCGAGCAGAGCCAGGATGTAACCGGTGGTCGGGTCGGTGTTGGAGAAGAAGTGCTTGCTGATGAAGGTCGCCAGCGACCCGTAGAGGAAGAAGTCGTACCACTCGAACAGCGTCCCCACCGACGCGCCCGCGATCACCAGCCCCGTCCGCGCCTTCGCCGGCGCCTCGACCCCGTTGCTCATCCCCCGGTCCTCCCCGACCGATTTGAAGGCGACTGTACAGCCTTCCGCCGAAACGCAAAAAGCCCCCGACCGCCCACAAGGAGCGATCGGGGGCTACTCTGCACGCCCGGCGCGGTGGGGAGGGCCCGCCGCCGGGGGAGAGAACGGCGCCCGCAAACGCGCGCGCCGGAGCTCGGTCAGGGTGTTGCGCAAGCCCGCAAAGCGGCCCGCTCGGCGATGTAGTCCAGCAGCCAGCGTCTCAGTTGCGACGTGGCGGGCAACGCGTCGAACTCCGCCTTCAACGCGTGTTCGTCATCGATCGTGTACGCGACCGGCTGCACGGGGCAGAGAACCGTCGCAGGGCTGGGCGTCGGGGCGCTGGCGCAACCGGCAAGCAGCAGGGGGAGAACGAACGCTAGTCTCATCGCTTCCCTTTCGGTTTCTTCGGAAGATGAAAGCCCGGCGGAAAAGCGCGCTTCTTCACACGCACAGCCTTGACGGGCTCGGTGAGCGTCGCGACCGAGCCCAGGTCCCACCCGGGACGCGGATAGAACCAATCCTCGCCGTCGTCGCAGCGATGATATTTCGGCCTACGCGTCGCCATGACCTTCCCTCCCCTCGAGACCTAGGCCTCGCCCTTGCTCAGCAAATCGTCGACCGCCGCGTCCGTGCGCGGCGCCGTTTCCGCCGCTTGCGTGACCCGCCATTGCGCCTCGAGCGCGCCGCGCGTGACCGCGAGATCGGCCTGCGCCGCTCCGGCCTCGCGCGAGGCCTGCGCGACCGGATCGGGCCGCGCCAGCCACGCGCCGAACAGGCGCGACAGCAGTTGCGCGACGAACCCGATGAGCTGACCCATGCGCCTAACTCCCGGCCGCGGGCGCCGCAGTGGGCGGCGTCACCTGCGAGCAGTTGTGGTACTCGTGCATGGCGTTGATCGTCGTGTTCGCCTGTTGCAACTCGGCCAGCGCCAGCAGACGCGCCGGCTCTCCCGTCGCCAGGCCGCGGTTCAGCGACAGCGCGATGCCGGGCTTGGTCGACGCGGCGGCCGACGTCGTGGTGCCTGCGCCGGCAGAGGCGACGCCGCCGATGGTGCCATAGGTGGAAACCGCATCCTTGCCGCCGCACATGGTCGGCACCTCATACGGGTTCGACACGCCCTTCGAGCGGTCGAGCGGCACGGTGACGAAATCCGCCGTAGTCGCCCCTATACTCCCCTTGAATGTGCCGTCGGGAAGCGTTTGCGCCCCGATGCCGTATGTCGAACTCGAACCGCCGACGATGTTGGACGTGGCGCAGGCGCACAGCGCCAGGGCACACGCGCCGGCGAACAGAATCTTGGTCATGGGATAGCCTCCTTGTCGGTGTTTGAATGCAAACAGGCGGCGCGCGCCTGTCCCGCGATGCGCGCCAGCAGCGCGCGGCTTTTCGGATCGGGTTGCTCGACGATGGCGACGCCGCAACCGTGCGCATCGATGCGGATCTGCGCACAGCGCTGTAGGCCCAGCCCGACCAAACCGCAGCCGGCCACCATACCCAGGCTGGCGCTGTCGACGCTGACCGCGTCGCCGCGGCCCCGCTCAACCCGCACCCCAAACGGCCACGCGCTGAGCCGCGGCGGCGCGTCCGCCGTGCGCGCCACCACGACCGCGCAGCCCGGAAGCACGAACGCAGCGCAAGCCGCCGCAAACGCCCTCACCACGCGCCCGCTCATTCGTCCGCCCACCGGTGCGCCTGGCCGACGCACCCCGCCAGGCGGTTGGCCCAGCCGTGGCCGAAGCTGCTCCACCCCGGCGTCTCCCAATAGGCGGTGACGCGCTCGGTCTTGATCCGGTCGATCAGGCTGTCGGCGTTCGCCGCCTGCACAGCCGCCAGCGTCTGCGGGCCGACCACGCCGTCGGCCTCCACCCCGGCCGCCGTCTGCAGGAAGCGCGCGGCGCGCGCCGCGCCCTGGTTCACCGCCGCGTCGAACACGATCAGGTCGACGCCCGCCGGCAGGTCGTCGCCCCCCACCGCGTCCCAGTAGTCGTCGCGATAGATCCACAGCGCCGCATCCTCGCTCAGCCTCTCGACGTCGGCGGCGGTGCAAGACTCCCCGCGCCGCGCCTGCAGCGCCTTCAGGGTGATGCCCCAACGCGTCGGACCGCCGGGGTCGCGGGGATCGTCGGTGAACGTCCCCCACCCTTCCCGCTCGAGCACGAAGGCGGCGCAGCGCTGAAAGCGCTGGTCGGCGTCCACGCTCACGACGAGGCTCCAGAACGCGGCGGCGGCGCGGCGGCCAGCGCCTGTTGCGCAACCTTGGTGCGGCTCCGCTCGTGCGCCCAGGTCCAGGCGATGGAGACCAGCGCCAGCGCAAAGCCTGCGCCGGCCTCGACGAATTGTTGCTGCCCGTTCGCCGCCAGCCAGCCGTGCGCCACCAGGGCGGCCGCCAGCCAGGCGAACGCCTTCTGCGCCAGCGCCGCCGCCAGATTCTGCGCAAGCGTCGGCAACGGCCCCGCAAGCGGGGTCGAAGATGTCGTGTCAGTCATGTGAGGTCACTCCTTAAAGGGGCATGCCGCGCCGAAGCCGTCGGCGAAGGCGGGTCAGGGTTTGCGTTTGTCCGCGTCGAAGGGCGCGCTGAAGCCGGCGATCGTCGCCGTCCACTCCAGCCGCCGGCTCAGGTCGCGCAGGTTCTCGTCCGTGCCTTTGGTTCGCTCATCGATGCGCGCGATCAGCGCCTGCAGCCCCGCGATCGCCTCGCTCTGCTTCTCGAGCGCGATCACCCGCTCCTTCAGCGCATTCACCGTGCCGCGCAAAATGCCGTAGCCGACCGCGAGTGTGCACCCGTTCACCACCAGGGTCGCCACCCCGATGGCAAGCGCAATCCAGGCTTCGGGCGACATGGGTCAGCTCGCGCCGAATCCGCCGCCGGAGCCCGGCGCCGGGATCGGGCCGGCGCCGCCGCCCGGTTGCATGAAGCCGCTCGGGCCGCCGGGGCGCTGGTAGAGCGTCTGGCCGGGCCGTGGCGCATTGGCGCCGAACACGCCGAAACGCAGCGGACCGATCTGCGGCGCCGGGCTCGCGTGCTGCGCGCCGCCGGGCGACAGCTGGACGGGCTGCGGCGGCGACGCGGGATGCGTCGCGTCCTGCGGGCGCTGGTTGGCCAGAGTCAGCAGACGCGCCTGCGGGCTCATCGGCGTGGTCGGCAATCCGACCACGCCCTGCACCCGCTGCATCCAACTGGGAGAGGGCGGCGCGGCCGCCGCGACGGGCGCTGACGTCGGGGGTTGCGGCGGCGCCGTCTGCGTATTCGCCGGCGCCGCGTCCGGCTGATCGTAGCCGGTCATCACCGGCTCAAAGGAAGCGCCCGGGTCCTGATAGGGCGGGAAAACAAAATCACTGTTGCTCATCGTTCAATCTCCGGGATCCCGCCTCGAAGCGGCCTGCGACAGAAGTATTGGAAAGTTCGCGGCGCCGCGGCCTCAGCCGCCGATCGGCAGCATGGCCAGCCCCTGCGCCACCTGCAGCGGGTTGACGCTCCAGTTTGTGCTCGAACTGTTGCTGTTCGCCTTCTGCGTGGCGCCGGCATAGGCGTCGAACAGCGAGCCCAGCAGGCCGAGGTCGCCCTGGCCCTCATCGATGCTCTGAGTGATCTGGCGCTGGTAGTCGGCGTACGCCGCCGCGTCCTGCGCCGCCTGGGTCTGCTGCTCTTCCGTGCCATAGGCGTTGACCGCATTGGCGCCGGTCAGCCCCATCGACTGTTGTTGCGCGCCATAGCCCGCCAGCGCCGAGGCCGAATTCAGGTCCAGCCCCGCTGACGCCAGGCCCGCGTTCTGGTTCGAGGTCTGCGCGCTCATGTCATAGCCCACCTGGGCGAGCCCGGTCTGCTCCTGCAGCCCCGCGAGATATTCCGCGATCGCATCGTCCGCCGACTGGTTCGCGAGACTTGCGGTGTTCGCGGCCCCGGCGCCGAACTGGGACGCGGTGTTCGACGCGCCCTGGTTCGCCAGCGACGTCTGCTGCTCCAGGCCCGCAAGATACTGCGACAGGCTGTTCAGCGCGCCGGCGTTCAGCGCATTGGTGCTCGACAACAGGCCCGCGTCGGTCGTGCCGGCGGCCAGGTCCGTCTGCTGGTTCGCTTCACCGGCCTGCAACGCGCGCGACGCGTCGGTCTCGGCGTTCTGCGCCGCCTGCTGATAGCCGGTGTTATAAAGGTTGCCGATCTCCTGCGCCTCGGTATTGCCCCAGGCCTGATTGGTCAGCGCGTCGGCCACGCCCTCGCGCGATCCGCCAAACGCGCCCGCCTGGGTCGCCTGGCCCTGCGTCTGGGTGATCGCCTGCTGCCGCTGCTGCTCCATCTGCTGCAGCGCCGGATCGATGACGCTCGAGACATAGGGGTTCATATAGGCCGACAGGTCCGTGCCGGTCAGGCCGGTCGAACTCACGCTCTGCACCGCCGACGGATCGATCGCCGCCCCCGCGCTCAGCGCCGCCGGCCCCGCGGTCGCCGCCGTCGCCATCGTCGGCGCATAGCCTTGCGCGGTCGCCTGCGCCGCGGGCCCCAGGCTCGCGCCCTGCACCGTCGGCGCGGTCACCTGCGGCGCGGCATAGTCGCTGAGCCCTGTCGCTGTGTTCACCGCGTCCGACACCGCCTGCGAGCCCATACCGACGTCGTTCTCGACCATCTGCCCGGCCTGGGTCTGGGCCGCGGTCATGCCGGGATAGAGCTCGCCGGTATAGGCGCTGACCGGCTGATTGAAGTCGGTCGACGCCTGCTGGAACGTCGGATCGTACAGTTGCGTCGTCAGCGGATTGGGCGTCGACGTCTGGGTGGTCGAAGATTTCGAACTGCTGCCGCCAAAACTCATCGCCTCTCCTTCACGAAGAAATCGCCGCCGCGCCGATAGCCGTGCTTGCCCGCGTACCGGCCCCAGCCGCGACGCCCCTGCACCAGGAACACCGTCACGCCGTGCGTCGCGACCGCCCACGCCTCGATCCGCTGCGTCATGTCGAACAGCTCCGCGCGCTCACCCGCGCCGAGCCAGAAATTGAACGCGGCGCCCAGGTCGCCCCGCGCCACCTCGCCCACGATCGCCGAGCGTTTGCCCGGCCAGAAATAAACCCCGTCCCCCCGCCCCGCCCGCCCCCGTATCGCCGCCAGCGACCAAACCTGCGGCGCCCGCCCCCAGGCGCGCCGCAAGAGGGGCTCACAACGAGCCCACTCCGCGTCGAAGGTGTCGCGAGGCATGGGACCCCATGGGGTTGGCGGACCGTCCGAGGCGTGGCAGGCTTCGCGGCGCGGGGATTGGGGCAGGCAGAGTGTCGACAACGACGGCGGTATTGGGTCTACACACGACGAGTGGTGGAACGACGCGTTACGTGTCCCTCGATGGTTTGCGAGGCATTGCCGCCTTAGCCATCATGTTTCTACACACGTCTGAATTCACGCTCGGCAGGACGCTCACGAGCGCAGGCCGAGCCGTCGACTTCTTTTTTCTCTTATCCGGATTTGTACTGTCTGCAGCATATGTCGCCCCGGGCGCGCGATACGTTCGGGCGCGGGTAATACGTCTTTATCCGATGGTGCTTTTCGGCGTCGCGCTTGGCGCATCGCTGATGCTGAGCACGGGTCTCGCTGGACCTTGGCGCACGGCGCTAGCCTTAAACCTTATCGGGCTCCCATTTCCTGGCATAAGCTATGCCTTCGACGTTCCGCTTTGGTCAATTGCGATTGAGGCTGAACTCAGCGTCGTGTTTATTCTGCTCGCGCGGATGAGGATTCCTTACCTCGTTATCGTGCTTGGTTGCGCCGCCGTCGCCGCAAGCCTTCTTCAGACGCCGAACCCTCCAGAAGAGTTTGCACGGGGATTGCTTCCGTTCGTCACCGGCATTTTGGTTCACCGCTTGGTCAAAAAGTCGAGTGGATCAAAGAGCCTGCCGATCGCGGCAATGCTCCTCCTGGTATGTCTGCTTTGCATCCCAGAGATTCAGAAGGTGTCGGTCTTGCGCACGGCGGCGTTCACCGTGGTGCTGCTTGCAGGAATTTCCGATCCGCCCTCATTCGCTCGGCCAGCGTGTGACTACCTCGGGCGCCTATCTTATCCGCTTTACGCAATCCACTGGCCTCTCGGTTGGTGGGCGGCGCGGCATGGCATTGTCGGCCCTTGGGGCTTCGTCGCGACCTGTGCCGCAGCCGTCTGCCTGGCTCACGTCGCGATGGTCCTATACGATGAACCGGTCCGAAGCGCGCTTTCCGTCCGATTTGCACGGTTGAAACCAGCCTAACTTTCTCCAAAGCTCAGCAACGCGACCGACGAAGGCATGTTTATCACCGGCGCAGTGGCGGTCTGCTGACTCTGCACACCGTAGCCCCACTCGTTTGGCGCGACGGTGAAGTTAGTCGTGGCCGCCGCCGTATAGAGCTGCGTATAGGTCACCCCACCGTCGAGCGAGTAGGAAAGGGTTGTGCTGCCGCCTGATAAGACGGCTTTCAGCCACACGATCCCGGTCCCTTGCGGTGTGTTGACTCGTGCGCGCACGGCGTTGAAGGCAGTCGTGCTGGTAAACGACCACGCTCCCACACCCTGGTTCGAGGTGTTGTCGTAGTCAGCGCCGAAGAATAGCAGCTTACCGGTGCCGCTTTCGTAAAGGATCATACCAGCGCACGGGTTGTTTCCAGTCGCGCCGCTGCTCAAACTGCCCGCACCGCCCCCTTGCAACAGCGGGTAGATCGCCATGACGAGCGTAGTCTTCCCGCTAAACGTTTTGACGCGAAGTCGCCAGGCTACGGCGCTGACCGATGGGGAAGTGTCGGCCAGCAGCAGTTGGCCGGCACTCGCCGTCTCCGTCGCGCTCCCTTGATTCACCCAACTGAAGGCGCTCGCGCTTGGCACTGCATTCAGCGCGCCGCCGGGGTAGGTGTAGTAGTGAGACCCGTCGGTCCACTGAAAATTTGAGATCGTCAGTCCGGACGATCCCCCACCCGCCCCCAGCGGCCCCACCGTTGCGCCGCCGACGCGGACGAAGAGGCCGGCGGGGGTGCACCAGGTGTCGCCGTCCTGCGGCGATGTCGGCGCGGCGCCGGCGGTGCAGGGGATGTTCAGGGCGGGGTTGCTGGTGGTCGAGGGGTTGAGTTGCAGGCCGGAGCCCGCCGGCAAGGTCTCGGTCTGAGCCGCTACCTTCGCGAGCGGATAGTGGTTGGCCGCCGCCGCCGGCGCGGTCGCCAGCGCGCACGCCGCCGTCGCGGCCGCCGCCCAGGCGGCGAAGGTCTTTGCACACGCCATGTCCATCTCCGTCAGAGGGTGGTCGGTTCGCCGCGCAGGAACAGCAGGCTCGTCGCGCTCAGCGCTTTGCCGACGAACTGCACGATGTCGCCGCTGTGTTCGGCCGCCGGCGCCATAGCGGTCACGCCGCCCGTCGTTCCCAGCCAGTAACCCGCGCCCGGCGTCAGCCCGCCGAGCGCGGTGTTGATCGCGCCTGGGCCGTAGATCAGCGGCACGCCGCCCGCGGCGCAGCCCTTCAGGACGAACACATCGACAGCTTTGGCCGGGTCGGTATTGTCCGCGTTCCTCAGTTCACACACGCCCGCGTTTGACCAGATGCTGGCGAACGCCCCGTCAGCCAGGGTCTCGCTCGCCGCCATCCGCGCGGCCACCGGCGTCGCCGCAACCCCGTCCGGAACGCGCGCCAGGGCCGTCGCGATCTGCTGGCGGAACTGTTGCTCGTTCGACCGGTCGTACCTCGCCGGCGCGTTGATCGGTTGCAGGGTCATCGCCGGCTCACCGGCAGGGCGTCGAGGCGGAAGATCCCCGCGCGCGCGTCGTCCATGCCGGTGAAGGCGACCTCCATTTCGAGTTGACGCGCCGAGAACACCACGTCGGTCGGGTCCGCGCTGACCGCGAAGGGGCCGAACGCCGTCTCGGCGGTGTTGGGAAACTCCCGCGCATAGAAGGTGACCGTCGCATCGCCCAGGCTCTTCTCGTCGGCGACAAAGCCCTTGACCACCACGCGCTGGTCGCCCTGCGCCATGCCGCCCTGCGACGGCCACTCCACCGGGCCCGACCGCACGAACGGCGTCAGGGTCTCGCCGCCCGACGGATAGCTGAAGCCGACCTCATGCTCCCAGATCGCGCCTGAGGGATCGACCATGATCGGGTTCTGGAAGATGCCGTTCCCCTCGCCGCAGGTGCGCGCCAGCGCCCCCACCCACCAGTGGTTCAGCCGATAGTTCCACAGCACATAGCGGTCATCCTCCAACGACCCCGCCGAGGGATAGAACCACCACACCTCGCCGTGCTTGGTGTTGTGATAGGCGCAGACCTTCGAGCCCTGCGTCTCGTCGAAGTCGGCGAACACCTTGTCGGCGACCTCGCACGGCAAAGGATTGACCGTCCCGTCGTAGAGAAAGAAGCTCTTGCGCCCCATCCACACACAGCGACTGTCGATCGCCACCGGCGCCCCTGTCGACACCGCGCCGCAATCGGCGCCCGCCAGCTGAAAGCCGTGCACGAACGGCGGCCCCAGATAGGTCGAGGACCACACGTCGACCTCGGTGAAATGCAGCTGCACCCCGCCCCTCAGCTTGCGGCCGAAGCGGAAGGTGCCTTCCGTGTCGATGTCCTGATCGCCGGCCTGGTTGGTGGCCGAGGCGGTCCACACCGTCTCCGCCTCCTGGTCGCACCAGGCGATGTTGCGGCCGCGATAGACGAAGATGAACCGCTCCTGGCTCACCGAACAGCCTGAGACGCCCGTCGGCGCGCCCGACACGACCTGCGCCGGCGTCGGCGTCGCCGCGTCCAGCTTCCACAGATACAGCTTGCCGTCCTCGGCCATGGCCCCCAGCAACCACTCGCCCCACACGTCCAACGTCCACACCGACGCCGGCTGAATGTCCTCGGTATCCGGGCGTCCCGTACCGAATGCTCCCACGCCGTACGGCCCCTCGCCGAACCCGCCCTCGCCCGACGCGTCTGGACGCCCGGCGGTGAAGCCCGCGGGCGTGATGTCGACCAGCGCGCCGGTCACCGTCTGCACGTACAGCTTCTCGTGCGTGCCGATGGCGACCCAGCGTTCGTTGGCGTTGTCCTTCCAGGTGACGATCGCGCGCGCCAGCCCGCTCACCGCCGCCGTCCCCCGCTGACTCCAGCCGCCCACCGGCTGCAGGTCCGACCCATTGGGCGAACGCACCAGGTTGGAATCCCGCCACCGCCCCCGCGCCTGCCGCGCCGTCCCATTGGCGAACACGCCGGGCGGAAACTCGAGATCGACGTACATGAAACAACTCCAAAACCACGAGCGCGAGCGTGTCCCCCCGTCCTCGAGACGGGGGGACCGGACTGCGCTCTTCGCGCAGGCCAGGAGGGCAAGTGTTGCAGCCCACAACGGTCGGTGATGAGTGAAAGGGTGCGTGAACGCGACGCTCAGTTCGTCCCGCTTCGAAGACGAGCGCACATCATCGCGATGATCGATTTCCTGAGACATGACGCGCATCGCCCGCGCACGCAAGCGCCCGAAAAGTCCGCAACCGCGAACCGCCTCGTGATCGTATTTCTTCGCGCGGTTTTGCGACGAGCGCCCGCGCCTTCCGCTTGCGGCCCGCGCGTATTCCGCTATGCTACCTGTAGAAGTATTCCAGCGTACATGCCGCTACTGGTTCAGAGCCTTTTCGGGGGGATCTGCTCATGACCGCACGTCGCCGACTGCTTCCGCTCGCCCTGCTCCCACTCCTCGCCGCCTGCCAGGGCCACCTGCCGCCGCTGGAGACGCAGCCGCACATCACGGCGCCTGTCGAGCCGCGCCAGAGAGATGCCGATCTGGTTATCAATCGCGTTGAATGTGAGCTCTATGACATTATCCATCCATCCGTGACTGCCGCAGCGGAGGCGCATGAGAACGCGCTAGCCGCGGGGCACGGTGAAGGCGAGGTCGGCTACCTGCTAAACGAAGACGAACGGTTGGCTAGGCTGAGGAGAGAAAAACTTCTCGACCGTCTTGTCAGTGACCACTTCGTCGTAACCGTTCAACTCAACCTCGATGTCTCAGACACCGAAGGCTTCACTCCGTCGTTCGCGATCACGAGGCCGTTGCCCGGGAAGAGCAGCCCGAACCGTGTCACAAGCCTTGGCGCATCGATTACCAGCACGCAAGAACGCGCCGGAAACGTCAACTATTCGGTAGACCTTGCTTCTCTAAACAAGAATCCTCCCGCATGTGCGCCGGCGGACGGGGTTGGTGGCGTTGCAGGAAAACTTGGCCTCGTAGACATAGTTTATGATGGCCTGACCTCACTTCAGAAGGCATCGAAGAATAACATCTACAGCGCCGGAACAGGCCCAGTCGTGCCTCCGCTGGTTAAGCAGGTTCAGTTTGAAGAGAGGGTCACCATCCCCGCGGCCACAGCGTCTGGGTCACCGCTATACCGGATGGGCCTCCTTACTGGCGTGCTCACGCTCGGCCCGGGCGCAACTGGAGGGCCGGCCCCGGGCAGTGCAGCGTTCATCGGCGACTTGGTGCTCGACAAGAAATGTCCCGACGACACCTTCACAAACTGTAGTGATTTAACTCCTGAACGGTACGTTGCCGCGAGCTTGTCGGGCCCCTACTTCGCCTCAACGTCCGTCAGCGACCCGAGCAAGTTCACGCTTTCAGGAAGCATGACGTTCGATGACCAGGAAAACGCCGATGCAAAAGCTGACCTAGGGTACAGCGCGACCGTGACCTTCAACGGGATTCGGAAAGCTGGCGAACTTGCGCCCGCTTCCTCCGCCAGACGTAGAATCGTAAACACCGTCTCACTAAACGGATTCTCGCCGCAGGGATCAGGCGGAACGTCGGCCGCGACGTTTCGTGCGTGTGGCGCATATACAACGCCCGCAGTCGACATTCACGGAGCTATAGGCGTAGACAATCCACCGGCGCAGGCTTGCACGCCAAGCAACGGCGCCATGCCCAGAACGCTGGCGCAACCAGAATCTGTGAAGCCGCTGGAGAGTAATACGTCTTACACTCAAATCCAGGCGTTCACCGGGAGTACCAAACCGAGTGGGACTGGTTCCCCGGGCGGCGGAGGGGGCTCGGCTGCATCTTTCGGGACAGTCGTTACCTTCACACTGGCATACAGCGGTAATGCCAACCTTGTCGCAACACTGGCGCATTTCAAAGGCCCCGGCGGAGCAGCTTCTCTTGGGAGCGCGGGACGAACTAATACAGACCAGATGACAATAAGCTTTACCCCCGCTTGTCAGGATCACCCCAACGACACCGTCGAAGATTATTGGGACACGATCCCGTTGTGCTTCGATCTGCCAGGCCAAACCGCTGACGCCATAACGGCAAACTTCAACGCCATCATAAGCAGAGCACTCGTGGCGGGATTTGTGAAACAACAGCAATGAACCTCAGAGTGCCGCTTCCTACTGCGCCACCACGATCACGCTGAACCCCGTCGGATCATGCGCCCCGCCGCCGTTGGCGCACTCGATGGCGGCTTGGCTGGTCGAGCGGGTAAACGTCGAATCCTCGGCGCACTGTTCCTGCACCGTCCCCTGGGCCAGCACCACGAACGCATAGTTCGCGTCGGGAAAGGTCGAGGCGAAGGTGATGGTGTAGCTCCCCGTCCCCGTGCGGGACACGCCGGCGATGTTGTTGCTTGCGACCAGGGTGGGGACGCTGCCCGAGACGGTCACATATCCCGACGCCGCCACCGGAAAACCTGACCACGCCGCATCTGTGCCGCCGCTGTTCACGGTCAGCACCTGCCCCGCCGCCGACCCCATCGCCGGCAGGATGACGCCCCGCGCGGCGCCGGCGCTCAGATCGCTCGGCGGCCCCGACCCGGCCGCCGAGCGGCCCTTGATCGTCCCCGACGCGACATTGGCGAGGTCTGCGTTGCTCACCGCACCGGCCTGGATCGTCGCCGTGCCGCTCACATTGGCCGAGCCGTTGAAGCTCGCCGACGTCCACGCCACGTCGCCGCTCATCGCGATGGTGTGTCCGCTCGCGAGCGTCGCGGCCGATCCCGTCGTGTTACCGCTCAGCGCGGAGTCCGTGAACGCCAACGTCTTGGTCGCGCCGCCGCTGGTCTGATACTTCAGCGCGTCCGCGTTGTTCCACACGTCCCCCGATCCCGGCGAGGTCGGATCCGCCGTCCCCTTCGCCAGGTTCAGCGGCGCCAGCGTGCTCGACGTAACGCCAAACGTCAGCTTCACCCCGCTCAACGTCTGTGCGCCCGACCAGGTGTTGGCGCCGTTCAACAGCGGCGCCGCCGCCCCCGACGTCCCGGTGTTCACCACCGCCGCCGTGCCCAGCCCCAGGTTCGTGCGCGATGTCGCGACATTGGCCACGTCCGACAAATTGT
The DNA here is from genome assembly GCA_036501825.1 of Caulobacteraceae bacterium. Classification (GTDB taxonomy): domain Bacteria; phylum Pseudomonadota; class Alphaproteobacteria; order Caulobacterales; family Caulobacteraceae; genus JAFECT01. The sequence goes on along the minus strand of DASXZP010000026.1, from coordinate 297,099 downwards.
TGGTCGAGATCAACCCCGTCCCCGACGCCGATCCCATGGTGATGTTCGCTCCGCCGATGCGGCAGGCGAACAACGTCGAGGTGATCCAGCAGTCGCCGTTCGACGGCGAGGTCGGCGCGCTGCCCGGCGCGATGTTCAGGCTGGCCGCCCCCGACGCCGAGGCTGGAAACCCGACCCTGCCGGTAAAGCTGTCGCCGGCCCGGTTCGCCGGCGTGAACCCGAGCTGTCCCGTCACCGCGCCCGCCGCCAGCATCGAGGCGCTGACCGTCCCGCCCGGTATCGTCGCGTTCAGCGTGACGTCGGAGGACCCGTCGAAACTGATCGACCCGGACAGATTGGCGCCGAGCGTCAACGTGCGCGCCGTCGTCCACCTCGCCGCCGAACCCGTGGTGTTGGCCGAAATGTTCGTGCCGTCGACGAACGCCAGCGTACGCCGCAAAGGCCCGCTCGTCTGGGTGACGTACACGTTCGTCCCGTCCCATTCCACCGCCCCCGCCGCAGGCGACGTCAGCAGCGCCCCCGCCTGCAGCTTCAACGGCGCCAGCGTCGTCGTCCCCGCCGCCAGCACCGGCGTTCCCGTGAACGTGCATCCCGCAACGCCGCTCGACCGCGCCCCGCCGGCCAGATCGCACTTGCCGTAGAGCAGGCTGTCGAGCGTATCGAGATCGCCGTTGATCTGCGTCCCCCAGGTATCCGCGTCGGCGGACACCGTCGGCTTCGACAGCGCATAGTTAGCCGTCGGCGTGCCGGCAAACGCCGCCGGCGCAAGCGCCGTCAGCGCGACCGAAAGCAAAAGCCTGCGCATCGATATCATCTCCAAAAAAATTAAAGAAACGCCTGTCCTCCCGCAGAGCGGGAGGACCGGACTGCGCTCTTGGGCGCAGGCCAGGAGGGCAAGTGTTTGCAGCCCGCGACGGTGCGTGATGAGGGAAGGGGGGCGTGAACGCGACGCGTCGTTCAGGCGCCATACCCTGAGACAATCACCTTCCCGCGTCGCACTCCCGATGACGTGCCCTCCTGGCCTGCGCTATGCGCAGTCCGGTCCCCCCGTCTCGAGGACGGGGGGACATGCGCTTTCACGCGCTCGCCTACTGCCCCACCTTCCCTTCAAACGCATGTCCGGTCGTCGCCGCCACGATGCTGATCGGGGTCGAGGGCGGGGGGTACGGCGCATAGACCGCGCCTGGCTTCAGTTCCAGGCTCTTGCCGTCGCTGGCGCTGGCGTTGGCGCCGGCGTCGTTGATGAACAGGCTTTCGGTTGCGCTCCACGGGTTCTGGATGCGCAGGTATTTGCGCGCCGAATCGAACGGCGCCGCGGTTTGCGCCGTACCGCCCGTGGCGATGGTTGCGCTGATGTCGGTGAATTGGGTTGGACGTTCGGCCATGGTCGCCTCAAATGATGCGGGTGTTGGTGAAGGGCGTCAGGCGGTCGCCGGCGACGGCCGCGCGGTCGTTCGCCTCGATCTCGCCCACGATGTTGGAAAGCTCGCCCTGCCAGGCGCTCAGCCGCTCGTCCTGGACCATCACGCCAAAGCTCACCAGCGACGCGTAGAGATAGACGTCGGGGTGTTTGACGAGCAGCCAGTTCGACGGGTTCGCGTCCGACAGCGCCGGCAGGTTCTGAAAATAGGTCAACTGATAGGCCGCCGCCGTCGCCGGCTCGGGATAGACCTCGAGGTTCGCGCCGGTGATCGCATAAACCCGCGGCGCGCCTGAGACGTCCGGCCCCGCCTTCAGCGCGTCCATCTCATCGACGGACACCGGCTCCAGCTTGGTCGTGTCGTCGCCGGTCAGGCGCAGCGCCTTGGCGCCGTTGAAGTCGCCGGGCAGGGCCGCGCGCGCGCCGGTGACGCTGCCTTCGACGGTCGCAACCATCTCGCGCGCCGACAGCAGGCGGTTCAGCCGCGCCTCGCCCATCTGCACCGCGATGGGCCAGTTGGCGCCCTGGTCGGTGCGGATCGCATAGATCGCGAGCGCGGCCTGCAAACTGGCATAGTCGGTGATCATCGAAACCCATCCCCGCCGCTGAGCGCCACACGCCCGGGCGCCGTTCTCAGATGCGCGAAGTCAGGATCGTTCAACAGCTTGACCAAGCGGTCGCTGTGCCTCGGATCGAGGATGTCGATCCCCTCCTCCGCCAGGATCTTGTGCACGATCGCAAACGGGATCGACGCCACCCGGCGCAACTCGCGCGACGGCGAATAGCCGTCGTTCGCGTTCGCCATCTGCTTGTTGCGCTCCAGCATCGGCGTAACGTCGGTGGTCGAAACCACCACGCCGCCGCCCCTGCCGTCGTCGCGCCACGCGTGGGTCGCCCCCGCGCGCGAGGTGAAGAGCGGCCGCTCGCGCGTCATGACGCCGGAACGGTTGCGGCCACGATCTCGACCCAGCCCTTGTCCTCGAGCTGCTGCGCGATCCCGCGCGGCAACGACGCCTGGTCGCCGCGGCGATAGTGCCCGAAGCGATCGGGCGATGACCCGAACGAACCGTCGGCAATCTTGCCGTCGCCGAGCGGCAGCACCCGCACGGTCACCTTGCCGGCGTCGTCTTCCGCCGGCGGTTCGGCCGCGGCGCGTTTCGCCGCGCGCGCGGCGGCCATACGGGGTGCGAAGTCAGGATCGGTCATGGTATGGTTCCTCTTGATGCTCCTCCCTCGCGCGGGGCGCGCGGGGGAGGTGGTCCGAAGGACCGGAGGGGGCGTGCCGGAAATGAGACGCATGCCTGAGAATGCGGCGGCGGCAGCCGACGCAAACTCGGCGTCGTGCTTCTTGCACGCCCCCTCCGTCGCTCCGCGACACCTCCCCCGTTTTCTACCGAAAACGAGGAAGGAGGATGCGTGGCCTACTGCACGTCGCGGATGACCGCGTGGGCCTTTTCGTTGCGGCAGACCAGGCACGACTCCTGGGTCAGCATGAACTTGGTGCTGTCGCCGGTGTCGGAGAGCTGCTTCGACTTCACGCCGTCGAGCACGCCGAGCGCAAAGAACTCCGGATCGGCCAGCAGCACGTCGCGGGTCAGGCCGTACGGGTGCGGGATCAGCGCGAGGTTCCCGAAGTCCGACACATAGACGTCGGCGGCGCCGTAGATGGTCGCCATCTTGCCGCCGGCCGCCTCGGCGCGGATGTCGGCGATGCCGGTGAAGGTCGAGAACTCCTGCTTCTGGGTCGGGCCCAGATAGGCCTGCTTGGGCCGCGCGCCGTTGGAAAACGCCGACGCCAGCACCGCCTTGACCAGCGTCTCGGTAAAGCTGCGCTGCGTGCCGTTGGTCGCCGCCGACACGACGCCGGTGGAAAATCCGCCGTCGGCGCCGCCGGCGCCCTTGGACGTGTTCGAGGTCAGCCACGCCAGCGCGCCCGCGGTCTTACGCGTGGTCCCACCGCTCTCGGCGTTGGACCCGTAGTTGCCGATCACCCGCATCTCGATGTCGCGTCTGAGCTCGATGCCCTTCAGCACCTTCTGCCGGTTGACTTCAGACTTGCGCCCGGCCTTGTCGACGATCTCGGCGGTGCGCGACACGACGAAGCTCTTGCGCGCGATCTGGTTATAGTTGCCCACCCGCGTGGTCAGGTTCGGCGCGTCGAAGGCCGAGATGTCGTCGCCTTCCAGCTGCGCGTTGGTGCTGACCGGCGTGGCCAGGGTCTCGGTCTGCCATTCATGGAACACCGCCGACGCGCTGGTCTTGCCGATGTTGGCGATGAACGGGGTTTCTTCCGGAGCGACGCGATAGATCACGTCCTCCAGGTCTTCGCGGTCGCCGACGTTGGTGAGGGTGGTGACCGTATTGGAAGGTGCGGACATGGTTTAAGGCTTCCTCAGTTTCGGACGTTGAGCAGGGCGACGGCGTCGTCGCGGCTTCGCGATTGAGCGAAACGGTTGCCGGCCTCGTTGGCGGCGGCTTTCGGCGAGGCGGGCGCCGCGGCTGCGGTCGGACGCACCCCGGGCCGCGCGGCCGCGCGCACAGGGGCGCTTGCCGGAGATCCGGTTTGCGCACGGCCGGCGTTCAGCCGGTCCCAGTTCATCGCCTTTTCGGCCAGGATCATCTCCTGGGCGCCGACGCCGCGCACCGCCGCCGGATCGATGCCGTGGGACAGCAGGTATTGGCCGATCGCCTGGCGTTTCGCCGGATCGGCGGCCAGGCGCGGATGCAACTGCTGCAGCTTGCCGCTCTCGCTCTGCACATAGGCGTTGAACGCGTGCGTGTGCGCCCGGGCTTGCGCCGCGTGCGCCGCCTGGGCCGCGGCGTTCATCTGCAGGCCGCGCTTGTGGGCGCGGTCGTAGTAGGTGGCGCGCAGGGCGCCCGCCAGCCGCGGATCGGTGCGTTCGGTGCGGTCCCAGTCTATCTGGCTCCAGCTCATCGGCCGCCCGTGGGCATCCACCACGCCGGGAACCGCCTCCTGGTCCAGCCCGGGCGCCGACGCGGCCGCCGCATGGGCGTGAGCCGAGATCTGCGCCGCCCGTTGCGTGGCGGCATTGGCTTCGTCGCGCACCCGCGCCGCCTGCTGCAGCGCCTGGCCGACCGCCGCAACGCGGCTGCGCTCGTGGCCCAGGATGATCGCCTGCGCCTCGCGCGGCAGGGCGTCGAACACCGCCTTGTGCTCCGCCGTCCAGAACGGCGGCGCCGCGAGCGACCCGCCGTCGGCGCCGGCGTCGCCGGTATCGTCCGGATCGCCGCCGGCGTCGTCGTCATCGGGATCGCCCTCGACCACGATGTCGGTCTCGTCCGTATCCGCCGCCGGATCGGACGCGCGCGCGCCGTTCTTGCCCAACAGACCGACCGCCTGCTGAGTCGTAATCGCGCCACTCGCCGGCGCAGCCTTTTGCACAGCCATGTTGTTCCTCGTTCAAAGAAAGAGAGAGATTTTTCGCCGACGTCGCGCGACGCGAATTGTGGGGACATGATACCTATTCCCCGAATCCAAACGCCTGCAGGAACAGGCGCTATCGGCGGCACGGGGAATAGGTATCGTGTCCCCACAATTCCCGCCTCAGGCGGGGGAACAGCGCGCAAGCCTACCGCCCACGCTCCACGATCGCCTCGACCACCCGTCCATCCTCGACCGCCGCGAACAGATCCGCCCGCACCACGTCCAGCGTCTTGACGATCCGCCAGCACGCCTCGCGCGTCTCGGTGTCGGCCGCCGCCGCACCCAGCCACTTCTCGATCGCCCCCTCGCGCAACTTCGCGAAGGCGGCCTCCGTCTGCGTCAACTCGGCGCGCGCCCGCGCGGCGCGATTGCGCCGGTGATCGAGGTCGGTGGTCATGAAATGATCTCCTGCGGTGCCGACGCTCCCGGCAAAGGGGCGAGTGTTCGGCAACGGGTCAAGAACGAGGACGTCGCGACGACGACGCCCGGCAAACCGCACGCTGTCGCAAACGGACCGTCGCCGTCATCTCTGAAACGGGCGGAAGGCGTTCCCGATCACGGCGCCTGACAAAGGCCCGGCGTCAGGGATGTGAAGCAACCGCCTCAACGGCCGGGACGCGCGTAGGCCTTCGCTTCCTCATACCGGTGCTCCAGCTCGATGACTCTGGCGCGCGTCGTCCGTTCCAGACAACCCGCCTTGTCGTCGCTGGTGTTTAACTCAACCTCCCCGAGCGGCATGAGGTAAAAATACTGACTGCCCGCGGACTCACAGTCCTCGTTGCGAAACCGGACCCAGGTTCGTTCGGCGGTCTGCAGCGTGCGTTTCTGGTCCGGATCATAAAGTCGATAAAGCTTCGAATAGACTTGGTTCAGCGCCACGTCCTGCTTTGCAAACTCCCGCTGCTCACACGCCGGCAAGTCGAAAGCGGCTCTTTTACAGGGGCCAAAGTCGTAGTCGACATAGTCCTCGGCCCAGACCTTCGAATCCGCCGCCGTAAGGACGCCAACCGCGATCAAAACCGCACCCCACTTCACGATTTTTTCCCCAGACCGGAGTTCTTGAGCTTCAACTGCTGAAAGCGTCGCGGTCTTAGCAAAAGCCAAGGTCACAAACAAGAACAAAACGAAAACTCACGCGTATGTTACTGTTGTCGGCGCGGCCGGCCTTCCCGCGCCACGATTGCCGCGACCCTGGGATCGGAGTCGGGGACCAGGCGATAGTCGCCATTCGTCCAAATCGCTTGCTCTTCCAGGTTTCGGGGAACGAGGCCACGCTGGAGCATGTGGCGTCCATGCCGGTCGGTGGTGTGCCAGGCGTTGAACTCGCCGGCAGCGCCCCTGATCGTCGCCCCGCCGAATGGCCTGGATCATGTTCGTGCCGAGAGCGGCGTTGCTCCCCGCGTTGAAGTCGTCGCCGATCAACGCGTCGACCTGATTGGGTCGTAGCTGGCTGATCGTAGCCTGCCCGAGCCGCGCTGCGACGTTATTGAAGTGCGTCTGAACGTCTTGCGTGAAGAGACGATCGGCTAGGTCCTGCTTTTCCGCCGGGGTCATTTGCGAGAGGCTGGCGACCGTCAAACCGTCCCGCGCATCGGCGTCGGTCAACACGTGACCGTAGCCGAAGGTTCGATGACCGGAGCTGTCGATGTAGGTTTTCGACGCATCGTCGAACTGGGTGATTGAATACTGCCTGCGCGCAATGTCCGGCGTCATGATCACAGAATTTTTTTCCCGGCCTTTTAACCACTCGGCCCCTTGGTCGCTCAGTGGACTCGTCGCGGCGCCGCCGCTCGTCCCCTGCGGAAACCATGACGGCACGGATATCCTCCCCGCCGATGTCCCCGGCGGCGGCGTGCGCAGGTTGAGCTCCACCTGCGACATCTGCCCCGGTGCAAAGCCATCGTTCTTCACGCCGAGCATCCAGTTGATCCCCTACTGTTGCTCGTCGGCCGTCACCGGAACCAGGGTCGGGCCGGCGCCTGGCTTTCCAGGAACGTAGCGTTTCATCACGCCGGTCTCGGGATCGACCACAAGCCCAGGGGGATTCATTCCCGGATGCTGGGCCGCGATCTGGGCGATCACCGGATCCCGTTCCGTCGGGCCCGGCCGGTGGACGGCGTGGCTCAAGTCGGTACGGCCGTTCGACGCGTAGGCCAACGCCCGCCCCGTGTCCGGGTCGGCCAGCGCGCCCTTCCCGTCGACCAGCCAGCCGCCTTCGCTATGTACGCCGTCCGGATAGGGCTGGCCGGTGTTCGGGTTGACCAGCGGTGGGCCGTTCGCCCCCGCCTGCGCGACGACCGGCACGGAGGTCTGCGCGCCCGATTCACCATCGGCGCCCGGTGGCGGGACGAGACTTTGCGCCACCGCGCCGCTCGCGCCTGCGCTGTCAGCCAGCACTTGCGGGATGAACTTTTCCTGCGAATCCGTCGGCGAGGCGTAGATGCGGTCGGCCGGGTTGTCGAACCCGCCGCTCGCCAACGCCTCGAGCCACGATCCGGAGGCCGCGCCGTCGGCGCCGTTCGCGTCCGCCGACGGATCGAGCACCGCCGGATCCCCGGTCAGGCCCAGGTTGGCGCCTGAGAACGCTGCGGGATCGGGCCCGCTCGTGTCCCCGCTCAGATCGACCGCGGGCCCTGCGCCCGTCAACGGCGTCGCGCCACCGGCCAGCGCTGAGAGATCGAGCGGCGTCGTGGAAACGCCGCTGTCGCCCGCGTCGGCGTTCTCGGGCGCCGAATCCGAAATATCGGCGCTCTGATCGTCGCTGTCGTCGTCGGTCCAGTCGTCGGACATGGCCTATCGCCTCATGAAGAGAATTCAAAAACGTCTGGGCTATCCCTAGGCCTCGGCTGCCTGCGCCTCGGCGTCGCGCGCGGGCCGCGCTGCCGCCGCCGCGGTTTCCCGCTTCAGCGCCATGTCCGCCGCGAGCTTCTCGCGCGCCAGCTGCGCATCCAGGCCGGCGCGATAGCGCGCCACCTCCGCGTCCGCCTGGATCTTCGCCAGGCTCATCGCCTGGTCGTGCTGCAGTTTCGCCGCCGCCTGCTGCTGGTCGGCCGCAAACTGCGCCTGCGCCCGCTGCCCATCGGCGGCGGCGCGTTGTTGCGCGATCTGCGACTGCGTCTGCAGGCTCTGTATCTGCGCGGCGGTCAACGGGTCCGGCGGCGGCGCCTGCGGCGGTCCCGGCGGCTGCGCCCGCATCTGCGCCAGCTGCGGCGCCGGGTCGGTGATGAACCGCTGCGGGTCGCTGAACCCCAGCCCCCGCGTCACGAACTGCTCGATCGCGTTGTACACATTCTGGGCGCTGACGATCTCGACGCCCATGGCGGCTTGCTGTTCGCCCACCTGCTGGATCAGCGCCAGCAGCGCCTGTCCCGTCTGCATCGCCTGCGTCTGGCCGCCGGAGCCGACACCCAGCAGAATGGTCATGTCGTCGCGCTCGGACCAGCTCGTCGGATCCACCGGCGTCCAGCCCCCGGTCAGGCGCACCACCAGCGGCCGCTCCGCGTGCGTGCGCAGCATCGCGTGCACGCCCAGCCACAGGTCCTTGAACCCGGTCTCGGCGAAGATGCGCGCGATCATCCGCACCCGCTTCTGCGCATTGCTCAACATGGCCATCGCGCCGGTCGCGGTGTCGTGCAGGGTGTCGGGGTTCAGCCCCTGCGAATTGCGCAAAATCCCCGACCGGTTCTCCGCCGCCACGCTCATCAGCTCGAGCGCGCCGGCGACATCGAAGCCCAGCTCCCCCGACTGCAACGGCGCCACCGCGTCCGACCCGCCGCGCACCCTGACCGGTATCCCCGGTTCCTGGCGCAACAGGTCGTCGATGGTGAACTCGGTCGCCTTGTTCATGTCGACCTGGACGCGCTGGTTCAGCGCGAAATAGCCGCTGTCGAGCAGCATCCGGGTCAGGGCGGTCTTGATCCGCTGAATCTCGATCAACAGGTCCGCGACACTGCGGCCATAGAACCGGTGCGTCATCGGATAGGGCGTGATGGCGGCGAACTGGATGCGGTTCACCCGCTCGGTTTCCAGGACCACACCGCCGGCGTCCGATCCGCCCGTCACCACCCGCCAGATCGCCGGCTTGCCGTCGTCGCCGACCAGGCGGATGAAGTGCTCGACGATCTGCACCTGGCGCAGGTACGTATCCGACTGCGACGCCGCCATGAACTGCGTCTGCTCGCCGGCGGTATCGCGCGCCTGCTGCACCTGGTCCGCCAGCGACGGCGCGCCATAGGGCGGCAGGCTTGCGACCTTGTCCGCGTCATAGCCCATGGCGATCAGGTCCTGCGCGCGGGGCCGCGAGCGCATGCAGCAATACGTCGCCTCGCGCAGTTTCACCGTGTCGCGCGCGACCGAAAAATCCTCCGGCGCCACGGTCTCGACCCGCACCCGCCCCCCGCGCCCGTCATAGCGCACGCTGAAACTGAAGGTCGCCTCCGGCGCCGGAAGCCCGTCCATCAGCGCTTCCCGCGCCGCCTCCACGTCGAACGGGTCCTGCCGCACGTCCTCCACAAAGGTCCACGGATCGTTCGCCGCCGCCTGCCGCGCCAGGGTCAGCTCATACAGGCTCTTGCCGCTGAACAGCTCGGTGGTCGATCGGTCATGCGTCTCCCACCACCACTTAATCACCCCGGTCTTCGATAGCAGCGCGTCCTTGATGGACGTGTAAAACAGGTCGAACCCGTCGTTCTGCCGCAGGATCGCGTCGTTGACGACCTCGGTCTCCTGCTTCGCCGCCGCCTCATCCGACGCATTCTGCGCCTGAAAGGTCGCGACATCCTCGCCGCCGATGAAAATCTCCACGAGGTCCGGCAACACCGTCTCGATCGCATCCGCCACATCGGTCGACTGCGCCTTGGACCGGTTCTCCGGCACGCCCATGTCGGGCATGCGCCCGCGGTAATAATTCAGCGCCTCGATCCGGTCCTGCGACAGATCATAGTCATTCTCAAACCCAACCGACTCCCGCTCCGCCTCCAGACACACCCGCAGCAGATAGTCCTCATCAAGGTCGAGGGCGGACGGTAGATTTGACATGCGCTTTGGACTTCCAATGTTGCACCCTCCCCTTCAAGGGGAGGGTCGCCTCGCGAAGCGAGTGGGGTGGGGTAACAAGCGCCGCCTTCGAAAACTGCAGGCGGCGCAAAGCGCTCCGTACGTCGCGCCTGGCCCCCCACCCGGCGCTGCGCGCCACCCTCCCCCTTTGGGTGAGGGTCGACTAGAATGAGTTCGTCAGGGGAGCCGCTTTGACCGATATCTTGATCAAAGAACTGGAAAAGGACGACGGGACCGAGGCTGTTCGCATCGTTCGGCGATCCGACGGCGTCTTCAGTTACCAAAAGGTCTGGCGCCGGCCCGATGGCGATGAAGTTGGCCTCTACGCCGGGCTCTACGATTCCGCAGAGACCGCCGAACGGGAGGCCCGCGACCGCATCCCCTGGCTCGTCTCACAATTTCACTGACTCGCCGCTAAAACACCCCATCCGGCGGCGTGTATTCCACCCCCACCGTCACCGTCCCCGCCGGGTTCGTCCCGCCCACCGCGGTCAGCGTCGCATGCAACGCCTGCCCCGCCGGCCACGCCTGCAGGTCCGCCACATGCCCCGTCGCCTGCACCAGGCTGGTGCGCCCGGCCGCGCTCTTCACGTCGGTCGCGGCGACATAGCTCGCGTCGCCGCTCGCCGTCCCGATGGTCAGATTGACGTTGGTCGGCGACCCCGAAAACGCGGCCGGGTTCTGATACCAGAACGCAAAATCGCAAGCGCCCGCCGGTATCGCCTCGCTCGTCGCCCCATCCGTCGTCGCCCCCGCACTCATCGCCAACGTCACCCGCTTGGTGACCCGCGGGCGTCCACCCTCCTGAGCTTTGATCTTCTGCGCCGTCGTGGCCATGGGTTCGGTCTCTCTTCCTGGATGTTGTGTGAAATGCCGCAACCGTCGTAAACTGCCCGCGAACGGACCGCCCGCATGTCGGCTTCGGATTGGTATGTCGTCCTGATGCTCACCGCCGGCCCGGTGGCGTTCGTCGGTTTTTTCTGGGTGCAATCGCGGCTCTCCAGCCTGCCGCCTGATCGCAAGCGTGTGGCCGACAGATGGTTGGTTCGCCCGCTCTTGCTCGCTTGGACACTGTTCTGGGCCTGGTCGATCCTCTTCGGCCCGCACCGCCTCCACCTTCCACAGCCGTGGATGACCGACGTTCTCGAAATCCTCGTCGCCATAGGCCTCGGCCTGCAACTCCGCACCTGGCTGAAACGCCCGGAGACCCCACCGGCGGAAACCTGAACCCGCCGCTCAGCAGCCCTTATCTGTGGACAGCGCCGGGCCCAGCTTCGACGCCACCGCCTTGGCCGGCACGCCCTTGCCGCTCGCTTGTGCGATGTCCGGCTTAGCGGCCGTCTTCGCCGCCTCGCCGTTACGGCGTCACGCGAAACCGCGCCATATCGCGAGCGACGTCAGGGTCTGCCGCCAAGGCGGCGTCGATATCGACGCGGCCTTCTGTTTCGCGACCGGCGCGCAGTTTACACACCCCGAGCCCATAGCGGACGCTTGCCGTATCCGGATCGAGCGCGACCGCCTGTTCGTAGTCTTTGATCGCTTCAGCGAGCGCGCCCTGGTGCAACCGGATCAAACCCCGGGTCGCGTACGCCATGCCCTCGCACGCCGGCCGGTCGAACAGCCGAGTACAATCGGCCAGCGCTCCATCGAAATGGCCGGCCATTACACGCGCACCGGCACGGTTGGCCTCGTGGCTCGCCTCGTCCGGCTCCAATGCCGCAGCACGATCGAAATCCCCGACCGCCGCCGGGTAGTCGCTGCGATCGAGGTGAATGTAACCGCGCAAAAATAGGCTCCCCACGTCATCCGGCCGTGCGCTAAGCGCAGCGTTAACGTCTTCCAAGGCGGCGTCGCCAGCTTTCAAACGCCAGAGCGCGAAAGCACGGCCGTAAAGCACGTCCGGATCCCCAGGCATGAACTCCAGCGCATCCGTGAAGTCAGCAGCTGCATGCGCGTCTTCCCCCAGTGCGAGCCGCGCGCGACCCCGGTGAAAGATCGCCCTAAATCTCATGTCGTCCGGAGAAGCGGGCGCCGCGAGGGCGTCGAAATCCTCGATCGCAGGCGCCGGCCTGTCCGAATCCGCGTAGGCGAGGCCACGCTCGAAGCGAGCCCACGTGCTATCCGGCGCCAACTTCAACGCCTTGTCGAAGTCTGCGATGGCCCTGTCGTGGCAGTTGAGTTTACGGTGCACTCTCCCTCTCGCAGCCCAGCCGTAAGACTTTCGCGGCGCCAAACGGATCAAACGGCTGAAATCGGTCAGGGCGCCGTCGCAGTCCCCATTGGCGAAACGCGTCTGGCCGCGATTGTACGAGAGGCTCGCAAGGCGCGGAGTCCAGAATGCCCAAGGGAGCGACGCCAGCCGAAGGGCACGGTCATAGCTCTTTAGGGCGGCGTCGTAGTCACCCATCCCGTGCAGGGCCGAACCTCGTCCGGAATGACTGCCGATCCGGCGGGGCCACCGTGCAATAAGCGCATCGAAATCCTCCAGCGCGCGGTCGTAATGCTCCAAATTCATATGGGACCAAGCGCGCCAAAAGCGCGCGTTAGGATGTTCGATGCCGCCGTCCACCGCCTTGTCAAACGCTGCGATCGCGCGGCCATAGTCGCCCCGGTTCATCGCGAGGACGGCGGAGTCGTGCCAGCGGATATAATGTAGAATCCTCGGCGCTCGCAAAAGCACGGCCCCGGCCGCGCCAATCAACACGAGCCGAAAAACAACGCCCGCCGTGACCGCCCAACCAAAGCCCGGCGCCAGTCGCTGGCCGGCGGCCAAGCGAAAGATGAGCGGGACATCCGACCCGATCGCCCAGATGATCACAAAAATCGCACCGGCCACGAGCCAGCGCAGCCCCCACATCCTCCGCAACGCCGCCCCCCTCTGCTCTGATCCGCACACGGCACCTTAGCGCGCGTCGCACACGCTGCGTAGACGCAAATCACCGTCAGCCGCTTCCGGGCTTCATGATCGTAAGTATCGCTTAAAGACCTTGCTCGGCGCTCACCCCCGGGGCCAGCTTCGAAACCACCGCCCTGGCCGGCACGCCCTTCCCGCTCGCCTGTGCCATGTCCGCCTTGGCGGTCGTCTTCGCCGCCTCACCCTTCAAAGCAGCGCCGATGAAAGCGTTAGGCTTCTGCGCGTGCTGTTTCGCAACGGCGGCGTAGTGTTTGTCGTTGGCCATGGTGGTGGTCACGTCGATCTCTCCTCTTGTGTCCACCCTCCCCTTGAAGGGGAGGGTCGCCTCGCGAAGCGAGCGGGTGGGGTAACGAGGGGCGTGCATCGTCTTTCGTGCGCTTGGTGCGCTTCGTGGTCTATTTTTTTGATCCGATCCCGAGCGCCTGGCGCATGCGGGCTTATCGACAATGACCACGAAGCTCACAAAGCGCGCGAGCATCGACTTTTCTGTTCCGTGTTTTCCGTGTGGTCCCGCCTCCGCTAAAGCTTCGGCGGGCAGGCCGTGGACTCTCTAAACCACGCCCAGCGCCTGGCTCGGCAACCGCCCCAGCATCCGCCCCGCCCGCGGCGCCTCGTACGCCACGCACATCAGCCCGAAAGCATCGGCCGGATCGCTCGCCCAGTCGTGCTCCGGCCCCAGCCCCACATTCCGCGTCTCGTCGCGCTTCTCGTGATAGGCCGCCAGCGCCTTCAGACCCTGCGCGAGATCGGGCGTGTCGTTGAACCAGACCTGCGGAAACAGCCGCCGCGCCGCCTCCACCCGCTGCAGCGCCGCGCCCTTGCCCTGGTTCGGCACGGTCTCGACCTCGAAGCCGGCAGCGCGCAGCTGCTCCTCCGCCGATCCCTGAGCGATCACGCTCACATTGCGTCCGTCGTGCGGCAGCACCTGCAGCGCCTCGCCCCACCCCCGCGCCCGTAGCTGCGCGATGTAATAGCCCAGCTCCTGCCCCTGCCCCGTGACATAGTCGAGCACCCGCACCTCGCGCGCCACGAACTGCGCGATCCAGATCGCCGTCGCATCGCGCCGCCCCAAGTCCCAGAAACAGCGCACCCGCAGCACCGGATCGCGGTTCAGCGCCGTGATCCGCCCCTCCTCGCGCACGTCGGCGAGCTGGCTCGTGTAGTACGACCCGGCCACCGCCGCGACATAGGCCCCGCCCCACACATGCTCCGCCGCCTGCGGATCCACGTTATAGTCGTGCGCCAGCTCCGCCCGCAGCGGCGTGTCGTCGAACCACGGATTGTCGCGCCACAACACCGCGCGCACGATCGAGCCCAGCGGATAGTCCGCCGACGGCGGCGGCGGACCCGCCTCGCCGCGAAACATCTTGTCGATCGGATCGTGATCGAACTCCGGATTCCAGGTCCAGATCATCCGCGACCCCGGCTTGCGCAAGGTCGGCCGGATCAGCCGCAGCGAGCGCGCCGAAAAACGGTTCGCCTCCTCGCCCCAGAACACGTCGGCGCCCTCGAGCGATTTCAGCGCATCGGGATTGCGCCACATGCCCTTATAGACGAACCGCCCGCCGTTCTTCGCCCGCGTCTCGTCGCGCAGCGCCTGGAAATGACCCTCCAGCCCGAACGCCGCGATCTTGTCTTCAACCAACTGCTTCACCGAGTCCCGCAAGGACTCCTGAATCTCGCGCGCACAGACGACGCGGAGCGGCGACTGCGCCGCCAGCAGCACCAGCGCCCCGGCCACCGAATGCGACTTCGCTCCGCCGCGCCCGCCATAGTACGCCGCATCGCGCCAGCCCGGGGTGAACAGGTCCCGAAAGGCGCGCGGAATCTCGATCTCAGACAAAGCGGATCGCGAGCTCCAGTTTGATCGGCGCCCCCGTTTCCTCGCCGGCGCCCGGTTTGTCGCGCCACTCCTCGGGCACGGCGCACTTCAGCGCGAACACATGCGCCGACACGCTGGCGCCGCTGTTCGCGGCCATCAGCTTCTTTTCGAGCGCCAGCGCCCGGGCCGCTTCGCCGGCCTTCACTGCTGCGTCAAAGGCGCGGTGCTTGCGCCGCCAACGGACCAGGGTTTCGCGCGACACGCCCATCTCTCCGGCGAACGCCGTCAGGCTAAACCCCTGGCCCATGAACCCCACCACCGCGTCACAGTCCGACGGCATGTAAGTCACAGAACGGCGGCGCCGCGTTATCGGGAGCGGTGTGGGTAACGTCTTATCCGGTTTAATCGCTGCATCGGGCGCCGCCTTCGCAGTGCTCTTACGTTTGCCGCCTGCCAGAGACATCGTCAGCCTCCGCGAGACGCAAACCCTCGATCATCGATTTCCTGAGAATGCCACAACGCCGCGCCGCACACAAGCGAACGGCGAGGCAAACAAAGGTCGCGAAATGAATCGCGCGCCACGCATGTTCACCGCTTCGGCGCCGTTCTGCTGCGCCTGACCACCGTCACCTCCGCGCCGGACGCCGAGCGCACCGGATCAGGCCGCCCCTCTTCGTCGACATAGAGCACCGTCTGTTCGACCGCGCCGCCAAGGAACGGGTGATCGCGACGGGTCTCGTCCCTCGCCTTGCGCGGATGCAGCCGCTCACGCACCAGCGTCAGCGCGTCTGTCAGCATCGCACGGCGCGCCAGGCGCTTGGGCGCAATCTGCGCATCGCTCTTGCCGTCGATCGCGTCGAGCAGCCAGCCCGGCCAGGCGTGCAGAACGCACACCGTATAAAGTTCGGCGCTGCGGCTCGGCCCCAGCACGCGCCACAGCGCCGCAAGCGTCGCCGCGGCGGCCGGATCTCCGTCATTGTCGCGCCCCGGCTCCACGCGCCGGCTTTCCACCACCCGCCAGACCGCCGCGATCTCTTCCGGCGTCATGTCCTGAATCCGGCGGCTGTCGACGCCGGAGCTTTCCGGCGCCTCATCCATCGCCATCGTCACCCGCCGCGCGTGCAGACCCGCGCGCCGATAGAGTCCGGCATAGGCGTGCCCCGCGGCGCACAGCGCGCGATCGAGCACGCCGCGCGCGCCCATCGCGTCCAGCGGATTTTCCGCCGCGCGCAAATCCTCCGCCGTCGCGGAAAGTCCGGCGCCCAGAATCCGGCGCCGCCGCTCGATCACTTCGCGGTTAGGCTTGGCGTTCGCCTTCGACGGACCGCCGCTGACCCGCTGACCCGAGGGATAACGCGCGCCCGGTTTGCGCGGCCGGCCCTTCATGCGACCGCCTTGCGCGCGGCGCCGCGGTCGTTGAGCACGAACACGCCGTCGACCTCGCGCACCAAGCCCCGCTCACGCAGTTGCTCCAACGCCGGCCTCAGGCTGACCAGCGGTTCGCCCAGCCAATCCACCAGGTCGGGCGCCGACGCCGCGCCGCCCAGCGGCCCCGCCAGGTCCTCGACGATCTCGCGCGCGAGCGCCATGAGCCGCCGTCCGTGCGGCCGTCCGCGCGGCCGCGGCGTCACGCCCTGCGCCGCCAACTGCTTCGCCACCGTCGACTTCGAACAGTCGAACCGCCGCGCGATCTCCACGTATGTCCAGCCGTCGCCATAGAGCGCCGCCGCGCGCTCGCCGTCCAAGCCGCCTTTGGGCCGGCGTTGCGGCGGACGGCGGGTCACCCGCCACAGCTTGCCGGTCACCGCGCTGCGGCTCAGCCCCAGCCGCTCGGCAATGCCGGCCCGGCTGCGCCCCTCCCCGGCCAGGCGCCTCAGCGCCTCCAGCTGTTCGCGTGTCCACGGCGTGCGCATCGTGCCTCCTCCTGATGGGTCGAGGCCTTATATGTGCATATTGTACACCTTTGGTCAAGCAAAATGTGCATAATGTGCGCTGGAAGCCGGCGCACTCCGGCGCCAGAAAATGTGCATGAAAAGCGCAAAAGCGCCTCCACCCCACAAGCTCCGGGCCTGGCGCAAGCACCGCAACCTGACCCTGGAGGGCTTGGCCGAGCGCATCGGCATGTCGCACCAGAACCTGGGCCGCATCGAACGCGGCCTGGTCCCGCTGCAGGACGAATGGGTCATCGCCATCGCCCGCGCGCTGGAGGTCGAACCCGCCGACCTTTTCCGCGAACCCGGCGCCGGCCCGCACGCCGGCGGCCCGAAGACCGTGCCGCTGGTCGGCTACGTGGGCGCCGGCGCCCAGGCCCACTTCTATGCTTCCACTGATGTTCTGGACGATGTGCCCGCCCCCGAAGGCGCCACCGAACACACCCGCGCGGCCCAGATCCGCGGCGACAGCCTGGGCCCCCTGCTCGACGCGTGGCTGATTTACTATGACGACGTACGCACCCCGGTGACCCCCGACCTGATCGGTCGCCTCTGCATCGTCGGCCTCCCCGACGACAAGGTGCTGGTGAAGAAACTGGAGCGCAGCCGCAGCCCCGGCCTCTTCCACCTCATCTCCAACAACGAAGCCCCCATCCTCGACCAGACGGTCCAGTGGGCGGCCCTGGTGAAGCAGATGTCCCCGCGCTGATTCGCGGAAAGTGCACTTTGAGCACGTTCGGGGCTTCGACCTTTATGTGTATAATGCGCACATTAAAGGCCGGAGGCGCCCATGTTCGAACACCTGAACGACCCCGAAATCCGCCGCGAGGCCGAGCGCCTGCGCCGCGGCGAACTGGCCCGCCGTGACGCCGACCTCGCACGACGCCGCCGCGCCGAAGGCTCCTGCGTCCCCGTCCTCTCCACCCCGATCGAACTGTCCACCGACGAGCAGATCGAGCGCGCCGCGAGCAACATCGTCGCCGGCCGCAGAGCCTGGCGCAAAACCCCCGAAGGGCGCTTCGTCGCCGCGCTGAACGAGGCCCGCGCCGCCATCGACCTCGCCGCGACCGCCGAACACGAAGCCCGCGCCGCCCAGTCCCGCAGCTTCGCTGCCGAACGCCCCGCCTGCGACCGCTGGTCCACCGCCCTCCACACCGCCGCCAAACGCCTGACCACCGCCGCCCTGGACGCACAACTGGCTGCAATGGACGTGGCGTGCGCCGACACGGCTGAAACAGAAACAGCGGCTGCCTGAGCACAACAAAATCCTCCCCCGCGCGAAGCGCGTAGGGGAGGTGGCGGCCGAAGGCCGACGGAGGGGCCGGCGCCGACGCCAGCCGAAACAACGCGAACACCGCGCACGCCGCTATGTGATGATCACCAACCGTCGCGCCGGCCCCTCCACCACTGCGTGGTCCCCCTCCCCCGCGCGCTTCGCGCGGGGGAGGATTTTCAGGGCCGAAGCCGTCGTACTCTAATGCCGCCGCGGCTCCGGGTCGTGGTCCGGGTCCGCGTGCCACAGCACATCGGCAAGATCGCGCCGGTCGAACACCCGCCGGCAGGTCGGACACCGCTCAAAAGGCTCCATCGCCTCAACCTTGCGAGGCTCGATGGGAAAGGCCCGAAACGTGATCCGCTGGATCGACATGCCAAATCAACACCGAACCGCCAAAGCCGTTCCGCGAAGGTTGCGCGACCGCGAAAACGAATCACCGGGCGACAGGACTTCCACCGCCAGCACGGATAGGATGCGTGCGGGGGAAATCACCATGTCTAGTACACGCGCCCATCCTCCAGCCGCCGCCACGCGGCGCCGATCGCTACCGATCTCGGTGGCGCACGGCGCCCTGACCGTGCTCGTCATCCTGTTTGCTTGCTTGAGCCTTGGGCGCGCGTTCGATCACATCAGCTATTTGATCAGGGTCACTGCGCCATCCCGCACGCTCGACGTCTGGGCGGTTCTGGATCTTGCCGACATCGCAATCAGTCTCGCGGCCGCCTTCGCCGCTTGGCGCAGCCTTCAGCGCCGCGCTTACGCCTGGGTCGTCGTCTTTCTACTGCTGCAACTCGTCGCGCCGGTCGTCATCGAAGCCAACCGCTGCGACGTCGAGCGCGTCTGCCGGAACCTGTCGTGGGCCCTGCTCCCACGGGCGCTCACGACCTGGACCCTTCGGCTGCCCGGTTAGGCCACATCTGCAAAGGCTTGCGGCCCCAGGCGACGCGGGCTATGTCCGCGCTTCCCCGGAGCGGACGCGTAGCTCAGCGGGAGAGCACACCCTTCACACGGGTGGGGTCGTAGGTTCAATCCCTACCGCGTCCACCATTCTTTTTCCCAATAAATCCAGCCGGTAAACCCCTAGGGCTTGATCCGGTCTCCCAGCGCCTCGGCCATCTCCGCCACGATCTTCGAGGCGGCCGGTTCGCTCTGGACGCTGGTCCAGTAGGCGTGGGCCTTCTCGTGGCGGTCAAGGAAGCCTTCGCGGCCCAGCGCCTTGGCGAAGGGGGCGACGAAGCCCAGCACCGGGACCAGGGCGCAGTCGGCGGTGGTCAGGGTGTCGGCGGCGGCGCACTTGGTGTCGCCGGTCAGGAACCAGTCCAGGTTCTCCAGGTGATTGTCGATGTGGGAAAAGGCGTCGCCCACCACCTTGGGATCCATCTTGGCGACCGACCAGGTGCGGGTCGTCATGTCCATCTGGCTGAACAGCTTCACCGCTCCTTCCAGCACATAGAGTTCGGCCACGCGCGCCAGCATGCGTCCGCGCGCCTTGGCCTCGGCGGAGGCGGGACGCAGGTTCGCCTCGGGAAACTTGTCGGCGAAATACTCCACGATCGAGGCGCTCTCGACGATCACCATGCCGTCGTCGAGCACCAGCGCCGGCAGCTTGCCGATCGGGTTGATCGCCAGATAGTCCGGATGGTGCGGGCCGCCATCGCCGGGGGCTGCGACCACCTCCACCGGCAGGTTCCCGGCATAGACCGCCATGCGCGGCCGCGAGGCATAGGGCGAGAGCTTGGCGACGGCGTAGAGTTTCATGGCGGGTCCTGGGGACATGATCCTATTCCCGTGGCGCTCGCTCACCGCGCGGCCCGGGTTCGGGGAATAGGTATCGTGTCCCCCCAATCGGCGCCACCAGCGACCGGCTCGCGCGCCACGCGATAGCGCCCCCGTCTCGTTCCCCTTTGGCGCGGTCCTTGAACCGGCGGGGCCATGACCCTTGCGGCCGTCCCAAAACAGCCCGAACCGGGGCTTTCGTCCGAGCCGTCCCAGGCCGGGACACTGCGTCTGCCCGACGCTGTGACCGATGCGGAGACGCTCGACCTACTGTTCTGTTTCCAGCGCATCGCCAACCCGGCGCTACGCCGTACGGCGTTGAGCTGCGTCGGCACGCTAGCCGCCCACGACACCGGCCGTGAGCCCGCGCCCAGGCCGGCGCAGCGCCGCGTGCACAAGCGCCCGCTCGACGTTCTGAAGTTCGGCAGCTCGGTCCTTAAATCCCCCGCCGACGCGCCCGAAGCCGTCACCGAAATCTATCGCGCGGTCCGGCAGGGCCGTCGCGTCGTCGCCGTCGTCTCCGCCTTCCAGGGGGTAACCGACCGTCTGCTCGAGGACGCCCACCGCTTCGGCTGCGGTCACGACAATCTGCACCTGCCGCGCTACGTCGCGCTCGGCGAAGAAACCTCCGCCGCGCTGCTGGCGCTCGCCTGCGATCGCGCGGGCATGATCACCACGGCCCTGTCGCCGGCCCAGATCGGCATCCTCGCCAAAGGCGACCGCGAAACCGCCGAACCCATCAGCCTCGACGCCGCGGTGATCGAACGCGCGCTGGAAACCGCCGACGTAGTCGTGGTGCCGGGCTTCACCGCCCGCGACGCCGACGGCAATGTCGTGCTGCTCGGCCGCGGCGGATCGGATCTGACCGCGGTGTTCCTCGCCGCCGAACTCGGCGCTGATCGTCTGCGCCTGGTCAAGGACGTCGACGGCGTCTACGACCGCGACCCCAAATCCAATTCCGAAGCCCTGCGCTTCGGCGCCCTGACCTGGCATGAAGCCCGCGACGTGGCCGGCAAGCTGGTCCAGCCGCGCGCGCTCCGTCTCGCGGAAGACCGCGGCGTCGCGCTCGAAGTCGCCGCCATCGGGCGCGAGGACGCTACCGCCATCGGTCCTTCGGGGGGAGGACCGGCCGTGAAACGCGCGCCGGCGGCGGCGCCCCTTCGCGTGGCTGTGGCCGGTTGCGGTGTCGTGGGCGGCGGCGTCATCGACCGCCTGCGGCGTCGTCCCGACGCGTTCGAAATCACCGGCGTGCTGGTGCGCGACCCCAAGAAGCTGCGCGACATCGACGCGGCGGGCCTGATGACCGTCGATCCGGAAGCCCTGCTCGAATGGGAGCCTGACGTCATCGTCGACGCCCTGTCCTGCGCGGTCACCGGCGCCTGGCTGTCGGAAGCCGCGCTCGAAGCCGGCGTCAGCGTGGTCAGCGCCAACAAACAAGCCGTCATCATGGCCCACCCGCGCCTTGCCGACGCCGCCAGGCGTTCTGGCGCGACACTCGCCGCTTCCGCCTGCGTCGGCGGGGGCGCGCCGCTGATCGAAACCGTACGCCTGGCGCGCGCCGTCGGTCCGATCGCGCGCCTCGACGGCGTGCTGAACGGCACGGTCAACTTCCTGCTCGCGTGTCTGCATGCGGGCGACGCCTTCGACGACGCGCTGCGCGCCGCCCAGGCTGCGGGCTTGGCCGAAGAAGATCCTTCCGCCGACCTCGACGGCCGCGACGCCGCCGCCAAACTGCGCATCCTCGCCCTCGAGGCCTTCGACGAAAGCATCGCCGAGGCCGACGTCGAACGCGCCGTGCTCGACGACCGGATCATCCGCCTCGCCGCCAAGGAACCGCTGAAACAGGTCTCGCGTCTCGGCTGGGAGAACGGCCGCCTGAAGGCCCAGGTCGCCTTCGCGCCGGACACCGCCTTTGCCGCCTGCGACGCCGACCGCAACCACCTCCGCGTGGTCGGCATCGACGGCCGCGTCCACACCGCCAAGGGCCGCGGCGCCGGCCGCTGGCCCACCGCCGAAAGCGTGCTCTCGGACCTGCTGGACCTGCACGCGCGCCGATGACCGGGATTTCGGGGCGTGTATGCCTCCGCCCGCCCGGAAATTGCCGTAACAGCAAACGATTTTCCGAATTCGCCTGGACTAAGGGCATGTCTCCATTGGCAAGTTTGCAACTACGATAGTGTCAGATCGGAGAGGACAAACCCCTCCGCTAACCGTCTTTGCATGGGTTATTCCCGCACAGGCCCCAGGTTGGGGTTGATTTCACCCACCCCTAGGTTATTCCACGTCTGTCCAGTTTTTTGGGGGAACCCATGGAAGACGCCGCCGTCTCAACGCCCCATTCCAAGACCTGGACCTTCTTCGAGGGCGAGTGGCGCGAGGGGAACACCCCGATCATGGGCGTGCGCAGCCACGGCGCCTGGATGGGCTCCACCGTGTTCGACGGCGCCCGCTATTTTGAGGGCGTCATGCCCGACGTCGATCTGCACATGGCGCGGATCAACCAATCGGCCAAGAATTTCCTGCTCGAAGCCAAGGTCAGCGTCGAACGCTGGCTTGAGCTGACCCGCGAGGGCATCGCCAAGTTCGACCGTGACGCCGAACTCTACATCCGCCCGATGTACTGGGCCGAACTCGCGCTGCCCGGCGGCGGCGTGAAGTACGACCCCGCGTCGACGCGCTACGCGCTCTGCATCTATGAAGCGCCGATGCTCAAGCCCGGCGCCGCGTCGAGCTCGGTCACCCTGTCGCCCTTCCGCCGGCCGTCGATCGAATACGCCCCCGTCGACGCCAAGGCCGGCTGCCTCTATCCGAACGGCGCGCGCGCCCTGGTCGAGG
The DNA here is from genome assembly GCA_036501825.1 of Caulobacteraceae bacterium. Classification (GTDB taxonomy): domain Bacteria; phylum Pseudomonadota; class Alphaproteobacteria; order Caulobacterales; family Caulobacteraceae; genus JAFECT01. Next base: position 274,625 of record DASXZP010000026.1, on the reverse strand, counting down.
CGGCGAGCCGCGGCTTCGACAACTGCCTGATGCGCGACGCCATGGGCGCCGTTGCCGAACTCGCCAACGCCAACGTCGCCTTCGCCAAGGACGGCGTCATGTACACGCCCGCGCCCAACGGCTCGTTCCTCAACGGCATCACCCGCCAGCGCGTCATCGGCCTGCTCCGCGAGGCCGGCGTGAAGGTGGTCGAAAAGACCCTGAGGTACGAAGAGTTCTACGACGCCGACGAAATCTTCTCGTGCGGCAACTACAACAAGGTCGTCCCCATCACCCGCATCGACGACCGCGACCTGCAACCGGGCCCGGTGATGCGCAAGGCGCGCGAGCTGTACTGGGACTACGCCCACGGCCGCGCAACGAGCGCAGCGGCGTAAGAAGCGGCTCTTTTCAGGTCCTCCCCCGCGCGCAGCGCGTAGGGGAGGTGGCGGCCGCAGGCCGACGGAGGGGCCAGCGCCGACGTTGGCCGAAACCACGCCAACGGCGCCCACGTCGCAAACTAATCACTCGCCGTCGCGCAGGCCCCTCCACCCCTTCGTGGTCCCCCTCCCCTACGCGCTACGCGCGGGGGGAGGATCTTTAGGCGCGGGCCGCCGCGCGGATTTCACTCAGGGTCTTGCCGGGGGCGATCCCGTCCGCATCGAACTTCACGTGCACGATCGACGGCAGGCCGCTGGCGCGCGCGGCTTCGAACGCGGCCGGAAAATCTTCGGTCCGCTCGACCGTCGCGCCGAACCCGCCGAACGCGCGGGCATAGGCGGCAAAGTCGGGGTTCTTCAGCGCCGTGCCTGAGACCCGGCCCGGATAGGCGCGCTCCTGGTGCATGCGGATGGTGCCGTAGACGCCGTTGTCGAACACCAGCACCACAATCGGCAGGCTGTACTGAACGGCCGTCGCGAACTCTTGACCGTTCATCAGGAAGTCGCCGTCGCCGTTGATCGAGACCACCGTGCGCGACCGGTCGATCGCCTGCATCGCCACCGCCGCCGGGACGCCATAGCCCATCGAGGCCGAGGTCGAGGCCAGGTGCGTGCCGAATTCCCGAAAGCGATAGAAGCGGTGGATCCACGCGGCGAAATTGCCCGAGCCGTTGCAGATCACCGCATCCATCGGCAGCGTCTCGCGCAGCCAGATCATGATCTCGCCGAGGTTCACCTCGCCCGGTTGCGGCGTCGCCCGCCCGGTCCAGGCCAGGTGGTCGGCGTGGGCGTCACGCGTATGTTCACTCCAGAGCGCCTCTTCGGGGCCCGTCCATTTATCGACGGCGGCGGCGAAAGCCTGCGGCGTCGCGTGGATCGCCAGATCGGTCGCGAACACCTTGTCCAGCTCTTCGGCGCCCGGATGCACGTGCACCAGTTTCGGATGGGTCGCCCCGGGCGCAGCGTCGTGGGTCGCAAACAGGCCATAGCCCTGGCTGGTGATCTCGCTGATCCGGGTGCCGACCGCGATCACAAGATCGCTCGCCTTCACTCGCGCGGCCAGCTTCGGATTCGCCGCCAGGCCCAGGTCGCCGCCGTAGCGCGGATCACGCGCGTCGAACAACGGCGCACGGCGGTAGCTGGTGATCACCGGAACATCGAACCGCTCGGCGAACCGATGGATCGCCGCTCGCGACGCCTCATCCCAGCGCGAGCCGCCGATCAGCAGCATCGGCCGCTTCGCCGCGAGCAACATCGCCTTCAGGCGCGTCAACTCACGCGCACTGGGCGCGGTTTCACAGGCCGGCTTCGGTGCGCGTTCGGCGTTCTGCGCTTTTTCCGTCAGAACATTCTTCGGCAACGCCAGCACCACCGGTCCCGGCCTTCCGGACGCGGCGGTGTGAAACGCCCGGTCCACATACTCCGCCGTGCGCCCCGCATCGTCGAGTTCGGACGCCCATTTGGTCATGGAGCCGAACACCTGGGCGTAGTCCATTTCCTGGAACGACTCGCGCCCGCGCACGGTGGTGTCCACCTGGCCCACGAACAGGATCATCGGCGTGGAGTCCTGCTGCGCCACGTGCACGCCGGCCGAGGCGTTGGTCGCGCCCGGCCCGCGCGTCACGAAACAGACGCCGGGCTTGCCCGTCGCCTTGCCGTAGGCTTCGGCCATGAACGCGGCCCCGCCCTCCTGGCGGCAGACGATCACCTCGATCGCAGCGTCGTGCAGCGCGTCGAGCACCGCCAGATAGCTCTCGCCCGGTACGCAGAAGACATGCGTCACGCCGTGAGCGATCAGCCGCTCGACCAGCACCTGCGCCGAGGTCAGTGTCTGCGTACGCCCAAAAGACCCGTCCGCACTCATGCTCCGAACACCACCGCTTCAGTGAACGCGAGGTCGTTCAACCGCGGCGCCGCCGGGCCCTGGAAATAGCGAGGCTGCTTGCCCTTGAAATAAAGCCCTACGAGCCCGGGCACATAGCCATTGGCGTCGAGGATCACCGCACCCACCCCTTGTTTCAACAGTGCGCGCCCCAGCGGCCCGGCGCAGCGCGCAAAGGTCGCCGTGTCGCGGCAATAGATCAGCTGCATCAACCCGGCCGGCGCATAGAGAACCCGCCGCGCAATGAACACGAAGGGCTCAGGCCCTCCCGGCGTTTCGCACACCAGCACCGTACAGCCGTCCTCGGCGTGGCGGCGCAGCAGGCCGGCCTCGTCGTCGAGCAGACGGTGGCGCGCATCGTTCGGGTTGAACGGCCGCACCCGCCAGCCCACGCCGAGGCTCCCGATCGCGGTCAGCGCCACGAACTGTCCTTCGCTGTAGCGGACGTAGTCGCGCGTCTTCAGGATCGGGCGGGTGTGCTCCGCCGGCGAGGTGTTCACATAGGTGACGTGCTTCAGCTTCATCGCCGCCGAGGTCAACAGGGTCGCAAAGCTGCGAAACTCCGGATCGACGTACCAGCTCGAAACATTGCAGCGCATACCGTCGGCGCGCTCGCTGAAGATCAGCAGGACCACGCCCACCGGCGCGCCGCTGCACTCCAGCATATAGCCGAAGCGCGGATGGCCTTCGGGGATTGCGCGTATCCGCATCCGCTCGAGCCCGCGCGACCAGTAGTCGCGCGATCGCGCCGGAAAACCGACGGTCAGGAGACCGGCCAAGGCTTCCAGGTCCGCCTCGCCGATCTGGCGGCAACGCACGCGGGCAGGCGCGCCCACGGGCGCTCCGGTCGTCCTGATTTTGGGCGCGGTCTTCATAAACCGCGGTTGGTGCAAGTTCCGTGCGAAAGTCGCGCGGCGCGGGAGCTGCCCTTCACCCTGCCCCAACGTGAAACGCGAATCCTGGCCCGCTCCGTGCAACGGCGGGGCGAAAACGGGCAGACCGTCTCAAGGGGTAACCATGTCGAGCCGAGACAAGATCTTCACCGTCATCCAGGAGGTGGCGGAACAGCAGGAGCGTCCCATCGTGGCGCTGAACGACAACCTGGTGCTGCTGGAGTCGGGCCTCGACTCCCTGTGCTTCGCCATCATCGTGGCGCGGCTGGAGGACGAACTGGGCTACGATCCGTTCACCGCCTCCGAAGACGTCTATTTCCCCGTGACCCTCGGCGATTTCGTCGAGTTCTATGACCAGGCGGCCTGACCCCATGGCCTTGCTGGACAAGGCATTTCTCCGCGCCAAACTGGCTGCGGCGCTGAAGGACGGCAAGACGCCGGCCCTCGTCGCGCACGACCGCATCGTCGCCCTGTCCGACATCGTTAACGGCGTCAGCCTCGACATCGACCCGCAGATGCTCACTGACCGCTCGGTGCTGGTGCGCACGCGCGAGCAAGTCGCCGCGGCCCTGGCCTTCGTCGACCTCGACGGCGCAGCACGCCGCATGGTGCTCTGCCCGCCCGATTTCGATCCGGCGCATCTTAACCATGTGCTCGACCACGCCGAGATCGACCTCGTCGTGTCCGACGATGAAACACTGGCCGTCGAGGGCGTGCCGTTTGCGCGCATCGGTGCGCCGAGCAGGACCCCACGGACTCCATCGGCGCCCGTCGCCACCGAATGGGTGATGTTCACCTCCGGCACCACGGGCATGCCCAAAATGGTGGCGCACGACCTTGCGGGCCTCACCGGCGCCATCCGCCCTCACGCCGACGCCGCGCCCGTCGTGTGGGGAACCTTCTATGACATTCGCCGCTACGGCGGCCTCCAGATCCTCCTGCGCGCGCTGACCGGCGGCGCCTCCATGATCCTTTCCCAAGCGGGGGAAGCACCGGCCGACGCGCTCTCGCGGCTGGCGCAGTACGGGGTGACCCATCTGTCGGGCACCCCTTCGCATTGGCGGCGGGTGCTGATCTGCCCAGCGCTCGCCGCCATTTCGCCCCGCTACGTGCGCCTCTCCGGCGAGATCGCCGACCAGGCCGTGCTTGATGCGTTGAAAGCCCGCTTCCCCGCCGCCTCCGTCGGCCACGCCTACGCCTCCACCGAGGCCGGCGTCGGCTTCGAAGTCACCGACGGCTACGAAGGCTTCCCGGCCGCCTATGTCGAGGCGCCTCAGAACGACGTCGAAATGCGCGTCGTCGACGCCGCCCTGCACCTGCGGTCGCGTCGCACGGCCTCGCGCTACCTCCACGGGACCCAGGTCGCTAACGACGACGGCTTCGTCGACACCGGCGACATGGTCGAACGCCGCGATGATCGCTTCTTCTTCGTCGGCCGTCGCGGCGGCGTCATCAACGTCGGCGGGCTGAAGGTCCATCCGGAAGAGATCGAGGCCGTCATCAACCGCCAGCCCGGCGTGCGCGTGTCCCGCGTCGCGGGCCGGCGTAATCCCATCACCGGCGCGGTGGTCACCGCCGACATCGTGCTCGAGGACGACGCCGTCCCGCACGAGACGATCAAGGCCGCCGTGCTCGCCGCCTGCCGCCGCGATCTTGCCCCCTATAAGACGCCCGCCGTCGTCCGCGTCGTCCCGACGCTGGCCATGACCGCAGCGGGAAAGCTGATGCGTGCCGATGCCTGATAAGCGTAAGACCGTGGTCGTCACCGGCGCCAGCCGCGGCGTGGGCCTGGGCGTCAGCGCCCGCCTCGCCGCCGCCGGCTATCGCGTCGTCGGCGTCGCGCGCAAGGAAAGCAGTGCGCTGACCAAGGCGATCAAGGCCGCCGACAAGGCCGGTCACGGTGAAATTATCTTTCTCCCCTTCGACCTCGCCGACATCGACGCCATCTCGGACTTCGCGCGCAGGCTGAAGAGCGAGTACGGCCCGATCTGGGGTCTGGTGAACAACGCGGGCCTCGGCACCGAGGGCGTGCTCTCCAATATGCACAACAGCCAGATCGAACAGCTGATCCGGCTGAACACGATCTCGCCGATCGTGCTGACCAAATACATCGTCCGCTCCATGCTGACCGAAGGCTGCGGCCGCGTCATCAACATGAGCTCGATCATCGCCTCGACCGGCTACAACGGCCTGTCGGTCTATGCCGCCACCAAGGCGTCCCTGGTCGGCTTCACCAAATCCCTCGCCCGCGAAGTCGGCCGCGTGGGCGTCACCGTCAACGCCGTCGCCCCCGGATTCATGGACACCGACATGACCACCGGCCTCGGCGACGCCGACCGCTCCAAGATCGCCAAGCGCAGCGCGCTCCGCCGCCTGGCCGAGGTCGACGACGTCGCCGCCATGGTCGAGTTCCTCCTGAGCGACGCCGCCCACAACATTACCGGCACGGTAATGACGGTGGACGCGGGGAATACGGCCTGACGCAAGGGGACATGATACCTATTTCCCGAATTCACCCCGAACTCAGGCAACACAACGGGCGTTGAAGTCGGGAAATAGGTATCGTGTCCCCCTAACCTACCGGAGGCCGGCCGTGGCGAGCAGCCCCAAGAACCCCGAGGTCGACAAGATCCTGCGCAAGTCCAAGCACTGGCGTGCGGAATATGAAGCCCTGCGCGCGATCATCCTGACCTGTCCGGTGGTGGAAGACGTCAAATGGGGCTGGCCCTGCTACAGCGTTGCGGGCGCCGGCAACATCGTCCTGATTCACGGGTTCAAGACCTACTGCGCGCTGCTGTTCATGAAAGGCGCGCTGCTCAAGGACCCCAAGGACATCCTCATCCAGCAGACCAAGAACGTGCAGTCCGCGCGCCAGATTCGCTTCACCTCGGTGAAGGAGATCGAAAAGCTGGCGACCGCGCTGAAGGGTTATGTGAAGAACGCGATCGAGGTCGAGAAATCCGGTCTCTCGGTGGTCAAGAAAACCACCGACGAATTCGAAACGCCCTCCGAATGGATCGACGCGATCGACAACGACCCCGACCTGAAGGAAGCCTTCGACGCGCTTACCCCCGGCCGCCAGCGCGGCTACCTGCTCTATTTCGCCGGCGCCAAGCAGTCGAAGACGCGGCAGGACCGCATCGCCAAGTCGGCGAAGCGCATCCGCGCCGGCAAAGGCCTCCTCGACCGATGAAACCGATCGTCCCGGCCCTCGCCGCCGCGATCGCGGCGACGTCGGCCCACGCGCAGACCCCGCCCGCCGGCGGCAAGCCGATCGTCATCGGCCAGTCCTACGTCATGCACTCGACCGTGCTGAACGCCGATCGGCGCGTGAACGTCTACCTTCCCCCGGACTATGGCGATCCGACGCGCGTTTTCCCGGTGCTCTACCTGCTCGACGGCGGCGAGGACGGCGACTTCCACCACATCACCGGCCTGGTCGCGGTGGACGGCGCCTACGGCTCGTTCCAGGAAATGATCGTTGTCGGAATCGACCAGCCCGATCGCCGTCACGACCTCACCGCCCGTCGACAGACGCGCGCGATCTGAAACTCGCCCCCACCTCCGGCGGCGCGGCGGACTTCCGCCGCTTCCTCGTCGAAGACCTGAAGCCGTGGACTGCCCTGCATTTCCGCACCGATGGCCACAGCGCCCTGATCGGCGAGTCGCTTGCCGGCCTGTTCGTGCTCGAGACCTTCCTGCAGGCGCCGCAGGACTTCGACGACTATATCGCGGTCAGCCCCAGCCTGTGGTGGAACGCTCGGGCGCTCAGCCGCGAAGCCGAGGCCGATCTGCACAAGCGCGGCTTCGCCGGCAAACGCCTCTGGCTCGCCCAGGAGCCTGAAGGCGCAGAGCTGCAGGCCCCCGTCGATCGCATCGTCGCCGCACTGAAGACCGCGAACCTGGCCGGCCTGACCTGGACCTACGACCCGCGCCCCAACGAGCGACACGACACGATCTACGATCCGGTGGCGATCAGCGCCCTGCGCGCGTTCTACGCGGTGAAGAAGCCGTAGCTCAGGACGCGGTCGCCGGGTCCCACCCTCCGCCGCACGCCAGGTACAGCAAGGCAACGTCCTGCATCCGCTGCGCCCGCGCGCCGATGAGCGCCAGGCGCGCGCGGTCGGCATCGAGCGCTGCGGCGATGGCGTCGGACTCCGAGATCAGCCCCGCCCTGCGCTGAGCCGTTGCAATCTGCGCCTTCGCGTCGGCCGCATCGCCCGCCGCTCGCGCCGCGTTCGAGGCCGCCGCGTCCGCGTCGAGCGCACGGATCGCATCCACCGTCTGCTCGAGCGCCGACAGCACGGTCGAGCGATAGGTCGCGGCCGCCTCGCGATAGGCCGCCTGGGCCGCGCGGCGTTCCGCCAGACGCGAGCCGCCGGTGAGGATCGGCAGGTCGATGGCCGGGCCCACCGACCAATAACGGCGCGACGGTCCGGGCAGCGACGAAAGCACGTTGCTGACCCGGCCCACATCGCCGGTCAGGCTGATCGATGGATAAAGCGCCGCGGTCGCCACGCCCACATCGGCGCTCGCCCTGTGCAACGCCGCTTCCGCCTGGAGAATGTCGGGCCGCGCGTGCACCAGCGCCGACGGCAGGGCAACCGGGGCGGCCGGGGGCAACATCAACGCGTCGAGGGCAGGCGGCGCGGGCAGGGTCTCGCCCGGTTCACGTCCAACCAGGGTATGCAACAGCGACTCCGCCGCCGCCTCGCGCTGTCGCGCCTGGGCGAGATCGCTTCGCGCCTGGGCGAGCGCGCTGTCGGCGTCCAACTGAGCGGCCGCGGCGAGATGGCCGCTCTTCACCTGCGCGCCCGTAATGTCGCGCTGCGCCTCGCTGCGTTTGACGATGTCTTCGAGCGTCACGACCTGGGCGGCATAGCCCGCGTGCGCAATCGACGCCTGCACGATCGCACCGGTCAGCAGCAGATAGGCCGAGCCCACCGCATAGCGATGCCCCTCCGCATCCGCCCCCAGGGACTCCACCGCCCTATGTTGAGCGCCGAACAGATCGACCGCGTACGAGATCGACGCATCCAATGTGAACAACTGGTAGAAATAGCTGTCACCGGCAAAGCCGATCGCCGCCGGATTGCCCCGGTGCGGCCCCGCGTTGGTCGCCAGATTGGCCACCGGCCAGAGCAGGCCGGCGCCGGCCTCGACCTGATGGCGGCTCGCGCTCAGCGCCTCGCGCGCCGCGGTGAGGTTCGGACTGTCGCGCAGACCTTCCGCGACTAACGCATCGAGGGCCGGCGAGCCATAGAGCCTCCACCACTTCGGATCCGTCGCCCGGCCGAGCTCGACCTGCTGTACAGCGCCGTCGGCATCGAGACGCCTGTCCGCGATCCCGGGACCATAGTCCGCGCCCTTCGGCGCAGCCGGCGGCGCATAGTTCGGGCCCACCACGCAGCCCGCAAGCGCGAGCGCGGCGCCGATCACCGACGCCCTAGCGGTCCAGGATGTAGACATCGACCAACTGTCCCGGATAGAGCCGCGCCTTCGTCCCCGGCTTCAGCCGGAAGATCACCGGCTGCACCCTGGGATCGCCCTTGTCCTTGTCCGCCGGCGAGAGCTGCACCCGCGGCGTCAGCAGCGGCTCCACGCTGACGAACTCGAGCGGGATCGCGTCCTTCGACCCGCGCGTCAGCATCACCGCGCGCGGCGCTCGCCCCATCTGGCCGATCGCCGCCTGGTCGACGTAGGCGCGCACTTTCAGCGCACCGGCATCCCGCGTCAGCACCACGGCCGGCAAGGTGTATTGCGTCGCAGGGTCGAACACCCCGACCGGCGCCATATAGGCGCCCTTGGGCACGTTGATCGTGGTGACCACCGCGTCGAACGGCGCGCGCACCGTATACTTGTTCAGCAACGCCTTGCCGCTGTCATAGGTGCGATAGAGCGAGGCGGTCTGCGCCGCCTGGTTCTCGATGTCGAAGTGCGAGGCGCCTGCGTTCAGCAGGTCGAGCTGACGCTGCGCCACCGCCACGCCCGCGCGCGCAGCGGTTACCGCATCGGCCGCGCCCTCCAGCGTCTCCTTGCTGACCGAACGCGCATCGAGGTCGGCGGAGCGCTTCAATCGCTTGTGCTGGTCGGCCGCCGCCTTCAGCGCCGCCTTGGCCTGGTCGACCTGGGCCACGGCAACGGCGACCTGTTCCCTGCGCGGCGGCGCCCGCATCCGGCGCAAGGTCGCATCGGCCGCCAGCGCCTGCTGGCGCAAGTTCTCCACGGTCGCGCGCTGCACGCTGTCGTCGAGCGCGAACAGCGGCTGACCTGCGCGCACGCGGTCGCCCTCGTGCACATAGACGTCGGCGACCGAACCGGCGATTTCAGGAAAGATGTAGACGTTGCTGCCGCCCGCCGCGTCGTTGTCGACCACGCCCTCGGCCTTGATCGCATTGGGATAGGGCCCGGGATCGAGCTTGGCGAGCTCAGCCTGCGCAAACGGGAACAGCACGGCGGCGGCGATCAGCACCACCGCGACCACCCCGATCACCGGCAGCGCCGCCTTCAAACCGCGCACGGCTGAGCCTCCGCCGACAAACCGGCGCATGGCGGCTCAACGGCCGCGACCAACGCTTCCCCCCGCATATCCAGAAACCCCGACGTCTCACCCCGTCGGCCGGCGCACCCCAAGTTTGAGTAATATCGCGCCCGCCCCCGCCAATCTGGCAGACGCTAACCATGCCCCAAGGCGATTCGTTTGCACAGGGAATCCGTCGGCTCCCGGCGCGTCGCCCGCTATGGAAACGGAATACCTCAATCGGCGCATAGGGCGCACGACTGTGCCACCAGGCGCGGGAACGGCGCAGGCCCCTCGCGTCGACTACAGCTTCAACGCCGCCCTTACCCCCGCCGGCCAGGCGTCCACGTCCAACCCGTGCGTTGCAAACAGAGCCACGGCCAGACGGTCCATGCCGAAGGCCACGCAGCCGGTGTGGCTGGTCTCGCCGAACTTGTCGCGCAGGCCCCAGGTCACCCCGAAGTGGTCGCGGTGGTAGTTGAAGCTCATGCACGCCGTCGGCTTTTCGTCCGAGTGGGTCGGGATCAACAGCTCGAACTTCAACGACTGCTGCATCTGGCTGATCGCCATGATCTGGCCGCCGCGGCCGAAGAACGGATCCGACGCCACGTCCACCGCGTACGGCAGCTCTAGCATGTCGGCGATGCCCTTGGCGCGCTCAATCCAGTCGCCGCGGAAGCTCTGAATCTCTTCCGGCGAGCCGACGCAGACATACTCGCGCATGCGGAACGACTGCAGGCGGTCGATGTCCCTGGACGGCTCACGACGGAAACAGTCGCAGGCCACGTCGAACACCAGACCGCCCGCCGCCACGGGCCCCCGCCCAGCGACGATCGGATACAACGAATAGCAAGCCGCCGGCGTCAGCACGAGATCGGCGGCGCCCAGCGACGTCGTCCACTCGCCGCCCGCCTCAAACCCCGACACCACGTCGCGGATCTCACGCTCCGATCCGTGCAGGCAGCTCACACAGCCCAACAGGTTCGGGAAGCTCTTCAGATAACCGGACCGCTCCAGGATCGCGCGGCTCATCACCGGCGGAAAGCGCATCACCTCCGCGCGCGGATCGCGATAGCGCGAGATTAGTGCGGTGAGGGATTCGACCATGCTCTCGTAGAGCGCGGTGCGCGCATAGACACCGTCGGCGCCCATGGCGTGAAACAGGGTCTGATGCAGCGCCTCCGGTTGGGTCCGGAGCTTCTGCGGTTCGCGGCGCTGGGCGTTGGCGCTCATGGGATGCGGCCTTGCGTGAGAGACAGTGTTTGGTTCAGCCCCGCAGCGACCGCGGCGCCCCGGCCACCAGGACCGAGCTCGCCAGGTTGCTGAGGATGCGTTCATTATTGATCATAAGAGGGCTCGACAGGATGTCGCGCAGCGCGCGCCCGATCGAGACGTCGGTGTCGTTGCGATAGCCCGACAGGCCGGTGGCGCGCAGGGCGCTCATCACGACCTGCACCGCCAGTTCCGACGCTTCGACCTTCAGCAGGCTGATCGAGGTGTGGAAGTCGATGGACGACAGCGCGTCCCCGCCGGCCGCGACCGCGTTTTCATGGCGGGTCAGCGACGCGGCCACCAGACCGCGCAGGGTGTTCAGATCGGTGGTCGCTCGGGTGAAGTGCGCGGCGCCCGGCGGCAACTGGCCCGCGCCGCGCATCGCGCGACGCATGAAGCGGCGCGCCCGCTCGACCGCGCCCGAGGCGACGCCGGTCCAGGTGGACGACCACAGCAAGTGCGCGGCCGGGACCATGCTGCGCGCATGAATGGTTTCATAGGCGGTCGGCAGCACCTGTTCGGCCTTGGCCTCGGCCTTCAGGGTAAAGCCCGCGCTGCAAGTGCCGCGCATGCCCAGCGTTTCCCAGCCCATAGTGCGGGCCAGGCTGAACTGATCCTTCAGCAGTGCCACCAGCACCTGATCGGCGCCGTCGGCGCCGGGGTTGCGGCGCGCGGTGGTGATCACTGCGTCGGCGTATTCACCGTAGGAGATCACGCTGGCGTCGCGGGTCAGGCTGATGCGGTCGCCGTCGCGCACCACCGGCGCCTCGCTCGAGCGCACGTCGCCGCCCTTCTTGCCCTCGGTGGTGGAGGATGCGAACAGCAGTTGCTCCTTGGCGAGCCGGGTCAGCAGGTCCTGATGCCAGGGACTGTCGGCGCAATGGTCGACCAGGCAGGCGGCCTTCACCTGGTGCATGGCGTAGATCATGCCGGTGTTCGCGCACGCGGCGCCCAAAGTATAACAAACGTCGGCGACCTCGCCGAGGCTGGCGCCCTCGCCGCCCAGATGCCGCGGCACGAGCAGGCCGAACAACCCCTCTTCCTTCGCCGCCGCGATGGCTTCGTGGGGGAAGCGTGCGTCGGCGTCGACCGCGTCGGCGTTCAGCGCCGCCACCGCCGCCATCCGCTGCGCGCGGGCCAGGATGTCGCCGCGGTCGGAATCCGGCGCGACGTCAGGCGCGGTTTCCACGGCTTTCAGGTTCGACTTCGGCATGGTCACAGGCCTTCGTGCGTCAATCCGAGACCGGCAGGGCGTCCACCCCCCGGCGTTGTTGAACGTCCAGCAAACGACGTGCCGCATTAACCGTCCCATTTTCGCGCTTGGGGCGAGGCCGCCTGTTCCACGCGCCTCGGCCCGCGGTTTGCAATTCCTTCGCCGAAACGCCGATACGCCCAGGGAATTGTCCCAGGATGGGCGCGGGTTGGAGCCTTTGGGGGCTGAGATGGCCGACGGATCGATGGTCTCGAACAAATCGCGGATCGCGGGAATTGTCGTGGCGATGCTGGAGCGCCGCCGCGGTCCCAGCGCGGGCGCGCCCGGTCATGACCTGATCGAGAGCGGCCTCACCTCCCTCGACATGGTCAATCTGATGCTGAGCGTCGAGGCCGAGTTCGACATCGAGATCCCGCAGTCGGACATGACGCCGGACAACTTCCGCTCCATCCCCGCCATCGAGCGCCTCGTCGGCTCCCTCGGACCGGCGCGCTGAGCCCGCAAGGTTAATGCCGCTCGACCGCCACGCCGCGCGCTTCCTCGCCATGTTCGGCGCCGCCGGACAGGGGCAGGCCTATAGCGGGCCGCAGGATCGCCGGCGCGCACTCGAGGACCTGGCGAAGATCGCCGACGACGATCGTTGTGCGGTTGCATCGGTCGACGACATTACCGTCCCCGGCGGCGCAGGCCTGTTGAAGGCACGCGCCTACACGCCGCTCGGCGCCGAGCCCAGCCTGATGCCCGGTCTCGTTTACTTTCACGGCGGCGGCTGGGTCGCCGGCGACCTCGACACCCACGACGGCGTCTGCCGCCGCCTGGCTGCTGCGTCGGGCGCCAAGGTCATCGCCATCGACTACCGCCGCGCGCCGGAACACCCCTTTCCCGCCGCCATCGACGACGCCTGGGCCGCAGCCGTGCACATCGCGGTTAACGCCCGCGCCTTCGGCATCGACCCCACCCGCATCGGCGTAGCCGGCGACAGCGCCGGCGCCGGCCTCGCCGCCGCCGTCTGCCAGATCGCCAGCTCGGGCGGTCCGTGGTTCGCCTGCCAACTCCTGATCTGCCCGATCCTGGATCTGGCGCGTGAGGCGCCGTCACGCCTGGAGTATGCCGATGGCTACTTCCTCGACCGCGCCTCCATGGAAAAGGACATCGCCTACTACCTGGGCGAAGGCGCGGACGTTCGCGACCCGCGCCTGTCCCCGCTGTTGGCGGCCGACCTGCACGGCCTGCCGCCCGCCATCATCCACACGGCGGAGTACGACCCCTTCCGCGACGAAGGCGAAGCCTACGCCGCCCGCCTCCGCGACGCGGGCGTCACCGTGCGCGCCACGCGCCACGACGGCATGATCCACTACTTCTACGCCATGCCGAAGACGATCCCGTACGCGGTGAAGGCGGCGGAACGGACCGGCGCCGAAGTGAGCGATGCTCTCGCGGCGCTACCGGTGCGTCGCACGGCCTAACGGCCTAGACCCTAGCCGCGCCGCTTACGATTTCCGCATAGAGCGCCGCGTCCAGCCGCACATAGGTCCCAACGCGCCGGTCATCGAACCACAGCACATCGTCCACCCGCGACGGATCGAACCCCTCCGCCTGAAGCGCGCCCTTCTGCTGCTTGAACGTGCCGGTGTGATCGAGTGCGCGGACCTCGCGCACGAACAGCGGCCGCGCATACTCCGGCAACCGCTTCGCCAGCGCCGCATGCAGACCGGCGACCTCGAACCCGGCGCCCGCCACCACCGCCGTCATCCCAGCACGCCCTTCGGCGCCCGCCACAGCCACACCGTAGACCGCCGCGCTTTCCACGCCCGCGCAGGCGCTCACCGCGTCCGCAACCTCGCTCGCGCTGACGTTCTCGCCCTTCCAGCGGAACGTGTCGCCCAGTCGGTCCACAAACGCATAAAACCCGCGCGCGTCCTTGCTCATCAGGTCGCCCGTGCGCATCCATACGTCGCCCGGCTCGAAGACGTCGTGCAGAAGCTTCCGCTCGGACGCCGCGTCATCGGTATAACCCTCGAACCGGCTCGCCCCGCTGACGCCCACGCGCCCGATCGCCTCACCCGGCTCATCCACGCCGCATTTCACACAGCGCCCGTCCGCGTCGCGCACGGGCTCTCCCGTCGCAGAATCCAAGCGCACCAAGGTCGCGCCGAACCGATGGGCCAGGAACGACGGCGTGCGGCCCACGTACCCGGGAACCCCCTCCGCATTGAACAGCGAGAAATTCCCCTCAGTCGAGGCGTAGAACTCCAGAATCTTCGCAACCCGAAACCGCGCCTCGAACGCCAACCACACGTCCTTGCGCAATCCGTTGCCGGCGCACAGCCGCAACCGGTGGCGCGTCTCAGCCTCAGACCGCGGGGCCGCGACCAGGTAGCGGCACAGCTCGCCGATGTACTGGAACAGGGTGCAGTCCCAGCGCACCACCTCGTCCCAGAACGCCCGCGCCGAAAACCCGTCGCGCACCACCACCGACGCGCCCGCGACCAGGGCCGCGCCCGTCGCCACCACGCCGCCGGTCGAGTGATACATCGGCAGGCAGTTGTAGAGCCGGTCGTCCGGCTTCGCGTCCATCATCCCGGCGAACCAGCCGCTCCAGCTCATCAGCCGGTGATGGCTCACCCGCGCCGCCTTGGGCAGCCCGGTGGTGCCGGAGGTGTAGATCAAGAGCGCCGGATCACTGAGCGTGACCCCGCGGCATTCGGCGTCGCTCAACGGCGCGCCCGAGAACCCATCGAGCGCAACATCAGTCCAGACCGTCGGCGGCGACACTGCACCGACAAGCGCGTCGTTAACGATATCCGCGAACACCGGGTCCGCGATCAGGTGCCTCGCCTTGGCGACCGCGATCGAATGCTGCAGCGACGCCCCGCTCTGCGAGGTGTTCAGCAGCGCCACCACTGCGCCGGTGCTGACCACCCCCAGCCAGATCGCCATATATTCGGGCCGGTTCGGCATCATCAGGGCGACCACGTCGCCCTTGTCGAGATGGCTCAGCGCCCACCGCGCATACCGGTTCGCCCGCTCGACCAGCTCGGAATAGGTAAACCGCTCCCGCTCCGACAGCAGCGCCGGCGCGTCCGGCGTCGCCGCCGCAATCTCGGCGATCACCGACGGCAGCACCCGCTCCGGCGTCCGGTCCAGGTTCGCCGTCCGCTCCAACGCCCGCAGCCACGCCTTCGACGCTGGCTCCGGCGCCGTCGTTTCCGTTTGCCGTTGGGACGTCGCCGCACGCATCGAGGACCCGCAATGAAACACCGCGCGTGATGCGCGCGCGAGACGATGCAAGGGACAGGCCCCGAATTAGGGGGACATGATACCTATTCCCCTAATCAACCATGCCCCCTCACCTTCGATGCGCTGGAATTCGGGGAATAGGTATCGTGTCCCCCTAATTCCACCCACCCGCGTTAACACTCCCTCGCGGCGCGTATCCTGCAACCCACACGCTCAAACGCGGTTTCAGGCGCCAAAACGGCACGCCTGAGAGGGGAACGGGAGCGTTAAGATGCGGAGCGAGACCATCGCGATCCACGCGGGGTTCGACAGCGATCCGGCCACCGGCTCGCTCGCCGTGCCGATCACCCAGACCGCCGCCTACGCCTTCGACAGCGCCGACCACGCCGCCGCCCTGTTCAACCTCGAGGCCGACGGCTACCGCTACAGCCGCATCTCCAACCCGACCGTGCGCGTGCTCGAACAACGTGTCGCCGCCCTGGAAGGCGGCGCCGACGCGCTCTGCGTCAGCTCCGGCCAGGCCGCCTTGCACTACGCCATCGCCAACGTCGCCGACCACGGCGGCAACATCGTCACCGTGCCGCAGCTCTACGGCACCACTCACTCCCTGTTCTCCCACATCCTGCCCCGCGGCGGCATCACCACCCGCTTTGCCGACAACGACTCGCCCGACGCCGTGGCGCGCCTGATCGATGCCGACACCCGCGCGGTGTTCTGCGAGAGCGTCGGCAATCCGGCCGGCAACATCGTCGACCTGGAAGCCATGGCGAACGTGGCCCACGCCGCGGGCGTGCCGCTGATCGTCGACAACACGGTGGCGACGCCGATCCTGCTGCGTCCGATCGAGTACGGCGCGGACGTCGTCGTCCACTCGCTGACCAAGTTCATGGGCGGCCACGGCACCACCCTTGGCGGCGCCATCGTCGACGCGGGCGCGTTCGACTGGAGCGCGCACGCCGCGGGCTTTCCCCAATTCACCACCCCGGACGCGTCCTACCACGGCCTGGTCTATGCCGAGCACTTCGGCCCCACCGCCTATGTCGCGCGCTGCCGCAGCGTCTATCTGCGCGCCACCGGCTCGGTGCTGGCGCCGATGAGCGCGTTCCTGTTGCTGCAGGGCATCGAAACCGTCGCCCTGCGCGTCGAGCGCCACGTCGAGAACGGTCGCAAGGTCGCCGAATTCCTGCGCCGCGATCCGCGCGTCGCCTGGGTGAACTACACCGGCTTCGAAGACAGCCCCTATCACGCCCTGGCGCAGAAATACCTGAAGGGCCAGGGCACGTCGCTGCTCACCTTCGGCGTCGATGGCGATATCGAAGCGGGCAAGGCGTTCTATGACGCCCTGAAGCTGGTCAAGCGGGTGGTCAACATCGGCGACGCCAAGAGCCTCGCCTGCCACCCGGCCTCCACCACCCACCGCCAGATGCCGCCGGCCGACCAACTGAAAGCCGGCGTGCGCCCTGAAATGATCCGCATGAGCGTCGGCGTCGAGCACATCGACGACATCCTCGAAGACCTCGACCAGGCTCTGGCGTCCGCTGTGCGCCAACAGACGCCGCAACGTCGCGTGGGTTAATCCTCATGACCCTGATCATCGGTCTGGTGAACAACATGCCCGACGCAGCGCTCGCGGCGACCGAGCGGCAGTTCACGTCGCTCGTGCAGGCCGCGGCGCGCGGGCGTGAGGTCGTCATCAAGCCCTTCAGCCTGCCCAACGTGGCCCGCAGCGACTACGCCCGCGCCCAGATGCGCGGGCGCTACGGCGACCTGGAAGCGCTGGCCAGCGCAAACCTCGACGCCCTCATCGTCACCGGGACCGAACCGCGCGCCAGCGACCTGAAGGCCGAACCCTATTTCCCGGCGCTGGCCTGGCTCGCCGACTGGGCCGAGGCGAACACCGTCTCGACCCTGTGGTCGTGTCTTGCGGCGCACGCCGCGGTGCTGCATCGCGACGGCATCCGCCGCCGCCCGCGCGCGTCCAAGCTCAGCGGCGTCTTCGCCTGCGAGCGCGCGAGCTTCGACCCGCTCCTGGCCGACCTGCCCGCGTCCATCGACACGCCCCACTCGCGCGTGAACGAACTGGCGGTCGAAGATTTGCGCAAAGCCGGGTACGAAATTCTCACCGTGTCCGAGGACGCCGGCGTCGACGCCTTCGTCCGCCACGGCAAGAGCCTGCAGGTCTTCCTGCAAGGCCATCCCGAATACGACGCCGACTCCATCGCGCGCGAATACATGCGCGACGTCGGGCGTTTCCTGAAGGGCGAACGTTCAACGCCGCCGGCCGTCCCCGCCGGTTATTTCGCCTCCGAAGTCGAGCGCGAACTGCGCCATATGACCGACGTCGCCGAACGCATGCCCGGCCACGGTCTGATGAGCCGCTTTACCCACGTTGTGACCTCTGCGACGCCGGAGCACCGCTGGCGCGCGGGGGCTGAACAGCTCTACGCCAACTGGCTCGACGAGATCGCCGCGCGCAAACCCGCGCCGCAGCCGCGCGCTGAGGCCGTGAGCGCTTGAGCCCATGCAGACCTCCATGCGCGTCTCCATCGTCATCCCCACCCAACGCCGCCCCGAACCGCTGGAGCGCGCCCTGCGCTCGGCCTTTGCCCAGGCCGGCGTCGACCCGCAGACGGTCGAAGTGGTGGTGGCCGACAATGACGCGGTCCCCTCGGCCCGCACCCTGGTCGAACGCCTCGACGCGGCATCGCCCTTCGGCGTGCGTTACGTCCACGAGCCGCGCGCCGGCGTGTCCAACGCGCGCAATGCTGCGATGGGGGTTGCGACGGGCGAGTTCGTTGCTTTCCTCGACGACGACGAAGAAGCGCCGTCAGGCTGGCTCACCGCCCTGCTGGAAACCCAGGCTCAGTTCAACGCCGACGTCGTCTTCGGCCCGGTCGAAGCGCGCCTTCCCGCCAGCGTGACGGCCCACCGCCCCTACCTCGCGCACTTTTTCTCGCGCCTCGGCCCGGCGGAGGCGTGCGTGCTCGACCACGCCTACGGCTGCGGCGACAGCCTGGTCCGCGTCGCCGCCCTGCCCGACCGCGCGCGCCCGTTCGACCCGCTCAGCAATGAGATCGGCGGCGAGGACGACGTCCTGTTCTCCGCCATGCGGGACGCGGGCGCGGTTTTCGCCTGGTCGCCGTCGGCGCGCGTCTACGAAGACCCCGCCACCGACCGCCTGTCCCTGCGCTACACCCTGCCCCGCGCCTTCGCCTTCGGCCAGGGCGCTCCCTGCCGCTGCGCCAACACGCCGGGCCGTGAATGGGGCGCCGCGGGCTGGATGCTGGTCGGTCTTGCGCAAGCGATGGTGCGCGCACCGTTCGCCGCCGTCGCGTGGCTGACGCGGCGACCGGACCGCGCCGACGCCTTCGACTGCCTCGCCCGCAGCCTCGGCAAGATCTTCTGGTGGAAGCCGTTCAAGGTCCGCTTCTACGGCCTGACCGAAGGCCAACGCAGCGCAACCCTGGTCCACGCCGCCTGATTGCCTTCTCCCCGTCGCTTGCTATGCATGCGTATGGCCGACCGTTTCAACCGCCGCCAAACCCTCGTCGCCGCGGTTGCTGCTTCCGCGGTAACGGCGTTCTGGCGTTCGGCGAGCGCCACCGAGCCCCAGCATCTGCTCGACCCCGGCATATCCCGTGCGCTTGCGGATCATCGCTCAGCCACCTTATCGGACGTGCGCTACGCTATCGCCCTCGACCTCACGCAAGGCGACAGCGCCAAGGGCGCCGTGCGCATGAGCTTCCGCCGCCAAGCCGGCGCGGGTGATCTGATCGTCGACTTCCGCGGACCCGCGCTCACCGGCGTCCGCGCGAACGATCGCGTCGTAGAGGGCCTGGTCTGGCGCGATGGCCATTTCATCGTACCCGCGCGCTATCTCAACACCGGCGTCAACCGGCTCGAAGCGGAGTTCACCACCCCCATCGCCGCCAGCGGCGCGTCCATCATCCGCTTCGACGACAAGAGCGACGGCGCGACCTACCTCTACACCCTGTTGGTGCCGAGCGACGCCAACCTGTTGTTCCCCTGTTTCGACCAGCCGAACCTGAAGGCCCGCATCACCTGGACCTTGCGCGCGCCGTCAACCTGGACCGTGCTCGCCAACGCCGTGCCGCACTCGCGCATCGATGACAAGGACGGCGCTTCCGCGTGGCGCTTTGCCGAGACCGAACCGATCCCCACCTATCTTGCCGCCTTCGGCGCGGGACCGTGGGCGACGTGGACCTCGGCGCCGCCGAACGAGCGGCCCACCACCCTCTACGCGCGCGCCTCACGCCGGGCCGAGGTCGACGCCGACACGATCATCGCCTCCAATCGCGACGCAGCAAAATGGCTGGCGGACTGGTTCGGCGTCCCCTTTCCGTTCAGCAAACTCGACGCCCTGCTCGCCCCCGCCTTCCCGTTCGGCGGCATGGAGCACGTGGGTGAGATTTTTTATAACGAGAACAGCTTCGTCTTCCGCGAGCCGCCGACACCGCTGCAGCTGCTCGCCCGCGACTCCACCATCTACCACGAGGTCAGCCACCAGTGGTTCGGCGACCTCGTCACCATGCAGTGGTTCGACGACCTGTGGCTGAAGGAGGGCTTCGCCACCTACATGGCCGCGCGCGTGCAGGACGCGCTGAAGCCGCAGAGCGAGACGTGGAAGACGTTTTATCTGCATCAAAAGCCGATCGCCTATGCCGCCGACTCCACCCGCGGCACAAACTCGGTATCGCAACCGCTGGACAACCTCGACCAGGCAAAGAGCAACTACGGCCCGATCGTCTACAACAAGGCGCCGTCGATCATCAAACAGCTCGCCTTCCTGGTCGGCGAAGAGCGCTTCCGCGCAGGCCTGCATCGATTTTTGAAAAAGCACGCTTACGCCAACGCCACCTGGCGCGATCTGCTGTCGGCCATCGAGGGCGACGCCAAGGGATCGCTGCAGCGGTTCGGTGACCAGTTCATCCTGCGCGCCGGCATGCCGCGCGTGGACACCGCACTTACGCTCGAAGGCGGTAATATCCGCAGCCTGACCCTGGCCCAGCGTCCCGTACGTGACCTTCCCGGCGATCCCGGCGGCTGGTGGCCGATCAAGACCCAGGTGCGCCTGGGCTACAGCCATCGTGAAGACGTCGTCCTCACCGCCGCCTTCGCCGGCGAAACCGTGACCCTCGATGGCGCGAGCGGCCTGCCTACGCCCGACTACGTCTGGGCCAACGGCGGGGACTACGGCTACGGCCTGTTTCTCCCCGATGCGCGCAGCGCCGCGTGGATCGAGGCGAACGTCGGCGCGGTGAAGGACGGTCTGTTGCGCGCCATGCTCTGGGGCGCGCTGTGGGACCTGGTGCGCGAGACGCGGCTTGCGCCGGCGCGCTTCTGCGAAATCGCCATGGACGCCCTCGCCGCCGAGCGGGACGAGCACATTTCCGTCTTCATCCTCAACCGCGCAGCGACGGCGCTCACCCGCTACGTCTCCGACGCGGACGCTGGGCGGCTGTTCCCGCGGTGGGAGGCGCTGCTCACTGCGCGCGCCCAGGACACGAGCCTCACCTACGGCTTCCGAAAGGAGAGCCTCGACACCCTCATCGCCACCGCGCGGACGGCCCAGGGCCGCGCGACGCTGCGGTCGTATCTGTCCGGCGCCATTCTGTTCGACGGCGGCCCGGTGAAACAGCTCACTCACTGGAACATCGCGCAACGCCTGCTCGCGCTCGGCGAGCCCGACGGCCCGGCCCTCGTCGCCGCCGAAGCCCAGCGCGACACCACGCCGGAGTCCGGCCGCAGCGCCTTCGTCGTCGGCGCCGCCGCGCCCACCGCCGAGGTGAAGCGCGCCTACTACGACCGCTATTTCAACGACGCCTCGTTGAACGAGGAATGGGTGTCGGCGAGCCTCGCCAACTTCAATGACCTGGACCAGGCGGCGCTGTCGGCGCCCTACCTGCGCCAGTCGCTCGACCGGCTGCCCTGGATCCAGGTCCACCGCCGCATCTTCTTCCTCCCCGGCTGGATCAACGCCTTCATCGGCGGCCAGCAGAGCGAGGCGGCGTTGCGAACCGTGGACGGCTATCTCGCGGACAACCCGGCGCTGCCCATCGACCTCAAGCGCAAGGTTTTGGAGGCGCGCGACGATCTGGCACGCGTGATCGCGATCCGGTGCGCCGCGGGCGCAGCGGTCTAGTTAAACCAGCCGCCCGTAGGCGCCGCGGAAGAAGACCAGCGGCGCGTCTTGCTCGTTCGTCACGTCGAAAGACACCACCCGCCCGACGAAGATCAAATGGTCGCCGCCGTCGTGGACCGCGTGGGGCTCGCACTCGAAACGCGCCAGGGCGCCGTCGAGCAGCGGCGCGCCCGTCCGCCCCAACCGGTGCGGCGCGCTGGCCCAGCGGCCGGCGTCCAGCGCGCGGGAAAACCGTTGCGACAGGTGCTGCTGCGTTTCGCTCAGCACGTTGACGGCAAACCCCTTGGCCCGCTGCAGGGCGCCCAGCGCATAGGCCTTGCGCTGCACGCTGAACAGCACCAGTGGCGGGCTCAGCGACACGGTGTTGAACGAGCTGACCGTAATCCCCACCGGCTCCCCGGCCGCGTCGGCGGCGGTCACCACGGTGACCCCGGTCGCGAACAGGCCGAGCGCACGGCGGAACGAAAGACTGTCAAACCTGTCCGCTAGGACGGGAGCGTCCAAAGCCTGTTTGGCGGCGGATCGGGCGGCCATGCGCAACCCTTGCGTCTCTATTCGGGCCTTGTGGCCCCCCTGGGACCGGGATTTGCAAGGCGGACGCCACCGGAGGGGGCTGGATTTGGCGTCTCAACAGGAGAATTTCCGCGACAGGGGGACCGACTTTCCCCTCATAGTGGAACCGATGGACCCGACCCGCCTAGCGCTGGCCTGGACGGCCGCCCTTGTGCTCGCCTTTCCCTTGGCGGGCCTGGGTTCGCGCGCCGTGGCGGACGCTCCCGCGCCAACCGTCGAAAGCCGATTCTTCACCACCAGCGACGGGGTGAAACTCCACTACCTGGAGGCCGGGCCGCCGGACGCCCAGACCCTGGTGTTTGTCCCGGGATGGCGCATGCCCGCCTGGATTTTCGACCGCCAGATCGAGGCCTTCGGCAAGGACCATCACGTGGTCGCCTTCGACCCCCGCGGCCAGGGCGAAAGCGACGCGCCCGCCGGCGGCTATGACCCGGAGCGCCGCGGCAAGGACATCGCCGAGCTCATCGACCGTCTGGGGCCTAACCCCGTGGTCATCGTGGCCTGGTCGCTGGGCGTGCTCGACACCCTGACCTACGTCACCGAGCGCGGCGACGGAAAGGTCGCGGGCCTGGTGCTGGTCGACAACTCGGTCGGCGAAGAGCCCGCGCCGGTCGTTTCCGGCGTTCATCGCGCGGCCGCGCCCGAGCAACCACCCGAAGCGGCCATGCACGCCTTCGTCTCCGGCCTGTTCGCAACGCCGCAGAGCGCCGACTACATCGACCGCCTGACCGCGGCGACCCTGCACACCCCCGAACCCGCCGCCAAGGCGCTGAAGGCCTACCCCATGCCGCGCGAGTTCTGGCGCGACGCGATCTATTCCACCGGCAAGCCGGTGCTCTACGTCATCCGCCCGCGCTGGGAAGGCCAGGCGGCCAACCTCGAACGCAAGCACAAGTCCGCCGAGGTCGCCGTATTCGACCACGCCGGCCACGCCCTGTTCGTCGACGAACCGGACAAGTTCGACGCCACCGTCGAGGACTTCCTCAAACGCAAGGTCTGGCCGTGAGCGTCGCCGGGGGGACGACGTTCGAAGCCACCGCAACGGCGCCCGCCGAACGCGCGCGCCTGTGGCCGCTGTTCCTGGTCTCCGCCGGCGCCGTCGGGTTCGAGATCGCTCTGACCCGGTACTTCGCCGTCGCCAAGTGGTCGGAGTACGGCTACTGGGTCATCTCCATCGTCATGGCCGGGTTCGCGCTCTCGGGCGTGGTGGTCGCGCTGTTCCGCGACGCGTTCGCCCGCGCCGGCCGCTGGCTGCAGGCGCTGCTGCCGGGCGCCCTGGTGGCGAGCGCGGCGGCCGGCTTCCACTACACGGTCACCAATCCGTTCAATCCGCTCGAATTGCAGAACCCCGCCACCTGGATTCCACAGGTGGAGAACATCGGGCTCTATTACGCCGCGCTGCTGCCGTTCTTCTTCCTGGCCGGCGTGTTCGTCTCGCTGAGCTTCGTGCTGAACAGCAAGGAGATCGGCCGCGTCTACGGCTACGACCTGACCGGCGCGGGCCTGGGCTCGGCGCTCGTGCTGATCCTGATGTTCGCCCTGCATCCCTTCGATCTGGCGCCCTCGATCCTGGTCATCGTCGCGTCGAGCGCCCTGTTCCTGCCGAAGAAGGGCAAGTTGCTGGCGATCGCGCTCGCCGCCCTGGCGCTGGCCGGCGGCGAATACCTGCTGCTCGAAGGTCCGCAGCCAGCGTTCAACGAGTTCAAGGCGATCTATCCGCCGCTGCACACGCCCAACGCCAAGGTGCTCAGCGAGACCCGCTCGCCCCGCGGCGACTATCTGCTGCTCGACGACTTCACCGAGCGGATGGACGCGGACGTGTCTAACGACGCGTCGATGCTGAACCTGCCCGACCCGCCGCGCAGCTTCGGCCTCTATCGCGACGGCGTACGCATCGCCTCCCTGCCCAAGCCGGGTCCGATCGATGCATCCTATGCGCCCTCGGACCTGTCGGCCGCGCCTTACCTGCTGCATCCGAAGGGCCGCGTGCTGCTGGTCGGCGCGTCCGGCGGCTTCCGCGTCGCCGGCGCCTTGACCCTCGGCGCCGATCAGATCGATGTGCTCGAGCCCGAACCCATTCTGCACGCGGCGCTGGTCGATGGCCTGCGCCCCTCGCCGCCGCTGGCGATCAATCCGCACGTGCGACTGCTCGACGGCAGTCCGCTCGCGGTGACTGAGGACGCCGGGCGCCGCGGCTACGACCTGATCGACCTGTCGTCCGACTTCCTCGACGCCCAGGACACCAACCAGACCGCCTTCTCCGCCGAGGCCATCGCGTCGGACCTGCGGGCGCTCACGCGGGACGGCATCGTCTCGATCCCGGTGTCGATCCGCGAGTTCCCCGCCTACGCCGTGCGCATGCTGGCCACCGTGCGCGCGGGCCTGCTCGACGCCCACATCAAGGACCCGCTGAGCCATGTGGTGGTTTACCGCTCCGCCTGGGGCGTGCGCATCCTGGTCAAGCGCAACGCCTGGACCGCGGACGAGATCGACCAGCTGCGCAAGTTTTGCGACGACCGCTCTTTCGACGTCTCCTACTATCCGGGGATCAACGTCGAGGCCGTGCGCGGCAATATCTATAACGACCTGCCCTCGGTCTCCTTCATCACCGGCAAGGTCACCGCCCAGGGTCTCGACGACGCGGTCGCCGATGAAGCGCAAGCCGTACTCGCGGGCCAGCCCACGCCGTCGGAAGCCGCATTCAACCTCACACCCATCCGCCTCGACCGGCCCTTCTTCTACGCCATCCTGCAGCTGCAGCAGATCGACGTCCTGATGGCGCGGCTCGAAGTCCTGCCCCAGCCGGAGATCGGCGCCCTGGTCAACCTCGCGGTCCTGGCCCAGGCCATCATCATCGCGCTGATCGTGCTCGGCACGCCGCTGCTGTCGCCAAGGCGCCTGCGCAAGGAGACCAAGAGCGGCGGCCTGCGTCCGGTGGTCTATTTCGCCGCCCTCGGCCTGGGCTTCCTGTTCGTCGAAATCTTCCTGATCGAGAAGGGTTCCTTCTATCTCAACGACCGGGTCAGCGCCTTCGCCCTGGTGCTCACCGGCATGCTGGTGTTCGGCGGTCTCGGCTCGATGATCGCACCCTGGTTTTCTCGCCTGCCGCGCGTCGGCATGGTGTTTGCGGTGCTCATGCTCATCGGCCTCAGCGCCGCGATGTATGAAGGCGCCGAACAGTACATGCTCTCGACCCTCAGCCTCAGTTGGGCGGTGCGCGCGGCCATGGTCCTGGCGATCACTGCGCCGGTCTCCATCGCCCTCGGCATGCCCTTCCCGCTCGGCCTGATGCGCACCGGCGACGGCGGGTTTCTGCCGTGGGCCTGGGGCGTGAACGGCGCCTTTTCGGTGGTGGCGACGCCGCTGGCCAACCTCATCGCGCGCGAGGCCGGGTTTTCCTGGCTGATTTACAGCGCCGCAGTTCTCTATCTCTTAGCCTTCGCGACTTTCCCGAGGAAATCATGGACGACAACGCCCAAACCCGCCGCGGCCTGATCGCTTCCGCCGCCGCCCTGACGCTTGCGCCCGCCCTGGCGCCGAGCCTCGCCAACGCCGCGACCGCAAAGGCGTGGACGCGGCAGGCCTTTGAAGCCGCCATGCGCGCCTCGGGCCGCCCCACCCACATCAGCGACGCGGTCTTCGACGCGATTCAAAAGCGCAAGGGCCCGGCCATCGCGCACATCCGCAATTATCTGACCCAGCGCTTCGGCGCCGCCGACGAGCGGGTGGTGCAGGCCTTCCAGGAAGTGCCGCGTGAGTACTACCACTACAACTACGCTGGCCGCAGCGCGAAGGGCGGCCTGTTCGGCGTGGCGCGGCCGGAAGACGCCTATGAGGAAAACCCCAAGCCCTGGGCCATCGGTTACGGCTCGGCGCTCTCGGACTATCTCGGCCAGGCCTACATGACCCAGCTGTGCAAGCCCGGCCCCAACGACGTCACCCTCGAGGTCGGCACCGGCTCCGGCTTCCAGAGCTCGCTGCTCTCGCGCATGGTCAAGCACGCCTATTCGATCGAGATCATCGAGCCGCTGGGCCACGCGGTCGGCAAGATCTTCGCGCCGCTCGGCTACTCCAACATCAGCTCGCGCGTCGGCGACGGCTATTACGGCTGGCCCGAGGTGAAGGGCGGCTTCGACATCATCATCGTCACCTGCGCGGCGCGCTATGCGCCGCCGACGCTGTTCTCGCAGTTGAAGCCCGGCGGCCGCATGATCATCCCCATCGGACAGCCGTTCAAGCGTGGCCAAATCCTTTACGTCTACACCAAGGACGCGCGCGGCAAGGTTCACTCGCGCCGCGACGTGGGCGTGTTCTTCATTCCGATGACCGGCGCGATTTCCAAGACCGCGGCGCCGGCTGGAGCGGTAACGGCGCATTAGGGACGTTTGAGGGGAACGCCCGCGGCGGCCGGGCGTTCCTTAGGAGCGTGGAGCCCGCCACGGCCTCCGTCACTGGAAAAGGTCGTCATGAGCATGAATCCCGAGCATCACGGGTCCGATTCCGACACGGCCTGGCGGGAAGAAGATTTGCATCCGAATTCGCGCGTAGAGACCGAGGCGGAAGCGCGCGGCGGCTATCTCAACGGCCGGTTGCTCTGGGTGCTGGTCCTGTCCATGCTCGCCACGCTGATCGCCTTCGTCTGCATCTGGGCCTTCTGGACGCCCTGACGTCAGACGCCGCGCCGCCGGTCGAGCACCTTCTTGAACACGCGCAACGCGTTCAGCTCCACCAGGCTCTTTCCACGCGTCATGTTGGCTTCATGGCGCCGCACCAGCAGCGTCGTCTGATCCAGACGCTCGATCTTCAACCCCGCCTCGCGCGCGCGCACGTACCAGTCCGTGTCCTCGCTGAACGCCATGCTCTCGTCGAACAGCCCGATCGCTTCGAACGCGGAGCGCCGATACACCGCCGCGCCAATGTAATAGGGGAAGGCTTCGCCGGGATCGCCGAACAGCGTGTCCTTTCCGTCCACGCGACGGAACAACTGCCCGTGGCCCTGCACGACATCCAACGCGGCCGTCAGCAACCGTGCCGCCATCGCATCCAGCGCACCGTCGGGCCACAGGTCGTCCACATCCAGGAACGCAATCAGCTCGCCCGCCGCCTCACGGTAGCCGCGGTTGCGTGCGGCCGCGGCGCCGCGGTTGTTCTGGCGCAGAAAACGCACATCCACCGGCAGCGCGCGCACCGCCTCCTCAATCTCATCGGTCGAACCGTCGTCGACCACGATGATTTCCAGCCGGGGCCACGCCTGACGCAGCACGCTGTCGATCGCCTCACGCAGGAAGCGTGCGCCGTTGTGCACTGGCACGATCACGCTCATCAGCGGCGCCTGATCTACGGCGCCGGTCCTCGACACGGCGACCTCCTCAGGAGGATCGGCCAACAGGCCGCGCACCGCGCCGGCGATCTCGGCAAAGTCCCGGCTCAGAACAAGGGTCCGCGCAGGAACCGTCGCGATCAATCGACCGATGAAGTTGTGGGTCGGCGCGCCGGCGTGCGGCAGTTGCGCCAGGGTCGTGAACGCCGCGGCGCGCGACAGCACCGCTGCATCCACCGGCTCGAACCGCGTCGGGCCGCCGTCGCCGAATCGCGGGGTGAGCACGGCGCGCAACGGCGCCGACGTCACAATCCCTTCCGCCCGCGCGGGATAGAGGCGCACCACCGCCTTCTCCTCGCCCTCGACCGGCGCGTCGGGGATCAGCGACGCGAGGCGCGGAAACCGCGCAGTCTGATGCGGCTCGAGCTTCGCGGTGTTATAGAGGCTGTAGGCGCGGGGCGGATCGAGGCCCACCACCACATAGTCGTCCCCCACATAGCCGAACCCCGCCTCCAGGCAGGCCAGGGCGGTCGACGACTTGCCGACGCCGCCGCGACCCACGATCAGCACCGCCCCGTCATCGGTCCCCACTGCCGCCGCGTGCAGCAGTTGCTTGCCGCGCGACTCCATCAGCCAGTGGAACAGGGTCCGGAAGGGTGACGCCTTGGTCCAGTACGGCAGCGCCGTGGGCGTGCGAACCCAATAGACCGCCTCGCCCGTCGCCGCATCCATCAGGTTCAGCGAGAACTCAGCCCAGTGGAACGCGCTGCGCCAACGCGCACTCGCCATCCCCCAGATGTCGCCGCGGTCGGTGTAACAGTCGCGGCCGCACGGCGCGGCCGGCGCCTCCACGCCGCTCGTCTCGGTGTCCCACACGTGAAAGGTCGCATCGGGCGTCGCGGTCGCCGCCACGCTCAGATGCGCAACCGCCGGGTAAAGCGCACGCTCCAGCGCTTCGCCCGCAAACACCAGCCGCACCACCGCATCGGCCACCGCAATGAAGCGCTCATGCACCCCCGCGCTCGCCTCCGCGGCA
This sequence comes from Caulobacteraceae bacterium, assembly GCA_036501825.1. Lineage (GTDB taxonomy): Bacteria > Pseudomonadota > Alphaproteobacteria > Caulobacterales > Caulobacteraceae > JAFECT01. Next base: position 246,094 of record DASXZP010000026.1, on the reverse strand, counting down.
TGGGCGCGGGCCAGGGTCTCGGCGAAGAACGCCTGTTGCGCCTCCTCGCTCATTGGCGCACGATCGGCGCGGTGGGGCGCGATCTCGTTCATGCGCCGCGCTCGCGGGTCAGCGCGCCGTCCAACAGGCGGTAGACGGTCTGGGCGAGGTCCACCACGCTCGGGTCGTGGCTCGCGAGCAGGATCGCCGGCCGCGCGGCGCCGTTCAACAACCCACTCATGATCGCGCGCACCGCGTCCGCATCCAGGTGATTGGTGGGCTCGTCCAGGATCAGCAGCTTCGGTTGCGCCACCAAGGCGCGCGCGATGGCCAGCCGCTGCGCCTCGCCGCCGGAAACCAGCACCCCGCCCTCGCCGATCGGCGTGTCGAAGCCCTTCGGCAGTCCGCACACAAAGTCGCCGGCGCCCGCCTCCTCGGCGGCGGCGGCGATCTCATCGCGCGTCGCGTCCGGCCAGCCATAGCCGATGTTTTCCGCCACCGTGCCGTAGAAGAAGGTCGGTTTTTGCGGCACCAGTCCGATGTGGCGGCGCAGCGCGCGCAAATCGACCGTGTCGTACGCCTTGTCGTCGGCAAACACCGCGCCGCTCTCAGGCTTCAAAAACCCGAGCACGAGATTCAACAGCGTCGACTTGCCCGCTCCGTTCGGGCCAACGACTGCAACCGTGTCCCCCGGCGCAATCTCCAGCGAGACGTCGTTCAGCACCGCGCGCCCGCGAAAGCCGATCGACACGCCGCGCAGCGCCACCGCGCCGGTGAACGCGATCGCCTCGCCGCCCGCAGCATAGGGCTCGAACGGGCCCTCAGCGCCCAACTCGCGCATGCGCACCAGCGCTTCCTCAGCGGCGATCAGATCCGGCGCCAGGCTGACGACGCGCGAGAGCTGGGTGTTGAGGATGGTCGCCGCCGCCAGGAACGACAGCAGGTCGCCCACGGTGAACACGCCGTGCACGATCGCCACGCCGCCGCCGACCAGGATCGCCACCGCGCCCAGACCGGCGATCAGCGACTGGGTCTGGCTGTAAACTGAATAGCTCGTCGCCATTTTGCGGCTGGACCCGCTCAGCGCATCGATGATCGCCTTCTGATGCGCCAGTTCGCCGGCCTCAAAGCCGCGCGCCTTGGTCAGGTCCATCTGACCGATCACGAACAGCACGCCCTTGCAGAATCGCTCGTAGGCGTTCTGAAAATGCCGCGTCGCAGCGCGCACATGCCGGCGGGCGAGTTGTGCGGCAACCCAGCCGATCGGCGCGATCGGCAACGCCATCAACACCAGCCACGCGTTCAGGTGCAGCAGCCACCCCAGCATGGCGGCCATAACGATGATCGCTGGGAGGGAGTCAGACAGCGCATTGGTGGTGGCCTGGTCGACGCGCTCGCTGAACTGCGCGATACGCGCATAGGTGCCTCCGACCTCCGCCTCGCCGTGGAACTCACGCGACAGGCTATAGAGCCGGCGCAGCAGCTCGAGTCGCGCCTCGGCCACCGCCGTCTTGGCGACATAGGCGCCGATCGACCGGGCTGCGAGCGCCAAGAGAGACGAGACTATGCGCGCCGCCAGCACCGCGACGCCCAACTCAACGAGAAGCCTGACGTTGTGACCGGGGATCGCCACGTCGATCGCAAGCCGCACACACCACAACAGCGGCAACAGCACCAACGCCTGGCCCACGGCCACCGCCGCCAGCAGCAACAGGCTCGCCCAGCGCGCCTTGTAGAAGCCGAACAGCCACGCCCACGCGGCCGGATCGAACTTGCCGTGATGCGCGGTTTCCCCGCTCACGTGAACGCACGCCGCAACAGCCGCCCCGTGCGCCGGATCGCCTCGCCCGGCAGCTCGCGCCGCCGGTTCAACCGCCAGCCCACGCGCACATAATCGAGCCCGCCCCACAGCGCGGCCGCCGTGGAGCGTCCGCGGAAAAACCGGCCATAGTCGGCAAGGTTGGTCCACCGACGGCCGAGCCAGGACCCGTCACGTTCGGTGTCGAGCACGCTGGAGTTTTCGATCCGCTCCGCCAGGCTGGGCTTGCGCGCGGCGAGCGCGGCCAGCACCGCGATCGGAACCGGCGCTGCGTGATGTTTCGCGACGTAGTCGAGGCCGAGGCCCAGGCGGTAGGTCACCCGCTCGGCTTCAGCGAACGCCAGCAGGGTGTTCCAGTCGAAGGCCGTTTCGCGTTGCAACAGCGTCGCCACGTCCGCGATCCACCGGATCGGCGGCTCAGGGTTGGCGCGCAGCCCGTGCAGCACAAGATGCAGCACCATGGCCTCCGGCGATGGCTGACGCGTCATCACGCCCTGGAACTCAAACGGCCGTGCGTGGTCCCAACACCAGGCGTCGGCGCGGTCGTTCCCGGCTTCGTACAGACACCGCCAGTGCAGGTCGATCTCACGCCCCGCCGGGCTCTTCAGGGTGATCGAGTGGATGTATTTGCGCTCGTCCGGCCAAAGCGGCCGCTCGATGCGCCAGCCAAGCGCTTCGATGACGGCGGTCGCGCGGTCGGCTTCGGCATGGCGCACGGCGATGTCGATGTCACGCATCGGCCGCGCGGCCGGCGTACGATAGACCCCTAGCGCAAGCGGTGCGCCCTTCAGCATCAGGGTGTCGATCCCCGCCGCTTCCAACGCCGCGATCACCGGCGCCACGTCGGCGAACAGGGCCTGGGTCTCGACCCACGCCAGGCGATAGACGCCCTTCATCCGCGCCATCAGCGGGTCTTCGACGTCGAGCGCGCGCATCCGGTCGTAGACCAGCGGCAGCAGGCGAAACGTGCCCCAGTCGAAACGCGCATCGAGATCGGTGCTGGTGCGCCAGGCCTTGAACCGCGCGGCCACCTCGTCGTCGGGCCCCAGCGCAGCGGCGAGCAACATCGCCTGCTCCGGCGTGGGCCAGAGGTAGAGCTGTTCGACCGGTGTCGGAACCTCGTCGGCCATCGCTACCCTTCGCGCCGCCGCGCCAGGGAGGCGCGCAGCACTTTCAGGTAATCGCCCTGCGACGCGCGTTCGCGCAACACGGTGTTGGCGCCGTGGATGCGCCGGCGCAGCACCACGCGGTCGACCTGCGCCCCTCGTGCGCCGGCGTCGGTCGCCCGCGCGACCCAGTCCATGGTCTCGCCCACCTTCAGCGAGGGATCGAACCCGCCCGTGCGGTCGAACAGGCTCTTGCGGATCAGCATGGCGCCCGCGACGCGTGCTGCGGCCGGAACGTCTTTTGCCGGCGCGTCGAGGCCGCGCTTGTCGGTCAGGTTCAGGAACTCCTCGGTCATGCCGACCGCGTAGTCGAGCAACGGGTCGGCCTGCACCGCCGCTGCGCGCACAGCCAGGCTGTCGGGCGGCCAGACGTCGTCGGCGTCGAGGAAGGCGATCCAGTCGCCCGCCGCCTCAGCCAGGGCGCGGTTACGCGCCGCACCGATGCCGGCATTGACCTGGCCCACCAGCCGCGCCGCCGCGCCGAATTCGTGCACGACCTCGGCGCTGGCGTCGGTCGAACCGTCGTCGATCACCAGCACCTCGTGCGGGGCGCGCGACTGCGACAGTGCGCTGTCGATCGCCTCGCCGATGAAGGCGGCGGCGTTATTGCAGGGGATGAGAACACTGATCCTCATGTCGAGGCCCGCTTGCGCTCGACCGAGCGGCGCAGGGCCGTCAGCAGGTTGGCGTTGGTGGCGGCATCGTTCAACGACGCGTTGGTCGCGTGCACGCGCTTGCGCACCAGCACCTCACGGATCACCGCATGCGGGACGCCGGCGTCCAGAACGCGCGCGAACCAGTCGGTGTCCTCGCCGGTGGCGAAGCGCGGGTCGAACAACCCGACCGCGTCGAACAGCGACCGCCGCGCCACCAGGGCCTCCATCAGAAAGCCCGCCACCGGTGCATCCAGCAGCGCCGCGCGAAACCCGGGCGGCGTCTCGGCGCCGGGCTCCAGGAAGTGCTGGACCAGGCTGACGGTGAACGCCTGGCGGGGCTGCGCGGCCATCGCCTCGACGTGGCGCGCAAGCTTTTGCGGCGCCCACAGGTCGTCGTGCGACAGGAACGCGACCAGGTCGCCCCGCGCCAGGGTGATCGCCTCGTTATAAGCGTCCGCGATTCCCGTCGATCGCTGCGCGACCAGCGTCGCCCATGGCCGCCGTCCAACCAGCGCGTGGGTCGCGTCCGTCGAGCCGCCGTCGATCACCAGGACTTCGCGCGGCATGACGCTCGAGGCTTCGACGCTGTCGAGAGCCTGGTCGATGAACCGCGCGCCGTTCTTCACCGCCATGATGACGCTGACATCGACCGCCGGGCGGGTCTCGGCGTTCACCGCGTCAGCCCTGCGACTCGTCGACCTTGCGGGTCGGCCAGCCGGCCTCGTCGACGTCATGGATGGGGTCGAGCAGCAACAGGTCCTGCATGTCGGTATAGACCGCCAGCGTCGGCGTGCGGTACGCCCCGCGCGCTACGGGCGCGGGCGCCGGCGTGCCCGCATCGGCGTCCTTGGCCTCCACCAGGCCGTGCTCGGTCAGCTGCGCCAGGAAAGCGTCGATGTCGGCGCTCACGCGCTCCGGCTCGGCGTCGAACGCCTCAGTCGCCCAGGCGAGGATCGCCGCACGGCCGCACCCGTCGGCGACGGCCTGCCAAACAAGCGCGCCCGACCCGTCGGCGCTGAAATAGTGCCCCGAACGCAGGTCCATGATGATCGCTTCGCCGTCGATGACTTCGCTGACCACCGCCGGCGCGCAGACGCGATAGGATTTGTCCACGCTTGATTCCGTTTCCCAGAGGCGGCCTTCTAGGGGCTCGGGAGGCATAATATCAAGCGGATAAAGGACTTTTCAAGGATGGAAGGGCCGCGGCCCCGCGCCGCTCCCAGAGCAGGATCGTGCGCGTTCGCGGCGGTATTTGATAGAGATTCGCTCATATTTGACTTCCCCCGGTGAGGATCGATAGTCCCGCCCGGCAATGCCCGCCGACGCGGAGCGCGGACCCGAGACCTTGGCGCCGAGGACCATCGTGATCGCCGGCGCCGCCGGTACTCTGGGGCGCAAGCTGAGCGCGCACCTTGCCTTGCGCGATGACTATCGCCTGCGCTTGCTCGACCGCACGGGCGGCGACGGCGTCACGCGCGCCGACCTCTCCCGCTATGACGACGCCTGGGCGGCCGCCTTCGAGGGCGCAGACGCGGCGGTGCATCTCGTCGGGCTGGAGCCTGGCGCCGGCGGCTGGCCGGCCTTGACGCCCGCCTATGTCGACGCCCTGCTCAACGTCTATGCGGCCGCCGCGCGCCACGGCGTGCGCCGTGTCGTGTTCGCAAGCTCGGTGTGGACCATGGCGGCGCGCCGCTTCGGCGACGGGCCCATCGTGGCCGAACCACTGGCCGACCCAGGCGACCACGCCTATGGCGCCGCCAAACTGTTCGGCGAGCGCGTGGGGCAATCCTTCGCCGACGCGTTCGGCGTCTCCACCGTCGCTTTGCGCATCGGCGGCTGCCGCGAGGGCGACAACGCCTTCTGCCAGCGCACCCCAATGCCCGACTGGAACCAGGCGTGCTGGCTCTCCAACCGCGACTTCTGCGACGGCGTTACGCGCGCGATCGAGGTCGAAGCCGCGGGTTTCCACGTGGTGAACCTGGTTTCCGCCAACGCCGGTTCGCGCTGGACCCTCGACGAAGCCGCGCGCGACATCGGCTTCCGCCCGCAGGACGGCGGTCAAATGTGCCTCGGCTTCGGCGCCCGCGCGCGCGCCTCCGCCGCCCGCTTCGGGCGCGAGACCTTGCCCGCGTTCGCGCGAAAATTGACGCCGTCGGACTGGTAGTTGCGACGAAATCCTCCCCCGCGCAAAGCGCGTAGGGGAGGTGGCGGCCGCAGGCTGACGGAGGGGCCAGCGCCGAGGTTGGCCGACGATCCGCTGTCGGGACACATCGCGCCAATCACTTGCCGTGGCGCCGGCCCCTCCACCACTTCGTGGTCCCCCTCCCCTGCGCGCTTCGCGCGGGGGAGGATCTTGAGCACGTCCTACTTCCGCGGGGCCAGAATGTCGTCCAGCCGCGCCGGAACCGACGGGTCGCGTTCGAGGTGCGGATAGCGCAGGCCGCCGTGGTAGTCGATCGAGACGGTGCGATAGTGCTTGCCGTCCTTGATCAGCAGCGCGATCGGTCCGGTCGCCGTCTTCGACGCCCGCACCACGTCCTTCATATCGTCGGCGTCGTAGGCGATGCCGTTCACCGCCACGATCGTGGCGCCCGGCTCCATCCCCGCCTTGAACGCAGGACTGTTCCACAGCACGGCGCTGATGGCCCCCTCGTGATTGACGTTGAGGCCGAGCGAGTAGGTGAAGTCTTCCATCTTGCGCCGCTGGTTCGCCGACTTCTCGTAGGGCGTTTCCGTCTCGCTGTAGACCAGATGATAGCCGCCGCGCGCAATCCCATCGAGCGGCGCGCCCGGCCCGTGCCCGTCCAGCCGCGTGCGCAGGAACGTGGTCCAATCGTAGGGCGCGACCGAATTCAGCGTCGCGACCACGTCTTCGAACCTGTAAGGATCGGTGACGAAGCTGCCGTTGTGCACGCCGAAGAAGGCCTTGGCGAAGTCGTCAAGCGACTTCTGACCCTTGGTCAGCTCGCGGATCTTGGTGTCGGCGTCGAGCCAGATCAGCTGGCCTTCGGAATAGTAGTCCTCACTGCGCTGCCAGCTGGTCCACGACTGCGGCCGGCGCATGGACAGGATCGGATCCTCCGTGGTGTCCTGCATGGCGCGCCACTCGCGGCCGATACGGTGGTCGTAGGTCGCCGCAACGCCCGCGATGGCGTCGAGCGCCTGTTGCCTGGTCAGCAGACCCGAACGCGCCGCCAGCACATAACCCCAATACTGCGTCTGGCCCTCATAGACCCACAACAGGCTGTCGCGCATCGGCACGTTGAAGTTCGGCGTCCACAGGTCCGCGGGCCGGCGGAACTTGCCGTTCCACGAGTGGGTGTACTCGTGCGCCAGCAGGTCGCGCGAGGCGGGGTTCTTGTCCCACTCGGTGAAATAGGTCGGCGTGGTGCCGTCCTCGCTCGACTGGTGGTGCTCCAGCCCGTTGCCGCCCATCTGGTCCGACAGCGAGAACAGAAAATCGTAGTGGTCGTAATGGTGCGAGCCGTAGAGCTTGTACGCCTGCTGCACCAGCTGGCGATGGATGGCGATCTGCTCAGGCGTAGCCTCGAGCTCTTCCGGTTTGTCGGCGATGACGTCGAGGCTGACCCGCGCGGGACCGCCCGGGTCGAGGTCGAACTGTTTGTAATAGCGGCCCGCGATCAGAGGCGAGTCGACCAGGGTGTTGAACGTCGTCGGCTTGAAGTGCGTGGTCGATCCCTCGACGCTCGCTGTCTCCAAAGCCGTCGCGATGCGCCAGCCGTCGGGCACGCGCACGCTCGCCGCAAAGGTGATGTCGCGCGAGAAATAGCCCGCGGGGTAGAGCGCCACCGTGTTCCACTCCACGTTTTCCATGTCGGGGGTGACGACGATGCGGCCCTCGCGCTGTTCGGTCGGCGACAGGAACTGGAAGTCCAGGTCGAGCTGGGTCGCGCCCTGCGGCACATTCACGTGGAAGGCGTAGACGTCCACCGGATCGCGCGTCCACTCCACCCGCTGGCCGGCCGCGTGGATGATCAGCCCGCCCAACTTGTCGATCGGTCCGGTCGGGCCGTGGTTGCCGGGCAGCCACTTGGGAAACAGCAGGGTCATCGGACCCGCGGTCACCGGCACGGTCTCGTGGACGTTGAAGATGCGGTGGTCGAGGTCGGTGGCGTCGACGTTGAGCGCGATGGTCCCCGGATAGGGAACGTCCTTCGGGAACGGGATTTCGGGCGAGGCCGGCAGGGGCTGCGGCTGCTGGACCGCGTCCTGGGCCATCAGGGGGCCCGCCGCGGCGAGAACGGCTGCAAACGACACGGATGCTAGAACGGCTTTCACGCGACACTCCCCCAAAACGAAATGCTCTTCGCCGATGGGCGCGGCATTTCGAAGTTCTTGTTCAACGAAGCGCTCTTGTCCAGCGGCGTGTTAGGGGACTGGTTCGGCCGTCCCCTCGCGAGCGAGGGGACGGCTGTACCTGTCCCCGATGTTTTTTCGGCCGGCGGCTCACGTGTCGGGGACAGGTAATCATGTCCCCATTGCCCACACGCGGCGTTGCGCCGGGACACGATAACCCGTCCCCGGATCAGTGATCCTTGTTCGCTTTGGACGTCGACTCGCGGGCGGACCCGCTGTCCTTGGCGGCGGGGACGTCGGACTTGGCCGGGGCGGCCTGGTTGTTGGCGGGGCCCCCCCGCATCGCCTTCATCAGCCTGAGCGCGGTCGGCACGTGGGCGCTTTCCGGGTGCTTTTCCATATAGGCCAGCAGGTCGTCGGGCGTGGCCTTGTCCAGCGCGTCCTTGAAATCGCTCTCGTCGGCTGAATCGTGGGCGGGCTGGGGCGCGGATTCGGAGACCGGCGTCCGCTCAGCCGGCTTCACCGCGACGGCCCGGCTCTGCGCCGCGTGCTCGGAACAGCCGGCCAGGCAGATGCGCGAGATCGACGACAGGTTCAGCCAGGGCGTCTGGCCGGTCATCTTGCCCACGTCTGTGCCTACCTGGTCGAGCATGTCGAGCACGCTCATGTTGGGGCTCTCGATCCAGGCCAGCAGGGTTTCGGTATAGGGGCTGTGCCGGCCCTTGCCGTCGGACGCCTCGGCGCCGGGCGAGGTCGCAAACGCCACCACCGTGCGCGGCAGCGAGGTCGAGGCCGCGGGCAGATTGGTGCGGGCGTCGACGCCCTTGCTTGCGCCGTAGAGCAGCGCCTCCCACGGATTGTCACGGCAGGCGTCGAGGATGATCAGGTTCATCCCGTTCTGGCCCGGCGTGCGCAGCTGGTGGAACAGATTGCCCAAGGGTTCGGCGTAGCCCTGGATCACCAGACGCTTGCCGTCCGGGTCCATGCTGCTGAGATCCTGGTTCATCGGCAGCTTGGCGCCCGCCGGGATCAGATAGGTTTCGCCATCCACCTCGATGCCATGGCCCGAGTAGTAGACGACCACGATCGTATTGGGCCCCGCGCTCTTCACGTCCGAGCCGAACTTGGCCAGCGCTAGGTTCATCGCCGCGAGGTCGGCGTTGGTCACCGCAGTGACCTTGAAATGCAGCCGCTCCAGCGCGTCCTTCATGTCCGACGCGTCGTTGAGGGTGTTGGGCAGGTCGACCGCGAAGCCGCCGGACTGGGATACCGATTCCGGGGTGTCGACCTTGCCGTCGAGGTTGTAGTCGGCATTGCCGATGATCAGCGCCAGACGGGCCGGCTCATCGCTTGCCTGGGCCGCCGCCTGGGCGAGCGGGGCCGCCCGCGCGATCGGCGCGGTCAGAAGCAGTGCGGCGATGAAGGCGTACCGCCAAAGCCCCATGGCGTTTCCCCAAGGCCTGCAAGCCTATCAAATACCGCCGCGATTTAAAGGGGGTTCGGCTCTCGCCCCGGGTTGAGCGCAAATCACCCCAGGCTTGCTGAAAGCATTGCATTTCAATGACAACGGCGTGAATGCGTAGATGGCGCCTCCGCACCCTGAAAGCCCGGCGCAAGCGGGAAGAGCGCCGCGCCGCAGAACACGGTTCGTTGCCGCCCCCGGGGGGCTCGGGTAAGGTTCGCGCGGCACGCCCCGGGGGAATCGGGCGCGCCCTGGCCTGAGGGGGGCGTCCCATGAAGCGCATCGCGATTGCGGCCCTGGCGTCGTTGGCCCTCGGCGGCTGCTCGCTGGCGCCGCTGATCCAGCCCGCCGCCATCGAGTACAATCAGGTCGAGGAGGAGGTGAACAACCAGCTCCTGGTGACCAATATCCTGCGCGCGCGGGACAACGCGCCGCTTTATCTCGCCGAGTTTCAGAACATCCACGTGGGCTTCACCGGCACCATCGGCACCGGCAACGTCACCGTGCCGTTCGGCCGCGGCAAGGTTCCCAACGCGAAGTCGTTCAGCGCGCTGCCCAACGCCAGCATCGTCGCTCAGCCCACCTTCGACGCGACCCAGCTCGACACTCAGCAGTTCACCCTCGGCATGCTGAAGCCGGTCGATCCGGTGACGTGGGAGTACTACTGGCACCGCAACTATTCGCCCGACATCCTGCTCTATGTGTTCCTGGCCAGCATCAACCAGGGCACCGTCACCTTCAGCAACAACCCATGCACAACGTCCTTGGCGAAGGCCGATTGCGACGCCTACGCCGCGTTCGTGACCAAGGTCGACCAGCTCGCGACCAACGGCGTCTATCTGAACATCTTCACCACCCTGTCGCCGGCGGCGGCGGGCGCGACGGCCAAGACCTTCATGATCGCCGACAAGACCTACACCTTTGAACAGTCGTCGCCGCAGGTCGCCATCTGCACCTTGCCCCAGGGCGACCCGCGCCAGATCGCCGACACCTTCACACGCCTGACGCGCTACCAGATCGATCCCTGCCCTTCCGGCGGCGGGCAAGCGCACGTCTCTTCCGCACCGGCCGCCGCGGCCGCGTCGAGCACGTCGCAGTCCCTGCTGCCGACCGGCGGTGCGAGCGCAGGTCCCTCCGCCTCCGGCTCGGCCCTCAGCCCCGACGACATGGCGATGTTCGCCTGCACCCACCGCCAGGTCGTGCAGTGCCGTAAATCCTGGGCCGAGGTGCAGGAATCCTCGGTCGAAGGCGGCGGCTATGTGCTGCGTTCGGTCGACGGCATCATTCGCTATCTCGGCCGCGTGCAGCAGGTGGTCGACGAGGCGCCCGGACCCGACAGCGCCAAGAAGGGCGTGACCTGGACCGAAAACGGCGTGCAGCAGACCCTGTTCCAGCTGCATCGCGAACCCGGCGTCGATCGTATCGCGGTGAGCTATCACGGCCGCCGCTACTACGTGCGCGAAGGCGATTCGTCCGACCACACGCTCGAGGTGCTGGCGCTGGTGAACCAGTTGATCAACGCCAACAAGAACGCCAACGAGATTCCCTCGACCAAGGCGGTCCAGATCGTCCCCTGATCTGATCGTCCGCATCCGACCCACCTTCACGAGCGAGCATGGCCGAAGCGACCAGTCCAACGACCCACGGCCCGCTCGTGCACGCGCTGATTCACTGGCTCACCGGGGTGGTGTTCGCGATCCTGTTGAGCGCGGCGATCTTGATCGGCGGCCCGCACCTGCCGGTGCTGAAGGATCTGCTCTCCACCATGGAGGTGAAGGGCGTGGACGCGGCCATGCGCGTGCGCCTGGTCGCCGCGCCGGACAGCGGTTTTAAGGGCGCGGGCAAGGATCCCGGCTTTGTCTTCCTCGACATCGATCCCGCCGCCTGCGAGGCCGCCCACGGCGGCCCGCGCTGCAACACCCGCTCGCCCGCCGATCCGGGGCTGGCGGCCCGGGTCGCGACCGCCGCGCTCGCCGCCGATCCGCGCGTGGTGATCATCGACGTCGCACTGTGGGACGACGATCCCGGCGCGCCGCCGTCCGCCTCCAGTCCCGACATGGCCGCGCTCGCCGCCGCCGCCAGGGCGCATCCCAACACGCGCGTCGTGGCCGTTGCGCCGTTCCGCCCGACCGGCGCCGAACGCTCGGGCGTGGTGGACTGGACGCTCGCGCCGCCCGCTTTCGCCGACGACAGCATCCAGTTCGCGCCGTCCTTCGCCTGGCGCGGGCCCGACGAGAATGACGGCGTCATGCGCCGCTATCCGGCGACCGTGCTGATGAGCAATCCGGCGGCGTCGCAGCCCGCGCGCGAGACCCCGACCCTGCCCTACCTGTCGGCGCTCTACGCCGCCGCTGCGGGCGATCCGGTAAAACTGAAAGCCGTCGACTGTCTCTACAATGCGCTGATCGACCCCAAGCCGGTCGTCTGCCCGCCCGCTCCGAGCCTGCCGCCGGTGCATTCCCTCGATGGCGGGCTGAAGGCCGGGGCCGAGGCGCGCATCCTCTATTCCATGCCGTCCCTTGTGCCGGGCCCGGATGGCCGGCGGCCGATCGAGGCCGCCCAGTTCCAGGGCCGCTATGACCTCTACCCGGTCTCGGCCATGCTCGACGACCAGGGCAGGCTGCGCCAGCCGGTGCTGTTCAAGGACAAGATCGTCATCATCTCGACCAGCGCAGTGACCGCGCTGGACCACCACGACACGCCCTTGGGCGACATGACCGGGGCAGAGGTGGTGCTGAACTCGGTCAAGGCTTTTCTCGACGGGGGCCTGATCCGCGAGCCGGGCCTGGGCGCCAAGCTCGAACACGAGGCGGTGGTAATCGCCACCTCGTCGCTGCCCTATCTGGCCTTTTGGGTGCTATATTTCCTGCTCGCGGCCAGGTGGCGGGGCTCGCGGACGGGCATGGTGGTCCTTCCGCTCTTCGCCACGGTCGGGTTCCTGGTCACCGTTGCGGGCGCCATGGCGCTGGCGGCCGTGGTGACCATCGTGCCTCTGACCAAGGGCTTCGAAGAGGGTTTCGCTTTAGAGTTCTTCACGCCGATCTTCGCGCTCTCGCTGGAGGGTTTTGCCGAAGGTGCGCGCTGGGCGATCGATCGCATCGAGACCACGGTCGAACTTGCCGTGGTGAATGTGCACAAGCGATTGGTCCATCGCCGCCTGGTCGAAGATCGCAACGGATCCGAGGGGGAGACTTGAGCATGACGCGCATCGTCAACGGGATTTCAGCTTCTGCGCTCGCCGCGCTGCTCGGCCTCGCGTTTACCGCGACCATCGCGCACGCGGAGCCGGAGGCGCCCAAGGCCGGCATCGTGGGCCAGGTCGTCGCCATCCGGGGCACAGGCGTCACGGTCACTCACGCCAGCGGTGCGAGGATCGTCGCTGAGCCGTACCAGCCGCTCTACACCGGCGACACCGTGACGGTGGGCTCCGCAAACGGCTCGGCCACACTGGAGTTCGCCGGCGGCGGCGACGTGACCGTCACCCATGCACGCGCCTATCGCGTGGCCGCCAAGGCCGGCGGCGCCAGCGCGTCGAGCTTCGATCGCTTCATGCAGAAATGGGGCTATGTGCTGCAGCCGCCGACCAGCGTGCACATCGAAAGCACTACGCCGAAGGGCGTGCGCGGGCCCGCCGCCGGCGCCGGTGCTTTGGCCGCCAGCCGCTATCTGCCGCTGATCAATCAGCAGGTCAGCATGTACCACGCCAAGAACCTGCCGGTGGTCTGGCAGGGTGAAGCCGCCGACGTCGTGCTGAAGGACGGCGCCGGCGCGGTGGTCGCCAAGACGTCGGCCGGTCAGCCCGGCTATGCGCTGGTCCAGTGCCCCAAGACCCTGCAGCCCGGCGCCTACCAGATCGAAGTCGGGGCCCAGCCGGCCGGTCCGCTGGTGATCCAGATCACCGTCACCCAGACCCAGCCGCCCGCGGCCGCCACCAACGAGGAAGGGGCCATGCAGGCCGCCGACGCCCTCGACGGCGCCCCCGCCGGACGCCTCCAGGCCCTGGCCGAACTGCAGAACCTCTCGCAGAAGAGCTATCTGGCCAGCGCGGTGATGAAGGCTGTGCAGGCCGGGGAATAGGCTAACATAGCCCCCGGACTCGGGCGGCGTCAGACCGCTGGGCAAGGGACGAGCATGGCGCGGACACCGGACGGGGAAACCCCGCAGCACGATCACCACGATCATCACGACCACGCGGGCTATTACGCCATCCTGCAGTCGCGCCAGCTCGGGCGCATCGCCTCGGCGGCCTCGGTGCTGGCGATCATCGCGGCGGTCATATCCCTGTGGCTGCTGCGCGGGCTGCTGACGCCGTTGATCGTGGCGGTGTTCCTGATGATCCTGATCGACTCGATCTCGCGCTACGTCGCCCGCGCCGCGCCCTGGACGCCCGAATGGATGCGCGTCAGCGCCGGCTTTGTCGTACTCAGCTTGTTGCTCGCGCTCGCAGCCTCTGTGTCACTCCGCTCCGCGCCCGGCTTCGCCGCCGAGCTGGGCGGCGCAAAATTCAAGCTCATGCACATGTTCGACGCGGCGACCGCCGCCCTGCCGGTCTCGGTCGCGCCCGCCGACGTGCTGCTGCACAACATCGACGTGAAGCCCTATCTCGCGTCTTCGGTGCGCAAGACCGGCCACCTGCTGGAAAGCACCCTGCTGGCGCTGATCTACCTCGGCTTCCTGCTCGCGGCGCGCGGCGCCTTCCGGCAGAAGATCGGCCTGCTGTTCCCCGACAAACAGTCGCGCGGCCATGCGCAACGCGTGTTTCAGCGGGTCCGCCAAGGCGCCGAAGACTATATCGGCCTGCAGACGCTGAAGGCCGTCGTTCTGGCCGTCCTCGCCTGGATCATCATGACCGCGCTCGGCCTGCACAACGCCCTGTTCCTGGCGTTTCTGACCTTGCTCGTCGCCTATATCCCGATCATCGGCCCGGCCGCGGCGGTGGTGCTGCCCACCCTTCTCGCGGTGCTGCAGTTCGACATGACCTGGCGGCCGGTGGCCATATACCTGTTGTTGCAGAGCCTGGTGGTTCTGCTCGACAGCATCCTCATGCCACGGCTGCAGGCCGACAAGCTCGACGTCGATCCGGTGGTCGTCCTGCTCTCGCTCGGCTTCTGGAGCCTGATCTTCGGCGTCGTCGGCGCGTTGCTGTCGACGCCGCTCACCGTCGTAATCATCGCCATCGCCGGTGAGACGCCGTCCCTGCGCTGGCTCGCCGTCATGCTCAGCAAGGGCGGCCGCAAGGCCGAGGCCATAGCCGCGGAGGCCGCTGCGCCATGATCGTCGTCCACCACCTCGAAAACTCCCGCTCGCAACGCATTCTGTGGCTGCTGGAGGAGCTCGGGCTCAAGTACGAGCTGCGCCGCTACGCCCGCGATCCGCAGACGCGCCTGGCGCCGCCGGAGCTGAAGGCCGTCCATCCGCTGGGCAAATCGCCGGTGATCACCGACGGCAAGCTCACCATCGCGGAGTCCGGCGCGATCATCGAGTACCTGATCCTGCGTTACGGCAAACACCGGCTGATGCCGTCCGAGCACGGCGCCGACTTCGTCAGCTACCTGCAGTGGATGCACTACGCCGAAGGCTCCGCCGCGCTTCCCCTGCTGCTGGCGCTCTACGTCGGGCGTCTCGGCGAAGCCGGCGCGCCGCTGCAACCGCGTATCCAGAGCGAGATCGCCAACCACTTCAGCTACATCGAGGGCGCGCTCAAGGGCCGTGACTACCTGGTCGGCGCCCGTCTGAGCGGCGCCGACATCCAGATCTCCTTCATCCTGGAAGCCGCCGACGCCCGCGGCCGCCTGAAGGACCTGCCCAACGCTGCGCGCTATCTGTCCGCCATGCAGTCACGCCCGGCCTACAAGCGCGCGCTCGAGCGCGGCGGGCCCTACGATTTGAAGTTCTGAACGTTGTCCCCAGCCCCGCAACGGGTCTAGACTCGCGCTTTGCGTCGGCGCGTGTGCCGGCGAAGGAGATGGATATGGCCAAGGGTCAGCAGCGGAGCACGCGCGAGACGCGCAAGCCCAAGAAGGAAAAGCCGAAGCCTTCGGCGACGGCGGGGCAGTCGACCTACCTCAACCCGAGCTCCAAGTCGAAATAGCCGCGGCTCAGCTTACCGCTTCTTCTTCACCGCGGGCGCGGGCGCCGATAACAGCGCCTGCGCCTTTGCCGTGGCCGCGTCGAGTTGCGCCAGCGCGGCCGCCATCGCCGTTTCCCGCGCTTTCACCCCAGCCAGAGCGTCGGCGGTCGGACCGCCGTCGGCGCCGTCGGCGGCGCGACCGAGCGCGCCCAGGCCGGCTGACACGTCGGCGAAGTTGGTCGTGTCGGCGAGCTCCGCCTTGCCGTCGTTGGCGCGGATGCCGCCCGCGGCCATGACCTCGCGATCGACCGCCTCGAACTTCGCGCGATCACCCTTGCCCGCCGCGGCCTCGGCGGCAAGAAGCTTTTTGTGCAGGGCCTGCGCCGCTTCGGCGCCCTTCGACGCCTGAGCCTGGTCGGCTTCGATGCGTCGGGCGAGCGCGAACTCGGCGGCGTACATCTGCGGCGTATCCTTCACCCGCGGATCGGGTTGCAGCGTCAGCGGCTGGCGCAGAGTCGCGCCGTCAGTTGTGAGCTCCACCGTGTATTGACCCGGCGGCGCCCAGACGCCCCGCGCTTCGAGCCCGTCCTCGTCGGTGGCGTCGGATCCCGCGCCCAGCGCATAGTGCAGGTCCCAGACGAAGCGGTGCATGCCGGGATCGGCCGAGGGTGACTTTGGCGACGCCGCCCAGTCCGGCGTCAGGCGCAGCTTGCTCACGTCCGGCGCCGGTGCGACATCCGCACTCGAATAGCGCCGCACCACGGCGCCGCTAGCATCGCGAATGACAATCCGCACCGGTCCCTTCGGCGCGCCGGCGAGATAGTAGTCGATATAGGCGCCGTCCGGCGGGTTGTCGGCGTGCGGCTCGTCCTTGGGCATGGGGGTGCCGGTGAAGCCGAACGGCCGCGCGCGATAGGCGGTGGCGGGCGCGAACAGCGTCGTCGCGGTCACCGGCGCCTTGGCCAGCTCGCGCAACGGTTCGACGTCGTCCATGATGTAAAAGCCGCGGCCGTGGGTGGCGATGACCAGGTCGTTGTCCTTCACCTCGATGTCGCGCACCGAGGTCGGCGGCAGATCGGCGCCCAGCGGTTGCCAGCGCCCGCCGTCATCGAACGAGACGTAGGCGCCGCGCTCGGTCCCCGCGTAGAGCAGGCCCTTCTGCACCGGATCTTCGCGCACCACGTTCACGGTGTTCAGCGGCCCGTCGCCGACCAGGCCCGCGTTGATCTCGGTCCAGCTCTTGCCGCCGTCATGGGTACGATAGAGGTAGGGCTTGAAGTCGTCGAGCCGGTGACGGTCGACGGCGATATAGGCGGTGTCGTCGTCGAAGTGCGACAGCTCAACCGTCCCGACCTTCGACCAGGCGGCGAGGCCCTTCGGCGTGACGTTGGCCCAGTGCGCGCCGTCGTCGGCCGTCTTCCACACATACCCGTCGTCGGTGCCGGCCCAGATCACGCCCGCACGCGTCGGCGACGGTGCGATGGAATAGACCACGCCCTTGCGCGCCTGGAAGGCGTTGTCGGAGTCCGTCGCGGCGGCCTCGTCCAAGGTGGCCGGAACGCCCGGCTTCTCCCGCGTCAGGTCGGGGCTGATCGGCTTCCAGTGATTGCCTGCGTCTTCGGTGCGGAAGATGCGCTGGTTGCCGAAATAGAGTTGCTTGGGGTCGCGCTTGGAGAACACCAGCGGCAGGGTCCAGGTGCGGCGATAGTGGTCCGGATAGGCCAGGGTCGGATCGACGCTCTTGGTCTGGCCGGTCTTCAGGTCGAGCTTGTCGACGCGGCCGCCGTAGACGATGTCGGGATCGTTGGGATCGGGGGCGATATTGTCGCTCTCGCCGCCCGCGGTCACTTCGTGAAACACGCGCATGTCGATGCCGTCGAGGCTGCCGGTGCGCGAAGGCACGCCGGCCGCACCGCTATCCTGCTGCGCGCCATAGACCCAGTACGGGAAGCGGTTGTCGGTGACCACGTGGTACATCTGGGCGATCGGCTCGTTGTACCAGCTCGACCAGGTGGCGCCGCCGTCGAGCGTAATCACCGCGCCCTGATCGACGCCCAGCATGCGCCGCTCGGGATGGTTCGGATCGATCCACAGCACGTGATAGTCGTCGCCGCCGGGCGCGCCCTTCACCGGCACAAAAGTCTTGCCCGCGTCGTCGGACTGATAGACCGACACGTCGCACACCCACACCCGGTCGGGGTTCTTCGGATCGACGGTTACGCCGCCGAAGTACCAGCCGCGCTCCCACACCCGCGGGTCGGAACTCACCTTCGCAAAGGTCGCGCCGTCGTCGTCGGAGCGGTAGAGGCCGCCGCCTTCTTTCGCATCGACCAGGGCATAGACGCGGTCCGGCTTGGCGTTCGACAGGGCGATACCGATGTGTCCAGGCTTGCCGGGCAGGCCGCCGTGCAACTCGGTCCAGGTCTTGCCGCCGTCGCTCGACTTGTAGAGCCCGCCGCCCGCGCCCAGCGCCGGCGCATAAACGTTCCACGGCGGGCGCCGCGTGTGCCACAGCGAAGCGTAGACCGTGTTCGGATCGCCGGGCTTGAAGGTCAGGTCGATGGCGCCGAGGTCCGGCCCTTTGTTCAGCACCGCCGTCCAGGTCTTGCCGCCATCCTCGCTGCGATAGACCCCGCGCTCCGGGTTCGGCCCGTACGGATGGCCCAGCGCCGCGGCCAGCACCACGTCCGGATTGCGCGGATCGACGATGATGCGTCCGATCGCCTGGCTGTCCTTCAGCCCGATCGAGCTCCAGGTCTTGCCGCCGTCGACCGACTTGAACGCGCCGATCCCCTGCGCGATGTCCGAGCGCATGTCCGCCTCGCCGGTGCCCAGGTAGATCACCTTCGGGTTCGACGGCGCGACAGCCAGCGAGCCGACCGAGCCGTTGGGCACGCTGTCCGACACCGGCGTCCAGGTGCGGCCCGCGTTCAGCGTCTCCCACACCCCGCCGTTCACGGCGCCGAAATAGAAGTGCTCCGGCTCGCCCGGCACGCCGGTCACCGCCAGCACGCGGCCGCCCCGCGACGGCCCGATGGAGCGCCAGTGCAGCGCCTGGAACCGGTCTTGCGGCACGTCGGCCAGGGCTTGAGAGGCGGCAAGCGCCGCGAGCAGAACGGCGGGGGCGGTCGAAGCCAGGAAGCGCTTCACGGACGATTCTCCTCGGACACGGGCGGCGCGATCAAACCGCCACGCCGCTGCGATAGCAATGGGCGTATACGCATGCCAGTGTTATCCGGGTGAAAGCTTCGGGGATGGGCAAACCATGAGTGAAACGCCGGCGGGGTCGCGGCCCCTGTCTCCGCTTTCCCGGGATGATCTCCCGACCGTCCTGGCGCTCGGCCTGCTCGCCGCCGCCATGACGACCACCGCGCACGAAGCAGTCGGTCACGGGGGTTTCTGCCTGCTGCACGGCGGCCGCATCACCCAGCTCACCTCGGTCTATTTCCAGTGCAAGCCGGCGATGGACGGCGTCGCCGCCGCGGGACCCATCGGCAACCTCACCGCCGCCCTGATCGCCTGGCTGATCCGCCGAATGGTTCCGGCCGCACACGCGCGTCTGCGCCTGCTGTTGGTTTTCGTCACCGCCTTCAGCCTGTTCTGGGAAGCGGGCTATGTCATCCACGCCATGATCCACGACGAAGGCGACTGGGTCTTCGCCGCGCGCGAACTGTTCGGCCGCCCGGAACAACCGTGGCGCATCGGCGGCATCGTGCTCGGCATCATCCTCTACGCCGTCGGCATCCTCGCCATGCGCCGCGCCATGCGGCCCTACGAACGTGTGGGCGCTCTGTTGCGCTGGGGCTGGTTGGCGGGAAGCACCGGCGCCGTCATCGCCTCCCTCGCCTACACGAAGGACCACGCCGCCATCGGCCAGGCCGCCCTCGAAGTCGGCGCCGCCAGTTGGCCCATGATCCTGCTGTCGTTCCGGATTCCCACGGACCAATCAGCCCCAGCGATCACGCGGAGCTGGGCCTGGATCGGCGCCGCTGTGATCCTCTACGCGGTGTTCGTCGCGACGCTCGGCCGGGGGTTGGCGTTCTAAGACGCGAAATCCTCCCCCGGCCGAAGGCCGTAGGGGAGGGGGACCGCCGAAGGCGGTGGAGGGGCCGGCGCGACGGCAGATGACTAGCTGCAAGCCGCGCGGGAGGCATTTGCCGTGGAACGGCCAACGTCGGCTCCGGCCCCTCCGTCGGCCTGCGGCCGCCACCTCCCCTACGCGCTGCGCGCGGGGGAGGACTTTTATTCCGCCGCCAAGGGCGCGGGGTCATTCAGCGACAGCAGCGCCTGGTCCAGCGCCTTGCCCGCCTCATCCGCCAGCGCGGCGCGGATCAGATTGGCCATCACCGCGGCGCCGGCGCTGCCGTGCAGGCGGCTGCGTTCGGCCATCAGGCGTTCGAAGTTGCGCAGGCCGCGCGCATGGGTGTCGCCGTAGCCCTTGATCAGGCGCGCGGCCGCGGCGATCTCGACGGCGACGTCGTAGTCGGCGGGTGCGGTTTCGCGAATGGCGGTGAGCCAGGCTTCGATGCGCGCCTGCTCGTTCGCATAGCGCAGCGTGCCGCGGCGGCCGGGGCGCAGACCGGCGAACCAGGACAGCAGCAAGAAATCGCGCAGCGTGGTCACCCACACCTGCCGGCCCTTGCGGAACAGCGGCGACAGCAGACCCTCGTTCGCCAGCAGCAGCTTGCCGAACCACGCCGGCATCACCTCGGCGACCTCGACCAGTCGCGGGTGCATGAATTCCGCCACCTGCAGCACCTGACCGGGCGCAAGACGCACCTCTTCGCGCACGCGCTGGAACCGCGCCGCGCGCGTCTTCAGGTCGGCGACGCGGATCACGTCCTCGTAGGCCATCCACAGTGCGAGATAGCGCCCGGTCTCCGCCGTCAGCAGGTAGGACAGGCGCGGATCGCCCGCCTGCGCCTCCAGCGCCGCCACCGGCTGCAGCCGGTCGAGGTAGAGGTTCGCGTAGGCCTCGTCCTGATAGTCGAGCAGCTTGGCTGCGCCCAGCATCAGCGTCGTGTGGGTCACCGCCGGGAACTGCGACTGCACCCGCGCGGCGAGGCGCTTGCCCGCAGCGCTCTTCGGCTCGGCGGCGCCCGATGCGACCGCTTGCGCGTCGGCCTGCCCCCTGGCGCGCTCGAAGCCCAGCGCAAAGCCCGCCAGATTGGTTTCGACCTGCATGCCCGACGCCCTGATCGCGTCCTCGTAGACGGCCCGTTCGAACGGCAAGACGCCCGACCCCGCCAGCGCGCCGAACAGCACCGCGCTGATCACGCTCTTCGTCGTCTCGCCCGCCGCATCCATATCGAAGGCGACCAGCGCCTTGGACGCCGCGCGCGCTGCGGCCATCACCTTGTCGGAGTCGGCGATCCCGTCGCCCATCGCCGCCTTTTCCGCGACCGCGTAGACGCGATGCGTCGAGGTCACCAGGGTGGTGCGATCGGGCGTCACGATCCCGCGCAGGATGGCGCGGCCGGCTTCCATCAATTCGGCGGCGACCACCACGTCCACGTCGCCGGGCACAGGCATCAGGGCCAGAACCGGCTCGGAATTCGATGCGCGCCGCGCCGGTTGCGGGAAAATCTCGAGGTAGTAGACCGTCGCGCCCGTGCGCTGCGCCACGCCCGGCACCGAGGTCGCCTGAGCGATGTGGCCTGAGCGCTCCGCCGCCGCGACGATCCAGTCGGACAGCACGCCGCCGCCCTGCCCGCCCAGCGCCGAGATCGCCAGCGTGATCGGCCGTGTTGCGCCGGTGTCGTTCGCACTCATCTCAGAACGCCCGCGCCAGGCGGCGGCGGTCCGCAGAGCGTTGTAGCCCGCCGATAAACCACCGGCGCACGCCGTCGACGAACCGGTCCCAGGCGTTGGGGTTGAACACAATGTCCGCGCGGTAGAACGAGGGGCAGAGCACCGCCGCGTGGCTCACCTCGCCGCACAGGCCGCAGCCGACGCAGCTGTTGTCGACATAGGCCACCGGATCGGGACGCAACGGATCGGGGTTGGGCTTAACCGTTAGCGACGGACAGCCGGACAGCCGGATGCAGCTGTGGTCGCCTGTGCAGGTGTCGCTGTCGACGCCGAAGCGCTGGCGCACCATGCGCCGGCCTTCCTTCACCGCCTTGTTGAACAGCGGCCGCACCCGGCGTTGCTTGTTCAGCATGCACTCGGACGAGGCGACAATGACCTTCGGCCCCGTCTGTTTCGTCGTCATCGCCTCTTTCAGCGTGTCCTTCATCCGCTGCAGGTCGTAGGTGCGGTCGATCTGGCGCACCCAGGTCGCGCCGACCCCGCGCACGGCGCGGGTGATCGGATGGTTGGTGCTCTTGGTCTTGTTGCCCGGACGCGAGGACAGCAGATCCTGGCCGCCGGTCGCCGCGGCATAGCCGTTGTCGACGATGACCAGGACGTTGTCGGAGTTGTTGAACACCGCATTGCCGACGCCGGAGGTCAGGCCGTTGTGCCAGAACCCGCCGTCGCCCATCACCGCGACCGCGCGCCGCGCGTCCTTGTCCGAGAACGCCGATGCGCCTGCAGCGCCCAGGCCGTAGCCCATGGTGGTCGCGCCGATGTTGAACGGCGGCAGGATCGAAAACAGGTGACAGCCGATGTCGCACGACACGTGGAACGAGCCGATCTCGCGCTCTACCAGTTTCATGGCGGTGAACAGCGGCCGCTCCGGACAGCCGGTGCAGAACCCCGGCGGCCGCGGCGGAAGGTCGGTCGCCAGCGCGCGAATTTCCGCCGGCGGCGGCGCGTCATTCGCTTTGAGCAGCGGCACGGCCTTCGCCATCAGCGTCGGCGCATGCGTCTCGAGGAACTTGCGGCAACCGTCGAGCAGAACCTGACCGGTGTACTCGCCCGCCATGGGCAGCACGTCCTTGCCGACCACCCGCGTCTGGATGTCGGCGCGGCGCAGCAGTGAATTCAATGCTTGTTCGACAAAGTCCGGCTGGCCCTCCTCGACGATCAGCACCGCCTTCTTGTCGGCGCAGAACCCGGCGACCTCGTCCGGAACCAGCGGATAGGTCACGTTCAGCACATAGATCGGGATCTCAGTGCGCCCGAAGCTATCGGCCAGACCCAGCAGCTCCAGCGCCCGCATCAGCGTGTTGTAGAGCCCGCCCTGAACGATGATCCCCGCCTCGCCAGCGGCGCCGCCCAGGAACTCGTTCAGCCGGTGCTCGCGAATAAACTTCAGCGCGGCGGGCAGGCGCTCGGCGATCTTCTCGCGCTCGTGCTGGAAGCTGGCCGGCGGCAGCACGATACGGTTCACGTCGCGGCGCGGATTGTTCTGAGCGATCGCGGCGGTGAAATCCGGCCGCACATTGTCCTTGCACGCGAACGCGCCGTAAAGGTGGCACGAGCGCACCCGCAGCTCTAACATCACCGGCGTGTGCGTCGCTTCGCTGAGCGCAAACGACTGCTCCACCAAGTTCACGATCGACGGCAAGTTCGGCCGCGGATCGAGCAGCCAGATCTGCGACTTCATCGCAAAGGCGTGGCTGCGCTCCTGCATAATCGAGGAGCCTTCGCCGTAGTCCTCGCCCACGATGATCAGCGCGCCGCCGGTCACCCCGCCCGACGCCAGGTTGGCCAGGGCGTCGGACGCCACATTGGTGCCGACCGTCGATTTCCAGGTCACCGCGCCGCGCAGCGGATAGTTCACCGATGCCGCCAGCATCGCTGCGGCGCTGGCTTCGCTCGCACTCGCCTCGAAATGCACGCCGAGTTCGCCGAGCAAGCCCTGGGCGTCGGCCAGCACGTCCATCAGGTGCGAGATAGGCGAGCCCTGGTAGCCGCCGACATAAGATACGCCCGATTGCAGCAGCGCCTTGGTGACCGCCAGGATTCCCTCGCCGTGGAAGGTCGCGCCTGCGCCCAGGCGCAGCTTTTCGACCTCTTCCGCGAAGGACCGTTCCGCCACGTCTCTAGCCGGCGACCAGCGCCAGCACCCGAAGCGGGCTGCCCGAGCCGCCCGCGATCTTCAGCGGCGGGGTAATGATCACCGCCCCCTTGGCCGGCAGCTGGTCGAGGTTGGTCAAGCTGGCCAGGCCATAGCGATTGTTGCCGTGCATGAAGTGGTGCGCCGGAAACGGCGGGTCGAACATGCCGGCCATGCCGGCGTCGGTTCCCACGGTCTCGACGCCGAAGCCCATCACGTCGCGCTCCTTGGCCAGGAACTCGGCCGCCTTGATGCCCGGCCCCGGCGTGTGGCCGCCGTTCAGGAACTGGGCCGGGTCGGTGCGCTTGGACCAGTCGGTGCGCATCAGCACCCAGGTCTTCGGCTCGATCTTCCCGTGCTTGGCCTCCCACGCCTCAATGTGCTCAACCTCCATGAGGAAATCCGGGTTCGCCGCTGACTCCTTTGAGAAATCGAGCACGTTGGCGGCGGCGATCAGCTGCTGCGGCGGGATGGTGGCGGGTCCGCCGTCCGGGTGGCTGCGGCCGGTGTGCCAGTGGTTGGGCGCATCGAAATGGGTGCCGGTGTGCTCGCCCAGGCGGATCTCGTTCCAGGCCCAGCCCGGACCCTTCTCGTCGAAGTTCGAGACCGGGATCATCGAAAACGGCGGCGAATTGGCCCCCACCTCGGGCGGCAGGGCGATGACCGGCGTCTCCGACGTCAGGGTCTGGGTCAGGTCGACGACCTTCACCGACCCCACCTGGATCGAATTGGCCAAGGAACTCAGAAGCTGGGCGGCGGCGGTCATGGGCATATCCCCGGGGTTCGCGGTTCAGGCGATATAAGCCGTATACGCTCCCTGGTGACAACCGCTCAAAATCGCGCTCCAACTGACGGAAACCGCGGGGGGATCGACCGTGAGCCAAGCAGACAGCGCTGCACCGGCGCGCGACACCTGGACGTCCGGATTCGCCTTTCTCTATTCCTGCATGGCCTCGGCCATCGGCCTGGGCAGTCTGTGGCGGTTCCCCTACGTGGCCGGCCAGAACGGCGGCGGCGCCTTCGTCATCCTGTTTCTGGTCTTCGTGCTCATCCTTTGCGTGCCGCTGATGATGGCCGAGATGCTGATCGGCCGGCGCGGCGGCGGCTCCGCGCTCCTGTCCATCTCCAGCATGATCCGCGGCGAGCGCGCCTGGGGTGCGTGGAAGGCGATCGGCTGGCTGTCGCTGCTGATCCCGTTTCTGGGCCTCAGCTACTACAGCGTCGTCGCCGGCTGGGGTCTGCAGTACATCGGCGTCGCCGCGGTGCACGGCTTTGACGGATACGCGACCAGCTCGGGGGCGAAGTTCGACACCCTGATGAACTCGCCCTGGCGCGGCGCGCTTCTGCAGGGCGGCTTCATCGCCGCCGTTGCGCTGGTGGTGGCGCTCGGGGTGCAGCGCGGCATCGAGTGGGTCGCGCGGATCAAGATGATCGGCCTGTTCGTGATCATGATCGGTCTCGTCATCTACGGCGCGACTACCCTCGACATGGGCCGCGCGGCGCACTTCTTGTTCAACCCGAACTGGTCGGCCCTCACCCCCGAAGCCATCCTGGAAGCCTTCGGCCAGGCGCTGTTCTCGACCTCCATCGGCGTCGGCATGATCATCACCTACAGCGCCTAT
Source organism: Caulobacteraceae bacterium (assembly GCA_036501825.1). Classification (GTDB taxonomy): domain Bacteria; phylum Pseudomonadota; class Alphaproteobacteria; order Caulobacterales; family Caulobacteraceae; genus JAFECT01. The sequence continues at coordinate 221,058 of DASXZP010000026.1, read as the reverse complement.
GTGCCCAACCGCATCTCGCTGGGACAGGCGTCGTTCGCGATCAACATCACCGTGGCGCTGGTGGCGACCCTTGCGGGCCTCGCCATCTTCCCGGCGTTGTTCACCTACGCGATCAAGCCCACGGCGGGGCCGCCCTTGATCTTCGTCGCCCTGCCCGCCGCTTTCGACAAGATGCCCGCCGGGCGCTGGGTGGGCCTGATGTTCTTCGTGATGATCGTGCTCGCCGCCTTCACCGTCGCCGTCGGCATGATCGAGCCGGTGGTCGCCTGGCTGAAGGAAAAGAGCCGCCTGGGCCGCGGGCCGCTGTCCTTTCTCACCGCGGCCGCGATCTTCGCCGTGGGCTTGCCGTCGCTGCTGTCGTTCTCGACCCTGAAGAACGTCCACCCGCTGGCGGCCGTGCCGCAGTTCGCATCGAAGACCTTCTTCGACCTGCTCGATTTCTCCATCGCGAACCTGCTCCTGCCGTTGAACGGCTTGCTTATCGCGCTGTTCGTCGGCTGGTGCGTGAAGCGGGCCACGGTCGACGAGGAGCTGGGCCTTAAAGGCGTGGCCGAGTGGGGCTGGCGACTGTCGGTGATGATCCTCTCGCCGCTCCTGGTGGCGGTCTTGATGGTTTCCCTGATATTCCCCGACACGGCCAAGGCGCTCCTGGCGCATCTGACGCCGCACGCCTGAGCTTCAGGATTTACGATGACCGCCCTGCCCGCCGACGCTCCCCCCGCTTTCGACCCCGCGGCCTTCCGTGCGCGTTTTCCGACGCTGACGACCAAGGCCTACATGAACTCCGGCTCCTACGGGCTGCTGGCCCAGGAGGTCCAGGACGCCTTTGCCGCCTACCTCGATGCGCGCCTGCGCTGCGGGTCGGAATGGGGCTGGTGGGTCGAGCGCGCCGAGGCCGTGCGCGCGGGCATGGCGGAACTGCTACGCGTCGCCGGTGACGAGATCGCGGTCACCGCGTCCGCCTCCGCCGGCGTTAACGCCGTCGCCAGCGCGCTCGACTTTTCGGGCAAGGCCAGAGGCGAAAAGAATTGCCGCAACAAGGTCGTGGTGTCCAACTTCGAGTTCCCCACCTCGGGCCAGATCTGGCACGCGCAACAGCCACGCGGCGCCGACGTCGTGCACGTCCCCGAGGACGACACCGGCTACATTCCGCTGGAACACTTCGAAAAGGCCATCGACGAACGGACCAAACTCGTCGCCATCGCTCACGTCTGCTACCGCAACGGCGCCAAGCAGGACGTGAAGGGCATCGTCGAGATCGCGCGCCGCAAGGGCGCCCTGGTCCTGCTCGACATCTACCAGTCCGCCGGCGTCACCGACATCGACCTGAAGGCGCTGGACGTGGATTTCGCCACCGGCGGTATGCTGAAGTATCTCTTGGGCACCGCCGGCATCGGCTTCTTCTACGCCCGTCAGGACCGCATCCGCGAGCTGTTGCCCACCGTCACCGGCTGGTTCGCCCAGCGCGATATCTTCAAGATGGACATCTTCAAGAACGACCCGTCCGACACCGCGCGGCGCTTCGAAATGGGCACCCCGCCGGTCCCCAACTGCTATGCCGCCGAAGCCGGTCTCGGCATCATCAACGGTATCGGAACCGCGCCGATCGAGGCCTACGTCCGCGACCTGACCACCCACGCCATCGACCGCCTCGCCGCCATCGGCTGCAAGTTCTCCATGCCCGTGGAAGCGTCAAAGCGCGGCCCCCAGATCACCATCAAATCCACCAACGACCACGCCCTGGTCGAGGCGCTGGCCCAACGCGACATCGTCGTCTCCAACCGCGACAACAACGTCCGCTGCATGTTCCACGCCTACAACGACATGAGCGACGTGGACGCGCTGATCGCCGGGCTGGAAGCGAACCGCGGACTGCTGCGCTAAGCAAAAACAAAGGTCCTCCCCCGCGCGCAGCGCGCAGGGGAGGTGGCGGCCGAAGGCCGACGGAGGGGCCAGCGCCGACGCCGGCCGATACAACGTCAACCGCAGCGCACGCCGCCAGCCGCTAATCCCCAACCGTCGCGCCGGCCCCTCCACCGCCTTCGGCGGTCCCCCTCCCCTACGGCCTTCGGCCGGGGGAGGATTTCCGCGCTTCGGCGACGATGACTTCCAGGCGGGAGTAAACCGTGGACTGCTCCGCTGACGAAAATCCTCCCCCGCGCGAAGCGCGTAGGGGAGGGGGACCACGAAGTGGTGGAGGGGCCAGCGCCGACGCCGGCCGATACAACGTCAACCGCAGCGCACGCCGCCAGCCGCTAATCCCCACCGTCGCGCCGGCCCCTCCACCGCCTTCGGCGGTCCCCCTCCCCTACGGCCTTCGGCCGAGGGAGGATTTTCGCGCCTCAGCGACGATGACTTCCGGGCGGGAGTAAACCGTGGACTGCTCCGCTGACGAAAATCCTCCCCCGCGCAAAGCGCGTAGGGGAGGTGGCGGCCGGAGGCCGACGGAGGGGCCAGCGCCGACGCCGGCCGATACAACATCAAACGCCGCGCTCGACGCCAAGCGCCAATCCCTAACCGTCGCGCCGGCCCCTCCACCGCCTTCGGCGGTCCCCCTCCCCTACGGCCTTCGGCCGGGGGAGGATTTCCGCGCTTCGGCGACGATGATTTCGAGCAGGCCGTCGAGGTTCTCCAGAACCGAGCGCGCAGGTACGCGAAATACGCGCACGCCGTGGCTCGCCAGATAGGCATCGCGTCGCGCGTCATGCTCGACCTTGAACTCATGCCACGCTCCATCGAGCTCGACGGCGAACTTCAGCTCCAGGCAATAGAAGTCGAGGATGTAAGGCCCGAATACGTGCTGGCGCCGGAACTTCAATGCCGCGCCATTCCTCCGCACCGCTTGCCAGAACAACACCTCCGGCAGCGTCATCTGCTTTCGCAGCCGTCGCGCTCGTCCGACTGTGCTGTCGCTCTCAGTCATGGGGAATTATATCGTTGACAAACCTAGGGGGCGGCTCGACGGTATTTCCGCTCCCGAGTGCTCGGGTGAAGCTTGATGCCATGGTCAATCAGGACACGCTCGACCACAGCGGCCAGCTCTGGCAGTGAATTGAATGGAGCCGGATCGCGCGCCTTGATGCCATGAGCTTCGTTGCTCTCGATCCTCACAATACCGGCAGCCCACGCGTGTTTCGGAACAATCTTTCCGGCTTCCCCGGCTATATCGTTTGTCCAAAACCTCACCTTCAGTTCGATCATTTTTTGACCGTGGGAAGCCTCGGTCACCTCAACTGTCTCCAGCGTCACCTTCGCCATTTCCTGCACCCCCGCCGCGTTCTTTCTCTGATGGTTTACGCGTCTGCACGCCGACAATTTGACCTTGAACGTTCATATGGCGCCCCCAGGCGGGCTAGTAATTGATCCCCGGATTGTCCCCCGGGTGGATGACGCCCACCACCTCCATGCCGCTCTCCGCCGTGCACTCGAGCGAGTGCAGTTGTTTACGCGGCAGGAAGATGATGTCCCCCGCTTTCACGCGCGCTTTCTTGGTCTCGGTCCACATCATCCCCTGACCCGCCAGGCAGATGATCGACTCCTCGTACAGGTGCCGATGCGGCTCCGCCTTCGACAGCGGGATGTGGCCGATGAACTGCGCGGCGGTCACCGACCCCACGGCCTTATCGACCAGCATCTGGAACCAGCGCTCGCCCATGGCCCGGCGTTGCTCGGCATCCACCCGCACCACACGTTCGGGTTCCGACGTATCGAACGGCTTTGGCCAAGCGTCGGGAAAGCTGAGAGCCGCAACTGCGGGGAGCCCGGCGGCCAACACCGTCAGCGGAAGGCCGTAACCAGAGCAAAGCTGAAACCCTTCACCCGCTCGCACGTAGACGCCGTCGGTCGGATAGATGTCGAAGCGCTCCCCGGCGATATCGACGCACCCTTCACCGTTGAGCACGAACAGGATCACGTCGGAATCGCCCATCATGATGATCGGCGACGGCTCGCTCTCCACTTCCAGATAGAACTGCGACTGGTGTACCGAACCTTGCGCCTGCGAAATGATCGGGCAGTAGCTCAGTCCGCCGCGCGTCTTACGCGCCGCCCGTTCCGGCGAGAACACATAGCAGCCGTTGTCCAGAATCGCGCGCGCATCCGTGCCCGTCGCGACCTCGCGGATAATCGCGTTTGCCGCGCTCGCCGGGTCGTCCAGCTCGTAGCCGCCCTCCAGATTCGCGTGCGTCCCGTCGCAGAACGGCGCATCCCGGGTGTGCTTGCAGCCGCAGAACAGCACTTCCTCACCATCGTATTGGCCGACGTAAAGCACCGGCTCGTACCCCGTGCCCACGTGGGAATTGTCGCAGAACGGCTGTTTCTTCGAGCGGCCGCAGGCGCACCAGCGATAAGGCCGTCCCTTCTGCAACTCGACATAGTAGGGCTTGCGGCTCGCCCGCACGGGCGGCTCCAATGGCTCGGTCGGGAGGGCGTCAGTCATCTGCGTGCATTTTGACCCCGGACGGTTCAGGGAGCAACCGGGCATGACGGAGCCCTATTGAGGAGCGCCGCGAGTTCCCTGCCCCATGGCCTTCGACTTCTCGTACGCCGTATGCGCACGCCGCCGCGGCTCGTCGAAGCCGGCGTCCTGCAGGCGGTCGGCCCATTCGCCGGCGACGAGGCGCAGGGTTTCGGTGCCCCACTGCGGCGGCAGGGTGGAAGCCCAGGACTGTAGCGACTTGGCGTTGAACACCAGCATCAGCAGCACCGAAAACAGGATCACCCGCGAGGTCCAGCCCAGGGCGCGTTCGGCGCGGGCGGCGGCGCTTTCGGCGAGCTCGGTCTGGTCGCCGACGATGCGGCCGAACCAGGCGAAGCTGCGGTCGAGCACCGTGTCGGCGCCGTCATCGGTCTCGGCGATGGCGAAGTGATCGGGATCGACGCGCTCCAACGCCGGGGGCGAAGGCGGCGCGGGCGGGTGCAGATCGCGCGCGTCGAAGGTTTCCACCGGCGGCGGGGGCGAGGCGTCGAAGGTCTGCGCGGAAACCGGCGTTGGACTCGGTTCCGGCGGGCGCCACGGCGGTCGCGGCTCGAGCGGCGCGGGTTGCCAGGTCGACGGCGGCGGGTTGGCGGACTCCAGACCGGACGGGATCGGCGGCGGCGCGGGCGGCGGGGCGGCCGGTTCGAACGTCTGCTCCGGGAACGGCAACGGCTCTTCGACCTTCGGCGTAACCACGGCGCCGGGCGAGTCCTCGATTGCGATCTTGTCGTCAGGGGCGATGGGGCGTTTGTCGTCAGTCATCTGCGCCCCCTCAGAACTGATAGTAGATGAAGGGCGCGATGCCTTCGGGACGCATGGCGTCCACCAGGAGCAGCACGACCGCGAGCCCGCACGCGAACACCGGCGAGGGCAGGTTGCGGAACATCTGGGTCACTCGCTCGACCGCGCGCGGCGGCAGGAAGTGCATGCCGAGGCCGAGCCCGATGAGCAGCCACAGGAACGGCGTCACCTCCATCGCCGGCGTCGACCAGTTGCCGAAGCCCTTCAGATAGGCCAGCGCCATATCGAAGCTTTCCGAGCGGAACAGGATCCAGCTCAGGCACACCACGTGGAAGGTGATGATCAGGCCAACGATGGCGGGCCACTTCGGCCAGTGCGCGGGCTTGAACTGGCGCCAGAGGCGCTCGATCGACAGCACCCCGCCATGCAGGCCGCCCCAGGCCACGAAGGTCCAGGACGCGCCGTGCCACAGGCCGCCCAACAGCATGGTGATCATGATGTTACGGCAGGTGGAGAACAGGCCCCCTCGCCCGCCGCCCAGCGGAATGTACAAATAGTCGCGCAGCCAGGTCGACAGGCTGATGTGCCAGCGGCGCCAGAACTCCTGCAGCGAGGTCGAGCGGTACGGCTGGTCGAAGTTGCGCGGGAAGCGATAACCCAACAGCGCCGCCAGGCCGATCGCGATGTCGGTATAGGCGGAGAAGTCGCAGTAGATCTGCACCGCATAGCCATAGACGCCGGCCAAGAGGTCCACCGCCCCGTGCGAGGCGGGATCGAAGAACACCTTGTCGACCAGCCCGGTCGCCAACTCCGACGCGATCACCGTCTTCTTGAACAGGCCCCAGGCGATCAGCAGCAGCGCGTGGGTGGCCATGCCGCGGTTCAGCTTCGGCGTCTGGGCGAACTGGGGCAGCAGGTCGCTGGCGCGCACGATCGGTCCGGCAACCAGGTGGGGGAAGAACGACATCATCAGCATGACGTCGAGCAGCGACTTCGCCGGCGGAACCTTGCCGCGGTGCACGTCGACCACATAGCTGATGGCCTGGAAGGTGAAGAAGCTGATCCCCACCGGCAGGATCATCTGCAACAGCGGCACATCGCGCTCCCAATGGAAGAAGCGCAGGCCCTCGATCAGCTGGGCGGTGAAGAAGTCGTAGTATTTGAAGAAGGCCAGCACGCCGAGGTTCAGCACCACGTCCAGCGCGATCAACCACTTGCGTGTCGAGCGCCGCTCGGTCCGCGCGATCGTCCTGGCGATCCACCAGTTGAACAGCGCGCTGCCGATCAACAGGCCGACAAAGCGCCAGTCCCACCAGCCGTAAAAGACCCAGCTGGCCAGAACGAGGAAGAACTTGCGGTTGGCGTTCTGCCGCTCGAGGCTCCACGCCGCCACATAGACGATGAGGAAAAAGAACAGGAAAATCATGGTCGGGAACAGCATGCGCTATTTCCTCCCGACCGATGTTTCATAGGCGCGCATCAGGTCCTGCGACAGCAGGTCTGCGACCAGGTCGCCGCCGGCGGTGGTGAAGTGAATGTGGTCGCCGCGCACCAGGCGCGGATCGGCCTGACTCAGATGATGGGCGCTGCACGGGCCGCCCATGCGTGCGGACCAGTCCCAGAAGGCCACGCCCTCGGCCGCCGCCGCCTGACGCTGCGCCTCGCGCACCACGCCCAGGTTCACCGGTGGATACCAGCGCGCCAGCTCGGGATTGTGCTCGGCGACCAGCGCGTTGTAGTCGGCGATCTCCGAGGGGCTGAGCGGCGCGCAGGCGAAGCCCAGGTCCGCCTTGCCGTCCTCGGGAATATCGGGCCGCACCCGGTTGGCGTCCGGGGCGCCCAGCACCAGCACCGGCACGCCGGGCGCGAGACGCTTCAGTCGCGCGATCTGGCGGCGCACTTCCGACTGGTAGAGCGAACCGTCGATGTCCTTCTCGAACCCGTCGTTGGTGCCGAAGGCCAGCACGATCAGGTCGGGCTGATAGGCCGCCAGTTCCACCTGCATCACGCCGTCGTCGCGCGCGGCGAAGTCGGCCAGGGTCGTGCCGATCACGCCGAAGTTCGACAGCGCGACGCCGCCCCCGCCGCGGAAGGTCGCAAACGACAGCAGCGCCACCGGCGCGCCGTCGGCGACCAGATCGAGCTTCGCCTGGCGCGTTTTGAACGCGAACGCGCGGCAGACGGTCGCGCTGGCCGGCGCGTTGAGATCGATGCGCTCATGCGTGTCGCCGGCGTTGACCAGGATCGCGCCTGCGCCGGGCCCGCTCAAGGCGCACACCGTCGCGTGGTCGAAGGCGGCCTCCGGATCGGCGGTGAGGGTCACACTGGCGCCAGGCCGGCTCGACACCAGACGCCATCCCGACAGGCCGTAGGGTCCTGGCCCCGATTCGACCGGCGCCGGTTGTCCCGGCTTCGCTGCGCGCTGAGCCGCGGTCCAGTTACCCGGCAGGAAGCTCGCCTCCAGCCGCCAGCCGTCCGACTGGGCCACGTCGACCTGCCGCGGCGCATACCCTGCGAACGGCCGACCCGGCGGCAAGGCGCCGCGTCCGCCCTCGCCGAAGTTGGCCTGCAGGCGTGCGCGCAGGGCGCCGGTGATGTGGTCGGCGGCGGTGTGACTGTCGCCCAATTGAATGATGTGCACCGGCCGCGTGCGCGCGCCGGTCTTCACCTGCTCCAGCGCCTGGAAGAACGACGCCAGGTGTTCGCCGCCCGACAAACCGTCCAGCACAGGCGCGGCTGTCGCGGCGGGCGGTGTCTGTGCGATGGCTTCGCCGCTCAGACTCAAGGCCGCGGCCACACCCAGGGCCGCCGTCGAGGCCGCCCGGCGCCGGTTCATTGCGCCGATCCCGCCTCGGCCACGGGCGCGCCGGCGCCCAGGCTGTCGCGGCGCGCGACCTGCAGGGCGACGTCGGACTTGATCCGCTGAGTCACCGGCGAGGCCATGCGCATATAGCCGGCCATGGTCATGTGGATGCCGTCGCGCGCGCGCATCAGCTGGCGGTGGCCGCTCTCGCCCGGCAGATAGGCGTCATAGGCGCCCTTGGCGTCGACCGTGTAGGGCACCGTCGAAATGAAGGCGATGTGGTTGGCCGCCGCGCGCTCGGCGAAGATGGCGTTGAGAATGCCCGCACGCTGATCGAACCCGTCGCGCCCCATCTTCGGCAGGCCGACCCAGTAGACCACGGCGCCTTGGCGCCTCAGCAACGCGATGAGGTTGTCGACGCGCCGCTCATAGATCTGGCGCCAGCCCGGCGTGTTGAAGGCATAGACGGTGCGTCCGTCGATGATCCCCTGCTCGTCGTTGGTGCCGAACAGCACCACCGCGATGTCGACGTGGCGTCCCGCCAGTTGATCCTGCGTCTTCTGCTGCACGTCGACGTAATCGTAGCGCGAGATGCCGGTCGACGGCTGGCTGAAGCGCACCACGTCATAGTTCTTGCCGTCGCGCATTTCGCGATAGAGGCCGGCCCACAGGCCGTCGCCCATGGAGTCGCCGAACACCCCGATAGTGACGCGATGGTCGAGCGCGGGCATGTCGAACTTCACCGGGACCAGGCTCGCGGCCTGGGCGGTCTGGGGCCGGGCGTCGGCGGCGGGCGCATCGGCCTCGGCCGGCTGAGCGGCCGGACGCAGGATCTTGCCGGGCACCCCGGCCGCGGCCGCCGGGGCGAGCGTGGCCTGGGCCGGCCGGCCGGCGGCGGCGATCTGCTGGCCCAGGGGCATGCCGCCCGAGGCGAACCACGCGCCGAGGAAGCCGCCGACGATCACGCCGACGACAAAGCCCGCGAAACCCGCGCCGCCGGAGCCGGAACCCCGGGAATTCTGGCCACTATCCCCTGACACCCTGCGCCCTTCGAAACCTGGGTTTTTTAGGGAACCATTAACGATTTGGGCTGGCAAGGCTCGTCGCGGGGGTGGCGAGATTTAACCCTGTGGGCCGGACCGCCCCGCCCTTCCACCTGAGCTGTCCGGCCTCTATCCTGGAGGCAGTCTTTTCCTTCTTTGGCCGCCTCAACTCGGAGAGCTCCCCGTGCTGGTTTCCACCACCAACGACATTCCCGGCCACAACATCACCAAGCACATCGGCCTCGTGCGCGGGATCACCGTCCGCTCGCGCAGCGTGCTCGGCAACTTCGCCGGCGGCGTCCAGTCCATCTTCGGCGGCAAGCTGACCATCTACGTCGAGCTCGCCGAGGCCGCCCGCCAGGAAGCCTATGATCACTTGGTCGAGCACGCCACCAAGGCCGGCGCCAACGCCGTGGTCGGCATGCGCTACGACGCCAACGAAATCATGGACGGCATCACCGAAGTGATCGCCTACGGCACCGGCGTCATCGTCGACTGAGCAAGCGTATGCCGCCGTCTGAAAATCCTCCCCCGCGCGAAGCGCGCAGGGGAGGTGTCGGCCCAAAGCCGACGGAGGGGCCGGCGCGACGCTCAGGGATTAGCGGTCCAGCGGTGCACACCGCGGTTGAGGTTGCATCGGCCGACGTCGGCATTGGCCCCTCCACCGCCTTCGGCGGTCCCCCTCCCCTGCGGCCTTCGGCCGGGGGAGGATTTTCGTGACGAGAGACCAAACGGCGTGACCAATCCCCCCACCACCCTCTCCGCCCAAGCCGATGCGCTCGCCCGCGGCGAGACCACCAGCCGCGCCCTGGTCGAGGCGTCCCTCGATGCCATCGCGCGCGATCCGCGTCCGTTCACCGACGTCTTCGCCGACGAGGCGCGCGCGGCGGCGGACGCGGCCGACCGCGAACGCGCGTCCGGCGACCGTACCGGCGCCTTGGCCGGCTTGCCGATCTCGGTGAAGGACCTGTTCGACATCGAGGGCCGCCCCACGCCGGCGGGGACCGTGCACCTGCGCCACGATCCCATCGCCAAGCGGGACGCGCCCGTGGTCTCGCGGCTGAAGGCGGCGGGGCTGATCATCGTGGGACGCACCCAGATGAGCCCCTTCGCCTTCTCCGGCGTCGGCCTCAATCCGCATGCCCCGCAAGCCGTCAATCCGCGCGATCCCGACCGTGCGCCCGGCGGCTCCAGCGCCGGCGCCGGCGTCACCGTGGGTCTCGGCCAAACCGCAGCCTCCATCGGCACCGACACCGGCGGCTCGGTGCGCATTCCCGCGGCTGTGTGCGGCGTTGTCGGCTTCAAACCGACCAAGCGGCGTATCACGACCGAAGGCGCAGTGCCCTTGGCGCCCGACCTCGACAGTATCGGCCCGCTCGCGACCACGGTCGAAGACTGCCGCCTGCTCGACGAGGTGATGGCCGACGACCCGATCGAACGGCACGAAGCGCTCGAGATCGCGGGCCTGCGCTTCGGCGTCATCGAAGATTTCTTCCTCGACGAGCTGGAGCCCCAGGTCGCACACGACTTCGAGCGCGCGCTGTCGCGTCTCTCCGCCGCCGGCGTTGCGATCGAGCGTCTGCGCTTGCCCGCGCTGAACGACATCCCCGCGATCGAGGCCAAGGGCGCCCTGGTCAACGCTCAGGCCTACGCCGTGCACGCGCAAAGGGGCTGGATCGAGCGGCGCGAGCTCTACGACCCCAACGTTCTCTTCCGACTGGAGGCCGGCGGAAGGCTGAGCTCCAGCGACTATCTGCATATGCGCTGGCGCTTCGACGCCCTCGCCAAACAGATCGACCGCCTGTCGGAAGGTTTCGACGCCCTGGTGTCACCCACCTGCGCCACCACCGCGCCCCGCATCGCCGACGTACAGGACGCGAAAGCCTTCGGCCGCGCCAACTCTCTGCTGCTGCGCAACGCACGGATCATCAACCTGGTGGACCGTTGCGCGCTCACCCTGCCGATGCACGAGGCCGGAACCGCGCCCAGCGGCTTCATGCTGACCGGCGAGACTATGGGCGACGCCCGTCTGCTCGCCGTCGCCGAAGCGGTCGAAGCCGCGCTCGCGCAGACATGAGACGCGCCGCCGCCGTCTTGCTCGCCGCGCTGCTGACCGGCTCCTGCATGACGGCCAAGCTCGACGTCGCCCACGAACGCACCTGCCGCTTCAACCCCGACACCCTGACCTTCGAGGTCGGCGACGCCCGCGCCCAGGCCCGCTGCCTCCTGCGCCACGTGAACAAGGGCGGCGTGCTCAGCCGCGAGCAACCGCTGCCGCCGACGCTCGACCGCCTGGTCGGCACAACCACCGACTTGCCGTCCCTCGACGCCCTGCACCGCTACGTCAACGCCCACGGCGACAGCGCCCTGCAACGCTCCACCTGGAGCGTGGTGGCCTTCTTCCTCGACCGCCCCATCGCCCGCGCCTGGGACAACCGCCCCGACGCAACCCAGGCCCGCTATTTCGTCATCCACGACACGTCAGAACCGTGGCTCGAAGACAAGCCGTTCCCGAACGATCTGAACGACGATCCCACCGTCAACGACTTCCACATCTACTTCCAACCCGGCAAGGACCCGGTCGCCCACGTCTTCGTCAACCGCAAGGGCGAAGTCGCACTCGGCCACGACTTCTCCATTCCCTGGCGCGCCACCAAACGCGAACATTTCAAAGACGTCCGCGCCAAGGGCCTGTTCCTGCACATCGAGATGGTGCAACCCCGCCGCCAGGAACCAGGCCTCCCCCGCAACGACACCATCGCGCCCGACCCGGGCTTCACCGACGCCCAATACGATACCCTAGCCCTGCTCTACATCATCGCCTCCACCCGTGCGCACGTGTGGATGACACCCGGTTTCCACTCTGCGGTGGACGCAGGCATCCCAGCGAAGCACGACGACCCGCAGCACTTTGATTTACAGAAGTTGGACGCGGCGATCGCAAAAACACTACTCGCGATCCGCTAGGCGCGCGGACCGCAAACGTTATTCGTCCCAAACGATGTCAAAGAGCAGGTTCCGAACCTACCATGACGCGCGCACAAAGTGGAGGCGTCGGGACGCTGCTTAAAGTTCGCGATTCACACCTCAGTTCACCCTCCCCTGCAAGGGGAGGGTCGCCGTCGCGAAGCAAGGCGGGGTGGGGTATGTGGCGTGACGCCTTCCGCAGAAGCCCCGCTTGCGTTGCGCTTGATCCCCCACCCCGCGCTTCGCGCGACCCTCCCCCTTCGGGTGAGGGTAACGAAGTTTAGACCACGCGGATTTCCGGGGGCCCGTCCAGCATTCGTCCGACGATGCGCGCGCTTTCGAAGCCACGGGACTTAACCAACGCCAACACCGCATCCGCCTGCGCCGGATCGACCGCGATGAGCAATCCCCCGCTCGTCTGCGGGTCGCACAACAGATCGCGGCGCCAATCCTCCAGACCGTCGGCGTGGACCGCGGCGCCGTAGCTTTTCCAGTTGCGGCCGGAGGCGCCGGTGCGCACACCAGCGCGGGCCAGGGCTTCGACGCCGTGCAGCAGCACAGGCGCATCGGCGTCGATTTCAGCGGTAAGGCCCGAACCGCGGCAGATTTCCAGCGTGTGCCCCAGCAGGCCAAAACCGGTGACATCGGTCACGGCGTGCACGCCCTCCACGTCCGGGAGTTCGGCGCCGACGGTGTTGAGCTTTGTCGTCGAAGCGATCAGGGCGGTGTAACCCTCCGCGTCCAGCTTCTCCTGTTTGAACGCGGCGCTCAGCACGCCGACGCCCAGGCCCTTGGTCAGGATCAGCACGTCGCCCGCACGCGCGGTCGCGTTCTTCATCACCTTCGCCGGATCGACCACGCCCAGCGCCACCAGCCCGTAGATCGGCTCGACGGAATCGATCGAGTGGCCGCCCGCGATCGGCACGCCCGCCTCGGCGCAGACCGCCGCGCCGCCGGACAAAATCTTGCCGATGGTATCCGGCGACAGCTTGTCCACCGGCATGCCGACCAGGGCCAGCGCGAAGATCGGTTTGGCGCCCATGGCGTACACGTCCGACAGGGCGTTGGTCGCGGCGATGCGGCCGAAGTCGAAGGGGTCGTCCACCACCGGCATGAAGAAGTCCGTGGTCGCCACCACCGCCTGGCGCTCGTTCAGCCGCCACACCGCCGCGTCATCGCCGGTCTCGGTCCCCACCAGCAGGTCCGGGAACACCCCCGCCACCGGGGTCTTGCTGAGGATCTCCTGCAGCACCGCCGGCGCCAGCTTGCAGCCGCAGCCGCCGCCGTGGGCGAGCGAGGTCAGGCGTACGGCGTCAGCCATGAGGGTCTCCCGATCCGTGGGCATCCGGTATAGTCGCGGACGACCATGGCCGCCATCGAGTCTCTCGCCGCCGCTGACCCGCAAGCGCTCGCCCGCTTCGATATGATCATCGACGTGCGCAGTCCCGCGGAATTCGCCGAGGACCACGTCCCCGGCGCGGTGAATCTGCCGGTGCTCAGCGATGCCGAGCGGGCCGAGGTCGGGACCCTCTACGTCCAGCTCTCCAAGTTCGAGGCGCGCAAGCTCGGCGCCTCCTACGTCGCGCGCAATGTCGGCGCCCACCTGGCCGGCCCGCTGGCGAAGATGGAGGGCGGGTTCCAGCCGCTGCTCTACTGCTGGCGCGGCGGCATGCGCTCGAACGCCATGGCGGTGGTGCTGGCCGAGGTCGGCTGGCGCGTCGCGGTGCTGAAGGGCGGCTACAAGACCTACCGCGCGAGGGTCAGCCGGACCCTGTACGATGCGCCGCTCGGGCTACAACTGGTGTTGCTCGACGGGCCGACCGGTTCGGCCAAGACCGAGATCCTGAATCGCGTCGCCGCGCTCGGCGTACAGACCATAGACCTGGAAGGCCTCGCGGCGCATCGCGGCTCCCTGCTGGGCGCCCTGCCGGGCCAACCGCAGCCCAACCAGAAACTGTTCGAGAGCCGCCTCCTCGCCGCCATCGACGGCTTCGATCCGGCGCGCCCGGTGCTTGTTGAGGCGGAGTCAAGCAAGGTGGGTGAGCTTATGCTTCCGCCCGCGCTGTGGAGCGCGATGAGCGCAGCGCCGCGCATCCGCATCGCCGCACCGGCGCCCGAACGCGTCGCCTATCTGCTGCGCGCCTATGCCGACACCGCCGCCGACCGCGAAGGGTTGGACGCGATGCTCTCGCGCCTGCCCGTCCGCCTCGGCCGCAAACGCGTCGACGCCTGGCGCGCGCTGGCCCGTGACGGCGTGTTCGAAGAACTGGCGGAAGAACTGCTGTCCCGCCACTATGATCCATCCTACGCGCGCTCGAGCCGCAGCGGCGCACGCAAGCCGATGGAAGTGATCACCCTCGACCGTCTGGACGCCGCCGCGCTCGCCGCCGCCGCCCACGCCGTCGCCGAACGCTTGACGCGCTAGCTCACGGCGCGCGAAACGCGTCGCGCAGCGCCTTGACGCGCGTGTTGAGGTCCTGGAGCTCCGCCACGCTCATGCCCGCCTTGCCGTAGAGCGCCTCGGCCAGGGTGCGCGTCTGGGCGCGCAGCGCGCGGCCTTGATCGGTGATGATCACCTTCACCTGCCGCTCGTCGTCGGGATTGCGACGGCGCTCCAAGTGGCCAGCCGCCTCCAGCCGTTTGACCAGGGGGGTGATGGTGCTCGGCTCGAGGTCCAGGCGCTGGGCGATCGAGCCGATCGTCTGCGCCTCGTCCTCCCAAAGCACGCACAGGACCAGGTACTGCGGATAGGTCAGGCCCAGGCGGTCCAGCCAGGGCTTGTAGGTCCGGCTGACCGCCATGAACGCCCCGTAGAGCCCGAAGCCGAGCTGGCGATCCAGCGGGAGGGGGAAGGGAAAGTCTTCCAAAACCAGGGCTCCTAGGGCGAAAACGACGATAATATATATCGCGATGAAAAAGCGTTTGACAAGCATCTTTGGCCGGCATACCCATCAGTTATCGCGATAATCATTATCGCAGCCAAACAAGAGAGGATCTGTCATGTCGAAGCTCAATGCATCTCTCGCCTCGATCGCCGTCGCCGCCATGAGCCTGGCGGGCGCGTCCGGATCAGCCGAAGCGGCCCCCGCCGGCGCCATCAAGAACGTGGTCCTGGTCCACGGTGGTTTCGTGGACGGCTCGGGCTGGGAGGGCGTCTACAAAATCCTGACCAAGGACGGTTACAAGGTCACCATCGTCCAGAACCCCACCACCTCGCTCGCCGACGACGTCGCGGCGACCAGGCGCGCGCTCGACGCTCAGGACGGCCCCGCCATCCTCGTCGGCCACTCCTACGGCGGCGTGGTGATCACCGAGTCCGGGACCAACGACAAGGTGAAGGGCCTCGTCTACATCGCCGCCTTCGCGCCCGACCACGGCGAGTCCGTCTCGTCGCTGATCGCCAACCCGCCGGCCGGCGCGCCCGTGCCGCCGATCCTGGCGCCGGTGGACGGTTATCTGTTCCTCGACCGCGCCAAGTTCGCCGAAGCTTTCGCCGCCGACGTCACGCCTGCGCAATCGGCCTTCATGGCGGACTCGCAAGTGCCCTGGGGCGTCGCCGCGCTCGACGGCAAGATCACCGCGCCGGCGTGGAAGGCCAAGCCGAGCTGGTATCTCGTCACCGCCGACGACCACATGATCCCCGCCCCCGCCCAACGTCAGATGGCCGCGCGCGCCGGCGCTACGGTCGCTGAAACCGCCGGCAGCCACGCGATCTATGTGTCCAACCCCAAGGTCGTCGCCGACCTGATCGAACGCGCCGCGCACGACGCCGCGAAGTAAGCCTTCGTCATCTCGCAAAGCCGCGGCCCCGGAGGCGACTCCGGGGCCGTCGTTCGCGCCCGGCGCCGCGCCGCTTGCAGCAGCCAAGCGGCTGTCCGCATTGCCGGACCTGCATTCCGGTGCATGGTGTGGCCGTTCTGATCTCGGGAGTGCACATGCGGCGGCGTTCGGTGACCTGGGCCCTCGCGGCTTTCCTTCTGGCGTGTATCGGCCTGACTGGTCCGGCGGCGGCGCAGCCCATGCCGACCTGGGACCCGCCGGGGTTTCAGGCGCCGCCCGATCCGCGTTGGGCCGAGACCACACGCACCGACGTCGAGGCCGCCTACCGCCTGCTGCGCGACAACGATCCCGGCGGCGCGCCGGAGTTGCACGACCACGCCTTCATGCACCGGCTGGAGACCAGCCGAACGCTTGCCCTGTCGCGGGCGCAGCAGGTGACCTCCTACGACGGTTATGTCGCCGTGCTCGCCGGCTTCGCCAACGGCATGGGCGACAAGCACATCTGGAGCCGCCCGGCGTTCGTCACCAACCGGCCGCTGTGGCCAGGGTTCATCGTCAGCAAGCACGGCTCCGCCTGGGTCGTCGCCGACACCGACGATCTGCGCGCGCCGCTGAAGGGCGCGCAGGTGATCAGCTGCGACGGCGTTCCGGTCGAGGACCTGGCGCGCGCCAATCTCGGCGCGTTCAAAGCCGACTGGAGCGTCGGCGCGCAGCAGTTCCAGAACGCGCCCTGGTTGCTGGTCGACGACGGCAATCCGTTCGTGAAGCGGCCCACGGCGTGCGTGCTGGTTCAGGCCGGCAAGTCGCAGACGGTTCACCTCGACTGGGAGCTGATCAAGCGCGAATTGCTGTTGCCGCGCCTGCACGACGCCATCGGCGCCGGCGCCTCGGGCTTTGGCGTGCGCAAGGTCGGCGACGGCTATTGGATCGCGATGCAGCGGCTGATGGGCGACGGGCCGCCCGCCGTGTTGAAGGCGGTCGAGGCGCAGAAGGAGGCGATGCGGCAGGCGAAATTCGTCGTCCTCGATCTGCGCGGCAACGGCGGCGGCGGCCAGGTCGTCGGCGACGACATCGCCATCTCGCTGGTCAGCAAACCGGTGTTCGATAAGGTCATGGGCGGCGAATCCAGCGACGACTGCGGCCAGGTCGACGGCTTGCTGCGCGTGTCCGATGACAATCTCGCCTTCATGAAGGTCGCGCGCGCGGATTTCCTGGCCAAGGGCTATCCCGACATCGCCAAGCTGCTCGACGCCGAGATCAAGACGATGGAAGAGGCCAAGGCGAAGGGCAAACCCCTGACCGGCGACGTCAATTGCAAGGTAGCGCCGCCGCCCCCGCCGGCGACGCGGCAGGTCGCGTCGCCGCTGAAGGGGCGCCTGATCGTCCTGACCGACAACCTGTGTTTCAGCGCCTGTCTGTCGGTGGTGCAGGAGTTTCTGGCGCTCGGCGCCTATCAGGTCGGCCAGACCACCGACGCCGCCACCCGGTTCGTGGACCTGCGCGAACAGCACCTGCCGTCGGGGTATTCCTATTTCAGCGTGCTGATGTCGGTGCACCTGGAGATCCCCTACCAGATGGGGCCATTCGTCCCGGCCCTGACCTATGACGGCGACATCGCCGACACCAAGGCGCTCGAGGCCTGGATCACCGGCACGGTCGTACCCAAGGCCCTGGCCACCGGCCCAAAAGCCCCCTAGCGCAAGCGAAACCGCCCATATGTAGACTTGGCCCGACCGGCGCGCGGGTCCATGATGCGGATCGTATACGGACCTCGAGTCCGCCGGGAGGAATGCCTTGAAAAGTCTGCGTCCGAGCCAGCGCCTGAGCCTTGCGCTCGCCCTTGCCGCGTCCGTTTCCTTCTTCGCGCTTGCAGCGCAGGCCGCGCCGCGCGCCAAGCCCGAGGCGCAGAGCCCCCCGGCCGCGCCGGTCGAGGCGCTGTGGGGCGACATGCAGTGGCGGCTGGTCGGGCCGTTCCGCGGCGGCTGGGGCTCGATGGTCGTGGGCATGCCGGGCAAGCCGGACAGCTTTGTCTTCGGCGCGGCCGGCGGCGGGGTGTGGCGCACGGATGACGCGGGCGAGACCTGGCGACCGATGTTCGACCACGGACCGCAGGCGATCGGCGCCATCGCGGTGGCGCCCTCCAACGCCGACGTCATCTACATCGGCACCGGCCAGCCGGAGGTGCGCTACGACGTGCAGGCGGGCGCCGGAGTCTATCGCTCCAGCGACGGCGGCAAGAGCTGGTCGTTCATCGGCCTGAAGGACACCAAGTACATCGGCAAGATCTGGGTCGACCCGTCCGACGCCAACGTGGTGATGGTCGCCGCCACCGGCCGTTACTTCGGCGCCAGCCCCGACCGCGGCGTGTTCCGCAGCGAAGACGGCGGCAAGACCTGGACCCACGTGCTGGCCATTGACGACGTGACCGGCGTCTCCGACCTCGCGCAGGATCCGACCGACGCGAACGTGATCTTCGCCGGCGCCTGGCAGGTGCGGCAGTATCCCTGGCAGAGTTATTTCACCCGCACCGCCGGTCCCGGCAGCGCCATCTACAAGTCCACCGACCGCGGCCGCACCTGGACGAAGTTGTCGGGCGGCGGATGGCCCACCGGCTCGCTCGGCCGCATTGGCGTCGCCGCGACGCACACCGCCAAGGGCACGCGCGTCTACGCCACCGTCGATTCCACCGATGCGCCGGGCATCTATCGTTCGGACGACGGCGGCGCCAGCTGGACGCGGGTGAACAGCGAAGACGCCGTCGTCGGCATGTATTCCAGCCGCATCGCGGTCGCGCCCGACAACCCCGACGTGGTCTACACCGTCGGCCAATCGATCCGCCGCTGCGACCAGGGCGGCGCCCACTGCGAGATCGTCAAGGGCGCGCCTGGCGGCGACGACTATCACTTCGTCTGGATCAACCCCGAGCATCCCGACCACATCGCCACCTCGTCCGACCAGGGCACGGTGGTTAGCGTGAATGGCGGCAAGACCTGGTCCGACTGGTACAACCAGCCCACCGCGCAGCTCTATCACATCGAGACCGACAACCGCTTCCCCTACTGGATCTACTCGGGCCAGCAGGATAGCGGCACCGTCGGCATCGCCAGCCGCAGCGACTACGGCGCGATCAGCTTCCGCGACTGGCATCCGGTCGGCGGCGAAGAGCGTGACTACGACGTGCCGGACCAGACCGATCCGCTGATCGTCTACGGCTCGGGCCTCGGCGGCAATGTTTCGCGTTACGACACGCGCACCGGCCAGGTCGCGTCGGTTTCGGCGTGGCCGTTCTCGACCTATGGCGCGCGTCCCACCGACGTGAACCACCGCTTCAACTGGATCACGCCGCTGGTCCCCTCGCGCGCGGGCCCGAATACCCTCTACCTCGGCGGTGAAGTCGTATTCGCCACCACCGACCGCGGCGACCACTGGAAGACCATCTCGCCCGACCTGACCGGCAAGACCAGCGCGGGCCAGCGCTGCGGCGGCGACGTCGCGGTCGCCGACGCCACCGCCTGCGGTTACGGCGTCATCACCCAGATCATGCCTTCGTCGCGTCACGCCAGCGAGCTGTGGGTCGGAACCGACAACGGCAAGGTTCAGCTGACGCTGAACGGCGGCGCAAACTGGACCGACATCACCCCGCCCGACATCAAGGACTGGACGCGGATCAACTCCATCGACCTGTCGGCGCAGGAGGACGGCGTGGCCTACGTCACCGCCGACGCCCAGCGCATCGACGACTATCGCCCGCACGTCTATGCGACGCGCGACTACGGCAAGACCTGGCGTGACATCACCTCCGACCTGCCCCCCGATCACATCGCCGCGGTCGTGCGCGCCGATCCGGAAAAGCGCGGCCTGCTCTACGCCGGCACCGACTATGCGACCTTCGTCTCGCTCGACGACGGCGGCCACTGGCGCAGCCTGCAGGCCAACCTGCCGAATGCGTGGGTGCGCGACCTGGCGGTGCGCGGCGACGACCTGATCGCCGCCACCCAGGGCCGCTCGATCTGGATCCTCGACGACATCGCCCCCCTGCGCGAAGTGACGCCGCAGATCGCGGGGGAAGCGATGCACCTGTTCCGCCCGGCGTCCGCGGTGCGCGTGCATCCGAACAACAACAAGGACACGCCTCTGCCCAAGGACACGCCACTCGGCAAGAATCCGCCGCCGGGCGCGATCATCGACTATTGGCTCGGCAAACCCGCCAAGGGTCCGGTGGAGATCGATATCCTCGA
Organism: Caulobacteraceae bacterium; assembly: GCA_036501825.1. Lineage (GTDB taxonomy): Bacteria > Pseudomonadota > Alphaproteobacteria > Caulobacterales > Caulobacteraceae > JAFECT01. The sequence goes on along the minus strand of DASXZP010000026.1, from coordinate 201,009 downwards.
CGCCTCCGGCGCCCTGGTCGGCCACATGACGTCGACGCCCGCGCCGCAGCCGCCGGCGCAGCAGTACTTCGCCAGCGAATGGACCCAGCCGCCCCAGCGCCTCTCCACCGAGGCCGGCGCCCACCGCGCGGTCTGGAGCCTGCACTATCCGCGCCCGCACGCGGCGGGCTACGGCTATGACATCGCCGCCATCCTGGGCGACGAAACGCCCATCTCGCCCGAGGGGCCGTTCGTCCTGCCCGGCGACTACACCGTGGTGCTCAAGGTCGACGGCAAGGAACAGCGCCAGTCGCTGCACGTCACCGAAGACCCGCGCGTCCCCGCCTCCTTCGACGATCTGAAGGCCGAACTCGCCTTCTCGCTCGACCTGGACAAGGCGACGGAACGCGCTTGGAAGGGCGCCGGCGAAATGCAGGCCGCCCACGAACAGCTCGACGCGATTGCGCACAAACTGGGCGACCACGATGCGGCCCTGAAGAAACGCGTCGACGATCTGTTCGCCCGCACGGCCGCCGGCGGACGCCGCCGCGGCGGCGACGGCCTGGTGGCGCTCAGCGCGAGCTTCGCCGGTCTGGAAAGCCAGATGGAATCCGCCGACGCGGCCCCCACCCAGCCCGACCGCGAGGGTTACGCCGAGTCCCTCGCCAAGCTCGCCAAGGCCGAGGCCGACTGGGCCGCGACCCGCAAGGCGCTGGATGAACTCGCGCCGGCCCTGAAGAAGGCTGGCTTCAAACCCATCACCTATCCGGCGATGGACCGCATGCACGTCGACGCCCCGGAGGGCGGCGAGGACATGCCGTAAGGCCGGGGGGCAACATCGTGACGCGATGGTTCGCAGTCGCCTTTCTGACGGTCGCGCTCATCGTACCCGCGACCACGGGCGCGGCGCAGTCACGCGACGAAACCGGCGAAGCGCTCGGCCCCTTGCAGGCGCCGCCAGGCGGCAAAGCCTATCGCGTGAGCTGGAACGGTTTCTGGAACGGGTTCGTCGAGGTCAGCCTCGACGCCGACGGTAAAGCCCGCATGACCACCGGAGGCCCCAGCGGAGCCCCGGCCGTGGTCGAGCTTCAGCCGAACGACCTTGACGCGTTCGAAACTGAACTGTCGCACTCGCCATTCTCGGCCACGGCGGAACACCCTTCGACGGTCGGTTGCGCGGACGAGTGCTCGTACGTCTTCCTGACCGTCGCCACCGGCGGAGCGCGCAAGACCCTACCGAGCGACCCTCATGCGGAAACGGTCAAAGACAGCCAGGACCGGTTGCACAGCGGACGGTACACGATAAGTGAAGCCGCCGACGAACTGGTCCAGCTCGCGGCCGCGCGGAGCGGCGATCTGAGCGGCCGTCCGGCGCCATGGTGGACGCTCGATGGCGTCGATCATCCCGATCCGGCGATTGCGGGCCAGCGTGCGGGCTGTGCAAGCGGCGACACAGCCTGCGCTCATATGGCCTGGATCGCGCAACTGACGGCGCTCGGTTTGACGGACCTGCGGCGCTCGAACGTCGCTTATCCGGGCGAAAGCTTTTACCGCTTGATCTGGTTTTCCAAGTCATCGGGCGCCAAAGCGGTCACCTACGCCAGAGAGCCGTCTCACTGCGGCATCGTCATGCGTCAGGGTCTGGACGTGTGTCAGGAACACGTGGGCGTCGTCACGCCATCGCGGCCAACGCCGCGCGCCGTCCCGCGGGCCCAAGCCGACGCCTTTGAGCACGCCTTGTACGCCGCCGGCTTCGCGACCGCGGCCTCCGACCCTCCCGGTCGATGCGCCGGCGACGCGTGGGTCCTGGAAGCGTACATCGGCGGCCGCTATCGCTATGTGGCGGGATCCGCCTGCGACCCCCGCGGCCTCGGCGCGCCTGTGGCCCAGCTTCGCGCCCTTGGCGACGGGCGCTAAGCGCCGCCTGCCCGCCGGCGCGCGGCCCCAATTTCCCCAAACCCGGCAACGCCTTGTGGCAGGTCCTTGCAATCTGGCCCACGCCCATGATATCTCTTGCGAATAATTCTCAATCTCTGGCAACCGTCCCATGGCCGCCAAGGCGCAGACCCTCGACGCCCCCCTCCCCCGCCCGACGCTCGGCGGGGCGCGGAAGGGTGCGCGCGGGGTGGTGTTGAAAGTGGGGGCCGAGGGCGGGCGCCCCGGCGGGCTGGAGCCCACCGAGTTGGAGCGCCGGCTGCTGGAGATCGGGTTCGTCGAAGGCGCGCGGTTCGAACTGATCCATGAAGGCCTGTTCGGGCGCGATCCGATCGCGGTGAAGCTCGACGACATGACCGTGGCCCTGCGCCGGCGCGAGGCCGCCTCGGTGCTGGTTCTTCTCGACGGGGAAGCGGAAGAGACGGAGTTCGCGGAAGCCGCGGAATGAGCGTAGCCGTCGCGTCCCAGACTTTCCGCGTCGCCCTCGTCGGCGCGCCCAACTGCGGCAAGACCGCCCTGTTCAACGCCCTAACCGGCAGCCGTCAGAAGGTCGCCAACTACGCCGGCGTCACCGTCGAGCGCAAGGAAGGCGCCCTGACCACGCCGGCCGGCCGCCCGGTCAATGTGCTCGACCTTCCCGGCACCTATTCCCTGCGCGCCCGCAGCCCAGACGAAGTGGTCACCCGCGACGCGGTGCTGGGCCGTCTAGAAGGCGAGACCGAGCCCGACGCCATCGTCTGCGTCGCCGACTCCACCAGCCTGCGCGTGGTGCTGCGCCTGTTGCTCGAACTGAAGTCGGTCGGGCGTCCGATCGTGCTGGCGCTCAACATGTACGACATCGCCGAGCGCCAAGGCATCGCCATCGACCTGCCGAAACTGCAGTCGATGCTGGGCGTGCCGATCGTCACCACCGTGGCGACGCGCAAGCGCGGCATGGATCATCTGCTGGCTCAGGTGGACGAGGTCTTGCGGACCGAGACGGCCCCGCCGCACGCCCCGCCGTGGAGCGAACCCAGCGCGGCCGACGTGCGCGCCCTCTACCGCGAGACCGAACGCATTCTGAAGGCGTGCGTGAAGCCGCCGCAGCATCCCGACACCTGGACCGGCCGCTTCGACCGCGTGTTGCTGCACCCGGTGTGGGGACTGCTCATCCTGTTCGTGGTGCTTTTCACCATGTTCCAGGCGGTGAGCTGGGTGAAGCCGCTGCAGGACCTGATGACCGCGGGCTTCGACTGGACCTCGGCCCAGATCGACGCGCACATGGCCGCGGGCTGGCTGCGCTCGCTGCTCACCGACGGGATTATTTCCGGCGTCGGCTCCGTGATCGTGTTCGTGCCGCAGATCATGACCCTGTTCCTGTTCATCATCGTGCTGGAGGACCTGGGCTATATGGCCCGCGCGGCCTTCCTGATGGACAAGCTGATGGGCGGCGCCGGCCTGCACGGCCGCGCGTTTATCCCGCTGTTGTCGAGTTTCGCTTGCGCGATCCCGGGCATCATGTCCGCGCGCGTCATCGACGACAAACGCGACCGCCTGACCACCATCCTGGTGGCGCCGCTGATGACCTGTTCGGCGCGCATCCCGGTCTACACCCTGATCATCTACGCCTTCATCCCGGCGCACACCCTGTGGGGCTTCGTGTCGGAACAGGGGCTGGTGATGTTCGGCCTCTATTTCACCGGCATCGTCAGCGCCCTGCTGGTTGCCTTCGTCATTCGCAAGGTGTTCTGGCGCGGCCTTTCCGAGCCGTTCCTGATGCAACTGCCCGCCTACAAGACGCCGGAACCGCTGAACGTGGCGCGCGGCGTGCTGCTGCGCGGCCAGATTTTCCTGAAGCGCGCGGGCACCACCATCCTGTCGATGATGCTGCTGGTCTGGGCCCTGTCGAGCATCCCTCTGGCGCCCAAGGGCGCGCCGGGTCCGGCGATCGACTACAGTTTCGCCGGCATGATCGGCCACGCGCTCGAACCGATCTTCGCGCCGGTCGGCTTCTCGTGGCAGATGGCGGTGGCGCTGATCCCCGGCCTTGCGGCGCGCGAAGTCGCGGTCGGCGCGCTGGGCACGGTCTACGCGGTGGGCAACGGCGGCGAGAACACCGGCGCCCTGTCCAATGTGCTTGCGCACCACTGGTCGCTCGCTTCGGCGCTGGCGTTCTTGGCCTGGTACGTGTTTGCGCCCCAGTGCATGGCGACCCTGGCGGTGGTCAAGCGCGAGACCAACTCCTGGCGCTGGCCCATCATCATGTTCGCCTACATGATGACCCTGGCCTATGCGGCGGCGTTCGTGACCTACCACGTCGCCCACGCCTTCGGAGCGTAGGTTCAATCCCTACCGCTTACGGCCCAACTCCGCGGCGATGTCTTTGGTCAGGCGCCCGACCTTGCGATGGGCGGCCTCAATCTGTTCGCGGGTGACGCCCCAGCGCTTCATCCAGTATTCGACCGCCTTGCGTTCGGTCAGGTCGAGCCTGTCCTTGTCGATGAAACCGCGCTTGTCCTTCAGACCGGCCATGGGATTCCCCGGCGCGCCCTCGCCTGGCGCCCCGTGTTCTACCCCAACGCACGTCGCAAGCGCCACCAGCGGCGCGCCTTTCGCTTCCGAAGGCCTTGGGAACCGGCCCCGCGGACGCTAGCCTCGCCGGATGATCGTCCGCCTGTCCCTGACGCTGCCCGCCCTGGCGCTGGCCGCCCTGGCGCTGAGCGCCGCCGCGCCGCTCGACGCCGCGCAGGTGTTCGAACCGGGCGTAATCTCAGGACCGCAGAACGATTTCGCGCCGGCGTTCGACCCGCACGCGCCGCTGCTGCTGTTCGCGCGCGGCGATGGGGGTCGCTCGTCCATCCTCGTATCTCGCCGCGTCGACGGCCGTTGGACCAAGCCCAAGACCGTCGCCTTCTCCGGCGCCTGGATCGATCTCGAGCCATCGTGGTCGCCGGACGGATCGTTCGTGGTGTTTGCCTCCAACCGTCCGCACGACGGCGGCGCCCGCGCGCTGACCGCGCACTACTACGGCCGCGAACAGAGCGGCGGGGCCCTGTGGCGCGTCGACTATGTGGCCGGGCGCTGGAGCGCGCCGCGGCGTCTGGCCGAGGCGATCAATCGCGGAGGGTCGGTGTGGACGCCGACGATCGCGGGCAACGGCGAGCTCTATTACATGACGACGGATGCGGGGACCGGACGCTTTCGCCTGTACCGCGCCGAGCACGCCTACGACGCGCACGCGCGACCGCACGAACTCGCCTTCAGCACCGGGGCGCACAACGACGTCGATCCGTTCATTGCACCCGACCAGTCGCGCCTGATCTTCAGCTCCGACCGCGGCCAGGCGGCGCCCGCGAAAAATCCCGGTCCCGAACGCCTGTTCATCGCCTTCCATCCCCGCGGCAAGGACCCGCTGGTCTGTCCGATGCGGGTCGAAGGTTTCGACGATCCGGCGCTGTCGATGGTCGAAGCGCGCCTGTCGCCCGACCGCCGCACCCTCTATTTCGCCAGCCGCCGCGTCATGCACGCCGACGGCGAGACGCCCAAAGGCGCCTGGGACAACGGCAAGGCCAACATCTGGCAGACGCCCTTCACGCCCGCGCTGTGGCGCTTCGACGGCGCGTCGGCGCGATGCCTGCGGGCGCGGTGATGAGCGAGAAGATCGTCGTCTTCACCGGCGCCGGCGTGAGCCAGGAAAGCGGGCTGCGCACGTTCCGCGACATGGGCGGGCTTTGGCAGGAACACAACATCGAAGACGTCGCCTCGCCGGAAGGCTTCGAGCGCAATCCGGCCATGGTGCTCGAGTTCTACAACCAGCGCCGCCGCAAACTCGGCGAGGTCGAGCCCAACGCCGCGCACCGCGCGATCGCCGAGCTGGAGCGGGACTTCGACGTCGTGGTGGTTACTCAGAATGTGGACGATCTGCACGAACGCGCGGGCTCGACCCGCGTCGTCCACATCCACGGCGAGATCCTGAAGAATCGCAGCTCGGTCGATCCGGCGCTGCGCTATCCCGCCGGCGGCAAGATCGACATCGACCTCGGCGATCTCTGCGAGAAGGGCAGCCAGTTGCGCCCCGACGTGGTCTGGTTCGGCGAGGACGTGCTGCACTATCCCGAAAGCGTGCAGCATTTCCGCGACGCCGACCGGGTGCTGGTGGTCGGCACCTCGCTGACCGTCGTCCCGGCCGCGGGCCTGATCCGCTACGCCGCCGCTAAGGCCGAGAAAGTCGTCGTCGCCCTCGACCTCGACACCGTCCCCCACGGCTTTCATTTCCTGCGCGGCAAGGCCACCGAAATGGTCCCGCAAGTGACCGACGCCTGGCGCCGCGGCCGGCGCCCCTAGCCTCTGTTGCCCCGGCAAGGGTAAAGCTTGACCGCCAGCGCCGCCGGGGGACGCCCATGCCGCATATCCACAAGCCGAAGCCCTTCGGCAGCCTGAAGGAATTCGCCAGCGAGATCGTCATCATCGTGGTCGGTGTCCTGATAGCGCTCAGCGCCGAACAGGGGGTGGAAGCTCTGCACTGGGGCCACAAGATCGACGAGGCGGAGAACGCCCTCAGGCTCGAACTCTCCGAAGATGACGGACCGCAGGCCTACGCGCGTGACGTCGTCGAGACCTGCCTGCAGCAGTCGCTCGAACGCATGCGCTCGGTGCTGGCCGCCAAGGGCGGCCGCCGCGAATTTCTGATGCTGGCCCGCGCCTACCGCCCGCCCGTGCGCACCTGGGACAATGAAGCGTGGGCCGCGACCGTCGCTTCCGACGTCGGAACCCACATGGGCGCCGAGCGAATCGTGCGCTGGTCGACGCCTTTTCGGATCATTCCGTCGCTGACCTACATGAGCAATCGCGAGCTCGCCGATATGGACGAACTGCGCGGCCTGCCCGACGAGGCCGGCGCGCTGACCGAGGCGCAGATCGAGCATCTCAGCCTCGCGCTCGAGAAGGTCAAGACCGACAACGTGATGATGGGTCAGGCGTCGACGTTGTTGCTGATCACGGCGAAAGCCGCGGGCGCCGACGTTCCCGAGGCGAAAAAGCGCAAGATCCTCGCCGACGCGCGGGCCGACTTCGGCGCCTGCGCGTCGCCCCCCGACTACAAGCCCCTGAGCGGTGGCGTTGGCCAGTATCAAACGCCCGAACAGCAATCGCACCTTATGCAATACCGCGCCGCGCCCGGCGCCCCCATGCCTGGAGCCTGGTGACCATGGACAAGCTCGACCTGCATAACCCGCTGTTTGCGACCTACGTCGTCGCCGCGACCGTGATGATCCTGAAGGTGGTCGCCATGTCGTGGCTAACGGTCATCCGCATGGTCGGCGCCAACGGCGGGTTCCGCTCGCCCGAAGACCTGAAGAAGACGCCGTTCAATCCAAAGCCCAGCGCCGACCAGCTCGCGCCCAACGAAAAGGTCGAGCGCATCCGGCGCATCCTGCAGAACGATCTGGAGAGCGTGCCGTTCTTCCTCGCGGCGGGCTTTCTCTATGTGCTGACCGGACCGCCGCTGCTCCACGCGCAGATCCTGCTCTACGGCTATGTCGCCGCCCGGTTGCTGCACTTCGGGGCGTACATCACCGCGCAGGTTCACGAAGTCCGCGCCCTGTTCTGGTCGCTGAGCTCGCTTGCCCTGGTCTGGATGACCGTGCGCGCGCTGGTCGTCGCGCTCGGCGCTATTTGGCCGGGGTGAAGTCCAGGTCCTGGTAGTCGTAGCTGAAGTCGGCCAGAGCCGAGACCGGCTTGAGCTTGATCTCGGTGACCGTACCGTCGGGCGCCAGCGCGAAGGTGAGATAGGCGTCCTCGATCGCGGGGTCCGGGAAACGGGTGCGGAAGGTGTCGTAGGCGACGTGCTCCAGCGGGCCCTTCATCAGGGGCGTGCGCTCGAAGTTCACTTCCAGGCCGTGGGCGCCGTTGGCGATGGTCAGCTTGCCGTACCAGGGATCGTGATAGACGCCGGCGAATTTGGCGAGCGGCAGCGACGGCGCGGGACCTTCCGCCTGGGCTGCGGGCTGCGATTTCATGGCCGCCAGGGCGCCGGTCGCCTGCGCCTCCATCGCCTGTTGCATCACCACCGGCCAGTCGACCGCCGGCGTTACGCCGAGGTAGTGGTCGAGCAGCGCGTTATCGACCGCGTGCAGCGCGCCGGGATCCTCGGCGTTGGTGAGAACCGCAAACGCCACATGCTTGTCGGGAATGACCAGCACGGTCGAAACGCCGCCCGGCACGCCGCCATCGTGGGTGTAGATCCTGTGGCCGCGATAGTCGCGCACGCCCCAGCCCAGCGCATAGGCGGAAAAATGCGCCGAGGTGTCGCCGAGCGGGCCGGGCGGACCGTCGCGCGTGGTGATCAGGGTCTGCGGCGTCCACATTGCCGTGGCTTGCGCCGCGCTGAACAGCCGCTTGCCGTCGGGCAGAACGCCGCGCGAGAGTTGCACCTGCAGCCACTTCGACATGTCGAGCGCGCTGGCGTTGATCGAGCCGGCGGGTCCGGCGTTGTCGATCAGTTCGACCCCGACCATCGGCTTCATGTCGCCGAGGCCGCGCACGGCGCCGCCGGTGCGGATATGCGGCCAGGCGCGGTTGACGTTCGGCCCGATCTCGCCCGAGGTCGCCGTGGCGTCGCTCATACCGAGGGGCTTGAAGATATTCTGACGGACGAAATCGTCCCAGCTTTCCCCCGCCGTATGCGCGACGAGCTGGCCGGCGGCAATGTACAGCATGTTGTCGTAGGCGAAGCCCGAGCGGAAACTCGACGCGGGCTTCAGATAACGCAGCCGCTCGACGATCTCGTCGCGCGTGAAGGTCGTCGGCGGGTAGAACATCAGGTCGCCTTCGCCGAGGCCGAGGCCCGAGCGGTGGACGAGCAGGTCCGTGATGGTCATTTCACCGGTGACGTACGGGTCGTACATCTGAAAGCCCGGCAGGTGCGAAACGACCTTGTCGTCCCAGCTGAGCTTGCCCTGGTCGATCAGGATCGAGAGCGCCGCCGAGGTGAAGGCCTTGGTATTCGATCCGATCGGAAAGATCGTGTGCGCGTCGACCGGCGCCGCGTCTCCCAGCTTACGCACGCCGTAGCCCTTGGCGAGCGTGGTCTTGCCGTCTTCGACGACGGCCACGGCGATGCCCGGCACGCCGGAGGTCTTGAGCTCGCGCGCCATGAAGGCGTCGAAGTCGCTGGGCGGCGCGGCCTGGGCCGCGGACGCGAGGAAGCAGAGCGCCGCCGCCGAGGCGAGGACGCGAGGAAGACGCGACATGAGACGCTCCGTTCTTCGCTTGGGTCTTAGAACTCGGTGCCCGGGCCCAGCAGGTGCAGGATGAACACGAACCAGGCCATGTCGACGCAAGCGAGCACGATCAGCAGCGACGAAACCTTCGCCCACCACGACCGCGACCCGTCAGTCCACACCGTGAACAGGTTCCACAGCGCAACCAGCGCGCCCAGGACCGCCAGCAGCGAACCGAACTGCAGCAGGTGCATCGGCAGGTTCAGGTTGTCGCCGAGCTTCGTGAAGTCCTTCGACACGATCATCAGCAGCAGGATCCAGCCGATGGCGACGGCCAGGTCCAGGATGGCGATGCAGCGCACGGCGCGGAACAGCATCGCGGGACGCCCGCTGAGCGCAAACGTATGGCCGTACTTGCGCCGCGCGAACGGCGCCACCACCCAGGTCACCAGCAGGAGCACGAAGATCAGGCAAGCCGCCTCGAACGCCATGATGTTCCAGCTGGCCTGATAGGCGAAGGGCACGGGCTGAAACACTTCGATCGCAGGCAGATTGCTGGTCGACCAGTGATCGACCTTGCCGTTCTTCACCACCGCGCTCAGCAGATTGTGCTCGCCGGAAACTTCCTGCCAGAGGTAGGGACCGACTTCGCGAAGTTTCTTCGCCTCGCCGCCCCCCTTCACTTCGATCTGACCGTCCGGCAGCGCCTTAATCTGCGTCTGACCCGGAAGGTAGAACATGGTGATCCAGGTGCCTTCCGAACGGCGGCTGGCCCAGTAGGTCCCGGCGATCAGCTGCGCATCGTGCTTGGCGGTCGCGGCGGCCACGGTCGGCAGCTTCACCGGCGCCGGCCCCGGGAAGTAGCGGTCGGCGAACTGGTTCAGAAGCTGTCCGCGCACGGTCTGGGCCGCGCCCGCGATACCGGGCGAGTTCATCGAGATGTAGAGGCCGACGCCGTCCTTGATGAAGAGGTTCAGGTCGGAGTGGAACAACACCGTGTCGCCGCCGTGGGCGATCACCTCGTGGCCGTTACGGTCATCGCGGTAGAAGCCCAGATCCATGCCGTTGAACGGCGGAGTCGGCTGATCCTGCATGGTGTGCATCAGCTTCGCCGTCTCGGGCTTCAGAATCTGCACCGACCCGTACCTGCCGTCCTGCAGGTGGGCGATCATGAACTTGGCCATGTCGTCGCCGGAGATCGCCGAGCTGCCCGCGGGCGCTGCGTTGATCATCTCGTAGGGCTGGGGCGGCAGCGATCCTTGCGGGTAACCGAGCGCGACGTCGGCGGCGAACTTGGCCGGCAGCGGCTGGGTGAAGGTCGCATGCTCCATGCCGAGCGGCTGGAAGATATGGTGGTCGATGTATTCGTCGAACTGTTCGCCCGAGACGCGCTGGACGATGTAGCCCGCGACCGCGGCGCCATAGTTCGAATAGGCCGGCACTTCACCGGGCGCATAAAGGCGCGTGGGCACCCAGCGGCCAAGGAACGGGCCGAGCTTCTGCAGCTTCTTCGGGTCGGTGAACAGCAGGTACTTCAGCGTCTCCTCGAACCCGCCCGTGTGGGTCATCAGGTTGCGCAGGGTGACCGGCTTGCCGTCCCGCGGCGGGATCTTGAAGTCGAGGTACTTGTTGATGTCGGCGTCGAGGTCGAGCTTGCCCTGTTCCTGCAGCTGCATCACCGCAGTCCAGGTGTAGAGCTTAGACACCGAGCCGGGCCGGAACATGGTGGTCTTGGGATCGACCGGCTTCTGCGCCGCGACGTCGGCAAAGCCGTAGCCGCGCTCGGTCAGCACCTGGCCGTCCTTCACCACCACGACCACGGCGCCGGGGATGTCGCCCGACTTCAGCGCGTAAGGCACATAGCCGTCCAGCCAGGCGTTCACGTCCGTCGCGTCGAGCGTATGCGCGGTCGAGGGCGGCGGCGTCGGCGTCGAGGGCAGCGGCGTGACGGTGGGGCCGAGCGGCGCGGGCGCGGCCTTATGCGGCGTGAGCGCAGCCGGCGGGGCCGCGGCGGGCGCCTGGGCTGCGGCGCCGAACAGGATAACCGTTCCGAGAGCGGCCGCTCCGAGAACGCCGAAAAGAGCTGTTTTCACGCGCATCTTGACCTCTGTGTCTTCATCGCCGGAGCGATGTGTTCGATTGGGTGCGGCGACCGCCGCCGCTGTGCAGGCGGCGACGGTCGCGCGCGTGAGACCTGAGCCCCCCGGGCCCCCGCCTCAATAGTGAGTCGACCAGCCCATCAGGTGCAATGTGAACAGCACCCAGGCGAAGACGATAAGAGCAAGCGCGATCAACAGCGACGAGACCTTGGCGAACCAGGAACGGCCGCCGTCGCGCCACACCACCAGGAGGTTCCACAGCCCGATCGCCGCAGCGACGATGGACAGGAAGCCCGCGAGCCCGGCGGTCAGAAGGATGGCGTCGTTGCCGCCGCCCGACAGGCCCGCCACAACGAGCCCCCAGAGCACCACGATGACGACGTCGACGATCGCGGCAATGCGCACGAAGCGATAGGTCTTCGCCGGCGTGCCCTCGAGCGCGAACCGCTGACCATAGCGCGCGCGCGCCCAGGCGGTGATCGGCCACAGCAAAACGAACATCACGATGTAGCCAAGGGACAGGAACAGCGGCAGCGGGTTGGCCCAAGACGGCGCCGGCTGGAACAGCAGGACCGGCGGTTCGTCGTCGGAAGTGAAACCGATCAGCCGACCGTCCACGAAACGCGCCGCCATACGGCTGTTGCCGTTCACGTCCTGCCAATAGAAATGACCGACCTCGCGCCACTTGCGCACGCCCGCCCCGCCAGGGGCCGACTTGAAGGCGGACACGGACAGCAGCCCGTCCTTGTCCATCGTCACCTTGGTCGGACCCAGGATGCTCAGCACGCGCATGAAGTCGGAGTCGGCGCGGCGGTTCATGATGTAGGTGCCCACCATCTTGGCGCCGTCCGCCTTGGCGTCCTTCCAGGTCGGCAGCGGCGCGGTCACAGGCGCCGGGAAATAGCGGTCGGTGAAGTCACGGAACAGCTGGGTCCGCACGAAGCCGACGGCGCCGCCCTTGCCCACGCTGTTGAACGACATGAACAGGCCCACGTGGCTGTTCAGGAACAGGTGCAGGTCGGAGTGGAAGACGGCCGTGTCGCCGGCGTGGGCGATGATCACCTGGCCGTTGCGGTCCTCATGGTAGAAGCCGAGCGCCATGCCGGGGAGCGGCGGCGTCAGCACATACTGCTCCTTATGCATCAGCTGCGCGGTTTCCGGCTTCAGGATCTGGGCGCCGTTGTAGGACCCGTCCTGCAGGTGGGCGATCATGAACTTGCCCATGTCGTCACCGGTGGCGGCCAGGCTGCCGGCCGGAGCGGCGTTCACGTATTCGTATTTGTAAGCGGGCTTGGACGCCTGCGGATAGCCCTTGGCCATGTCAGGCGCCAGGTTCGCCGGCAGCGGCTGATCGAAGGTCGAGCGCGTCATGCCGAGCGGCTGGAAGATGTGATGGGCGACGTAGTCGTCGAAGGGTTCGCCCGACAGACGCTGCACGATGTAGCCCGCGAGCGCGGCGCCATAGTTGGAATAGGCGCCCTGTTCACCCGCCGGATAGATGCGGTTCGGCGTCCATTCCTTCAGGTACGGCTCGAGTTTCACGAACCGCTTCGGATCGGTGACGATCAGGCCCTTCACGTCCTCTTCGAAGCCGGGCGTGTGGCTCATCAGATTCCGCATGGTGATCGGTTGACCGTTGCGCGGCGGAATCTTGAAGTCGAGATACTGGTTGATGTCGGCGTCGAGGTTGATCTTGCCTTGCTCGACCAGCTGCATCACGGCGGTCCAGGCGAACAGCTTGGAGATCGAGCCAGGACGGAACAGGGTGACCTTGGGATCGACCGGCTTTTCGGCCTCGACATCGGCAAAGCCGTAGCCGCGTTCGGTCAGGACCTGGCCGTCCTTCACCACCACCACGACGGCGCCGGCGATGTCGCCCGACTTCAGCGCATAGGGCACGAAGCCGTCGAGGAAGGCGTTCACGTCCGTGGCGTCGAGATTGTGCGCCTGGGGCCCGGGGACGGGCGGCGCGGCGGGGGCCTTGGCGGGGGGGGTCGAGGCGTTGGGCTGGCTGGAGCCCGGCCCTGCCAACAGAAGCGCGGAGCCCAGAGCCGCCGCCAGGATAGCCGTAAGACGCATGGAAACCCCCAACCCAGAACGGGGCGCATCTCGGGCGCCCTTCGGATCAGAGAAATTCCGCTAAATTTTCAGAATCGGCAACCGATTTTCACCAACCCTAACATTACGGATTGGTAAGTGAGCGCTCAGCCTTGTTCGGCAACGGTTTTCGGGGCCAGGACCGACTTGCGGACGCTGTAGGCGAAATAGACCACAAAGCCGAGCGCCAGCCAGACCGCGAGCCGGATCCAGGTCGCAGGCGGCAAGAGCGCCATCATCCCGACGCAGGACGCCACGCCCAGGACGACGCTGACGAGCAGGAACCAGAACGGCATGCGAAAGCCCCGCGGCGTGTCCGGATGGGTGATTCGCAGCACGAGGACGCCGATGCAGACGATGGCGAAAGCCAGCAGCGTGCCGATGGACGACAACTCGCCCAACAGCTGGACCGGAACGACGGCGGCGACCAGGGCCGCGAAGAAGGCGGTCAGCCAGATGGAGAAGGCCGGGACCTTCACCTTGTTCAGGCGTGAGAACGCGGGCGGCAACAGGCCATCTTTGCCCATGGCGTAGAAGATGCGGCTCTGGCCGTAGACGCCGATGAACATGGCGGCGAACAGGCCGATGACCACGCCGAGCAGCACCGGAAGCTGCAGCCACTGGCTCATGAAGGCGCCGCCGTGCTGCACCGCGACGAGCACCGGGAAGGCGACGTTCAGTTCGGTGTAGTGCGCCAGGCCGGTCTGAACCAACGCCATGGCGACATAGAGCACCGACACGACCGCGAGCGTCAGCATGAGGCCCAACGGCACGTTGCGCGCGGGGTTCTTCACCTCCTGCGCGCTGGAGGAGACCATGTCGAAGCCGATATAGGCGAAGAACACGACGCCGGCGCCGCGGATTACGCCCGACCAGCCGAAATCGCCGACGGTGCCGTTGTTCGGCGGGATGAACGGATGCCAGTTGGCCGGATTCACGTGGAAGAATCCGACGCCGATCACCGCCAGGATAACGCCCACCTTCAACAGCACCACCAGCACGTTGAACAAGGTCGAGCGCTTGACGCCAAGCGTCAGGATCGCCGCGATCGCCAGGATCGCCAGCGCGGCCGGCAGGTTGATGATCCCGCCCCCCAAGGCGAACTGACCGTTGCCGGTCGACACGATCGGCGGCGAGGTCAAGGCGTGCGGCAAGGCGATGTGGATGGCGTAGTTCTGGCTGAGGTAGGTCAGAAACTGCGCAAAATAGCCTGACCAGCCGACGGCGACCGTCGAGGTGGCGAACAGATATTCGAGCACCAGGCTCCAGCCGATGATCCAGGCGACGAATTCGCCCATGGCCGCAAAGGCGTAGGTATAGGCGCTTCCCGCCACCGGGATCATCGACGCCAGCTCGGCGTAACAGAGACCCGCGAACAGGCAGGCGACGCCGGCGATGACGAACGACAGCGCGATGGCCGGTCCCGCATACTGCGCCGCCGCCGTGCCGGTCAGCACGAAGATGCCCGAGCCGATCGTCCCCCCGACACCCAGCAGCACCAGGGCGAACAGACCCATGTGCCGGTGCAGCTCCTCCCCGCCCGCGCGGTCGAGCAACACCTGGATCGGCATGCGGCGGAAAAGGCTCATGCGAAGACTCCTAAGGGGTCAGGTCACTTCCACGTCTGGGTCAGCAGACGCTGGAAGTTGCCGCCGAGGATGAGGCCGATGTCGTGGTCGCTGTAGCCCCGCTTCACCAGCACCTCGGTCAGATTGAAGACACGCTTGGGCGTGTCGTAGCCGTCGATATCGATCTTGTCGCGGAAAGCGTAGCTGGATTTATAGCTGTCGCGAAGCGCTTTGTTCATCGCGGGCGGCATCTTGTCGTAGCCCAGCAGATCCGAATCCGACCCGATCCCGACGTGCTCGACGCCCACCAGCTTGGCGACGTGATCGATGTGATCGACCATATCCTCCACGGTCGTTGGATCGCCGGACTTGATAAACATTCTCACGCCCGAGATGCCCATCACCCCGCCTTTGGCGGCCAACGCCTTGATCGCCTCGTCGGTCTTGCAGCGCGGATGGTTGTTGAGCGCACGGCAATTGGCGTGGGTGAAGGCGATAGGAACCGGTGACAGTTCCACCGCATCCAGCGTGGTGCGATCGCCCGAGTGCGAGACGTCGACCAGCATGCCGCAGGCGTTCATCGCCTTGATGATCTCGACGCCATAGTCGGAAACGCCGCCGTCCTCACGCTCGGTCGAGCCTGAGCCCAGACGGTTCTGCTCGTTGTAGGTCAGCTGCGAAACGCGCTGGCCGATCTGGTAGAACATCTTCACGTCGTCGGCGGTGCGGAAGTGATCGGCGTCCTGCTGGCCCATGATCACCGCGATCTTGCCCTCGGCCTTGGCGTGCGCCATGTCGGCGGCCGAATTGACCTGCAGGAAGACACCGCTGTTGCGCGCGAGGAAGCCCTGCCAGCCGGCGGTGAACGCCATGACGTCGTCGTAGCCGCCCACGCCCACCGAGTGGTGGAAAACATTGACGCCGGAGCTTTTGAACATCTCGACTTCGGCGGGCGAGAGTGTCTTGGCGTACTGATCCGGCGTGAACACCAGGGTCAGCGGCGCCAGCATGTCGATAACCAGGGTCTTCTGCACCAGATCGATGACGTGGGTCGACCAGGTCTTGTTGTCGTCGGCAAACACCTGGTGTGCGCCCAGGTTCAGCATCGGCGCAGCCATAACCGCCGCAGCGCCCTTGAGCAGGGTCCGCCGTCCCGTAATCGTCTTCATCGGTCTCCCCCGAAGCGCCGCTCAGTAATCGAGCGACGCGGTGATCAGATGCAGGGCAAAGATGAACCAGACCGGCGTCAGGCACGCCGCGGCGATCAGCAGCGACGAGACCTTGGCCCACCAGCTCCGCGCCCCGTCGCGCCAGACCGTGGCGAGATTCCACAGCCCGACCAGCGAAGCGAGGATGACCAGCACGCCGAACGCCTGCATGGCGCGCAGCCACGGATCCAACGGCGTGTCGAAACTGCCGAAGTCGTGCCCCAGCACCGCCATCCAGCCCGCAACGAACAGCAGGTCAACGATCGCGACGACCCTAACCAAACGGTAGAGCATGGCGGCGCGGCCGGTGAGCTCGAAGCGGTGACCGTAACGCCAGCGCGCGATCGCAGAGATCGGCCACAGGGCGACGCAGAGGATCAGGATCGTGAGGGCAAACTGCGCCCACGGCATCATCCAGCGGCCGTCAATCGACGCCGGGACTGGAATCAGCATCTCGACCGTCGGGTCGTCCTCCTGGCGCAGGCTGGTGACGCGGCCATTGGCGACCGTAGCAGCCATACGGTCGGTCCCGTTGACGTGCTGCCAGAGCATTGGGCCAACTTCGCGCCACGTCTTCACCGCGCCCGCGGGATCCTTGTAGCTGGAAACCTGGATCGTCCCGTCGGGCAGCGCCTTCACGGTCGTCTGACCGAGCAGGGACCCGATCGACAGGAAGTCGGTGGCCGCGCGGCCGCTCGAAACATAGCGGCCGGCGATCAGGGCGGCATCGTGTTTGGCGGTTGACGCGGTCGGCAAGGCCGGGGCCGGCGGCGCCGGGAAATAGCGATCCATGAACGCGCGGTAGAGCACCGGGCGCATGCCGTTGCCCAATTCGGCCGCCGGCGCCTTGCCGCCGCTGATCGAGATGAAGAGCCCGACGTTGTCGTCAATGAGCAGATGCAGTTCGCTGTGAAACAGGCGCGTGTCGCCGGCGTGGGCGATCACCGCATGACCGTTGCGATCCTCGCGATAGAAGCCGAGCGCGATGCCGTTCAGCGGCGGGACCGGCGTATAGGCGGTCTGGTGCATATATTTGGCGGTTTCGGGCTTCAGGATCTGAACGCCGTTGTACTGGCCGTTCTGCAGGTGCGCGATCATGAAGTGCGACATGTCATCGCCGGTCGCCGACAGAGCGCCGGCCGGCGCGCCGTTCACGAACTCGAAGGGCTTGGGCGGCGCGGACGCGACCGTATAGCCCTTGGCCATGTCGGGGGCGAGGTTGGCCGGCAACGGCTGCACAAAGGTCGAGTGCTGCATGTTGAGCGGCGCGAGGATGTGGTTCTGAATGTACTGGGTGAACTCTTCACCCGAGACGCGCTGGACGATGTAACCGGCGAGCGCAGCGCCATAGTTGGAATAGGCGATGGTCGTGCCCGGCTTATAGATGCTGCCCGGGACGTGAACGACATAGTCGTGCAGCGTGCCCATGCGCCCGGCGTTGGCGACGAACAGACGCTTGCCCCACTCTTCGAAGCCCGGCGTGTGGGTCATCAGGTTGCGCATGGTGACGGGCTTGCCGTCCTTCAGCGGGACCTTGAAATCGAGGTAGCGGTTGATGTCGGCGTCGAGGTCGATCTTGCCCTGCTCCTGCAGCTGCATGACCGCGGTCCACATGAACAGCTTGGAGATCGAGCCCGGCCGGAACAGGGTCGTTTTCGGATCGACCGGGGTCTGTTTGGCGACGTCGGCATAGCCGTAGCCGCGCTCGGTCAGCACCTGACCGTCCTTGACCACCACCACCACGGCGCTGGCGATATCGCCCTCCTTCAACGCGTACGGGATATAACCGTCGAGGAAGGTGTTCACGTCGTCCGCGGTCAGCGCGGGCGCCTGCACCGCGCCCGCCTGCGGGGCGGGAGCCGCGGGCGGCGGAACTTTCAGCGCACTGGCGCCGCCAACGCCCAGCAAAAGTGCGGCGCCGAAGGCCGCGGTCAGGATCCGGTTCAGACGCATCTCATTCCCCTTGCCGCGCTCAGTGCGGCTTATAGCCAGGACCACGCAGCACCGTACCCGGCAAGGCGCCGGTATGCTTGCCGTGGTCGGCAACCAAAGTTCCGTTCACGATCACCCAATCGATGCCCGCCGGCATAGCCAGCGGATGCTCGTAATTCGGCGTGTCGTCGATCCGGTCGTAGTTGAAGATGGTGACGTCGGCGCGCAGACCTTCGCGGATAACGCCGCGGTCCCAAAGCTTCATGCGCGCGGCGGGCCAGCCGGTCATCTTGCGGATCGCGTCCGGCAGGGTGATCACCTGGCGGCGCTTCACATATTCCGCGATCACACGCGGGAAGTTGCCGTAGGCGCGCGGATGCGGCAGGCCGGTGGCGTCGATCTCGCCGAAGTGCACGCTGGCGCCCGCGTCAGACCCGATCGAGACCCACGGCTGCTTCAGCGCCGTCGCAATATCCCGCTCGTCGATCATGAAGAAGAGGCCCATGGCGCGGTGTGGCAGGGCGTCGAGCACAATGTCCCAGCACACGTCCGCGGGGTCCATGTGCTCCTGCTCTGCGATATAGGCCATCGACTTGAAGCGGTACTTGTCCCACTTCGCATTGTAGGCGTTGGCGAGCACGATGTGGTCCCAGCCGCCCGAGGCCTGCACCAGGTTCGACCAGCCCGGTTCGGAGCCCGCGGCGACCTCTTGCTTCAGCTTGGCGCGCACGGCGGGATCGCGCAGCCGCTCGAGCGCCTTCTTCTCGCCGTCGGCGAACACCCAGTTGGGCACGGTGATGGAAAGCCCCGTCCCGCCGGCGGTGTAGACGTACATGTCGGCGGCGATGTTCACGCCGCGCTCGCGCGCCGCTTCCACCTTGGCCACCGCTTCGGGCATCAGCTCGCCCCACTTGGGCGCGAAGGCGGCCTTGAAGTGGAAGATCTCGACCTCGATGCCGGACTTTTCACCGATCTCGATCGACTCGTCGATCGCCTTCAGCAGGTCGCCGCTCTCGTCGCGCATGTGGCTGGCGTAGATGCCGCCGTAGGACTTGGCGACCTTGGCCAGATCGACCAGTTCATCGGTGTTCTGGAAACTGCAGGGCGGATAGATCAGCGCGGTGGCGATGCCCTGGGCGCCGGCCTTCATCGCCGTTGCGACCCGTTCGCGCTGCGCCTCTTCCTGCGCCGGGGTGGGACGGCCGTCCTTGTCGCCCATCACCTCAACGCGCGCCTGACAGGCGCCGTAGTAGGTGCCGAAGTTGACCGAGATGCCCTTCTTCTGCAGGTCGGTGAACCACTTGTCGAGCTTGGCGGCGTCCACGGGGCTTCCGCCCTCGCCCGCGATCACGGTGGTGACGCCTTCGAACACCTTGTTCTCGGCCTTGCCGTTGATCGGCAGCACCTCGCCGGACTGGTCCATGGAGTCGATCCAGCCGGGCGTGACGTAGTCGCCCTTGGCGTCGATCTCGCGCGCGCCATGACCATCGACCTTGCCGATCTTCACGAAGCGCCCGTTCTTGATCGCCACGTCGGCGACCACCCACGGACTGCCGGTGCCGTCGATGACCCGTCCGTTGCGGATGACGAGGTCGTACTCGGCGCCCGGCGCGTGCTTCGGCGCAGCCTTGGGCGCGGGCGCGGCGCCCATGACCAGTACGGCGCTGGCGAGAAGACCTAGGGTTCTAAACGATCGCATCTTTCGCCTCAGTACTGGGTGTTGACGCCCACCAGGTGGAACAGGAAGCCGATCCAGAGCACGAACAAGGCCGAGGCGGCGACGAGGACCGAGCAGAGTTTGCCGAACCAGCCGCCGCTTCTCCATACCCGCGCCGCGTTCCACACCGCAAAGACCGCGACGCCCACGAAGGCGACCAGGGCGACGAGACCCAGGGTTATGACGGTGACATTGGACGCATCGGACGCGTGCGAGATGTCGCCGAGCACCCAGCTCAGGAACACAGGATAGGCCGCGAAGGCCACCACCGCCGCAAGCGCAAAGGCCCGCGTCGCGCGATAGACCATCACGTCACGGCCTTGCAGCGCAAAGGCCGAGCCGTAGTGACGCCGCGCCAGCGCGCGCACCGGCCACAACAGGGCCGTCAGAAGCAGGATCGCGAGTGAGACGTACAAGGTCGGCGCCATCCACCCCGGCGCGCGCCAGGCCGGAATGCGCAGGAACGCCGCCGGGGGCGCCATGCTGAACCCGAACATCGTCGGACGGCCGTTGGTCAGCACCGCTTGCATCATGTCGTTGGTGTCCTCGGTGTTGACCCACACAAAGGGCTGCACCTCGCGCCATTTGGGGCCGGCTCCGGGGCGCCCGAGCGAGACGGTGCCGTCGGAATTGGCCACGACGACCGTCGGCGAAAGCAGGGCCGAAAGGCTGGGGAAGCTGGAGTAATCCCGGCGTGAATTTTCCCACTGCCCGGCCATCAGCTTTGCGTGCGCCATTGCCGTCGCCTTGTCGATCATCGGCGGCAGCGGCGGCTTGCCGGGGAAATAGCGGTCGGCGAAGCCGTGGTAGAGCGCCGCGTGAATCGAGTCCGCGCCGCCGCCCTTTCCCGGGCTGTTCAGCGAAATGAAGATGCCGACATTGTCGTCGATGAACAACTTCATGTCGCTCAGGAACACCTGCGTGCCGCCGTTGTGCCAGATGACGCGGTGGCCGTTGCGGTGGTCTTCGACGAAGCCCAGCGCCATGCCGTTCAGCGCGGGATAGACCTTGGGCTGCGTCGCGTGCATGGCGATGGCGGTTTCCGGCTTCAGGATCTGGACTGAGCCGTACCTGCCGTTCTGCAGGTGCGCGATCATGAAGTGCGCCATGTCGTCGCCCGAGGCGGCCAGGTTGCCTGCCGGCGCCGGGGGGACATATTCGGTGTAGAACTCAGGTCCGTCGGCGCCCGCGTGGTAGCCTTTGGCGAGGTTCGGCAGCACACTCGCGGGGAACGGCATGGCGACCGACGAATGGCTCATGTCGAGGGGCGTCAGGATGTGCGTCTGCACATAGTCGGCCCAGGGCTGGCCCGACACGCGCTGCACGATGTAGCCCGCGAGCGCCGCGCCATAGTTCGAATAGGCGGGGACCTTGCCCGGTGCGAACACGCGCTTGGGCGTCCATCCCTTGATGTACTGCTCGAGCGTCGTGTCCGGCTTGTTCGACATCAGGTATTTGTATTTTTCCTCGAACCCCGGGGTGTGGGTCATGATGTTGCGCAGCGTGATCGGCTGGCCGTCGCGCGGCGGGATCTTGAAGTCGAGGTATTTGTTCACGTCGGCGTCGAGATCGAGCTTACCCGCCTCGACCAGCTGCATGACCGCGGTCCAGGTGAAGGTCTTGGTGATCGAGCCGGGGCGGAACAGGGTCGTCACCGGATCCACCGGCTTCTTCGCCGCCACGTCCGAATAGCCGAAGCCGCGCTCGGTCACGACCTGGCCGTCCTTCACCACCACCACGATGGCGCCGGGGATATCCGTGGCCTTCAGGGCGTAGGGAATGAGGCCGTCGAGCCAGACATCGACGTCGGCCTTGGTGATCGTATGCGCCGCGGGCGCCGCCGCAGGCGTTGCGGGGGACGCTTTGGCAGGCGCCGCGACTAGGGCTGGGGCTGGGGCGGTGAATGCCGGCGCGCCGATCAGGGCCAGCGCCGCAACGGCCGCGATGGTCAGTACTCTCATCATTCCCCCCTTCGCCCCGGACCGGTGCGAAATTTTCAAGACTGTCTAACAGGTTTGCCAAATCAGAAAAAGACGAGACTATGCCGACCCGTGGCCGATGCAAGGCCGGACCGTCTGGAGAGCTGCCTGTGACTCGACCCCTGTCCCCTTCCCCGCGCGCCCTCCTGGCCGCGTCCGCCGCGGCCCTGGCGCTGGGCTCGGCCTGGCCGGTCCTGGCCGCCGACGCTCCTCCCGAACAGATCAAGCTGCCCGACGGCGCCCAGGTCGGCGACTATGTCGGCTCCGACGTCATGATCCCCATGCGCGACGGCGTGAAGCTGCACGCCCAGGTCTGGCGGCCCAAGTCGGCGACCGGACCCCTGCCGATCCTGCTGCAACGATCGCCTTACGGCTTCGGCCTGCACGCCGCCCAGGGAGACTTCGCCACCCAGTTTCACGAACTCGCGCAGGACAGCGGCGGCTACATCTTCGTGCTCGAGGACATCCGCGGCAAGTTCGGCTCCGAAGGCGACTTCGTCATGCTGCGGCCGCAGGCGACCTCGCCCAAGGGCATCGACGAGTCCACCGACACCTACGACACCATCGACTGGGCGGTGAAGAACCTCGCCGGCAACAACGGCAAGGTCGGCCAGTTCGGCATCTCCTATCTCGGCTGGACCACCGCCATCGCCACGATCAATCCCAATCCGGCGCTGAAGGCCGTGTCGGTCCAGGCCTCGCCCGAGGACATGTTTCTGGGCGACGATTTCCATCACAACGGCGCCTTCCGCCTCGACTACGCGTGGGAATACGCCGCGACCCTGGAGACCGATCCGCACACGCTGACGCCGTTCAAGTTCGGCGACGAAGACCCCTACGCCTTTTATCTGCGCCAAGGCGTCCTCGACGGCTACGACCAGAAGAACGTCGGCAAGGCGCTGCCGACCTGGCGCAATTTCGTCGCCCACCCGGACTACGACGCGTTCTGGAAGGCGAACGTCACCTCGCACGAGATGCCGAAGACGGCGAGCGTGCCCGACCTGTTCGTGGCCGGCTGGTGGGACCAGGAGGACTTCTACGGTCCGATGACCATCTACCAGCGCCAAGCCAAGGGCGACACGTTCGGCCGCAACTTCATCGTCATCGGTCCGTGGAACCACGGCGGCTGGGCGGGCAAGGAAGGCGCTAAGTACGGACCCTACGACCTCGGCGGCGCGACCTCGGTCTATTTCCGCGCCCAGGTCGAGGCGCCCTGGTTCCACTACTGGCTGAAGGGCGGCGACAAGCTGAACGAGCCGCGCGCGCTGGTGTTCGAGACCGGCAGCAATCAGTGGCGCGGCTACTCCGCGTGGCCGCCCAAGGACGGCGTTACGGAAAAACACCTCTACCTGCACGCGGGCGGCAAGCTGAGCTTCGAACTGCCGACCGCCGCGGACGCGGCGCCCGACAAGTTCACGTCCGACCCCGCCAACCCCGTGCCCTATCGGCCGAAGATCACCCCGGTGATCGCGCAGGGTTCGACCTGGCCGGTCTGGCTCGCCGACGATCAGTCGTCCTTCGACAAGCGGCCGGACGTGCTGTCGTTCAAGACCGACGTGCTCGATCAGCCGGTGACCGTCCGCGGCGAGGCGATCGCGAAGCTCTTCGCCGCGACCACCGGCACGGACGCCGACTGGATCGTGAAGCTCATCGACGTCTATCCGAGCGACGACTCAACCCCGGCGGAGCTGCGCGGACGCGAGGAGATCATTTCCGACGAGGTGTTCCGCGGCCGCTTCCGCGAGGGCTTCGAGCATCCGAAAGCGCTGACGCCCAACAAGGCGCTCGACTATTCCATCGACCTGCACACAGCCTCGGACCGCTTCCTCAAGGGGCACCGCATCGAGGTGCAGATTCAGTCGACTTGGTTCCCGCTGATCGACCGCAATCCGCAGGTGTTCACGCCCAGCATCTTCACCGCCGATCCGAAGACCTTCAAGGCGCAGACCCATTCGGTGTTCCACAGCGCGCAATTCCCGTCCGCGATCGTAATCGACGTGCCCGCCGGCGCCGACTGACGCGCAAAAAGGGTTGAGGCCGGGCCGCCTTGCGGCGACCCGGCCCCCTAGGACCGGCGGAGGGAACACTCATCCGATCCTTAGCTTGTGCGCCGTTGGCCTACCACTTGGCCGACAGCGTGACTCCTAATGTGCGCGGCTGGATGACGCCGAGTTGCGCCCAGGCGGTCGATACGTCGCCGTAGCCGGTGTTGCCCCGGGCGTTGTTCAGGTTCTGCGCCCACAGCTCGACGCGGTAACGATCGTTCTGGATACCGAACCGCGCCGACAAGACGCCATAGGACGAAAGGCGCTCTTGCCGCGTGCCGCCGAAGAACACGCCGGGATACTGGGCGACAAAGCCGGCCGAGGAGCCGACGCTGCCGAAGTCGGCATAGCGCGTGCCGGTGTAGGCCGCTTGGGCGCCGACAAAGCCGTTGAAATTGCCGAACCACGACCAGTCATACTCGGCGTCGAACGCCGTGCTCCATTTCGGCGCCCACGGCAGCGGCGATCCGCTCGCCGCATAGTCCGGATCGACCGCCGGCGTAGCGGTGGTCAGGTGAGCGTCGGTGTAGGCGCCGGTCCACAACAGGTTCAGGCCCGTGACCGGTCGCCAGTTGAACGTCCATTCCACGCCGCGGCTCTCCGCAGCGCCTGCATTGGCGTTGACGCCGTAGTTGTCCACGACCTCCAGGATCTGGATGTCCTTCCAGTTCACGTAGAACACGGCGACGTCGGCGCTGAGCTTGCCGTCGAGCAGGGTCGAGCGAACGCCCGCCTCGTAGTTCACCGTGCTGTCGGAGCCGTAGACGCGCGGCACGCCGTTCGGCGCGAGAGGCGGCAGGGCGTTCGGGCCGCCGGGGCGATAGCCCGAGGCGATCCGGGCATAGACCATGGTGTTAGCGTCGACGTGCCAACGCGGCGCGATCGAATAGGTGAAGTCGTTGCCGCTCGAGGTCGTGCCGAATGCCGTCGAGCCCCCGGTGATGATGGGGTTGCCGCCGATGCTTTCGGCGACCGTCTGCTTGTTGCTCGAATAGCGTCCGCCGAAGTCGACGTCGAACTTGTCGCTGAAATGGTAGGTGAAGTTCGCGAAGCCCGCGTACTCCTGGTAGGTCGAGTCGAGCGTGATAAGTTCAAGGTCGCCGATCGCGGTGTTGCGCGTACCGCTGGGCAGGTTGTCCGCAAAAAGTATCTGGGTCAGGTCGCCGGTTTCGTGGGTGTAGTAACCGCCGACCAGCCAGTCGAGCTTTCCGATCGTGCCCGCGAGTCGATCTTCTTCGGTCCACTTCTTGAGATTCTCGACGTTAGTGAACGGCAGGCCGCAATTGCAACCGAAAATGCCCGAGATGACCTGGCCGTAGGTCGGCGCCGGCGGCGTGCCGACGCCCGCGACCGGTCCCAGCAGGGGCGCGTCGGTGTCGTCCGTCCAACCGTTCTTGTCGAGGATGCCGTAGCTGGTGATGGACGTCAGTTTGGCGGGCCCGAAGTCGTAGTTGATGTCGAGCGCATAGTTCTCGTACTTGGCCTTGAAGGGCTCCGGCAGGTCACGTGCAATGGTGTCGCCGCCGTAGAGCGGCTCCAAGGTGTTCGGATTGACGTCGATGCCGTTCGCTTCGTTGTCGTAATCCTGTTGGTCGAGCGCGGTCAGGCGAATGCTGAGTTGCGGCGTCGGATCCCACAGCAGCGAGGCGCGCAAGCCGTTCTTGCGGTCCCAGTTCACGCCGCGTTGGCCGGTCGTGACGTTGTCGATGAAGCCCGGCGTGTAGCCGTCGTAGGCGTCAAGCCGCAGAGCTGCCGTGTCGCCGATGGGAATGTTGCCCATGACCTTGAACGTCGCGCCGTCGCCGCCGTGGCCGTTGTTGCTCACCGTCTCGCCGGTGGCCTCGATCATGCCCTGGTAGACGCCGAGCACCGGCGGCGCGGTCACCACCTTCAGCAGGCCGCCTTCGGAGTTCGCGCCGTACAGCGTGCCCTGAGGCCCGCGCAGCACTTCGATGCGTTGAACGTCCCAGGTGTCGAAATCGCCGGCCAGGATCGAGCCGTTGAGCAGCGCCGTGCTCGAGCCGAAGGGCGATTCGTCCACGTAGACCGCGACCGTCGAACCGACCCCGCCGGCGTTTTGGCCGCGCAGGGTGATCCGCGTCTGACCCGGGTTGGAGCTTTCCAGCGACAGACCCGGCACCAGAGCCGCATAGGTCGAGAAGTCCACCGCCTGTAGCTTGTCGAGTTGGGCCCCGCCGAGCGCCGTCACGCTCATCGGCACTTCCTTCAGCGGCTCCGCCTTTTTCTCGGCGGTGACCACCACCTCATTGACGGTGGTGGGCTGCGGCGGCGGTGCATCCGCCGCGAAAGCCGGCGCGGCGAAACCCGCCACGGCCGTGGAAGCCAACAAACAAGCTAAATGACTGCGGCGCACGCGCATTTTTTTCACTCTCCCCGACAGAGGCGGCCTCCGGACCGCCCCGATCTTCTGAGGTGACAACAGATTTTCAAAAAGCGCAACTTGTTTTCAAGTATAGCGACGTCGTACGGGAATTCGGCTTGCGCACAGGGAAAAACATGTTGCTGAACGCGAAAGGGCCGGGCCGCCTTTCGGCGACCCGGCCCATTCCAGCCGGCGGAGGGAACCGCGCCGGCCTTACGCCCC
This sequence comes from Caulobacteraceae bacterium, assembly GCA_036501825.1. Lineage (GTDB taxonomy): Bacteria > Pseudomonadota > Alphaproteobacteria > Caulobacterales > Caulobacteraceae > JAFECT01. The sequence goes on along the minus strand of DASXZP010000026.1, from coordinate 174,646 downwards.
CGTACAGACGCCCCTTAGAACTTCTTCGCGATGGTCACGCCCCACGTCGCCGGCTCCAGGACGCCGATGCCGCTCAGGCCCAGGGTCCCACCGTTGCCGCCGAAGGAACCGAAGCCCTTCGCATTCAGGATGTTCTTGCCGAACACCTCGAAGCGCGTGCCGTGGATCTGCACGCCGGCCCGAAGGTCGAGCGTGTCGTAGGCGGGCAACCGCAGACGCCCAAGGCCCGAGCTGTCGAAGTCCGTCGAGACGCCGCCCTGGAACGAATAGGTGGCGCCGACGAAGGCGTTGCCGCCCTCCCACGCCTGCCAATCGTATTCGCCGTCGAGCGAACTGGCCCACTTGGGCACGTTGGGCAGGGAATCGCCCTTCTTGCCGAAGATGCCGGGCGCGTCGGTGGTCAGAGCCGCATTGGTGTCGGCGCCGGTCCAGCTGAAGGTCAGACCCTGGATCGGAACCCAGGTCCAGGCCCACTCGAAGCCTTCGCTCTGCGCCTTGCCGCCGTTGCCGTTGACGCCGAAGCCGTTGACGACTTCGAACACCTGAATGTCGCGCCAGTCGATGTAGAAGACCGCGGCGTCGAGGCGAACCTTCCCGTCGTCGAACGACGCCTTCCAGCCCGCCTCATAACTGGCGTTCTTGTCGGCGTTGTAGGTGGCCGGCGTGCCCGGAGGCGCGCCCACCGGCAACACGTTCGGGCCGCCCGGACGGAAGCCGGTGGCGTAGCGGGCATAGATCATGTTGTCGGCGTCGAGGTGATACTTGGTGCCGAGCGACCAGGTCGCCACGTCGCTCGTCGACGCCGTGCTGATGTCGACCGCGAAGGGCGGCGGTGATGTATTGCCCACCAACAGACCGCTCACGGTCTCGTGCGCGTCCTGCTTCTGGTCGCTGTAGCGACCGCCGGCCGAAATATCCCACTTGGGCGTGATGTGGTAGGTCAGGTCGCCGAAGGCGGCCCACTCCTTGTAGTTCGAGGTCAGCAGGGGATCTTCCAGGTCGGGAACCGCCGAGATGATCTTGTCGCTGCCGGGGTTGCTGACCTGCAGGTGCTGGTTCAGCGAGCCCTTCTCGGTGGTGTAGTAGGCGCCGGCCAGCCATTCGAGGCCGTTGTCCACCTTGGGCGACGCCAGCCGGAACTCCTGAGTGAACTTGCTGTCGTCCACCTGGTTTCTGAACGGCAGAGCGACCGGGGCTCCGACGATGCCGGCGACCACGTCGCCGAAGGTGACCGTCGTATTCGGCGCCGCCTGAGCGTCCGTGTCGTCGCCGACGAGCAGGTTGTTGACGGTGCCGTAGCTGGTCGACGACGTCAGGGTGGCGAAGTCCATGTCGTACTTAATCGTGCCGTTGTAGTCACGATAATGGAAGCTGTTGGGCGTCGGGATGCGGGAGAAGGTGGTGTAGTCGCCGAACGCCGGCATGATGGTGGTTACGACGCCGTTGCCGTGAGCGGTGTCGCCGCCCTGCACGATGGCTTCGCTCGAGCCGCCGTTGACCCGCATGTTTTGTCCGAAGGCCGTCAGGCGAACGGAGAGTTTGTCCGTGGGCTTCCACTCCAACTCGGCGCGCCCGCCGTCCTTGAACCCTTTGTTGATGTCCTTCAGGCCGAGGAACGGATTGTCGATCCAGCCGGGCAGCTGGATGTCATAGCCGCTGATCCGCAGCGCCAGGGTGTCGCCGATCGGGATGTTGACCATCCCCTTGACGTCCCAACCGGTGCTACCGTGCGACACGGTGTCGGCGCCGGCTTCGATCGCGGCTTCATAGTGGTTGACCGGCGCGTTGGTCACGAACTTGAGCAGGCCGCCTTCGGTGTTGGAGCCGTACAGCGTGCCTTGCGGTCCGCGCAGCACCTCGATCCGGTTCATGTCGTAGGGGTCGTAGTTGGCGGCGACGACCGCGCCGTCGACCAGGCCCGAGCTCGAACCGATGGGCGTTTCGTCCACGTAGACGGCGACCGTCGAAGCCACGCCGCCGGCGTTCAGGCCGCGGAGCGTCAAGCGAATCGTGCCGGGGCTGTCGCCTTCGATGTTCAGGCCCGGAACCAGCTTCACGTAATCCGCGAAGTCCTGCGCCTGGAGCTTTTCGAGCTGGGCCTGGGGTACGGCGGTGATCGACAGAGGCACGTCCTTGACCGCCTCCGGCCGCTTTTCAGCCGTGACGATGACCTCTTGGACCGTGTTGGCCTTGGAAGGCGGGGCGTCCGCCGCAAAGGCCGGGGCAGCCAGGGCCAGGGCCGAGACTGACGCCAGAAGACCGAAGACATAAGTGCGACGCATGGGTATTCCCCCGAGGATGAGGCGGCTTTTTCCGCTGATTTGAGCTAACATCACAATGATTTTTCAGTTAACGCAACTACTTTTCATTTTTCGCACATATTAGGGTTTGGAGTGGCGTTTTGGCGCCACGCTGACTAAGCTTTCGCGTGAGAGGTGATATGACCGACCGTTCTTCGTCCGGCCGCTCCCAGGCCAAACCCGGGGCGGTCCTTAAGAGTCTGCGGACCCAACGGGGATGGACCCTCTCCGAGGTCAGCCAGCGCACGGGCCTGCCGGTCTCGACCCTGTCCAAGGTCGAAAACGACAAGATGTCCCTGACTTACGACAAGCTGACCCGGATCAGCGAAGGGCTGGAGATCGACATCGCCCAGCTGTTCGGCGGGGCGGACCTGGGGGCCGAGGCCTCCAGCGCGGTCACCGGCCGGCGCAGCGTCACCCGCTCGGGGGAAGGCAAGGCCATCGAGACCCCCACCTACAACCACCTCTATCCGGCGTCGGACCTGCTGAACAAACGGATCGTCCCGATCATCGCCGACATCCGGGCCCGCTCCACCGAGGAGTTCGGCGAACTGATCCGCCACCCGGGCGAGGAATACGCCTACGTCATCGAGGGCGAGGTCGAACTGCACACCGAGCTCTACGCCCCGGTCCGGCTGAAGACCGGTGATTCGATCTATTTCGACAGCGGCATGGGCCACGTCTACGTCAATGTCGGCAAGGGAACCTGCCGGATCCTGTCGGTCTGTTCGAGCGCCGAATCGCAGCTCGTCGCCGCCTTCCGCGGCTCGGCCGAGCTCAGCGAAGGCGACCAGCAGCCCCCCGCCCCGCCCCGCCGGATACGCGCCGCGCGACGTTGACGACCTTGGCCTTGCGCGGGACGCCCCGTGTCGGCTAGCGGGGCTCTTCGCGACGTTTTTTTGTCAATTCGTGAAAAATGCCGAATTCCACGCCGGCCCGCTGTCCCTTGCCTTCCCTGGCTGAATCGGGTGACGGAAAGACGCGGTTCGCCCAATGGACTTTTTCGCGAGGCGCAACTATTTTTCTCTTTCAGAATATGACAGCCTGCAACCGGGCGATGCGGGACATCGGGGTCTAGGCGTGAGCGCCAACGAGTACGACATTGTAGTGATCGGCGCCGGCATGGCTGGCGCCTCCGTCGCGGCGCATCTGGCGTCGGACCGGCGCGTGCTCGTGCTCGAGCGCGAGGGCCAGCCCGGCTACCATTCCACCGGCCGGTCCGCGGCGCTGTTCTCCGCGATCTACGGCTCCGAGCCGGTGCGCGCGCTCTCGCGCGCCAGCCATGAATTTCTGTTCGCGCCGCCGTCGGGCTTCGCCGAAGCGCCGCTGGTGCGCGCGCGTCCGGCCATGCACATCGCAAGCGCCGAACAGGTCGAACGCCTGGCCAAGTTCGCCGCCCTCCCCGATGTCGCGCCGGTGTCGCGCACGATCGGCCGGGACGAGGCGCTGAAACTCTGCCCGATGCTCAAGCCCGAGAACGTCGAACTCGCGGTCGTTGAACTCGAGGCGGCCGACGTGGACGTCCACGGTCTGCACCAGGCCTATCTGCGGCTGCTGCGCGAACGCGGCGGCGCCCTGCTGACCGATCGCGATGTCGAGGCGCTGTGCCGCGAAGGCGGCCGCTGGCGCGTGACCGCCGGCGGCGAAGAGTTCACCGCGCCGATCCTGATCAACGCCGCCGGCGCCTGGGCCGACAAGATCGCCGAACAGGCGGGCGTGGCCACGATCGGCCTGCAGCCGATGCGCCGCACCGCCATCCTGGTCGAACCGCCCCCGGGCGCCGACATCGACGACTGGCCCATGGTCATCGACGGCGACGAACAGTTCTATTTCAAGCCCGACGCCGGCCTGCTGCTGCTCTCGCCCGCCGACGAGACGCCGATGGGTCCTTGCGATGTCCAGCCCGACGAGTGGGACGTGGCCGTCGCCGTCGACCGGGTCGAGACCGCGACCACGCTGAAGGTCACCCGCGTAAAGCACCGCTGGGCCGGCCTGCGCAGCTTCGTCACCGACCGCACCCCGGTTGCGGGCTTCGACCCGGACGCGCCGGGCTTCTTCTGGCTGGCCGGCCAGGGCGGCTATGGCATCCAGACCGCGCCGGCCCTGTCGCGCGTCGCTGCGGCCCTGGCGCTGGGCCAGCCGGTCCCCGCCGACATCACGGCCCATGGCGTGAACGTGGCCGACCTGTCGCCCGCGCGCCTGCGCCCGCTGGCCGACGCGCCGCGCGAAGCCCGGGGCTGATCGACGGCCCGACTCCGGGTTCTGGGGCCTGGTTTTCCTGCGCCTGTCCGCAAAACAGAACGGTTCAGATCGACGCCGTCCTGTGCGATAGGCCTGCCTTTCATTCGAAGGAGAGGCCCGCGTGAGCCAGGCGCTGCGGAACAGTCCCCCGCTGGAAGACTTCTGGATGCCGTTCACGGCCAACCGCCGCTTCAAGGCGGCGCCGCGCCTGCTCGCGGAGGCGCAGGGTGTCTGGTACCGCGACGTGGATGGCCGCCCCGTCCTGGACGGCGCGTCGGGCCTGTGGTGCGTGAACGCGGGCCATGGCCGGCGCGAGATCGCCGACGCGGTCGCCAAACAGCTGATGAAAATGGACTATGCGCCCACCTTCCAGATGGGCCATCCCCTGCCCTTCGAAGCGGCGCACGCGCTGAAGGCCATCCTGCCCGACGCCATGGACGGCGTGTTCTTCACCAACTCCGGCTCTGAGAGCGCCGACACGTCGCTGAAGATTGCGCTGGCCTACCACGTCGCGCGCGGCGATCCCGAGCGCAACATCCTGGTCGGCCGCGAGCGCGGCTATCACGGGGTGAACTTCGGCGGCATTTCGGTGGGCGGCATCGCACACAACCGCGCCAAGTTCGGCCCGCTGCTGCCCAACGTCGATCATCTGCGCCACACCCACGACCCGGCTCAGAACGCTTTCTCCAAAGGTCAGCCCGAGCACGGCGGCGTCGAAATGGCCGACGACCTGCTGCGCCTGTTCGAGATCCACGGCGCCGACCGCATCGCCGCCGTCATTGTCGAACCGATGGCCGGATCCACCGGCGTGCTCGTGCCGCCGAAGGGCTATCTGGAACGCCTGCGCGAGCTCTGCAGCGAACACGGCATCCTGCTGATCTTCGACGAGGTGATCACCGGTTTCGGCCGCACCGGCGCGGCGTTTGCCGCGCAGCGCTACGGCGTGACGCCCGACATCATGGGCCTCGCCAAGGGCCTGACCAACGGCGCGATCCCGATGGGCGCCGTCGCGGTCACCGCCGACGTGCGCAACGCCATCATCGAAGCGGCCGATCCGCTCGCGGTCGAGCTGATGCACGGCTACACCTATTCCGGCCACCCGGCAGCCTGCGTCGCCGCCATCGCGACCATCGATATCTATCGCAACGAAGGCCTGTTCGAGCGCGCCGCGGAACTGGCGCCCTACTGGCAAGACGCGGTGCACAGCCTGCGTGGCCACCCGCACATCGTCGACATCCGCAACGACGGCCTCGTCGCCGGCATCGAGCTCGCGCCGCGCGCCGAAGGCCCAGGCAAACGCGGCTACGATGTCTATGTCGACTGTTTTGCGCGCGGCCTCCTCTGCCGCGTCACCGGCGACACCCTGGCTCTGGCGCCGCCGCTGATCATCGAGAAGAGCGAGATCGACCTCATCGTCGACACCGTCGGCAAGGCGATCGCGGCCGCGGCCTAGTCCGCTTTCTTCGGCAGGTCGATGGTCGCCTGGCCGTAGCGGCCGTGCACGGCGCCGTCCTTGGCGAAGTCGATGAGCATGCGGACATAGCCTTCCGGATTGCGCGTGTCGTCGCGCTCGCCCTTGGCGTTGACCACATACTCGAGGACGCCGTGTTCGGCGCGCGGGAAGGTGGCGACTATGAACGGCCGGCCCTCGTCGATCAGGGCTTTCAAGCGGCGTGAGGTCTCCGCAACCGGCGCCTCGAGATCGTCGGCCCCGAGTTGCCAGAGCTGCGGCGTGTCGAGTCGCTTGGCGACGGCCATGCCGTCGTAGTCCCACGCCAGGCCGATCGAGAGCATCTTGCTCGCGGAAACGAGATCGTCCTTGCTCAGCGGCAAGACGAGACGCGTCAGATTGCCTTCGAGATCCTTGTACCAGGGCTCGGTTTTGTAGCGGGCGCGCAGCGCGTCGAAGCGCTCGATGCTGTCAGTGGAGAACTGACTGGCCAGCATGGTTTGCGCGGCGTAGCCGACCGCCTGCGCCTTGGCGGTGTCCGCCGGCGAGTGGCCCTTGAGGCTCATTTCGAGCGCGATCTCCTCGCGATCCTCCTCCAGGGCGTCGATCAGAAGGCCGAAGCCCACGATAACGAAATCCGTGTGGGTGCGGAGCGCAGCCAGCGGCGCCACCCAGCCACCCTGGCTGCCGCCCCAATACCCGACGCGGCCTGCGCGTGGGCCTGCGAGACGCCGCGCTTCCGCCATCGCCGCGACCGCGTCGTCAGCCAGCACGCCGAAGTCGGCGGTGAACTTGCCGGTGGAGATGCCGGTGCCGCGCTTGTCGTAGACGAAGACGCCGACGCCCTCGGCCGGAAGCAGCCACTGGAACTGCTGAAATTCGAGCGCCGAATTGCTCTCACCGCCATGGAGGAGCACGACGATCGGGACCGGCCCCGCGCCCTTCGGCATCACGAGGCGGCCCGCCAGCGTGACGTCGCCGCGGGTGAATTTGGTTTCGGTGATGTCGAGCGGAATACGGTGACCGGTGCGCGTGTCAAAATGGATCTCACCCTGGTCGCAGGGACCGAAGGAAATCGTGTGACCGTCCGGCTTTTCGGTCCATCCGAGCAGACTGGTGTACGCACCGTCCGCGCCGGCTTTCAAAAGTCCGGTCGTGCCATCGACGCGCCGCCAGCGCAGGTCCTTGTCTCCTGCGGTGGAGATGGAAACCGACGAACCGTCATCCAGACGGTAGGCGCCGATGCGGCAGTCGTTCATCCCCTCTTCCGCGGCGTTGGCAGCGCCGGCGAACGCGATGGAGGCAATGAAAAAGGCGATGAAGAGGGATTTCATAGCGTCGGACCTGCAAACCTGCCCGATTGCTAAACCTTCCGCTTGCGATGTCAGCTTAATTTCCCGTCATGTCGCGGGTCAGGCGAGCGCCTGATCCAGATCCGCGATCAGGTCGTCCACGTGCTCGATGCCCACCGAAAGGCGCAGCAGGTTGCGCGGTGTCTCGGTGTTCGGGCCTTCGACCGAGGCGCGGTGTTCGATCAGGCTCTCGACGCCGCCGAGGCTGGTGGCGCGGGTGATCAGTTTGCAGCGGGCGGCGGTTTCGAAGGCGCGCGCTTCGCCGCCCCGGACCTCAAACGACATCATCGCGCCGAAGCGGCTCATCTGGCGCCGCGCCACCTCGTGGTTCGGATGGTGCGGCAGGCCGGGATAGTAGACCGCCTCCACGCCGCCATGGTTCGACAGGAATTCGGCGATGTCGCCGGCGCTGTCGCACTGTTGCCGCACGCGCAGCGCCAGGGTGCGCACCCCGCGCATCACCAGCCAGCAATCGAAGGGCGCCGCGACCGCGCCGGTGGTCGCCTGAATATCCTTCAACCGGGTGAGGAATTCCCCCTCGCGTTTCACGCTGACCACGCCGCCCAGCACGTCGCTGTGGCCGCCGAGGTACTTGGTTGTAGCATGCATGACGATGTCGGCGCCGAGATCGAAGGGTTGAGTCAGAACCGGCGTGGCCCAGGTGTTGTCGCAGGCGAGCAACGCGCCGGCGTCGCGCGCAATCTCCGCGACCGCGGCGATGTCCGTAATCTTCAGCAGCGGATTCGACGGCGTCTCGATCCAGATCAGCCGCGTGTTGGGCCGCACCGCCGCCTTCACCGCCGCCAGATCGCTCATGTCGACGAGGCTGGTCTCCACGCCCGTCGCGCCGAGCACGTCGCGAAGCAATCTCACCGTGCCATGATAGACGTCGCGCGGCGCAATCACATGCGCGCCGGCGCCCAGCGCCATGAACACCGCCGTCTCCGCCGCCTGGCCTGAGCTGAACGCCGCACTCGCCGCCGCGCCGTCGAGCTCGGCCATGCAGGCCTCCAGCGCCGCCCGCGTCGGGTTGGAGTTGCGCGCATACATGTGGCCATGGGGGTAGGTCCCGTCCGGCGCCCGCTCGAAAGTGGTGGCCAAATGGATCGGCGGCGTCACCGCCCCGGTCGCGGCATCGGGAACGTGGCCCGCGTGGACCGCGAGGGTTTCGAAGTGCGGCTTAGTCATGACGAATCCCCGCGCGTGAGACCACGCCGTATGCACCCGCACGACGCTTCCGCAAAATCCTCCCCCGCGCGAAGCGCGCAGGGGAGGTGGCGGCCGGAGGCCGACGGAGGGGCCAGCACCGACATTTGCCGATGCAACACGAAACGCAGGCACACCGCTGACCCGCTAACCACTGACCGTCGCGCCGGCCCCTCCACCGCCTTCGGCGGTCCCCCTCCCCTGCGGCCTTCGGCCGGGGGAGGATTTTGAAGGTTACGCGTCCTCTTTCACGCCCTTTGCCGCCTTATCCAATGCCGCGAAGTCCTCGTCGCTGAGGTCGATGTCCACCGCGGCAGTGTTTTCCTCCAGGTGGGCGACCTTGCCGGTGCCGGGGATGGGCAGCATGACCGGGCTGCGCTTCAGCACCCAGGCGAGCGCGACCTGGCTGGGCGCGGCGTTGTGGGCGTGGGCGATGCGGTCGAGCACCGAGCCGGGCTTGGCGAGGTCGCCGGCGGCCAGCGGGTACCAGGGGATGAACCCGATGTTGTGCGCCTCGCAGTAGTCGAGCACGGCCTCGCTGCCGCGATCCACCAGGTTGTAGCGGTTCTGCACGGTCGCCACCGGGAACACCTTGGAGGCGGCTTCGATCTCTTCCACGGAGACCTCGCTCAGACCCGCATGGCGGATGATGCCGTCGTCGAGCATGGCCTTGATCGCGCCGAACTGGTCCTCGCGCGGCACGTTGGCGTCGATGCGGTGCAGTTGCCAGAGCGCGATCTGTTCGACGCCCAGCTTCTTCAGGCTCTTCAGCGCTTCCTCGCGCAGGTGCTCGGGCCGGCCATCGGCGTTCCAGACATCGGGGCCGGGCCGCACCAGCCCGCCCTTGGTCGCGATCAGCAGGCCGTCATACGGATGCAGCGCCTCGCGGAGCAGCTCTTCCGACACGTCGGGTCCGTAGGAATTGGCCGTGTCGATGAAGTTGATGCCGAGTTCGGGCACGCGCTTGAGGGTGCGGATCGCTTCGTCGTGGTCCGCCGGCGGACCCCAGATGCCGCGGCCGGTGACGCGCATGGCGCCGAAGCCGAGACGATGCACGGCAATCTCGCCGCCGACCTTGAACGTGCCGGATCTGGAAGCGTCGGGTTGAGACATGGGAGAGCTCCTGAGCGTTACGAGAATCCGACCACCGGATGCGGCGCGTACGGCGCCTCCAGGGCGGAAATCTCTTCGGGGGTGAGGTTGAGGGACAGGGCGGCGACCGCGTCGGTCAGGTGGTGCGGTTTCGAGGCGCCGACGATGGGCGCGGTCACGCCGGGCTTTTGCGCGATCCAGGCCAGCGCCACCTGGGCGCGGGGCACGCCGCGAGCTTCGGCGATCTTGCCGACGGTTTCGATCACCGCGCGGTCGGATTCCTGGGCTGTGGTGTAGAGGGTCTTGCCGAAGACGTCGCTTTCCTGGCGCTCGCTGGTTTCGTTCCAGGCCCGCGTCAGGCGCCCGCGCGCCAGCGGGCTCCACGGGATCACGCCGACGCCCTGGTCGCGGCAGAGCGGCAGCATCTCACGCTCCTCCTCGCGGTTCAGCAGGTTCAGGTGGTTCTGCATGGATACGAACTCGGCCCAGCCGTTCAGGCGTGATGCGGCGAGCGCCTTCATGAACTGCCACGCGTACATCGACGAGGCGCCGATGTAGCGCGCCTTGCCCGCGCGCACGACGTCGTTCAACGCCTCCAGCGTTTCCTCGATGGGCGTCTCATGGTCCCAGCGGTGGATCTGATAGAGGTCGACATAGTCGGTGCCGAGGCGGCGGAGGCTGTTGTCGATCTCTTCCAGGATGGCGCGGCGGGACAGGCCTGCGCCGTTGGGGCCGGGCCGCATGCGACCGTGCACCTTGGTGGCGAGGACGATCTCGTCCCGGCGCGAGAAATCCTTGATCGCGCGTCCGACGATTTCTTCGGAACTCCCGTCGGAATAGACATTGGCCGTATCCCAGAAGGTGACGCCGAGCTCCACCGCCTGTTTCAGCAGCGGCCGGCTCTTGTCCTCCGGCATGGTCCAGGCGTGGTTGCCGCGGCCGGGCTCGCCATAGGTCATGCAGCCCAGGCAGATGCGCGAGACCTCGAGGCCGGTCTTGCCGAGTTTCACATAGTCCATCATGGGCTCCAGGCGGCGGCTGCGACGCATATAGGCCCCGGCATGGCCGGGCGCGAGGGCGCCGCCCCAATCAGGCTCAGGCCAGCAGCTTTTCGATGCGGATCGGCAGGTCGCGCACGCGTACGCCGGTCGCGTGATAGACCGCGTTGGCGACGGCGGCGTTCATGCCGGTGGTCCCCAGTTCGCCGATCCCCTTCACGCCCAGCGGATTGATCTCGCGGTCGTCTTCGGGAAGCATGATCACCTCCACAGGCCCGATGTCGGCGTTGACCGGGACCAGATAGTCGGCGAAGTCGTCGTTGTAATAGCGCGCGGTGCGCGTATCGATCTCGGTCTGCTCATGCAGGGCGGCCGAGAGGCCCCAGATCATGCCGCCCATCAACTGGCTGCGCGCGGTGACCGGGTTGATGATTTTCCCGGCCGCGAAGGCGCCCACCGCGCGGTTCATCCGCACCTCACGGGTCAGGCTGTGCACGCGCACCTCGACGAACTGGGCGCCGAAGGCGTAGCGCATCTCGCCTTCCACCTCCGAGCCGCGCGCCATGGCCATCTGGCCTTGATTGAGCTTCGCGATGCTGTCGGGCGGCGCACCCCTGGGAACGTTTTCGGCATAGACCTCCACCACGCCGCCCACGCGGCCGACGGCGTCCTTCAACGGCTCGGACTTGCCGTGCGCGTCGACCAGCTTGCCGCCGGAAAGTTTCAGCGTGTCGGGATCGGCGCCTTTGAAGGGCGATGTCTGCGCCTGCACCGCCGCCCGGGCCACGCGGCCGCGGATATCCTCGCAGGCCTTGGCCACGACGTTGGAAATCGCCGAGGCGTGGTTGGAGCCCGCCGACAGGCCCGCCACCGGCAGGTTGGAATCACCGATTTCCACGGCGACGTCCTCGACCCTGACCCCCAGCCGGTCGGCGGCCACCAGGGCCACCACGGTGTAGGATCCGGTGCCGACGTCCTCGGCCCCCATCTCGACCCGCGCCTTGCCGTCCGGCGTCAGGCGCACACGCGTGGACGAGGCGCCGATGTTGGCCGGGTAGGCGGCGGACGCAAAGCCGAGACCGATCAACCAGTCGCCGTCGCGCATGGCGCCGGGCTTGGGATCGCGCCGCGACCAGCCGAACGCTTTCGCGCCCGCATCGATGCACTGCACAAGCTGGCGCGAGGTGTAGGGCTTGCCTTCGATCGGTTCGGTGCGCGTGTCGTTGACGCGCCGCAGCTCGAGCGGATCCATGCCGAGCGCATAGCTCAACTCGTCCATGCCGCTTTCCAGGCCAAACAAATAGGGCGTCTCCGGCGGGGCGCGCATGAAACCCGGTGTGTTGCGGTCGGCGTGCACGATGAATGTCTTGCTGGCCACATTTGCACAGCCGTAGAGACGCGTGGTCGTCGCCGTGCCCGACACGTTGTAGTTGGCCGGCCGCGACGTGACCTCCCAGCCTTCATGATTCAACGCCGTCAGCTTGCCGTCGCGCCCGGCGGCCAGCTGGACATGCTGGCGCGTTTCGGCGCGATAGGTGGCGATGGTGAACCCTTCGGCGCGGGTCGCTTCGAGCTTCACCGGCCGGTTCAGCCGACGCGCGGCGATGGCTATCCACGCTGTGCGCGCCGTCAACCCGCCGCGCGAACCGAAGGCGCCGCCGATATAGCGCGACAGCACCCGCACATTCTCCTGCGGGATGCCCAGCTGTTTCGCCAGGCCCGTGCGCAGGCCGTGCACGAACTGGCTCGATTCGTAGACGGTCAGCTTGTCGTTGTCCCAGACGCAGGTGGTGGAGAACAGCTCCATGGGATTGTGCGTCTGGGTCGGCGTCGAATAGCGCGCGTCGATTTTTACCGGCGCCGCGGCGAAGGCCCCGGCGAAGTCGCCCACGGCCGGGTCCTTGTGTTCCTTGCTCACCTCGGCGACGGGCTTCATCTCCGCACCGGGACTGTCGAAGGTGGCGGACGGCTTTTCCTCCGCGTAGTCGACGCGCACCTTGCGCGCGGCTTCGCTCGCCGCTTCGAAGCTCTCGGCGACAACCACCGCAATGATCTGGCCATCGTGCCAAACCCGGGCGGTTTCAAGCGTCGTGGTCTGGCCGCCGGTGGTTCCCGTGGGCGCGGGCGGCGGCTTCACCTGATCGCCCACGTTCTCGTGGGTCAGGACATCGAGCACGCCCGGTTCGGCCTTGGCGTCCTCCAGGTGAAAGCCGGTGACGCGGCCGCGCGCGATCGCGCTGGTCACCAGGCACGCATAGGCCGGCTTGGCCGCCGGCTCGTCGGCGGCGTAGCGCGCCGCGCCGGTCACCTTGGCGGGGCCGTCAATGCGCAGGGTGGGATCGCCGATGCGCGAGAAACCGGGGGCCGATCCGTCCATGTTCAGACCTCCATCTCGCGCGCCTGCATCAGGGCGCGCGCGAGAACCCGTCGGCCGAGTTCAGGCTTGAACGCGTTTTGCGTGCGCGTCCTGGCGCCGTCGAACGCGGCTTCGCCCGCGGCGCGGGCCGCGGCCGCGTCGAGGGCCCTGCCCTTCAGCACGGCTTCGGCGGCGTGAGCTCGCCAAGGCTTGGTCGCGACGCCGCCGAGCGCGATGCGCGCCTCGTGCACGACATCGCCCTCGAGATCGATCGCCACCGCCGCCGACGCCAGGGCGAAGTCGTAGGACTCGCGGTCGCGGACCTTCAGATAGAGCGAACGCCGCGTCCACGCGCCGGCGGGAACGGTGAAGCCGAGGATCAGATCCCCGGGACCGAGGTTGGTTTCCACCTCCGGCGTGTCGCCGGGCGCCCGGTGGAGGTCTTCGAAGCGCAGCGTTCGCGCACCGCCCGGTCCCGCCACGTCGACGGCGGCGTCCAGCGCCACCAGCGCCTGGGCGAAATCGCCTGGGTAGGTCGCGATGCAGGCGTCGGACACGCCCAGCACCGCGTGCTTGCGGTTGACACCCTCGAGCGCGGCGCAACCCGATCCCGGCGCCCGCTTGTTGCAGTGCGCATAGCTGACATCGCGGAAGTAGTTGCACCGCGTGCGTTGCAGCACATTGCCGCCGAGCGACGCCATGTTTCGAATCTGACCTGAAGCGGCCAAGCGCAGGCTGTCGGCGATGACCGGATAATCGCGCCGCACGGCCGGGTGATCGGCGACCGTCGACATGCGCGCCAGCGCGCCCAGACGCAGGCCCTTCTCCGTCGCATCGATCTCGCCAAAGCGCGCCTGGAGGTCGTTGATGTCGACCAGCCGGCGCGGCGTCACCACGTCGAGCCTCATATAGTCCACGAGATTGGTGCCGCCGGCGAGATATTGCGCGGGCCATTCGGTCTCCGCGGCCGGCGCCTTCAACGCCGCAGCCGCATGGATCGCGTCGGCAGGATCACGGACGCGCTGGTAGTCGAAGCGGCGCATGGCTCAACCCTTCGCCATCTTCTGCGCGGCGGCCTTCACCGCGGCGACGATATTGGGATAGGCGGCGCAGCGGCAGAGATTACCGCTCATCGCCTCGCGGATTTCATCGTCGGATCCGGTGCGGCCCTCGTGCACGCAGGCGGTGGCCGACATGATCTGGCCGGGCGTGCAATAGCCGCACTGAAAAGCGTCATGCTCGACGAAGGCCTGCTGCATGGGGTGCAGCGGCTTGTCGGCGCCGGCCAGCCCCTCGATCGTGGTGACCGGCCCGCGTACGGCGACCGCGAGGGTGAGGCAGGACAGCACGCGACGGCCGTCGACGTGCACGGTGCAGGCGCCGCACTGGCCGTGGTCGCAGCCCTTCTTCGACCCGGTCAGATCGAGGTGGTTGCGCACCGCATCGAGCAGCGACGTGCGCGGATCGATCTCGAGACGCCGGGTCTCGCCATTGACGACCAGCTCGACGGGAATGGTGAGCGGCACGACCGCGCCCGTCGACGGCTTCTCCGCGGCAAGGCTGTCAGCGGAAGCCATGCCCACCCCCGCTATGCCCGCGCTTCCGGCAAGCACCCCCCGACGGTTGACGCGAAGGGGCTCATCCATGGGGGCGCTCCTGTCATACAGGAGCCATAACCAGGGACCACCGTCAGGGTTCCTGGCGGACGCCGGGTCAGTCGATCAGGGCGTAGGCGGGAAGGGTCAGGAACTCGGCGCAGACGTCCGCCAGAGTCATCTCCCGGAACAGCCGCGCTGCATCTTCGAGGCGGGTGAGTTCCGGCCGCGTGCGCAGCGGCGTCAACTCGTCCTCGAACAGAGCGTCGAACAGTTCGGGCGCCACCACGCGGCCATCGTCGAGCGCAGCCTTACGGTTCAGCCATTGCCAGATCTGAGTGCGGCTGATCTCGGCGGTCGCCGCGTCTTCCATCAGATTGTATAGCGGAACCGCCCCGCGGCCGCGCAGCCAGGCTTCGATGTACTGCACGCCGACACGGATGTTCTCGCGCAGGCCCTGTTCCGTGCGCGCGCCCCCATGCACCTTCAGCAAGTCGGCGCGACCGACATTCACATCCTCGCGTAGACGATCCAACTGGTTCGGACCGGGCATGACGCGGTCGAACACTTCCATCGCCACCGGCACGAGGTCCGGGTGCGCGACCCAGGTGCCGTCGTGGCCGGCGTTGGCTTCGCGTTCCTTGTCGGCGCGGACCTTGGCGAAGGCGGTTTCGTTGGCCGCCTGATCGCCCTTCACCGGAATCTGCGCCGCCATCCCGCCCATGGCAAAGGCGCCGCGGCGGTGGCAGGTCTTGATCAGCAGTTCGGAATAGGCGCGCAGGAAGGCGTCGCCCATGACCATCTTGGCGCGGTCGGGGGTCAGCGCTTCGGGGTGCGCGCGCAGACGCTTGATGAAGCTGAAGATGTAATCCCAGCGGCCGCAGTTCAGACCCGCGATGTGTTCGCGCAGTTCATAGAGAATCTCGTCCATCTCGAACGCCGCGGGCAGGGTTTCGATCAGGACCGTGACCTTGATCGTCCCTTGCGCCAGGCCGAGAATCTCCTGTGCATAGACGAACACGTCGTTCCACAGCCGCGCCTCGAGCCGGCTTTCCATCTTCGGCAGATAGAAGTACGGGCCCGAACCCTGGGCGATCGCCGCCTTGGCGTTGTGGAAGAGATAGAGGCCGAGGTCGAACAGCCCGCCCGACATCGGCGCCCCATCGACGGTGACGTGCTTTTCCGGCAGGTGCCAGCCGCGCGGACGCACCAGCAGCACCGCGGGCTTGTCACCAAGCGCATAGTGCTTGCCCGAGGTCGCGTCGGTGAAGTCGAGCGCGTCGGACCAGCGATCCTTCAAATTGACCTGGCCTTCGATCAGGTTTTCCCAGGTCGGCGAGGTCGCGTCCTCGAAGTCGGCCATGAAGACCTTGGCGCCGCAGTTCAGGGCGTTGATGATCATCTTGCGATCGACCGGCCCGGTAATCTCGACGCGGCGGTCGAGCAGATCGGCCGGGATCGGCGCCACGGTCCAGTCGCCCGCGCGCACATCGGCGGTCTCGGGGAGGAAATCCGGCGTCTCGCCCGCGTCGAAACGCCGTTGCCGCGCATCGCGCGCCGCCAGCAACTCGAGCCGGCGCGCATCGAAGCGGCGGTGCAGCTCGGCCAGAAAGCGCAGCGCTTCCGGCGTGAGGATTTCACTGGCGCGTCCCGTCACAGGGCCGCCGATCTCAATCGCCGAAGCCGGCGCCGCATCGAGGGGCATGGTCATTCCCGGGGTTTAGCGCCAGAGCGGCGAATGTCGAAGATGAAATAGGTCCTCCCCCGGCCGAAGGCCGTAGGGGAGGTGTCGGCGCAAGCCGACGGAGGGGCCAGCGCCGACGTTCGATAGGTCCGCGTCGGCGCAGCCGCCACGGTGGAAGTCGTCCGACGTCGCGTCGGCCCCTCCACCGCCTTCGGCGGTCCCCCTCCCCTGCGCGCTTCGCGCGGGGAGGATCGAGAAGCGCCGCTTACGCCCGGATCTGTTCCGACGCGATGGTGAAGCGGGCCGTGGCTTTGCTGCGGTGTTCTTCCGACAGCTTCTTCCACTCGGCCTGGGCTTCGTCGCGGTCTTCGAACGGACCAACGATGGTCGATCCGCCGTCACGCAGGGATTTGAATTCCATGCAGGTGTAGTCGCCGCCGACCACCCAGAAACGCTGCTTGGTCATGACACGTACTCCTCTGTCTTATTCCGCCGCGACCTTGGTCGCGTCGAACTGATCGGTTTCGGTGGAATGGGCCATCGCCGTGGTCGACGACAGGCCCCCGGTGATCACCGTCGCCACGCGGTCGAAGTAGCCGGTGCCGACTTCGCGCTGGTGGCGCGTCGCGGTATAGCCATCGGCTTCCGACGCGAACTCCGCCTGCTGCAGCTCCGAATAGGCCGCCATGCCGCGGTCGCGGTAGCCGGACGCCAGTTCGAACATCGAGTGGTTCAACGCGTGGAAGCCGGCCAGGGTGACGAACTGGAACTTGTAGCCCATGGCGCCCAGCTCGCGCTGGAAGTTGGCGATGGTTGCCGGGTCCAGCTTGGCGCGCCAGTTGAACGACGGGCTGCAGTTATAGGCCATCAGCTTGCCCGGATAGGCCTTCTGGATGGCCTCGGCGAAAGCGCGCGCCTCGTCCAGGTTCGGGTGTGACGTTTCCCACCACAGCACGTCCGCGTACCGTGCGTAGGCGAGGCCGCGCGCGATACAGTGGTCGAGGCCCGTGCCTTCCTTCAGGCGGAAGAAACCTTCCGGCGTACGCGAGTCCTCTTCGATGAACGGGCGGTCGCGCTCGTCCACGTCGGAGGTGATCAGCCGCGCCGATTCCGCGTCGGTGCGCGCCACGATCAGGGTCGGTGCGCCCATCACGTCGGCGGCCAGGCGCGCGGCGATCAGGTTGCGTTCGTGCGCGGCGGTGGGGATCAACACCTTGCCGCCCAGGTGGCCGCACTTCTTCTCGCTGGCCAGCTGGTCTTCGAAGTGCACGCCCGCGGCGCCCGCCTCGATGAAGGCTTTCATGATTTCGAAGCTGTTCAGCGGGCCGCCGAAGCCGGCTTCCGCATCGGCGACGATGGGCGCGAACCAGTCGCGCTCAACGCCGCCCTCGGAATGCTCGATCTGGTCGGCGCGCTGGAGCGTTCGGTTGATGCGGCGGCACAGTTCCGGCGCCGCGTTGGCGGGATAGAGCGACTGGTCCGGGTACATGGCGCCGGCGGTGTTGGCGTCCGCAGCCACCTGCCAGCCGGAAAGGTAGATCGCCTTCAGGCCGGCACGGACCATCTGCATGGCCTGGTTGCCGGTGACCGCGCCCAGGGCGTTCACATAGGGCTCGGAGTGCAGCAGCGCCCAGAGCTTGTTGGCCCCGCGCTCGGCCAGGGTGTGGGTGATGGCCACCGACCCGCGGAGGCGTTCCACCTCCTCCGGTCCGTAGGGGCGTTCGACGCTGTCGAAGCGGCCGGAAGGCGCGGACGGAACCAGGGCGGAAAAGTCGGTCACAGTGTGTCTCCTCGATCTCCGGAGGAAATCCACCGCCGGCCGAGCCAAGAGAACACCCAAGCCCTGTAAAGGAAACACAGCCAAGCCGGGCAATCGAGCCATCTGGTCACAAATGACTTGCCTGAATTTGTCACACTATGACAAACTGACTCATGGCCGAAGCGGACCGCAAACTGTTCCTGGGCGGGCGTCTGAAGCGCCTGCGACGGGACCTGGGGGCCTCCCAGACCCAGATGGCCAAGGACCTCGGCCTGTCGCCGAGCTACCTGAACCACGTCGAGCGCAACCAGCGCCCGGTGACCGCGCAACTCTTGCTGAAGCTCGCGCAGACCTATGACCTGGATCTGCGCAGTTTCACCGGCGACCCGGAAGGCGGCGGCGAGGCCGACCTGCAGGAGGTGTTCGCCGATCCCCTGTTCAAGGAACTGGCGATCCCGCGCCACGAGGTGAACGAGCTGGTCGAAAACGCGCCGACCGCGGCGGAGGCGGTGGTGCGGCTGTATCGCGCCTTCCTGGACGGCCGACGACGCGACGCCTTGACGCCCGAGGCGGTGATCGCCAGCGACGGCGGCGTGGCGCCGGGTTCGACGCCGACCGACTGGGTGCGCGACTACATCCAGGCGCACCGCAACCACTTCCCCGAACTCGACGAGGCGGGCGAAGCGATCGCGGCCGAACTGGACGCGCTCGGGTGGGACTTCGAAGCGGCGGCCGTCGCGCGCCTTGCGGGCAAGCACAAGATCCGCGTGCAGGTGATGCCGTCGGAGGTGATGGTCGACAACCTCAGACGCTACGACATTCACCGGCGTCGCCTGATGATCGCCGAAACCCTGGCCGGCGCGGGGCGCGCCTTTGCGGTCGCCTATCAGCTGGCGCAGACCGAAGGCGCCGAGGCGCTGAACCGGCGCATCGAACAGGCCGCAGCGCCGGACCTGCCGACGCGGCGGCTACTGAAGGTGTCGCTCACCAACTACCTCGCCGCCGCGATTCAGGCGCCCTACGCCCCGTTCCACGCGGCCGCCGAACATCTGGGCTACGACACGTCGCTGCTGAAGGCGCGCTTCGGGATGAGTTTCGAACAGGTGGCGCACCGCCTGACCACCCTGTCGCGGCCGGGCGCGCGCGGGGTGCCGTTCTTCCTGATGCGCGTCGACCAGGCGGGCAATGTGTCCAAGCGCTTCGCCAGCGAGGCCTTCCCGTTCTCGCGCTTCGGCGGCGCCTGCCCGCGCTGGACCATTCACACGGTGTTCCGCAACCCGGGCCGCATCGCGGTGCAGATCGTCGAGACCCCCGACGGGACGCGCTATTTCACCCTGTCGCGCACGGTGCGCCGCCCCGCCACCGCCTACAGCGGCGCCGACGACGGTGAACTGGCCATCGGCCTGGGCTGTGAGTTGAAGCACGCGTCGCGCTTGGTTTATGCCCGCGGCCTGAACCTGGAACAGCCTCAGATCACCGAGATCGGCCCGACCTGCCGCCTGTGCGAGCGCCCCAACTGCCGCGAACGCGCCGCGGCGCCGATCACCCGCACCCTGACGGTGGACGACTGGTCACGCTCAGTCTCGCCCTACCCGTTCGCGACCCACGGGTGAGGCGTCACATCACGCCGAGCGTCTTCATCCACGCTTCCGCCAGCGCAGGCCAGCCCGTGATCGGCGCCTTCGTCGGGCGCAGGCCGAACGCGTGGCCGCCGGTTGCGAACAGGTGCATCTCCACCGGCACGCCGGCGTTCAGCAGGGCGATGTAATAGACGAGTGAATCCTGCACCGGATCGACGGGATCGTCGGTCGCCTGCAGGATGAAGGTCGGCGGCGTCTGGGCGGTCACCGGCAGGAACGGGTTGAGCGTCAGCGGTGCGGTCGTGTGGTTCATCATGTGACCGGGATACATTGCCATGGCGAAGTCCGGGCGGCTGCTGACCGCATCGGCCGCGTCGACGGGCGAATAGGCGCGCTTGTCCCAGTGGGTGCTGACGTCCGCCACCAGATGCCCGCCGGCGGAAAAGCCGATCACCCCGATCTTGTGCGGATCGATCCCCCACGCCGCGGCGTGAAATCGTGTCAGGCCGATCGCACGCTGGGCGTCTTCAAGCGCCATCGGCGCCTTCGGGTCCACCTGGCAGTCGCAGCTTGCTTCCCCGTGCGGGCCGCCGTCGGGCACGCGGTACTTCAGCACGATGCAGGCGACGCCCTTGGCGTTCAACCAGTCGCAGATCTCGGTCCCCTCCAGGTCGATGGCGAGGCCCTTGTAGCCGCCGCCGGGGAACACGATCACCGCCGCGCCGGTGTTCTTTCCGCTTGGGCGGAAGAGCGTCAGGGTCGGTCGCGTAACGTTCTCGATGTAGAGCCAGGTGCGGCCGGCGACGAACTCCTTGGGCTCAACGACGGTGACTTTCTCCGGCCCCGTCGACGGTTGGGCGTCGGGGGCCGCGCCGGGCCAGAGTTCAATCTGCTCATGACCCGCCGAAGGCCGCCACACCTCCGCCCGAACACCCGACACCGCGCACGCCAGCGCGAGACAAAAACCAATCGCCACAGCCTTCATCGACGCCGCCCTCTGACGTCGCTGTTTTACCAGCTCGCCGACGCCTTGCACGCAGCGTTCGTGTCGCCCAACGGAATCGTGACCGAACTGGGATGGTCGGCGCTCTGGATCAGCCGGATCTGCTCCTTGTGTGCGTCCGCCGAGGTTTCGTCCGCGACCATCTTCGCCGCGTTCCAGTTCTTCTCGACGCCCGGATCGTTGAGGCTGCGCAGGATCAGGCGCAGACGTGAGCCCTTGGGCGCACGGACCGCGAACCATTGGCCGTCGTCGATGCGATAGGCGTTCACCTCGCCGGGCTTCACCCACTCGGCGTGCTCGAACGACTTGCGGTAACGCGCACGAATGCCGCCGTCGTCGAGGCCGTGGGCCTTGCCGTCCGGGGTGATCAGAAACAGCGAATAGCCGACGTCCGCATCCGGCCCGTCGATGGCGAGTGCGAGGTTCAGGCCGATGCGCCCGTCGATCTCGGTGTCCTGCGCAAACGGCGCAGTGTGGAACACGAGGCCGTCGCCGTGCAGGTCGTCGCCGGGAGGCGCGGGCTTGGGGTCAGCGGCGCTCAGATCGCTCGGATCGGACATCCACGCCCCGCCCTGGGCGCCCTTGGCCTCCGCCTGCAGCAGGCCGGCGCGGTACAGACCATCGCCGCCGCCTTCGGTGTTGAAATAGAGCGTCTGGGTGTGGGTGGTCGCCTGCGCCAGCGAGTCGGCGAACTTCCAGCATTCGGCCCCCTCGCCCGAAACATAGTAGGCGACGTTCTTCTCGAAGAAGGCGGGCTTGGGCCCGCCCGCCATGGCCCAGCGGTACCACTCGGTATGCAGGCGCAGCACGTCGAGGACACTGGCCGGGCCGAAGTGTTCGCCCTCGACATCGGGTTTCGGATCACGCGTGCCGCCGTGATCCCACGGACCGACCACCAGGAAATAGTTCGCCGGGTGCCGGCCGCCGTTGGCGTCGACCACGTCCTGATAGAAGGACAGCGTGCCGCCCTGGTCGCCGTCGCGGGCGCCGGTGATGACCAGCTTGGGCATGTCGATCTTGGCGATTTCAGCCTTGGTCGGCGACAGGCCCTGCCAGTAGGCGTCGAAGTCCGGATGGTTCACCCAGGTGTGGAACGTCGGGTTCGGATTGCCCGCCTCGACGTCCAGCGTCGAGAACGCCTTCCCCTGTTTGAACATGCGCGTGTAGATGTCGTTCCACAGGCCGCCGTTGGTGAAGGTCGAGCCGTGAAACGGATGGCCGGTGGTCAGCGTCAGCCACTGCTCGTCGTAGGACCCCATGATCCCGTGCGCCATGGGGAAGTCGACGCCGTAGCGCACGCTCGCCACCGGCGCGATCGCCACCAGGTGCGGCGGGTGCGCGCCCGCGACCTGCCACTGGTCGCCGCCGGCGTAGGAGCCGCCGAACATGGCGACCTTGCCGTTCGACCACCGCTGTTTCGCCAGCCACTCGACCACGTCGTAGCCGTCCTGGGCGTCGCGCTCGAACGGGACGAAGTCGCCCTCGGAATCGCCGCGTCCGCGCACATCCACATAGGCATAGACGAAGCCGCGACGCGCGAAATAGGACGCGGTCGGATGCGAGGTGTCGTCCGGATAGGGCGTGAACATGAAGATCACCGGCAGCGGCCCGCTCTGCCCGTACGGCCGGTACAGGGTCGCGTTCAGATGCGTGCCGTCCCGCATGGGGATCTTCACGTTCATCTGCAGAGAGAGTTCGCTGAGCGTGGGCTCCGCGGCGGCCGGCGTCGAAGCCGCGACGGCCCCCAGGCCAAGGGCGGATGCAATGACGGCGGCGGCGCACAGGCCGTTGCGCAGGATGGTTTTCATGGAAGGTCTCCCCGATCAGGAGAGCCTACCGCATCCGCAGCGCGCGCCAAGCCCCGCAAAAGGCCACTTAGGCCGCCGCGCCCTTGGCTTCGTCCGCTTCTTCGCGGGCGGCGAGGATTTCCTGGCTCAGGGCGGCCAGCAGGGTGTCGGGGCGGAGCGGCTTGGACACGTGGCGGTCGGCGCCGGCTTCGCGGCTGGCGTGCACGTGTTCGTCGAGCGCGTTGGCGGTGAGCATGATGATCGGCAGCCGCGCCTTGGCGTGCTCGGCCTCCCAGCGGCGGATTTCGCGGGTGGCGGTCAGGCCGTCCATCACCGGCATCTGCATGTCCATCAGCACCGCGTCGAAGCCGCCGGTCTTCACCGCCTCGAGCGCGAGCTCGCCGTTCTCGACCATGGCGATTTCGATCCCCGACGCCTCGAGGATCAGGCGCGCCACGCGCTGGTTGGTCGGGTGATCCTCGGCGACCAGCACCTTGGCGCCGGTGAGCGCGGACTCGTCCGTGTCGGGCGCGTCAGCCTCTTCGTGATGAATTTCCGAGCGCGGCAACGGGAGGCGGAGTTCAAAGGTCGAACCCTTGCCCGCCTCCGACTCCGCGCAGATCGTTCCCTGCATCAGCTCCGCCAGCGAAGCCGAGATCGACAGGCCCAGGCCCGTGCCGCCGAACCGCCGCGTCACCGAGGCGTCCGCCTGCTGGAAGCGCTTGAACAGCCGCGCGCCGGTGGCGGGATCGAAGCCAACCCCGGTATCGACGACCCGGAAGCGCAGGCCGCCATCGGCGCGATCGACGATCAGATCGACCCGGCCCTTGTCGGTGAACTTCACCGCGTTGGACAGCAGGTTCGACAGAATCTGGGTCACCCGCACCGGATCGCCGAGATAGTCGCCCTCGGCCTCGGGCGCGACGCGGCAGTCGAAGGCAAGACCCTTCTGTTCGGCAACGGCGGCATGCAGCTTGGCGACGCGACCCACCAGGGCCCGCAGGTCGAAGTCGACGGCTTCCAGCGTCATCTGGCCGGCCTCGATCTTGGAGAAGTCGAGAATGTCGGTCAGCACCCGCTCGAGCAACCGGCCCGATGACACCACCAGCTCCGCCAGTTCGCGCGTACGCTTGGTCTTCTGTTCGCGCGCCAGCACGTCCGACACCGCGACGACGCCGTTCAGGGGCGTGCGCAGCTCGTGGCTCATGTTGGCGAGGAAGCGCGACTTTTCGCGGTTGGCGGTCTCCAGGTCACGCGTGCGGCGCTTGACCCGGTCCTCCAGGGTGTTCAGCAACACGCCCACCTTCTCGCGTTCGGAGCGAAGCGCGCGCGCCAGCGCCCCGATCTCGTCGGCGCGAACCTCGAGGTCCGCCACGGCGGCGGAGGCCCGGCGGCGTTTGCGGCCGCGCAGCGAAGCACTCTGCGCCAACCGTTGCAGCGGCGTCACGATATGGCTGCGCGCCAGCCAGACCACCAACGCGCTCTGCGCAACGCCGGCCAGCGCGCCGAACAGCAGGATCCAGCTCGCCGACTTGGCTGCATCGGCGGCCAGCCGCGCACGCGGATAGTCGATCATGATCCACCAGTTCGGGCCCGCCAAGCGGCCGTAGGCGACAATGTCCTTGCCGTCGGGACTGTCGATGACGCCCGTGTCGCGCCTCTGGGCGCGGATCAGCGCGACCGTGTCGCGCAGGCGCAGGTCGTGCTCGAACTTGGCGACCGTCTCTTGCGAAGCGACGCCCGGCTTGGAGAAGCCCGGATAGGCAATCAATCCGCCGCGATCGTTCACCACCAGGTTCTTCGCGCCGGGCAAGGTCTGGGTCACCGCCTGTGCAAGATAGCCGGAGAGCTGGATCGACGAACCGAAAGCGCCCACCTGCGCCCCGTTCACGTCGAAAGGCGTGGAACAGCTCACCGCCATCCGATTGTTGGAGGCGTCGCTCAGCAAGGCGCGCAGTTCGGTGCAGCGGATCGCGCGCGCCGGATTGTTCTTCTTCAGCGTGATCAGCGTCATCTCTTCATGCGAGACGTCGAAGGTCGCTGCCGCGGTCTTGCGATAAAACATCAGTTTGTCGGCCCGCTCGGGACCGAACATGACGAGCCGGGTATCGGGGGTGAAGAAGTAGAAGTTGTCGTAGTCCTGACGCGCCGCCTCGCCGAAATGGCCGACCACCGCGTAGGCCGCGACCAGCGCCTTCTTCTGCAGCATCGGAACGTTCGCGCCGTGCGACACATAGGCGCCCAGGCCATAGGTCACGTCGGCCTCGGCGTCGGTCATGCCGTCGAAAGACTGCGGCGCGCTGCGGCGCGTGCCGTCGGGCTGCAGCGGAAAGTAACGGTCGAACAGCCGATCCGCCTGGGCGTCGCTCATCGCCGCCATCCGCCGCCGCATGGCCGTGTCCGCCGCCCGGTGCAGCGAGATCAGGCCCGAGAACCGCCGGTCTTCCTTGTCTGTCCGCTCGCGCACGTAGTCGCGCATGAACGCGACCTGGTGCTGGACCAGTTCGTGGCGGAAGGCGAGATAGGCGGCGATCGAGGCCAGGGCCGTGACCAGAATGGTCATCAGGCCGACGCTGATCAGGAACTTGCGGGAAAGCGACTTCATGGGGCCGACGGGGTGCTAAACCCCGCTTCTAACCCCAGGTTGTTAGGATCAGGTGTATAAGGCGGGGCTACGAATAACCCAGGTCCCGCATGGACTCGCCGCATAGCTGCTGGAACCGGGCCTCGCGTTCGGGGGTCCAGACGAAGTCGGTGGGGCGCCCGCGCAGCAGGTCCCGCAACTTGAAGCGCGAACGGTTAACGCGCCGGCTGCGCCGCTCCTCCCAGACTGCCTTCGAGAGATCGATCCCGGAGGGCTGCAGCAGGCGCTCGGCCAGATAATCGTAGTCTTCGACCGCCTGTTCGAGGCGCACGATCGGCACGGACTTGCCGATCAGCTCCGAGGCGATGCGGTTCCACTGCCAGCACAGTTTGTCGAAGCGGTCGAAGCCGTCCCAGGCGTCGAGCTCCGCCTCGGTGTTGGGGCGGATGTCCACGCCCTTGGCCCAATCGCTGTACATCTTGCGCAGCCAGTTGGATGCGATCACCTCGCGGCCGTTGCGCGCCAGATGAAACAGCTTCACGCCGGGCTCGACCGCACGCAGCGCTGCGGTGGCGAAGGCGACATTGGAGTTCACGTCGGCGATCACGGGCTTACCGTTCGCCTGTGCGCGCATGTCGGCGACGCCGGTCTTGATGTCGTGCAGGATGTAGGGGTGGTCCGGCGCATAGGCGCTGACGCAGAAGAAGTCGCGGCCGCCGATGTGCTCGTGGAACGCACACACGTTCTCCGTGCGTCGCATCAGGTCGCCGAGAAAGGTGCTGCCGCTACGGCTCGCCCCGGTGATGACCACCAAGCCCATCAGTTCGTCCAGCCCGCCCCAGGGTTCAACGTCCCCTCTTAGCCCATCCGTCGCCTGAAATCCCTCAGGATTTGTGTTGCTGCATTGTGTCCGGGCGCGCCGGTGACGCCGCCCCCGGGGTGGGCCCCGGAACCGCAGAGGTAGAGGCCGTTCACCGGCATGCGGTGATCGGCATGCCCCAGAACCGGTCTCGCGGAGAACAATTGGTCGAGCCCGAGCTGGCCGTGGAAGATATCGCCCCCGACCAGGCCGAACTTGCGCTCGAGGTCCAGTGGGCTCAGCGCCATGTAGCCGAGCACCGAATCCTTGAACCCCGGCGCCCAGCGGTCGACGGTGTCGATCATGACCTTGGCCACCGTATCACGGTGATCGTCCCAGGACCGGCCGCCGGACAGTTCCGGTTGCACATGCTGGCAGAACAGGCTGGCCACATGCTGGCCCTTGGGCGCGAGGCTGTCGTCCAGGGTCGAGGGGATGACCATCTCCACGATCGGCGCCTTTGACCAGCCCTGGGCCCGTGCATCGACGAAGGCCTGGTCCATGTAGTCAAGCGACGGCGCGATGATGATGCCGGCGGTCATGTGATCGCCCGCGTCCGGCAAACACGTAAAGCGCGGAAGCTCCGACAGGGCGACGTTCATGCGGAAGGTGCCCGAGCCGCACTTGTAGCGCTGCATGCGTTCGCGGAAGTCGGCGGGCTGCGCGGCCGGATCGACCAGCTTTCCGAACAGCAGTTTGGGATTGAGGTTGGACACCACGGCGCGCGCACGGATCGTCTCGCCCGTGTCGGTGACCACGCCCACGGCCTTGCCGCTTTCGATCAGCACTTCGGCGACCGCAACGCCGGTCTTGATCTCGACACCCTTGGACGCGGCGGCTTTGGCCATGGCCTGGGTGATCGCACCCATGCCGCCCAGCGCGTGGCCCCAGGCGCCCTTCTTGCCGTTCACCTCGCCGAACACGTGGTGCAACAGGACGTAGGCCGAGCCGGGGGTGAATGGACTCGCGAAATTTCCGACGATGCCGTCGAAGCCGAACACAGCCTTGATCGGCGCGCTCTCGAACCAGCCGTCGAGATAGTCGCCGGCCGACTGGGCCATCAGCGCCATCAGGTCGCGCTTGCCGCCGATGTCGAGCTTGGAAAGCTTGTTGCCGAGCGCAGCCGACTTCAGAAGTTCCGGCAGCGCGCGCCCCCAGCCGCTCTCGACCACGTTGGGCGGTACGGTCAGCACCAACTCGCGCAGCACGTCGGCGATCTGATCCAGCCGCTGACCGTAAGACGCGAGCATCTCGGCGTCCTTGGTCGAGAACTTGGCGACCTCCGCTTCGGTGCGCCCGTCGCCCACCAGCAGGTACTGGCGATCGTCCACCGGCAGGAAGTTCGACACCTTGCGCTCGACCACGGTCAGGCCGTTTTCGGCCAGGCTCATGTCGCGGATGATCTTGGGATTGAGCAGGCTGACGGTGTAGGCTGCAACCGAGTTGCGGAAGCCCGGGTGGAACTCCTCCGTTACCGCTGCGCCGCCGACCACGTCGCGCCGCTCCAGCACCGTGACCTTCAGGCCCGCCCGGGCGAGGTAGAAGGCGCAGACCAGACCGTTGTGGCCGCCGCCGATAATGACGATGTCGCGTTCGCCCGCCGAATTTGCGACGCTCAATGCGGCCTCCCCTGAAAGCCCGCCAGCAGCTCCACGAACCACCGCGCGGCGGTCAGGGCGCCGATGTCGGCCACGTCGAGGCTGGGGTCGAATTCCGCGAGATCCACGACACACACCTTCGGATGCGCCGCAATCAGCCGCGTGGCGTCGAAGAAGGCGTCGACCGCCAGGCCGCCGGGCCGCGCGCCCGGCGCCGCCGGCATCTGGGCGCGATCGATGACGTCGATGTCGAAATCGACGTAGATCACGTCGCATCGTGTAGCGAGTTTGAACAGCTCTTCCTCGACCACCTGCACGGCGCCGCGCACGCGACATTCGCGGATGGTGCGCACGGACACTTCGGCCGCCTTGGCGCGCTCATGCGCCTTGTGCGTGTTGGCAAAGGGCGAAAGGCCGATCTGGCTGATGTGGGCGCCATCGAGACCGTCTTCGAGCAAGGCCGAGATCGGATTGCCGTTGGTCAGACCGCAGTCGGTGTCGCGCAGGTCGAAATGCGCATCGAGGGTCAACACCCCGACGCCCTTCAGGTCAGGCCTCAGTCCATGCACGCCCGGCCGCGTAATCGCATTGTTGCCGCCAACGAGGATGGTGAGCTCGCGCTTGGCGACTTCGGCGGCCACGGCCGCACGCACCGGCTCGAACGCATCGGCCGGCGAGACGAGTTTCAGGTTCAGGTCGCCCGCGTCGTGCACGCGCGACGACGAAAGATCGATTCCGCGCTCCACATCGTAGACGCTCATCCGCGGCAGGCTCGCGCGCAGCACCTTGGGGCCCAGGTCGCAGCGGCCCGGCGTCAGCGAGCGTTCCGCCAACGGCGCGCCGATCAGGCCGATCAGGGCGTCGGCGTGATCACCCACCAGGTCCGCGGCGGAGCGCCAGCCGCGGCACTCGGACGAGCTGTCGAAAGAAGAGGTCATTAGGACTTGCCATGCATGGTGTGGCCGCAGCCGTTAGCCTAGGCTGGCCTTCCCTGTCCAATCCTCCCCCCAGACCTGCCCCTGACAGCCTGACCATGTGGGACCTGATCCTCGTCGACGCCCATGCCGCCACCATGATCCCGGGGGCGCCCTTCGGCGTGATCCGCGACTGCGCCCTGGCCATGGACAAGGGCAAGATCGTCTGGCTCGGTCCCCAGGCCACCCTGCCCGGTCAGCCGGAAGCCCTGGCGCGGGAGGTGCGCGCGCTGGGCGGGCTGTGGATTACGCCGGGCCTGATCGACTGCCACACCCACCTGATCTTCGGCGGCAACCGCGCCGGCGAGTGGGAACAGCGGCTGAAGGGCGCCACCTATGAAGAGATCGCTCGCGCCGGCGGCGGCATCCTGTCCACCGTGCGCGCCACCCGCGACGCCACCGAAGAAGAGCTCGCCTTCTCCGCCGGCGAACGGCTCGACGCCCTGGCCTCGGAAGGCGTGACCACCGTCGAGGTGAAGTCGGGCTACGGCCTGAACCCGAAGAACGAGATCAAGATGCTGCGCGCCGCCGGCCGCCTCGCCAAACGCGGCCGCGCGCGCGTGGTGCGCACCTTGCTGGCCGCGCACGCCATCCCGCCCAAGTTCCGCGAGCGGCGCGCCGACTATCTGACCATGATCTGCACTCAGTTGATCCCGTCGGTCGCCGAGCAGGGCCTCGCCGACGCGGTCGACGCGTTTTGCGAAACCATCGCCTTCACGCCCGCTGAAGTGGATCAGGTGCTGTCGTGCGCCGCCGCCAACGGCCTTCGCGTCAAGCTGCACGCCGAACAGCTCACCGACCAGGGCGGCGCCCAACTCGCCGCCAAACATCACGCCCTGTCGGCGGATCACCTGGAACACCTGTCCGAAGCGGGCGCGCGCGCAATGGGCCTCGCCAATGTGGTCGCCGTGCTGCTGCCGGGCGCCTTCCACTTCCTGCGCGAAAAAAAGGCGCCGCCGGTGGAGTTGCTGCGCCGCTACGGCGTGGCCATGGCCATCGCCACCGACTGCAACCCGGGCACCTCGCCCACGGTCTCGCCTCTGTTGATGATGAACATGGCCTGCACCCTGTTCCGCCTGACGCCCGAGGAAGCCCTGAGCGGCATGACGCGTCACGCGGCCCAGGCGCTCGGCCTGCAGGACGAAATCGGTACGCTGGAGGTCGGCAAGGCCGCCGACCTGGCGGTCTGGCGCGTCGAACACCCCGCCGAGCTCGCCTACTGGATGGGCGCCCAGCTGCTGGCCAGCCGCTATTACGCCGGCGAACGCGCCGACTAGGCTGGCAGCCCCACGCCGCGCGGGATAGACAGGCCTCCAGATCAGAGTCTGGGAGGATCGCGTGATCAATCGTTGGCTTACGGGCGTCTGCGCCCTCGCCTTTTGCGCCTCGGCCGGCGCGGCGTTTGCGGCTGGGAAGCCCCCCGCCCCCGACAAGAAGGTCTGGGACGCGGCCCAGGCCGCGCGCGCCGACCAGCTGAAGTTGCTGGAACAGGTGGTGGACATCGATTCCGGCACCGGCGACGCCGACGGCGGCCGCAAGGTCGAGGCGGTGCTGATCCCGATCCTCAAGTCCCTGGGCGCCACCGTCGAAACCGTCCCCGCCGAGGCTCCCGGCCTGCCGGAAAACGTGGTCGCGACCTTCACCGGAACCGGCAAGGGCCGCATCCTGATGATCGGCCACATCGACACCGTCTTCGGCCCGGGCACGGTGGCGCAACGCCCCTATCGCGTTGAAGGCGATCACGCGCGCGGCCCCGGCGTCTCCGACGAAAAGGGCGGCGTGGTCGAAGGCGTCTACGCCCTGAAGATCCTGCACGACCTCGGCTTCAAGGACTACGCCAAGATCACGTTTCTGATGGAGACCAGCGAGGAACGCGGCTCGCCCGGCACCCAGGGCCTGATCAAAAAGCTGCTCACCGACGCGGACGTGGAGTTCAACCTCGAGCCCGGAGATCCGCCCGACGCTCTGACCGTCTGGCGCAAGGGCTCGGCCACCTTCCACATCGACGTGAAGGGCCGTGCGGCGCACGCCGGCATCGCGCCCCAGGACGGGCGCAACGCGATCCAGGAACTGATCCACCAGATCAAGGGCCTCGACGTGTTCCCGACCTCCGGTCCGGGCACCACGGTGAACGTCGACGTGATCAGCGGCGGCACGCGCAACAACATCATCCCCGACGTGGCGCGCGCCGAGGTCAACGTGCGGGTTCGCGATCAAGCCATATTCGACCAGGTCGAAGCGGTCATGCGCAAGGACGCCGAGACGCACGTAATCCCCGACACCACCGTGACCGTGTCGCGCGAAGGCGCCTTCCCGCCGCTGGCCAACAACCCGGGCACCGATGCGCTGGCGGCGCGGGCCGCGGCGATCTACGCGCCGCTCGGACGCAAGCTGGAGAACGGCGGCAACGGCGGCGCCTCGGAATCGGCGCTGGCCTCGGCGCAAGGCGTGCCGGCGCTGGATGGACTGGGCCCGGTCGGCGGCGGCTTCCACTCCGACCAGGAGTATCTCGACCTCACCACCGTCACCCCGCGTCTCTATCTGCTGACCAAGATGGTCATGGATCTGGGCGCGCATCCGCCGGTGAAGAAATAAGCAGCGCATGAACGACGCCCGATACCCGAACAACGCGCCCGTCATCCGCGCCCCGCGCGGACCGGAAATGACCTGCAAGACCTGGGGCGCGGAAGCGGCGCTGCGCATGCTCATGAACAACCTCGACCCCGAGGTGGCCGAGCGTCCGGAAGAACTCGTCGTCTACGGCGGCATCGGCCGCGCCGCGCGTGACTGGACCGCGTTCCAGCGCATCGTCGAGCAGCTGCGCAAGCTGGAGCCGGACGAGACTCTTCTCGTTCAATCCGGCAAGCCGGTGGGCGTGTTCCGCACCCACACCGACGCGCCGCGGGTGCTGCTGGCCAATTCCAACCTCGTGCCCAAATGGGCGACGTGGGACCACTTCCACGAGCTCGATCGCAAGGGTCTGATGATGTACGGCCAGATGACGGCCGGCTCGTGGATCTACATCGGCTCGCAGGGCATCGTGCAGGGCACCTACGAGACCTTCGTCGAGGTCGGACGCAAGCATTTCGGCGGCGATCTCACCGGCAAGTGGATCCTGACCGCGGGTCTCGGCGGCATGGGTGGCGCGCAGCCGCTAGCCGCTGTGATGGCCGGCGCCTCGTGCCTCGCCATCGAATGCCAGCGCTCGCGCATCGAGAAGCGCCTGGAGTCGCGCTACCTCGACAAGGCGGTCGACACGCTGGACGAGGCGACGGCGATCATCGAGGACGCGAAGAAGACCGGCAAACCGGTCTCCGTCGGCCTGCTGGGCAACGCGGCGGAGCTGTTGCCGGAAATGGTGCGCCTGGGCATCCGCCCCGACGTGGTCACCGACCAGACCAGCGCCCACGATCTGGTGAACGGCTATCTGCCGATCGGCTGGACCGTGCAGGCGTGGGAAGAGAAGCGCGTCAGCGACCCGGCGCTGGTCGAATCCGAGGCGCGGGCGTCGATCAAGATTCACGTCAAGGCCATGCTCGATTTCTGGCGCATGGGGATTCCCACCCTCGACTACGGCAACAACATCCGCCAGGTCGCCAAGGACCAGGGCCTGGAGGACGCCTTCGATTTCCCCGGCTTCGTGCCGGCCTACATCCGTCCGCTGTTCTGCCGCGGCATCGGTCCGTTCCGCTGGGCGGCGCTGTCGGGCGATCCCGAGGATATCTACAAGATCGACGCGGCGATGAAACGGCTGTTCCCCGAGAACACGCATCTGCACCGCTGGCTCGACATGGCGCGCGAGCGCATCGCCTTCCAGGGCCTGCCGGCGCGCATCTGCTGGATCGGCCTCGGCGACCGCGACCGCGCCGGCCTGATGTTCAACGACATGGTGGCCAAGGGCGAAGTGAAGGGTCCGATCGTTATCGGGCGCGACCATCTCGACTCTGGTTCGGTCGCCTCGCCCAACCGCGAGACCGAGGCGATGAAGGACGGCTCCGACGCCGTGTCGGACTGGCCGCTGCTGAACACCGCGTCGGGCGCCACCTGGGTGTCGCTGCATCACGGCGGCGGCGTCGGCATGGGTTATTCGCAGCATGCGGGTGCGGTCATCGTCGCCGACGGCACGCCGCAAGCGGCGGCGCGGCTGAAGCGGGTGCTGTGGAATGACCCGGCGACCGGCGTCATGCGCCACGCCGACGCGGGCTATGAGATCGCCATCGAAACCGCCCACGAGAAGGGCCTGAACCTGCCCTCCCTGGACGCGTGACCATGCAGACTCTGACCGTCGGCAAAGGTCACCTGACGCTCGCCCAGTTGCGCGGCGTTCTGGCGGCGCCTGTACGCCTTGAGATAGCGCCCGAAGCGCTGACCGCGGTGGACGCGGGCGCGGCGACCATCGCCAAGATCGTTGCGTCCGGCGATGTCGTCTACGGCGTGAACACCGGCTTCGGCCTGCTCGCCAACACTCAGATTCCGCCGGGCGACCTCGAAGCGCTGCAGCGCAATCTCGTGCTCAGCCACGCCTGCGGCGTCGGCGCCCTGCTGCCCGACGCGGTGGTGCGCCTGATTCTGGTGCTGAAGATCGCGTCCCTGTCCCGCGGCGCCTCCGGCATCCGCCGCGAGACCCTGCTCGCGTTGAAGGCCCTGTTGGACGCTGAAATCTATCCCTGCATCCCGTCGAAGGGATCGGTCGGCGCGTCCGGCGACCTCGCGCCGCTGGCGCATCTGTCGGCGGTGTTGATCGGCGTCGGCGAGGCGCGGGTGCACGGCGAAATCCTCCCCGCCGCCGAGGCGCTGACGCGCGGCGGCCTCGAACCATTGACGCTCGGCCCGAAGGAGGGCTTGGCGCTGCTGAATGGCACCCAAGTCTCGACCGCGCTCGCGCTCACCGGCCTGTTCGCCACCGAAGAGGTGTTCGCCGCCGCCATCGTCGCCGGCGCCATGTCCACCGAAGCGCTCAAGGGCTCCGACACGCCGTTCGATCCGCGCATCCACGCCTTGCGCGGCCAGCCCGGCCAAATCGAAGTCGCCGCCACGCTGAAAACGCTGATGTCGGACAGCGCCATCCGCGAATCGCACCGCGAGGACGACCCGCGCGTCCAGGACCCCTATTCCTTCCGCTGCCAGCCGCAGGTCATGGGCGCCGCGCTGGACGTGCTCCGCGCCGCCGCCAAGACGCTGGAAATCGAAGCTTCCGGCGTCACCGACAACCCACTGGTCTTCGCGGAACAAGGCGACGTGCTCTCCGGCGGCAACTTCCACGCCGAACCGGTGGCGCTGGCGGCGGATCAGCTCGCGCTGGTGCTCTGCGAGATCGGCAACATCTCCGAACGCCGCACGGCGGTGCTGGTCGACCCGAAGATGAGCGGCCTGCCCGCTTTCCTGGTGCGTGAATCGGGCCTCAACTCCGGCTTCATGATCGCCCAGGTGACGGCCGCCGCGCTGGTCTCCGAAAACAAGCAACGCTCGCATCCGGCCAGCGTCGACACGGTCCCCACTTCCGCCAACCAGGAAGACCACGTCTCCATGGCCACGCACGGCGCGCTGCGCCTGACCGAGATGGCGGAGAACGCCTCGGCCGTGGTTGCCATCGAACTGCTCGCCGCCGCCCAGGGCCTCGACTTCCACCGCCCGTTAAGAAGTTCCGCCGCCCTCGTCCAGGCCCACGAGGCCGTCCGTGAGGCCGCCCCCGGCTACGAACGCGACCACTATTTCGCGCCAGATATCGCCGCGGCGACGGCGTTGGTGCGCTCGGGTAGACTGCGCGCGCTTACGGGTGATTTACTCCCCTCTGGTAGCGCGAGTTAGAAATCGCTCGTGTCGGACCTCTGGCCTCATGTGTGGATCGCTGTAGGTGCTGCATTCACCACGGTTTGGTTCGCTGTCGCGCAGATTTCCCGCAAAAGCCGGCCTGACGAACTCACCCTCGCAGCGGTCAACATTTGCGTGACCGTCTTTCAGTGTTTGGCGGCGCCTCTGGATCACTACCACAAGCCTACGCCGCCCGACGCCTACGTGATCGCCGTCATCAGCTCCACGGTGATTGTCCTCGGGCTGTGCGCCTCATTGATCATCCGAAACATTATATATCGCCGCCTGAATAAACCGATCGTTTGATCCACCTGCCCTGTATCGGCCTTCCACCGGGGCCCTTGGCCCGCTATATGGCCGCGCATGTCAGATTCCTCCTCCGCCCAAGTCATCGACGGCAAAGCCTTCGCCCAGCGCTTGCGCGAACGCGTCGGCCGCGCAGTCTCGACCCTGAAGGGCCAGCGCGGGATCACGCCCGGCCTTGCGGTGGTCATCGTGGGCGAGGATCCGGCCAGCCAGATCTATGTCCGCAACAAGGGCGAGCAAACCCGTGAAGCGGGCATGCGCTCGGATACCCACGCCCTGCCGGACACCACCACCCAGGCCGAACTGCTGGCTCTGGTCGAGGAGCTGAACGCCGATCCCGGCATCCACGGCATTCTGGTGCAGATGCCGCTGCCGGCGCAGATCGACTCCGCCGCGGTGCTCGCCGCCATCGATCCGGACAAGGACGTGGACGGCTTCCACGTGGTCAACGTCGGGCGCCTGTCGACCGGACAGCCGGCGCTGGTTCCGTGCACGCCGCTCGGCTGTCTGATGATGCTCAAGGACCTGCACGGCGACCTGTCGGGCATGCGCGCGGTCGTCGTCGGGCGCTCGAACATCGTGGGCAAGCCGATGGCGCAGTTGCTGCTGGGCGAGAACTGTACGGTGACCATCGCGCACTCGCGCACGCGTGATCTGCCTGCGGTCTGCCGCGAGGCGGACATCCTGGTCGCCGCCGTTGGGCGCGCGGAAATGGTCAAGGGCGACTGGGTGAAACCCGGCGCCACGGTCATCGACGTCGGCATCAACCGCCTGCCCTCGCGCGACCCGGCCAAGGCCGCCGAAGGCAAGACCCGCGTCGTGGGCGACGTGGCCTTCGAAGAAGCGTCGAAGGTCGCCGGCGCCATCACGCCGGTGCCGGGCGGCGTGGGCCCGATGACTATCGCGTGCCTGTTGATGAACACCTACACCGCGGCGTGCCGCTCGGCGGGGCTGGAGCCGGCGCTTCCGGCTTAGACCGCTACGGGATGAGGCCCTTTCCGCGGCACACCTTCACCGGCTTGGGCTCGTCGTCTCCGCTCGTCCAGCACTCGTTGAAGATCGAGCAGTAGCAGACCGAGGTGTCGATCTTGGGCGCCGCCTTGAGGAAGGCCTGCACCATCTCGGGCGAACTGAAGGGTTCCTGCACGATGAGAATGTCGACGCTCTGGCGCGCGGGAATGACGCGGTAAGCGCCGCTCTCGCCGACGCGGCGCAGCTGCACGCCGCCGGCATCCTGAGCGACCTGGGTGATCAGGTCGTGCAGGCTCGCGACGGGGCGCCCCTTGTAGGAAATGTTCAGCGTCTTCACCCGCGCCGGCCCGACGCCGTTGTTCTGGAGGGATAGTTTATAGAGCGCGTGACCCTCGGCGTCCCCCGGCTGATAGGTCGCGATCACGTCCGGCCAGCTGTTGGCCTCGACCATGCGGTCCATCGCCTTGCCGTTCTGTACGGCCAGCGCGGCCGAAAACAGCGAGATGGAAATGGCGATGACGCCCAGCGCAATGTCGAGCCACCGGCTCCCGGTGTGATGATGTTTGTGCGGCGTCTCGATGTCCGGTCCCGCGTCCATGACAAGTCCCCTCGGCCTGGGACCCAGGATAGCTCGGGGGAAAGGTCGCGCCAGCGCTTTGCAGCGTACGGCGCCTAGCGCCGTCGCAGGGTCGCGCGCAATTCCCGGTGAAGGCTGTCGAGCGCCGGGTCGACCTCGCCGCCAAGGCCCATCAAGGCATCGTCCGCAGCGCCGGCCGCTTCGCTGAGCTTGGGGAAGCCGAAGGTGCCCGCGGCGCCGGACAGGCGGTGCACCAGCGAGCGCATGCTGGCGGCATCAAGGGTCGCGGGGTTGGCCAACGCGGCCTCGATGGCCTTGAGGTCCGCGGCCGTCCGCACCAGGAAGCGTTCGCGCAGCGCGGCGAACTTTGCTTGCGCATCGGCGATGCGGTCTTCGCTCATGCGCCCGCCCTCACCACCATGGCCCGGACTTCGACCGGGAGCATCATGGGATCGAACGGCTTGGTAATGACGCCGATGGCGCCGAGCTTCAGGTAGCCGGCGGTTTCCTGCGCCTGGGCGCGGGCGGTGATGAAGATCACCGGCGTTTTCGCGACCTCCGGTCGCTTGCGGATTTCGGCGAGGGTGCCCGGGCCGTCCAGCTGCGGCATCATCACGTCCAGCATGATCACGTCAGGGCGGTAGCCGGGCTCGGCCAGCGCATCGAGCGCTTCGCGGCCGGAAGCGGCAGTGCGGATGCTGATTCCGCCGTCGAGGCCGAAGGCGATGGACGCCACCTCGCGGATATCGGGCTCATCGTCAACGTAGAGGATGGAGAGCATGCGATTCATTCGGCGGTCCCGGTCTTTACGCCCAGGGCCGGACGGACAAGGCTGCGTACGGCCCCCGCCAGGCCGGTCAGCGACGTCTTCGATTTCACCAGAACCGCCGCCACCGACCCTCCGAGGTCGCCCGTGTCCTGAGCGGAGAACACGACGACGGGTATCGGCGTTCCAGGTCCGGCGTTCAGATCCTCCAGGAAATCCAGACCCGGGCCGTCGCGAAGCTCCAGGTCCAGCACCACCACGTCGGGCCGGCGCTCCTTCAGCGAGGCGCGCGCCTGGACCAGGCCCTCGACCGAGATCACCTCGCCCACGCTCGCCAAGGCCTGGGCCACCAGCTCGCGGATGTCGCGGTCGTCGTCGATGTGCAGGATACGCGGCGCGTTTTCGCCGACCGGTCCGATGGCGCGGCGCACCAGATCGGCCAGACGATCGGGATCGACCGGCTTCTCCATCCAGTCGGCCACGTCGAGCATCCGCACCGCCGGATCCTTGCCGCGCGCCGCGTCGGCGCTGACCACGATGATGGGAATGCCGCGCGTCTCCGGCCGCGATCGCAGGTCGCGCGCGAGGTCGAGGCCATCGCCGTCGGGCAGACGCAGGTCGAGCACCACCGCGCCGAACTTGCCCGGATCCTCCATCGCCTTGCGTGCATCCTTCAGCGTGGCGGCCGCGTCGACTTTGAAGCCGTCGCTTTCGAGAATGGTCATCAACAACGCCGCCGCCGCCGGCTCGTCCTCGACCAGCAGCACGCGATCGCGCAGGCCCGGCCCCGACGCGTCGGTCTGCAGCGGCAGGCCGAGGTGGAACGAGGTTCCGCCGCCCTCGGGCGACTCGAACCACAGCCGCCCGCCGTGCCGCTCGGCGATCTCTTTGGCGATGTAGAGCCCCAGCCCCGTCCCGCTCTTGCCGCGCGCGTCCGACGAATCCGCCTGGGCGAAGCGCGAAAAGATGCGATCACGGAAAGCCTCCGGCACGCCGGGGCCCTTGTCCGAGACGGTGAGCACGGCCTGTTCGCCCTCGCGCGTCACCAGCACGGTGACCGTGCCGCCTTCCGGCGAGAACTTCGCCGCGTTGGACAAAAGGTTGGTCACCACCTGCACCAGCCGGTCGGTGTCGCCGCGCACCGGCGTGGGTTCGGCCAGGGCCAGGCGCAGGTTCACGTGCAACTGATCGGCATAGCCTTGCACGCCGTCGATGGCGCGTTGCGCGATCGAGGCGAGATCGAGCGGCATGAACTGGAACGGCAGCTTGCCCGCGTCGAGCTTTTCGACGTCGAGCACGTCGTTGATCAGGCGCACCAGGCGCTGGCTGTTGGCCTGGGCGATGGCGATCAGGCGCATGGCCTTGTCGGGCACCGGGCCCGCCGCCTGGCCCACGATCAGGCCGAGCGATCCGGCGATCGAGGTCAGCGGCGTTCTCAGTTCGTGGCTGACGGTGGAAACGAACTCCTCCTTCAGTTGCTCAAGCTCGCGCCGGGCGGAGATGTCGCGCACGAACACCACGTAGTCGCGCGCCGCCGCCTCGCCCATGCCGGCGATGGACAGTTCGGCGGTGAAGGTCGACCCGTCGCGCCGCTTGCCGATGGTCTCCAGGCGGATCGCGTCGGCGCCGGCCTTGCGCTGGGTCTCGATCTCGGTGAGCGCGGATTCGTCGATCAGTTCGCTCATCCGCGCACCGGCGAGCTCGCCGGGCTTGCTGTGGAAAATGCGCGCCGAGGCAGGGTTGGCGCGGTCGATACGCCCGGCGCTGTTCAGCACGAAGATGCCGTCCATCGCGGCGTCAACCAGCGCCCGCTGCCGCCGCGCCTCGGCTTCCGCCGCTCGCACCAGATGCCCGCGCGCCGCAAGATAGCGCCGCGCCAGCACGATCGCCGCCGCCGCTCCCAGGAACAGCGACCCGAACAGGGTAAGCACGATCAGTTCGGTGCGCGTGGTCCGAGCCCGGTCGCGCGTCAGCGAACTCTGGATCTCACGTTCTTCATTGTTGGTGAGCTGGGTGACCACCGCGCGGATGTGGTCCATGACGACGCGGCCGGGGGATGTGCCCTGGCTGCGCGCCGCGTCACGTTCGACGCCGGCCAGGCCTTCGATGCGGCGCGTCTCGATGCCGTTGGCGAGCAGGGCAAGCTTCTGGCGCGACAGATCCTCGTACAGATGCACCAGCCGCAGCTGATCCGGCTCGCCGGCGAACAGCTTTTCCAAGCGCGCGTTGGCCGCCGGCAGCGCCGCCACCGCGCGCGTGTACGGTCCCAGGAATTCGTCGCGGCCGGAAATGACGTAGCCGCGGGTGCCGGTCTCCGCGTCCTGAACGAGGGAGAAGGCCTTCTGGATTTCGATGAGCTGCTGATAGCTGTTGTGGATCGACTCCCGCAGCGCCCGCGCACGGCCAAGCTCGGTGGAAACCCACCAGGCCGAGGCGGTCAGAAGAAACGCCAGACCAAAGGTCAGCAGCGCGACCGCGAGCCGGTCGCTGCGTTGCCGCCGCGCCTCGGCGGGCAGGCTCATGCGCCCGCGACGGCCGCCTCGAGGTCGGCTTCAGCCACGGGCTTCACGAGGCTGGCGTCGGCGCCGATCTGGCGGGCGAGGTCCAGATAGACCTGGGGCCCCACGCGGCCGCCGCCCGAAATGGCCACGATGCGCAGGTCGGGTCGCGTACGGCGAAGCTGGCCGATGGCCTCGAGCCCGTCCCGGTCGGGCATCAGGATGTCCACCACCGCGACATCAGCCTTTTCCGTCCGGATCAGCTCGATCCCGGCGTCGGCGGAATCCGCCTCGAAGACGTTGTGGCCGTTGGCGCGCAGCATGTCGGAAATGCGCTCCCGGACCAACTCGTCGTCCTCGATGACACAAACGGTTTTCGGCATACGCTCGGCTCCTTGACCGCCAGGTTCGACAGGCCCAATCGATCAAGTTCGATGGAACCCCATTCCTGGGTCCGACTCAACCTCTGCGGACCCAAAGATAGGTCGTCCGCTTCGGCGCTTGTGTCCAGGGTCGGGTTTCCCTAGGACGGCCGGGCGACGCACCCACAACGCGCCGCACGCCTTCAGAGGCCAGCTTCAAGGACCGCCCGGATGAAAAAAGTCTACCAGGACGCCAAGTCGGCCTTGGAGGGCCTGACCTTTGACGGGATGACCGTCATGTCCGGCGGGTTCGGCCTCTGCGGCATCGCCGAGAACCTGATCCTGGCGCTGCGGGATACCGGGACCAAAGGTCTGACCGTCATCTCCAACAATGCGGGCGTGGATGACTTCGGTCTCGGTCTGCTGCTGTGGAGCAAGCAGATCAAGAAGATGATCTCGTCCTACGTGGGCGAGAACAAGGAGTTCGAACGCCAGTTCCTCGCCGGCGAGCTGGAACTCGAGTTCAATCCGCAAGGCACGCTGGCGGAGCGTATACGCGCGGGCGGGGCCGGCATCCCGGCCTTCTTCACCGCCACCGGCGTCGGCACCCAGGTGGCCGAGGGCAAGGAAGTCCGCCGCTTCGGCGAGCGCGACTATGTGATGGAGACCGGTCTGGTCGCGGACCTGTCGATCGTGCGCGCCTGGAAGGGTGACGCCGCCGGCAACCTCGTGTTCCGAAAGACCGCGCGCAACTTCAATCCGATGATGGCCACCGCCGGCAAGGTCACCGTGGCCGAGGTCGAAGAGATCGTGCCGGTCGGCGAACTCGATCCCGACAAGATCCACACCCCGGGCATCTTCGTGGACCGCATCGTTCAATCGGTGTTCGAGAAGCGCATCGAACAGCGCACCGTGAGACAAAGGGAGATCGCGTGATGGCCTGGTCGAGGGATCAAGTCGCCGGGCGCGCGGCGCGCGAACTGAAGGACGGCTTCTACGTGAACCTGGGCATCGGCATCCCGACCCTGGTGGCCAACTACATTCCGGCCGGCGTGAACGTGACCCTCCAATCCGAAAACGGCATGTTGGGCATGGGCCCCTTCCCCTACGCGGGCGAAGAAGATCCCGACCTGATCAACGCCGGCAAACAGACCATCACCGAACTCCCCGAGACCTCCTACTTCTCGTCGGCGGACAGCTTCGCGATGATCCGCGGCGGCCACATCGACCTGTCGATCCTGGGCGCCATGGAAGTGGCCGAGAACGGCGACATCGCCAACTGGATGATCCCCGGCAAGCTGGTGAAGGGCATGGGCGGCGCCATGGACCTGGTCGCCGGTGTCAAGCGCGTGGTGGTGGTCATGGAGCACGCCAACAAGCACGGCCAGTCAAAGCTGCTGCACCGCTGCACCCTGCCCCTCACCGGCGCGGGAGTGGTGAACATGATCATCACCGATCTGGCGGTCTTCGACGTGAAGCCGAACGCGGGGCTCGAACTGATCGAACTCGCCGATGGCGTGGGCATGGACGAGGTGAAGGCCAAGACCGAGGCCAACTTCACCGTGGCGGAAGCGCTGAAGGCCGTTTCCTAAGCGATCGCTCAGAGTCTGGGCACGATCCAGAGCGCGGCGACCGCCAGCAGGCAGATCGCCAGCGCCGCCGGCCGGCCCTTGCGGCCGAAGATGAACGCGACCGCTCCGCCCAAACACCACGGGAACACCGCGCTCCCCAGGGCGCCGGCCATCGCGAACAGGCCGAAGCCTTCGTGGCCGGGCCCAAGGGCGA
This sequence comes from Caulobacteraceae bacterium, assembly GCA_036501825.1. Classification (GTDB taxonomy): domain Bacteria; phylum Pseudomonadota; class Alphaproteobacteria; order Caulobacterales; family Caulobacteraceae; genus JAFECT01. The sequence continues at coordinate 133,151 of DASXZP010000026.1, read as the reverse complement.
GCACAAAGCACGCCGCCCAGCAGACCGCGAACAGCAGGCCGAGGTAGGCGAACTTTCCCGAAATGCGCTCACGCGCCGGTTGGATGGCCGTCATGGCCCCTCCGCGTCTCTCGCCCAGGCGCGCCCCCGCGCTTTCTATCTATTCGTCCTGCGCTTACAGGCCCCTTACGGAAAATTCTTCACCTTTCACGGCGCACGGAAAGCCGTATAGAATAAGGCGTCGGGCGGGGCGTCCGGAGGTCTTCTTCCATGCGCATCCTTGTCGTCGAGGACAATGACGAACTAGCCAAGCTGCTCGTCCGCGGGCTGCAGGCCGCCTCCTTTTCCGCCGATCTCGCGGGCACGGCGGAGGAAGCCGAAGCGGCGCTGAAGGCGGTGCGTTACGCCGCCATCGTGCTCGACCTCGGCCTGCCGGATCGCGACGGCACCACCGTGTTGAAGGGCATGCGCGCGCGCAAGGACGCGACGCCGGTGCTGGTGCTGACTGCGCGCTCGGGCGTGCACGACCGCGTCGCCGGTCTGCAGGCGGGCGCCGACGACTACCTGGTCAAGCCGTTCGCCTTCGAAGAGCTGGCGGCGCGTCTGCGCGCCCTGTTGCGGCGGCCGGGCGACATGCTGGGACGTGTGCTTCAGGTCAACAACCTCCAGCTCGACACCGAGGCGCGACAGGTGTTCGTCGACGGCGAGCCGCAGGTCATGTCCGCGCAGGAGCTGGCCCTGCTGGAAATCCTGATGCGACGGGGCGGGAAGGTCGTCTCCAAACGCCACATGGAAGATCACCTGTTCGGCCTCACCTCCGAGGTCGGGCCCAACGCGGTCGAGGTGTCGGTGCACCGCCTGCGCAAGCGGCTCGGCAAGCTCGGCGCCACCGTCGACGTGCACACCATCCGCGGCGTGGGCTACCTGCTCGGAGAGACGCCCGCGTGAGCGCCGACGCCGTCCCCGGCGATCTGGAACAAGCCCCTCCGGCCAGCGACGCCGCCCAGGCTCCTGAAGTGTCGCGCGACGACCGGCCCAGCAGCCCGCGCCGCGTGCGTTCTCTGCTGTGGCGCATCATCGGGCTGCACGTCATCGCCCTGATCGCCGCGTCCGCGACCATGCTGTTCGCGGTGGTGACCCTGCTCAACGCGACCTTCACCCGCGCCGAGCACCTGACGCTGCGCCGCCACGAACAGGAAATCCTTGCCGCCATGACCCATGATGCGGCGGGCTGGCGGCTGAACCTGCCGCCGCCGGTGCGCGCGCTCTATTCCGGCGGCCAGGAGGGTTTTTCCTACGCCGTGCTCGACGCCGATGGGAAGGTGATGTTTTCGTCGCGCCCGAACCGCACGGCCCTGTCCCGGCTCAACGGCGATCCCCGTCACGCGGCCTTCTATCAGGAGGTGCTGGACGCCGGCATCTACACCGGCGGCAGCTTCCCCGAAAACCTTTCCGGATCGCGCATCTGGATCCAGGTCAGCCAGGACCTGACCAAGCCGGACATGATCGTCGACGACGTGATCCTGAGCTATCTGCGCCGGATCGGGTGGTTGCTGCTGCCGGTGCTGCTGGGCCTCGCCCTCATCGACCTCTATATCGTGCGCCGCGCGTTGCAGCCCGTGCTCGACGCCTCCAAGCGCGCCGAGGCGATCAACCCCAACAGTCTCAAGGTGCGGCTGCCGACCCAGGCCCTGCCGCGCGAGATCGAACCCCTGGCCAACGCCATCAACCAGGCGCTCGACCGCCTCGAAGAAGGCTTCACCCGTCAGCGCGAGTTCACCGCCGACGCCGCGCACGAGTTGCGCACCCCGCTGTCGATCCTGCGCATGCGGGTCGAAGCCATGCCCGATCACAACGAGGCGCAGCCGCTGCTCGACGATATCGATTCCATGACCCGGGTGGTGAGCCAGCTGCTCGAAATGTCCGAGCTCGACGCCATGGTGGTCGACCCGTCGTTGCAGACCGACCTCAGCGATCTGGGCGAACGGGTGGTGACCTATCTCGCGCCCTACGCGCTGGCGCGGAAGAAGCGGATCGCCCTGTCCGGCGCCGACCGGCCGGTCTGGGTGCACGGCGATCCGGACATCCTGTTCCAGGCGGCGCGGAACCTGGTCGAAAACGCCATCGAACACACCCCGGCGCGCCGTTCGGTCGAGGTCGAGATCGTGGCGCCGGGAACCTTCAAGGTGATCGACAATGGCCCGGGCGTCGCCGACGGCGAACGGGCGCTGATCTTCAAGCGCTTCTGGCGGCGCAACCGGCGCCTGACCAAGGGCGCGGGTCTGGGTCTCTCCATCGTCTCGCGCATCGTCGAGGCGCATGGCGGATCGGTGCGGGTGGACAACCGGCCGCAGGGGGGCGCCGTGTTCACCATCGACCTCAGGCCGCTCTGACTTACGCGGGCCTGACGCTGTCCTTGCGCTGTTGACGCAGGATGCGCGCCCGCACGCGGCGCATGAAAGCGGTCCACGCGGGCGAGAGCGATTCCTCGGCTTCCACCGCGGCGTAGTCGCCGGCGGCAGGGCCGCAGGCGTCGATCAGATAGTCGGCCTCGTCGCGCACGAGCGCCCAATAGCTCGGGAACAGCATAAGCATGACGACAGGAGGCCTGGGGGACACGAAGGGGAGCGCCGGGAAACTGGACGCGCGGACCCTAGGGGCGAGCTCTTGCATAGACCTGTCAGAACGCGTTCACTAGAGGCTCGTAATCCTTGCAGAATTTGCCATAATGGCGCCGCAACAGATCAAGAGTTCGCGTGGGGGGAGAACGTGATGTCGAGACCGGTGGGAGCGCCCGTGTCACCCGATGCCGATGCCGCGCGCGTCGCAGCGATCCGCAACAGCATCGACCTTAAGGACAAGTCGTCGGTCGAAAGCTTTGGCGAACGCGCGCGCCGCGAAGTGGGCGCAGGGATCGCCCGCCTGCACGCGGAGGCGGGCGGACGCGAACTCGGCGATCTCAGCGACGCCCTGCGCCGTGCGGGCGAAGCGGCCCGCTCCCTCGACCCCTCGATGCTGACCCCGACCGGAATGGCCAACCTGTTCGGCGGCCGCCGGCGGCGGTTGAACTGGTTCCGCGGTAAGTTCGAGACGGCGGGCAAGACCCTCGACGGCGCGATCGCCGACCTGCGCGACCGCGCGCACAAGATCGAAAAGAAGACCCAGTCGCTGAACACCCTGCATGAGCAGGCGCGGGCCTTCATCCTCGATCTGGACGCTCACCTCGCCGCCGGACGCGCGCGCGGCGCAGACGCCGTGCAACAGGCAAGCGACAAGGCGGCGGACGCGGTCGAGCGTCTGAACCGCCGCATCGGCGACCTCGAAGACCTGCGCGCGACCGCCGTGATGCAGTTGCCGCTGGTGCGCATGGTGCAGAACGTCGATGCGCCGGTGGGCGAAGCGGTGGAGCACGCCGCCGCCGCCATTGCCGCCTGGCAGACCGACTGGTCCGAACGGCTGGGCATGCAGCTCGACCCGCGCCTGAAGCTGCGGCCCGACGAGCGCGGGCTGGAAGAAGCCAAGACCCGCCTGCTGAGCGCGCTGGCCGCCGCCGACGCCTCCCTCGCCGAAGCGCGTGCGCGCCGCAGCGAAGCCGAAACCGAGATGGAAAAGGCCGCTCAGCTCGGCAAGAGTTGAGGCCCTAGCCCGGTGTTACGTTTGCCTGGGCCTTCTGGTCGGTCCAGGCGGCGAGGTCCTTCAGCACCGAGGTCACCGCGGCGTTGTAGCCCTGCACGATGGCGCCGACACGGTTGTCGCTGACCGGCTGTTCCGAACGGAACACGTTCTCGCCGACCACTGACCGGTCGGGGAAGCGGATCAGCTGGGCGCGCACCGAGACCACGACCTTGGGGGCGCCCGTGGGACCGTTGTCGTAACGGGTCTCGAAGGTTTCCACCGAGAGGTTCATGGTCAGCTTCGACGCGCCGGCCTGACGCCGCTCGACGATCCGTGTGGCGGTGGCGGTATCGTCGAAGGCCTTGTTCACCGCCTCGTCGAACTGGGTCTGGGCCGTAGAGACCCAGCGCGCGCCCCCGATATAGGCCGCTTCATCGCCGGTCATGGTCAGTATCCGGTCGCCCGAGGCCGCGGCGGTGAACTCCACCGGGGACAGCGAGATCGGGATGCGCTGCGCATCGATCGAAGCGGACGACGGCTCCATTTGCGGGGTGAAGCGATAGAGCTGCGCCGGCGGCTCCTTGGGGAACAGCGACACGCAACCCGCCAGGCTCGCGGCGAAGGCTGCGCCCAGCAGGGTTGCGGCGGCGCGCCGGGAAAGCGAGGGGAGCGTCACGGTCATTGCGGGACCTTCACTTCCTTGGACGGGGGCTTGGCGACCAGGCCTTGCGGACTGGCGCGGATTTCACGGAGCAGCTGGTTCAGCGAGTCCGCGGTTTGTTGCAGCGACGCAGCCGTCGCGGTGAGTTGCGGCAGGCCCGAGGCTGCGAAGTCGGTGGTCGGACCCGAGAGCTTGGCGATGAGCTGGTTCACCTGCTTGGCCGAGGCGTCGATGTCGGCGGCGGCCTTGGAGATGTTCTGCACCGCCTGTTTGCCGTCGCCGTTGACCAGACTTTGGCCGGACTGAGCCAGATCGGCGAACTTCTTCATCGTCTCGTTGGCGTTCTGGATCGCCTGGTCGGCGTGTTCGATGACGGCCTTGTGCTCGCGCAGCTCGTCGGAGATTTCGCGCACGTCGTGCATGGTGGCGCTGAACTGTTTGATGTTGTCGTCGGACAGCACCTGGTTCACCCGGTTCAATGCGTCGTTCGCCTTGGCCAGCAGCGCGCCGGAGCCTTCCAGCAGTTCCGACAGCGGGCTCTGCGTGCTGTGGATCAGCGGCGGAAACTTGTCGGGCGGCGTCACCGCCTTCAGCAGCGGCGCGTTGGGCGAGCCTGCGCTCAGCTGAATATAGCTCACGCCCGTGATACCCTGGGGCTCGAGCTGGGCGGAGGTGTCGGTCTTCACCGGCACGTCGGAAGTGATCTGAATCCTTGCGATCACCACATTGGCGTTCTTGGCGTCCAGCTTGAGGTCGGTGACGTCGCCCACCTTGATGCCGTTGAAGTGGACTTCGCCACCCTTTGACAGGCCGCGCACGGCGCCGACGAATTCGACCCGGTAGACGTCGTAGTTCCTGGCCAGGCTGACCTTCGCGAACCAGACCACGAAGAGCAGCAGGCCGACGACCAGAACCGACGTCGCCAGGCCTATGGCCGCGTAGTGGGCGTTGCGTTCCATCAGTGCGCTCCTTTGGCCGCGGCGCGGCCGCGCGGACCTAGAAAATACTCTTTGATCCAGGGATGGTCAGACTTTTCGAGCTCGGAAATCTTGTCGTGGGCCACGATGTGCTTGTCGGCGATCACCGCGACCCGGTCGCAGATGGCGTAAAGGCTGTCGAGGTCGTGGGTAACCATGAACACCGTGAGACCCAGGTTGTCGGCGAGGTCGCGGATCAGGGCGTCGAACGCCGCCGCCCCGATTGGGTCCAGGCCCGAGGTCGGCTCGTCCAGGAAGATCAGCTCCGGATCGAGCGCCAGGGCGCGCGCGAGACCCACCCGCTTGCGCATGCCGCCGGAGATCTCCGCCGGTTTCAGCTTGCCCGATTCCACCGGCAGACCGACCAGGGCGATCTTCAGGTCGGCGATCTCGTCCGCCAGTTCGTGCGACATGTTGGTGTGCTCGACCAGGGGTGCAGAAACGTTCTCACGCACGGTCAGGGACGAGAACAGCGCGCCTTGCTGGAACAGCACGCCCCAGCGCTTCTCGATCTCATCGTATTCTTTCATGGTGACGGTGGCCATGTCGTAGCCGAACACCTTGACCTCGCCGCCGTCCGGCTTCTTCAGACCGATGATGCTGTTGAGCAGCACGGTCTTGCCCGCGCCTGAGCCGCCGACCAGGCCCATGACCTCGCCCTTGGGCACGATCAGGTTGAGGTTGTCGTGCACCACGTGGTCTTCGAACTCGCTGCGCAGATGGCGCACCACGATGGGCGCGTCTTTGGGCGCGGGCCCGGTGTCGGCGCCGCCGGAGTTGTCGCTGGCGCTCGCGGACCACGCGCTCATACGTTCGCTTCCATGTAGATGAGGGCGAAGACGGCATCGATCATGATGATGGCGAAGATCGCCTGCACCACCGCCGAAGTCACCCGCCGGCCAAGCGATTCCACATCGCCGGCCACCGCCAGGCCCTGGCGGCAGCCGATGGCGGCGACCACCACGGCAAACACGGGCGCCTTGGACATGCCGATCCAGAAGTGGATGACGCCGACGTTGTCCTGCACCCGCTGAATGAAGAAGGCCGGGCCGAGACCGAGCTTGCCCCAGGCCACCACGGCCCCGCCGAACAGGCCCGCGAGGTCGGCGACAAAGGTCAGCAGGACGGTCATCAACAGCAATGCCGCCGTACGCGGCAGCACCAGGGCGTCGAACGGGTCGACCCCCATCACCTCCATGGCGTCGACTTCCTGGTTCATCTTCATCGCACCGATCTCGGCGGCGAAGGACGAGGCGGAACGGCCGGCCAGCAGCACCGCGGTGATCACCACCGCGAACTCGCGCAGCACGGCGATGCCGATCAGCTCGACGGCGAACACCTGGGCCCCGAACTGCTGCAGCAGGTTGGCGCCGAGGAACGCCACCACCGCGCCGATAAAGAAGCTGGTCACCGACACGATCGGCAGGGCGTCCAGCCCCGCCCGTTCGGCCTGGTCGAACCAGGCGGCCCAGCGGATCCGGCGCGGGTTTATGATGGTGTTGCCGATCACCGCCAGCAGGTGGCCGTTGAAGGCCAGGCTGCGGTAGAGCTCCATGCCGATATGGGCGACGCCCTGGCCGATCTTCACCAGGGTGCGGTGAATCCAGTAGGGCCGCGTCGTCTTGGGCATCGGCTCATGGCCGGTGCTCGCCACGAGTTTGAGGATCTGCTCGGCCTGCGGCCGTGCGGCGAAGGCCCCTTCCGGCGGCCGGCCGATGGCGCGCAGCAGGACGTAGGCCCCGGTGGTGTCGAAACGGCCAAGCCGCTCCAGGTCCAGGCTCGAGACCTTGCGGCCGCCCACGGCCTTGGCCAGCCGGTCGCCCGTGCGGCCCAGCATAGCCCCCGTCCAGTCGCCGCTCAGGGACAAGCGTGCGCCGTCGGGTCGCGAATCGATCTGGAAATCAGCGGCCTGCATGCTCATCCCATAGCAGAGCTTTCAACACCGCTTAATGCGCACGGTTCCGCGTGCGCGGTCGCAGGGCCGAACGTAGGTCGACTTGAGCTAAAATTCCCACAGGTCACAACGGCGTGATGCTTCCACGCGCTCATTAGAGTTACGGCTCAATATAACAGCGGTACTGGCACTAATCCATACTTAACTCAGTTTAGTCGCCCTGAGCTATTTGTCGGCAATACAACAAAACCGCTGAAACTAAACGGATATTCGCCGTTCTCTTCGGGAACCCGGCGGGGCGGGCGGCGTTATCTGCCGCGAGCTTCCAACCCATTTTCGAAAAAAGGACGCAGACCTTGCCGGTTCCGCCTACGCGCCCCCTCGCCGAAGCCTCGGTCATTGAAATCAATTCCGGCGCCGGGCGTTCGTCCGTCCATACGGCGCCGCTGATCTGTTTCTCCCACCTGCGCTGGAACTTCGTGTTCCAGCGGCCCCAGCATCTGATGACGCGCTTTGCGCGCACCCGCGACGTGTACGTGTTCGAAGAGCCGACGCCGGCGGATCAGGACTGCGGCCCGTCTCTCGACCTCGTGCGCGACGAAAAGACCGGCGTCACCATTGCGACCCCGCGCCTGCCCGACGGCCTCGACGGCTGGGGCAAGGACGCGGTGCTGCGCCAGCTGCTCGATGAACTGATCGCCCTGCAGGCGATGAAGCGGCCGGTGCTCTGGTACTACACTCCCATGATGCTGCCGTTCTCGCGTCACCTGGACGCCTCCGCGGTGGTTTACGACTGCATGGACGAGCTGGCGAACTTCAAGTTCGCGCCGCAGGAGCTGGTGGCGCTGGAACGCGAACTGTTCGATCGCGCCGATGCGGTGTTCACCGGCGGCCACAGCCTCTACGAGGCCAAGAAGGACCGGCACCGCAACATCCACCCCTTCCCCTCGAGCGTCGATCGCCCGCACTTCGCCCAGGCCCGCGCCGAGCAGGACGATCCCGCCGATATGGCGGACCTGCCGCACCCGCGTTTCGGCTTTTACGGCGTGGTTGACGAGCGCATGGACCTGGACCTGCTGGCCAAGGTCGCCGATGCGCGGCCCGACTGGACGCTGGCCATCGTGGGTCCGGTGGTGAAGATCGACGAGGCCGACCTGCCGCGGCGGCCGAACCTGCATTACCTCGGCGGCAAGACCTACGCCGAGCTGCCGCAGTATCTCGCGAGCTGGGACGTGGCGTTGATGCCGTTCGCGATCAACGACTCGACCAAGTTCATCAGCCCCACCAAGACGCCCGAATATCTCGCCGGCGGCCGCCCGGTCGTGTCGACCCCGATCACCGACGTGGTGCGCCACTACGGCGAACTCGACGGCGTGCGGGTGGCGGGCGATGCGGAAAACTTCGTCCGCGAATGCGAAGCAGCCCTGGCCCTGACGCGCGACCCGACGAACGCTTGGCTGGCCGAGGTTGACCAGGCGCTGGCCGAACTGAGCTGGGACCAGACCCACCTGCGCATGGCCGCCCTCGTCGACAAGGCGGCGTCGCAGAACGCGGCAAGTGAACTCCCCGCCCCGACCGTGCGTGCGTCGAACCGCAACGCGGCCTATGATGTGCTGGTGGTGGGCGCGGGCTTCGCCGGCGCGGTGATGGCCGAGCGCTTCGCTTCGCAGTCGAACAAGCGCGTGCTGCTGATCGACCGGCGCAACCACATCGGCGGCAACGCCTACGACCGGATGGATGCCTCCGGCATCCTGATCCACCAGTATGGCCCGCACATCTTCCACACCAATTCCGATCCGGTGTTCCAGCACCTGTCGCAATTTACCGACTGGCGCCCCTACGAGCACCGCGTGCTGGCCAGCGTGGACGGCCGTCTGGTTCCCATGCCGATCAACCGCACCACACTGAACGTGCTCTACGGCCTCAATCTGCGCAGCGACGAACAGGCGGAAGCCTTCTTGCAATCGCGCGCCGAGCCGGTCGAAGTCGTGCGCACGTCCAAGGACGTGGTGGTCAACGCCATCGGGACCGAGCTCTACAAGACTTTCTTCGAAGGCTACACGCGCAAACAGTGGGGCCTCGACCCGTCGGAACTCGACAAGTCGGTGACCTCGCGCGTGCCCACGCGCACCTCCACCGACGACCGGTACTTCCAGGACTCCCTGCAGGCCATGCCGTTAAAGGGCTACACCCGCATGTTCGAGAACATGCTGGACCACCCCAACATCGACCTGCGGCTCGGCGTCGACTTCGAGGACGTGCGCGGCGACGTGGCCTACGACCGGCTGGTGTTCTCCGGCCCGGTGGACGAGTACTACGATCACCGTTTCGGCGAACTGCCCTACCGCTCGCTGCGCTTCCGTCACGAGACTCTGGATCAGGAATGGTTCCAGCCGGTGGCGACGGTCAACTATCCGGACGAAGCGACGCCCTACACGCGCATCACCGAGTTCAAGCATCTGACCGGGCAAGAGCACGCCAAGACCAGCATCGTCTACGAGTTTCCGACCGCCCAGGGCGACCCGTACTACCCGATCCCGCGGGCGGAGAACCAGGCGCTGTACAAACGCTACGAAGCGCTCACCACCCAGCGCATGGACGTCACTTTCGTCGGCCGGCTGGCCACCTACAAGTACTACAACATGGATCAGGTGGTCGGTCAGGCGCTCGCCACCTGGCGCAAACTCGACGCCCGCGAAGGGCGCAGCCTCGTCGCCAACGGCGCAATCAAGGCGGCGATCTGATCACTATTATCTCTCCGCTCATCCCCGCGAATGCCGGGATGAGCGGAGAGACTGTGGCAGTCTGGTTCAGCCCACCAGCGCCCAGGCGGCTTTCAGGTCCTCGACGAACATCACGTAGGCCTTCGCCTTGTCGTCCGCGTCGGGGATGCGCAGCATGTAGGACGGGTGCACGGTCAGCACCGCCGTCTCGCCGCCGTCGAGTTTCAGGGGCTTGGCGCGGTCGTCGCGCACGGTCACCGCGCGGCCGAACACCGAACGGCCCGCCGTCGCGCCCATCGCTACGATCACCTTGGGCCTGACCATCCTGCGCTCGCTGTCGAGCCACCAGCGGCAGGCCTTGATCTCCGACACGTCGGGTTTGGCGTGAATCCGCCGCTTGCCGCGCCGTTCGAACTTGAAGTGCTTCACCGCATTGGTGACGTAGCATTGCTTACGCGGAATGCCCGCCTCTTCCAAGGCGCGGTCGAGCAACTGACCCGCGGGACCGACGAACGGTTTGCCCGCCAGATCTTCCTGGTCGCCCGGCTGTTCGCCGACCAGCATCAGCTTGGCGCGCGCAGGGCCTTCGCCCGGCACGCCCTGTATCGCATGGCGCCACAGCTCGCATCGGCGGCAGGCGTTCAGCGCGAGTTTCAGCTCCGCGGCGTTGTGCGGAACAAAAGCCCCGTCGAACGGCGCGTCGCGCCCAGCCCGCGCGATCCGCTTGGCCGTGCGGGGGTCATGATCATGATCCTGGTGGGCGTGCTGAGTCACCGTCCCCCCTCAATGCGCCGCCGCGGCCGCGGTTCCCCGCGTCAGGCCGCGCCGGGGTCCGCGGTCATCAGGCCCAGGATGTTGGCGTCGGTGTCCTTCACATAGGCCAGCCAGCCCACGCCGGGGATCGGCATCTTGGGCACGGCGACCACCCCGCCCAGGGCCTGCGCCTTGGCCACATAGGCGTCCACGTTGTCCACATCGACGGTGCAAACCCAGGCGATGACCGGCATCGGGTCGAGCGGATCGGGCGCGGGGCCCATGCGCTTGACCATGCCGCCGTCGATGCCGCGGCCCTCGCCGGTCTTGATCAGCCAGTACGGATTGTCGCCCCACTGTTCGATGTTCCAGCCGAACAGGGCTTCGTAGAACGCCTTCACCCGCTCGGGATCGGCGGCGTGGATCTCGAAATGGACCGGTCTCGGCATGACGTCCCCCAGCGATTCCGCTGGCGAGCATGCGACGGATCAGGCCGCGATGCGAGCGCCTTGCGCCGCAGCGATTCGCGCGCGGGCGATCTCGAGTGCGATCTCGTCGGTAGGCCGGCGATCGGCCGCCGACCGGTCGAGGATTTCGCCCAGCGTTTCGGCGATGCGCGCGACCTTGCTCTCCACCCACGCGGGATCGTAGGCGCCGCCGCTGTTGAGCGCGCGCACTTCCGACGCGACATTGATGATGCCGCCGGCATTGACGACATAATCCGGCGCATAGACGAGGCCGCGGCTGAACACTTCACGGCCGATCTCGGGGCTGGCGAGCTGGTTGTTCGCGGCGCCCACGATGGCGCGGCCCTTCAGGCGGCCGAGGGTTTCGGCGTTCACCGCGCCGCCCAGCGCACAGGGCGCGAAGATGTCGGCCTGTGCGTCGTAGATTTCGTCGGGCTTCACCACCACGGCGCCCGTGCGGTCGGCGACGGCGCGCAGCGCGGCTTCGTTCACGTCGGTGATGATCAGCTTGGCGCCGGCGGCGTGCAGCTTGTCGGCGAGATAGCCGCCCACATGGCCCACCCCCTGCAACGCGACGGTCAGGCCGTTCAGCGCGCCCTTGCCCCAGACGCGGTCGGCGACGGCGACGGTGCAACGGTAGACGCCCTCCGCCGTCACCGGGCTCGGATCGCCCGACGCCGCGGCGCCGCCTTCCAGGCCCACGACGTAACGCGTGGTCTTGCGCGTAGACATCAGGTCCGACGGGCTCACGCCGACATCCTCCGCCGCCCAGTACCGGCCGCCGAGCTGGTCGACCGCGCGGCCGAAGGCTTCGAACAGGGCCGGCGACTTCTGGGTGCGGCTGTCGCCGATGATCACCGACTTGCCGCCGCCGAGCTCCAGGTCCGCCACCGCGTTCTTGAACGACATGGCGCGCGACAGCTTCAGCACGTCGTCCAGCGCCGCCTCGGCCGTTGCGTAGGGCCACATGCGTGTGCCGCCGCAGGCCGGGCCGCGGGCGGTGGAGTGAACGGCGATGATGGCTTTGAGGCCGGTCTTTTCGTCGAAGAAGGCGTGCACGCCTTCGTGGCCCTCGAAGGCGGGAGAATCGAACAGCGTCATGCTCGGAACTGGCTCATGTCTGGGAAAAACGTGCGGGTGACTACGCGCTTCACTGCGGCGCCGCAAGGGGCCGGGCTGCGAACGGCCAAGCCGCCCTTACAGCCTATGAGGCGCGGCCTCGGATAAACCGCTATCGGCGCTTTGCCCGGGCCCGGTGATGCTTGGGCGCCGGGATCGGCCCAACGCCGGACGGAAGGGGTTTGGACGGGTCTCGGATGAAGCTTTCCACGTCGCCCCACACCGTTTCCGCCTCGTAGTCGCGCAGCAGGATATGCCAGCCGTTGGGATAATAGGCCGTCGGCCCCGCGCTCAGGCGCGCCGCCGCCGGAAACGCCGCGTTCTTCGGAATGATCTGGTCGTGGGCGCCGTAGAGATAGGCGGTCGGTACGCTCAGCTTTGCGATGTCGCGCGACGCATGGTCCATCAGATCGACCAAGCCGTAGACCGCGTCGGGCCGCGTCGCCCACACCAGGTTCGGATCGCGCCCCATGCGCATCAGTTCGGGCATGTTGTCGGACGCGGTGATGTGTTCGACCACCACGTCGGGCGGATCGATCGACTTCGATCCGAAGGTGTGCGCGGCGGCCCACAAGGCGATGCGATTGATCGCAGGCTGACTCGACCAGCCCCACACCGCTGGCGACGCCAGGATCAGCCGGCTCGCGTCCGGCGGACGGTCCGACGCGAACGCTTCGATCGCTTCGGCGCCGCCCATGCTTTCACCCACCACTGCAATGGTCGCATGCGGATAACGCGCGCGCACCAAGGCGCAGAGTGTGCGCAGGTCCTCGCTGACCAGCTTCTCGTCCGCCCAGACGCCGCGGTGGGGCGAGCGGCCGAACCCGCGTTGGTCCCAGGCATAGGTTGCGATGCCGTGCCTGGCCCACCAGGGCCCCGCCATCCAGAAGGCGTTGCCGTAGTCGTTCATGCCGTGCAGGCCCACGATCACCGCCCACGGCTCCCCCGCGTCGGGCGACCATTCCGAAAGCGCAAGTTTGGCGCCATCGAAACTGGTGAAACTGTGCGCGTGCAGCGCAGGCCCCATGAATTGCGGCGGCGGCGTATCCGCGTGCTGATAGGTCAGCGCGCAGGAGGAAAGGGCGAGCGCCAGACCGGCCGTCGCGATAAGTCGCAAGAACCGCGTCATCAGTTCCCCAGCACCGCCCAACCGTCCGATCGGCGCACGAAGAGTTCGTCGGTCAGATAGTTCACATCGCCCGAACAGTTGTCGAGGAACTGACGCACGGAATTGATCGCCTCGGCGTTGGCGCCGTTTGCAACGATCGTCAGGTTGCGCATCAGGCCGATCACCGGCTGGTCGCCGAACGCGCGCATCTGCGGCAGCGCCCAGAGCTCGTCGGTGAGCGCAAGGCTGCCGCCCAGGCTTTCCTCACAGGTCAGCAGGGCGAGATCGCCCTCGCCGCCGCGGACCTCGATCTCGCCCTGGATAAGCTTGGTGTTCTGCAGCGCCCGCGTCATCACCTCTTCCGGATCGGAAATGACCTTCCGGATGGTCTCCGTCGGCGGAAAGCGCAAGGACGCGTCACGCCGTTCAGCGACGTAGACGTAGAGCGATCCCGCAAACGGGCGGCGCATCGGCAGGTCGTCGGGCCCGAACGCTTCCTTCTTGGCGGCCTTGGCTGCGAGCATCGTCGTCTCGATGGCGGGGCGGATCACCAGCACCAGATTGTCCGGCGAGAGGGCGGCCTCGGCCGTGGTCATCGCGTTGCAGAAGGCATCCACGTGGCGGCCGATGATCTCGTCCAGGAGGCCGGGGTCGCCGATGTATTCGCGGTAGGCGTTTCCGAGATAGATGCTGAAGCCCAAACCACAGCTGCTCACCGTCAACTCTTCGTCGGAAGCGACCGTCACCTCCGCCTGAGGCGCTGCGCGTTCCAGCGCGGCTTGATAGCGCTCGCGGAACGCCGTTGGCGTAAGCGGCGCATCGCCCTTACCCGCGCCGAAAACCTTGCCGAAAGAGGACGCCAAGGATCACTCCCGAACTCGCTGACGAACAACGGTGGCACGTCCGACGCGTGACCGCAAACGGGTCAGGCCAGCAAGCGTTTCACGCGTTTGCCCAGCCAGGGCGTGACCTCGTCCTCGAACCACGGATTGCGTTTCAGCCAGGCGGTGTTGCGCCACGACGGATGCGGCAGCGGCAGGTACTGAGGCAGATACTCGCGCCACGCCCGCACCGTCTCGGTCATCGAGCCCTTGGCGCGGTCCCCGAGCGCCCAGGCCTGGGCGTAGCCGCCGACCAGCAGGGTCAGCTCGACGTCCTTCAGCGCGCCCATCAACCGCGGCCGCCACAGCTCGGCGCACCGTTTCGGCGGCGGGTAGTCGCCGCCCTTGGGGTTGGTGCCCGGAAAGCAGAAGGCCATGGCCGCCACCCCGATCCGCGGGTCGGCGTAGAACTGCTCGTTTCTCACCCCCAGCCAGTCGCGCAGACGGTCGCCGGAGGCGTCGGTGAACGGCGCGCCGCTCGCGTGCACGCGGCGCCCGGGCGCCTGGCCGCAGATCAGGAGCCGCGTCTCCTTGGCCACCATGACCACCGGCCTCGGCTCATGCGGCAGCTCCCCCGCGCAGGCGCGGCAGAGGGCGATGTCGGAAAGGACGGCGGCGAGGCTCATTGGCGAAAGCTCACGGCGCCGGCGAAGGCGCGAACGCAGCAGAGTTATGACTGGCCACGGGCGCACGCCACGCGTCGCTCCGCGACCTCTGGTCGCTGCTGAACGTCGGGAATGCGACATAAAAATCCATATAGTTCATACGCTTAAAATCCGCCCTGCGCGAGATGTCCGCCAAATAAGCGCCCCGAACCTCAAAGACTCTGCACCGGAGTTTCACCTGTGCGGAAGCTCTCGCCTCCAAAATTCGCCAAGCGCTGAACAATGTTCGATCTGTCCGGGTCAGCGTCGACTGATCCGGGCGCTGGGCCAGCGGTCAACCAGTTTATCTGGATGCGGAAGTTAGATTTGAAATTACTATTTCAGTCAATAGTTAATCTATTACTGTACTTGAGTAGAAAAATCAGCCTTCATAAGAGATCTCGCTCTTACGTTTAAAGAAATCTTATGTAATACCTAAGGTGGGGCATTCGCGCACGAGTTGGACGGTGCGCGGCCGTTTCGGGGGCTTACTGTGATCGGTTTTTGGCGTGGTTCGGCGCAGCGTATCTGCGTCTCGTCTCGGTTTGTCCGCTCACCCGCAAAACGTCGTGTGCGCCGCCCGCTCTTCGCGGGGCTTGCGGCCTTCGGCCTTGTGCTCGGCCTCGCCGCGCTCGCGCCGACACGCGCGCTGGCGGGGCCCGTGTGCAACATCCATTTTACCGTGGCCGAAAACTCGGGGGACACCACCTACATCTTCAACGCCACCGATCTCGCCAATTGCGACCCGGCGTTCGGCGGCCTCGACCCCTTGGTGCAGACCCCCGCGCTGGGCGGTCTCTACACGCCCAGCGCAGGCGGCACGTACACCACCCAATCCACCGCCAACGACGACCGGATCGACTATACGCCGAGGTCCGGCTTTCACGGCACGGAAACCTTCCAGATCTGCGGCGAAGCCGGGACGACCAGCTGCGGAACGGTGACGGTCACGGTCAACCCCGCCACCGTCGTCGTCAGCCCTGCGTCGCTTCCGAGCGGAACGAGCGGCTCACCCTATTCCACGAGCGTATCGGCCAGCGGCGGAAAAGCGCCTTACACCTATACCGTCTTCATCGGAGCGCTTCCGCCCGGCCTTTTGCTCGCGCCGTCAACCGGCGCGATCGGCGGCACGCCAACGACGCCCGGCAACTATTCCTTCGGCATTCAAGCGGCGGACAGTTCGACCGGCGCAACAGGCGCGCCGAGCCCCGTTCTAAGCTACGGCGCCTTCGCCATTTCAATTGCGGCCCCGCCGACGGTGACGAGCGTGTCTCCGAATTCGGGCGCCGGCGGCGCGTCGGTCACCATAACCGGCAGCGGCTTCACCGGCGCCACTGCGGTGAAGTTCGGCGCCACGCCCGCCACGAGCTTCACCGTCTTCAGCGACAGCCAGATCTCGGCGATCGCGCCCCCAGGCACGGGGTCCGTTGACGTTACCGTGACGTCGACCGGGACGAGCGCGACAAGCCCAGCCGACCAGTTCACCTATTTCACAACGCCGACGATCACCTCGGTCAGCCCGAACTTCGGCTCCACGGCCGGCGGTACAAGCGTCACCATCACCGGTACAGGCTTCACGGGCGCCACCTCGGTGTCCTTCGGGAGTACGCAGACGGCCACGAGCTTCACCGTCAACAGCAGTACCTCGATAACAGCGACCGCTCCAACGGGGAGCTTCCCCGGTGCGGTGGATATCCGCGTCAGCACCCCCGCGGGGATCAGCAGTATCGGCGGCGCCGATCAGTTCACCTATGTCGCGCCTCCGGTGGTGGGTGGCCTCACCCCGTTCAACGGCGCCGCCGCAGGGGGGACCGCCGTCACCATTGGCGGATCAGGATTCACCGGGGCCACGGCGGTTACGTTCGGCGGGATTCCAGCCGCCAATTTTACCGTCCAGAGCAGCACCGCCATCGTGGCGATTTCGCCGCCGGGAACCGCGTTGGCGATGGTCGCAGTCCAGGTCACGACGCCAATCGGCACGTCGCAGTCCAACCCGGGCGCCCAGTTCACCTACCTCCCGCCTCCGGCCGTGACGTCGGTCTCTCCGAGCAGCGGCGCCTCGAACGGCGGCGCGACTGTGACCATTACCGGAAACGGATTCACCGGCGCCACGGCCGTTGCCTTCGGCGCATCGCCGGCCACGAGCTTCACCGTCAACAGCGACAGCTCGATCACGGCGGTCGCGCCGGCGGGCGCCGGAACGGTCGATGTCACCGTCACCGCAGTCGGAACGAGCGCCACCGGCGCCGCCGACAAGTTCACCTATCTCACCACACCGACCGTGCAGACGGTCGCCCCCAACAGCGGCCCCGCAAGCGGTGGGACCATCGTGACCATCAGCGGTAGCGGATTCGCCAACGCGACCGCTGTGAAATTCGGCGCGGCCGCTGCCTCGAGCTTCAGAATCAACGACGACACCTCGATCTCGGCGATCGCGCCGGCCGGCGCCGCGGGCACGGTGGATATCACCATCACCAACGCGGCCGGAACCAGCGCAACCGCCGCCGCCGATCAGTTCACCTATATCGCTGCGCCATCGGTCACCTCGCTCAGCAATACCAGCGGCCCGACCGGCGGGGGCACGGTCGTCACCATCTCCGGCACAGGTTTCAGTGGCGCGACCGCCGTTCACTTCGGCGCCCTCGCCGGGCTCAACGTCACGGTCAACAGCGCGACGTCCATCACCGCCACGGCGCCGGCGGAAAGCGCCGGCGTGGTGGATGTCACGGTGACAGGTCCGGGTGGAACCAGCGCCACCGGCGCCGGTGACCAGTTCACTTTTATCCCGCCGCCGACGGTGACGGGCGTGAACCCGACCACGGGATCGATGGCGGGCGGTACGGTCATAACCATCACGGGAACCAGCTTCGTCAACGTACTGAACGTCCAGGTCGGCGGGGTCTCGGCTACGGGGATTACGGTCAACAGCCCGACCTCAGTCACCGCGACCACGCCGCTGCGCAGAGGAAGCCCCGGCGCGGTCGACGTCGTTGTGATCACCTCAAACGGCCCCAGCAGGGCCAACAGCGCCGACGAGTTCACCTATGTGAACCTGGCGGCCACGACCACCAGCGTGGCGTCCAACCACAATCCATCGAGTTCCGGAACCGCGGTGACCTTCACCGCAACGGTGTCGGGGCCCGGCTCGCCGTCCGGAACGGTCCAGTTTTCCGACGCCAACGGCACGTTCTCCGCCGGCGTAGCGCTGAGCAGCGGCCACGCGGCCTATACGACGAGCGCCATCGCGGTCACGTCAGGAGACCTGGTGACGGCGTCATACTCGGGCGACAGCGGCAATGCGGCGAGCACCGGGACCGTGAACCAGACGGTCCTCGCCCTGCCTCCGACGGTGACGAGCGTCAGCCCCGGCGTTGGACCCACAACCGGGGGAACGACCGTGACCATCACCGGCACGTCCTTCACCGGCGCGACGGCGGTCAAGTTCGGCGCGACGGCGGCAACCAGCTTCACGGTCAACAGCGACACGTCGATCACAGCGACCTCGCCCGCGGGCTTGAATTTGGTGGACGTCACCGTCACAACCGCCTCCGGAACCAGCGCGACCAGCGCAGCCGATCACTTCGCCTTCGAGCCGGTGGCGACCGTGACGTCGATTTCTCCGGCCAGCGGCCCCGTGGGCGGCGTGGTCACCCTCAACGGCTCCTTCGCCGACGTTGCCGGCGTGTTGTTTGGGACAACGCCCGCGCAATTCATAGCCGGCAGCGCCACGCAGGTGACGGTCACTGCCCCCCCGGGGACGGGGACCGTCGACATCACCGTCGTGGAACTCGGTGGCACCAGCGCGAAGAGCACGGCCGACCAGTTCACCTACACCTTCATACCCAGCATTCGCCAGGTTGAGCCCAACAGCGGGCCGGCCGCAGGCGGGACCGTCGTCCTCATCGACGCCACGAACCTTGCCGCGGTGACCGGCGTAACCTTCGGCTCGACCGCCGCGTCTTTTTCGTACGACAGCATCAACGGGTTCTTCTCCGTAACGGCGCCCGCGGGCTCTGGAACCGTTGACATCCGCCTCACCTCGGCGGACGGGACCAGCCCGGTCGTCGCCGCCGATCAGTTCACCTATCTCCCGGCGCCGACGGTGACGAGCGTCAGCCCCGCCGCCGGCCCCACAAGCGGGGGAACGACGGTCACCATTTCCGGTTCGGGCTTCACCGGCGCCACGGCCGTACGCTTCGGCGCAACGCCCGCGACGTCGTTCACGGTCAATAGCGCATCGAGCATCACGGCGACCGCTCCGGCGGGGTCGGGCACGGTCGATGTTACGATCACGACCAGCGGCGGCACGAGTGCGGCCGGGCCGGCCGACGGCTTCACCTACGCTCCCGTACCGACAGTCACCGGACTCAGCACGACGCTCGGCGCGTCGAGCGGGGGAACAACCGTCACCATTTCCGGTTCGGGCTTCACCGGCGCCACAGCCGTCAGCTTCGGCGGTACGCCTGCGACGTCATACACCGTCAATAGCGCGTCGAGCATCACCGCGACCTCGCCGGCGGGCACGGGCTCGGTGGACGTCACGGTCACCACCCCCGGTGGGACCAGCGCGACCAGCGGCGGCGATCAGTTTACCTATGTCGCGGCGCCCACGGTGACGAGCATCAACCCGACCAGCGGCCCCACGACCGGCGGAACGAGCGTCACCCTCTCGGGCGCGAACTTCGCCGGCGCCACCGCGGTTACCTTCGGCGGCGTCGCCGCCGCGTCGTTCACCGTCAACAGCGCGACCGCCATCACCGCTGTTGCTCCGGCGGGCGTCGGCGCGGTCGACCTGCGCGTCACCACCGTCGGCGGGACCAGTGCGACCAGCGGCGCCGACCAGTTCACCTACGTTCCGGCGCCGAGCGTCAGCAGCGTCAGTCCGAGCTCCGGACCCGCGACGGGCGGGACGAGCGTGACCATCACCGGCGCGAACCTCACCGGCGCAACCGTCGTGCGCTTCGGCGCAACGACGGCCACGTCCTTCACCGTCAACAGCGCGAGCCAGATCACGGCGACCTCGCCGGCCGCAAGCGCCGGTACGGTCGACGTGACCGTCACCACTGTCGGCGGCGCGAGCACGACGGGGAGCGGCGATCACTTCACCTACACCGCCGTCACCCTGTCGCCGAACTCGCTTACCTCGCCGACCGTGGGCGTCGCGTACACCACGCCGCTTTCGGCGTCTGGCGGCGTGAGCGGCTATACCTTCACGTCGACCCCGCTGCCGGCGGGCCTGACCCTGGCGTCGAACGGAACCCTCTCGGGGACGCCGACGGCGGGCGGGACCTTCAACTTCACCGTCACCGCGACGGACAGCGTCGGCGCCACCGGCGCGCAAGCCTACGCCCTCACCATCAATCCGGCGACGATCACGGTATCGCCGACCAGTCTTGCGGCGATGACCCAGGGCGTTGCGACCAGCCAGTCGATTTCGGCGACAGGCGGCACGACGACCTACGCCTTCACCGTGACCGGCGGTCCGCTGCCGGCGGGTCTCACCTTGGCGACCAACGGCGCGCTCACCGGGGCACCGAGCGGATCGGGCCCGTACAGTTTCACCGTCACCGCCACCGATAGCTCAACGGGCGCGGGACCCTACACCGGCACGCGTCTCTATTCCGGAACCATCGCGCCCGGAATCCCGGTGACGGCGGGCAAGAGTGTCAACACCGCATACGACACCGCCGTCGCGATCGATCTGACGTCGTCGATCACCGTGGCGACGCCGAGCAGCGTAACCGTCGCCAGCGCGCCGTCGCACGGATCGACCAGCGTCTCGGGTCTCGTTGTCACCTATACCCCGGCCACGGGCTTCGCCGGCACAGATACGTTTGCCTACACCGCCACCGGACCCGGCGGGACATCGACGCCATCGACGGTGACGATCACCGTGGGCGCGCCCACGGTCAGTCTCGCGCCCACCAGCCTGCCGTCGCCCTCCGTCGGCGTGGCCTATAGCCAGACGATCACCGGCGTCGGCGGCCTCGCGCCGTTCAAGGCCTTCACCGTCTCGCTCGGCGGCCTGCCTCCCGGCCTGTCGCTGAACAACACGACGGGCGTTGTGTCGGGCACGCCGACGGCGGCCGGGGGCTTCAGCTTCACCGTCCAGGCCACCGACAGTTCGACCGGCGCCGGTCCGTTCACCGCGATTCAGGCGTACAGCGTTACGGTCGCGGCGCCCGCCATCACCTTCAGCTCGACGACGCTTCCCGGCGCTACGGTCGAGAATGCGTACAACCAATCGGTCTCGGCCTCTGGCGGTACTGCGCCCTTCACCTATTCGGCCACCGGCTTGCCTGCAGGCCTCACGCTGAACAGCTCAACCGGCGCCATCAGCGGCACGCCCACCGCGGGCGGCACATTCAACGTCACCATCAAGGCGACCGACTCCTCGACGGGAACCGGCGCGCCGTTCAGCGCGAGCCAAGCCTATTCGCTCGTCGTCGCGGCGCCTGCCATCACGCTAACGCCGACCAGTCTGACGGCGATGACGCAAGAGATTGCGACCAGCCAGCAGCTCTCCGCCTCCGGCGGCGTCGCGCCCTATACGTTCGCCGTCAACGGAACGCTCCCGGCCGGGCTTGCTCTGTCGAGCAGCGGCCTGCTCGCCGGGACGCCGACCGGCGCGGGCGCCTACAGCTTCTCCGTGGTCGCCACCGACAGCGCCACGGGATCCGGGCCCTTCAAGGGGACGCAGCTCTATTCAGGAACCATCGGCGCCGGCGTTCCGGTCGCGGCCGCCAAGAGCGTGACCGTCGCCTACGACACCGCGACCCCCATCGACCTCACCAGCTCGATCAGCGGCGCGGCCGCGACCACGGTGACGGTGAAGAGCAATCCGCAACACGGCGCCGTGTCGGTGAGCGGTCTGGTCGTCACCTACACGCCGACGACCGGCTATGCGGGGCCCGACAGCTTCAGCTACTTCGCGACCGGCCCGGGCGGGAGTTCCACCACCGCCGCGGTGAGCATCACGGTCAGCACGCCGACGCTCACGATCACGCCGACCACGCTGGCCAACGCGACCGACGGCGCGGCCTATAACCAAGCGCTCACCGGCAACGGCGGCCAGGCGCCGTACACCTTCACCTTGAGTGCAGGCTCCCTGCCCGCCGGCGTTACTCTCAGCGCCACGGGGGTGATCTCCGGCACGCCGACGGCGGCGGGCGATTTCAACATCACCGTCAAGGCCGTCGACAGTTCGACCGGCGCCGGCGCCCCGTTCTCCACGACCCAGGCCTATACGCTGCACGTGCAGGCGCCGGTGCTCAAGCTCACGCCGACGTCGCTTCCGGACGGCGTGTTCGGCGGCGCCTACCACCAGTCGGTGAACGCGAGCGGCGGTACGGCGCCCTACGTCTACAGCCTCGCCGGCGGCGCCCTGCCCGCGGGCCTCACCCTCGGCAGCGACGGTGTGGTCGCCGGCACGCCGACCACCAGCGGCGCCTTCACCTTCAACGTGAAAGCCGTCGACAGTTCGACCGGAACCGGCGCGCCCTTCTCGATCACCCAGAGCGTCAGTCTGAAGATCGACGCGCCCACCATCTCGATCACGCCGACGACCCTGCCGAACGCGACCGATGGCGTCGCCTACAAGCAGGCCCTGTCGGCCGCCGGCGGCGTCGGCCCCTACGTGTTCACCGTGAGCCAGGGCAAACTGCCCGCGGGCCTCAGCCTCAGCAGCGCGGGCGTGCTCTCGGGAACACCGACCGTCTTCGGCGGCGCTGGGTTCACGGTCACCGCGACCGACAGCGCCGCGGCGCCGGGTCCCTACAGCGGCGCCGTGGTCTATGTGCTGCAGATCAACCTGCCGCCGGCGCCCACCGCGGCGCCCAAGTCGGTGACCCTGCCCGTCGGCGGCGCGCCGATCGCGATCGATCTCTCCGGTTCGATCACCGGCGTGGCGACCTCCGTCAGCGTGATCGCGGCGCCGTCGCACGGCTCAACCCAGGTCAGCGGCGAAACCGTCACCTACGCGCCGGCCGCCGGGTATTTCGGCGCCGACAGCTTCACCTACGAGGCGGTCGGTCCGGGCGGAAACTCCGCCCCCGCCACGGTCAGCCTGACCATCCCCGCGCCTGCCCCCGTGACGACGGCCGACACCGCGACGACACCAGCGAACCAGCCGGTGACCATCGCGGTCACCGCCAACGACAGCGGTCCAATCAACTCGATCGCGATCGCGGCGAAACCGGCGCACGGCACGGCGACAATCACTAATCTGAGCGTGGTCTACACGCCGGCGGCCAACTACTTCGGCCCCGACAGCTTCACCTATACCGCGACGGGTCCCGGCGGGACGTCGGCGGCGACCGCGGTGCAAATCACAGTCACGCCGCTCGCGGTTCCGACCGCGGCCGCCCTGACAGGTGTCGTCGTGTCGGGCCGTTCCGTGACGCTCGATCCGACAGTGGGCGCGACCGGCGGACCGTTCACCGCGACCGCCATCGCGACCGCGCCGGCCGCCGGACAAGGCACGGCGACGATCAGCGGCACGAGCATCGTCTATACCGCACCCGACAAGTTCTCGGGTCAGGTCACCTTCACCTACACCCTCGCCAACCCCTTCGGCGTCTCGCCACCAGCGACGGCGATGATCACGGTCAATCCGGCGCCGGCGCCCGCCGTCGCCAACGTCAACCGCACGATCGACGCGTCGCAGCAAACGTCGGTGAATCTCACGGACGGCGCCACCGGCGGTCCGTTCATCGCCGCCATGATCGTGGGTCAAAGCCCGCAGAACGGCGGGACGGCGAAGATCACCTCCGATGGCGGCGGCGCCCAGGCGGCGGTTGTCAACGCGGCGAGTACGTCGGGCAAGAGTTTCACCCTCACCTTCACCCCGGCGAAAGACTTCGTAGGCACGGTGGTGGTGAGCTACACCCTGTCCAACGCGTTCGCGACCTCGGCGCCGGCGACGATCACCTTCATCGTCAACCGCCCCGATCCGACCAAGGACCCGAACGTCACCGGCCTGATCAATGCTCAGAGCGAGCAGGTGAAGGAGTTCGCACGTGCCCAGATCTCCAACTTCGACCACCGGCTCGAGGAACTGCACCGGCGCAACGATGACGGCGTGCCGGCCACGCACAACAGCTTCGGGCTCAGCTTCAACTTCGGCGACTACGGCGCCCAGTCCAATCCGTTGAACGATCCATCGGTGCGCGAGCGTTACGCCGCCGAGGGAATCGATCCGATGGTGCAGACGGTCGCCAACGCCGCGGCCTGGCAATCGGGACCGGGCTTCACCGGCGGTTACGGCGGCGGATTCGGCAGCGGGAGCGGCGGCGCGATCTACAGCGGCTCATCGGCCACGCCCCTGGCCGGCGCCTCGCGCCGCGGCGGCGGGACCGACTCCGGCGCAGGCCGAGGCCAACCTGATTCAACCGCCACGCCGTTCCTGCCGCAAGGCATGTCGCTGTGGACGGCCGGCAACATCGATCTTGGGCAGCTCAGCGCGCAACCTGGCCAGGCGCATTTGAAGTTCTCCACCGCGGGCCTCAGCTTCGGCCTCGACCAGGTGGTCAACGACCACTTCATCGTGGGCGCCGGCGTCGGCTACGGCGATAGCGTCGACGTCATCGGATCAACCGACGCCAACCGCGTGGTGGGTTCGAACTACGTCGCGGCGATCTACGAAAGCTTCGAACCGGCGCGGCGATTCTTTATCGACGCGGTTCTGGGGGCGGGCCAGGTGCGCTTCGACACACGCCGCCTGACCGTCGCCTCGACCCTCGAAGAGGGCAACCGCAGCGGCGACGAAGCCTTCGCCTCGCTCACCGCGGCATGGGAGCTCCGCAACGGCGGCTTCCACTTCTCACCTTATGGGCGGATCGACGCCGCCTCCGCCACCCTAGACGCCTATGCGGAAAACGGCGATCCGGTCTTCGCCCTCACCTATGAGAGCCAGACGGTTCGCATGTTGTCCGGCGACCTTGGCGCACGCGGCGATTTCAAGCTGCACACGGGCGCCGGCGAATTTACGCCGCGCTTCCGCATCGAGTATCGCCACGACTTCGAGGGCGGCGGTCAGGCGTCGTTCAACTACACGAGCCTGTTGGGGACCACCGGCTTCACCGTCCCGACCCTCACAACCGACCGCGACTCGCTCGACGTCGGCGTCGGCACCGACTGGTTCGTACGCAACGTGCGCCTGTCGTTCGATTACGAGGGCTCGATCAGCGGCAACCAGGCTGACCAGCGCCTGACGTTCAAGTTCTCGGCGCCCTTCTAGGCGCCGCGACTGAGAGGGTCGGCCCGGTCTTGGAACCCGGGCCGGCTTCCTCTAAGAGCCCGCGTATGGAGCACGACCGTCCCCCGCCGGTAATCGAGGTGACCGAGGGCGAGTTCAAGGGCTGGCGGCGGTTCGACACCCGCGAGACCTTCGATTCTCTGATCGGCCCGTTCTATTTCCGTCGCGGCGAGGACGGCCGGTTCCGCTGCGCCTTCCGCGCCGAGCAGAAGCACATGAACGCCGGCGGCCGCATGCACGGCGGGGTCCTGATGACCTTTGCCGACATATCGCTGTTTGCCCTGGCCTATGAGGAGATGGAAGGCCGCCGCGGCGTGACCGTCCAACTCGACAGCACCTTCCTCGACGCCGCCCGCGTCGGCGACCTCCTGGAAGCGACCGGCGAAGTCACCCGCGCCGGCGGCTCGCTGGTCTTTGTGCGCGGCCAGATCGTCTGCGGCGAACGGCTGCTGTTCACCTACTCCGGCGTGATCAAGAAGATGCAGCCGCGGGCGACCTGACCTCGGCGCCGGCAAGGAATCCCGGCCGTTCCCTCAAGGCCGACAGCCACCGGTCCACGTTCACCAGCTCAGCCGGCGGGCGGTACTTCACCAGGCGTGCGAAATCGATCCCGACGGCGGAGACGATGTCGGCGGTGGTGATGCGGTCGGCGGCGATGAAGCTGCGGCCGTTCAGGCGCCGGTCGAGCGAGCCCATGAACCGTTCGGCGGCCGCGCGCATGTAGTCGGCGACGGCGGGGACCGGCGGCTCCAACGCGGCAAGCGCGGGGTGGGTGTGGCGCACCACTTGCATCAGTGGGTTGGCGAGATAGATTTCGCAGCGGCGCGTCCACATCTCGATCACCGCAATTTCTTCGGGATCGCGGCCGAGCAGGTTGGGCTCGGGATACTTCGCCTCGAGATAGCGGCAGATGGCGACGGACTCGGTGATGGTGACGCCGTCCTCGAGCTCCAGCGCCGGTACGTGGGCCAGGCCCGCCTTCTCGCGATAGGCTGGGGTCTTGTGCTCGCCGGCGAAGATGTCGACCTCGACGATCTCGAGGTCGGTGATGCCCTTTTCGGCCATCAGCCAGCGAACCCGGCGGGGGTTGGGGGCGCGGTTGTGGGTGTAGAGCTTCACGGCAATCTCCGCTTTTGGGGCCGTTTCCTTTGGAAACCCAAGGGACCTAGGATCAATCGACCCAGGTCGCAAGAACCACCTACCCATCCCGGCCGGGCGCGGGCTAATAAGGTTGGGAATTCCGGGGGATCTTCCTGAGATGACGGCTGAGACCGGCGATCTGGGCGCCGAAACCATCGCGGCGTCGGCCCGCACCGCCGAGGAGGCCGGCGACTTCGACCGCGCGCTCGGCCACTATCGCGCGCTGATCCAGATGCAGCCGCGCCAGCCGCGCTGGGAGATCGAAGCGGTGCGCGTGCTGCGCCTGGCCGGCCGCGAGGCCGAGGGCGCCGAAGCCCTGCGCGCGGCGCTGCGCAAATACCCCGGCGCCATGGGCAAGCCTGAGCTGCGCGCCCTGATTCCCGAAGCCGCCGACACCACCGAGAAATCCGCGCGCGACGCCCTGGGCGCGCACTGTCCGCCGGACGAGGCGCTGAAGCGCCCGCTCGCGATCGATGACGAAAGCGATGTGATCGTCGCGCGCGGCGGCCGTCCCGCCGCGGTGATCGTGTTCACCGGTCTTGCGGATCGCATGGTGCTGCCGCTGCCGCTGTTCGATCGCTACATCGCCGAACTCGACCTCTCGGCGATCTATCTGCGTGACCGCAACCGCGTCGGCTATTTCAACGGCGTGAAGTCGCTCGGCGACTACGACGCGAGCATCACGGGTCTGAAGAAGATCCTCGCCGACATCGGCGCCGAGCGCGTGCACACGGTCGGCAATTCCGCCGGCGGCATCGGCGCGGTGTCCATGGGCATCGATCTCGAAGCCGCCAACATCGTGGGCTTCTCGGCGCCGATCTCGATCACCCGCGCGGCGGCCGACATGGACCGCCGCACCCAGGTGTTCGCCGAACGCCTGCTGGGCAACACGCCCGCGGCGCGGCGCGATCTGCGCGCGCGGCTGATCGCGCGCAAGGACGGCGGCCAGACGCACCTGTTCTACGGCTCGGACATGCCGGAGGACCGCATGCACGCCCAGACCCTGATCGGCGTCGACGGCGTGACGCTCTATCCCCTGCCCGGCCTCGCCGGCCACGGCGCCCTGTTCCGCCTCGCCCAGAGCGGCGACCTCAGAAGGATCTTCGGCAACCGGTTCGTCTGACGGGCTGAACGCCGTTCGCGAAAACAGCCGAGGCCGATTTGATCACGATCGTTTGGCTTACCGTAGCGATCGGCGCAGCGCCGCTGGCGCTCGGGGTCTGGCTTTCCAGACCTCGCCCCGCAGGTGCGCGCTTTTCGGCGCCGGTCGGTGCGATCCTCTATTGCGCCCTCGCCTTCAACCTCACGTTCTTCTGGCAAGAACTCTGGCTGGTCATCCCTAAGGCCCTGACCCCAGGCCTGCATCCGGTTCTCTTCCACAACAATCACACCTGGACGGGCGATAGCCGGTGGGTCGACCTGCTGCAGGGGACCGGCGCCGTCGCAACCCTGGTAAGCGGACTGGCGTTCGCCGCCGCCTTGCGTCTCGTCCGCCTTCGGTCTCCAACTTGGCGATCGTTTGCGTTCTGGATGGCGTTCCAAGGGCTTTATCAGTCGCTGAGCCAAGTGGCGCTGGGAACGCTCCTGCCCGGCAACGACATGGGTCGGGCGCTCGCGTTTCTCGGCCTGAACGAAGCCGCCAAGCTGACACTGCTGGCCTTGGCCGTTCTCGCTATGGCGCTAGCCGGCGGTTGGCTTGCCCGCGCCTACCCGGCGAACCGCGGAACGAGTGACGCGCCGGGCGGCAGAGCGTTCGCCTATTCGATGTTCGCAACCACGATGCTTTCCATCCTGGTGCTGGTTCCGTTCCGCGAGCCTCGCGACTTGGTCGAAGTCGCCGTCGTGCCGTTGGTCGTCCACTTGACCGGAACAGGGTGGGTCGTGCTGGGCTCAGCGCGCATCCGCGCAACCAGACCTGCATCCGAAGGCCCTGAGCCAAGTCTTCTTGTCGCCGTGCTGGGGCTTGCGGCGACCCTGGCGCTGTTCCAACTCATCCTGAGGCCGGGTATCGCCTTCTGACGAGCCTACGCCGCGGCGGTCCGCGGCATGCGACGGACGAGGCGGTAGTAGTCGTCCATCAAGCCGAGCGAGACTGCGCCCGGCGTGAAACGGTAGTCGCCGATTTCACTGACCGGGGTGACTTCGGCTGCGGTGCCGGTGAGGAAGCACTCGCTGAAGCTCGACAGCTCCTCCGGTTTGATGTCGCGCACGATCACGTCGTATCCGCGCTCGCGGGCGAGATCGATGAGGGTCAGGCGCGTGATACCGTTCAGGATCGCATCGACCTTGGGCGTGTGGATCTCACGGCCCTTCACGAAAAACACGTTGGCGCCCGTCGCCTCGGCTATGAAGCCGCGCCAGTCGAGCATCATGGCGTCGGCATAGCCCGCATCCTCGGCCTCGTCCTTGGACAGGGTGCAGATCATGTAGAGGCCCGCGGCCTTGGCGTTCACCGGCGCGGTGTTGGGCGCGGGACGGGCCCACTTGGACCACATCAGCCGGATGCCCTTCTTCTTGGTCTCGGCGTCGAAATAGCTCGGCCAGTCCCAGGCGGCGATCACCAGACGGACGGTGGTTTTGCCCGCCGAAACCGAGACCTGTTCAGACCCTCTAAAGGCCACAGGGCGGAGATAGCAGTCCGTGAAACCGTTGCGGGCGCAGGTGTCCTTGCAGGCCTGATCGATCTCGGCCACGCTGTAGGGGATTTTGAAATCAAGGAGTTCCGCCGACCGGATCAGACGCTCGCTATGCTCGGTCAGCCTGAAGATCTCGCCGCTGTACATGCGCTCGCCCTCGAACACCGAGGAGGCGTAGTGTAAGGCGTGGGTCAGAACGTGCACCTTAGCCTCGCGCCACGGCACGAATTCACCGTTGAGCCAGATCCAACCGTCACGATCGTCTATAGGAACGAAGTCCATTGAGCATTTTCTCCCACGCCGGGTGCGGTCTTAAAGCGCCGTCTTACGGCCTAGTCAACCGTACGCGCCCGGGCTGGTTCCTTGAAGGGTCGAACCCTTGATCGCGCCTGAAAGCGGCCAGCGCCACCTGCTGGTGGTCGACGACGACGACCGCATCCGCGAGCTGCTGAAGCAGTTCCTGACCCGGGCCGGGTTTCGCGTGACCACCGCCGGCGACGCCGAAGCGGCCCGCAAGCTGTTGGATCTGCTCGATTTCGACCTCCTGGTCGTCGATGTGATGATGCCCGGAGAAGACGGCTTTTCCCTGACCCGCTGGGTGCGCAAGCGGGGCCCGACGCCGGTGATGATTCTCACCGCCAGGGGCCTGCCTGACGACCGCATCGAGGGGCTGAGCCTGGGGGCCGACGACTATCTGGCCAAGCCGTTCGAGCCGCAGGAACTGGTCCTGCGCGTCGAGGCGATTCTGCGCCGGGCCGGGCCCAAGCCCTCGGGCCCGCGGCAGGTGAAGCTCGGCGACTACGCCTTCGACCTCGACCGGGGCGAGCTGACCCGCGAGGGAATCATGGTCCGCCTGACCGAGGCGGAGGCGCAGCTGCTGAAGGTCCTGGCCCAGAACGCGCACGCCGCCGTCGATCGCCTCGACCTCGCGCGCGACACCGCCGACGCCACCGGCCGCGCCGTCGACGTGCAGGTCACCCGCCTGCGCCGCAAGATCGAGAGCGATCCGCGTAACCCGCGCTATCTGCAGACCGTGCGCGGCGTCGGCTACATGCTCGCGCCGGATTGAGCGCGTGAAACTCGCCCCCACCCGCTTCTGGCCGCGCTTCATCCGCCGTCGGCTGCCGAGTTCGCTGTGGGGCCGTGCGTTCCTGATCATCGTGCTGCCGGTGGCCCTGATGCAGGTCGCCGTCGCCTGGGCCTTCTTCGACGCGGAGTGGGAGACGACCTCGTCGCGCCTGTCCGACAGTCTCGCCGGCGACGTCGCGTGGCTGAGCGACGTGTACCGCGACAACCCCTCGCCGGTCATTCTGAAGCGGCTTGCCGATCGCGCCCAGGATCAGATGGAGCTGTCGGTGGTGCTGCAACCGGGCGCCAAGCTGCCGACCTATCATCGCCATTCGATCTTTGCGCCCTTCGATCGCATGCTGATCCACGCGCTGGGCGATCACCTGAAACAGCCGTACTGGATTAACACCACGCGCTATCCCGCCTATGTCGATATCCGCGTGCAGGAGCCGGGCGGCGTACTCCGCATCATCGCCCCGCGCGACCGGGCGTTCGCCACCCGCGGCCATATCTTCATCCTGTGGCTCGGCGGCGCGACCGTGCTGCTCACCGCCGTCGCGATCCTGTTCATTCGCAACCAGGTGCGCGCCATCGAACGTCTTGCCGCCGCGGCGGAGGCCTTCGGCAAGGGGGTCGAGGCGCCTGACTTCAAACCTCACGGCGCCAAGGAGGTGCGCGACGCGGGCTTCGCCTTCCTCGACATGCGCGAACGCATCCAGCGCCACCTCGAACAGCGCACCGCTTTGCTCGCGTCGGTCAGCCATGACCTGCGCACGCCGCTGACGCGGCTCAAGCTCGAACTTGCGCTCGCCGAACCGTCGTCGCGCAACGACGAGATGAAACACGATCTCGCCGAGATGGAGCACATGATCGACGAATACCTCGCCTTCGCGCGCGGCCAGGCCGGCGAGGGTGTCGAGACCGTGGGCGTTCGTGACCTGATCGACCAGGTGGGCGAAGGCGCGCGGCGCACCGGCGCCGAAGTCGCGGTCATCGCCGACCAAGGCCTGGCGGCGAGCGTGCGACCCAACGCCTTCAAACGCGCCCTGTCGAACCTGATCATGAACGCCGCCGCCCACGGCGAACACGTCAGCGTCGCCGCCCGCGCCCTGCCCTCCGGCGGCGTCGAGATCGCCGTCGACGATGACGGCCCCGGCATCCCGCCCGATCGCTACGAAGAGGCGTTCAAACCGTTCTCGCGCCTCGACGAAGCCCGCAACCAGAACCTCAAAGGCGTCGGCCTCGGCCTCGCCATCGCCCGCGACGTCGCCCGCGGCCACGGCGGCGACGTGGTGCTGGAAAAGAGCAAACTAGGCGGGTTGCGCGCGGTGATCCGGTTGCCGGGGTAGGAAAGATGATCGTCATCCGCACCATCGCCTGCAGCATTGCCCTAGTGCTCGGTTTCGCGAGCGCCGGGAACGCGGCCGACTCGGACGCCGACACGGCGAAGACCGCGGTCAACGCCCTGATCGGCTGTTACGCAGGCCCCGGTCAGGTTCGCGGCGTGGCGACGGACAACACCGTCGTGATTAGACCATACCTTGACGGCAAGTACCTGACGGTTGCCATTGCCAGCCGCGATAAGAACCATCCCTACCACGCGGTCGTCATCATCGCCTGGGCTGGCGGGCGGAAACTCACCTCGTTCTGGACGGACAGTTTCGGCGGCGAATACTCCGCGCCCGGCAGCGGCGCGGTCGACACCGACGGATCGCTCGAGATCACCTACCCCTACCCTGACGCCGACTTCGTCAACCGCTTCAGCCGTAAGGACGGCGGGCTCTCCTGGACAATTGCGGAGAAGAAGCACGGCGCACCGGAGACGAACTTCGCGTCCTACAGGCTCTCACCCGCCTATTGCGAGAGCACGTACGTGCCCTTCTAACGCGGCCTCACGCAAGACGGCGGCCGTTCAATCCAGCGGTCTTAAGCTGAACCGGCACGCTGTCCGGGCCCGCCAAGTGATAGAGGCCGACCACGACAAACGTCGCGCGGTTGCTGGTCAGCATCTCGTTCACCCGTGCAATCCAGCCGCGGTTTCGCGCAACCACCGCGACGGCGTAAAACTCGGGATAGTCGTTGCGCAAATGCTCGACGAAAGCGGCGGCCGGGGCGAGGTCGCCGCGGGACCAGGCGTCGAGCCGTGCGTTGTCTGCATCCGGCGCGAGAAGTTGATCGAGTGTGTAGCGAAGATACTGCACGTCCTGCGCCGGCGTCAGGGCGCCGAACCATGCAGCCGTGTCGTCCAGATAGGGAAATTCGCTCTTCACCGGCCGTCCCGCCGCCTTGGCGCGATCGGTGATCACCGTCTGCGCCGCTTTCCCGGTGCGGCCTTCGGCGACGTAGGTCGGACCTTCCAGACTCTGCGCGACAAGCCAGGGCCGAAACTGCGCCAGCGCCGATAGCGGCGTCTTGGCTTTTTCAGCCGCGAGCGAGACACGTTCCATGTCTGCCTTGTTCAACCGATCAGATAACGGAGTCTTGTCGAGGCCATACTGCGCGAGCAGTGCGTTCACATCGCCGCGCACGTTGTGATTAGTTTCAGTCCAGAAGACGTCGCACCCTGCCGCGAGCGCTTCGATGTCGGGCTGGCTCCAGTCCTTTTCGCGCGGCGGGGTTTCGCCAAGCAGATAGACCTTGGCGCCGTTGCGCTCGACCACCCACAGGGGCCAGCGAGCCGGCGCCGCCATCGCGGCGAGCCACGGGAGCGTCAGAATCGGCGCAAGCGCGCGTCTAGAAACCGTCATCCCAGCCATCCATCCATCCCCAGGCGTCTGACGACCGTAGGTGCGGCTTTCCAATGCGCCAAGTTACTTTCTGGAAATGAAAGCGTCGGTCAGCATCCGTTCAGCTTCAGCGGCGTTAGGGTGTCGGTTCGGCAAGGAGACCCTCCCATGCGTGTCGTTCCCGCCCTCGCGTTCGCCCTCGCCCTGGCCGCGCCGGCCGCCGCCTTCGCGGCGCCCGTTTCCGACATCCAGGTGACCCTCGGACCCAAGCTCCTGGCCAAGGCCAAGGACAAGAATTACGGCCAGCGGGACCTCGACTACCTGACCACGGATCTGAAGAACGCCATCCAACGGTCGCTGAAGGCCAAGGGCGAATTCGGCCGCGGCGGGCGGCTCGAGGTGGTGATTGAGGATGCGACGCCGAACCGGCCGACCTTCGGCCAGATGAGCGCCAACCCGTCGCTGTCGATGCGCAGCGTCGGCGTCGGCGGCGCGACGGTGCGCGGCCATTTAGGCGGGCAGGAGATCAGCTATTCGTACTGGGCGACCGACATCCGCGACGAACGCGGTTCGGCGACCTGGACGGACGCCGAGAACGCCTTCGACGGATTCGCCCACAAGGTTGCTGACGCGCGATAACCTAAACGTCGCGAATTCGTTGGATCAGGCTTCGCCGACCGTCTCGAACATGCAGGCCGCTATCGCTTCTGACGGGCTCTTCGAGCCTTTCACCAGGAAGTCGAAGGCCGGATAGAACCGGTCCGACGCCTCGACCGCCGCGTCGATCATCGAGGCCGCCTGCGGCAGGGTCGGACGTTCGCCGTGCGGCAGCGGCATGGAATGGCGGAACACGATCTCGCCGTCCTCGGGCCAGATCTCGAAGTGGCCCATCCAGCAGCGCTGGTTGATCAGCGACAGCAGTTCGTACGCCGCCGTCTTGCGCGACTTCTGGATGCGCAGGTCGAGCGAACAGCAAAGCTGGAGGCAGTCACCCTCCGGCCGCCACGCGAACCACAGCTCATAGTCTTTCCAGTCGCCGGCGAGCGCGAAGGCGAGGTCGCCGTCTTCGGTGCGGTCGAAGGGCAGGTTTTCGGCGGAGAGGACGTTTTCGATCACGTCCAGCGGATCGATGTTCAGTTCCACGTCGTCCGGTCGAGGGCTGGTCATCCGATCCTCCTTCGGCCGGTGTGCGCCGGCGACGCCTGGAAGGCGTCCGACTCACGCCCCTCCCTATGAGCGTACCCGCCCCCTTTAGAAAGTCTCAACGGGCGTCGTCCCTGGGGGGAGTTTGACCTGTGGACGTTCCCGCCTTGAGGGCGGCCACTTCCTCTTGCAAAGCCGCGACTTGCGCCTTCAGCGCGTCAAACTCATCGCGCCGGATAAGGTCGAGCTCGGCCGCGAAGCGGTCCGCCTGGGCCCGAAACGCCGCCTTGGCCTCATCGCCGGCCGCCTGGGCGATGCCCACGGCCTGGGTGGTCAGCTTGGCGAACTCGTCGAGAAGGGGATTGCGGCTGTGCATGAAGGCTAAGTCCAGGTGGATTGATTTCTGGGGAAAAGTCGGGTCGCAGGCGGTCATATAGGCAGGATCGGTCCGCTTGGCGACCGGGCGCCTTCGGGGGCGACGACGGCGCTGACGCTTGCTAAACGGGGCTCGACCCAACCGCGAGGCGGCCCGTGCTGCAGATTCCGAACTTCAACCCCTATGCGCTTGGTCCCTATGGACCGTTCCATGTGTTCGGCCTGAACGTCGGACCGATCGGGATCCGCTGGTACGCGCTGGCCTATATCACCGGCATCGTGCTGGGCTGGCTTTACGCCGCGCGGCTGCTCAAGAACCAGAAGCTGTGGGGTGAGCGCGGGCCGCCGATTCAGACGCGACAGCTCGATGACCTGGTGCTGTGGCTGACCATGGGCATCATCCTGGGCGGCCGTTTTGGTTACGTGCTGTTTTACGGATCGTCGCAGTCGTCGTTCTGGGAGCACCCGCTCAACATCCTGAAGATCTGGGACGGCGGGATGAGCTTCCACGGCGGTCTGATCGGCGTCGCGCTCGCGCTGATCCTCTACGCTTGGCGCGGCCTGAACGGCAGCTGGAGCGGGGCTGCGTTCGTCAACACCTTCCGTCTGTCGAGTCCGCAGAACGTCTGGCGTCTTGGCGACGTGATCGCCCCGGTGGCGCCCGTCGGTCTGTTCTTCGGCCGCATCGCCAACTTCATCAACGGCGAGCTGTGGGGGCGCCCGACCAAGCTCCCCTGGGGCGTGACCTTCTGCAACGACAACATTCTGCACACGCAGGGCGGCTGTCCCGTGGGTCCGCGGCATCCGAGCCAGCTCTATGAAGCCGGTCTCGAGGGCCTTGTGCTGTTCTGCGTACTGGCTTGGGGCGCGTACAAACTCGGGTGGTTGAAACGGCCGGGCATCGCCACCGGCGTGTTTCTGTTGGGCTACGGCCTGTCGCGCCTGGCGCTCGAGAACGTGCGTGAGCCGGACCAGTTCATGCCCGTCGCGCTGACGGGTTGGATCACCATGGGCATGATCCTGTGCATCCCGATGATCCTCGGCGGCGTGTGGCTGATCTGGGCCGCGCGCAAGCAACCGGCCGAATGAGCCGACTGGCCGATCGTTTGGCGGCGGAGATCGCCGCCGACGGCCCGATCAGCGTCGCCGACTACATGACCCGCTGCCTGCACGATCCGCAGGACGGCTATTACGCGACGCGGCCGGCGCTGGGCGCGGACGGCGACTTCGTCACCGCGCCGATGGTCTCGCAGATGTTCGGCGAACTGACCGGCCTGTGGGCGGTGGAGACCTGGCGGCGGATGGGCGCGCCGAACCCCTTCTATCTCGTGGAGCTCGGACCGGGCGAAGGCGCGCTGATGAGCGACGCCTTGCGCGCGGCGAAGCTCGACCCGGCGTTCATCGCCGCGGCGCGTCTGCGCCTCGTGGAAACCTCAGGCCCCCTGATTAAAAGTCAGGTGCTCCTGCTGCGCGACGCGCCGCTGGCGCCGCAGTGGATCGCGTGCGTGGACGACCTGCCGGGCGACGCGCCGCTTATCCTCATCGCCAACGAATTCCTCGACTGCCTGCCCGCGCGCCAATTCCTGCGCACCGATCGCGGCTGGGCTGAACGCCGCGTGGGCGTGAAAGAAGACGGCAAACTCACCTGGGGCCTGCGCCCCGCCGTGAAGCCCGACGCGGTCCCTGACGACGCGCAACCCGACGTGATTTGGGAAGTCTCTGAAACTCAGGCGGCGCTCGGCGTTGAACTCGGCGAGCGCATCGCACGTCAGGGCGGCGCGGCGTTGCTGATCGATTACGGTCGAGACGCGCCGGGACCGGGCGACACGCTGCAGGCCCTGTCGAAACATCGCAAGGTCGATCCGCTCGAAGATCCCGGCGGCGCGGACCTGACGGTGTGGGCGGATTTCCCTGCCGTCTTGGCTGCAGCGCGCGCGCAGGCGCAGACCACGGCGATCCTGCCCCAAGGCCTGTTCCTGGAACGGCTCGGCATTCGACAACGCGCGGCGTCGCTGTCCGCATTGCGGCCGGAGCTCGCCGACACGGTCGCGCGCCAGCTTGCGCGACTGATCGATCCGGAGCAGATGGGGACCCTGTTCAAGGCCTGCGCGGTTCATGCACAGGGTTTCACCCCGCCGGGTTTCGAGGACGCCGCATGAGCGCGCCTGCACCGATCACCTCTGCAAAGCTGTCGCGCCTGCCTGGCGTGCGCCACGCCTTCTTCACGCGCGAAGGCGGAGTTTCGCAGGGCCTGTATGCAAGCCTCAACGTCGGGCGCGGCTCCCAGGACGATCCCTCAGCGGTGGTCGAAAACCGGCGCCGTTGCGCCGCCTCGATGGGCGTGGCGCCGGACGCGCTGAACTCCTGCTACCAGATTCACTCGACCATCGTTCGCGTCGCCGATGCGCCCTGGGGCGACGAGCGGCCCGAGGGCGACGCCATCGTCACCGTCACGCCGGGGATCGCCTGCGCCGCCCTGTCGGCCGACTGCGCGCCGGTGCTGTTTGCGGACGCCGAGGCGCGCATCGTGGCCAGCGCCCACGCCGGCTGGAAAGGCGCGCTCGACGGCGTGGTGCAGAGCGCGGTCTCAGCCATGCAGGCGCTTGGCGCCGATCCGCGCCGGATCACCGCCGCCGTCGGCCCCTGCATCGGACCCAAGAGCTACGAAGTGGGCCTCGAGTTCCTCGAACGCTTCACCGCTCACGACCCGGGCAGCGAGCGCTTCTTCGCGCCGGGCGCCGAAGCGGACAAACGCCTGTTCGACCTGCCGTCCTTCGTGCTCTGGCGCCTGGAACAAGCCGGCGTCGGCGAGGCAGAATGGGTCGGCTGCGACACCTGCGCCGACGAAGCGCGGTTCTTCTCCAACCGCCGAGCCTTCAAACACGGCGAAGCCGATTACGGGCGGCTCTTGTCGGCAATTGCGCTGGGGACATGATGCTTATCCGCAGGATAAGTATCGTGTCCCCCCAATGTGCCGCGCGTACGGGGGGACACGAAACCTATCCCCGCGTTTCAGATGAGGTCAGCCCTGCGCCCTTGAGGGGATAGGTATCATGTCCCCAATCGGTTCTTCACCAGCTCGCCGGCGCGCATGATCACGTCGAGCTTCTGGCCGTCCTGGGCGAGCAGGCTGATGTCCTTCAGCGGGTCGCCGTCGACTACGAGGAGGTCGGCGTAGGCGTCGGCCTTCACGCACCCCAGCTTGCCCTCGTGCAGCATGATCTCCGCGTTCATGGAGGTCGCCTGGCGCAGGATTTCGACCGGCTTGAACACCTCACTGCGGTGGGTGAACTCGCGGCACTGCTGGGTGTAGGTGGCGCCCAGCAGGTCGGTGCCGAAGCCGATCTTCACCCCCGCCTTGCGCATATAGTCCATGCCCACGATGGCGGCCTTCATGGCGATTTCCGCCTTCTCCTGGCTCTGTTTCGGGAACCCGAGCTGCTTGC
Organism: Caulobacteraceae bacterium; assembly: GCA_036501825.1. Lineage (GTDB taxonomy): Bacteria > Pseudomonadota > Alphaproteobacteria > Caulobacterales > Caulobacteraceae > JAFECT01. The sequence continues at coordinate 95,541 of DASXZP010000026.1, read as the reverse complement.
CCATCTCGATCAGGGCGAAGATGATCGCCATGGTCGGGATGACGTAGGCGCCGCGTTCGGCGACGAACGTCGCCGTCTCCTCGTCCATCAGCGTGCCGTGCTCGATGCAGCGCACCCCGTACTCGACGCTGCGGCGGATGGCGCTGACCGGGTGGCAGTGCGACGAGACGTAGGTGCGCCGTTCGGTGCACTCGCCGACGATGGCGCGGATTTCGTCCTCGCGGTACTGATTCATCCAGATCGGATCGGTGGGCGAAGCCACCCCGCCTGAGCCCATGATCTTGATGCAGTGGGCGCCGCGGCGCAGTTCCTCGCGCACGGCCTTCAGGCATTCGTCGACGCCGTCGGCGATCACCGCGACGGTGTTGTGGTCACAGCACGAGCAATAGCCGTGGTTGTGGTGCTTCTCCGACATCTGGCGCATGTCGCCGTGGCCGCCGGTCATCGACAGTATCTTGCCGGCGTAGAAGAACCGAGGCGCCCGGATCAGCCGGTCCTCGATCGCGCGCGACAGCGACCAGTCGCCGCCGCCGATGTCGCGCATGGTGGTGAACCCACAGTCCAGCGCGTGACCGAGCATCTTGGCCGCGAAAGCGGTCCGGTACGGCTCGCCGGCGGAATCGATCTTCTGCACGCTCACGTCCGAGGCATAGGCGTGGATGTGCCCGTCGATGAGACCGGGCATCAGGGTCTTGCCCCGGACGTCGAGCTTCTGGGCCCCCGCCGCCGCGATCGGCCTGTCCGAGACCTCCCGGATGAGGCCGTCCTCGACCAGGACCGACATCCCTTCGGCGCAATCTTCGCTGAAACCGTCGAAGATCCGGGCGTTTTCGAACAGAACCTGGGACATCAATACACCTCCGCATCGGGCAGGACGCCGGGATCGCACAAAAGCCGGGCGCGCGCCACCGTCCCGGGCTTGTCCGCAGGCGGACGGCTGCTAGAACCCCCGCCATATGCGGTCGAGGGCCTCCATGAAACTCCTGTCGGGAAATTCCAACCGGTCCCTGGCCCAGGCCATCGGCGACCACCTCGACGTGCCCCTGACCAAGGCGGACGTGCGCCGGTTCGCCGACAACGAGGTCTTCGTGGTGGTCGAAGAGAACGTCCGTGGCGAGGACGTCTTCGTCATCCAGTCCACCTCGGCCCCGGCCAACGACAACCTGATGGAGCTCTTGATCTGCATCGATGCGCTGAAGCGCGCCTCGGCCAAGCGGATCACCGCGGTGATGCCTTACTTCGGCTACGCCCGGCAGGACCGGAAGACCGGCGGCCGCACGCCCATCTCGGCCAAGCTGGTCGCCAACCTGATCACCCGCGCCGGCGCGGACCGGGTGCTGACGATGGATCTGCACGCCGGTCAGATCCAGGGCTTCTTCGACATCCCGACCGACAACCTGGTCGCCATTCCGGTGATGGCGCGCGACATCAAGGCCAACTACCCCGAGGCCAAGGAACTGATGATCGTCTCCCCCGACGTGGGCGGCGTGGTACGGGTCCGCGCGTTGGCCGACCGTCTGAATGCCGACATCGCCATCGTCGACAAGCGCCGTCCGCGCGCGGGCGAGAGCGAGGTTATGAACATCGTGGGCGACGTGTCGGGCCGCCGCTGCATCCTGTTCGACGACATCGTCGATTCCGCCGGCACCCTGGTGAACGCGGCCCAGGCGCTGATCGACCGCGGCGCGACCGAGGTCTCCGCCTACGTCAGCCACGGCGTGCTGTCCGGCGCGGCCATGGACCGGGTCAGCAAGTCGATCCTGAAGGAGCTGGTGATCACCGACTCCATCGAACAGCCGCAGGGCGCGGCCGCGGGCAAGCTGCGCACCGTGCCGGTCGCCCCCCTGATCGGCGAAGCCATCCGCCGCATCGCCAACGAAGAGTCCGTCTCCAAGCTGTTCGATTAGGGCGTTCGCGACAAAGCGGCTTGAGGAAAAGTGTGAAGCGGTTTTCCGCCCGCAAGCCGCTCACAATAAACGTGAAAGCGCCGGCGTCGCACCCGGGTCGAATCGTCCGCCGAAGGCCGCTATAGTGAAGGCCAAGGCCGCCGCCGAGCGGCGCTTCCGTCGCACAGCTTAGGGTCAGCCCCCGATGACGTCTTCCCACCTCCGAGCCGGCGCCGCCGTGCTCGTCCTGGCTTCCGTTCTCGGCCTCGCCGGCTGGAAGAAGCCCGTGCCGCCGCCCGAGCCGCCGGTGATCGTGGCCCCGCCGCCCCCGCCCCCCACCTCGCTCTCGACCAGCGTGGTTTCGGCCGCCGCGGTTTACGAGGACTACCTGCACCAGGCCTCCGTGCTCAGCGCGGCCTTCACCGACGGCAATCAGGTGCAGAGCGAACTGAAGACCGGTGAGACCTGGCAGCCGGACCAGCTGGCTCACGGCGCCGTCGCCTACGCCGCCATCGTGGCGTTGCAGGACCCCGATTTCGTGGCGGCGGTGAAGGTCTACGCCAAGGACCCGGCCGGGCGCGCCCAGCTGGTCAACCTGATCTATTCCGACCCCCGCTACGCCGCCCAGATTCCCGGCGCTTCCCTGGCCGCCACCCACGTGGTCGAGCGCCTGACCGCCGACGGCGCGTCGCTGATGAAGGCCGGCGCCGCGATCAAACAGGCCGCCTATGACGTGCAAAGGCAGCCCTGGTCCAAGCAGACGATCGCGGACCCCACCGGCCGCCTCGCCGCCGCCAAGCAGCTGGGCGACAACCCGGTCGCGGCGGACCTGGCCGAGTCGTCGGCGCTGCTCCAGGCCGCGATCACCGGGACGGGCATCGAACCGGCCCCGCCGCTGCCGGTCGCCGCCTCGACCAACCCGGCCACGGCCATGGCCGCCGCCCCCGCCGCCACCGGTGCGGCCATGCTCTCGAGCACTTCGCTGCTGAGCGCCCCCGCCGGCGGCGCGCCGGTCGCTGCGGCGGCCCCCGCGCCTGAGACGGCGCCCTATACCGAAGGCGTCTACCGGGGCCTGGCCATTGCCGCCCTGGCGGTGCTCGGCGCGGCCGGCGACGACAACAACGCCCAGATCTCGGCCATGATGGAGGAAGGCATCGGCCCCCGCTGCCTGAGCCTGGCCAAGCTGAACCACTACCAGTGCCTGGCGGTGGCCAAGCCCAACTACGAGGACATGTTCTGCCTGGGCAAACACGCGCTCAGCGACACCGGCACCTGCCTGCAGAAGATGGCCGGCACCGCCGCACCGGACGTGCTCGAAGTCACCCGCATGGACGCCGAAAAGGCTGCCAAGGCCGCGGCCGCCAAGGCCAAGAAGGGCAAGGCGGCCCACCGCCCGGCCAGGAAGAGGAAACACTGAGGACCCGCCGTCCGGCCCCGGGGCGTTGTCCGCTCAGGGGCCGGGTTGCGCCTGGGGGCGGAAGCCTGTATTAAGCCGCGCTCTTGAATTCGGGCCCAATTCCGGGGCTCACCCTTCTCCCATAACGCCGCGCGGGACGCGCGGCGGTTTCGTTTAGAGGCAAGGCCATGGCCGATATCGTGCTGAACGTCGAAGTCCGCGAGCGCACCGGAACGGGCGCCGCCCGCAGCGCGCGGCGCGAGGACCGGGTCCCCGGCGTGCTGTACGGCGGCGCACTCGGCCCCGTCGCGATCTCGGCCGGCTCCGCCGAGTTCAAGAAGGCGCTCTACACCGGCAAACTGCTCGGCCACCTGATCAAGCTGAAGCACGGCAAGGACATCCAGCCGGTCATCGCCAAGGCGGTGCAGTTCCACCCGGTCACCGACAAGCCGGTGCACTTCGACCTCTTCCGCGTCGACGAGCACGCCGAGATCCGCATCGGCGTGCCGGTGCACTTCAAGAATCACGAAGCCTCGCCGGGCCTGAAGCGCGGCGGCGCCCTGAACGCCGTGCGCCACGACATCGAAGTCTGGGCCAAGGCCGACCACATCCCCGAAGAGATCGTCATCGACCTGACCGGTCTGGACATCGGCGACTCGATCCGCCTGAACCAGGTGGTGCTGCCCCATGGCGTGCGTGCGGCGGAAACCAACCTGGAAACCGTCGTCGCCTCCATCGGCGGCCGTATGGCGGAAGTCGCCGAGACTCCGGTGGAAGGCGCCGCTCCGGCCGAAGCCGTTGCTCCGGCCCCCGCCGGCGAAGGCAAGACGGGCGCCGAGGGCTGATCCTCGGCCTCGCTGTTCGAGGCTGACCCATGTTGATCCTCGCGGGCCTGGGAAATCCGGGACCCGAGCACAAGGCCGATCGCCACAACGTCGGTTTCATGGCCGTCGACGTGATCGCCGAGCGCTGGCGCTTCGGTCCCGAGCGGGCGAAGTTTCAGGCGATCGTGCGCGAGGGTCAGGTCGACACGCCCAAGGGCGCGGTCAAGACGCTGATCATGAAGCCGCAGACCTACATGAACGACAGCGGCCGCGCGGTCGCCGAGGCGCTGCGCTTTTACAAAGTCCCGCCCGAACAGTTCGTCGTCTTCTACGATGAGATCGATCTCGCGCCAGGACGCTTTCGCATGAAGGCGGGCGGCGGCGCCGCAGGGCACAACGGCATCCGCTCGATCACCAGCCACATCGGTCCCTACTATCGCCGCGCGCGCCTGGGCGTGGGCCATCCGGGCCACAAGGACCTGGTGCACGGCTATGTGCTGAACGGCTTCGCCAAGGCCGACCAGACGTGGCTGGTCCCGCTGCTCGACGCCTGCGCCGACGCCCTGCCCCTGCTCGCCGCCGACGAGGACGAGCGCTATCAGGCCGAAGTGCTGCGCCTGGCCCCCGCCCCCAAGGCGGACCCGCGCAAGCTGGCGCGCGAAGGCGAGGACTGACGCCTTGGCCGCGTTGACCGTGCAATCCTTGCGTGCCAATCGAGGCGGAGGGGGATAGCCATGGGGACGCTTGGGCTGCTTTATTCGCTGCCGCTGCCGCTGCTCATCGTGGTGGGCGGGCTGATCGTGGTGTGCTGCGTTCATGTCATCCGCACGCACCAGCAGCTCTACTGGCTGTGGATTATCCTGGCGATCCCAGGCTTCGGCGCGGCGGCCTATTTCTTCCTGATCCTCCTGCCGGAGTGGAGCGGGACCGGCTCGGCCCGGCGCCTGGGCAAGGGCGTGCAACAGACCCTCGACCCGGGCCGCAACTATCGCCGCGCCAAGACCGACTACGACGACGCCCCCACCGTCCAGAACGCCATGAAGCTGGCTGAGGCCGCCATGGACATGGGCCGTTGGGACGAGGCCGAAAAGCTCTACGGCGGGGCCGCCCAGGGCTTCTACGCCGACGATCCGGCGCTGCTGCTCGGCCGCGCGCGCACTCAGCTCGAACTCAACCGGCCGCAGGACGCGCTGGGCCAGATCGAGCATCTCGCCAAGCTCGGCGGTCTGATGCCGCCCCAGGGCGAACTACTGCGCGCCCGCGCGCTGCACAGCCTCGGCCGGCTGGGCGAGGCAGAGCGCGCCTACAAGGCCGCCTATGACCGTCTGCCGGGGCTCGAGCCGATCGCGCGCTACGCCGCCTTCCTGGCCGAAGTCGGCCGCAAGGACGAAGCCCAAACGCTCCTGAAGGACATCCACGCCCGCGCCGCCAAGACCCGCGGTCCGTTCCGCAGCGAAGCCATGGCCTGGCGCGACTTCGCGCAACAGAAAATCGGCGCATGACATGACCGAACCGGTCGCCGCGCAGGAGCGCCACCGCGACCGCGGTCTCACGCGCGGCATCGGCCTCTTCGCCTTCACCTTTGCGATCATCAACGCCGTTATCGGCGCCGGCATCTTTTCCACGCCGGCCAGCATGGCGCACGCGGCCGGCTCCAACGCCCTGCTCGCCTATCTGGTCTGCGCCTTCGCCATGGGCGCGGTGGTGCTGTGCTGCGCCGAAGCGGGCAGCCGCGTACCGACCTCAGGCGGCATGTACGGCTATGTGGACGCTGCGTTCGGGCCCCTGTGGGGGTTTGTGGCGGGCGTGCTCTACTGGTTGGGCGCCGTGCTCGCCGCCGGTGGCATCGCCGCGGCCCTGGCGGATTCGTTTGCGCCGTACATTGCGCTGCCGACCCAAGCCGCGCGCGCCATCGTTATCTGCGGCGTCCTGCTTGGCTTCACGCTGATCAACGCCATCGGCGTGAAGGCCGCGTCACGCATCATCGGCCTGGCCACCGCGCTGAAGCTGCTGCCGTTGTTGTTGTTCGTGGGCGTGGGCCTGTTCCACATCGAGCCGGCGAAGCTGCACGAGAGCGGCGCCGTCGATCCCAACGGCATCGGCCGCGCGATCATTCTGGCGATCTTCGCCTTCCAGGGCATTGAAACGCCGCTGGGCGCCAGCGGCGAGGTGGCGAATCCCGCGCGCAACCTCCCGCGCGCGCTGTTCCTGAGCATGCTGAGCGTGACCGCGCTCTACGTCGCGATCCAGGTCGTCTCGCAAGGCCTGCTGGGCGCCGCCCTCGCATCCTCCACCACGCCGCTCGCGGACGCCTTCGCGCGCATCGATCCGCGCCTGGGCCTCGTGATGCTCGCCGCCGCCACCGTCTCGCGCATGGTCTGGTTGGGCAGCGATACCCTGGGTTCGCCGCGTACCCTGTTCGCGTTCGGACGTGACGGCTTTTTGCCGTCGTTCTTCGGCCAGGTGACCAAGGGCGGCGTGCCGCTGGTGGCGACGCTGACCCACGTGGTCATCGCCATTGCGCTGGCGCTCACCGGCACCTTTGAAAAGCTCGCGGTGCTGTCGGCGCTGCCGACGGTCCTGCTTTACATCATGGCCTGCGCCGCGGCGTGGCGGCTGTCGCGCAACAACATCGCGCTGGCGGGCGAGCCGTTCCGCCTCAAGGGCCTGACGGTCTGGGTCGCGATCGGCATCCTCTCGATGGCCGCCGTGATCGCGCTGGCCAAGCCCGACGAGATGATCGCCCTGCTGGCGACCGTCATCGTGACCATCGCGCTCTATTTCGTGATGAAGCTGTTCCGCGGGCGTGCGTAAAGAGATCCTCCCCCGCGCGCAGCGCGCAGGGGAGGTGGCGGCCGCAGGCCGACGGAGGGGCCAGCGCCGACGTTTGAAGGTTGGCCACGCTAGTCCCTTACCGTCGCGTTGGCCCCACCACCGCTTCGCGGTCCCCCTCCCCTGCGGCCTTCGGCCGGGGAAGATTTTTTAAAACCGGCCTGAGCGGAAGTCGTCGAACGCCTGGTGCAGTTCGCGTTCGGTGTTCATCACGAAGGGCCCGTACTTGGCCACCGGTTCGCGGATCGGCTTGCCGGCGAGCAGCAGAAACCGCGCGTCACGCACGGCCTCGACCTTCACCTCGTCGCCCTGGCCCAGGAACACCGCGCCCAGCGCTTCAACGGTCGTGTCGCCGACCTTGATTGCGCCCTCGTAGACCGCGAGCATCACGGAACGGTCGCCCGCAATCGGCTCGTCGAACACGGCGCCTGCCGGAACCGTCACGTCGAAATAGGTCGGGTCGAGCGCGGACTCTTCCACCGGCCCGCGGGCGCCTCGGCTGGTTTCGCCGGTGACGACTTTCACGGTGACGCCGCCGTCGCGGGTTTCCACCGGGATCTTCTCGGCGCCGAACTCCTGATAGTCGGGCTCGCTCATCTTCAGGTGCGAAGGCAGGTTCACCCAAAGCTGGAAACCGCGCATGCGGCCTTCGGTCTGTTCGGGAATCTCCGAGTGGATGATGCCGCGGCCCGCGCGCATCCACTGGATACCGCCGCTCTCGATCACGCCCGACCGGCCGTGGTTGTCGCCGTGGCGCATCTTGCCCTCGAGCATGTAGGTCACGGTCTCGAAGCCGCGGTGCGGGTGGTCGGGGAAGCCCGCGATGTAATCGTCGCTATCGACGCTGTCGAAATGGTCGAGCATCAGGAAGGGGTCGAACATCTGCGCTTCCTGCGTGCCGAGCAGGCGGGTCAGGCGCACGCCGGCGCCATCGGAGGTGGGCATGCCTTTGACGACTTTCAGGACCGGACGAACGGTCATCGGGAACTCCTGAGAAAAAGACTGGGTCGGCCATCAATATCGGTAGCTGTTACAGTTTTTCAAGTCGGCGGGTGGGCGACCATGTCGGCGAAGGAGCCGTAGAAGCCCCAGAAGCAGGCCAGCGCCATGCCCAGGAACAGCCAGAACGGGACCATCCTCAGCGGCGACAACCGGCCGCGGATCATCACGTAGAGGCTGAGCAGGGCGCAGAAGAAGGACACGCCCCCCAGAACCGCCGCCGCCGGGTGGCCGTGGTAGTCCCTCGCCGCCCACCAGAACACCAGGGTCATCGTCAGGATGAGCAGGCTGACAATGTGGAAACACAGATAAAACAGCCACTTGATCCAGCGATTTAGGTCGAGCTTGAGGAACGGCCGCACCAGTCTCGGCGCCGCCCAGAAAACGTGGACCCCGAAACCCAGCAGCCCGATCGCCGCCGCCACCGCAAAACCGATGTTCATTCCAGGTCCTCCGTTTCGGGCTTGAGCGTGGAGCAATCGCGCGAACCGTGCTAGGCGCCCGCGTCCGCTTCTTTCCCCGAAAGTTTCATGGCTCTCAAAGTCGCAATCGTCGGCCTGCCGAACGTCGGCAAGTCCACCCTGTTCAACGCCCTCACCCAGACGGCGGCCGCCCAGGCCGCCAACTATCCCTTTTGCACCATCGAGCCCAACGTCGGCGACGTGGCCGTGCCCGAGGCGCGCCTGGACGTCCTGGCGGGGATCGCCGGGTCCAAGGAGATCATCCCCGCACGGATCAACTTCGTCGACGTGGCCGGCCTGGTGCGCGGCGCGTCCAAGGGCGAAGGGCTCGGCAACCAGTTCCTGGCCAACATCCGCGACTGCGACGCGGTGGCCTTCGTGACGCGCTGTTTCGAAGACGACGACGTCACCCACGTGGAAGGGCGCGTCGATCCGATCTCCGACCTCGACATCATCGAGACCGAGCTGATGCTGGCCGACCTGGAAAGCCTCGAGAAGCGCCGGCCCAACCTCGAGAAACGCGCGAAGACAGGCGGCGACAAGGAAAGCGCGCTGACCCTCAAACTGGTGGATCTCGCGCTCGAACAACTGAATGCCGGCAGACCCGCGTTCGCCGCCAAGATCTCTGCCGAGGACGAGAAGCCGTGGCGCATGCTGCAGCTCCTCACCTCGAAACCGTCGCTCTACGTCTGCAACGTCGACGAAGGCGCCGCCGACAAGGGCAACGCCCTGTCGAACGCGGTCGCCGAACGCGCCACCAAGGACGGCGCCAAGTCGGTGGTCATCTCGGCCAAGATCGAAAGCGAGATCGCCATGCTCGATCCCGCCGAGCGCAAAGAGTTCCTCGAAACCCTGGGCCTCGAAGAGCCGGGCCTCAACCGCATGATCCACGAGGCCTATGCCCTGCTCGGTCTGCAGACCTATTTCACCGTCGGCCCCAAGGAAGCGCGCGCCTGGACCATTCACGCCGGCGACACAGCGCCGGAAGCGGCCGGCGTCATCCACACCGACTTCGAAAAGGGCTTCATCTCGGCCGAGACCATCGCCTACGACGACTACGTGAAGTTCAAGGGCGAAGCCGGCGCCGCCGAAGCCGGCAAACTCCGCAAGGAAGGGCGCAACTACGTCGTCAAGGAAGGCGACGTCATGCACTTCCGTTTCAACGTCTGAGGCCGGGCCTTCATAAAGGTAAACGGACGAGGGTCTCCGGGCTGCCAAGCAGTCTGCGCCTCTGGGCGAGCACATCGCCCCGGAATTCTTTGCGGACCCTCTTAAATCCCCGGCCTGATCAGTCCCGCGTCAGCGGGATGTTAACCGGTTCGGGGCCATTCACCATGTGAGGCTGAGCAGGCTTGTGCTCGGCGGGAGCGGTGCGTGATGCCTATGAGCGAGGCCGACCTGGAAGCGCATCTTCGCGAGGCCTTCCCGGACGCCGAGATTGCGATCGAGGACCTCGCCGGCGACGGCGACCACTATCGCGCGCGCATCCGGGACAAGGCGTTCACCGGCATGGCGCGGGTGCGCCAGCACCAGCTCGTCTACGCCGCGCTCAAGGGCAAGATGGGCGGCGAACTGCACGCCCTGGCCCTCGACACCGCCGCGAAGGAGGCCTGAGGCATGCGCTACCGCCCCTTCGGCCGATCCGGCGTCGCCACCTCCTGCATAAGCCTGAGCCTGACCGACAAGGTCGCCGGCCGCGGAGTCGACGCGTTGCGCCAGCTCATCTACGTCGGCCTGGAGGCCGGGGTTAACGCCTACCACATCGCCGCTCTCGACCCGGAGATCCCCGCGATCCTCGGCCAGGCCCTGTCCGTGGTCGAACGCCGGCTGGTGTTCGTGTCGCTGCAGCTGGGCGTGGCGCGCGGCCGCGTCGGCGTCAGCCGCGACTTCTCGCCCGAGACCCTGACCGCCACGGTCGACCAGGTGCTGAACGCCTCGCAGATGGGTCACCTCGACCTGGTGGTGCTGGACGATCCGGGCATGGACGAATTGCCGCGGGCCTCGCTTGATGCGCTGAAGGCGCTGCGCGCGTCGGGCCGGGTCAGCCTGCTCGGCGTGTCCGGCTCCAACGAGGCCATGGACGCCTACGTCTCGACCAACGCGTTCGATGTCCTGGTCACGCCCTATCACCTCCGCTCCGGCTGGAAGGAGCGCAACCGCCTGAAGGCGGCCGTGACGCTGGACATGGGCGTGGTCGCCTACGATTTCTTCCCCGAAGCGTTCTCCACCGCGGCCAAGGTCGAGAGCGCCATCGCGCCGCGCCCGCGCGGCCTGTTCGGCGGCAAGCCGGCCAACGCCAGCCCGCTCGACGGGGTCGGCTCCTACCGCTTCCTGCACGACACCAAGAACTGGACGGCGGAAGAGATCTGCTTGGCCTACTGCCTGACCGAACCCTCGCTGGCCACGGTTCTGGTGGAGTGCGACGATCCCGAGCACCTGGCCCAGCTGGCCGCCGTGCCGGACCGCGAGATGCCTCCCGGCCTCGCCGCCCAGGTCGAGATGGCCCGCTTTGCCCCCATGAACGGCCAATCCGCCGCGGGTTGACCCGGGGGCTTCGCCTCCTTAGCTCAAGGGCCTGAGAGTCATTAGCGCGGGTCGCGGGCGGAAAACCGCTCCACACTTTTCCTCGACCCGCGAGAGAGAGGTCCTAGCCGTGACCGACGTCCCCGCTCCCGAAACCGCCGCGACCGCCCCGGAAGCCGAAACCGGCGATCCGGTGCACGCTTTCATCCGCCAGACCTTGGACACCTATCCGGTCGTGGTGTTCATGAAGGGCACGCCGGACGCGCCGCGTTGCGGCTTCTCCGCCCTGGTGGTGCAGATCCTTGACCACGTGGGCGCGCCCTTCGTCGGCATCGATGTGCTGCAGGACGACAGCCTGCGGGGCGGCATCAAGAGCTTCAGCGACTGGCCGACCATTCCGCAGCTCTATGTGAAGGGCGAGTTCGTCGGCGGCTCCGACATCGTGCGCGAGATGTACCAGTCGGGCGAGCTCACGCCGTTCCTCACCGAAAAGGGCGTCGTTGAAGCATGAGGAATGCGCATGAACCCCGCGCCGACCGCGAGGTGTTCACGCTTCCCCTGCCGATCCATCGCGACGACATCGACGAGAACGGCCACGTGAACAACGTGGTCTATGTGCGCTGGCTGCAGGATGCCGGCACGGCGCACTGGAACGCGCGCTTCAGCGAAGACGAACGCGCAAAATGGTCGTGGGTCGCGTTGCGCCACGAGGTCGACTACCGCCGCCCGCTGCTGCCCGGCGACGACGCCCGCGCCCGCACCTGGGTCGGCGACGCCGAAGGCCCGCGGTTTGCGCGCTTCGTGCTGATCGAGGGTCCGAACGGCCTGAGCGCCCAGGGCAAGACGGAGTGGTGCCTGGTCGACGCCGTCAGCATGAAACCGGTGCGCATTCCCCCGGGAATGGTCGAACGTCTGGCGCGTCCATGTTGAAGCTCGCCCTGGTCGTGATGGTCGGCGCGATAACGCTTCCCCTCGCCGCGCGCGCCCAGGACGACGACAAGTCGCCCGGCCGGCCCCGCGCCTTTGCGTGCACGCTGAAGACGACGGAGGACGGTTTTCAAGGCGACTGCGGCATCCTCTTTCCCGACCAGGCAGCGCCGGTTCTGAAGCTCAAGCCCGCAGCGCAGGCAGATAGCGTCTGGCGTGAGGACCGGTTGGCCCAACGCGTCTATCGCGGCGCGTTCAACGAGGGCAAACAAGCCTCGCCGCTCGAGCTGGAAATCTATCCCGGCGGCTGGGGCATTTTGCGCACCGAATACGGGTGGCTGCCGGTGACCGGTTTCACGGCCTCGCCGGACCTCGCCTTCAGCCTCGACCCGACGCACGAAATTGCGCCGTCCGCGCTGGACGAGCGCATTCTGATGCGCGCCCTGCTGATCGCGCGCCAGGGCGCCGACTGGAACCGCGCCGACGACCGGCGTTGCGACGCGCATCCCACGAGCTGGAGCCTCTATTGCGCCGTGGACCGCGCCACCATCGAAGTCACCGGCGCCCACGATCATCGCCGGCCGGCCATGGAGGTCGTGCGCCTGCTGGTGGAAGAGCGCACCAAGGACAAGGCCTACGCCCACCGGCTGATGGGCTACAACAACGATCCCAAGACCACGCTCGAAGACATCGAGTCGTTGCTTCAGGACGCGCTTAAGCGTGTGCGCGACGAAGACTGGTTGAGCGAACACGACTTCGTCCGCCCCGACGATCAGGGCGGTTTCACGCCGGGCTAGGCGTCGAAGCGCCAATAGACGCCGTAGCGCTCGTGCAGAATCTGGTTGAACGGGCGGAACACGAGCTCTCCCGATGCCGTGGCGACGCGGAACTTCAACGGATCGGCCTTGTCGGACGCGATCCAGTCGGGCCGCGATCTCGCCAGCGCGGGCGCCGCAACCGGTTCGGCGCGGAATTCGGGCGCCTGGCGCGGGGGAGTCGGCAGGGCGTAGGGCGCCTCGGGCGGCAGGCCTTGCGTCCCCAGTCCACCGGCCAGCACCAACGGGCCGTACATTACCGCGGCCAGTTTGGGATCGTCAGCCATCGCTTCGGTGCGCACGTGCATGGGCAGGCTCATCCGGATCACGTCGCCGCTTCGCCAGACGCGGTCGATGGTGAGCCAGCGGCCCGCGCGGCCGCCCCAGACGCCCGCTTCCCAGACCCACGGTTCGCCGTTCACATGGGCGGTGACGCGTTCGCCCGCCCAGGCCGGAATGCGCAAGTTCACGGCCATCGATGTCGGTATGCGAGGCGCGACCGTGATCGCGATGTCGCCGGTCTGCGGATAGGTGGTGGACTGGGTCACCGTCACGCCGCGCTCGCGCCAGTCGGCCGAGGCGTTAGCGTAGAGGTTTACGTACAGATCCTGCGCGTCGTGGAAGAAGACCGAGTCGCCGAGCTTGGAGAACGACTCCACGCCGGTGCCGTCACAGCACCAGAAGCCGTTGTCGTGGTCGGAGAACATCTTCCAGTACCCCCACTGCATCGGCACATAGTACATCATCATGCCGTCGGCCGGATGGTGCGTACCGAGCACACCGTTCAGGAAGGCGCGCTCATAGTAGTCCCCCGCGCGCGCGTCGCCGCGCCAGGCCATCACGTGCCGCGTCAGCTTCAGCATGTTGTGGGTGCAGCAGCACTCGTGCGTATAGGCGTCTAGCTCCTTCGACAGCTGGCCGACCGGCAGTTTCCAATCCTCGCCGCTCGAGGTGCCGCCGGTGACAAACGTACGATTCGCGACCACGTCGTCCCAGAAGAACTCCGCGATCCGGCGTGAGCGCCCGTCTCCAGTGATCTCCGCCTTGCGCGCCGCGGCGATCACCTGCGGAATGTGGGTGTTGGCGTGCAGGCCGGTCAGGGCGTCTCGCTGCGCCGCCAGCGGATCGAGGAACTTACGCTTCTCGAAGCGCACCGCCGCGCGACCGTAACGCTCGTCGCCGGTCAGCGCCTGCAGGTTCCACAAGGCCTCGCCCATGCCGCCGAACTCGGTGTCAAGCACCGCCTGCATCTGCGCGTCGTCCAGCTCAGCGCTCCACCGGTCGGTCCAGTCGCCGAGCCCGCGCGCAACCGCCAGCGCGTCCGGGTCATCCGCCAGTGTGTGCATATCGATCAGGCCGGCGGTGATCTTGTGCAGGGTATAGAACGGCGCCCACACCTTTTCGCGCCGCTTCAACCGGTCGAAGAACTCCGGCGGAAACGCACTGACATAGCCCGCGCCATTGGCCTTCTGGCAGTCCGCCAACGCCCGCACGATCGCCGAGCCCTTGGCGCGCGCCAACCCGTCCCCCTGGGCGCTCATCTGCGCGCAGGCCGACAGGAAGTGGCCGGTGAAATGCCCGCGCAGTTCGTTGACCGGCGCCTCCCACCCGCCGAGCGGCTGGGCGCTCGAAGGCAGACCTGCGGTCACGCGGAACATGTGCAGCAGGCGGTCGGGATCGGTCGCGGCCAGACGGCGCGCGTTCACCCGTGTCGCGTCGAGCAGAGGACCGTCGCCCAAGGTCACCGCGCTCAGCGGAAACGGCTGCAGCCGCGACGGCGTCTGCGCCCGGACCGGCGCGGCCGAAACCACCCCCGCCGCAGCAGCGGTCGCCATCAACCCTCGTCGCGTGAACCCCGTCATGGCGCCAGGATAGCCGCGAAGCGTGCGACCTGGAAACCGGGCGCCGGATCGGGTCTTATGGGCGATGTTCCGTGGGTGAGGAGCCGACATGCGCGTGCTTGCGACAACCGCCGCCCTCGCCTGCATCCTGGCGGCGTCTATACCGGCGGCCGCCCAGGCCCGCACCGCCTTCATCCGCCCCGACGGCCGGGCGGTGTCCATGGCAAAGCTCGATCGGGACGTTCGACGCCTGGTGCGCGCGGCCAAGATCCAGGGCCTCGGCGTGGCGCTGATCGAAAACGGCCGCGTGGTCAGCCTGAAGACCTATGGCGTCGCCAATGTCGCCCAGAACACGCCGATGCGGCCCGACACCGTCATCTACGCCGCGTCTCTGACCAAGGCCGCCTTCGCCTACATGTGCATGCAGCTGGTCGATGAGGGCGTGCTCGATCTTGACAAACCCATCGGCGAGTACCTGAAAAAACCGCTGCCCGACTATGACAACTACAAGGACCTCGCCGGCGATCCGCGCTGGCGCAAGATCACGCCGCGCATGCTGCTGTCGCACACGGCGGGCTTTCCCAACTATCGCTGGATCAACGACGACAAGAAGCTGAACCTGATGTTCGACCCGGGCACGCGCTATGCCTACTCGGGTGAAGGCATACTGCTGATGCAGTTCGTGCTCGAAGAGGGCCTCGGTCTCAACGTCGCTGAGGAGATGCAGCGCCGCGTGTTCGACCGCTTCGGCATGCGCCGGTCCAGCCTGACCTGGCGCGACGATTTCGTGGGCAATATGGCCGACCGCTACGACCTCGACGGTAAGGACCTGGGCCACCCGCACAACATGCATGCGCACGCGTCCGGCTCGATGGATTCAACGCTTTCCGACTATGCGCATTTTCTGGCCGGCGTGGCGCGGGGCGACGGTTTGAGCGCCAAGGCCAAGGCGGAAATGCTGACGCCGCAGATCACGATCACGTCGCGTCGCCAGTTCCCGACCCAAGTGTTCGACGACACGGACGAAAACAAGGCGATCGCTCTGTCTTACGGCCTGGGCTGGGGCCTCTATCGGACCCCGTGGGGCGAAGCCTTCTTCAAGGAGGGCCACGATGACGGCGCAGCCAACTACGCCTTGTGCGTGGAAGCCCGGCATGGGACGCGCTGCGTCCTCTTCATGAGCAACACCGTGCGCGCCGAGGGAATCTACAAATACCTCGCCGACGAAATCCTCGGCGACACGCATCTGCCCTGGCAGTGGGAAGCGTACCGGCCCTACGACCTTACGCCGGAAGCCCAATGAAACCGCAACCCGCTTGAGGGATGCGATATCGGCGTCAATCGGCCGCCGGCAGAATGCGATGCAAATGGGCCTGCGCGAGAACGGACAGGTGCTCGGCCATGCCGTCGATGCGACTGTCGGTCACCGGCTCGTCGTGGTCGAACAGGTCG
Organism: Caulobacteraceae bacterium; assembly: GCA_036501825.1. Lineage (GTDB taxonomy): Bacteria > Pseudomonadota > Alphaproteobacteria > Caulobacterales > Caulobacteraceae > JAFECT01. The sequence continues at coordinate 79,585 of DASXZP010000026.1, read as the reverse complement.
CGCATGTGGCCGGCGAGGTGATGAACCGCCTCGTTGATGCGCTTGAGTTTGGAGTGGCCGTGCTCATCGTCGCCAGAACTGCGGCCATGCAGGGTCAACTCCGACATGGCATTGGCCAGAAACGCCAGGAGCGCCGGCCGCGAGGCGTTGCGAAGATGCGATTTCAGGTCTTCCATGACGTCCTCCCCACACGCGCCGATACTATCCGGTCGCCCTGCCTCTGGGCAAACAAAAAGGCCCCCGTCGCCGGGGGCCTTTGCAGGACTCTGAATTCAAACCGCCCTTAGGACGCGTAGTATTCGACGACCAGGTTCGGCTCCATCTTCACCGGGTAGGGCACTTCGGCCAGTTCCGGGGCGCGGACGAAGCGCACGGAGAAGCCGCGGTCGCCCTGCTCGATGTAATCGGGGATGTCGCGCTCTTGCGACTGCTGAGCTTCGAGCACCAGCGCCATGTTGCGCGAGCGTTCCTTTACCTCGACCACGTCGCCGGGCTTGCAACGGTAGGACGCGATGTTCACGCGCTTGCCGTTCACGCTCACGTGGCCGTGGTTGACGAACTGGCGCGCGGACCAGACGGTCGGCACGAACTTGGCGCGGTAGACGATGGCGTCCAGGCGCGACTCGAGCAGGCCGATCAGCTTCTCGGCGGTGTTGCCCTTGCGGCGCGACGCTTCCTTGTAGATCAGCGTGAATTGCTTCTCGGTGATGTTGCCGTAGTAGCCCTTCAGCTTCTGCTTGGCGCGAAGCTGCAGGCCGAAGTCCGACACCTTGGACTTACGACGCTGGCCGTGCTGGCCGGGACCGTAGGCGCGTTGATTGATGGGAGACTTGGGACGGCCCCAGAGGTTTTCCCCCATGGCGCGGTCGAGCTTGTACTTAGCGCTGTGGCGCTTTGACATGTGTCATCCTGTTCGACGCGGCCCGGTCCCCTCCCCGATGGAGGCGACGATCTCAACGGCGGTCACGCATCATCCGTCATGATCCGCGCGCCGGACGAGGTCTGGCGCGCGAAAGGCGGGCTTATGACGGCCAGGGCCCGGAAAGTCAACCGCAGCAAGGGCTGACCCCTCTTTCCCATACCCCGCTTGACGGACGGGACCGAGGCGCGTATTTAACCGACAAGTTATTTAACCAGTTGGTTCAACGCGAAGCCCAAAGCCAATCGATGCAAGACACCCTGTCCCTCACCCTTTCGGCCCTGGCCGACCCCACCCGCCGGGCGATCCTGGCGCGGTTGGCTGAGGGCGAGACCTCGGTGACCGAACTGGCGGAGCCGTTCGAGATGAGCCTGCCGGCGATCTCCAAGCACCTGAAGGTCCTGGAGAAGGCCGGGCTGATCAGCCGCGGCCGCGAGGCCCAGTGGCGCCCCTGCAAGCTGGAGGCGGGTCCGATGAGGGACGTGGCCGGCTGGCTCGAGCAATACCGGCGGTTCTTCGAAGAGAGCTTCGACCGCTTGGACGAATATCTGCAACGCCTCCAGAAGGGAGATGAGACCGATGCCCCCCGCCGAAACGAGCGAGACGATGACCCCGACGACCGCTGACGCCCGCGACCGCGAGATTCTGCTGGTGCGGGTGTTCGACGCCCCGCGCGAGCTGGTGTTCCGCGCCTGGACCGACCCGAAGATGCTGGGCCAGTGGTGGGGCCCGCGCGGCTTCAGCAACCCGGTCTGCGAGGCGGACGCGCGGGTCGGCGGCAAGTGGCGCATTGTCATGCGCGGGCCGGACGGCAATGACTATCCGCACGGCGGCGAATATCTCGAGGTCGTCCCGCCCGAAAAGCTGGTGATGACCAACGCCCTGGAAGGCGACATCCATCCCTTCGGCGAGAGCGTCTGGACCGTCACCTTCGACGAGGTCGACGGCAAGACCACCGTCCTCACCCGCGTCCTTTGCAAGACCAGGAAGGACCGCGACGCCATGGCGGAGACCGGCTTCAACCAGGGCTATGGCATGAGCCTCGATCGTCTGGACGACATCCTGCACGGCCGCGCGCCCGACAGCAGTCCTGCGGCGGCGAAGCGCGATCCGGGCACAAGCATGGCGCTGATTGCCAAGCCTGGCGAAGCGCAGATGCAGATGACCCGCTGGTTCGACGCGCCGCGCGAGCTGGTCTGGGAAGCGGTGACCAGGCCCGAGCACTTCGCCAACTGGTGGGGCCCGCGCAAATACCGCGCCGTAAACCTCCAGATGGACGTGCGCGAAGGCGGCAAGTGGAGCGTCGAACAGCACGGCGGCGAAGGGGAGGTGCATCCGTTCCACGGCGAGTACCTCGAGATCGCCGCGCCACGCCGGCTGGTCCTGACCCAGGCCTACCGCGACTATCCGCCCATGGTGGTGGAGATGACCTTCACCCCTGACGGCGCCGGCACGCGTATCGACTCGGTGCTGCGCGCCCGCTCGGTCGAGGAACGTGACGGTATGCTGAACTCCGGCATGGAATGGGGCATGCGCGAGAGCTATGCGCGGCTGGACGAGCTCCTCGTCAAACTCGCGGGTTGACCTTAGTCTCTGAAAACCTTCGCAAAATAATTTTTGCAAAACGTCGGGCGGGATTTGTCGGATGGGCGATCCCGCCCGCGTCCTTCGGACATCACCCGCGGAGGAACCGACCCCAATGCCCCAATGCCATCCCTACCTGAGCTTCTTCGGCAACTGCCGTGAGGCCATGGAATTCTACGCCAAGGTGACCGGCGGTGAGATCCTTGCCATGTCGACCTATGGCGACGCGCCCGGCGACAACCCCATCCCCGACCACCTCAGGGGTCAGGTGATGCACAGCCGCATCAAAATCGGCAACGACCTGTTGATGGCGTCGGACATGATCATGGGCGGCGGCTCGACGGGCCACCACGGTTTCGACGTCTCGCTGCACCTGGACACGCCGGAAGAAGCCGATTGCGTGTTCGCCGCCCTGGCCGAAGGCGGCAAGGTCCAGTTTCCGCTCCAGGAAAACTTCTTCGCCCACCGCTTCGGCTCCCTGCACGACAAGTTCGGCGTGCCCTGGATGGTGATCTGCGAAAAGCCGATGAGCGGTTGACGCCCGCGCATCACCAACCAATTTTCGTCACCCCGGGCTCTTGTCCCGGGGCCCATGGCAAGTGTTCGAGCCGAGGTGGCTGCGGCTTCGCGCAAGCGCAATCACAGCCCACCTGCGCAAGCTGAACGATGGGCCCCGGCACAAGGCCGGGGTGACGACAACATTTGGAAGGTAGCTAGCTAGAACACGACGACCGAACGAATGCTCTCGCCGTGGTGCATCAGGTCGAACGCTTCGTTGATGCGCTCCAACGGCAGGGTGTGCGTGATCATCGGGTCGATCTGGATTTTGCCGTCCATGTACCAGTCGACGATCTTCGGCACGTCGGTGCGGCCCCTGGCGCCGCCGAAAGCCGTGCCCTTCCACACCCGGCCGGTGACCAGTTGGAACGGGCGGGTCGAAATCTCTTTCCCCGCCTCCGCGACCCCGATGATGATGCTCTCGCCCCAGCCACGGTGGCAGGCCTCGAGCGCGGTGCGCATGACGTCGGTGTTGCCGGTGCAGTCGAAGGTGTAGTCGGCGCCGCCCTTGGTCAGTTCGACCAGGTGCGCGACCAGGTCGCCCTTCACCGTCGACGGATTGACGAAGTGGGTCATGCCGAACTTCTTCCCCCACGCTTCGCGCTCGGGGTTCAGGTCGACGCCGACGATCATGTCCGCGCCCACCATTTTCAGGCCCTGCACGACGTTCAAGCCGATGCCGCCCAGACCGAACACGATGCAGTTGGCGCCCGGCTCGACGCCGGCGGTATTCACCACCGCGCCCACGCCCGTGGTCACGCCGCAACCGATGTAGCAGGCCTTGTCGAAGGGCGCGTCGGTGCGGATCTTTGCTACCGCGATCTCGGGCAGAACGGTGTGATTGGAGAACGTCGAACAGCCCATGTAGTGCGCGATCGCCTGGCCCTTGTACGAGAAGCGCGACGTGCCGTCGGGCATCACGCCCTTGCCCTGGGTGGCGCGGATGGCGGTGCACAGATTGGTCTTGCGCGACAGGCAGCTTTTGCACTGGCGGCATTCGGGCGTGTAGAGCGGGATCACGTGATCGCCGACCGCGACCGAGGTCACCCCCGCGCCCACCTCGCGCACCACGCCCGCGCCTTCGTGGCCCAGGATCGAGGGGAAGATGCCCTCGCTGTCCTTGCCCGACAGGGTGTAGGCGTCGGTGTGGCAGATGCCCGTTGCCTTGATCTCGACCAGCACCTCGCCGGCCTTGGGCCCCTCGAGGTCGACCTCGACGATTTCCAGCGGCTTGTTAGCCTCGAAGGCGACGGCGGCTCGGGTCTTCATGTGGCGTTCCTCAGCTGAGAAACGCCTTCTAGCCTCGCCTCACGCGACGCGCCACATCACTTGGCCTTGGACGGCGCTTTCGCGGCGGGGGTCTTCGTCGACGGCCCGCCCCGCACGGCCTCCACAACCTCCTTCGTCGCCGCGATGACGATGTCAGGGCGGTAGAACTGGATGTAGTGGGTCGAGTCCGGCACCAGTTGCTGGCGGCTGTGCGTGGACCAGGACGTCTCGTCGTCGTGAAGCTTGAGCCAGATCGACTGCATGCTCGCGTACTGCGAGGGCGTAAGTCCGGCGAGCTTCACGTCCTTCGCGGACAATTGCTTCGTTGCCACCAGCACCACGAGCGGCCGATCGCCGAGCGTGCGCAGCTTGCCGGCTTCGGCAAGCGTCAGGTTCAGGTCCTTGCCTTCCGCCATCGCGGCCGGAAACGACTGCGGCGCGAAGGCGTCGGCTTCCGCCCGAGCCGTGGCCGGCATGGGGTTGGGGGCGTCAGCCTGCTGAGCGGCCAGACCCAGCAGGATCCGCGGCAAGCCCGACCAGGTCAGCTTGCCCAGCAGCTGGTAGACGGCGGGAATCGGCTTCGCCGCGGCGGCGATTCCGGCGGCGGCCATCAACCGGTTCTGGTCCGGATGCGATGCATCGACGAACACCACGCCGGCGAGGTCGTTCGGATAGAGCCGCGCAAAGCTCATGATGTACGGGCCGCCGAGCGAGTGGCCGACCATCACGTAGAGGCCCTTCTCGCCCGCTGCAGTCAGCAGCGCGTGCAGATCGTTCGCGACACCGTCGCCGTCGTGGGCGCCCGGCTTATCGTCGCTCCACTGGATGCCGGCGCGATCGTAGGAGCAGACGCGCGTGAAGGCCGCCATCTTGTCCTGCACCGCGCTCCAGGCCTGGGTGCCGTTGGTGTCGAGGCCGGCTTCGAGCACGACCGTGGGCGCGCCCGTCCCGCGGCAATCGATGTGCATGTGGCGGCCGCCGCCGATGTCGACGATCTGGCCGCGCGGCTTGAAGGTTTTGTGGGCGGAAGCGCGTACCGACGCCTCCCAGATCGTGCCTACGACCACCAGGGCGATGAAGAGGCCCAGCAGGCCCAGACCGATCCGCTTGGTCCAGCGCCACACGCCGGACATGAAAGAGCCCTTGGACATCGGTCACTCATCTCAGCTGAACGACGCCCCCCGGCGCCCGATCAGCCACCTTCGGCCGGGTTTTCGGCCTCGTCAATATTTTTCAGAATTGGAAAACCGATTAACCGCCTAAAATTTTAGACAGGAATCCCTTCTTTTCCTCCGCCGAGCTCGCCGGTTTGGCGTTGCGGGCGAAGTGGTCGGCCAGGACCAGGGCGACCACCTGGGTCACCCGCTCGCCGGTGGGGATGTGCAGGAATTCGTTCGGGCCGTGCGCGTTCGAGTGCGGGCCCAGCACGCCGGTGATGAGGAACTGCGCCTGTGGGAACTTGGCGCCCAGCATGCCCATGAAGGGGATCGAGCCGCCCTCGCCCATCATCGCGACCGGCTTTCCGAACGCCGTCATCGACGCGTTCTCCACCGCGGTTTCGAGCCAAGGCGCCAGGGTCGGCGCGTTCCAGCCGGACTCGGCGCTCTCGACCTTGAAGGTGACGCCGGCGTTATAGGGCGCGTTGTCTTCGAGCAGTTTGCGCACGACTTCCGCGGCCTTGCCCGCATCCACCGTCGGCGGCACGCGGATCGAAAGCTTTGTCGTTGTGAACGGTCGCAGCACATTGCCGGCGTTGGCCAGCGGCGGCAGACCCTCGGCGCCGACCACGGCCAGCTGCGGCCGCCAGGTGCGGTTCAGGATCAGCTCCACCGGATCGTCGACCACCGGCTTCATGCCGGTGACGAACGGGAACTTGGTCCACACCTCGTCGCCGAGGATGGCGGCGGCGCGCTTGGCCTGGTCGATGCGGTCGGCGGGGATTTCGGTCCACAGCTCCATCGGCTTGATCTTGCCGGTGGTCTCGTCCTCCAGCCGCGACAACAGATGGCGCAGCACGCGGAAGCTCGAAGCGACAACGCCGGACGCATCGCCGGAGTGCACGCCTTCGTCCAGCACCTTCACGGTCAGATTGCCGCCCATCAGGCCGCGCAACGACGTGGTCAGCCACAGCTGTTCATAGTTGCCGCAGCCGCTGTCGAGACAGATCACCAGCGACGGATGTCCGATGCGCGACGCGAGGTGATCGACATAGAACGGCAGGTCGTAGCTGCCCGACTCCTCGCATGCCTCGATCAGGATCACGCAACGCGCGTGCGGAACCTTCTGGTCTTTCAGCGCGAGAATGGCGCCCAGCGCGCCGAACAGGGCGTAGCCGTCGTCGGCGCCGCCGCGCCCGTAGAGCTTGTCGTCCTTCAGCACCGGAATCCACGGACCCAGACCCTCGGCCCAGCCCGACATCTCCGGCTGTTTGTCGAGGTGACCGTAGAGCAGACAGGTGTCGTCGCCCTCGCCCGGGATTTCGAGGAAGATCACCGGCGTGCGGCCGGGCAGTCGCACGACCTCGAGCGTCGCGCCCGCGATGTTCGCGATCTTCGACCGCGCCCAGCCTTCGAACAGGGCGACCGCCTCGTCCATGTGCCCGTGCTCGGCCCACTTGGGATCGAAGTCCGGGCTCTTGTTCGGAATCTTGATGTACTCGACCAGCTTGGGCACGACCTCGTCGGCCCACAGCGGTTGTACGAAACGTTTCAGCTTGTCGGCGTCGACCATCTCAGCTCCCCTCGCCGCCCGTCTTCTCGCTCTTGGCCGCCGCCAGCTTGGCCAGAACGCGCCCGCGACCTTTGCTGAGCGCGGTGATCACCCCTCGGAAAGTTCGCACTTCCTGGTCGGTGAAGCGGGCCTTGCTCAGGGCGACGCGGAGATTGCGGACCATAGCGGATTTCTTCTCGGGAGGATGAAAGAAGCCTGCGGCTTCCAGCTCGGTTTCGAAATGTTCGTAAAGCCCTGTCATCGCAGCCATTTCCGCTGGAGGCGGTTGATCCCGGAACGCTGCGGGCGGGGTTGCAGAAATCGTCTTGCGCCACTCGTAGGCGTTAACGGCCACGGCCTGGGCGAGGTTCAATGAACGGAATCGCGAATCGATGGGGATGGTCACCACCGCCTGGCAGATCGCAATGTCGTGGGTTTCCAGTCCGGCCCGCTCGCCGCCGAACAACAGGCCCACCGGCTGGCCTTCGCGGGACGCCTGGTTGAGCTCGGCCGCGGCCTCTTCCGGCGTCAGCACCGGCATAACCGTCTCGCGCGGCCGGGCGGTGGTTGCGAAAACGACCCTCAGGTCCGCCATGGCTTCCGCGACGCTGCCGAATACCCGCGCGTCATCGAGCACCCAGTCGGCGCCGGAGGCCGAAGCCCAGGCCCGGTCCTGGGGCCAGCCGTCGCGAGGCCGCACCAGGCGCAGGTCGGTCAGACCGAAGTTGGCCATCACCCGCCCGACCGCGCCGATGTTCTCGGCGAGCTGGGGCTCGGTCAGGATGACCGTCGGGGGACGCAGGTCGCTCACAGCGTCGGTTTAGAGGACGGAAAGCGATCGGAAAAGGATCGGCGCGTCACCACCGCTCCAGGGTGCTTCTCCCTTCCTCCTCGATGGAGGAAGGGCCGGGGATGGAGATGAGTGCATGGCGATTCTGGAAAAGCACGGGCGGCGTCGCCCGCGATTCCTCCTGCCGGCGACCGCTCCCCATCTCCCTCCCTACCCTCCCTCTATCGAAGAGGGAGGGTTCTCGTGTTCCATCTCGATAGAATTGCGTGCAAAGCTAACGCGCACGCTCGGATCCAAAATGACCAACGCCGCCGACAACCAACCCATCGTGACCTCGGGCGAGCGCATTCCCACCATCCGCGTCATCGCCATGCCCGCCGACACCAATCCGTCCGGCGACATCTTCGGCGGCTGGCTGATGTCGCAGATGGACTTGGCGGGATCGACCGTGGCCACGCGCCGCGCGCGCGGACGCACCGCGACCGTCGCGGTCGACGGCATGGCGTTTCTGCGGCCCGTCGCGGTCGGTGACGAGGTGTCGATCTACGCCAGCGTGGTGGGAACCGGCCGCACCTCGATCAGGGTCTTCGTCGAAGCCTTTCGCCGCCATCGCGACGAGGAAACCGTGCACAAGGTGACCGAAGCGACCATCACCTTCGTCGCCATCGGCGCCGACCGCAAACCGCGGCCGGTTCCAGCGGAATAATCGGGCAGCGGAATAATCAGCCTGCGTTGCCGCCGCCGCCGGCCTGTGCGGTCTGTAGCGCTTTTTCCGCGGCGTCGCGGAAGTGTTGCTTCATGCCGGCGACCCAGCCGGCGAAGGTGTCCGCCTGGGTCACCGCCTTGGCGAAGGACTGCGGCGTCAGCGTGCCGCCGTCGAGATCGGCCAGGGCGACGCGCAGGGCGTCGGGCGCCTGGGCGTGGTCGATGAAGCCGGTGTAGTGGTCGGACAGCTGCTTCAGCGACTTGGCGTCGCCGGCGAGCGAGAAAGCGACGCCGGCGCGGATCAGTTTCGATTCCTCTTCACCGGTCAGCGGCGTCGTCGCCGTCTTCCAGCGATCGCCCAGACGCTTGGCGTAGGCGTCGCCCGCCTTGGCCCAGTCTTTCTGCTTCCAGAACACTTCCGCGCGCGCATCCTGCGCTTCAGGCGCGGCGTCCTTGCCGAGAATCTCCAGCGCATTGTCGTACTTGCCGAGGCCGGTCAGCGCGCGCGCTTCCAGCACACGCCGTTGCGCGTTCAATGCGTTCGGCAACAGCGTGGTGCGCGAGCCCCAGATTGCGTCCAGCGCCTTCTCGGGCTGCTGATCCATCAGATAGACCGCGGCGAGATCGGTGGACACCTGGGCCTTGGCCACGCCGTCGAGACGGTTGTCGGCCTGGTACTTCAACAGTTCCGCCGCCTGCGGCAGCAGGTCCACGTCGATCAGCCGCCGCGCGAGCCGGCGCACCATCTCGTCGCCGTCGGCGCCCACAGGCGTCAGTTCGCGGAAGTCGAGGAACAGGGCGAGCGCCTGGATCGGTTGCAGACCATCGGCCTGACCCTGCAGGAACAGCTTGCGGAAGGCATCGGCGAGTTCGGCCTGCAGCGCCTGGGCCGACGGGGAATCCGGCAGACGCTGGCCCGCGGACCGCAGCGCCTCCAGCGCCTCGCGATAGCGGCCCTGGCTCAGATAGATTTCGCCAAGCGAGCGGATGACGTCGAGTTCGGTGGCGTCGCCGCGCCAGCGGTAACGCAGGCTGTCGAGTATCGCGACCGCGTCGCCGGCCTTCATCGTACCCTGGTCGTATTGAATTTTCGTCGCGCGCAGCAGCGCAGGCGTGGCGACGTCGTCGAGCGGCGCGCGCGCCACCGCTTGATAAACCGCAAGGGCGCGGCCCTTGTCGCCGGAGGCTTCGAACATGCGCGCCTCGACCAGATAGGCGTGCAATTGTTCCGGCGCGTCGATGTCCTGAGCCAGGGCGTAGGCCAGCAGCGACCGCGCCGCGCCGGGATCCTTCAGCTCCAGCGCCGCCTGGGCGTGGGCGACGGAAAAGCGCGCCTTCCATTTCGGCGAGAACAGGTCGATGGCGCGCGAACCCGAAACGAATGATTTGCGCGCGTCGGCATAGTTGCCGAGCTGCACGTCGATATAACCGCGCCACAGATTGCTTGCCGGATCGTTGGCGACGGTGGGCGAGGCGAAGTCGTTGTCGGCTTCCTTGTAGCGGCGCGCCATCACCCGCGCGGCGCCGCGCAGACCGCGGAACTCGGGATCATTGAGCATCGACGGATTGGTCTTGGCGACCAGATCGAGCACGCCGATGGCTTCGTAGTTCATTTCCATGCCGACCAGAAACCGCGCCAGCGCCATGCGCGCGGTGACCGGCCCCTCGGCGCCCTTGGCCGCCTCCACCGACGCCATGTCTTCCAGCAGGCGATAGCGGCCGAGGAAGCCCTCGCGACCGACTCTCGACCAGTTGGCGGTGTCCACCAGGCCCGGCAGCGCGGCGGCGTGCGGCAGGTCTATCGGCGTGTCGTCCGAATGGGCGATCACGCCGGGCGGCGACAGGCTCAAACCCCCGGGACGCTCGATGCGCACCAGATCGCCGGCGATGGCGACCCTTACGTCCGGCGCAACGGCTTCGACGGCCATGCCCTGCAGCGACTTGAGGATGCGCGTCTCGACGAAGTCGTGCTCACGCGCGACGCCGTGCACATCGCCCATGGCGGTGACCGCGGCGAAACGGTCGCCGATGGCCGGATCGGTCAGCCACACCACCTTGGTCGCGCCGGTCAGCGCAGCGGTCAGCGCGGGCGGCCCGGTCTGTTCGTCGCGCTCGATCTTCACCGCGTCGTCAGGCTGCGGCCGCGGACCGCCAAGCACGACTGTCCAGGTCGGCCCCTGCGATACCGCCGCCACCGACACCTCAGGCGGCGCTTCGATGCGCACCACCGTGTAGTCGGCGCCGTCGAGCCAGCTGATGCGGTGTACGGCGCCCAAAGACCTCGGCGCGCCGGCGAGATCGAGCCGCGCTCTGGCGTCGAACACGATGAACACCGCGCCCGCGCGGCGGAACACCGCGGCGCCGGCGGGCGCAGCCCACGGAAAGCGCAGGGTCAGTTGTTCGCCGTCGGTCTGCGCCGCGACCTTCACCACCCCGCCCGCGGGCACGGGGTCGGCGCGCGTCATCGCGACCGGTTGCGGCGCGGCGGCTGCGTCGCTCTTCGGCGGGAACAGGTTGAGATAGACCGCGCCGTCCGCACGCCCGGCCTTGCTGCTCGCGCCCTTCTCGAGCGTCAGGACAATGTCGAAACCGGACGCGGACGCGTGGGTGTCGACGCCGGAGACGCCCGGCGGCGGATCGACGCGCAGGCGTCCGAGGTCCGGTTGCGCGCCCTTGGGCAGATGCACGGTGACGGTCTGGCCGCTCTGGCTCACGCCGGCGCGTATGCCGAGCGGTCCGCGGAATTCGACGCGCGCGAAGTCGGGGTTCACCCCGACGCGCACTTCCACCGGCGCGCCGGCGGCGACCTGGGTCTCGGAGCCGGCCTGAGCGATGGACGCGGCGATCGGCGAAACCGCGATGGTCCCGGCGGCCACCGCCGCGGTCGTCGCCTTCAGCACGGCGCGCGATCGCTGTCCGAACGCAGGAGCATTCGGCGCCTTGGGCGACTCGGGGCGAGGCCTGGACATCATCGCCGCCAAAGGTCGTCTTTCGCGGTTAGGACCCGGTTAACGATAAGGTTAATGACGCGCGCCGTTCGCGGTCTCTCTGTCGCACCCTCACCCGCAGGGGGAGGGTAACCTTAGTTCACCTTGCCAGATGGCGGCGAACCGGCCGCGGCGGCCGCTTTCGGCGCGGCGGGCTTGGGGGCCGGCGGCGCCGCGACGGCATTGCCGTCATCCGACTTTTTCGCGGGCCTGGGCCTGGCTTTATGCGGCGCGCGGCGGTGCGGTGCGGCGGCCTTGGCGGGCTGGTCGGGTTGTGCAGCCGGCGCGGCGGGCTGGACGTCGGGCGAGGCGACCTTTTCGGCCATGCCGTTGGTGGAGAAGCGCGCGGCGAGTCTCTCGGTCAGCTTCTTGGCGTCCGCGGGCTGCATCTTGTTGAGGATGGCGGCGAGCACGGCTTCCTTCATCTTGCCCGCGACCGGCACGCGCACCTTGTCGTCGAGCTGGGCCATCACCACCGCGGCGGCGTCGGGCTTCATCTTGGAATAGACGGTGACCAGGCGCGTGATCTCCGCGTCGGTCTTGGCGTCGGCCTGGCCGATCATGCCGGTCAGTTCGTCTTTCAGCGAGCCCAGCGACTTGATCTTGGCGTCGACCTTGGCTTCGGCAGCGGCGAGGACTGCCATCTGGGTGTCCATGGCCTGCGAGCGCGCGTCGAGTTCGCCGCGACGCGACTGCAGGCTCTGCAACACGCGCAGCTCCGCCGGCGACAGGCCCGCTTCCTTCGCCAGTTCGGCCGCGCTGGGCGCACAGATCGGGGCGATCGGCACCGAGCCCGCGGCGTTCGTCGCGGCGTCGGCGGCGGTGGGCGCCGAGGTGATCTGGCCCGACGGCGCAAGCAGCGGATCGGTCAGGGCGGCCGCGGGTTTGGCCGCGTCAGCCTTGTCGTCTGGCTTCTTCGCGTCGGCCTTCTTCGCAACCTTGACCTTCTCGCCGGGCGCGGCGTCTTCGGCGAAGGCGGTCGCCTGTTTCAGGAATGCGGGCGCGCCGTCGAGGCCGGAGACGACCTTCAAGGCGAGCACGCCGCCAACGGCCACGGCCACCAGAGGCAAGAGGCGCGGGAGACGGCTCATGAACGGACTCCGAAGATGCGACGGCGGCCTTCGGCCGGCGCGATGTCAAACAGGTCTTCGTCGAGGTTGCGCGCGGCGGAACGGCGCGACGGGCTGACGGAGGGAAGCGGTTTCATCGGCGGCGGAATGTGCGGTCGCGGTCCTTTGCCGATCGGTTGGGTCAGCTCCAGCGGCGCCTCTTCATCGCGCGGCGTGGTGAAGACGACACGGTTCTTGCCGGCGGGCGCGCCGAGTTCGAGGCGCGGCGACGACGCACGCTCAGGCAGCGTCGCTTGAACGCTTGACGGCCGCGGCTTGTCGAGATCTGCGGCGGCGCGTTCGGCGCGCGACACCAGGGTCTCGAGTTCGGCCTTCAACTCACGCGCCTTCATGATGCGGTCGTGCAGGCTGTCGTGGGTGTCCTCCGCGGTGCGGCGCAGGGTGTCGAGGCCGTTCTCGGCGCGCGCGGCGGCCTGGTCCAGGGTGCGCACCGCTTCGGCGAAGCCCGCCTGGGTGTCGCGCAGCGCCTTCAGCTTGCGATCGAGGCGCATGCCATAGAGCAGCGCCGCGATCAGCAACACGACCAGCAGGCCTTCGATCGCAGGTCCGACAAAATCCATCATAGAAACTTGGCCATCGTTACAAGTCCACCAGGGCTTTCTGCGCCGAGAGGGCGAGCGGTTGTTCGACGCGCACGGCGATATGATCGCCGCGGCGTCCCATGCGCGCGCGGGTCAGTTCGATCTGGCCGCAGCGCAGGTCGACCAGGCTGTCGGGCGTGGCGCCCAGCATCAGGGTCTGGCCGACTTCGAGGTTCAGCACGCTGGACAACGGCGCCACCTGTTCGTCCAGCACCGCGGAGACTTCCACCTGGGTGGTCCACAACTCGGTCGCGAGGTGGCCTTCCCAGATGTTGTCGCGGCCGAACTTCTCGCCCATGAACTGCTGCAGAAGCATCTTGCGGATCGGTTCCAGCGTCGAATAGGGCAACAACAGTTCGACCCGCCCGCCGCGGTCTTCCATGTCGATGCGCAGCTTGACGAGGATCGCCGCATTGGCGGGTCGCGCGATGGCGGCGAAACGCGGATTGGTCTCCAGCCGATCCAGGTTGAAGTGCACCGGGGTCAGGGGCTCGAACGCCGCCTTGGCGTCGGCCAGGATCACCTCGACCATGCGCTGCACCAGCACGCGCTCGATCGTCGTATAGGGCCGGCCTTCGATGCGCAGCGCCGCGGTGCCGCGACGGCCGCCCAGCAGCACGTCGACGATGGAATAGATCAGATTGGAATCGACGGTCAGCAGACCATAGTTGTCGAGTTCCTCGGCGCGGAACACCGCCAGGATCGCCGGCAGCGGGATCGAGTTCAGATAGTCGCCGAAGCGGATCGAGGAAATGTTGTCGAGGCTGACCTCGACGTTGTCGGACGTGAAGTTGCGCAGCGACGTGGTCATCAACCGCACCAGGCGGTCGAAGACGATCTCGAGCATCGGCAGACGCTCATAGGACACCAGCGCCGAATTGATGATCGCGCGGATGCCGGAACGTTCGGTCTGATCCTCTTCGGACAGGTCGAAGCCGAGCAGGCTGTCGATCTCGTCCTGATTGAGGATGCGTTCGCCCCCGCCGACGACATCGCCTTCGGCGCCGGACGCGATTTCGCTGTCGTCGCCGGCTTCGGGGGTGTCAGGATCCAACGCGTCTGCCATGCACTGAGCTGATCCCTACTGGATCAGCATCTCCTCGATCAGGACGCCGTCGATCTTGCGGGGCGCAAGGATCAGGTTCACGCGCCGCTGGATCTCCATTTTCAGCTGATAGCTGCCCTGGCTGCCCGACAGGTCCTCCGGACGCAGCTCGCGCAGGAACGAGGTGAACATGTCCTCGAGCCGCGGCGTGTCGTCGGTCAGGGCATCGGCCGTGTCGGCGTCGTGCATCTCGAAGGTGAGTTTCAGCTTCAGGAACGTCGGCTTGCCGTCGGACGACTGGATGTTCACCACCTGGTCCGGCAAGGTATAGAAGGTCACGCCGTCGGGGCCGTCGCGGATGACCGGCGCGTTCTTGTCGTCCTTCTTGGCGCCTTCGCCGCCCTTCTCGTCCTTCTTTTTCTTGTCCTTCTTGGCCTTGGCCTCAGCCGCCGCCTTGTCCGCCGGCGACTTGGGCTGCAGCATGAAGAAGGCGCCCGTACCGCCGCCGCCGAGCACCAGCACGCCCGCGGCAATGGCGATGATCAGCATCGGCAGCTTCTTCTTGCGCGGCGCGGCTTCGCCGTCGGCGCCCTCGGCCCCTTCGGGCGCGGCGGTCGCCTCACCGTCCGTCGGGGCATCCGCCCCCGGTTTCGGCTTTTTCTTAAACACGTCCCGCCCCCGCCCACGCCTGTGAACCTGCAGGCCTGACCATCGAGTCGGTTTGGTTAATGATCGGTTTGGAAATGGCTTCCGGCGGGCAATTTCTGCCGGGCCGGATCGGGTCGCGGCCCGCCCGACCCCATCGGTAACCCTCTGAGAACAAAGGCGTTAACCATAAGGCCCGGCGCTTGCATAGCTCTTGCCCGAGTTCTTAAGGACCGGACGTCGCACCTGTGGACAACATCGCCTACATCGCCCTGTCGCGCCAATCGACCCTGCAAAAGCAGATGGACGTGGTCGCGAACAACATCGCGAACATGGACACCGCCGGCTTCAAGGTCGAGCAGATGCTGCTCAACACCCAGACCGGCGCGCCCGCCAAGGACGACGAGGTCAAGGGCCCGGCCCAGTTCTCCATGGCCGGCGGCCTGGCGCGCGACTTCAGCGAGGGCGAGCTGAGCGAAACCGGCCGCGCCACGGACGTGGCCATCGACGGCAACGGCTTCTTCACGGTCTCGACGCCCCAGGGCAACCGCTACACCAAGGACGGCCGCTTCGGCATCGACTCCACCGGCCGCCTCGTCACCTCCGGCGGTCACCCGGTGCTCGACGACTCCGGCGGCGAGATCACGCTGGATCCGTCGAACGGCGCGCCCCAGATCTCCGCCGACGGCGTGGTCAGCCAGCGCACCAAGCAAGGCCCGACCTCGACCCGCGTGGGCAAGATCGGCGTCGTGCACTTCGACGCGCTCGGCGTCCTCCAGAAGGAGGGCGACAACCTCTACTCCAACACCTCCAACGCCCAACCGACGCCGGCGCCCGACGTGAAGCTGCGCCAGGGCATGGTGGAATCATCCAACGTCAAACCGATCATCGAGATCACCAACCTGATCCAGGTGCAGCGCGCCTATGAGCGCATCTCCTCGATGATCCAACAGACCAATGACCTTTCCCAGTCGTCGATCGACCGGCTGGCGAAGGTCGCATGAGGAAGCTCTAGATGCGTGCTCTTCGGATCGCCGCCACCGGCATGGCGGCCCAGCAGATGAACGTCGAGGTCATCTCGAACAACATCGCCAACATGAACACCGTCGGCTTCAAGAAGCAGAGCGCGGTGTTCGAGGACATGCTGTACCAGAACATCGAAACCCCCGGCGCTCAATCCTCGGACACCGGCACGGTGGTGCCGACCGGCGTGCAGCTGGGTTCGGGCGTGAAGGCCGGCTCGGTCTATCGCATCACGACGCAAGGCAACATGACCCAGACCGGCAACCAGTTCGATCTGGCGGTTTCCGGCAAGGGCTTCTTCCAGGTACTGCTGCCGACCGGCGAGACGGCCTACACGCGAGCCGGCAACCTGGCGGTCAACGACACCGGTCAGTTGGTCACCTCCGACGGCTATCAGATCATTCCGCAGATCACGATCCCGCAGAACGCCACCGGCGTGACCATCTCGCAGACCGGCCAGGTGCAGGTGTCGCTGAGCGGCCAGACCGCGCCGTCGCTGGTCGGCAACCTGCAGCTCGCGACCTTCTTCAACGAAGCGGGCCTCGAGGCCACCGGCAACAACCTCTACATGGAATCGGGCGCCAGCGGCGCGCCGGTGGTGGGCCAGCCGGGCCAGCCCGGCTTCGGCACCGTGATGCAGGGCTACACCGAAGCGTCGAACGTCGATCCCGTCACCGAGATCACCAACCTGATCGTGGCCCAGCGCGCCTATGAGATGAACTCCAAGGTCGTCTCCGCCGCGGACTCCATGCTCGCCACCGCGGTTCAATCCAAGCAATAGATTTGGCCAAGCCATGACCGCCCTCGCCCTCACCTTGAACCGTCACCCGGTCCTGACTCGCATCGCCATAGCGGTTTCGGCCTTCGTGCTGTTGCTGCTGGCCGGCATGGCGTTCGCCGGCACGCCCGTCGACCTGCGCGACACGCCGCAATCGAGCGGGCCGCAGATCACGCTGGGCGACCTGTTCGAAGGCGCGGGCAATGCCTCGAACGTTGCGGTGGCTGTCGCCAACGACGGCGCGCCCGCCATGGTGCTCGACGCCGGCGCGGTGCAGCGCATCGCTCACATGCACGGCCTCGACTGGGCCAACCCCTCGGGGTACAGCCGCCTGGTCGTTCAGATGGACGCGGCGCCGCGCGAAGACTCCGCGCCCGCCGCACGCGCGGGCGGCGGCAAGACCGTCGATGCGCTGACCTTCGCCCACAACCTTGCGGCCGGGGAAGTGATCCGCGCCGACGACGTGCTGTGGACCAAGGTGCAGGCGCACCTTGTGCCTTCGGACGCGCCCAACGATCCGGCCCAGGTCATCGGCCTCAGCACGCGCCACACCGAACGCGAAGGCGTGGTCGTCGCCTCGCGCGACCTGATGGCGCAGAAGGTCATCAAGAAGGACGAGATCGTCTCGGTGACCTACGACGTCGACGGCGTCACTCTGAAGCTGCAGGGCAAAGCGGTGGCCGACGCCGCGGTCGGCGACGTCATCCAAGTGCTCAACACCCAATCGAAGAAGACGATTGAAGCGGTGGCCACCGGCCCCGGAGAGGCCGTCACCGGCCCGCAGGCGGACAGCCTCAAGTCCCGTCGTTTCGCTTCCATTCAGTAGGTCTTCCGATGCGCAAAGCCGTTCTCCTCGCCTCCGCCGTCGTCGTATCCGTGGGTCTTGCCGGTTGCGGCGCGGGCAGCGCCGTGCGCGAAACCCTGGCGGGGCCGAAGGAACATCCGATGACCTTTCCGTCATCGCTGACGCCGTCGCAGCAGCAGATCAACCAGCTGGCGCCGGAAGCGACGCCCGCTTCGGCCAACTCGTTGTGGCGTTCGGGCGCGCGGACTTTTTTCCACGACCAGCGCGCGCGCAACGTCGGCGACATTCTGACCGTGCAGATCGCCATCAACGACAGCGCCAACCTGTCCAACGAAACCAACCGCAGCCGCACCAGCGGCATGACCGCGGGCGTCAGCCACTTCTTCGGCCTGGAATCGAGCCTGGGTAAGATCCTGCCATCGGGCTACGACCCGACCAAGATGATCGACACCAACGGCGCCACCAACTCCGACGGCAAGGGCGTGATCACCCGGTCGGAAGCGATCCAGCTCACCGTCGCCGCCGTGGTCACCGCCGTGCTGCCCAACGGCAACCTGGTCATCCAGGGCCGCCAGGAAGTGAAGACCAACAACGAACTGCGCGAACTGACCGTCGCCGGCATCGTGCGGCCGGAGGACATCTCCTCCACCAACACCATCAACCACACCCAAATCGCCGAAGCCCGCATCAGCTACGGCGGCAAAGGCGACGTAAGCCGAATCCAGAAGGCGCCGGCCGGTCAGAGCCTGCTGGAACGCTTCTCACCGTTCTGACGACGGCGGTCCGCCACCGCAGATTCACCGTATTTACGGCGCCCGGTCGCACTGGATCGGGCGCTTTCCGTTTGACTTGTCAAAGAGCGAACGTCCATCGGACGTGGGCATCGAAGTCTAAGGTATCAAGCCCAGATTCACTGCGCGGACTTTAAGTCCTCCTCGCGCCGCCCGGCCCTGGCGTCTTCCCAGCCGGGCTGGCACATTCGCGCGATGGGGTCATCGGCTTCACAGTTCCCGGGCAACGCTGAGCCGGCGGATGACTTTGACGGTTGGGAGATCTCGGTCGAGGGCTTCGAAGCCTTGGACGACTATCTGCTCTCTGACCAATCGCCGCCCGACTGCATGCAGCTTTCCGACCTCGACGGGTTTCTGACCGGCGTCGCCATAGGTCCCGAGCTCGTCCGGCCCAGCGAATGGTTGACCGTCGTCTGGGGCGGCGAAGAGCCGGAATTTGAAAGTGAGGAGATGGTGCTGGCCATCGTCGGGACTATTTTGGACCGCTTCAATCAAATCCTGTGCGACGTCGAAAAAGGCGTGTTCCAACCGATCCTCTGGAAGAACCCCGATGGCACGCTGATCGGCGACGACTGGGCGGTGGGGTTCCGGACCGCCATGTCGTTACGCCCGGGCGCGTGGGATCCGATGCTCCAGTCCAAGCAAGTCGCCATGGCGCTGTTCCCGATCTTCGCGCTCACCGCGTCGGACGAGGAGCTTGCTGAGATCGGCGTTGACGACGTGGAGTCTTTCGCCTTCGAACTCGCCCACGTGATCCCCGAAAGCGTCATTGACATCGCGCGTTTCTGGAGCGAGCGGCGCACATGAGCCGGCTTCATCCGCGCCTCGATATCCTGCCGCCGCCGCAGCTCGCGCTCTGGCCCGAACTTGGCGCGACACCTGATGCGTTCACGCTCTACGGCGGCACGGCGCTGGCGCTTCGACTGGGACACCGCACGTCGATCGATTTCGACTTTTTCGCATGGGAGTCGTTCGATCCTTCTCAGCTCCTTCAAGACGTGCCCTATCTCCGGAAGGCGCGCGTGCTTCAACAGGAGGCCAACACCCTGACATGCCTGCTGGACCGGGACGGACCGGTGCAGGTTTCATACTTTGGCATGCGTCGACTGGAAATCATCGCTCCCGCGGCAGCTATCGAAAGTCCTGCGATCAGGATCGCGAGCCTCATCGACTTGGCAGGGACCAAGGCCGCGGTCGTCCAGAAGCGCGCCGAAGCCAAAGACTACCTCGACATCCACGCTCTGATCCGCGCTGGCGTATCTCTGCCGATGGCGTTGACGGCGGCGGGCATTGTTTATGGGGAGCAGTTCAATTCCCAGATTACGCTAAAGGCTTTGTCGTATTTCGACGACGGAAACTTGAGCGACCTGCCGCGGCGGGTACAAGACGAACTAGCGGCAGCGGCGCGCGACGTCGATCTGGACCGTCTGCCACAGCGTTCCGAGTTGCTCCAGGCGGTTGACCACAGCGGAGAGCGCCCGTGAAACCCCTGCCGCGCACCGCCGAACTCGAAGCGCTCGCCCGCCGCGTCGTGTGGTTTGAAGAGCCCGATATTTCCTTGGCTGACCCATGCCGATTTCTTGCCTATGCCATGACCTACGCGACACACGAGGACATGCGCGAAATTCGGCGTCACATCGATGACCTTGATTTTCTGGAGGCGCTAGATCGAGCCCCGCCGGGCATCATCGATCCTCGGTCATGGGCGTACTGGAACTCCAAAATGGGCCGCTATCCAGCGCCCCCCTTGCCGCAGCGCCGCTTGGACTGACGCCGCTTCGCCTGGGCCGGCAATCAAGCGTCGCGCAGGGTTCGCCGCAGGGGCCATAGGCCGCCCCAATGCCGCCCGACTGACCGGGCAAAGCTTGGCGCGGACGCCTTGCCGTGGACCGGCAATCGCGCGAGGAAGGCCGCGGGGACCTTCAGGACTGACCCATGACGACGACGCTTGGACGCCGCACCCTTCTGACAGGGCTGGCCGCCGCGCCGATGGCGGCGGCCTGCACGCCGATCTCCAACCTGTTCCGCGGGTCCCTGACCTGGACCGATGCGACCGGGACGGCGGAGTTGATCCGCAAGAAACAGATCACCGCCAAGGAGGTGGTCCAGGCGGCCATCGACCGGGCCGAGGCGGTCAATCCCAAGCTCAATTTCCTGGTCACCGCCGATTTCGACCGGGCCCTGAAACGCGCCGGGGAAGAGCTGGCGGGGCCGTTCGCCGGCGTGCCGACCCTGATCAAGGACCTCTACGACCTGGAGGGGACGCCGACCAAGAACGGCGCGCGCGCCCTGGCCCATGCGCCGCCGGCCAAGGCTTCGGAGCCGATCGTCGCGGCTTTCCTGGCCGCAGGCTTCATCCCGATCGGCAAGTCGTCCACGCCCGAGTTCGGTTTCCTGCCGACCACCGAGCCCCTGGCCAACGGGCCGACGCGCAATCCCTGGGACCTCAGCCGCTCGTCCGGCGGGTCGTCGGGCGGTTCGGCCGCGGCGGTAGCGGCGGGCGTCGTGCCCATCGCCCAGGCCAGCGACGGGGGTGGGTCGATCCGCATCCCGGCCTCGTGCTGCGGCCTGTTCGGGCTGAAGCCGTCGCGCGGGCGGATGATCGGCTCGACCGACAGCCTGAAGGAAATCTCGGTCAAGCACTGCGAGGCGCGCACGGTGCGCGACTCCGCGGGCGTGTTCGCCGCCATCGAGAAGACCGGCGACGGGGCGACACTGCCTGCGGTCGGCCTGGTCAAGGGCCCTTCGACCAAGCGACTGAAGATCGGCTGGATCGCCGCCGACCCGAACGGCCGCGCCGCCGACAAGCCGGTGGCCCAGGCCACCGAGAAGGCCGCCGAGCTGTGCAAGAGCCTGGGCCACGCGGTCGAGCCGATGGCCTGGCCCGCGATCTCCGAGGATTTCACCCAGGCGTTCCTGGTGCTGTGGTCGGCTGGGGCGGCCGAAACGGTCCAGGCTGTCGGCAAGACGTTGGGCCGCGCGCCCGGGCCCCAGGACCTGGAGCCCTTCACCCTGAACGCCGCCCGGGCCTTCGCCGCGGAGCCGGCGGGCGCCGTCGACCGGGCGCTGGCGACCCTGCAGACGGGGGTCAAGGCGTACCTCAGCCTGTTCCAGCGCTATGACGTGGTGCTGACCCCGGTCTTGGCCTCGCCGCCGCCCAAGCTCGGTTGGACGCGCGCGGATGTGCCCTATGACACCCTGATTGAGCGCCTGATCGACTATGTGGGATATACGCCCATCGTGAACGTGGCCGGGAATACGGCTATGAGCATGCCTCTGTCGTGGACCGACGCCGGACTTCCGGTGGGCGCCCACTTCGCCGCCGCAGCCGGCCAGGAACGAACCCTGTTCGAACTGGCCTTCGAATTGGAAAAGGCGCAGCCGTGGGCGGGGAAGCTCCCGCCGGTCCACGCCTGATCCGAGTTAGGAAATGAGACGAGAATGAAACGAGCGATCCTTCTGTTGGCGGCGGTTTCCCTTTCGGGCCTGGCCTTGGGCGGGTGTCTGACCCGTCACGACGGCCGCGTCATCCCTGTCGGGCATAAGCCGGTGGTGATGAAGGGCGCGCCGAAGGCCGCAGCCGGCATGGACTGGACCTTCGCGCCGGAAGGCGACAACGCCGCGCTCACCTACGGCGCGATGAAGGGCGGCGACGTGAAGCTCATGCTCGCCTGCACGCACAAGTCGGGCGCGGTCACCATCGGCGAGCCGGTCGCCGAACTGCCGGAAGGCGCCAAGTCGCTGATCCTGGTGTCGGGTTCGGTGAAGACCGTCGACGCCGGCGAAGTGAAGGCCGCACCGTCCGCGCCGGACCTGCAGGTGATGTCGGTGACCTTCAACACCATGGCCCCGATCGTTCAGGCCTTCGACGAACGCGGCTGGATCAGCATCCCCAACGGCAGCGACCACCTCGTCCACATGGTGCCGCACGCGGGCAACCGCGCCGTGCACCAGTTCTTCAGCTTCTGCGGGTGATCGGCGACGGGCTCAAGAAAGAGAGTCCACGGACACACACGGACGCACACGGAAATCGCTAAAAGGCCGGCCGCCGATGTGTGGCCGGCCTTTTTATCTTGTCCACGAACCACACGAACCACACGAACGACAGTCTTCGCGCCGCAGGCGCTTTCAATTGAAGGGCGCTTCGCGCCGAAGCCGCGGCAAATCTTGTTCGTGTGGTTCGTGTGGTTCGTGGACAATAAAATGCCCGGGCGGCCACGCGCTCATCCGCCAAAAGGACTGGCGCTTTTCCGTGTGAGTCCGTGTGGGTCCGTGGACTCTCTTCTTAAGCCCTGACGGCCTTCGAAGTCGCGTCGATGCCGAGCGCCTGCAGCGCGCTCTTGGCGATGCCTTCGGCGTCTAAGCCGGCGACGGCGTACATGACGTCGGGTTTGTCCTGGTCCTGGAAGACGTCGGGCAGGACCAGGGTGCGGATTTTCAGGCCGCGGTCCAGCGCGCCCTTGTCGGCGAGGAACTGCAACACGAAGGCGCCGAAGCCGCCGATGGCGCCTTCTTCGACGGTGACGATGGCTTCGTGTTCGCGGGCGAGGCGCAGGATCAGGTCTTCATCGAGCGGCTTGGCGAAGCGGGCGTCGGCGACCGTGGTCGAGACGCCGCGCGCCGCGAGCAGGTCGGCGGCCTTCAGCGACGCTTCCAACCGCGTACCCAGCGACAGGATGGCGACCGTCGTGCCTTCCTTCAGGATGCGGCCCTTGCCGATTTCGAGCGGCGCCGACAGCTCGGGGATTTCGATGCCGACGCCGTCGCCGCGTGGATAACGGAAGGCGGACGGGCGGTCGTCGATTTCGCAGGCGGTGGCGATCATCGCCGCGAGTTCGGCCTCGTCGGCGGCGGCCATCAGCACGAAACCCGGCAGGGCGCCGAGGTAACCGACGTCGAAGGATCCCGCGTGCGTCGGACCGTCCGCGCCCACCAGGCCCGCGCGGTCCATGGCGAAACGCACCGGCAGGCGCTGGATCGCCACGTCGTGCACGACCTGATCGTAGCCGCGCTGCAGGAAGGTCGAGTAGATCGCGGCGAATGGCTTCATCCCCGCCGCGGCGAGGCCCGCGGCAAAGGTCACCGCGTGCTGTTCGGCGATGCCGACGTCGAAGGTGCGTTCGGGGAAGCGGTCGCCGAAGATGTCGAGGCCGGTTCCCGACGGCATGGCGGCGGTGATGGCGACGATGGTCGGGTCGCGTTCGGCGCGCTTGATCAGCTCGGCGCCGAACACCTTGGTGTAGGACGGCGCGTTGGATTGCGCCTTGGCCTGCTTGCCGGTGACGACATCGAACTTGACCACGCCATGGTATTTGTCGGCCGCGTCTTCGGCGGGCGGATAGCCCTTGCCCTTGCGCGTGACCACGTGGACCAGCACCGGCTTGTTGTCGATGGCGGCGGCGTTCTTCAGCACCGGGATCAGCTGATCCAGATCGTGGCCGTCGATGGGGCCGACGTAGTAGAAGCCGAGCTCTTCGAACAGGGTGCCGCCGGTGACCATGCCGCGGGCGAACTCTTCCGCCTTCTTCGCAGCCTTGGCCATTGGTTTGGGCAGATGGCCCGCGACCGACTTGCCGAACTTGCGGAACGAACGATAGGCGCCGCCCGAAACCAGCTTGGCGAGATAGTTCGACATGCCGCCCACCGGCTGAGCGATCGACATGTCGTTGTCATTGAGGACGACGATAAGCCGGTTGGTCGTCGGCGCCGCCTGGTTCATCGCCTCATAGGCCATGCCCGCGCTCATCGAGCCGTCGCCGATGACGGCCACGACGTTGTTGTTGTCGCCTTTCAGGTCGCGCGCCGCGCAGAAACCGAGCGCCGCGGAAATCGACGTCGCCGCGTGCGCGGCGCCGAAGGGGTCGTACTCGCTCTCGGCGCGCTTGGTGAAACCGGAAAGGCCATTGCCCTGGCGCAGGGTGCGGATGCGGTCTCTGCGACCGGTCAGGATCTTGTGCGGATAGGCTTGGTGGCCGACGTCCCAGATCACGATGTCCTTGGGCGTGTCGAACACCGCGTGCAGCGCGACGGTAAGCTCGACGACGCCCAGTCCCGCGCCCAGGTGGCCGCCGGTCTGACTGACCGCGTCGATGGTCTCGGCGCGCAGCTCCTCGGCGACCTGTTTCAGTTCCGGGAGGGTGAAGGACCGCAGGTCCGCGGGTTGGTGGACCTTGTCGAGCAAAGGGGTGACTGGCGGCATAAAAATCTCTTTGCCCCCAAGCCTTAAAGATGGGCCGGCGGGGCCTGGCCCGTTACGATCTGCGCTGTAGCACGAAGTCGACGCTGGCCCGCAGGAATTTGGCGTCCTCGTCGAACAAATCCAGGTGGCTGCGGGCCTGTTCCGCCAACAGGTCCACCCGCTCGCGGGCGGCGTCCACGCCCAGCAGGGTGACGAAATTGGCCTTGCCCCGGGCCGCGTCCTTGCCCTTGGCCGCCTTGCCCAAGAGGTCCTCGTCGCCTTCGGCGTCGAGCAGGTCGTCGACGATCTGGTAGGCGAGGCCGAGGTCGTTGGCGAACATCATCAAAGCGGTGCGCTCCCCGTCCGGGGCCTGGGCCACGATCAGGGGGATTTCGAAGGCGAAGGCGATCAGCGCCCCGGTCTTCAGCCGCTGCATCCGCGCGACCCCGCCCAGGTCCTCGCGCACGCCTAGCAGGTCGATCATCTGGCCCCCGGCCATGCCCCGCGCACCCGCGGCGACGGCCAGCTTGCGGACCAGTTCACTGCGGACCTTGGGATCGTCGGCGGTGTCGGGGTGGGCCATGATCTCGAACGCAGCCGAGTGCAGCGCGTCGCCGACCAGAACCGCGGTCGCTTCGTCATAGGCCTTGTGCACGGTCGGGCGGCCGCGACGCATGTCGTCGTCGTCCATGCACGGCAAGTCGTCGTGCACCAGGCTGTAGGCATGCACGCATTCGAGCGCGCACGCGGCCCGCAGCACCGAACGCTCCTCCGCGTCGAACATGCGCGCGGTCTCGATGGCGAAGAACGGACGCAGACGCTTGCCCGGACCCAGCGCCGCGTAACGCATCGCCTCGGTCAAGCGTTGTTCGGGACCGTCGGCGCGCGGCAGCAGTTGATCGAGGGCGACGGTGACCACGTCGGCGGCTTCGGCGACGCGTTCGGCCACCTGGTCCATGATCGACAGTCTGGGAAGGACCGCGCTCACCGCCGGACTACTCGAACGCCGCCGCTTCGACGGCGCGCGCTTCGCCGCCGGGACCGACGACGATCTTCTCCACGCGCAGGCGCGCCTGTTCCAGCTTGGCCTCGCAGTGGGCCTTCAGCGCTGCGCCGCGTTCGTACATCTCGATCGAACGTTCCAGCGGCGCCTGGCCCGACTCCAGTTCGGATACGATTCCCTCCAGTTCGCGGAGCGCTTCCTCGAACGAGAGTTGGCCGATGTCTTTAGCGTCGGGCATGGGGGGCTGCCGGCTGGAAAGGGGCAAACTAGACCGCAGCGGGCGCGCCAGCAACGGCGGAAAATGTCCGTACCTGAATGGACCTCAGAGCTTCTCGAACCGGCGGGTGGACCAGTAACGATAACCCTCGTTGCGGGCGAGCCGCCACCCCATCCGCTTCAGCTCGGCCCCGATCATATGGTTGAAGAAACCGTGGGCGAGGACCAGCACATCGCCCCCCTCCTCCGCCAAGCCGGCCAGGGTCTGGGCCGCCTGTTGGGCGCGGACCTTGGCCTCGGCATAGGTCTCCTGCCCCTCGTTATGGTTGAACGCCCACCACCAGGCACGCGCCACCCCACCCCAGTAGCGCGGAGACAGCTTGATGAACGACGGCAGGTTCGGCGGCGGCAGCGGCGCCTCGACGAACAGCGGATCCTCCACAAACGGCTTGTCGCCGCAGACCGCGCGCGCGGTCTCGATGGAGCGCGGGCGGATGGAGGAGAATACGGCTCGCGCGTTGCGCGCGGTGCGCTTCAGGTGCGCGGGCGGCACCTGGCCTTCGAGCAGGCCGACACCCTCGTAGGTCCCCCACCAGGAACGGTAGCCGGCCGAATCGAGGCGCACGCGGCGCGACAGCGCAGGCTCGCCGTGACGGGCCAGGACGATGGCGCCCGGCTTGACCGTAGTCTCTGGGGAGGCCTTGGGCCGAGCGGTGTCCAGGGTTTCGATCGTCATGCCCCTGAGCCGGTTTGCGCGGGCGTAACCGCCAGCACTTCTGGGCTCACGCCTCCTGCAACGCCCGCACGTGCGCCGCAGCCGAACGGCCCAGCGCTTCGAGGTCGTAACCGCCCTCGAGGGAGGACACAACCCGGCCGCGGGCGGTGGCTTTTGCGGCTTCGACTACCGCGCGGGTGGCCCAGGCGTAGTCCTCGGCCTCCAGCGACTGGTGCGCCAGCGGGTCTCTGCGGTGCGCATCGAAGCCGGCGGAGATCATCACCAGGTCCGGCCCGAAGGCGTCGAGCGCCGCGAGAATGCGCGCCTCGAACTGGCGCCGCCACAGCTCGCGCGGCGCATGCGGCGGGACGGTGGTGTTGCAAATGTTGCCGACGCCGGTGAAGCTTTCGGGACCGGTGCCCGGATAGAGCGGCGACTGGTGGATCGAGCCCAGGAACAGGTCTGCATCGGCGGCGAAGGCCGCTTCGGTGCCGTTGCCGTGGTGCACGTCGAAATCCACCACCGCGACGCGCGCGAGGCCCAGGGACTGCGCCGTGCGCGCACCGACCGCGACACTGGAGAACAGGCAAAAGCCCATCGCCTCGTCCGGCGTCGCGTGATGACCGGGCGGGCGCACCGCACAGAAGGCGCGATCGGTTTCGTCGGCGGCGACCGCACGCACCGCCTGCACCACCGCGCCGGCCGCGAGCCGCGCCGCGCGGATACTGCCCGGCGACAGCGTGGTGTCCGCGTCGAGACTGCGCACGCCGGTCTGCGGCGACGCGTCGATCAGACGTTTGACGAACGCCGGGGGGTGAACGCGTTCGAGATCCTCGACACTCGCCTCCTCCGCGTCGCGCCGGTCCAGATCCAGGCCGTCCGCGTCATCGAGACCGCCCAGCACCGCCGCCAACCGCTCGGGCCGCTCCGGATGCCCCGCGCCGGGGCGATGGTCCAGCATGTCGGGGTGGGTGAACAGGGTGACGGTCATGGGGCCAGTCTAACGGCCGCGGTCCCGCGAGGAAGCCCTTTATACGCCGCCGCCAGACGGCTATTTCTCGGCCATGAACTACGCCATTCGCCAGGCCGGACCCGATGACGCGCCGCTGCTGTCCAAGCTCGCGCGCGAGACCTTCGTCGAAACCTTCGGCCACCTCTATCCCGAGGCGGACCTGAACGCGTTCCTGCAGGCGTCCTATGAGGTCGAAACCCTGCGCGGCGAGATCGCCAAGCCGCGCCAGCAATGGCTGATCGCCGAGGACGAAGGCGGCGAGCCGGTCGGCTACGCCCAGGCCGGCCCCTGCGCCCTGCCCCACGCCGACGTCAGCGACGCCCATGGCGAGCTGAAACGCATCTACATCCGCCGCTCAGCCCAGGGCACGGGGCTGGGCCGCGATCTGATGGACCGCTCGCTGGCCTATATCGCAGCGACCTTCGAGGGCCCGGTGTGGATCGGCGTCTGGAGCGAGAACCACAAGGCGCAACGCCTCTACGAACGCTACGGCTTCTCCAAGGCCGGGTCGTACGAGTTCGCGGTCGGCAGCGTGCGCGACGACGAATTCATCCTGATGCGGCACTGACCGGCGGCTTCGCTTTCGCCGCAATCTGCGCCATCAATGCGGCCCGGAGCCGCAAATCATGCACAAGGTGCTTCTTTTCATTCCGCTGATCGGTCTTGCGATTGCCCCGGCGGCGATTGCGCAGGACACCTCGGCGCAGCACTCCGACGGACGCTCGGTCTCAACCGATGTCCGTCTCGCCGACGGAAGGGCGACGCGTCTTCGCGCACGTGCGCGCTTCCCCGACTGGTTTTCCGACGCGCAGGTGCGGGTGCTGATCAGCTGGGGCTCGGGCGTGGACTATGAGACGAGCATCGCGGCCTACCGCGAAGGCGTCGCCCACTGGCGTATTGAGCGCGTCTACAATGGCGGCAACATCAATGCTTACAGTCGCGGGATGGTCACCGCGACGACAAGCTACCTGTCCGCCGAAGCGGGCGCGAAGCTCGACGCCCTGTTGCGTAACCCGGCGCTCTATGACGAACCGGCCTATACGTGGGGTTATACCGTTCCTGAGGGGGCGACGATCTCGATTCGCTTCGAGAACCGTACGCACGACGCGGTCTTTTCCGGCATGCTGTCGGGGGCGAGCCTGACAGGCCGGGTCATTGACATCGTCGATGAGAATAACTCTCCTCGCTTGCGGCCAGAAGGCAAACGCTAGCCCATGTTCCTCCGCTTCTTCACCGAACTGCGCGACGCCAAGGTGCCGGTCTCCCTCAAGGAGTATCTGGCGCTGATGGAGGCGATGGACCGGGAGGTGATCGGGCGGCGGACCGAGGAGTTCTACTACCTGTCGCGCGCGGCGCTGGTGAAGGACGAGAAGAACCTCGACAAATTCGACCGGGTGTTCAGCCATGTGTTCAAGGGCATCGAGACGGTCGACGAAAGCCTCCTGGCGCAAATCCCCGAGGAGTGGCTGCGCAAGCTGAACGAACGCTTCCTCACCGACGAGGAGAAGGCGCAGATCGAGGCGTTGGGCGGGTTCGAAAGGCTGATGCAGGAGCTGAAGAAGCGCCTCGAGGAACAGCAGGGCCGCCACGAGGGCGGCTCGAAGTGGATAGGCACCGGCGGGACGTCGCCCTTCGGCTCCTACGGCTACAATCCTGAAGGCGTGCGCATCGGCCAGGAGACCGGGCGCAACGGCCGTGCGGTGAAGGTCTGGGACAAGCGCGAGTACAAAAACCTCGACGACAGCGTCGAACTCGGCACGCGCAACATCAAGATCGCGCTGCGGCGGCTGCGCAAATGGGCGCGGGACGGGGCGCCGGACGAGCTCGACCTCGACGAGACGATCGATTCCACCGCGCGCCACGGCTATCTCGACATTCAGATGCGGCCCGAGCGGCGCAACACGGTGAAGGTGCTGCTGCTGCTCGATATCGGCGGCTCGATGGACGGCCACATCAAGCTCTGCGAGGAGCTGTTCTCGGCGGCGAAGACCGAGTTCAAGCACCTCGAGTTCTTCTATTTCCACAACTGCCTCTACGAGGGCGTCTGGAAGGATAACCGCCGCCGTCACACCGAGAAGCTGGCGACCTGGGACGTGCTGCACCGTTTCCCGCGCGACTGGAAGGTGGTGTTCGTCGGCGACGCCTCGATGAGCCCCTACGAGATCGCCATGCCCGGCGGCTCGGTCGAGCACTGGAACGAGGAGGCCGGCGCGGTGTGGCTCAAGCGCGTGACCGACATCTACGAAAAGGTCGTGTGGCTGAACCCGACGGCGGAACGCTACTGGGACTACGCCCAGTCCACCCAGATGATCCGCGAACTGCTGGGCGAACGGATGTACCCGCTGACCATCGAGGGGTTGGACAGGGCGATGCGGGAGCTGGGGCGCTAGGTTGGGGACTGGTTCAGGCGTCCCAACTCGACGCCAACCTCGTCCGCAGGGGGACGTCTGTACCTGTCCCCGATGTTTTTCCCTTACAAAAAGACGCACATCGGGGACAGGTTATCGTGTCCCTCTTGGTCTGAATTTCGCGTTGAGTCGGGACACGAAAACCTGTCCCCTAATCCACCCCGTACAGCGACGCGTAGGGATCCGCCGTGCCCTTGCGCACATCCGCCTCGGTGATCGCGGGATAGCCCACGCCCAGGGTTTCGCTGGCTTTCCAGGCGTCCACGATCAGGTCGCGCAGCTTCGACGAGCCCGCCGCCAGCCGCTCGGTCATGAACGCAACACCGCGCGAATCGCCCTTCGTGAAGCCGCCGGCTTTCTGCAGCGCGTAGAGCGGCACGACCTGTTCGCGCGTGGTCTTCAGATAGGCGATCACGCACGGCTCGATCGGACCGCCGCACCCCGCGTAGGGCGTCATCTTCGCGGCCACGTCAGCAGCCTTGATGTTCTCGTGCACGTAGACGCCTTCGAGCGGCGAGTGGATCTTGTCCATCGTATAGCCGTCGGGGTTGGGGAACGGGCCCCAGCCGTTGTAGTGGATGGTCACGTGCATGGGTTGGCTGGCGTCGCCGACGTAGTGGGACATTTCGCCGATGTCGCGCAGAATCAGCTTCTCGCGTTCGGCGCGGTCGTTGGCGAACCAGGCCTTCATCTCCGGCGACTTCGCCGTCTCCATCGCGGCGGTGTCGACGCGCCAGTAGGAAAAGTCCTTGGCCACCTGCTGCCAGGTGTCGACGATCGAATAGGGCAGCCAGCCGACCTTGGTCATGTCGTAGCCGCCGCCTTCGGCGCGGATAGCCTGGTCGTACAGCTCCCGCGTTGGCGGCAATTGATCGATCGAAGGACCGTGAAAGACGTTGCCCGCGTCGTCGATGTTGACGAAGTGCGCCGGATCGCGGTCGGTGTCGTGGATCTTGCCCGCGTCGCGCCAGCGGTCCGGCTCGCGTGAAAGTTCGCCCACCGCGTTGGCCGCGGCCTCCGTATGCAGAAACGCCGGCAACTCGGCCGGCAACGCCTTCAGCGCGGTGAAACCGATCTCACGGTGCCCCATGGAGCCCCAGGCCAGGGCGGCGGGGGTGATCGCGAGGGCGAGCACGGCGGCGGTTGCGGCCGCCCACATCGATTTCATACGCATGCTGACGTTCAGCCCTCCGGGGCCAGGATGATCTCGAGCCCGTTCAGTTCGGGCGACATCAGGATTTGACACGAGAGACGTGACACCGGTTTGACCATGAAGGCTTCATCCAGCTTTTCGTCCTCTTCCTCCGACCTCGGATAGAGCTTCTCCATCCATTGCGCCGCCACATAGACATGGCAGGTGGCGCAGGCGAGCGCGCCGCCGCACTCGGCCTTCAACGGCAGGCCCGCATCCTTGACGATTTCCATCACGCGCCAGCCTTCGAGCGCGGGGAGCTTTTGGGTCACGCCCTCGCGGTCGGTGACCAGGATGTAGAGCTCTTCGTCGTCCATCAGGCGGGGACCGCGTCCGCATAGGCGCCGATGCCGAGATCATGCTCGACGCGTCCTATCCAGTGGCGCACCGCCGGATAGATGCCGAGGTCGAAGCCGCCGTCCGCCGCCATGCGGGTGTAGGCGACCAGCGACACGTCGGCGAGGCTCAGCTCGCGGCCCACAAGATAGGGTGATGAGCCCAACGCGATCTCCATCCGCTGCAGGGCGCTGGAGCCCCGTTCGAACAGCTTAGGTTCGAGTTCGTCGGAGGACCGCTTCAGGTAGCGCAGGAGAAAGCGCCGCACCGCGACATAGGGCTCGTGGCTGTATTGCTCCCAGAACATCCACTCCAGCATGCGGGCGCGGTCGTAGGGATCGGCCGGGATCAGGCGGGAATTCTCGGCCAGGTAAAGGAGAATGGCGTTTGACTGGGCCAGGGTCCGGCCGTCGTCCAGGACCACCGCCGGGACCTGCCCAGCCGGGTTTATGGCCAGGAAGCTCGGCTGGCGCGTGACCCCGCTCAGGGCGCTGGTTTCGTGCCATTCATAAGGAATTTCAAACAGATCAAGGACCCATTTCACCTTGAGGCAGTTGCCCGAGATCGAGTCGCCGTAGACGTGCATGGTCACAAAGTCGCCCAAGTTGGCCGGGAAAAAGCGCCCCGCTCTGATCTGAGCGGAGTGGGATTCCAGAGTAAGTGTCCGGCGCCCGGCGCGTCACGAGAAAAAAGGCCGACTATGCGACCTCTTCTCGGCGGCTTGGTTGCGTTGCTTATCGCCAGCTTCGCAACGAGTTCGCTAGCCGACGATTCTGAAAAAGCCCCGATTGCGCACTCTCCGGGTCAACGGATCGCCACGGCCAGTTTCATCCCGCACTGGATTCTGCGCGCGACGCTCTATCACGCGGGCGGCGGCGGCGGCGACTCCAAGGACTCGCTCGGCTGCAAGCCGGTGCCGATGCGCACCGTCGCGGTCGATCCGACCGTGATCCCCCGTCGCACCATTCTGTTCATCGCCGAGACCGTGGGCATGCCCATGCCCGGCGGCGGCGTGCATGACGGCTATTGGTACGCGTCCGACACCGGCGGCGCGATCAAGGGTTCGCGCATCGACCTGTTCACCGGCCGCGGCCACGGCTCGATGGCGCCGGCGTGGAAGTTCAACCAGCACAAACTGACCATCGCCAAAGCCGGCAAATTCGACGGCTGCCCACCGGCGCAGTAGGGCAGGCAAATCCTCCCCCGCGCGCAGCGCGTAGGGGAGGGGGACCATGCGAAGCATGGTGGAGGGGCCGGCGCCGACGCTGGCCGCTTGAATCTCCGAACTTGATCGCGTCGCGGTGAAGTTGCGCGCGCCAATCCCTTACCGTCGCGTCGGCCCCTCCACCGCCTGCGGCGGTCCCCCTCCCCTACGCGCTTCGCGCGGGGGAGGACCTTTCTACTTCACACCCAGTTTGCGCTGCAGGTCCGACGAGGAGGTCGTGTACTGGAAGCGTAGTTTCCTGTCCGGATAGACGTACCGGAACGCCTGTTGCGCCATGAGTGCGGTTTCGTGGAAGCCGGAGAGGATCAGTTTCAGCTTGCCCGGATAGTGATTGATGTCGCCGACCGCGAAGATGGTGGGCGTCGAGGTTTCGAACTTCTCCGTATCCACCGGGATCAGGTTCTCGTGGAGGTTCAGGCCAAATTCCGCGACGGGGCCCAGCTTCATCGTCAGACCAAAGAACGGCAGGAACGCATCGGCGTCGATCGCGCGTGCTTCACCCGTCGCCGTTTCGACGTTCACTGAAGCGAGTTTGCCGTCCTGCCCGTTCAGCGTCGTCGCCTGACCAATGACCAGGTCGATCTTGCCCTCGGCCGCCAGCGCCCGCATCTGCGCCACCGAATGGGGCGCGGCGCGGAAGTCGTCGCGGCGATGCAGCAACGTCAAACGTTGCGCGAGCGGCGCCAGGTTCAGCGTCCAGTCGAGTGCGCTGTCGCCGCCGCCGGAGATGACCAGGCGCTTGCCGCGGAAATCCTCCATGCGGCGCACCGCATAGTGCACGCCGCTGCCGGCGCCGGCGTGTTCGAACGCTTCGATGTCGGGGATCGGCGGCTTCTTCGGTTGGAACGAACCACCGCCGGCGGCGATGATCAGCACCGGCGCCTCGATCGTGGTGCCCATATCGGTGGTGAGCCGCCACTTGCCATCGGCGGTCTTCTCCAGCGCGGTGGCCATTTCAGCGAGGTGGAACACCGGATCGAACGGCGCGATCTGCTCGATCAGCCGGTCGGTGATCCCCTGGCCCGAGATCACCGGATAGCCCGGAATGTCGTAGATCGGCTTCTCGGGATACAGCTCCGCGCACTGGCCGCCCGGCCGGTCGAGGATGTCGACCAGGTGCGCCTTGATATCGAGCAGGCCCAGCTCGAACACCGCGAACAGGCCCACCGGCCCCGCCCCGACGATGATCGCGTCGGTCGTGTGCGCTTCGCCGGGCGGCGCGATCGCCACCGCTTTCCCCGGATGGGTCACCGCGCTACACCCCGCGCCATGTCCTCTTCCAACGTTTCAGCTCCTACCCAAATTACCATCGACCCGCGGCCCGCGCCCCAGGACTGCCAGACCATGACCGAGGTGCGCCAGGGCGTCGACGCCCTCGACCGGGCCCTGGTGGAACTCCTGGCCGAGCGCCAGGGCTATATGGACGCCGCCGCCCGCATCAAGCCCAGCCGCGCCGTCGTCCACGACGAAGCGCGCATCGAACAGGTGATCGAGCGGGTCAAGGCCCAGGCCACCGCGAAGGGCCTGTCGCACGGCATAGCCGAGCCGGTCTGGCGGACCCTGATTTCGCGCTGCATCGCCTATGAGTTCGAGGTCTGGGACCAGGTTCACGCCCAGGAGGGGCACGCTCAGGTGGGCGCGCGCAGCGACTGAAGCATGCGCTCGTGCATGTAAGCCGCCACGTCCGCCAGGGCGCGGTCGAGCGCGTCGTGCACCCGCTCCAGCGCGGGCGCCGCGAGGTCGTCGCTGGCTTGCTCCGCCTGGCCGCAGAGGACGGACAGCTCCTGGGCCCCGATGCCCGCGGCGGCGCCCTTTACCGTATGGGCCGCGTCGCGCCAGCCGCCGGAGCGGACGTCCAGCATGGGACCCCATATCTGGCACTGCTCGCGAAACAGGTTGAGGACTTCCTCGATCACCGACCCGTCGTTGGCGGCAAAGGATTCGAGCACGCTGAAATCCACCGCGCCCGAGATGTCGCGTCTGGCCATGGCGGCCTCCTCGTATCCCCCGAGGACACCGCCGCGAGACCAAGATTTGGTTAACGCTGAATTCTTGCTTGGTCGCGGTTTCGGACGGCGAACCGGTCTCCACTTCGCCTGAAACCGCTTAGTCCCGCAAAAAAACCACCCGTCTTTTCCCGGCCGCCCGCATGTCGGCCAGGTGCTGCTGGTAGGCGCCCGAAGCCCGGACCTCGCGCCAGCTCGTGTCCACCCAGTGGGTCTGTTCGATTTCCTTCTGGATCGCGCCCGCCGCCATGCGCGGCGCGCGCAGCACCGCGTCGGCCAGGCCGCCGAACACGGGCACGATGTCCAGCCCCGCGTCCACCGCGATGTAGAGCAGGATCTTCACGATGGTGCCCGGTGAGGCCCGGGCGGAGATGGCGAGCCCCAGCAGATAGAGCGCGGTGATCGCGGTATAGGCCTCGAACAGGATTTCAGCGGGCACGCTGATGGCGCTGGACGCAAAGGCGATCAAGCCGTTCACGCCGAGCAGGCCGACGCCGCCGATGCTGATCAGGCCGTCGGAGAATTTCTTGGAATGCTCGAGCGCAACCCAGATCTTCTCGAGTTCGGGAATGCTGCGCGCGACCATGCCGTTCCCCTTGTCACCGCCCGCGGGCTCAGGCCTACCTTAACGCAAGCGCAACCATGAGCGATCCCCCTTATCGGGTCCTGGAGTAACGGTTTGAAGAAGGTCCTGAGTTCGCTGGCGAATTGGGCGCTGTGGGGCGCCGTCGCGCTGGGCCTTGTGGTCGCAATCTGCACCCTGGCGGCCGCCATAGACGAGCGCGTGATCGACTTCTTCGCCCAGTTCGGCGCGCCCACCCTCAGCCTCTGCGTCCTGGCCCTGGCGCTGGCGCTCGTCCTGCGCCGCTGGAAGCCTGCGGCAGGGCTCGCCGTTGCCGCCGCCGTGTTGCTGCTGGCCCTGCGCGGGCAATGGTTTCCGGCCCACGCGCCGGCGCTGGCGGGCGCGCCGCCGGCGCGGATCTATTTCGCCAACATCTGGAACGAGAACCGCGACATCGCGCGCGCCGCACGCTCGGTTTCCGACGCGCACCCGGACGTCGCCGCCATGGTCGAGTTCTCCGATCCGCATCGTGCGGCCCAGTCGGTGCTGTTCCCCGCCCTGCCCTATCGCGTGCTGTCGCCGGGTAATCCGATCTATGCCGGCCAGCCCGGCGCAGTGATCGCCTCGCGCTGGCCGCTGCAGCCGCTGGTTTCGGGCGTGACCTGGAACTTCAACATCCTGGCGGCGCGGGTCGAGCGGCCGGGCGCGCCGTTCCGCCTGATCGTCGTGCACCTGACGCGGCCCTGGCCGTTCCGCAAATCATCGAACCAGGCCGACCAGATCCGGCGCCTGGAAGCGGCGCTGGCGACGCCGTCAGATGTTCCGACCGTGGTCGTCGGCGACTTCAACGCCACCACCTCAGGCGCGCGGCTGAAATCCCTGATGATGTACGAGAGCCTGACGCCCGCGCCGGCGGTGATCGGCGATTGGCCTTCGGCTTTGCCGGGGCCGTTCCGCATCGGCATCGAGAACGCGTTTGCGGGGCCGGGCCTGAGCATCCTCAGCCGCCGCATCGCGGAGCCTACCGGATCGGACCACCGCCCGATCGTCCTCGAAATCGCGCCGGCGAAGCGGCCCTAGGTCTTCGAGAGCTTTGGAACGGCCGGCGCGGGCGTGGCCGCTGCGGGGGCCTCTGCCTTGGCCGGAGCGGAAGTCTGAACCGGGCGGCGGCCGCCTCGACGCGAGCCGCTCGCCTTACAAAACGCGTTGAGAATCACTGGGGAACCGTTCGGACGGAGGGTCAGGCTTTAGGACGAACGGCTTTCGGCTTGGACGCGGTCTTGGCGGACACGGTCTTGGGGGCCGCGGCCTTGGCGACTGGCTTCTCGGCGGCGACGGCCTCGACCTTGGGGGCGGCGATGGCCTTAGGGGCGGCTTCGACGGCCTCGACGACCGTTTCGACCGGCGCTTCCACGACTTCGACCACCGGCTGGGCGACCGGCGCCAGGGCCTTGGGCGCGAAGGTCTTTTGTTCGCCGCGGCGGGTCCAGGCGGTCATCCACCAGTAGGCGACGCCGGTGCTCGCAGCGGCGAAATACGCGGCCCAGAGCGGGGCGATGGCGGCGGCGGCGCCGAGCCGCAGCGCGCGTTCCGGCTCGATCTTGGCGCCGAAGGGGAAGGCGGTGGTTTGCTGGGCGGACAAGGGGAGGCTCCTTGGCTGGCGCCTGCGTGTTCGCAGATGCGGCAGAAATTGTTGCGCCGCAGCATAACACGGGCGGGACCCCGTGCAAACGCCTTAAACCAGCCCCCTACCCCGCCTCGGCTTCGACCCCCGCCGGGCTCGCGGCGCCCAAAGCGCGCAGTCCGCGGCGGTCGAGGTAGTGCTCGAGGTTCACCGGTGAGGCGTGGGGGTCCGCCAGGCCGACATAACCGTCGGGCCGCACGAGATAGGCCGCGTGCTGCATGAAGCCCGCCTCGCGCGTCGCGTCGCGCCAGGGGAAGACGCGCAGCTTGAGCCCGCGCCGCGCGCAGGCCTCCTTCAGCCCGGGCCGCGCATCGCCATAGACATGGACCTGCCAGTCGCGGCCATCCAGCGTCGCGAAGTTATCCTTGGCGCCGCGCCGGGTCGGCTTGACCCAGGCCAGCCGATCGCCGCCGCGCACATAGCCCGCACCGCCCGCGCTGAGCGCGCCGCCGTGGTAGTTCACGCCGATCTGCGAGACGGTTCTGAACAGGAAGCGCTTCAGACGCTCGAACCGGAACAGGAACGGGATCAGCGCCGGCACGACGTCGTTGCGGCCGAACTGCGCGGCCTTGCCCGGATCGCTCACCAGGACGAAGGCCTGGTCCGTCGTCGCCACCAGCTTGCGCGCAAACGCGATGCGCTCGTCGTTGTAGCTGTCGAGCAGATGCGAGGGCATCGCGCCCTTCAACACCGCGGCCAGCTTCCACGCCAGATTGATCGCGTCGCCGATGCCGGTGTTCATGCCCTGGCCGCCGACGGGACTGTGGATATGGGCGGCGTCGCCCAACAGGAACGCGCGACCGACGCGGAAGCGGTCGGCGACGCGGTGGTGCACGCGATAGGTCGAGAACCAGTTGACCTTGTCGACCTTCACCTTCATGCGCTCGAGCACGCCGGGACTGACGTCGCTCCATTCCAGATCAACGCCTTCCAGATGCGGCAAGACGGCGCCGACCAGGCGCGCCTTGCCCTCGCCCTTCATCGGAAACACGGCCAGGAAGTCCGACGTGTCGGCGGCGACATGCAGTTCGCCGTCGGCGACGGGGCCGCTGATGTCCACGTCGGCCACGTAGAAGATGCGCGCGTATTCGCCGCCCTTGAAGCCGACGCCGGTGCGATGCCGCACCGCCGAGCGTGCGCCGTCGCAGCCCGCGAGCCAGTCGGCGGTCAGGGAAATGATTTCGCCGTCGCGCGTCTTGAACCGCGCGGTGATCCCGCGCGCGTCGTCATCGAAATCGATCAGTTCGTAGCCGCGCTCGACCTCGACGCCCATGGTCTGCAGCGTCTCGACCAGCAGCGCCTCGTGCTGGTCCTGCGGGAAGATGACCGGATCGGGGAACGGGCTCAGATCCTTGCCGAGACCCTGCAGGTTGGCGCTCGCGCGCCGCTTTCCATCGACCCACAGATTGATCGTCGAGACGTGGGCGCCGCGCTCCATCACCACATCGGCGAGGCCGACCTGACGATAGAGCTCCAGCGTGCGGCCCTGCACCGCCAACGCGCGCGAGGTCGTGCCCGACTGCATCACCTTGTCCAGGATGCGCACGCGCACCCCCAGGTGCGTCAGCCACACCGCGAGCACCAGGCCGGTGGGGCCGGCGCCCACGATCAGGACCTGGGTGTCGCCCTCGGCGCCGCGGCGGGCGACGGGCTTCTTGCGGGGAGCCGGCTTGGCCGTGTCGTCGGCCTGGATTTCCGGGCTGTGCTCTTCAGGAACGGTCATGCGTCGCCTCCTGCAAGCCAAGTCTTTGCCGTACCGCCGGGTTCCCCAAGTGTACGCGCAACCCAGTCCGAAATCGTCTGCAAGTGGCCGGCGAACCCTTCCGGCGCGCCGATGGCGGCGAGGACGCAGCCGTTCAGCTTCATCGGATCGGTCAGCCGCCGCAGCCGCGTCTCGTTGATCAGAGCGCCCTGGCCCGCCTCCTCCAGCCGGCGCACGAAGGAGTCGAGGGTTTCAAGGTCCTTCAACGGCGTCCAGATCAGCAGCGTCGCATCCGGCTTGGCCTTACGCACGGCCGCGGCGGTCTCGACGATGCGGACATAGTCATCGGCGCGCTCGAACGGCGGGTCGACCAGAACCAACAGGCGTCCGCGAGTCTTGCGCGCAATCTCGATCACCGCCGCATAGCCGTCGGCCTGGCGCGCCTCGCCGCGCGCGCCGAGCAGCCGCGCGAGGCGGGCGTGATCGTCGGGCCGAAGCTCGCAGGCGACGAAGGCGTCCTGCGGCCGCAGCCGGCCGAGCACCAAGGCCGGCGATCCGTCGTAGGTGCGAACCGCGCCGCCCGGGTTGTTCTCGCGGACACGCTGCGCCAACTCGGCCAATCCCGGCGGCAGGTTCGCGCCGCTCATCAGCCGCGCGACGCCCGCTTCGGCCTCACGCGATCGCGCCTGTTCCTCGTCGGTCAGGTCGTAGCGACCGGCGCCCGCGTGGGTGTCGACCACCGTCAGGGGCGAGCCGTCCGCCAGCAAGCGGTCGAGCAGGCGCAGCAGGGCCGCGTGCTTGACCAGGTCGGCGAAATTGCCCGCGTGGAAGGCGTGACGGTAGTTCATGGGCGC
Organism: Caulobacteraceae bacterium; assembly: GCA_036501825.1. GTDB lineage: Bacteria > Pseudomonadota > Alphaproteobacteria > Caulobacterales > Caulobacteraceae > JAFECT01. Next base: position 40,173 of record DASXZP010000026.1, on the reverse strand, counting down.
ACGTCGCGCTCCCGCGCCCCCTCGTCAAGCTGGAACTCGTCAAGCCGGAACCTCAACCGTGGCGGACCGTTGCTGGGAGCCATGCCCGACGGAACCTCAGCCCCCGCCATCCTTACCGCCCGCAACGGCCTCGTCTTCGCCCACGACGACGCGCCGGGGATCACCCGCCGCGGCGCGGGCGCCGGGTTCGCCTATCACGACGCCAAGGGAAAGCTGATCCGCGACGCCGAAACCTTGGAGCGCATCCGTAAGCTGGCCATTCCGCCGGCCTGGACCGATGTCTGGATCTGTCCCGATCCGCGCGGCCACATCCAGGCCGAGGGCCGCGACGCGAAGGGCCGCAAACAGTACCGCTATCACGAGCGCTGGAACGCCGCGCGGGCGGAGACCAAGTACGGCCGCCTGCCCGCCTTCGGCCGCGCGCTTCCGAAACTGCACACGCGCGTGGAGCAGGACCTGTCGCTGCGCGGGCCGTCGCGGGATAAGCTGCTGGCCACCGCCGTGCGCCTGCTCGAGATCAGCCTGATCCGCGTCGGCAATCGCGAGTACGCGCGCCAAAACCACAGCTTCGGCCTGACCACCCTGCACAAGCGCCACCTCGAGGTCGACGGCTCGGCCTTGATGCTGCACTTCGTCGGCAAGAGCGGCGTCGAACAGCGGGTCAGCGTCCGCGACCGCCGTCTTGCGCGCATCGTGCAGGGCCTGCGCGAACTGCCGGGCCAGCGGCTGTTCAAATATCGCAACGAGGACGGCGACCTCACGCCGATCGAGTCGGCGGACGTGAACGCCTACATCCGCGAGACCATGGGTGATGACTTTTCCGCCAAGGATTTCCGCACCTGGGCCGCGACCGTTTCGGCGGCGCGCACGCTGTGCCTCGAACCCCCGCCCGAATCCGCCGCGGCCGCCAAGCGCACGGCAACGCGCGCGATCAAGGCGGTGGCCGCCATCCTCGGCAACACCCCGACCGTCTGCCGCAGCAGCTACGTCCACCCGGCCGTGCTCGAAGCCTTTGCCGAGGGACGCCTTGCGGAAGCCTTCCCTGGGCCGGAAGGTCCCCGGTTCGAAAAGGCCATGATCGCCTTCCTCGAGGGCGCCGCCGAGCGGGCAAAAGCCGCCTGACCCTTTCGGACCCTGACCCTTTCGGACATTGCCGAACGGCGCTATTCCTTGGTCCTCTAGGTTGGGGGACGATCGATGAAACGCGTTGGCGACCGCTTCATGCAACTGGCCGTGCTGTTCGCCCTGTGCGGGATGAGCCTGGGCGTCTGGATGGGGATGCACGAGAACTTCACCCTCGCGGCCGTGCACGCGCACATCAACCTGCTGGGCTGGGTGTCGATGATGATCTACGGCCTGTTCTACCGCGCCAATCCGCAGGCGACGGGCAAGCTGGCCGCGGTGCACTTCTGGGTGGCCCTGGTCAGTGTGCTGGGTTCGATGCCGCTGCTCACCATGCTCTTGCTGGCGCAGAGCTCGAACAAGCCGGTGCTCGGCCTCACCTACCAGCAGATCGGCCCGATCCTGGGACCGTTCGAAATGGGTCTGTGGCTGTCGATGCTCATCTTCGCGATCATCGTGTGGCGCACGACCTGGAAGCCGCAGACCTAGGGCGATGACGCAAGCGCCCGCGAAACCCAAGGGCGGCGTGCTTCGACGCATCGGCGTCATCGTCCTGCCGTTCGTCGTGCTTATCGGCCTGGTCGCCGGCTACATGTTCAGCCGGCCGCTGTGGGACGCGAAGCACTTCAAGTGGGTGGCCGGCGACGGGCCGGCGCTCGCGAACACCTCCTACGCCAGCAACTTCGGCGTGGGCGGCAAGCAAGTCGAGCCGACCATACGCATCACCTGCAACGTCGGACATCCGAACCTCGAGATGGCGCCGATCATGACCAGCTTTTGCCTGGGCGATTGCAGCTCGGGCGGCTCGGTTCAGTTCCACGAGAGCTTCCGCACCCATCCGTTCGCCTCGGGTTCGGTTTATTTCGTCACCGTGAGCGACAACGCGCGCTTCACTCAGGACAGGCTGTCCAATCCTGCGTCGGACCTGAGCAACAACAAGCCCTCGCCCATCGGGGTGGGACAGGACGGCAGCTGGTGGATGCCGCCGAACAGCATGCTGGCCACGCGCTTCGACTACGGGAGCGATGCGAAGGCGAACGCCGACGTCTACCGCCAGGCCCGCAACTACATCGAGCGCATGGCCGCGTCGCAGGACCTGGAATTGGAGGCCGAAGGCGCGGCCCGCTTCGACACCCGTGACCTGAAGGCGAAACTCCCGGCCTTCTGGGCCGCCTGTCCCGCGCCAAAGGACCCGGCGCCGACCCTCGCCGACTAGGCTGCCGCGGCCTGATCCTTATCGGGCACACACACCCAGATACCGATACGAACTGTGTCCGTCTAAGACCAGAGGCAACAGTCTGCCGCGCTCGCGCATCGTCACGCGACCATCGACGGTAAACCGCCTGTTCGGGTCACCGCGAAAAACGGCATGCTGCTCGGCTGTGCGCTTTCCTCCATCGGCCGCACAGGTTCGCTTGATAACCAAGGCTCCGTCTTCCTGACGCGCGACGGTCTCGGGAGCGCATCGGTAATCATCTGGCGGACGTACGACGGGCTCGGCCCGCAGGCAGAATGCGTGCGCCGGGACGGTTTTTCCATTGATGGTCTGCTCCACGCGCCAGGAACCGGCGCGCACAACAGGGACGGCGATCCCTCGATCGAGGCCCATAGAGCTCGCCCATGCGACGACTGCCACGACGGCGAGCATGATCGAACGGTGCATACCGGCCCCCTTCATCCGTCGGCTTACGCCGCGCGCTGGTCCCAGTTCAGCACGACCTTGCCCGACTGGCCGGACCGCATCGCCTCGAAGCCTTCCTTGAAGTCTTCGAACGGCAGGCGGTGGGTGATCAGCGGACGCAGGTCGAGGCCGGCCTTCAACAGGCCCAGCATCTTGCGCCAGGTGTCGAACATCTCGCGGCCGTAGACGCCCTTGATGTTGATCGCCTTCAGGATGATCTGGCCCCAGTCGGTCTCCATTGGCTTGGAGGGAATGCCCAAGAGCGCCAGCCCGCCGCCCATCAGCAGCGTGTCGATGCATTGCCTGAACGCCGACGGGGCGCCCGACATCTCCAGCGCCACGTCGAAGCCGACCTGAATGCCGAGCTCCTTCATCACCGCGCGCAGATCTTCCTTGGCGACGTTGACGGTGCGCACGTCGGCGACCTTCAGCGCGAGATCGAGGCGGTAGTCGTTCACGTCGGTCAGCACCACCGTGCGCGCGCCGCATTTGCGCGCCACGGCCGCGGCCATGATGCCGATCGGCCCGGCCCCGGTGACCAGCACGTCCTCGCCCACCAGGTCGAACTGGTGCGCGGTGTGCACCGCGTTGCCGAAGGGGTCGAGCAGGGCCGCGATCTCGTCGGGCACGTCGTCGGGCAGAGGGATCACGTTGAACGCCGGGGCCACGACATATTCGGCAAAGGCGCCTTGGCGGTTGACCCCGATGCCGCGGGTGTTCGGGTCGAGGTGGAAGTGGCCGGCGCGCGCCGCGAAACTGTTCAGGTCGATGACATGGCCTTCGGCGGACACGCGCTGGCCGATCTTCAGCGGCCGCCCGACGTTCTTGCCGAGTTCGACGATCTCGCCGGCGAACTCGTGGCCGGTGATCATCGGGACCGGCACGTTCTTCTGAGACCACTCGTCCCAGTTCCAGATGTGGATGTCGGTGCCGCAGATGGCGGTGCGCTTCACCCGGATCAGCACGTCCTCGGGACCCGGCGTCGGGATCGGCGCGTCGATCAACTCGAGCCCGGGCCCGGCCTGCGTCTTGGCCAGGCCCTTCATGGTGGAATTCGACGTCATGAAATTACTCCGAGCGATTTGCCCACCTTGCTGAAGGCCGCGATGGCGCGGTCAACGTGGCCGTCTTCGTGGGCGGCCGACATCTGGGTGCGGATGCGCGCCTGACCCTTCGGCACCACCGGGAAGGAAAAGCCGATCACATAGATCCCCTCGTCCAGCATCCTCGCCGCCATTTCCTGCGCCAGCTTGGCGTCTCCCAGCATCACCGGGATGATCGGATGTTCGCCCGGCAGCAAGTTAAAGCCCGCTTTCGCCATGCCGTCGCGGAAGCGTTGCGCATTGTGCGTCAGCTTCGTGCGCAGGCCGTCGCCGACCTCGCTGTTGGCGATGTCGATGGCCTCCAGGCTCGCGCCGCAGACCGACGGCGCCAGAGCGTTGGAGAACAGATAGGGCCGCGCGCGCTGGCGCAGCAGGTTCACCACCTCGCGCTTGGCGCAGACAAAGCCGCCCATGGCCCCGCCCAGGGCCTTGCCGTAGGTGCCGGTGAGAATATCGACGCGCCCTTCCACGCCGTTCCACGCCGCCGACCCGCGACCGCGCGGACCGAGGAAGCCGGTGGCGTGGCAGTCGTCGACCATCACCAACGCTTCGTACTTGTCGGCGAGCGCGGTAATGTCCTTCAGCTTGGCGATATAGCCGTCCATGGAGAAGGCGCCGTCGGTGGCGATCATGATCTGGCGCGCGCCGTCGACCTTGGCCTGTTTCAGCTGCGTCTCCAGATCGTTCATGTCGGAGTTGGCGAAGCGATAGCGCTTGGCCTTGCACAGCCGCACCCCGTCGATGATCGACGCGTGGTTCAGGCTGTCGGACACGATGGCGTCCTCTTCGCCCAGCAGCGGTTCGAATACCCCGCCGTTGGCGTCGAAGGCGGCGGCGAACAGGATCGTGTCCTCATACCCTAGGTACTGCGCGGTCGCGGCCTCAAGCTGCTTGTGGATCTCCAGCGACCCGCAGATGAAGCGCACCGAGGACGTGCCCGAGCCCCACCGCTCGGCCGCCTCGACCGCGGCGTTGGTCACCCGCTCGTCGCCGGCCAGGCCCAGGTAGTTGTTGGCGCAGAAGTTCAGCACCGTACGCTCGCCGTTGCCGGTCTTCACCTGGATTTCGGCGCCCTGGCGCGAGACGATCACCCGCTCCGGCTTGGTCAGGCCCTGGTCGTCGATGCTCTTCAGCTCGCCGCGGACCCGGTCGTAGAAATCTGCACGCATTCGCGCCTCCGTTGGGGGTCCCGTACGACGTTGCGCCCCCCTTTTCCAGGGGTTCGCGGCCGGCCAGGGAGCCCCACAAGCGCGGCCGTGGTCAGACCTGGTCCAGCGCCCGCATAACGGCCTTAGGGTCGCGGTCAATCACGGTCAGAAGGACACGCGCAGCCGCCTCGGGCCTGAAGCGGCGCTGCTCCCAATCCTTCACGGTCCCCTTTGGAAAACCCGAACCGGGCCGAGAACTGGTCCCGGGTCATACCCAGCTTGGCGCGGATCGCCTTCACGTCGATGTCGTCGGGAACGTGCACGCGATAGGTTTTGGGATCGGCACGGCCTTCGGCGATGGCGATGGCATCGGTCAGTCCCGCCGCGATCTTGTTGAAAGCCTTGCTCATAATCATCGTCCATTTCAAACGCCGAGCTTTGGCGCAGATGGGCGGGTTACCCGCCCGCGTCAAGCGGGTTACCTTCCCTCCGACCGCCGCCGTTAACGAAACATCGGCACGCGTCCTTAACGGGTGGCGACCATACTCCCCAGGCTTCAGTCGGGAGCATGAGCCGTGGAAAACCAAGTCCCTCCCCCCGAAGGCGAACCTTCGGACGCCCCGGAAAGCCAAGAAGCCGCGCCCGCGCCGCGCCGGCCGCGCGTGCTCGTGGCCGAGGACCACCCGGTCAACCGCAAGGTCATCGAGCTGATCCTGGCCAACACGCCGGTGGACCTTGTCATGGTCGAGAACGGGGCCCAGGCGGTCGAGGCTTCGGCCAACAACCCCTTCGACGTGATCCTGATGGACATGCAGATGCCGGTGATGGACGGCCTGGACGCCGCCCGCTTTATCCGCACCCGCGAGATGCGGGGCGAAGCGCCGCGCGCCTACATCGTCTTCCTCACCGCCAACGCCATGCCCGAGCACGCCGAAATGGTGATGGCCGTGGGCGCCGACGCCCACATCGCCAAGCCGATCAACGCGGCGGCCCTGCTGACCCTGCTGGGCCGCTTCGTAAAGCCGGCCGAACCGGACCAGCGCCAGGTCGCCTAGACCGGGCGCGTCGGGCGGGCGTCGAATTGAGGGTCCTGTGAAGCCGCAGTTCGCAAGCCTACTGACCCTCGGTCTATTGGCGTGGGGTGCTGCCTCCGCCGACACGCCCTGCGACTTTCCGGCTCCTCCCGGCCTGAAACCTTGTGCTCCAGGCGATCGCTTCGCCTTGGCGGAGATACGCATCGCCAAAACACTCGGCGGCGAATTCCTCGGTTGCTTCCAATCAGGACAAGAGGTCATGACGCCGACTGCGGCCCAGGCCGTGTCGACGCGGGGTGAATACGCCTTCGCAATTTCGCTCCGAAGAGTAGGATTCACAACGGCGGACCTCGAAAACCTACTGGCAACGGTGAAAGCGCAATGGAAAGATTTCGATCCGTTGAGCAAGGAATTCAAAGAGACATATACCGCTCGGTTGAATGCGCTGATCAAGGGTAACGGCTCGACGCCGTCGCCAACGATGATCTCCGTAAAGCCGGTATTGGTTTCGATTGATCAAAACGATACCCGCTACTACGTCGTGACCTCAATAAGGACGTACGTCCTCAATCTGGACGGCAGACAAGCCACCGTGACCAAGGTCAATTCGGACGCTCTCGCTCTGCGCGGTTCGCAGCTCATTCGGCTTACGATTCAGAGAGAGCTACGCGACCCAGCCGATGTCGCCCAAGTGCAGAGCGAAATCGAGGAATGGGCGCGGGCGACCGCGCAAAGTTCGCCGTCAGGCGTTGCCAAAAAGGCGCCCGAGTGACGTTGTGAGGGCCGCGGCATCGCCGACTGGAACGATGGTAAGGCCTTCGCGCGGCCTGAGCCCGCAAGCCGGGGTCGCCACAACCGGAACGCCTGCCGCCAGCGCCGCGAGCAGACGCCGCGGTTGTTCCTCCACCACCGCCGGCTGGACCACCGCCGCGACGCCATCGACCCAGTCTCCGGACGGATGCATCACGCGCACGCCGTCCCAGAAGCCCTCGCCTTCCAGCTCCGAGCCCAGCAGCATGACCTGGAGATCGAGCGCGCGCGCCGCCTCACGCACTTCCCACGCGCCCTTGCGCGCGACGGTCGGGCCGGGGAAGGCGATGCGGCGTGGTTGCACGTCGCTTGATCGCGTTTGCGGTTTCGGCGTTGACCATGGAATCTCGACCGCGCGGGCGCCGAACAGGTCGGCGATGGCGGCGTGCGGCGTGATTACGCGCGCGGCGCCGGCGAGGGCGGCCCGTTCGGCTTCGGCGAGCCAGGGCGGTGCGCGGAAATCGCTCAGCGATTTGCGGTCCGGGTGACGGGTGAACGCCGCGTCCAGCCACGCCTGCAGCGCGTCCATCGGCGGGCGCGTCATCAGCACGTCGTAACGGCGGCCGCCGAGCTCCCCCTCCCGCCAGAGGAACGGCAGCAGGGATTGCGCGACAACCAGGCGTTCGACCTCCGGCCCGGCCAGTCGCGCGAGGCGCTTTGCGATTTTGCCCGCGCTGTCGAGTTCGGCCTGGCGCCGCTGGGCGTTGGTCGGCCAGTTGCGGCGCAGCGCCAGCACGCGCGAGAACGCCTCGACGTCGGCGGAGCCGCGGTGTTGAAATCCCTTGGCGTTCCAACGGTAGCGCGTCGGCGCTATCGCGTCCGCGAAAGGGGTGGCGAGCAGGTCTTCGGGGCCGCAGGCTTGCGCGGCATAGGCCTGGAACTCGGGCCAGTTCTCATCGACGAGCCAGGCGGTGCGGTCCTCCACAACGGCGCCCTTGGCGCGGTCGTGGCGGAAACAGGCGGCCTCGTTGCAGGTCGAGCAAGTGCGTACGTTGGCGAGCGCGCGTTCAATGACCGGCGTTGCTGCGCGTAGCGGCCGCGTCGTGGCCTGCGCAGCGCGCATCCGGATGATGAGCTGGTCGGCGGTCAGGCGTGCTTCGATCAACAACGGTTGCTGTGGGCGAAAGCGCAGGTCGACGTAGTTCCAGGCCACCGTCGCATCGCGGCCGACCTCAGCCACCGACCCCGGCACCACGCGCGAGTGGCCGTGCCGCTCGACGATCTCGCAGTCCGCATCGAGGGCCGCCTGATAGAGCGCGTTGGAAAGCTGGCAGAGACCGCCGCCGGTCGACGGCACCAGACACCCCTGCTGCAGCATCCGCCCGCTCGCGTAGCCGCGCGCGCGCGTCGCGGGCCCGACCTGGCGCCAGAAGCTGAACACCTGGCCCGCGGGAATCTGCACGCCGTTCAGGGCGGCGCAGGCGCGGCGCAGATTGTGCACCTTGCCGCGCTGGTGGCCGCCCTCGGCCTGGCGCTCATCGGACCAGAGCGGGGTGATCGATTGGGCGACGACGGCGGGAAAGCCGGGCGCCTCGCCGCGTCCGTGCCGGGCAGGGCCGCCGATGAGGTCCTCGAACCCCCGCCTGGCCTGGAACACCGCCGACTTGGCCGCAAACACCGCCGAGCCCAGGCGCGTGGGCGGGGTCCAGTCCGGCTCAGCGGGACTGGCGACCAAGCTCCCTGGCTCGGGAAGGCGACCCATGGCCCGAGTATGGCCCAGCGCCGGCCCGCGGCAACCGCCATCCCTTGGAAACAAGGCTTTCCGCACCCGCCGGCCGGCCGACGCCCTGGACTTCGCCCCCTGCCCCGCCCAGCTAGGAGGAAAGGTCGCCCTTGCCTGGAGTTTTCCGGGCTTGCGTCGCGGGCTCGCATGGTTTCTGTGAGGCCCTTCATTCGGGGAAAACGGCCGCAAACGCCGGGGTTTAGGAAGCTCGCTTGACCGCCAAGACGTCATCGCCGGGTGCAAGTCTGGGCCTGGCCCAGGCCAATGTTGACCCCGCCCTGGGACTTGGCGCCGAGCGCCTGACCCACCTGCAGCGGCTGGAGGCCGAGAGCATCCACATCCTGCGCGAGGTGGTGGCCGAGTGCGAACGCCCGGTCATGCTCTATTCGATCGGCAAGGACTCAGCGGTCATGCTGCACCTGGCGCGCAAGGCCTTCTTCCCCCAGCCGCCGCCCTTCCCGCTGCTGCACGTCGACACGACGTGGAAGTTCAAAGCCATGTACGAACTGCGCGACAAGATGGCCCGCGACGTCGGCTTTGAACTGCTGGTCTATAAGAATCCCGACGCGGTCGAGAAGGGCATCAACCCGTTCGACCACGGCTCGGCCCTGCACACCGACATCTGGAAGACCCAGGGCCTGAAGCAGGCGCTCGACCACTACGGCTTCGACGCGGCTTTCGGCGGCGCGCGGCGCGATGAGGAGAAGAGCCGCGCCAAGGAACGCGTGTTCTCGTTCCGCTCGGCGCAACATCGCTGGGATCCGAAGAACCAGCGGCCCGAGCTCTGGCGCTTGTACAACGCCAAGAAGCACAAGGGCGAGTCGATCCGCGTCTTCCCGATCTCGAACTGGACCGAGCTCGACATCTGGCAATACATCCATCTCGAAGGCATCGAGATCGTGCCGCTCTATTTCGCCGCCGAACGGCCCGTGGTCGAGCGTGACGGCACGCTGATCATGGTCGATGACGAACGCATGCGTCTGAGGGACGGCGAAGTCCCGATGATGAAGAAGGTGCGCTTCCGCACGCTCGGCTGCTACCCGCTGTCCGGCGCGGTCGAGAGCGAGGCGGCGACGCTCACCGACGTCATCCAGGAAATGCTGCTGACCACCACGTCGGAGCGCCAGGGCCGGATGATCGACCACGACCAGGCCGCCTCGATGGAGAAGAAGAAACAGGAGGGCTATTTCTGATGGCTCACGTTTCGGATCTCATCGCGACCGACATCGACGCCTATCTGGAGCAGCACCAGCACAAGTCGCTGTTGCGCTTCATCACCTGCGGTTCGGTGGACGACGGCAAGTCGACCCTGATCGGGCGGCTGCTCTACGATTCGAAGATGATCTTCGAGGACCAGATGGCGGCGCTGGAAGCCGACTCGAAGAAGGTCGGCACCCAGGGCGGCGAGATCGATTTCGCCCTGCTGGTCGACGGCCTGGCCGCCGAGCGTGAGCAAGGCATCACCATCGACGTCGCCTACCGCTTCTTCTCCACCGACAAGCGCAAGTTCATCGTCGCCGACACGCCCGGCCATGAGCAGTACACGCGCAACATGGTCACCGGCGCCTCGACCGCCGACCTCGCGGTCATTCTGATCGATGCGCGCAAGGGCGTGCTGACCCAGACGCGGCGTCACTCGTTCCTGGTCTCGCTGATCGGCATCAAGAACGTGGTGCTGGCGGTGAACAAGATGGACCTGGTGAACTGGTCGCGCACCACCTACGAGGACATCGCCTCCAACTACGCCGCCTTCGCCCGCAAGATCGGCCTGGAGAGCGTCGTCACGATCCCGATCTCGGGCCTGAAGGGCGACAACATCGCCTTCAAGAGCGAGCACACGTCCTGGTACACGGGTCCCACCCTGATGGACCACCTTGAGACCGTGCCGCTGGACGAAGACCGGCTGAAGCGCGAGCCATTCCGCATGCCGGTGCAGTGGGTGAACCGCCCCGACCTCGACTTCCGCGGCTTCACCGGGCTGATCGCGGCGGGCACGGTGGCGCCGGGCGACCAACTGCGCGTTTGTCCCTCGGGCCGAATGTCGAAAGTCGAGCGTATCGTGACCTGGGACGGTGATCTTGAACATGCCGTGGCGGGCCAGTCGGTGACGCTCACCCTCGCCGACGAGATCGACGTGTCGCGCGGCGACGTGTTGTCGGCCGCCAACCATCCGCCGGAAGTGGCCGACCAGTTCGAAACCACGCTGGTGTGGATGTCGGACGAAGAGCTGCTGCCCGGGCGTCCTTACTGGCTGAAGCTGGGGACGAAGCTGGTCGCGGCCCAGGTCACCGAGATCAAGCACAAGATCAACGTCAACACCCTGGAAGAGCTGGCGGCCAAGACGCTCGAGCTGAACGAGATCGCGGTCTGCAACATGTCGCTCGACCAGCCGATCGCCTTCGACCCGTACGAAGAGAACCGCGACCTCGGCGGTTTCATCCTGATCGACCGCATGTCGAACGCGACGGTGGCGGCGGGGATGATCCGCTTTGCGCTGCGCCGTTCCCACAACATTCACTGGCAGGCGCTCGACGTCACCCGCACCGCCCGCGCCGAGCAGAAGCGCCAGCGCCAGGCAGTGCTATGGTTCACCGGCCTCTCCGGCGCCGGCAAGTCGACCATCGCCAACATTCTCGAAAAGAAGCTGCACGCCGAGGGCCGCCACACCTACATCCTCGACGGCGACAACGTCCGCCATGGCCTGAACCGCGACCTGGGCTTCACCGACGCCGACCGGGTGGAGAACATCCGCCGCGTGGCCGAGGTAGCGCGGTTGATGACCGATGCGGGCCTGATCGTCATCGTCTCCTTCATCTCGCCCTTCCGCGCCGAGCGCGATATGGCGCGCCAGATGATGGAGGACGGCGAGTTCATCGAGGTCTATGTCGACACCCCGCTGGCGGTCGCCGAAGAACGCGATGTGAAAGGCCTCTACAAGAAGGCCCGCGCCGGCAAGCTGAAGCACTTCACCGGCGTGGACAGCCCCTACGAGGCGCCCGAACACGCCGAAATCCGCGTCGACACCTCACAACAGTCGGCGGAACAGGCGGCGGATGCGGTGCTGCTGGCGCTGAAGGACCGCAAGGTCATCGACTGATCGCGACGGAGGCGAACACATGAGCGGCAGGGTCGTGGCCATCACGGGCGGGTTCGGCGCTCTGGGTCGCGCGGTGGCAATCGAGGCCGCCGGGCGCGGCTGGTCGGTCGCCGCGCTGGATTTCTCGCCCGCGCCACCCTCGGAGTTGGAAGCTGCTCTTGCCTCGAACGGTCTGGCGCTCGGCCGCATCGACCTGACCAAAGCCGACGACGCACGCCGCGCCATCGAGACGGTGATCGAACGCTTCGGACGGCTCGACGCGCTGTTGAACATCGCGGGCGGCTTCGTCTGGCAGACCCTGGCCGACGGCGACCCGGCCGCGTGGTCCAGGATGTTCACCCTCAACGTCGAAACCGCCGCCAACGCCTCGCGCGCCGCCCTGCCGCACCTGATCCGGTCCGGCTCGGGCCGCATCGTCAACATCGGCGCCAATGGCGCGCTGAACGCCGCCGCCGGCATGGGCGCCTATGCCGCGTCGAAAGCCGGCGTGCATAAACTGACCGAAAGCCTGGCGCAGGAGACCAAGGGCCAGATCACCGTCAACGCGGTGCTGCCCTCGATCATCGACACCCCGGCAAACCGCAAGGACATGCCGGACGCGGATTACGCTCTGTGGGTCTCGCCCAAGGCCTTGGCAAACGTCCTCCTGTTCCTCGCCTCGGAAGAAGCGAGCGCGGTCACCGGCGCGTTGATCCCTGTCACCGGCGGCGTCTGAGGTGCTGAGCGAAATCCTCCCGTCGCTGTTCGTGATCGCGCCAAAGCGGGCCGCGCCGAAAACGCCAGTCACCTATTTCCTGCGCCGGCCTGAGGGCAACATTCTGCTCGCGACCAAGGCGGATATCTCGGGCGCCGAAAAGGAAATCACGAAGCTGGGCGGCGTGGCGCACATCCTGCTCGGCGACCGTCACCACGCCGTGCCGCACACACAGGCCTTTGCCGAAAAGCTGGGTCCGGGCCTGACCGCCAGCGATGTCGAAGCCAAGGCGCTGAAGACGCAGGGCGTCACCGTTACCCACACCCTGCCGTGTCGCGCTGCGAAACTGGCGCCGGACTTCGAGATCATTCCGACCCCAGGCCACACGCCCGGCGCCCTGTCCTATCTCTGGACGCATGCGGGTCAGCGACGTCTGTTCATCGGCGACACCCTCGTGCCGGTGAACGACGAATGGCAGTACTGGGTTACGACGCCCAAGCGCGCGACGATGCTCGAAACGGTGCGGGCGCTTGCCAAGATCAAGTTCGACGTGATCCTGTCGAACTCATTCGCTGCAACGCCGACGCCCTGGCGCACGGTCGATGCGAAGGCACGGGTTATGATGTTTCGGGAGCTCGAAGCAGGTCTCGTCTAAACCTTCCCCGTCCTCCGGTCATCCCCGCTTTCGCGAGCATGAGCGGAGTTTAAGAGTCTCAGTTCTTGAGGAACTCCAGCAGCGCGGCGTTGATCTCGTCCTTCTTCGTCGTGCACATGCCGTGCGGGCCGCCTGCGATGACTTTCAGCGTAGCCTGCGGCGCCAGCTTCACCGACTTCATCGCCGAATCCGCGATCGGCACGATTTGATCGTCGTCGCCGTGTAGGATCAGCATCGGCCGGTCGATCTTCTTCAGGTCCTCGGTCATGTCGGTTTCCGAGAACGCCTTCACGCAGAAGTACGAGGCCGGCATGCCGGCCTGCATCCCCGCGCGCCAGAACGCCTCGCGCACGCCTTCCGAGACCTGGGCGTTCGGACGGTTGTAGCCGTAGAAGGCCATCGACAGGTCCTTCCAGAACTGCGAGCGGTCCTTCAACACGCCGGCGCGAATGCCGTCGAAGGCCTCGATCGGCGTGCCTTCGGGATTGCTGTCCTTCTTCACCATCACCGGCGGCACCGCGCCAATCAGCACCGCCTTGGCGACCCGGCTCGTACCGTGCCGGCCGATATAGCGCGCGACCTCGCCGCCGCCGGTTGAATGGCCGACGTGCACGGCGTTTTTCACGTCCAGGTGCGCCACAAGCGCCGCCAGATCGTCGGCATAGGTGTCCATATCGTTGCCGTTCCACGGCTGGCTCGAACGGCCGTGGCCGCGCCGGTCGTGGGCGATACAGCGGAAGCCGTGCGACGCCAGGAAGAACATCTGGTCCTCGAACGCATCCGCGTTCAGCGGCCAGCCATGGCTGAACACCACCGCCTGGCCAGCCCCCCAGTCGTTGAAAAAGATCTGCGTACCGTCCTTGGTGGTGAAGTAGGCCATGATCCCATTCCTTGGTCTGCCGTGGGCAGACGAGATAGGCCGGTCCCGCGGCGGGACCCAATCACGATACCGTCGGTCGCGAAACGTTCCCCTTCAGGCGTCAACCGCTTCCCGTTCACCGGTCGCCAGCCAGTGCGCGCACTCGGGACCCAGTTCCTGCAGCGCCCTGGCTTCGTACATCGCCGACTCCTCCGGCGAGAGCACGTCCTTCCAGCGGCCGTTGACGCCCTTGTAGATGAAGCTGTCGGCGCCGCCGTTGAAGATCGCGCCGCCGAGCGGCGACACCTGGGCCGCGTGCGCCTTCATCCACGCGAAGGTGCAGTGTTCGAAGATTTCGGGCCATGCCGCCTGATCGACGTCGACGTCGAGGAAATCGGCGATAGCGCGGATTTCTCCTTCCGGATCTGCTTTCAGCCGCGCGAAATGCACCATGTGCACGTTCGGCAGGTTGCGCGCCGCGTACCAGGTGCGGATGTTGTCCCAGAACGGCCAGAACGGCGCCCCGTCCTGTTCGACCCAGTTGCGGAAATAGCGGCGGATGTCGGGATCGGGCGGCTCGATCTTGGGACCGACGAGGCCCGGCGTGTTGTTCAGCTTGTCGTACCAGAGCTCGTTGGCCGAGGCGTGGTGGTTGTACATGCTGAAGATCACGTCGCGGCCGTCGCGCGCGACATAGAGGTACTTGGCCCTGGGCGAGAAGGTCAGCGCGTCGAGCGGCAGGTGGGTCTTGACCACGCGCCGGTGAGTCTGGGCCTCGAGCGCGCCCATCATCTCCGGCGGCATGATGCGCAGGTCGAGCCAGGGTGAAATGTTGGAGATCTTGATCGACGGATCACCGGCGTAAAGCAACTGGCCCACGATGTGCTGGGTCCAGGTGGTGCCCGACTTGCCGTAGGTGGCCACGATCACGTCGTCGTCGCGGAACTTGAACCGATCCCAGATCGTGGAATCCATGTGGTGATTGTGCAGCTCGCGCGTCTTGTGCGGCCACGCCACGTCGGTCGTCGTCATACGATTGTCCCCCAAGTCCCACCGGATAGCACGGTCCCCGCGCGGAAACGTCAAGCCTCAAATATGCCTAGCCTGCCGGTGGTGTTTCGGCCATTCGCCGCATGGCCGCCCACAGGGCTTCCACGTCCGTCCGTTCGGTCGCGATCGCGCCGATGGAGGCGCGCACCATCCAGCGGCCGTCGAGCACCGCCGGCGTGACCCAGGCCTCGCCCGAGGCGTTCAGCCGCTCGGCCCAGTCGCGCGTGTGCGCGTCGAGTGCCTCGCCGGTCAGGCCGTCCGGTTCGTGGCGCACGCACACAGTCTGCAGCTTCACCGGCGCGACGAGGCGCCAGTCCTGGGCCGCCTCGACCTTGGCCGCCAGCCACTGGGCGTTGCCGAGATCGCGCCGCAGACGCGCCTGCAGGCCTTCGACGCCCTGCTCGCGGATGACGAACCACAGCTTCAGCGCCCGGAAGCGGCGACCGAGCGGGATGCCCCAGTCGCGATAGTTCTTCACCTCCGCGTCGCGCGCGGAGTGGAGATAGCTGGGATTGGTCGACATGACGCGGATGAGGGTCTGCGGGTCGCGCACGAAATAGAGCGTGCAGTCGAAGGGCACGCCCAGCCACTTGTGGGTGTTGACGATGATCGAGTCCGCCAGCTCGATGCCGTCGAACAGCGGGCGCAGCTCCGGCAGGATCAGGCCGCTGCCGGCCATGGCCGCGTCGACGTGCAACCAAGGGCCGTGCTTGCGCGCGACGGCGCCGATCGCGGCCAAGGGATCGAACGCGGTGACGCCGGTGGTGCCGCAGGTTGCAACGACGGCGCAGGGTTTCACCCCGCGCGCCAGATCTTCTTCGATCATCGCCTCCAGCGCGTCGGGGCGCATGGCGTGCTCGGCGTCGGTCGGAACCTGGCGCACGTGTGCGCGGCCGAAGCCGGCGAGCGCGGCGGCCTTGTCGACGGAGCTGTGGCTGTGAGTGCTGACGTAGACCGCCAGCGGCTGGGCCTCGCCCTGCAGGCCTTCGCGCGAGGCGGCGTAGTCGGTGGCGCGTTCGCGCGCGGTGATCAGCGCGACCAGCGAGGCGGTCGAGGCCGTGTCCTGGATCACGCCGGTGAAGGCGTCCGACAGGCCGCACATGCGCCGCATCCAATCGCAGGTGACCTCTTCGATCTCGGTCAGCGCCGGCGCGGAATTCCACGACAGCCCGATCACGCCCAGCGAGGTCGAGACGAAGTCCGCCAGCACGCCCGCGTCGAGGCCGTTGGAGGGAAACCAGCCGAAGAAGCGCGGATGCTGCCACTGCACCATGGCCGGGGTGACCAGCCGGTCCAGATCGTCGATGGCCCGGTCGAGGGGCTCGCCCTTCGGCGGCGGCTCGGCCGGCAAGGCCGCGCGCACCTGGCCCGGCTCGACCTGGGGCCCCACGGGCCGCTCGGCGATCCCGGCGCGGTAGTCGGCGGCCCAGTCGACGAGCCTGTGTCCCAGGCGGCGGAATTCTTCGGGCGTCATGACGCTCCCCGGCGTGTTCGAGCCCGACTATTACCAAAAAGAAATGTGCGCGGGTCGCATCTGTTGGGGGAAATATGCGCCTCTATCCCCAGAGGCCGCCAACGGCCCGCCGGGAGGGAGACCCTGATGCGTGGACGCCTGTTGTGGCCCGTAGCCGCCGCCCTGATCCTTGCAGCGACCGGCGGCGCCGTCGCGGCGTCCGCGCCCGCGCCCGCGCCCGCGCCGATCGAGGTGATGATCGTCGGCGGCTATCACATGGCCAACCCCGGCAAGGACATCCACGACGTAACGGCCGACGACGTCCTGGCGCCCAAGCGTCAGAAAGAGATCGGCGCCATCACCGATGCGCTGGCGCGGTTCAAGCCCACCAAGATCGCGGTCGAATGGCCTGCGGACATCGTGGCCGAGCGCTATCCAAAATACCTCGCCGGCACGCTGGCGCCGTCGCACAACGAAGTGGTGCAGCTGGGCTTCCGCCTGGCGAAGGATGCGCACGCTGAGGGCGTCTGGGGAATCGACGCCGACGGAGAGTTTCCGTGGGACGAACTGCTCGCCTACGCCAGAGCGCATGGGCAAGCCAAGCTGATGGACGAGGAAGACGCGGCGATCGTGAAGTCGGTCGATGAAGAGAACGCCATCCTCGCCCACGGCACGATCTCCCAGGCGCTGCGCCACCTGAACGATCCAGCGGTGGTCCTGCGTGATCACCAGTTCTATCGCCGCATCCTGCGCATTGGCTCAGGCGTGGACCAGCCGGGCGCGAACCTCGACGCGGCCTGGTACAAGCGCAACTTCCTGATATGCGCCAACCTGATCCAGCTGGCCAAGCCCGGAGACCGCATCGTGGTCTTCTACGGCGCCGGCCACGGCTATCTGTTGCGCCAGTGTGTGAGCGAAACACCGGGCTATCGCCTGGTCGAAGCGAACGGCTATCTGCCGCGCTGACGGCGTTGAACTCTGAAGACGGAGGACGACCATGGTCTTGTCCAACAGATTACTCTGCGGGGCGGCGGCCGCCCTGCTGGCCGGGGCGCTCGCCGTTGGAGCGCTGAGTGCGAGCGCGCGCGCGCCGTCCTCGCCGCTGTTGATCGAGAACCGGCCCCTGGCCGCGCGTCCGAACCTGATGGTGCTGGGTCTCGTGCACCTGGGCAATCCGGACCGCGATCTGCACGACGCCAAGGTCGACGACGTGCTGCAGCCCAAGCGCCAGCGTGAGATCGAACGCGTGGTCGATGCGCTCGCGGCGTGGAAGCCGACCCGCGTCGCCGTCGAATGGGGTCACAAGAACCAGGCCAAGCTCGACCAGCGCTACGCCGACTACCGCGCCGGCAAGTACAAGCTGACCGCTGACGAAACGGACCAGATCGGCCTTCGGCTCGCGGCGAAACTCGGCTTGGCGCGTGTCGATGCCGTCGACTGGAACGAAGAGCCGCCGGGAACCGACGCGGACTACGACTGGGAGGCCGGCGCCAAGGCCGCGCACGAGGACGCCCGCTTCACCGCTTTGCGCGATCCCGCGGTCGACCGCGAACACACCGCCCTGGTGCGCGACCATACAGTCGCGAGCTTCCTGCGCACGATCAATTCGCCGGCCTACCTCGCCTATTCCAACCGCCTCTACTACGACATCGCCCTACTCGGCGGCCCTGAGAGCAATCCCGGCGCCAACTGGGTCGGCTACTGGCACGCGCGCAACCTGAAGATCCTCGACAACCTGATCCGCCTCGACGCCAAGCCGAGCGAGCGCATCCTGCTGGTCATCGGCGACGGCCACGCCTACCTGCTCAACGAGTTCGCCGCCGACAGCCACGCCTTCCGCGTCGTGCGTCCTGACGCCTGGCTGGCGCGCGCCGAGGACAGGCCGCGCCGCCAACCCTGACCCCTGGACACGCACGCCGAAGCCCGCCACCCCTAGGGGCATGGCTACGATCGGCGCACGGCTGGAGCGGTTACCCTTCTCGCGGTTTCACGCGGGCCTGCTGGTCATGGGCGGCCTCGGCTACACCTTCGAGGCGATGGACCAGGCGGTGGTGGCCTTCATCCTGACGGTGGTCTCCAAGCCCGACGCCTGGAACCTGACCAGCGTCGAGACCGGTCTGCTGGGCGCGGCGTCCTACATCGGCTTCTTCTTCGGCGCTCTGCTGGCGGGCGCGCTGGCGGACCGGTTCGGGCGCAAGGCGGTGATGATCGGCGCCGTCGTGGTTTATTGCGCGGCCACCGCCGGCAACGCCTTCGTGCACGACTGGCATCAGTTCTACGTCTGGCGCGTGGCGGCGGGCGTCGGCGCCGGCGCCGAGAGCACCATCGTCGCGCCTTACCTCTCCGAGTTCGTCGCCAGCCGCTATCGCGGGCGCTTTACCGCCGCTGTCGCTGGGTTCTTTTCGTTCGGATTCGTCGGCGCGGCGCTGCTCGGCGCGGCGCTCGTGCCGCATCATTGGCGTCTGGCGATGCTGCTGACCGCGTCACCTATCGTGCTGATCTTGTGGTGGTGGAAGGCGCTGCCGGAATCGCCGCGCTGGCTGGAGCGCCGCGGTCGCATCGCCGAAGCCGAAGCCATCGTCGATCGCGCCGAGCGCGAGACCGCGCGCGGTCTGAACACGCCCCTGCCCGAACCGGCGGCGGACACCCCCATCCCGCCGAAGGTCGGCGGTTCGGCCCTGGCCAATCTCGCCGCCCTTGCGTCGCCGGCGTTCCGCAAGCTGACGGCGATGAGTCTGATCGTCTGGTTCGCCCTGGTCGCTTGCTACTACGCCTTCTTCACCTGGATTCCGACCCTGCTCGCCCAGTCGGGGCATACGGTGGCGAAGAGTTTCGGCTATTCTTTGATCATCTTCATCGCCCAGATTCCGGGCTACTATTCGGCGGCCCTGCTCATCGACAAGATCGGCCGGCGCGGCCTGATCGCGGGCTATCTAATCGGCGGCGCGCTTTCGGCCCTGTGGCTCGCGCTGGCGAACAGCGATCCGATGATTATCGCCGCCGGCGTCGCGCTCAGCTTCTTCATGAACGGCGCCTTCGCGGGCCTGTATGTCTACACGCCGGAGATCTTCCCGACCGAGATCCGCGTGACCGGCGTCGGCGTCGCCTCCGCGTTCGGGCGCATCGGATCGATCACCGCGCCGGTGCTGGTAGGGTGGTTGTTTCCGCGCCTCGGTTTCGGCGGCGTGTTCGGCGTGGCGACCGGCGTGCTGTTGGCGGGCGCCGCGGCGGTCGTGCTGCTCGGCGTGCCGACCGAAGGCCGTTCGCTCGAGGTCATCGCGGCGGGCGAAACAACACCGCCAAGCTGAGCCGCTCGTCGCCAGCAGACATCCTTTCTGGGAACTTGCAGCCATCGTCGCGGTTGTCGGCGGGGCTGTTCCGAAAGGACGCCACATGAAACTCATCTCCGCCTTAGCTTGTGTGAGTGTACTGACGTTCGCCAGCGCAGCCGTTGCGCAAGACCAGCCGACCACGCCCCCGCAACCGGCGCCGCCATCCACCCCCGCTGCGCCCACACCGCCGGCCACCCAGCCCACGCCGCCGCCCGCGGCCTCACCGGCCATGACCTATGGCAAGGGTTGGAATGCGAAGAAGTGCGCCGACGCCAAGTCCAAGGGCAAGACCATCCCTGACGGCGCGTGCCCCGCCGACGCGGCCCCGACTCCGAAGTAGGAGTCCGCAGCAGTAACCGCTTCCGCGTCCCGCCGGAGCGCACGTTCGGCGGGACCACCGGCGCAAATGGTTTATTGCGGCAGCGGCAGAGACACCCGCGCCACCAGGCCCTGCCCTGGTGAAGACAACGTCACGTCGCCGCCGTGCGCGCGAGCGATGGAGCGGGCGATGGCGAGGCCCAGGCCCACGCCGGAGCCGTCGAGGGTGCGCGCCGCCTCGGCGCGGTAGAAGGGCTCGAACACGCGTTCCATCTCCGCGGCCGCAATGCCCGGACCTTCGTCGGCGATCTCCACAACCGCTTCTCCGTTCGCTTCGACCAGGCTCACGGTGGCGCGACGGCCATATTTGGCGGCGTTTTCGACCAGGTTTTCGAACAGGCGCTGTAGCGCAAGCTCATCGCCTTCGATCACGATGGGATAGGTCGAGGTCAGGCGCACGTCGGCGCCGGCGCCCGCCGCCTCGTCGACCACGCACTCCAGCAGCGACAGCAGGTCGAGCTTGGTGCGCTCGCCGGGCGTGCCCGCGTCCTTGATGAAGCGCAGCACGGCGGTGATCATGTGCTCCATCTGGGTCACGTCGCTGAGCGCGGCGTCACGCACCGCCTCGGGCGCTGCTTCCAGCTTGAACCGCATGCGCGCCAGCGGCGTGCGCAGATCGTGCGAGATGGCGCCCACCATGGCGGTCCGGTCGTCGACATAGCGGCGCAGGCGCTCCTGCATTTCGTTGAAGGCGCGGGCCGCGACGCTGACTTCCGCCGGGCCGTGAATGCGCAGGGGCTCGGTGCGCGCATCGCGCCCCAACCGGTCGGCCGCGCGGGCGAAGGCGCCCAGCGGCGCGGTAATGCGGCGCGCAAACAAGTAACCCGCCGGCGCCAGCACCAGCAGACAACCCAACAGCCACAGCATGATCCGCGCCTGCCAATCGTTCGGGAACGGCTCGGGCGTGGGACTGGCGATGGTCCACAAACCATTGGCGCCCTGCACGGCGGCGGCGAAGTCGCCCACGATCGGCGGCTCGCCACGGCGGGGCGGCCCACGCGAGTCCGGCCCTCGCGCGCCGGATCCGCGCGCATCGGGACCTTGCGGCGGCCGTTCGCCGAAGCGGCGCTGACGGCGTTCCCAGCCGGCGCCCATCCACTCGAGCACGCGGCTCGGCGGATGCACCGAAACGCGCACGCGTTGTTCCGGCACGCGCAGCGCCTGCGCCAGTTCGCGGCGGAAGGCCTCGTTCATCCACGCCTCGCCGCTGGGGCGCGGCGGCTTCCGGGTGGTCGAGAGCACCAGGCGGCGGCCATAAACCGGTTGCAGGGTTCCGCCGCTCAAGGCCGCGGCCACGTCGGCGGCGCGATAGACCGGCGCCCGCGGCGGCGGCAGCTCGAGCACCAACAGCGCGGTCACCAACTGCGCGACAACCAGACCGCCGACGAGAAGCGCGATGAGCTGGGCCGCGAGCGGCATGCCCGACCAACGGCTTCCCGCCGGACGTCGCGTCGCGGCGGCCGTGCTCACGCGCGCGTCACCTTGGCGTCGAACATGTAGCCCGAGCCGCGGAAGGTGCGGATGATTTCGGTTTCGGAACAGGCGTGCAGCTTGCGCCGCAGCCGGCTGACCTGCACGTCGACCACGCGGTCGGAGGTGCTGGCGTCGCCGCCGCGCGCGAGTTCGAGCAGGCGTTCGCGCGACAGAATCACTTCCGGCTTGGACAGGAAGGCGCAGAGCAAGGCGAACTCGCCGGCGGTGAACAGGATCGAGACGCCGTTGGGCGCCTTCACCCGCCGCCGCGTCGGCGAGACGGTGAAGCCGAGGAAGGACAGCGTCCCAGTGCGCAGGCTGTCGCCGGGCGCCGCGTCCTCGCGGCGGCGCAGCACCGCACGCACCCGCGCCAGCAGTTCTCGCGGATTGCACGGCTTGGCGAGATAGTCGTCGGCGCCGAGCTCGAGTCCCAGGATACGATCAGTGTCGTCGCCCATGGCGCTGAGCATGATCACCGCGGGACCGGGGCCCTGGGCCAACCGGCGGCAGACCGACAGCCCGTCCTCGCCGGGCATCATCACGTCCAGGATGACCAGGTCCACTTCATTGCCGGCGAGCATCGCCTCCATGGAGAAGGCGTCGCGCGCGACCAGCACGCTGTAGCCGTGGCCGGCCAGATAGCTGGCCACGTGGTCGCGCAGTTCCTGGTCGTCATCGACGACGAGGATGCGGGTCTGGCTCTCGGTATGGACGGCGTGCATGGAACAACCCCTAGGGCGAAGCGAGGTCGACCCCTCGCCGGACAAACGCGGAAGACCAGCGCAATCCGGCGGAATCAGGCTCAAGGCATGGCTTTAACGGGCTCGTGCGCCGCTGTCTGACACGTTCCAGCAACATGGCCGCCAGTGGCGGCACGAATTAGACCGGCTTCGGAGTAGGTGGCACCCACTCCGGCTCCGCAAGGCGCCTTAACGCGACCTCCCACTCCTGCAACTCCACGAAAAGGGCTTTGAGGTGGGGAAGTCCGCTGTTGATGGTCTCGACACGGCGATCAGGAAACCGTTCAAGGATGTCGTTTGTGTCCTTGAACCAAATCAATACGTACTCGGCTCCTTCGAGCACCTGCGTAAAGCAAACGACAGCATGAGGATCTACTAAAGCTTCTAACGGAAACCGATTTAAGCGCCCCACGGATGACTCGAAACTCCGCAGCAGCTTTGGGTTCAGGTTTCGACCCGTGACCCCATCTTTACATCCATCGATGAACACACCGACGCGCACAGCGAATAGCGTAGCCAACCGTGATGCCGTTAGGAGGCGTGCTTGAGTGGCACCTAGCTCGCGCTGAGCAGCTTCGTCGCTCTGGCGACGTGCGATGCGCCCCGCCGCGACGACCGCCGCCACCGTGCCAAAAGCTTGAGCCCAGGCTGCCCACTCGGCCGAGTGTCCCAGCCAGAAGACTGCAAGCCCCAGACACGCAATAAGTCCCGCCCCAGCGATTCCAGTGATTATCCCGGTGCGCGAACGCCTTAAGACCGTCTTGAATTGGTTGAGTTTCATGCCTGAGCAGAGTGGACAACTGACCCTAGCCGTTGTCCAGGCGTGTTTGCCCGGGTCGGAACCCACAAACAAAAAAGCCCGCCGGCGGGAGCCGGGCGGGCTTGTTGTCTTGGGTGCGGGGACGCGCACCCATCGACACCTCACATTCAGCTTTTCTACACCGAATCAAATAGTTATGGCACATTAGAGCTAACGACCGCGCCGACTCAGCCGCATGGTGCCTTGGCGTACCGAACAAAGCCTGTCGATCCCTGTCGGGCTGTTTCGGCCAGTTGCAGGTTCAGGCCTGGACTCGTCTCGTGAGACCGCCCTCCACCTCCACGCTGTCACAGGCGTAGAGATTCGCTTGGCGCACCTCAAGATCGGTTTGCCGTCGCGAGCAAGCCGAACGACCGCGTCAATGGCCTCGTGATCCCGACTGCATCCGGACAGTCTGCTGGAGCAGGACGGGTGCCTCTAGCTCCGCTTCCGTCTAGGTGAGCCAGCTCCGCCCACACCGAAACGACAAGGTTAGCGCTGGACACAAGGCCTAATCCGCGACTCCGTGAGGTCGCAAACGATCAAACCGCCACGCTGGCAATCTGACGGGCCTGCTCGCCGATGCGGCAACCCCCGGGTAGTGGGGCACTTTGAAAATTATCGATCAGATTCGCGTTCGGGTGGCGGGGGAGCTACCTTGTCCGTACCGTGGGTCACGAAATCCGAGACGCTCTTTTCGCCAAGGTCGGGATCAATCCCGAAACCCTCCAGCGCGTGCGCTTGGGGAGCGGCGTAGTGGGTAAGACTGGATATGTCGCTGCCCTTGGGCTGATCGTGTTGGGCGTCATAGCTGCGCGCCTTCCCGGAACGTGGCCCCTGCTTGGACTGGCGGGGATCACGGTTGTCATGGTTGTGGCCTACCTATTCTGGGCGTTCCGTTTTGCCCACAAGCACCCAGGCCCCGCTCAGCTGGAGGGGGCTGATTTGGTCGCTTACTTGGCGATCGATTCTGGCGCCAAAGACTTGCCATACCGACCCGCAGCCGAGTTAACGACCAATCCGACGAGAGCCATAGAGGGTCATGTTGAGGGGGCCTCTAAGTGACCTATCGATATTGGCATATCGGAGTGATCGCGGTCGGGCCACCTGACCCCAAGGTCCTCGAACCGTATGTCAAATCGATTTGCGCTGATTGGGTGCGATATGGAGCCGGCGCCTGGATCATTTGGTCCGACAAGTCAGGCCAGCAAATTTATGACGCCATAAGGTTTGGCATTACGGCGGATCAGCAAGTCCTAGTCGTGAAGGTAGACCTTTCCGATATGCAGGGGTGGCTGCCGAAATGGATCTGGGATTGGCTTAATTACCCCCGCAGCAACGTTCCCGCAGCAAGTTGGGCCTCTCAGAATGCTCTTGCTGGACTCGGCGGCGCATCCCAGCCGAACGCTTTATTGGGCCCCATGTTCGGCGCCCCGTTGAAGAAAAACCCGTTCGGGCCTTAGGCGGCCCGCTTCTTATACGGCCCGCGCTTCTTCGGACCCGTCTCGGCGGCCTCGACCAGGGCAACCAGGTCCGACACGTCCCACAGCTTGTCGGTGACGCCAGTGGCCATAGCCGGGCTCATGCGAAGGGTCTTATGAACCCGCACGAAATTGTAATAGGCGAAGTGAAGCGCGACCGCGTTGGCGTGCGCGTCCAGCTTCTTCGAGAATGCATTGGTCAAGCGCGTGAACCGGCGCATGTGCATATGGCTCGCGATCATGGCCGGCGATAGGCGGGTCAAGACGGGGCAAATTCAAAGTGCCCCACTACCCAACCCGCGCTCGAACAAAAAGGGAACAACATTCTTGTTGTTGGAGAAGCGATCCGATAGCTTCGTTCGATTTTCCTCGAGTCGGCGGCTATGGATGAAAACCCTCAATAAGGCGCTCTCTCCCTCAAAAGCGATTGACAATCCTTCTCACCTAACAGGTAGAGGCGGCGTCCTCCGAGAGACCGCCCGAGCGCTTTCGGCGCAGGGCCGGCAGGTCTTCGTTCGCGGGCTCAGGGGCGTTGGAAAGTCCTCGGTGACCCCGCAGTTCGCAGCTACTCGCCCTAACAGCCAGCCGCGCTGGTCTACCACTCCGCCGTCGATGTTCTCTGACGTTGTGCGCGACGTGCGCGCTCTGGCCCCGAACGTGAAACCTCTCGAGGCCGAGAGAACAGAGTCATGGAGTGTCGAAAGCTCCGCAAAGGTGACTGGGACTAGTGCGAACGGCGGCACAGGCGGTGCGACCAAGTCCACGGGGTTTCCGCCTTACGATCCGTAAAATGTGTGAGGACAAGTCGCGCGATGACGATCGCATGCCCCATTTGAAGATCGCTGGAAATCACCGGACACCTCCAGGACTAAGCAACAATGGCGCGCAAGTCAAAGACACAAAAACGTTCGCTCGACGATCGCTTTGACTTTGCCGAAGTCGCCTACCCTGGAGCGGCCGGCGTGTGGCAGTCACATTTACGTCCAGCTGTCGGGACGGCGGACGGAGAACGATACCTTCTACGACTGTTTAAGAAATCAGGAACGGCGCTCGACGACGACTTAAGACGCCTCGTCGCACGTAGCGTCCGAAGAATTCGGCGCGTGCTCTCATCAAGGCATGCGAGCGATTTGCTGGCTGAAGTGCGCGAAATCGCTGAGGACGACGAAGAATTAGCGATCGTCATGCTCGACCCGGGAACTCCAGTCGCAGGGTCGAGGCAAACTATACGCGCACGGCAAGACGACTTTCTTTCGCCTGCCGGTCGGAAGATTTTCTGGCGCAATCTCAAGCGCGTCGCCGACGCCTTGGCGATTTGTCACAACGCCGGAATCATTCACGGCGCGGTCAGCGCAAACTGCATGTTTTCTCACGGCGAGGGCAATATTGACTACCGGCTGGGAGGCTATGAGACGTCCTTGCATATTGAAGACGGCGACCTCGCCGATTCGGACCATGCGCTGAGGCCTGCGAGCGCCATATCGTTTCAGCAAGACTGGATCGACCTCGGCCAAACGGCCTCTACGATTCTCGGCGTTACAGACGAAGCCGGCCCATCGCTTCATTCGATCGAACGGCGCATGCTCGACCGGCTTATCAACCCTCCAAAATTCCAGCTCTTCAATGGGGCAATTGTTCAACGCGAATTGACGGAAGTCGTCGAGGAGCTCGACCGATTGGGGTCAAGTTCCGATGGCGAACTCCTCCTCTTCCCGGCCTCGCGAGCCATGCGAAGTGACTTGCCGGCGCTCACGTCCGCGTCGATCACAGCCGATGACGCTGATGCCATATTGAAGTTCGTAGAGAGCAACTTGCGCGATGCAGACGCGCGGATTCAACCGAGGTACGGCGGCGGCTTCGAGATCGTTACCGATTTGGCCGTCTACCACATCAGCCTCGCCACAGACCGTATCGGTAAGCTCGACAAAGCCACGAAGAGAAGGCCAAACGACCCGATTCTCGATGCCTTCGAACTCAGCCGGCCGGTCCGCCTATGCCGCAACCGCCAAGAGGCCGATACTCGTGTGCGCAACATAGGCCCCGGCGCCATGCGATGGGCCGACGTGAATCGCGCCGGGCAAGGCTCGAACGCTGGCGAGGACGTCACCTCTTGGCGCGCGCTCGTCGTCCTCGAAGCTTTCACTTGGCTGAGAGAACAATTCCGCTTGTATCCCGTCGATGTGGAGTTGGCCGCGGAGGGAGATGAGGTGTTGCTGTTGCCGCGGGTCGAAAGCCACAGGGACGCAAGGCGCGGCGACTTGGGCCTTCGCTCGACCGCGGAAGCGATGAAGCACGAGCTTCAGCGCGACGACGGCAAGACGCAGTGGACAATCACCCGAACTGACCATCTGGCCGACGAAGAGCACCAGCCCGAGCTTCGCTACCTGGGAGACGGGGATGCACTGCGACAAAATATATTTACCTTTTCCGCTGGCGAACCGATCATACCGGGAACGTACTATTTGCGCCCGCGACGAGATCGGGGATTCGAAACCGCCACCCGCAGAAGGCTTCGAAATATTCTAGCGGCGCGTGGCAATGTCGAGCTCTTGGGGGCACTCGATGATCCGGCGCGAGTAGCATTTGACGATACCCTACGCGACATCGCCGCGCCGGGACTGCCCCCGGAGGATATGGACCCCACCAAAAAGAAGGCCTGGGAAGCAATAGCTTCAGGACAGCCAATCAACCTTGTGGTGGGACCGCCCGGCGTCGGCAAGACCTATCTGATCTCGCATCTGGCGCGCAGCATTCTCGCCGGAACGCCCGATGCACGCATCCTAATTTCTGCGCAGAACCACGAAACTCTCGCTCAGGTCGAGCAAGAACTCGGGAAAACACTTTCACCCGACTCGATTGTGGTGCGCGTTGATCGCACTAACGTCAGCGAAGACGCGAGCGCGTTGCGCGAGGCTTCCGTTGATCTGTTGCAATCTGCAGCTAATCCGGAAGTCAGCGCGGACCCCATTATGAGCGGGCAGATCTTTCAGATCCGGCAAGGTCTTAATCCGGCGGGCGAAGAGGAGCAGGCCATCGCCGACCGAATCTTGCGCGACACAGACTACCTCCTTTTGCGTTCTGCCGACATCACGCTCGCCACAACATCGTCCTACGTGATCGAGGAAATGATTGCGGACGGTGAACAATTCGACTGGGTCATTATTGAGGAAGCCGCCCGGGCAAACGGAGCCGAGCTTATCGGCCCACTGCTGCTAGGCAACCGGCGGCTCATGATCGGCGACCACAATCAACTCATGCCATTTGACATAGAAAATCGCCAGAAATTCTACACGGGCGACATGGCCGCGATACTTCTGGAAGGTGCACGAACGCAGTTAGCGAGGATTTCGGATCTTCCCGAGGCGGTGAACGAAACCGTTGAGCGCATTGAATCCGATCCGGGTCTGTTTGAAGACGTCTTGGCGACAGCGTCCCGGCTTGAAGAAGCCTTTGGGTCGATCGCAAATCGCGAGAACGAACGTCAAAAGGCAAACGGCCGGCCAAGTTCGATTGTCAAAACACTCCGTGAACAGAGCCGCATGCATCCGGCAATCAGCCAGCTCGTTTCGAAGACTTTTTACAATGGCGACCTTGATCCGACCGATCGCGTGATCAATCGTGAGCCTACGATCGAGGTTCACGGCGCCTTTCCGACGACGCCAGTTGTCATTCTCGACTTACCGGCACTGAGCACTGTCAAACGCCGAATGTTTGAGCAGCGTCAAGGCTCATCCTACAAAAATAGGACCGAAGCCGCCGCGCTGATAGCCGCGCTGAAATACGTGCGCCCTCGGAAGGGTGAGGACGCGCCCGTCACACTCGCCATCCTTTCACCCTACCTCGCTCAAGTGAAACTCCTTGAGCAGCTTTTGGCGGCTGAGATCGATACCGACTCCGGCACCTTCAATGGCTTCCAGAGTCCGCGGCAAGATGGAAGATTTGTCTACACCAGCGACAGTTTCCAGGGAAGCGAAGCAGACGTTATCGTCGCGGGCTTGGTCAGAAACAACACGATGGTCGGCAATCGCGCTCTCGGATTCGTTCGGAACCGCCAACGCATGAATGTGCTCTTGAGCCGAGCCAAACAAAAACTCATCCTCTGCACCAGCCTCCAATTTATCCAGGAGGCCGTGGACGGCATCGATCCGCAGCGGATCAATCCACAGTTTGAGTTCCTTCGAACGATGCGGCGAGAGATCGAGACATTGGCGAACCCCGCGCCCGAGGGCACGGTCAGAGGCGCCGCCATCGTCAGGGTCGATCCGCGCGGGGATTTGCTACTGTGAAGATTTACATACCGGCCTGGCACTATCGCGTTCGCGCAATCATTCAGCGCGTTTGGGGCTGGAGCCCCGTCGAAGAAATGATCCTCCTGGTGCTGGATCGGACGCCGGGGACGATCGAGCAGACGGCAAAATCGCTGAGCATTCCAAAGCAGGTTTCCAGCGCCGCCATTGCGCGTTTGATGCAATTCGGACTGATCGAGGTCCGCCCCTCTCCGACACCGGTTCTCGCGACGAGCAAGTCGGGCCGCGAGCTCGTTCGGGCGGGTGACCCCCTTCCAGAGCGCACCGAAGATCGAGAGATTCACGTGAGCCTGGTCTTCGAAAAAGTCGGTCAGTCTGTTCTTCGGAAAAAGAACGTTGATCTCGTACCGCTCACCAAGCCTACATCACAGGATATGGTTGTCACGTTCCCACCCGACGATCCACCCGAGACGGATGAGACGATGGCGGAGCGGGTCGCTCAGCTGACAGCCTCTATGCTACGGCGCGGCGAATGGTTCCGGGGCGCAAAGCCTGTGACTTCGGCCATAGATCGCAAGTACCTAGCGCTCGAATATGGGGACGTAAAGAAGAATGTATTCCCTGAAGGCGCAAGCGCGGAGTTGGTCCGCGCGCTCAACGCCGCCGTCAAGACCGGTATCCCCCCGAAAGTCGCCAAACCGAAACCAACTCGACCGCCATCAATACACACAACTCTCGCGCCTGAGCAGATTATAGTAGGTGGAGACGCGCATTTAGAATTGTTCGAGCGTATCGTGGGAGCGGCGAAGTCGGACGTTTTCGTGCTCTCCACCTTTGTTGTCGACAGACGTAAGGAGGTCGGTAAGGAGCGGAAAGAGCGGATATGGGCGGCGTTGCGAAAGGCAGTTGCCTCCCATGTGCGCTGCCACCTGTTCTTTGGTACATCGACGGACGTCAGCGACCACGCCGTCGCCATGCAAGAACTCGAAGAGCGCCTCGGGGGCGCCACGCGCGGCTTCGTGATTGTCCACCGCGATACCGTGCACAGTCATGCCAAGATTCTTGCGGCCGACGATGGCCGTGGAGGCGCGGCTGTAGTGCTGGGCTCATGCAACTGGTTCACTTCTCCGATAATGTCCATCGAAGCATCGCTCGAGTTGCGGGAGCGCAACGCAGCGGCCATGGGCCTGGATCTTCTAAGCTCGCTCGTAGCGAGCATCTCGACATCCCGCCGTTCGAGGGAGATTTTGCAATTCATGGCGACGGACCTGCGGCGTTCGAGAAACCCGCTCTTGCGTGATGACCAGAGATCCATCGGCAAGCCAGTCGAGATGAGCGTGGTGTTTGCCGATGACCACGGGCCGCTGCTGCGACGTGCGGCGCACACGGCCTCTCAACGTTTCGTTTGCGCTACCAACACGTTAGGGGCTCTTATGTTGCCGGGTCTTTTCACCCCTGCGCAGATGGCGGCGCAAAGCGCGCACGACGTGCGGGTCTACTACTCGCGCCGCAAGGACCCCGTGGCGAAGAGCGACCTCAAGAGCCTGAACGAGCGACTAGAGGGGCTGGTCGCACTTCGTAGAGTTCGTGATCCCATGGTTCACGCAAAGTTCCTGGCATGGGACAACGACGACGTGGTTATTACCAGCTTCAATTGGGGCTCTCAGTCCGGCACGGTCGATAACCGGCTGGACGAGATTGGACTCCATGTGAAGGGCGTCGGCACCGCGAGCGCCTTGCTGACCGCTTTCGACAGCCACCTGAAGCGTTGAGGCTCATCGCCGAAGCAGGTGGGATCTCGCCCAGCCCCTCCTGAAAGCCAGAAGCGTTTCTCAGTACGCTACTCTGAAAGTGTACTGAGCTAGTACGGACCAAGCGCTAGCCCGGCCTCTGGCGAAATGCCCGCGGGTTCGAGTCCGACCCTCCGACCATCGGGGTAGACTAGAGAACTCCTGGTTCGGGGGGAACGATCTGAGGCAGTCCGAATGACGACGATACCGTCGCTAACCTGCCGTAGCGCTGGCTTCATCGAGCGGACTTCCGTTCTGCGGTGCTGCCGCGGCTTTCTCTGGTAGTTCCGCTTCCTGCGTGCGGATCAGCTCCAGGCGCGGCAGGCCGAGGTAGAGGATGTCGCTCGCCTCCGCCGCTTTGAACGCGGCCTGTTCGCCCTGCTCAAGATAGAGGGCGGTCAGCCGCCGGTACGGTGCGCCGTCGATCGCGCCTGAGCCGCTGAGCACCCAGTAGATGCCGCGCTCATGCACCGGCAGCGACGCTTTGGGCTCCAGTTTGTAACGCGCGGCGCGGATGCGCGTGCTGGAGAAAGTCCCCAGGTGGCGCTCCTCGACGCCCTCCAATCCTTCGACCGGAAATGCGGCGATCGCGCTGCTGTCGATCATAATTGGACAAAGATACTGCGGCTTCGGGTAGGCGACCGGCCGCTTGCGGATGTATTCGAAGATCGCCTCGTTGCCGTCCTGGACCGGCTTGCCCCCGACCCCTGGATTGCGCCGGTAGAGGCCGTCTTCGAACACGCCCGTGTTCAACGCTTTCATCTCCGCCATGGCGACCTTCATGACCTTTCGGTCGACGAAGCCATTGCCGCTGGCGCCGCCGAACTGGACGATCAGCACCGAGCCGTGCGTCCTGTCTTGCGGCCCGTAGTACGCGCCTTCGGGAAAATAGCCCAGCACGCCGCTCACCATCTTGCCCTCGCGAAAGCGCGCTTCGCCCTCCAGCATGAAGCGGAATTGCTCGAAGTCGTGACGGTGGCGCGGCGCGCTGAACTCGCCTTCAGCGACGTGACTGAGCTGGGCGAAGAAGTTGTCGCGCGCGCCGGGGTCGCGGTCCAGGACGTCGCTGTCGAACATCACCTGGGACGAATGGCCTGTTCCGCCGCGGGCGCGAGGGCTTGCCGTGTGGGGGACCTCATCGAGGTGAACGACCTTCATGATCAAATCCTCTCGTCAGCCGTGCGCGGGGAGGCGCACAGACGTGCCGGGCCGGCCGAACAGCGCAAGCGGGTTGTCGACCAGGACGGCGTGAAGCTGGTTTGCGTCGCCGATCTGACGCGCCAGCGCATCGAGCTGCGCGCCCGTCTGCGGCATCCGCGCCGGATCACTGAGCGCAACATTGGGCCAGTCCGCCGCCCAGATCGTGCGCTTGGGCGCTGCGGCGATCAAGGCGCCGACGAAGGGGGTAAGATCGTCGTAGGGCGCACCCGCCTCGCTGAAACGATAGGCGCCGGACAGCTTGATCCAGCAATGATCCAAGTTTGCGAGCTCGATCGCTGCGGCGAAGTCGGCATGGTCCACGCCCGACGCGGGAGACGGCGCGCCCATATGGTCGATCACTACGGGCAGGTCCAGGCGCGCCAGCCTCGGCGCGAGCTCGCGCAGGCGTGCGGCGCTGACGCCTAGGTCCACGTGCCAGCCCAGCGGACGGCAGCGGTCGGCCAGACGCTCCAGATGGTCCGCGCCCGCGCCGCCGGCGAAGTGCTCGTTTAGACGGATGCCGCAGACGCCGAGGTCGCGCAGCGCCTCGAGCTCCGCATCGTCTTCGCCGCCATCGATGGAGATCACCCCGCGCAACCGTTGCGGATAGGACCGCAGGCCGTCGGCGATCAGGCGGTTGTCGGCGCCGTGCACGCTGATCTGAACCAGCACGCCGAAGTCGACGCCAGCCGCGTCCAGCATGGAGACATAGGCGTCCACGCTCGCCGGCGGCGGCGTATAGCTGCGCTGCGCGACGAAAGGCGCGTCGGGTCCACCGCCGATGACGTGGGCATGCGTGTCCCAGGCGCCGCGCGGAACTTCGAACGAGGCGGGCGGTTGCGCCGGCCGCGGCGGCAGACATCCGGGCAAAGCCGCCTTGTCGTGCGCGGCTACGCTCATCCTAGCAACCCGCCGTCCACGGGGATGGTCAGCCCGGTCAGGTACGACGCCTCGTCCGACGCGAGGAAGACGACCAGATTTCCCACGTCTTCCGGCTTGGCGATGCGGCGGAGCGGGATTTGTTGCGACAGACGCTCGATTACCGCGTCATGGGCGCCCGGGTCGACGCCCTGCAGCGGAAAGGCGGTGTCCACCGCGCCTGGGCATAGCACGTTCACCCGCACGCCGTCGGGACCCAGGTGCTGGGCAAACGCCTTTGCGGTCATCACCGCCGCCGCCTTGCTGATGGAATAGAGAGGGCTGCGGCCGAAATACTTCAGCGCCGCCCCAGACGCCATCACCACCGCCGACGCGTGCGGCGCGCCCCGGCGCAGCAGGGGCGCAGCAAGGTTCAGCGCGAAGAAGTGGGACTTCACGTTGATGGCCATCGCCGCGTCGAAGTCGTCTTCACCGACGTCGAAACCGCTGGCGCAGCGCGAGCCCACATTGTTGAACAGTACGTTAAGGCGACCCCAGGTCGTCTCGATGTAACCGAACAAGTCGCGCAAAGCCGCGGTGGACGCGACGTCCACCTGATAGGACCGCGCGTCGCCTCCGGCGTCGGCGATCTGCTGGGCGGCGCGCTTGGCGGCGTGCGCGTCGAGATCCGCCACCACCACGGTCGCACCCTTGTCGGCGAGCGCTTTGGATGCTGCCAGGCCCATGCCGCCGGCGCCGCCGATCACCAGCGAAATCCTGTCCTTGAAGGCGCCCACGATCGGCTGCCGCTCAGGCCACGAGCGGCGCGGCTATTGGCGCGGTCGCCTGCCGGGTATATTTCGCCAGCGCAATGAAACAAAGCGCGGCGACGATGCTGGCGCCGATCATGAAACCGATGCCGGTGGCGAAGGTCCCGGTCTTGGTGACCAGAAAGCCGATGATCGGCGGCGCCACGATGCTGCCGACCTGGCCGACGCTGTTGTAAATTCCGACAAATGCGGCGCGCCGGCGCTCAGGCGCCAGGTCCAGCGCGGTCTTGCCGACCGGTCCAAGGGTCGCGAACAGGAAGAAAGCCGTGATCGATAGACCGACCAGACAATAGGTCAGGGTCTCGGCCTGGAAGGCGAAGTAGAGGCCTCCCGCTCCGCCCAGGAAACAGATCGCGATCAGTTCCGAGCACCGGCGGTGCAGCACCGTGCTGCCGAGCCAGCCGACGATCACCATCCCGAGGAAGGCAAAGAGATAGGGAACCGCCGCGAGCATGCCGACCGACTTCAGGTCGATGTGCCGCGCAAGCGCGAGATAGCTCGGCATCCAGCCGAGAAAGCCCCAGTACGGGATGTTCCAGGCGAAACAGGCAAGACACAGGATGCGCAGGCTCGGCATCGCGAACAGCTGGCCGAGCGTGGCGTTTTCGCCGGCTGGCAGTTCCCCGGGCTTCGCCACATAGGTCGGCTTGCCTGGGATCAACGAGAAGGTGACGAGCGCTGCCAAGACCGCTGGAATGGTCATGAGGAAGAACATCATCTGCCAGCCGTAGGCGCCCACCAGCTTACCGACCAGGATACCGGCGAACAGGGGCGCGAGCGGGATGGCGGTGTTGTTGAGGGCGACCGCACGGGCCCGCCCCTTCGGCGCAAAATGTTCGCCGACGACCTTGTAAGCCGAGGTGTTGGACAGGCCTTCGGAAAAGCCGAAGCAGATGCGCACCGCCACAAATACAGCGATTGTCGTGGCCAGGCCTGTCAGGCCGGTGAACACCGCCCACAGCAGCGGGCTGATCACCAGCATGGCGCGCGCGCCGATCCGATCTGCCAGCAAGCCGCCGGGAAGCTGCGCCAGGAGATAACCGATGCCGAAGGAACCCAGGACCACGCCGAAATCGGTCGGCGTCATGTGCAGGGACTTCATGATCGAGGGTCCGGCGAAGCTCAGCGCCACACGATCGAGATAATTGACGAGGAAGAGAAACCAGAGGGCCGAGACGACCCCTCTCTGCGCGTTCACTGTCTGCTCCCTGCTCCTGTTCCGACTATAGCCGAAAATTCGTCCCCCGGCCTTGCTTGCGGCGCGGCCGGGGGACGCAGTCGTCAGGAAGTTACCACTTGAAACGCAATTGCAGGGACACGTTGACCGGCTCCTCCTTGCCGCCCAGCGTATTGTTGGTGCCGTAGGAGACCGGGATCACCGCGTTGGTGATGTTGTTTCCGATCAGGTCCACCGCCCAGCGGCGGCCCGGCGAGTCGAGCGTGATCCGGCCGTCCAGGCGGGTCTTGCCCGGGATAACGAAGTTCGGATCGTCGGTGCCGGCGCTGTTGTAATAGCTGCTCTGGTAGAACGGCGTGAGCTCAGCCGACAGCCGGTACTCGCCCGGCAGCTCGGTATGATACTCAGCGGTCACCGATCCGCTCCACTTCGGCGCGAAATCCAAAGGACGGCCCGACAGGTTCTGGTGCGTGACGTGGTTCTGCTTTTCCAGATAGGTCGGCGACGCGTTCAGATAGCTGTCGTAGTGGGCGTCGAGATAGGTGATGTTGGCTTTCAGGTCGAAGTGATCGCCGAGAACCCACTGGGTCTGGAGTTCGGCGCCCTGCGAGACCGACGACGCCGCGTTGGTCACCGCGATGGTCGAGTTGACTGGCAACTGGACGAGGGCGTTCACCTGCAGGTCTGCGTAGTTTTCGCGGAACAGGTCGAAGTTGATCAGGACGCGGTTGTCGAACCACTTGCTCTTCACGCCGACTTCATAGGAGTCGACGTATTCGGGACTGTAGGTCGGCTCGATCAGGCCGCCGATTGGGCTCGGCGAAATGGCGTTGAAGCCGCCCGCCTTGAAGCCGCGCGACACGGTCGCGTAGAGCATCGCCTGCGGATCAATCTGGTACTGCACCCCGACATTGCCCATCAGCGCCTTGTCGGTGCGCGAATAGGGGTAGGCGCCGGGAGGGCCGAGGATGAAGGCCAAGTCGTGCTGCAGCCCGGCGGCAAAGGGGATCAGGCCGCCGTAGGTGCCGGCTTCCGCGCCGTAGGCGATCGTGCCGACGAAGCTCTTTTGGTCGGAGGTGCCGCGCAGGCCGATGTTGAGTTTCAGCTTGTCGGTGATGTTCCAGCCCAGCGAGCCGAACACCGACTCGACGTTTTCCTTCTGATCGTAGCCCACGTCGTAGCCGAACGTCTGCGCCGCCTGCAGCGCCAGAAGGTCGGCGTGGCTGATCAGACCCAGGGCCGCATAGGTCGGGAAGCTAGATTCCACATAGGCGGCGTTGCCGTTAATCAGCTCGTGGATCTTGTCGTACTGATAGTAGGCGCCGATCATATATTCGATCGGCTGATCGGTGGGCGAAGTGAGGCGAACTTCTTCGCTGAACTGGTCGTACTTGTCCGGCATGAAGGAGTTGGTCGAAAGCACGGGGGTGCCCGCGCTGGCGTTGTCCTCGTGCGAGGTGAAGTCGTAGCCGGCGTAGCCGGTGACCGAAGTCAGGGTAAGGCCGCCGGCCAGATGCCAGTTCATGTTGAGGACGACGTCGTCGGTCTTCAGGTCGGCGTATTGGTCGGACAGGCCGGAGTTGTTGTTGTTGCCGAAGCCCATCGGCACGTGGCGCGCGATGGCGAAGGGACAGAAATTGTTGATGCCCTTTGTCGCCAAGGGCGCGGGCGGGGGACAGTTGATCCACTGGAACGGTGTATCGGAGGCAGAGCCGCTGATTTTATCCTCGCCGGCCTCAAGCTTGAGGGTGGCGTCGAAATCCTGCGACGGCTTCCAGGCGAAGGTGATGCGGCCCTGTTCGTTGTGCTCGATCGGCGCGAGACCGCCGGTATCGACGTTGCGAATCCAACCGGAGTCGCCGTTGGCGATGCCCGCGATGCGGACCGCGAACTGGTCGTTGATCGGGATATTGTCGGCCGCTTCAACGGCATAGGTGCCGTACGAACCGTACAACACGCGCGCATAGCCGTCGGAATTCCAGCCTGGCTTGGCCGTGACCATGTTCAGCGCGCCGGCGATGGCGTTGTTGCCGAAGAAGGTCGACTGCGGACCCTTCAGAACCTCGATCCGGTCCATGTCCAGGAAGGTGCCCTGGGTCATGTGGGCGCGGCCGTAGTAGATGTCGTCGACGAACATCGCGACCGACTGGTCGAAGGCCGGATTGCCGGCGCCGGAGCCGATGCCGCGGATGTTGAGCGAGTTGGAATAGCTGCCGGTGTTGACGATGTGCAGGTCCGGCACCGTCTGCGCCAGGTCGGACAGGGCGTTGACGTTGTTGTCCTGCAGCTGGACGCCGGTCACCACCTGGACTGCGACCGGAACCCTCTGCAGCGGCTCGGGGCGTTTTTCCGCGGTGACGATGACTTCCTGGACCGTGTTGGCCGACGCGGCCGGAGCCGCCGCATCATCCGCCGCAGCGGCGGTGGAGGCGCCGATCAGGACAAATCCGATAGCGAGCGCGCCGGCTGAAAGCGCGCGCGCAGACGTGGTCGATAGCGCGAGACGCGCGATATTCCGGTGCATAGCTCTCTCCCCCGTATTGTTGTTTTTCGTTGCGCCGGCGGGTCCGTACGGGTTTGGACTCCGAAGGCGAATTCCGTGGCGCGCGGCCTCGACGACGCGCGGTTGATCGCTAACCCCTCGATGTGCGGCCCGGACGCTGAGTGCGGCTGTACGGAGGTCCTCGAAACCTCCCATCGATGCGGCGGCGTCTTCGCCATCCGCTCGATGCGTGTGCTGCCTTCAGCGCTGAGCGCGCGACTTCAGGGTCCGAGCATTATCTCGGACCCACGCGAAGGCAAGCATTTTTTATAGGGATACAATCCCTTTTCATATATCTGTAAAAATGGACGTTTGTTTAGGTTTTCAAATGCTCGCAGATCGCGGGGTCATCCGTCCCCCAAATGTTTAAAATCGTTGCTCTTTGCTCGATTTTAGAGGCGTTCCGGCGGGTCCGGACGGCTGCGCCGCCGCGTCGCAGGCGCGCACCGGGATCGCTCGCGGCCAGGATGCACGTTCCGTGCGCCATTCCCCCTTCGAGCGACTCCATCGACTTGCGGAGGCCAATAGCCATCCCTTTGTCGCTCACGCACTCGCTCCGTGCACGTTCGACGCATCGAGGCTGAAATGCACGCGGCCGTCGCTTACGCGCAGGCGCAGGCCGCGCTGGCGCACTAGATAGACCAGCCCCACCGCAGCGGTGATCACGCCCGCACCGGCTGCGAGCCAACACGCGCAACGCGGCCCGAACGTGTCGGCAACCCAGCCGGCCAGCGGCGCGCCGATCGGCCCGCCAAGGGTGGCGACGGCGATGCGGATGCCGATCACACGCCCGCGCATGGCGGGTTCGGTGGCGAGCTGCATGAAGCTGCTGGACGCGGTGGTGAAAGCCACGGCCGCGGCGCCCGCGATCATCAAAGTCGCGCCGAAGGTCCAGGCGTTGGGCGCCAGCGCCGCGAGCCCGAAGCCCAGACCGAAGAGGGCGCCGCTCGACATCAACAGCACCATGCCCGGTCGCGGCAGGCGCGCCGTCAGCACCGCGCCGGCGATGGATCCGATGGCCATGACCGAGGTCAGCAGCCCGTAGTGATCGGCGCCGCCGTGAAAGACAGTGACCGTCATGGTCGAAATATAGATCGGCAGGTTCAACGCCAGGGCGCCGAACACAAAAAGCATGATGAGGACCGCACGCAGGTCTGGCCGGCGCCAGACATAGCGGAAACCGTCGGCGATCCCGCCAAAGCCGCCCGGCGGCGCCTTGGCCCGGCGGTGCAGGGCGTGCACGCGGATGAAGAACAGTGAACACAGGACGGCGCCGAAGGACGCGGCGTTGATCAGGAATGCCGGCCCCGTGCCGACCGCACCGATCAGAACGCCGGCGACCGCCGGCCCCGTGAGGCGCGCCAGATTGAACGAGGTAGAGTTCAGCGACACCGCGTTGGCCAGGTCCTCTTCGCCCACCAGTTCGGCAGCAAAGGTGTGACGCGCGGGCGCGTCGAAGGACGAAACGCATCCCGATAAAAAGGCAAAGATCCACACGTGCCAGAGCTGCACCATGCCGAACACGGTGAGCAGTCCGAGGCCGAGCGCGAGAAAGCCCAAGCCGCCCTGGGTCAAAAACAAAAGCTTGCGCCGGTCGAACCGGTCAGACGCGAACCCCGCCAGGGGTAGCAGCAGTACGCCCGGCAGCAGTTGGAGCGCCATGACCACGCCGACGGCTGACGCACTGTGATGCGTCAACTGCGTCAGCACCAGCCAGTCCTGAGCGATGCGCTGAATCCAGGCCCCGGTGTCCGACACCACCGCGCCGGAAATCCAAAGCCTGTAATTGGGATTGCGCAGCGAACGGAAGGCGCCGGTGCGGCGCGGGCTCGCGGTCGCGCCGCCGCTCACCCGTCACCCATGCGCTTGATGAGCGCAACGGCGGAGAGAAGCGCTTCGCGTTCGGCTTGGGTCAGTTTCGAAAGCGCGGCCATCAGCCATTCGCGTTTGGCGACGCTGCGCCGGCGGCGCGCCTCGACGCCCTTCGGCGTCAGGTTGAACTCGACCTGACGGCCATCGGTGGGATGGGGGCGGCGCTCGACCAGGCCCTCCTCTTCGAGGGAGGCGAGAATGGCGCCCATGGATTGCGGCTTCATCGATTCCGCCCGCGCCAGGTCCGAGGTCGTCATCCGCCCGTTCTTATCGAGGCGGACGATGGTGGCGGTTTGCGACAGGTTCAGTTCGCCCGATTCCCCGGCGGCGGCGGCACGCACCCGGCGGTGAAATTGGCCGATGGCGGTGGAAAGCTCCACGGCAAGGCCTTCTAGGCGGGCGTCGTTTGACATGGGGCCACCCTAAAACATTAAAGCCTAACTTGCAAGTTTATCTGTCGTGTGCCACCTCTGGGCGTCAGCCTCTCGTGGAGACAGCCCGTGATCCGTCCGTCCTACATCTTCACCAGCGAGAGCGTGTCCGAGGGCCACCCCGACAAGGTCGCCGACCGCATCTCCGACACCGTGGTCGACGCCTTCCTCGCGGCCGAGCCCGAGGCGCGGGTCGCCTGCGAGACCCTGGTCACCACCAACCGCATTGTTCTGGCCGGCGAAGTGCGCGGCCCCGAGGGCATCATCGACAGCCTGGAGGAAAAGGTCCGCGCCGCGGTCAAGGACATCGGCTACGCCCAGGACGGCTTCCACTGGGAACGCGCCGAGTACGATTGCTGGCTGCACGCCCAGTCCGCCGACATCGCCGTCGGCGTCGACGCTGCCGAGGGCAAGGACGAAGGCGCCGGCGATCAGGGCATCATGTTCGGCTTCGCCACCGACGAGACGCCGGAGCTGATGCCCGCGACGCTGCAGTATTCGCACAACATCCTGAAGCGCCTCGCCGAAGCGCGCCATTCCGGCGAGCGCCCGGAACTGGAGCCCGACGCCAAGAGCCAGGTCACCCTGCTCTAC
>DASXZP010000025.1:0-3994 GCA_036501825.1 Caulobacteraceae bacterium | reverse complement strand
GAAGACCGACACGGCGGTGGCCGGCAAGACGGTGGTGTTCACCGGCGCGCTGGAACGCCTCACCCGCGACGAGGCCAAGGCCCAGGCCGAAGCCCTGGGCGCCAAGGTGGCGTCGTCGGTGTCGAAGAAGACCGACATCGTGGTCGCCGGCCCCGGCGCGGGCTCGAAACTGAAGACCGCCGCCGAACTCGGCCTGCAGGTGCTGACCGAGGACGAATGGCTGGCCCTGATTTCTGGAACCCTCGCCCCGCAAAGCGGGGAGAGGGCAGGGTGAGGGGAGCGGCACTTTCCGCGCGAAGGGCCCGTCGACCCGCCCGCTGAACCGCCTGTTCAACCGGAATGATCGTCGACAGATTGGACCGGGTTGACGGTCGACACTTTGGGCTGAGCCGCCGCTTCCTGCGCTTCGCGTAGCCGATGGCGGAGCGGAGCGAAGCGCAGGAAGCGGCGGCGGTGATCGATGACGCCGAGATCGACGCCACAGAAGCGGACGATGTGCAGACCGTCGTCGTAAGGCGCTACGCCGACCAGCTCGTCGACGAGGGCTGAGCCGACGAAGACCAGCTGGCCGCGCCACTTGATCTCGCCGGCGGTGCGCACGCGCCGCACCTGGTGGTCGGCGTCGTACCAGGGCTGTTCCAGGCGTTCGGGCATGGATCGCGGCGAGGCCGACCAATGGCGCGCCGGCGGGGTCTGATCCAGCGCCTCATGCGGGCGCTCTTCATTGTAGTGGCGGCGAAACTGGTCGAACCGCGCCTGCTGCTCGGCGGCGGTGTCGGCCGGCGGCCGGGCGGTCTGGCGCTTGAGGGTGCGGTGCATGCGTTCATGGCGACCGTTCTCCTGCGGCGAGGCCGGACGAATGAAGTGCGGGCGCACGCCCAGCCTGAGCCACCAGACCGACAGCCGGGTCAGCCCGCCCGCCCCGGTCGAGCCGAACGGGCCGCCGTTGTCGGATCGGATCGCCAGCGGCAGGCCGTTGGCGCGAAAAGCCGCCTCGAATACGGGACGGACCGCGTCCACCGTCTGGTCGACGATCCGGGTCTCGATCAGGTAGCGGCTGTGGGTGTCGGTGATCGTCAGCGGATCACAACGGGTTCCGTCGCGGGTGCGAAACCAGCCCTTGAAGTCCGTACACCACTCCTCGTTGGCCGCCCGGACTTCGCTGGCCGTCCGGCCTTGCTCGATTGCGCGCCGCCGCCGGCGAACCGGCTCAACCAGCCCCGCCCGCTTCAGGATGTCGCCCATGGTCGAAGCCGCCGGCCAGCTCACGTCCGGATGCTCGCGCATCAGCCAAGCCCTGATCTTCTTCGGGCCAAAATGCTCAAAGCGACGCCTCAGCGCCACGATCGCCTGCGCCTGCTCAGCCGCCGTGCGATGCGGACAGCCATGCGGCGCATGCGAGCGGTCGCTGAACCAGGCCGCCGATCCGCTCGCCCGTCGGCCTTCCCAAAGATAGAAGGTGTCGCGGCTGACACCGTAGCGTGCGCAAAGCGCCGTTACGCTGAACACCCCCGTGTCATAGTCCGACAGCATCCCAACCCGCTGTTCCATCCGACAGACTTCCTTGAACGGCATCGAAGGTCCTCCCTCCGACGCAGTCTGACCTGTCGACCATCAACCCGGTCCAGTCTGTCAGCCATCTACCCGGTTCATACCCGCAAAGACCCCCTCACCCTGCCGTCTCGCCCGCAAAGCGCGGGGGCGAGGGTTCAAGAGGTTGACGCGTCGTCCGGCTCGGGCAGGGTCGTGGCATGACCCTGACAATCCGACCTGCCACGCCGTCCGACGCCCCCCTGATCTTCGCCCTGATCGGCGAACTGGCTGAGTACGAGAAGCTCTCTCACGAGGTGAACGCCACCGAGGCCGGCATCGCCGAGATACTGTTCGCCGCCTCGCCGCGCGCCTTTTGCGACATCGCGGAGTTGGACGGCGCATCCGTCGGCTTCGCGCTCTGGTTCTACAACGTCTCGACCTTCGAAGGCCGTCACGGAATCTATCTGGAGGATCTGTTCGTGCGACCCGAGGCGCGGGGGAAGGGCGCGGGTTTGGCGCTGCTGCGCCGGCTGGCCCAACGTTGCCGCGACGAGGGCCTGACGCGGCTGGAGTGGGCCGTGCTCGACTGGAACGAACTGGCGATCAATTTCTATGACGCGCTGGGCGCTGCGTCCAAGTCCGAGTGGATCACCCGACGGCTCTCCGGCGAAGCGCTGGCGGCGTTGGCTGGGCCTTGAGCGCGCCGCTGAAGACCCCGCTCGTAGCGGAGCCTGGCTGGCGGCTCAGGTTGGTTGCCGCCAGTTCAGCCCGGGAAACCGGGCGAAATCGCGATCGAGGGTGATCCAGTCGCAGCCGCTCTCGATGGCCAGGGCGGCGAACCAGGCATCAGTCACAGGTGGCCCCCGAGTTCCGGTCTCAAGGCAAAGGCGGCGGAAGATGCCCCAATGCCGCTCGCCGGGTTCAATGACTTCACAATGGGGCTGCCCAAGCAGATCGTCGCAGAAGCCGAAGGCTTCCTCGATCGAGCTTGGCGTCACGAAAGTGCGTGGATTGGTGGTGATACGGACCAAGGCGTTTAGCGCTAGCGGCGACAGTCCGAACCTGGCGTCGCCGGTCACGACATCCTTGAGCCAGGACCGGCAGACCGCGTGCCGCGGCATGTCCTGCCGAAAGGCATGGATGAGGACGTTGACGTCCGGCAGGATCATTCGGGGCGTTGCATCCGCCGCACATAGTCGATGTCGTCCGCCTCTTGCAGGTTGTCGAGACCGACGCCGACGACGAGCCCGCCGCGGGCTTTGCTGACCCTGGGCAAGACGCGGGCGGCCTTCGCGGTCTCGCGCTTCTCGGCCACGACCGCGCGCAGCCCCTCCTCGATCAGCGATGTCAGTGTGCGTCCTTCCGCCGCCGCCTTGCGCTTGGCGCGGTTGAGAAGGTCCTCGGCAAGACGGACTGTGGTGCGCTCCGGCATCGCCGAAACGTGGTCTCGATATGTCTATATGTCAAGGCGGGTCTTGATTGCAGTCTTATACAGTGGCGGTCAGCAGCGACACGCCGGCCGCTTGCGCGGCCGTGATCAGGGCGGTGTCGCTGGTAGCCAACGGCAGGCCAAGACGCAAGGCGAGTTCCAGATAGGCGGCGTCATAGGCGGTGAGTTCGTGCCGCTCGGCCAGTTGCGCTGTCGCACTCCAAACCTGGCTTGCCGTTTCATCGTCGATGATGATTGGCAGGGCCTGCAAGAATCCAGCGAGACGGCGCCGGACCGCTGTGTCGATCCGGCCACGCCGTTCGGCGGTCAGAAGCCCGTTGAGCGCCTCCAGCGGCCAGAGTTGCGGCGCCGAGGCGCCGGTCTCGGTAAGGCGGTCCAGCAGCGCCATGATTGCGTCGGTCTGCTCGTCCTCGAAACACCAGGCCAGCGCGACGGAATTGTCGATGATGAAGCTCACCGCCGGCCTTCGCTGACCAGCGCCTTGAGCGTCAGTCCGCCCAGCGTCAGACCCTTGCTGGCCGCGCGCAGGCCTTGCGCCGCCTTCAGGGCCTTGGCGCGATTGAAGCCGCCGGTGAGCGGCGCCAGTCGAGCCACCGGCTTGCCGCGACGTGTGATGATCACTTCGCCGCCATCCTCCACCTCATTGAGCAAGGCGGTAAGCCGGTTCTTGGCTTCGAAGACGCCAACCGTATGCATTGCAGGGGCCTCTGGTACAGCTAGCTATATGGCTGGCTATATTAGTCCCTGGGCGCGGCAGTTTCCAGACTTCCAAGCATTCATGTTTTGTTTCCGCATGTGACTCGGCGCACAGCCCTTTGGACCGTGCGCCGTTCGTTTCAGGCCTTGGCCGTCTCCGCCGCCGGTTGCGGCTGCAGCGGCGCGCGCATCAGCGGGAAGAACTTGTCCTGCATCTGCGGGAAGGCTTCCGCGAGAATGGTCTCCGGCGTCCAGCCCTCGGCCTTGTTCAGGTTCACGATCGGACGCGGCTGGCTGTAGAGGATCAGGTTGTCG
>DASXZP010000024.1:0-22367 GCA_036501825.1 Caulobacteraceae bacterium | reverse complement strand
AGCGGCAGCGCCGCCCAGGCGGCCAGCCCCAGGGTGACGGTGAAGACCGGCGCGGCCAGGAAGATCAGCTTGTCGGCCCCGTCGGGGATGACGATTTCCTTCAGGACGAACTTCAGCGCGTCGGCGAACAACTGAAACGTGCCGAACGGCCCGACCACATTGGGACCTTTGCGCATCTGCACGCCGGCCCAGATCTTGCGGTCGGCCAGCAGCAGAAAGGCGAGCGACAGGAGCACGCCGACCACCACGAGCAGAATCTGACCCAGGTGGATCAGGAACCAGCCGAGCGGCGAACTCCAGAAAGTCGGATCCATCGCGCTCTTACTCCGCAGCCAGGACGCGCGA
This sequence comes from Caulobacteraceae bacterium, assembly GCA_036501825.1. GTDB lineage: Bacteria > Pseudomonadota > Alphaproteobacteria > Caulobacterales > Caulobacteraceae > JAFECT01. The sequence goes on along the minus strand of DASXZP010000024.1, from coordinate 22,022 downwards.
GCCGGAACGTGCGGCCGAACACTCGGCCATGGTCACGCTCGCCCGGGCGATGGGGTTGGTCAGGTAGAAGTCCTTCACGGGTGAAGCGAAGCCGTCGTCGCTCATCTCGCCCGCGCCGCCGATCTTGCCGAGATCGAGCGCACCGTGCGCCGGAACATAGTCGACCTGGCCGAAGCTCGGATGGTCGGCGATCAGCTTGGCGCGCAGGTCGGCGAGGTGGTCGTAGGGCAGCGTCTTGCCCAGACGTTCCGACAACGCGCGCAGGATAGCCCAGTCTTCCTTCGCTTCGCCCTTGGGGAAGACCGCGCGTTCGGCGATCTGCACCCGGCCTTCGGTGTTCACATAGACGCCGGGCTTTTCCGTGTAGGCGGCGCCCGGCAAAATGACATCGGCGCGGCTCGCGCCCACATCGCCGTGGGTGCCGAGGTAGACGACGAACGCCTTGCCCAGCCGCCTGGTGTCGATCTCGTCGGCGCCCAGCAGGAACAGAACGTCGAGGTCGCCCTTTTCGGCGGCGGCGATCATGCCCGCGGTGTCGAGCCCGCCTTCGCCGGGCACGAAGCCGAGGTCGAGGCCGCCCACGCGCGCCGCGGCGGTGTGCAACACGTTGAAGCCGTTCCAGTCTGGACGCACGACACCGAGTTCGGCCGCGAGGCCCGCAACGGTCTTCAAGACCGCTGCGCCATCGGCGCGAGCGAACGCGCCCTGACCCACGATGATGGCGGGGTTCTTGGCGTCCTTCAGCACCTTGGCGAAGTCGCTGCGGCCCGCGGTCTTCAGCGTGCCGGCGCCGGCGCCCAGATATTCGTACGGATAGGTCAGCTCGGCGCGTTCGCCGATCACGCCGACCTTCACGCCGCGGCTCAGCCAGTTCTTGCGGATGCGCGCGTTCAGCACCGGCGCGTCCAGGCGCGGGTTGCAGCCGACCAGCAGCAACGCATCAACCTGGTCGAGGCCGGCGATAGAGGTGTTGAAGATGTAGGATTCGCGCGCGCCGCCGAGGGCCGAGCCCGACTCACGACAGTCGGTGTTGCTAACGCCCAGCGAGCGGAACAGGTCGAGCGTGGCCTTCATCGACTCCGCGTCTTGCAGGTCGCCGGCGATCACGCCCACGCGCTTGGGATCGGCGCCCTTCAGCTTGGCTTCGATGGCCGCAAAGGCGTCGTTCCAGCTGACCGGCGCCAGCTTGCCGCCGGTGCGCAGCATCGGCCTGTCGAGACGCTGTCGCATCAGGCCATCAACCGCATAGCGGCTCTTGTCCGACAGCCACTCTTCGTTGATCGCCTCGTTGGTGCGCGGCAGCACGCGCATCACTTCCGGGCCGCGCACGTCGGCGCGAACGCCCGCGCCCATGGCGTCCATGACGTCGATGGTTTCGGTGGGGCGAAGCTCCCATGGCCGATAGTTGAACGCCCACGGCCGGTGCGTCAGCGCGCCCACGGGGCAGAGGTCGTTCACGTTGCCGCTGAGTTCCGACGACAGGGCGTGTTCGAGATAGGTGGTGATCTCGGCATCCTCGCCGCGCGCGATCATGCCGATCTCGGGCGTGCCGGCGACTTCCGCGACGAAGCGGACGCAGCGGGTGCACTGGATGCAGCGGGTCATGATCGTCTTGATCGTGGGACCCATGTACTTCTCTTCGACCGCGCGCTTGTTCTCGCCGTAGCGCGAGCCGTCGCGGCCATAGCCCATGGCCTGGTCCTGCAGATCGCACTCGCCGCCCTGGTCGCAGATCGGGCAATCCAGCGGGTGGTTGATGAGCAGGAACTCCATCACCCCTTCGCGGGCCTTCTTGACCATCGGCGTGTTGGTGAAGATCTCCTGGTTGTCGGCGGCGGGCAGCGCGCACGAGGCCTGCGGCTTCGGCGGCCCGGGCTTCACCTCGACCAGACACATGCGGCAGTTGCCCGCGATCGACAGCCGCTCGTGATAGCAGAAGCGCGGAATCTCCTCCCCCGCCCGCTCCGCCACCTGGAGCACTGTCATGCCCGGTTCGAACTCAACCTCGACACCGTTGACCTTGGCTTTAGGCATCGAAGCGCTCCGCTAACTTGAACTGAGTGGAAAATGCCTCGACCTTGAAAATCATCTCGTCCGTTGAGGCAGACACCCGGGCAAGGACGTCGGCATAGCGACCTATCGGCGGTCCCATCAATTTCAGGAGTGCAACCTTCGTCTTTTCATTCGCATTCTCGCACGCCGCATTGAATGTGTTGAATGCCGAGACGCTCTTCCGGTCTTCATCAGACAGTTCGACATACGAGCCAAGATCGACGATGAGTCGCTTCAAAGACTCGCACTGGGCGCGCGTCTGTATTCCATTGAAAGATAAGAATAGCGCAACTTCGATATCTTCTCGCTTTGCTGGAAGCGTGGACGTGTCGCCGACCAACCCCACCCGCCCATCAACGCAAGCTGCAAAAGCCCTCCAGAGCGCATACGGCTCCATCGGATCTTCTGTTGGTTCCGGCTTCGGCGCGCGGCGGAACATCCCCATCACTCCGCCGCCAACGTCGCACCGGCGAAGCTGCCTTTGCGCGAGCGGTATTGGTTGATGCGGTCTTCGATTTCCGGACGGAAGTGACGGAACAGGCCCTGGATCGGCCAGGCCGCCGCGTCGCCCAACGCACAGATGGTGTGGCCTTCGACCTGGCTGGCGACATCCAGCAGGGTGTCGATCTCTTTCGGATCGGCGTCGCCGGTGGCCATGCGCTCCATGACCCGCCACATCCAGCCGGTGCCTTCGCGGCAAGGGGTGCACTGGCCACAGCTCTCGTGCTTGTAGAAGTAGGCGATGCGCGCGATGGCCTTCACCAGGTCGGTGGACTTGTCCATCACGATCACCGCGGCGGTGCCGAGGCCCGATTTCAGCGCCTGCAGACTGTCGAAATCCATCAGCGCGGTTTCGGCTTCCTCCGCCGGGATCATGCGCACCGATGAGCCGCCCGGGATGACCGCCTTCAGATTGCCCCAGCCGCCGCGCACCCCGCCGCAGTGCTCTTCCAGCAGCTGTTTCATCGGGATCGACATGGCTTCTTCGACGTTGCACGGCTTTTCGACGTGGCCGGAGATGCACATCAGCTTGGTGCCGGTGTTGTTCTGGCGGCCGATGCCCGCGAACCAGTCGGCGCCGCGGCGCAGGATCGTGCCGACGACCGCGATCGACTCGACGTTGTTCACCGTCGAGGGGCAGCCGTAGAGGCCCGCGCCCGCGGGGAAGGGCGGCTTCAAACGCGGCTGGCCCTTCTTGCCTTCGAGGCTTTCGAGCAGCGCGGTTTCCTCACCGCAGATGTAGGCGCCCGCGCCATGGTGGACGTAACACTCGAAGTCCCAGCCGTGGACATTGTCCTTGCCGATCAGCTTGGCGGCGTAAGCCTCCTTGATCGCGGCCTCGAGGATCTCGCGTTCCTTCACGTACTCGCCGCGCAGATAAATGTAGCAGGCCTTGGCCTGCATCGCGTAGCTGGCGATCAGGCAACCCTCGATCAGGAGGTGCGGATCGTGCCGCATAATCTCCCGGTCCTTGCAGGTGCCCGGTTCCGACTCGTCGGCGTTGACGATGAGATAGTGCGGACGTTCGCCCAACACCTTGGGCATGAACGACCACTTCAGGCCGGTGCCGAAGCCGGCGCCGCCGCGGCCGCGCAGGCCTGAGTTCTTGATCTGGCCGATCACCCAGTCGCGATCCTGGCGCAGCATGTCGATCGTCGCGTTCCACGCGCCGCGCTGCTTCGCCGCCTCCAGCCGCCAATCCTGCAGGCCGTAGAGGTTGAGGAATATCCGATCCTTGTCCGCGAGAATGCCTGGCATATTCCTACTCGCCCCTCATCCGGCGTCGGTTGTAGCGGCTGCGCATCAGGATCGCCGTAATCAGAAGCACCCAGCCCACCGCCATCACCGCCATGGCGGCGGTACACAGGGTCTTGCTCTGCGAGCCGTGACCCCAGCGCATCCAGATCAGGGTGATCGCCGCCGCGATGACCAGGCCGTAGCCGATCTGACGCGGCCAGAAACCGGCGGCGCGTAACTCAGCGCGATAGGCCGCAGCGCCTTCGGGCGTGGAGAGATCGGGCGGTTTTTGTCCAACAGACATCGCGTTCGCGCCAACCGTTTCCAGCGCGCCCCGTTTCTGGCGATAGACCCAAAAGAGCGGCGCCAAAACGCCGACCGCCAGCACAATGCTCGCAATCGGACGCCAACGGTCGTCCAGAAAATATACCGACAGCAAACCTCCGGCCATGAACACGGTCAGCCCGATGGCCGCGACGACCAACGGCCGCGCTGCAATGTATGCGCGCACGCGCTCCATCACGCGGGCTCCGGCAGGTTCGGCAGTTTCGTGATCGGCTTGCCGAGCGAGCCGTCATAGAGCGCGGGATCGGTCAACGTCTGGGCGCCGCCCGTCGGCTCCGACGATTTGCGTCCGACGTAGGAACCCGGCCACGGGCTCTTGCCCGCCTTGAAGTCGTCGAGGATCTGGCCGAGCGTTTCGACGGTCAGGTCCTCGTAGTAGTAGTCGTTGATCTGGGCCATCGGCGCGTTGCAGCAGGCGCCCAGGCACTCGACTTCCTGCCAGGTGTACCAACCGTCCTTCGACATGTGGTCGCGCGGGCCGATCTTCTCCTGACACAGCTTCATCAGGTCGTTGGCGCCGCGCAGCGCGCACGGCGTCGTGCCGCACACCTGCACCAGGACCTTACCCACCGGCTCGAGCTGGAACATGGTGTAGAAGGTCGCGACCTCGTAGGCGCGCACGAACGGCATGGCGCACAGCTCGGCGGCAGCGCGCAGGGCGGGTTCGGACACCCAGCCTTCCTGTTTCTGGATCAGCCACAGGATCGGGATGATCGCCGACTGCTTGCGATTGTCCGGGTACTTGGTCAGCCACCATTTCGCCTGATCGAGCGTCTCCTTGGAGAACTCGAACGACGTCGGCTGCTTCTGGGCGAGACGGCGGATCGACACTTACTTTTTTCCTTCCCGCTCATCCCGGCGAATGCCGGGACCCAGATCATAAGGCTCCGCATTGATGTTATTGTGCGCGATGACGGCAAGCGACGGCGCTTGAATCTGGGTCCCGGCATTCGCCGGGATGAGCGGAGTAATAGGGTTTTGAACGGTTGCGAACATCACCGGTCGATCTCCCCGAACACGATGTCCAGCGAGCCGAGGATGGCGCTGACGTCGGCGAGCAAATGGCCGCGGTTCATCCAGTCCATGGCCTGCAGGTGCGGGAAGCCCGGCGCGCGGATCTTGCAGCGGTAGGGACGGTTGGTGCCGTCGGCGACGAGGTAGACGCCGAACTCACCCTTGGGCGCCTCGACCGCGGCATAGGCTTCGCCGGGACCGACGTGGAAGCCTTCGGTGTAAAGCTTGAAGTGATGGATCATCGCTTCCATCGAACGCTTCATCGTCGCGCGACGCGGCGGGGTGATCTTGTTGTCGTCCAGCAGCACGGGTCCGGGCGTCTTTTTCAGACGCGCGATGCACTGCTTCATGATCTTGACCGACTGCATCATCTCTTCGACGCGGACCAGGTAGCGGTCCCAGCAGTCGCCGTTCAGGCCGATGGCGATGTCGAAGTCGAGATCGGCGTAGCATTCATAAGGCTGCGACTTGCGCAGGTCCCACTTCACGCCCGAGCCGCGCAGCATGACGCCGGTGAAGCCCCAGTCGAAGGCCTGCTGCTTGCTCACCACGCCGATGTCGACGTTGCGCTGTTTGAAGATGCGGTTTTCGGTGACCAGCTTCTCGATGTCCTTGACGACCTTCGGGAAGTGATCGCACCAGGCGTCGATGTCGTCGATCAGTTGCGGCGTCAGGTCCTGGTGCACGCCGCCGGGCCGGAAGTAGTTGGCGTGCAGGCGCGCCCCGCAGGCGCGTTCGTAGAACACCATCAGCTTCTCGCGCTCTTCGAAGCCCCACAGTGGCGGGGTCAGAGCGCCGACGTCCATCGCTTGAGTGGTGACGTTGAGCAGGTGTGAGAGGATGCGGCCGATCTCGCAGTACAAAACGCGGATCAGGGAGCCGCGGATCGGGACCTCGATTTCCAGCAGCTTCTCGATGGCCAGGCAGAAGGCGTGCTCCTGGTTCATCGGCGCCACGTAGTCGAGGCGGTCGAAGTACGGAATGTTCTGGAGGTAGGTGCGCGCCTCCATCAGCTTTTCGGTGCCGCGGTGCAGCAGGCCGATGTGCGGATCGACGCGGTCGACGATCTCGCCGTCGAGCTCCAGCACCAGGCGCAGCACGCCGTGGGCCGCCGGATGCTGCGGTCCGAAGTTGATGGTGAACTTGCGGTCCTCGAAATCCGCGCGCGCGCGGGCGGAGGCGTCCAGGTCGTCAGCAGGCGCCATCGATCACCTTTCGCGCACGCATTCGCATCAGTCCTCCAAAGGCCGGTTGCGGCGGCCGAACGCCACCAGGATGCCGAGCGCCAAGAGCAACAGCCCCAGGCCCGACACGATGGCGGTGGAGATCGTGAACTCGCCCTTGATCACGTCGGTCGCCAGCGGGGTCGCCAGCAGCACCGCAGAGGCGCCCAGCAGCGCGCTCTGCAACTCCGACGCCGTCATCCGCCGCAGGCCGGCGCCCACAACCAGACAGATCACCGCGACCATGATCGAAAGCCCGAGCGTGGTCAGGTCCTGGGGCGGCACGACGGGCGCACGGGTGAACCACCCGGTCAGGCGCACGCCGATGGAGAACAGGAAGGCGGTGGACAGGGCGATCAGGAAGAACGCCGAGGCCGAACGCACCGGATTGAGCTTTTCCAACATAGACTTAACTCCCCGCGGCCTTTTCGTCGCCGGGGAGAGCATACTCCGCCCCCTCCCACGGGGACAGGAAGTCGAATCTACGGAACTCTTGTGTCAGCTTCACGGGCTCATAGACGACCCGCTTCTGTTCTTCGTCGTAACGGACCTCGACATAGCCGGTCATCGGGAAGTCTTTGCGCAGCGGGTGACCGGTGAACCCGTAGTCGGTGAGAATGCGGCGCAGGTCCGGGTGGCCGGAGAACAACACGCCGCACATGTCGAAGGCTTCGCGCTCGAACCAGTCCGCGCACGGATAGACCGAGGTGACCGACTGGACCGGCTTGTCCTCGTCGGTCTGGATCTTCACGCGCACACGCAGGTTCCTGGTCATCGACAGCAGGTGATAGACCACGTCGAAGCGCAGCGGCCGGTCGGGGTAGTCGACGGCGCAGAGGTCGATCAGTTGCTGAAACTCGAAGGCGCTCTTCAGCGTGCCCAGCACCTCGACGATCGCATCGCTATCGGCGTCGAGGGTCAGTTCGCCGAACGCGTAATTCGCGCCCGTGATCTTGTCGTTGAGTCTAGTCTGGACCGCCTTGCCCAGGTCTTCGAGCGCTTGAGTCACCTGGATATCCTCAGCGGATGATGGAGCCTTCGCGGCGGATTTTCTTCTGCAGCTGCAGCACGCCGTAGACGAGCGCTTCCGCCGACGGCGGACAGCCGGGCACATAGACGTCGACCGGGACGACCCGGTCGCAGCCGCGCACGACGCTGTAACTGTAGTGGTAATAACCCCCGCCGTTGGCGCACGACCCCATCGAGATGACGTAGCGCGGCTCGGGCATCTGGTCGTAGACCTTGCGCAGCGCCGGGGCCATCTTGTTGCACAGCGTGCCGGCCACGATCATCACGTCCGACTGGCGCGGGCTGCCGCGCGGCGCGAAACCGAAACGCTCGAGATCGTAACGCGGCATCGACGCCTGCATCATCTCGACCGCACAGCAGGCGAGGCCAAAGGTCATCCACATCAGCGACCCGGTGCGCGCCCAGGTGATGACGTCGTCGGCTGCGGCGACCAGGAAACCCTTGTCGGTGATCTCGGCCGAGACCTGCTCGAAGAAGCGGTCGTGGACCTTGGGGTCGTAACCCTCGACGCTCGAACGCATCGCGGACCCGGCGGGAACGCTCACTCCCATTCCAGGGCCCCTTTTCTCCACTCGTAGACAAAGCCCACGGTCAGCACGCCCAGGAAGGCCATCATCGACCAGAAGGCGAACTCCATCTGCGGGTGCGGCAGGCCGAACATCGACACCGCCCACGGGAACAGGAAGGCGACTTCCAGGTCGAAGATGATGAACAGGATGGAGACCAGGTAGAAGCGGACGTCGAACTTCAGCCGGGCGTCCTCGAAGGCGTTGAAGCCGCACTCGTAGGCGGAGTTCTTCTCGGCGTCGGGCTTGCCGGGGGCGACCACCCAGGCAGCCAGCATGAAGCCGAGGCCGAGGGCCGCCGCGATCGCGAAAAAGATCACGATCGGCAGGTACTGGAGCAGGAACGCGTTCATCGGGGCCTCGTCCGCCGGGAACCAAGGCGGATTCGGGCGCTTTTAGACCACCCCGGCGCCCCTATCAAACCCTAGATAGGAACGCGGGTCGCTCGGCTCCCGCCCCCTTGGAATCCAAGCCCCTGAGGGCCCTCGACCGCGGCGTTTCTCCGCTTGACACCCTTTGGCCCCCTCCCCTATGTGACGCGCCTCGCACGGGGCCCCCAAGCCCTGGCACGCGGGTGTAGCTCAGTTGGTTAGAGCGCCGGCCTGTCACGCCGGAGGTCGCGGGTTCGAGTCCCGTCACTCGCGCCATTGCGTGCGCCCCCCATCCACAGGCGAACGTCATAGCCAGGGTCGCCCAGGTTGTGGCAGCTTGGCCTTATGGCGCGGTTTTCCAAAAGCCTTTTGATCCTGACGCTTCTGGCCGGCGCCTGGGCTGGCCGAGCCCTGGCGCAGGACGCCCCCGCGCCGTCAGCGGCCGACCCGTCCCGGTGCAAGATCGGGGTCCAGGCGCAGATCGAGGACTGCGACGCGTCCCTGGCCCAGAGTGCGGATCCAAAGACCCGCGCCCAGAGGCTGTTCGTCCGCGCTTATCTGAAAAACGACCGCCAGCTCTACGAATCGGCCATCACCGATCTCGACGAGGCGCTGCGGCTCGACCCGGACCATCCCGAATACCTGCATGAACGCGGCTACACTCTGGGCGCGCTCGGCCGCTACGAAGAGGCGATCAGAGACCTCGACGCCCAGGTAAAGCAGCAGCCTGACCAGGCAAACGGGTACACGGAACGCGCCTTTTCGGAGTTGCCGCTCGCCCGCTTCGACGACCTCTGGCGCGACCGCAACAAAGCGGTCGAACTCAGCCCGGGCGACGGCGAGGCGCTGATCGGGCGCGCGCGTGCGGCGATGTGGCTCGGCCGGTTCGAGGACGCGCGCAACGACGTCAACGCCGCCGCCGAGATGGCCAAGACGCAAACCGAAGGAACGCTGCAAAAAGACGCCGACGATTTTAGCGGCGTGCTGACGCGATGGGCTACGCCCTCCGGCGCCGCCGATCCCGACAAACGCTGCCGCGACGTCTGGGAGGCCGTAAAGACAGACGGCCGCGCCTTCGCCGAACCGAACTTGATCGGCGACTGCACGGCGGCCTATTTCAAGGCCGCCACGCCTAAGGCCAAGGCGGAGCTGCTGACGATCCGGTCGGTCGCCTGGCAGGTCGTGCCCGACGACGCCGCCGCCACCGACGACGCGACGATCGCCGTCGCCCTGGACCCGGACAATTCCGACCTGCACTTAAATCTCGGCTTTCTGTACCTGGGCGAGCGCCATTCCTGGGCCGCCGAAAAGCAGTTCGACATGGCGATCGCGAAAAAGCCCGATGATATGAACTATGCCGGACGCGCCCAGGCGCGCCTCAACCAAGGCAAATACGACGACGCGTTCGCGGACGCGAAGAAGTCCTTCGAACTGAAACCAAACCAACTTTCGCTATCGGTGCTCGGCGACCTGGCGTGGTTTGTGCGCCACGACGCGAAGTCGGCAAAGCTCTACTGGATGGGCGCCTGGAGCCTGGGCGAACACGACGACTCGCTGCGCGAGCGACTGAAACTGGTCGGCGTCGATGACCCCGCTAAGGAGCCCGCGGACCCGCCGGCGAAGCGGTAAGCCACCGGGCGAGCCACGCGGGCGCCTGATCGGTGGCGAAGAGGTCCTGCCGCGTCGCCCAGACAAACAGCCCCAGACCCAGCGCCAGAGCTAGCGCGCCGTTCACGCCGGACAGGGCGACGATGACCATGACGATCGGCGTGGTCCAGAGCAGCACGATGCCCCATCGGCCTGCGGCCGTGGTCTCAACGTCCGGCCGCCGGGTCACGCCCGCCAGCAGCAGGCAGAGCGCCAGACTCGGCATGTCGTAGTTGAAGCCGTACGGCGTGGCGAGGAAGGTCGCGGCGATCAGAATCACGCGGTCAACGGCGCCGATCTCACGGCCTCGGCCGCGGCCCAGGAACACGGCAATGGTGAGTGCGACCATCGCCAGACTCACGACCGCCTGCACGGCCCAGGCGAGCGGCCACGTGCCGCCCGCGACGACGACTGCGATCGTGGGGCTCGGCGTCATGTACTGCCACATGCCCGTGCCGCGGAAGAGCAAGCTCTGGAACGGGACCACCTTCTCGATATAGAGGCGCCACGGCTCAACGCCGACGATCGCTACGCTGAGGGCGACGAGTGCGACGGTGGTCACGGCGGCGGCGCCGATGGTCTTCCAGCGGCCGGCGCAGAGCAGAGCGATCGGGATAAGAATCCCGAGTTGCGGCTTTACGGTGAGCAGGCCGATCAGCACGCCGGCAAGCACGGGTTTGCGATCGACCAAGCGCAACGCCGCCGCCAGCACGGCGCTGAAGATCAGACCGTTCTGTCCGTCGTCGAGGCAGACAAACACGGCGGGCGCCGCGAGCAGCGCCAGAAGGATCGACGGCCTTTTGGTATACGGCCAGCCCGCCGCGATCAGCAGGCCCACGCCGAGCAAGCTCCACAGCGCCAGGGCGACGCCGTACGGAAAAACACCGAGCCACGAAATGAACGGCAGCAGCGTCGGCGGATAGCTGAAGCTGAGCGCGCCAAAGCCTGCGCCCCACCCTTTCACCAGCCAGGCCGAATAGGCCGCGGGATCGTACAGCGTGCTGAGATGGCCGCTCAGCAACAGCTTCGAACCCGACCAATAGTTGAGGAAATCCCGGCCGATCACATGACCGCCGAACTTTCGTTGCGTCAGGAACGGCGCATTGCTGATGACGCCGAACACGATGACCAGCGGCGCCGTAAGGGCGGCGACTTTCACCACCCACGGTATCGGCGTTCGACGATTCGCAAATGGCTGCTGCACGGCCCCTCGTCCGGCCGAATCGGCCGCCCCTGACTGCGACATCTTATCCGCGGAACCTATGACCGGCCGACTTCGCTTTATGGCGGGGAGCTTCTTAACAGGAGACCACAGTGACCAGGATTACGCTTATCGCCGCCGCCGCTGCGGCCGCCGCTCTCGCGGGCCAGGCCATCGCGGCCCCTCCTCCCGATACGGTGAAGCCTGCACCGCCCGCCGCCACCACGCCGCCGCCGGCCGGCCAGCCCACCATGCCGCCGTCGCAGCCCACCGACCTGCACCCCAACGCCGCGGTCGCGCCCGGCCTCAAGGTCGGCATGCCGGTCAAGGACAACACCGGCGCCGCCATCGGGACGGTCAGCGAGATGAAGCCGGAAGCCAACGGCTCAGGCCGGATGTTCGCAACGGTCAAAATGTCCGGAACCGAAGCCTTCTCGGTCGACGCGTCGAGCCTGCAGGTGCAGGGCGATTCCGCCGTCATCAACATGACCCAGGCCCAGATCGTGGCCATGATCCACCCGCCGCAAGGGTGAGGTTTTAACCGGCGCGGGCGTGCGAGGCGGCTGCGTCGCCGCCCGTCTCCGGACCTTCCAGAATTTGCGCCAGCAGCGCGTTCATGGCGGCCCGGCTCACCGGCTTGGCGAGGTGCGCGACCATGCCCGCGGCGCGGCAGCGCGCGACATCTTCCGGCATGGCGTCGGCGGTCATGGCGACAATCGGAATCAGCGCCGCCTCGGTCGGCAATGAGCGGATGGTGCGCGTCGCCTCCAGACCGTCCATGCCCGGCATGCGCACGTCCATCAAGATGAGGTCGAAGCGCCCGTCACGCACGGCCTGCACCGCCTGAAGTCCATCTTCCGCCGTCGCCACGTCGCAACCCGACGCCGCCAGCATCAGCGCCGCCACTTCGCGGTTCATCGGATGGTCGTCGACCACCAGCACGCGCGGCGCGCCTGTGGCGGCGTCCGGCGCCGCGTCGGGCGCGGCTTCCACCGGCGCCGCATCCTCGAGCCGCGGCAACGGCAGGCGCACGGTGAACACCGCGCCGGCCGCCGGGCCGTTTGCGCCGGTGATCGTTCCGCCCATCAGCTCAACGAGCCGCCGCGAGGTGGCCAGGCCCATGCCCATGCCGTCGTGAACGCGCCCGGTGGAGGCGTCGGCCTGGATGAAGGGCTTGAACAGGTCGGCGCGCACGTGGTCGGGCAGGCCCGTGCCGGTGTCGGTCACGCCAATGCTGACGCCGCAGTCCTCGACGCGCAGACGCACCCGCACCGATCCCCGCTCGGTGAACTTCACCGCATTGGACAGCAGGTGCTGCAACACCTGGCGCACGCGTCGCGCGTCGCCCAGGTGGCGCACGGCCGGGTCCAGGTCGCCGCCGGCGATGACCCGGAGATCCTTCGCCGCCGCCGCCGCGGCGGCGCGCGCGGTCGTCTCTTCCACGACGGTTGCGACGGAGAAGGGTTCTGACGCCAGGTCTTCGCCGCCGCGCGAGAAGTCGAGGATGTCGTCAACCAACACCGAGAGGCCGTCGCTGGACAAGCGAATCTGTTCGACCCGGCGGCGCGCTTCCGCGCTAAGATCCGGGTCGGCGGCCAGCAGGTCGGCAAAGCCGGTCACGCTGTTCAACGGCGTGCGCATCTCGTGAGACATCATCGACAGGAAACGCGACTTCGCCTCCGCCGCCTGTTCGGCGAGGGAACGCGCTTTGATCGCAGCCTCGGTTCGCGCCCTCAGTTTCGCTTCGAGGCGGCGGCGTTCGGTGAGCACCGTGCTTGCAGGAAGCGCCAGGACGACCACGGTCGCCATGAACATGTAGAACACCGGCAACATGCGCAGCACCGGCGCCAGCCTGGCGATGGGCCAGGTTGTCGGTCCGACCGTACTGAGCGTCGCGGGACCGTAACCGTTCAGGCTGAGGGCGGCGGCGATCACCGCAACGACGATCACCGCGAACGCCGCCCAGGGCGGCGACAGGCGGAAGGCGATGATCAAGAGCGGAATGAACACCAGGAACATGACCGGCGCCGCGGCCTGGGCGAACACCGCCCCGGTCACCGCGGCCAGCCCGAGCATCAGCGCCGCCTTTTCCCAGGTCGGGGCCGGCGCAACGTCGACGAACTGGTGGCGTCGCGCCAACAGCAGCAGCGCCGGCGTCGTCATCAGGATGCTGAGCACCTCGACGGTGAGATAGTTCTCAACGCTCTCCGGAACCTGCGGCCACGGGATCGGCGTCGCCACGATAGCGATCGTGCACGACAACATCACCGCGGGAAGCACAGCCAGCAGGGCGAAGCGCGCGAGACGGCGCGGGCGGCGCATGTCGAGCGCCGCGCCGCAGAACCGCCGCGCCAGCACGCCGGCGCCGATCGCCTCGCTGAAATTCAGCGCCGCATTGACCACGATCATGTGCGGAATGTCGTGGCGCAGCCAGTTGCATAAAATGTTGATGGCCAGGCATGCGGCAAGCACCGGGATGAGGCGGCGCCGGTGCAACTGAAGCACGGCGGCGATCAGCACGCCGTTCGCGGGCCAGATACAGACCGTACCGTAGGTGACGTCGGTCCAGTTGCCGACGGCGATGCAGAGGGCGAACAGCAGCACGTAGACCGCCGGCGGCGGTCCGAGGTCGCGCCCGGCTTCCTGCCGGAACAGACGCCACTTGCCTCGCATTCGAAACCCGATCCGGCCGCAACACCGGCCGAGCCGCCCAGATTTAAGGCGTGCGGGTAAAGATTTGGTACGAGCGACGCCTCAGGTCGCGGCGGCCGATGCCTGTTCGAAGGCCGCCGCCTGCTCGAGCGACGCCAGGTCCCGGCCCAGGGTGGCGGCGGCCAGAACCTTGCCTGCCTTCAGATAGCGGACTTCGCAGTCGCGTTTCGACGGATCACCGTCCAGCTTAGCCGTATCCCAGCCGGGCGCGGCGCCGACGTAACGAATCTCCGCGTCGTAGTGGGCGCTCCAGAAGAACGGCGGTTCGCTGAACGGGCGCTCGGCGCCCAGCATATTGGCCGCGGCGGCCTGTCCCTGGCGCTCGGCGGCGACCCAGTGCTCGACCCGGACGCGTTCGCCCGAAATCGGATCGGGATAGGCGGCGATGTCGCCCGCGGCCCATATCCCCGCGACGCTCGTGCGCAGGCGGTCGTCCACGTGCACGCCGTTATCGACGACAAGGCCCGCGGCCTTGGCGAGGTCGACGCGCGGTCTGACGCCGACGCCCAGGACCACGAGGTCCGCCTCGAGCACGCTTCCGTCGTCGAGATGGACGGTGGTCCCCTGCACGCCGCCGACGCTGCGGCCGAGGTGGAAGCGAACGCCGTTCTGTTCGTGCAGAGCGCGCACGAAAGCGCCGAAGTCGGCGCCTAGGACCTTCAGCATCGGAACCGCTTCGGGCGCGACGACATCGACTTCAATGCCGCGTTTGCGCAGCGACGCAGCGCATTCGAGACCGATGAAACTGGCGCCGATCACCACGGCCTTTTTCGCGGTCTTTGCGGCGGCGATCAGGGCGCGGGAGTCCGCCAGGCTGCGCAGGGTGTGAACGTTCGGCTGATCGAACCCCGGCGCGTGAGGGCGGATCGGCTCGGCCCCCGTCGCCAGCAGCAGTGCGTCATAGCCCAGCCGCTCGCCCGACTCGAGGATGAGCTCGCGCGCGCCGGGATCGATCGAGGCGACCGGGGTCGCCATGCGCAGGACGATGTTGTGATCGCGATAGAAGGCCTCGTCGCGCAGCGGAATCCAGTCCTCCGGCGCGTTGCCCGCGAGATAATCCTTCGACAGATTCGGACGGTCGTAGGGCGCGTCGGCGTCGGCGCTCAGCATGGTGAGTTCGCCGCGGTAATCGAGGCGCCGCAGCATCTCCGCGGCGGCAAATCCCGCCGCGCCGCCGCCCACGATGACGATGCGCCTGGGAGGGTTCGGCATGGGTGCACGCTGGGGGGGCCTGGCGGTTTCGTCCTTTCTGCGGACAAACACGACGTCGTTCTTGACCTCGACCTGCCAGCGCTCGAGCGGCGCAAAAGCCGGCGCCGCCAGGGCTTCACCGGTACGCAGGCTGAAACAGGCGTGATGCCAGGGGCAGCGCACCGTGTCGCCGACGCGAAGGCCCTGGGCCAGCGGGCCGCCGTAGTGGGTGCAGTGCGCGGCGTACGCGACAACGCCGCCGCCGAGACGCGCAACGATCACCGCATCGTCGCCGACGCGACCGGCAACGACGCCCTCGACCGGAATGTCCGCGAACGGCACGCCGCGGCTCAGGTCGGGCCCTTCTGCGGTCTGTGAACCGGCCATCAGCGCCTCCGTATTCGACGTCTGTCAGATGCGCGGCGCGCGAAGACGTTCCCGCGCGAGCGTGCACGCCCGTCTATCAGTGAATCTGCTGCGCCGCGCCTTCGTCGGCGAACGCCGGCGCCGAGGCCAGATCGGCATAGAGCTTCGACAGGTCCTGGAACACCCGGTCCCAGGCGAACCGCGCCATGGCCCGGGCGCGGGCGGCCTTGCCCAGCGCCTCGAGGTCGCCCTCGAACAGAGCCTCGACCGCTTCGGCGAAGGCGCTGGGGCCGGTCGGCGGAGCAAGGCGGCCGATTTCATTGTCCACAGTTTCCGCCACGCCGCCGGAAGACACGCCGACAATCGGCGTGCCGCAGGCCATGGCCTCGAGCACGATCAGGCCGAAGGGCTCGCGGTCGTTGGCGTGGACGAAGGCGTCGGCGCTGGCGACCAGGCGCGCCACTAGGCGGGGATTGGCCTCAAACGGCAGCGAGATCACCCGCGGCTCCGGCGGCAGGCCGGCGCCCGCGCCGACCAGGACGAGATGGTAGGGATCGCCCAGACGCTGCACCGCCTCGATCAGCACGTCGATGTTCTTCTCGCGCGCCGGGCGGCCGGCGAACATCAGGATGCGGGCGTCGGACGGCAGGCCGAGTCGCTTCAGCAGCCAGGGACGGTCGCGCCGCTCGGGTCGGAAGGTCTCCACGTCGACGCCCAGCGGTTGGCAGACCACCCCGTCTACCCCCGCCTCGCCCAGACGGCTGGCGATGAAGCGGCTTGGGGCAACAACCCGGTCGAAGCTCTTGAAAAGCTTGGCCCAACGCTTCTCGACGGGCTTTTTCGCCCACTCGCCGAAATGCAGCGCCGCGAGCGCGGCGGGATCGGAGTGGCAGAAGCCGACGACCGGGACGCCCAGCCGCTGGCCCGCATCCAGGGCAGCCTGGCCCGGGGTGTAGGGATCGCCCGCCTCGATCACCGAGGGGTTCAGCGATTCGACCCAGGCGGACCACTTCTTGACGCTCGAGGGCCAGCGGTAGCCGTCCCCGAAGGGCAGCTTGGTCGACTTCACCGCCACCAGGCCGTCGCTTTCCACGCCCGAACGCGCGCCGGGCACCACCAGGGTGTGGCGCACGCCCTGGCGCGCCCGCGCCAGCCAGGCCCGCTTCGCCATCAGGTAGCGTTTCACCCCGCCGGAACGGGGGGCGTAGAGCATGGTGGTGTCCACCAGGTGGGGGCGCAATTCCTCAGCGATTTTGAGCCGGCGCCGGGCAAGAACGATGCGCAGATCCTCGCCGCCGAGCCAACGGAACTCGAAATCGCGGTCTTCGACGCTCATGCCTACCCCTCAAGCCCCGAACAGGCCGCAACAGTCTGGCGTCGGCCGGCCGGGCCCCCCGGCCCGGTGCGACAACCGCTGCGACCATAACGCTGTCGCGGCCCGAAATGGCGAAGTCAACGCAAATCTGTCATTTGCCGGCGCCTCGAAAGTCTCCCGTAAGGGGTTTGCCGCGTGATGAAATTCGCCCCTGGGGCGTGCGTCCGGCGGGGAAAGGGAGGCGGCGCCCTTGCCTTCCTCCGGCGGGCGCCGCAAGAGGCCCACAGCCTGGAAATCACAGGCGCGGCGAATGCGCCGGGCCGTAACGGTTTCGCCTTGCATTAGCCGTAAAAACCGGAAAGTTGGGCGGTCACGGCGGGTAGGCCGGGCCGCGTTGCGGCCGGGTCCGGCGCGAACGTCCTGAGGGGTTAGTCTGAATGCGTGCAATATTGGCGGCCTCGGTGGCGTTGGGCGCGCTTGCGCTCGCCCAGAGCGCATGGGCTGTGACCAAGGTCGGCGACGGCTCCAAGCCGATCGATACGAGCACGATCAACAGCGGTGCGCCTGACGACATCGACCTGACCGGGACCCTGACCCTGAAGTCGGGCACGGCGATCACCCAGACCTCGAACAACTCGATCACCAACGACGGCACCATCAACATGGCGTCGACGGCGAACGGGTCGACGGGCATCCTGGGCCAAGGCGGCTTCTCGGGTTCGATCACCAACAACGGTTCGATCACCCTCTCCGACGGTTCGTCGCGGACGGACACCATCAACGGCGACGGCATCGCCGACGGCGCCTGGGCCAAGGGCGAGAACCTGTGCGCGATCTGCGTCGCCGGCTCGGGAACCTTCACCGGCAACGTGACCAACGCCTCGGGCGCGCAGATCATCGTTACCGGCAACGACTCCTACGGCATCTCAATCGGCGGCCTGCCGACCGGCACGACCACCCTGGTCACCGGGGAAACGGACCCGATATCGGACCCGACGCCAAACATCGGCGACAACGGCACCATCGCCTCCACGACGGGCGGTCCCACCCAGACCCTCACGAGTTTTGTCGGGAACCTCTTGAACGCCGGCACGATCAACATCACCGGCGACAACGACTTCGGCATCGTCACCACGGCGCCGATCACCGGCACGGTGACGATCAACGGCTCGATCAATGTGGTCGGCGCCAACTCCGTGGGCGTCGCCCTGCTCAACAACGTGAGCGGCCGCGTGGTGTTCGGCGGTTCGATCACCTCGACCGGTTTCAGCTCGACGACCGCGCCCGTCGACTCGACCGCGCTCAACAAGGTGCTGAGCACCAAGAGCGACGTTCAAAATGGCGGCCCGGCCGTCGTCATCGGCGGCAGCATGGCGCAAGGCGTGCTGTTCGACGCCGCGCCGGTCGCCAGCACGACCAACACCGACGTCGACGGCGATGGCGTTCCCGACGTCAACCAGACCACCTCGTCGATCAGCGTGATCGGCTCGGCCCCGGCCATCCAGATCGGCTCGTCGAGCAAGAACATCGAACTCGGCATCGTCGGCACCACGGTGTCGTCGTTCTCGTCGGACTACGACTTCGGCCTGATCATCAAGGGCAGCGTCATCGCCAGCGGCATCTACTCCGGCTTCTCCGCCACCGGGGTAGAGGTGGGCATCTCGAGCCCGACCGCGCCGAACATGGGCGTGCTGATCGACGGCGGCGTGCGCGTATCCGGCGCCATCACCGCCTCGTCGGTGGACGAGGCCGCCACCGGCATTCAGTTCGACGCGCTCAGCGAAGCCGACCTGCTGCGCGTCGACGGGTCGATCACCGCAACGTCGACGGCGCAGATCACCCTCGACACCCACGACGCCATCGCCGTGCTGATCAAGGACGGCGCAACGGTCAAGCAGATCACCAACTCCGGCTCGCTCACCGCCGACTCGGCCTCGCTCGAAGGCAATGCCGTAGTCATCCGCGACCAGTCCGGCACGCTCGGCGACATCGAGAACAGCGGTCTGATCCTGGCCACGGTTTCGGATCCGAACGCGCCGCCCAGCGACGAAGTGATCGGCCAGGCCATTGCCGTCGACGCCGAGGCCAATACGACCGGGGTCACCTTCCACCAGTTCCAGGCGCCGACGCCGACCGGATCGACCACGGCGCCCGCGGCGCCGTCGACGACCGGCGCGATCCTGCTCGGTTCCGGCAACGATAACGTCGACATCGAAGCCGGCAGCGTCAACGGCCTGATCTTCTTCGGGTCGGGAACCGACCAGCTGACCATCAACAACGGCGCCACGGTCACCGGCGGCATCTTCCAGACCAGCGGCGGCCTCAGCGTCAACCTCGCCGACGGCACGCTGACCGACAACAACGGCGCGACGCTGAACATCACGAACCTCAATGTCGGCGCGAAGAGCACGCTGGTCCTGACCATCGATCCGGCGGCCAACAGCGGCGCTGGTTCGGGCGGCTTTGTCGTGTCGGGCACGGCCAACCTGGACACAGGCGCCAGTCTGGGCGTGCGTTTCACCTCGCTGATCACCGGACCGTCTGAGTTCGACCTGATCAAGGTGACGGACCCGGCCAACCTTACGGCCGGCACGATCAACCTTTCGAGTATCGCCGCCAACACGCCCTTCCTGTTCGTCAGCACCGCGGGCGTGAACACCACCGACGGTACGGTCTTCGTCGACGTGCGCCGTCGCACCGCAGCCGAGGCGAACCTGATCCCGGCGGAAGCGGCGGCGTTCAACGCCTTCTACAACGTGCTGGGCAACGACCAGCAGCTCGAGGCCGCGTTCCTGGCGCAGACCACGCGCGGCGGCTTCATCAACCTCTACGACCAGATGCTGCCGGAACACTCCGGCGCGCCGCTGCTGTCGCTGGCCTCTGGCGTAGACGCGGTGTCGCGCGCCCTGGCCGACCGCCGCCCGGTGGCGCCGACCGGGGAGATCACCGGCTGGGCGCAGGAGATCAACTTCGTCGCCAACAAGGATGAGGGCGACGCCTTCGGCTTCCGCACGCACGGCTTCGGCATGGCCAGCGGCCTGGAAATCGGCTCCGACGTCGGCTCGTTCGGCACTTCGTTCGCCTTCACATCTTCGGACATGAAGGATCAAGGCTCCCAGGGCGACGCGAACCTGTCCGCCAACATGGTCGAGCTCGGCGTCTATTGGCGCGAGACCGGACCGCACCTGCGCACCTGGGCGCGCGGCGCGGTGGGCTATTCCTGGTTCAACAGCATCCGCCAGTTCCTGACCCCCGGCGCGACGATCGTGCGCGCGGCGGATTCGGACTGGGACGGCTATTCGGCCTCGGCCGCGGCCGGCATGAGCTATGAGCAGGACTTCGGCCGCTGGTTCGTGCGTCCGGAAGTCACCACCGAGTACTTCTACCTGCACGAGAACAGCCACAGCGAAGGCGGCGGCGGCGAGCCCGACTGCTCCACGACCATCACGTCGAACTGCGGCGGCGATGGCTTCGATCTCGCCATCGGCCAGCGCAGCGGTCACTATTTCACCGCCTCGGCGATGATGAACATCGGCGGCAAGTTCGGCGTCGATCAGTGGCTGCAGCCGGAACTGCACTTCGGCTGGACCCAATACATCTCGGTCGATCCGGGCGTGACCACGGCGCACTTCATCAACGACCCGGCCGATCCGTTCAACCTGTTCGCCGACACCTTGAACGGCGGCGGGCCGGTGGTCGGCTTCCGGCTGCTCGCCCAGGGCGCGGCCGGCTTCATCGCCCTGGAAGGCGACGCCGACCTGATGAAGACCTACAAGCGCTACCAACTGATGATCCGCGCCGGGTACCGGTTCTAGCGGTAGGGGACAGGTTAAGCTGTCCCAAGGCTTGATTTGATCACAGCGCGAACGGCATCGGGGACAGCTTAACCTGTCCCCGATGTTTTCTTTTGTGGCGCCACGCTGACTCAAAAGCGCCCGCCTCTTTCGAAGCGGGCGCTTGAACATCGGGGACAGCTAATCGTGTCCCACAGTGGATCGGCTATCGGTCGCGACGGGACACGATAAGCAGTCCCCTACCCTAGCACTTGTAGTACATGTCGAATTCCACCGGGTGCGGGTGGAGTTGCAGGCGGGCGACTTCTTCTTCCTTCAGCGCGATGTAGCTGTCGATGAAGTCGTCATCCATGACGCCGCCTTTCTTCAGGAAGGCGCGGTCCTTGTCGAGGCTTTCCAGCGCTTCGGCGAGCGAGCCGCAGACTTCCGGCACATTCTTCCGTTCCTGCGGCGGCAGGTCGTAAAGGTTCTTGTCCATCGCCGGACCCGGATCGATGCGGTTTTCGATGCCGTCGAGGCCGGCCATGAGCAGCGCCACGTAGGTCAGGTACGGGTTGCCCATGGGATCGGGGAAACGCACTTCGATGCGCTTGGCCTTAGGCGACGACACCCACGGAATGCGGATCGAGGCGGAACGGTTGCGCGACGAATAGGCCAGTTTCACCGGCGCTTCATAGCCCGGCACCAGGCGCTTGTAGGAATTGGTCGTCGAGTTGGCGAAGGCGTTGATCGCCTTGGCGTGCTTGATCACGCCGCCGATGTACCAGAGGCACAAATCCGAAAGGCCGCCGTACTTGTCGCCGGCGAACAGCGGCTTGCCGCCCTTCCAGATCGACTGGTGCACGTGCATGCCCGAACCGTTGTCGCCGAAGTACGGCTTGGCCATGAAGGTCGCGGTCTTGCCGTAGGCGTGGGCGACGTTCTGGATGACGTACTTATAGAGCTGCAGACGGTCGGCCATGGTGATCATGGTGTCGAACTTCAGGCCGAGTTCGTGCTGGGCCGGCGCCACTTCGTGGTGGTGCTTTTCGACCTCGATGCCCATCTCGGCCATCACCGACAGCATCTCGGAGCGCAGGTCCTGGGCGCTGTCGATCGGGTTGACCGGGAAGTAGCCGCCCTTCGGGCCGGGCCGGTGGCCCATGTTGCCTTCCGGATAGTCCTTGCCGGAGCTCACCGGCAGCTCGATCGAGTCGTAGCTGTAGCCGGTGTTGTGCGGGGCGGTGGACCACTTCACGTCGTCGAAGATGAAAAACTCGGCTTCCGGGCCGAAGAACACCGTGTCGCCGACGCCGCTGGCGGCGGTGTGGGCCAGCGCCTTGCGGGCGATCGAGCGCGGATCGCGGTTGTAGGGGGTGCCGGTGTCCGGGTTCACCACGTCGCAGAACAGCGCCAGGGTGGCCTGCTGGTAGAAGGGATCGATCACCGCGGTCGACAGGTCCGGACGCAGCTTCATGTC
>DASXZP010000023.1:0-78686 GCA_036501825.1 Caulobacteraceae bacterium | reverse complement strand
ATCTGTCTTTTCCGTGTCTTTCGTTGCCGACTATTTCGCCGCATCCATCAGGTCCGCGAACCGCTCGAAGAGGTAGAGGCTGTCGGTGGGGCCCGGCGAGGCTTCCGGGTGGTGCTGGACACTGAACACCGGGCGGTCCTTCAGCGCGATCCCGGCGTTGGTGCCGTCGAACAGCGAGACGTGGGTCTCGACCACCGGTTCGGGCAGGCTGTCGCGATCCACGGTGAAGCCGTGGTTCATGGAGACGATCTCGACCTTGCCGGTGGTCAGGTCCTTCACCGGGTGGTTCGCGCCGTGGTGGCCCTGGCCCATCTTCACCGTGCGCGCGCCGAGCGCGAGCGCCAGCATCTGGTGGCCGAGGCAGATGCCGAACACCGGCTTGCCGCTGTCGACCAGCTTGCGGATTTCGGGGCCCGCGTACTCCGCCGTCGCCGCCGGATCGCCGGGGCCGTTAGACAGCAGCACCCCGTCGGGATTGCGCGCCAGCACCTCGTCCGCCGTGGTCGTGGCCGGCACGACCGTCGCGCGGGCGCCGATGGACGTCAGCGCACGCAGAATGTTGCGCTTCACGCCGTAGTCGAGAACCACGACTTCGTATTTCGGCTGGCCGGCCTTGGCGAAGCCTTCGGGCCAGGTCCACAGGCCCTCGTCGAAGACGAACGGCTGCAGGGTCGAGGCGTCCTTGGCGAGGTCGAGGCCGCCGATGCCGCTCCACGCCTTGGCCCGGGCGATCAGCGCCTCGAGGTCGAAGCGGCCCTCCGGATCGTGAGCGATGACGCCGTGCGGCATGCCGTGCTCACGCACGCGCTTGGTCAGGGCGCGGGTGTCGACGCCGGAGAGGCCCACCACGCCGCGCCGCTTCATCCAGGCGTCGAGGTCAGAGGTCGCGCGCCAGTTGGCGGCCGCGGTCGGGACGTCGCGGAAGATCGCGCCGCGGGCGGAGGTCTCGGGGCCCTGGCCGATCTGCTCCACGTCCTCGAAGTTCACGCCCACATTGCCCACGTGGGGGAAGGTGAAGGCGATGATCTGGCCCATGTAGGACGGGTCGGTCAGGATCTCCTGGTAGCCGGTCATGGCGGTGTTGAAGCAGACCTCGCCCAGCGCCGCCCCGGTCGCGCCCACGCCTATGCCCTGAAGCACCGTCCCGTCAGCCAGGGCCAGGACGCCGGTCGCGCCGCTGAGGAGGGAAGGGGTCATGGGAAGGCTCCGGGCAAACGGCCGCGTAGGTACTGATTCGACGGGTTGAGTGCAACCTTTGGCGCAATTCGTCGCGACCGGGGCGGTTTAAACCGGACGCGGAAACGCCTATTGTACGGCCGTGCTGGAGCTTCGCCCCAATTGCGAGTGCTGTGACCGGGACCTGCCGCCCCAGGCGGAGGCCTTTATCTGCACCTTCGAGTGCACCTTTTGCCCCGACTGCGTGGACGAGAAGTTCGGCGGCGTCTGCCCCAACTGCGGCGGCGGGCTGACCCTGCGCCCGATCCGGCCCGCACACCTGCTGGCGCGCTATCCGCCGTCGGCGCGGCGGGTCCTCAACGTCCATACCGGCTGCAAGGCCCAGAGCTAGATCAGGCGCCGTCAGATGAGACGGGCGGGCGCCTTGGCGAAGATGGCGTGGGTGGCGCCGGCCTTGACCAGCGCTTCGGCCTGTTCGGCGGGCGCGCCGTCGATGATCACCGTCGGCGCGGTCTGGGCGGCGAGCTCCACGAGGGCGGCGAACCTCTGCCACCCCGCCTGGGTCTTCAGCGCCTTGGCGTCGGCGGCCATGACCACGCCGCGGAAACCGCAGTTGCTGATCGAGTCCAGCGCTTCGCTCTCGGCGGGAATGCGAGCGCAGACCGAACGGCGGCGCTCGGCGATGTCGGACACCACGCGGCGCAGGGCGGCGCGGCGCACGCCCGCGGGAATGTCGGTGAGCACGGCGATGATGTGGCTCTTGGCGTCGAAGGCGGCCTTCAGCCCGCTCGACAACGCCGAGAACGGCGCACCGGAAATCGCCATCCGCCACGACAGGGTGCAGACGCCCATTTCCGCGTGGCAGTCCTGCAGCATCACGATGCCGCGACGGAACGCCATCGCTTCGAGGCGCAGCGCGTCATCGCCGTTGCTCAGGTGGTCGCGCAGATGCGTCTCGCCGCGGCCGGGCGTAACCGCGCGGGTGTGGATGCGGACATAACCCGCGATCGGTTGCAGGCGGTGCAGCTCGAACACCGGCTCGGCGGTCAGGCCGACGCTGAAGCGGCGGCCCTCGCGGCTGACGAAGTCGAAGGCGGTGTGCGGCGCGGGCGCCGGCAGGGGCGCCAGCTCTGCGGCGCCCGGCTCCGGGGGCGACCAGGAGCGCGCCTCGTCCAGGCGGTGGTAGGCGGCGTCCGCTTTGCGGCGACGCTCGACGGCTTGGCCGCCGCGGGGTTCAGATCCGGTAGAATGCGCGCGGTCCATGGCTCGAAACCCCTTCCGGTTTCCGCCCCCGATCGCCCAGTCCCACGCTTGTAACGGTCGATTGCCTATACGGTTCTTGAGATTCGACCCTAACGCGCGGTTATCCACGTTTGCGGCGCAGGCGCGAGGAACGGCCGCGTCACATCCGGGCGAGCGTCGCGCTATAAGCGCCTCGTGCGGTTCGACGAGCGATTCCTGGAAGAGATCAAATCCCGCGTCCGGCTCTCGGACGTGATCGGCAAGACCGTGAAACTGAAGCGTCAGGGGCGCGAGTACGCGGGCCTGTCGCCCTTCACCAAGGAAAAGACGCCGTCCTTCTTCGTCAACGACGACAAGGGGTTCTGGCACGACTTCTCGTCCGGCAAGCACGGCGACCTGATCGGTTTTCTGCAGGAAACCGAACGGTTGAGCTTCCCTGAGGCGGTAGAGCGGCTGGCGGCGGAAGCGGGCGTGCCGATGCCCTCGCCGGACCCCGAGGCCGCGGCGGCGGAAAAAAAGCGCCTGGGCCTGCAGGACTGGCTGGAGACCGCGGCCAAATGGTTCGAGGCGAGCCTGCGCCGGCCCGCGGGGCGCGACGCGCGGGCCTATCTGGAAAAGCGCGGCCTGCCGGCCGATCAGTGGGAGCGCTTTCGCCTGGGCTTTGCGCCCGGCGGCCGCCACGACCTGAAGGATGCTCTGGTCCAGCGCGGCGCCATGCCCGCGGATCTGGTGGAAGCGGGGCTGTTGATCGCGCCCGAAGGCGGCGGCGCCCCCTACGACCGTTTCCGCGACCGGATCATCTTCCCCATCGCCGACGCGCGCGGCCGGATCGTCTCCTTCGGCGGCCGGGCGATGAACCCCGACGACCGGGCCAAGTATCTGAACGGGCCGGAGAGTTCGCTCTTCCACAAGGGCCGCACCGTCTACGGCCTGCAGGAGGCGCGGCGGCTGCTGGCGCTGGGCGACCCGGAAACGCCGCTGGTGGTGGTCGAAGGCTACATGGACGTGATCGCCTGCCAGCGCGCCGGCGTGGCCGCCGTGGCGCCGCTCGGCACCGCGCTGACCGAAGAACAGATGGACCTGCTTTGGCGCCTGCACCCGGAGCCGACGCTCAGCTTCGACGGCGACAAGGCCGGCCTTCGGGCCGCCCACCGCGCGATCGACCGGGCGCTGCCCAAGCTGCGCCCCGGCCATTCCTTTCGCTTTGCGCTTTTGGCCGGCGGCCAGGACCCCGACGACGTGCTGCGCGAAAAGGGCGCGCTGGCGCTGAAGGACCAGCTTCACCAGACCCGGCCCTTCGTCGAGGTGCTGTTCCTGCGTGAACGGGACGCCGAGCCGCTGGACACCCCCGAACGCCGCGCCGGTCTCAAGGCGCGGCTGCGCACCGCCGCCTCGGCCATTGCCGACCGCGACCTGGCCGATCAGTACCGCGGCGAGCTGTTGCGTCGTTTCGACGCCCTGGTCGGCAATATTGTCCCCCAGGGCGGCCCGATGGGCAGGGATCGCGCGCCCTGGCGCAAGGGCGGTCTGGCGTTCCCTCAGGCCCCCACGCCGGAAGGCCGGGCAGCCGCCCAGACCCTGGCGCGCTCGCTCAATCCCCTGGCCTCGGCGGTGGCGCTGGGGGCCATCTCGGACCCCCACCGCCTGGACGACCATCTGGAGACCCTGCAGGCCCACGGCTTCGGCGACCCGGCGCTGGATGGTTTGGCCAAGGAAATCATTCGCCTGCGGTTGAGCGCCGACGCCCTTGACTCAGAAGGGCTGCGCCGCCATTTGGCCCATTCAGGACTAGGTGCGTTGTTACGCGAGGTCGAACAGGCGGCTCTTAAATCGGGCGCGCCATTCCTTGCCCAGGAACAGACACTCGCTGACGCACGGGCCCTGTGGTTGCAAGCTTTCGACGCCCTGGCGCGGGTAGCCGCGCTGGAGGGCGCCTTGGCGTCTGCTAAGACTGACGAGCTTCTCGGGTCGGATCCCGAGGCGTTCCGGCGTCTTAAGGGCGAGAGGGACGCGTTGAGGCGGGCAATCATCTCAGGAACGATCTGGAACGAGGACGCGTCCTAAACCGGCGCGGCGCACATCTTGCAGCGGGCAGTTAAGGTTAAGGGCGCGGCGGTTCGGGCCGAGAAGAGCCAGCCAGAGAAGAAGCGGGCGGAGAAGAAGATGACCACTCAGGCCGAGACCCAGGAGGTCGAGACGACCTCTGACGGGCCGCTGCTCGACCTCACCGACGCCGGCGTCAAAAAGTTCATCAAGCAGGCCAAGGCCCGTGGCTACGTCACCATGGACGAGCTGAACAAGGTGCTGCCGTCGGAGGAAGTGTCCTCCGAAGCCATCGAAGACACGCTGGCCATGCTGTCGGAAATGGGCGTCAACGTCATCGAGGCGGAAGAAGACGCGCCCGAGACGACCGAGGTCGCGGTCCGCGAAGAAACCCAGGTCGCCGCCACCGAGGAAAAGGCCACCTACGACCGCACCGACGATCCCGTGCGCATGTACCTGCGCGAAATGGGTTCGGTGGAGCTGCTGTCGCGCGAGGGCGAAATCGCCATCGCCAAGCGCATCGAGGCCGGCCGCGACACCATGATCCGCGGTCTGTGCGAAAGCGCGCTGACCTTCGAAGCGATCATGGCCTGGCGCGAAGAGCTGCAGACCGGGCGCGTGCTGCTGCGCGAGATCATCGACCTCGAACAGACCTACGGCGCCATGATGGGCACCACGCTCGGCGAAAACGGCCTGCCGATCGGCCTGCCGGGCGCCGAACCGGTTGCGCCGCCTGTCGAAGGCGCCGAGCCCGCCGCCGAGGGCGAAGCCAAGGCGGAAGGCGCTGAAGGCGAAGAAGAGAACGAGGACGATTTCGACGATGGCGCCGGTCCCTCGGTCTCGGCCATGGAAGCCGAACTGCGCGACAGCGTGATGGCCACGCTCGATTCCATCGCCAGTGAGTTCGAGGCGTTCCGCAAGCTGCAGGACAAGCTGCTCGACCGCCGTCTGCAGGGCAAGGACCTGACCGACAAGGACCGCAAGGTCTATCAGGAAGCGCACGACTCGATCAGCGGCAAGCTGAAGACCGTGAAGCTGAACAACGCCCGCATCGAGGCGCTGGTCGATCAGCTGTACGCCATCAATCGCAAGCTGATGCAGTACGAAGGCCGGCTGCTGCGCCTGGCCGACAGCTACGGCATTTCGCGTCCGGAATTCCTCAAGGCCTATTTCGGCGCCGAACTGAACCCGACCTGGTCGGAGACGGTGAAGCCGCTCGGCGTGCGCTGGAAAAAGTTCACCGACAACGAAGCCCACGGCATCGCCGACATCCGCAGCGAGATCGCCGCCCTGGCCAGCGAAACCGGCGTGCCGATCGACGACTACCGCCGCATCGTGCAGACGGTGCAGAAGGGCGAGCGCGAGGCGCGTCAGGCCAAGAAGGAAATGGTCGAGGCGAACCTGCGCCTGGTCATCTCCATCGCCAAGAAATACACCAACCGCGGCCTGCAGTTCCTGGACCTGATCCAGGAAGGCAACATCGGCCTGATGAAGGCGGTCGATAAGTTCGAGTACCGCCGCGGCTACAAGTTCTCGACCTATGCGACCTGGTGGATCCGCCAGGCGATCACCCGCAGCATTGCTGACCAAGCAAGAACCATCCGCATCCCGGTGCACATGATCGAGACGATCAACAAGATCGTGCGCACCTCGCGTCAGATGCTGCACGAGATCGGCCGCGAGCCGACCCCGGAAGAACTGGCCGAAAAGCTGGCCATGCCGCTGGAAAAGGTGCGCAAGGTTCTGAAGATCGCGAAAGAGCCGATCTCGCTGGAAACGCCCATCGGCGACGAAGAGGATTCGCACCTCGGCGACTTCATCGAAGATAAGAACGCCGTCCTGCCCATCGACGCGGCGATCCAGAGCAATCTTCGCGAAACGACGACGCGGGTCCTCGCGTCGCTGACCCCGCGCGAGGAACGCGTGCTGCGCATGCGCTTCGGCATCGGCATGAACACCGACCACACCCTGGAAGAAGTCGGCCAACAGTTCAGCGTCACCCGCGAACGCATCCGCCAGATCGAAGCCAAGGCGCTGCGCAAGCTGAAGCACCCCAGCCGGAGCCGCAAGCTGCGGAGCTTCCTGGACAGCTAGGCCGTTTGGAGCGATGCTCGACCTATGGGCGTGACGCGCACGATCGAAGTCGATGAAGGCACGGCCGCCGCCCTTGAAGAATTGGCGGCGGATCGCGGCGTCAGTGTGCGCGCCCTCGTGGCTGACTTGGCCGGCATGCTTTACCCTGGCCCCGACTGGTCGGAAGATATCGCGCGTATCGAAGAATATGAGCGGACCGGCGTCGCAGAGGATGCGGCTGTCGTTATGGCGGAATTCCAGCGTCGAGTCGCCGAAGCCGCCGCCAAGCGCAAGTGGTAACGCCCGACGAGGTTCGGGTCACCCGCGTCTTCCACGGTCGCGAGCAGCGCTAGGCTCCGTGCGAAATCGCCTTGCGGGCGGCCAGGACGTATTCGCCGCCGGTCCATAGCGTCAGCACGGCGGCGATCCAGATGAGGACGTGGGCGGCGATGCCCACCCTGTTCTGGGTGTCGGGCAGGGACGACAGCAGGCATTGCGCGATCATTTCGACGGCGAAGGCGGTGAGCTGCACGGTGGTTTTCCACTTCGCCAGCATGGTCACCTTCAGCGTCACGCCGCGCGACGCCGACGATTCGCGAAGCGCCGAGACGGTGAATTCGCGAAACAGAATGATCGCCGAAGGCACAGCCAGCCACTTGTTGTCGACGTTGAGCGACAACAGGCCCAGGATCACGCCGCAGATCAGGATCTTGTCGGCAATGGGATCGAGCGTCGCGCCCCACGCGGTTTCCGCGTGAAGCTTGCGCGCCAGGAAACCGTCGAAGAAGTCGGTCACCGCGCCCACCAGAAAGACGATGACCGCCAGCTTTTCCAGCAGCGTCTGGGTTTCCGTGGGCAGGTCGTCGGCCACCGGCAAGAAGCCGCCCACCGCCCCGGCCAGAAGCGCAAACACGGCGATCCCCGCCAGGATGCGGATCCAGGTCAGGATATTGGGCAGGGGATTGACGGCGGTCATGGGCGAATCTCCGGGGGCGCGACATCATTTAGCTGGCTTTCCCAGCCGCCGCCCAACGCCTTGTAAAGACTGACGAGGTCGGTGGCCAAGGCGCCGTCGCTCTGGGCCTTCTGGCTTTCGGCGGTGAACAGGGCGCCTTCGCTGTTCAGCACGGTGGTGAAATCGGCGAGACCGGAGCGGTAGCGGCCCTGCGCCTCGCGGTAGGCGTGGTCGGCGGTCGCGGCGGCCTGGGCCAGCGCCGCATTGCGCCTTTGCTCCGCGCCGTAGCGCGACAGGGCGTCCTCCACGTCCTTCAGCGCGCCCAGCACGGTCTTGCGATAGGCGGCGTAGGCCTGGATGCGCTTTTCGCGCGCGGCGCGCACGTTCGCCTTGCCCTTGCCGGCGTCGAAGACCGGCCAGGTCATCGCGCCGGTGATGGAGGTCTGCAGGCTGTTCGGCGAGATCAGGTTCTTCAACGATTCCGAAATCAGGTCGGCCGAACCGGTCAGGGTGAACTTGGGATAGAGCGCGGCGGTGGCGACGCCGACATCGGCGGTGGCGGCGGCGAGCTGGCGTTCAGCCTGACGCACGTCGGGACGGCGGCGCAACAGGTCGGACGGCAGGCCGACGGGGATCTGCGGCGGCGCCGCCGGCGTCGCGTCGGGCGGGGTCAGTTCCTGCGCCAGGGCTTCCGGCGCCTGGCCGGTCAGTACGCCCAGCGCGTGGATGTCGGCGCGCGCCTGCGCTTGCAGGGTCGGTGTCTGGGCCTGCGAGCTGGCCAGCTGCGTCGCCTGCTGCTCCACGTCGAGGTCGGCGGCGAGGCCGGCGGCGCGGCGCGCCTTCACCATCTTGAGAAGATCAGCCTGCCGCCCGGTTTCGCGTTCCGCGACGATGATCTGCTGTTGCAGGGCGCGCAGGTTGAGATAGTCGGTGGCGACTTCGGCGGAGAGCGAGACCTGGGTGTCGCGCAGGCTCCAGCGTTGCGCGCCCGTCTGGTCCTTGGCGGCCTCGACGCTGCGCCGCACGCCGCCGAACACGTCGATCTCCCAGGAGGCGTCGAAGCCGAGGGTATAGGTGGTGAAGTCCGTGCCCGGCAGGCCGATGCCGCTGGTCGGGCCGCCGCCCGACCCCCCGCCGCCCGACCCGCCCGATCCGCCGCCGCCGAAGGCCTTGGCGAGGTTGGACAGGCCGGCGTTCTTGCTCAGCATGGTGTTGTTGGCGTCGGCGTCGAGGTTCACCTGCGGCTTGGCCTGGGCGCCGGCGATGATTTCCTGTTCGCGCGCCTGGCGGATGCGCGAAAAGCCGCTCTCGATGTCGGGATTGTCGCGCAACGCGAGCAGGGTCAGCCGTTCGAGTTCGGGGTTGTGGAACTGCGTCCACCACCGGGCGACGTCGGCCTGGGCGACGGAGGTTCCGTTCGCGGACTCCAGATAGGCCGGCGGCGTGGGCATGTTCGGTTCGTGATAGTTGGGACCCACCGCCGCGCAGGCGCTGAGCAGGGCCGCGCCGCAGATTCCCACGAAAATGGCAGTGCGATGCATCAATGCGCTCCCGCCGGCGCTTCGCCGGGATGGTTGGCGCGCATGAAGAAGATCACCGGCGCCACGCAGAACACCACAATCATCAGCACGTGGAAGGCGTCGAGGAAGGACAGCATGGTCGCCTGGTTCAAGACCGACCGGTAGAGGCTCGCGGTCGCCTGCTGGGTCGCCTGCATCGCGCCGTGGCTGTGGCGCGCAAAGTTGGCCGCGCTGCCGTTGATCGCGCTGTTGTAATAGGGGTTGAAGCGGTTGAGCTGTTCGGTGAGGCGCGCCTGGTGGAACTGCTGGCGTTGCGCGATCAGGGTCTGGGTCAGCGAGATGCCGAGCGAGCCGCCGAGGTTTCGCGTCACGTTCATCAGGGCCGAGGCCTGGTTGTTCTGGCCGGGCTCAAGACCGACGTAGGCCACCGCCGTGATCGGCACGAACAGGAAGGGCAAGCCCACCGCCTGCCACATCCGGGCGAAGGCGGCGTCACGGAACGCCATGTCGGTGGACAGGTGCGTCATGTGCCACAGCGCCGTGGCCTGGATCAGCAGGGCTATTCCCAGCAGGATCCGCGCGTCGACCTTGCTCGATAATATGCCCGCGAACGGCATGACCAGGACGGTCGCCACGCCGCCGGCGGTCAGCGCCATGCCCGCGTCGGTGGCGGTATAGCCCAGCACCTGCTGCAACAGCTGCGGAATGAACTGGGTGGTGCCGAACAGGATCATGCCCACGGTCAGCATGACCACGCTGGTCACCGCGAAATTTCGTCGCCCGAACAGGCGCAGGTTCACGACCGGGTCCTTGTGCGACAGCTCCCAGGGCACCAGAGCGATCAGACAGATCGCCGACATCGCCGCGCTGAGCGTGATCAAGGGACTGGTGAACCAGTCGTCGCGCTGGCCGCGGTCGAGGGTGAATTCCAGACAACCCAGGCCGAGCGCGATGAGCGCAAAGCCGATGTAATCGACCTTCAGTCCGCCCTTGAGTTTATTCGCGCGGTCCTGTTTCACCGCTTCCGGCTCGTCGACGAAGATGTGGACCAAAAACAGCGACAGGGCGCCGATCGGGACGTTGATCAGGAAGATCCAGTGCCAGCTCAGATTGTCGGTGATCCAGCCGCCCAGCGTCGGCCCCAGGATCGGGCCAACGATCACCACGATGCCGTAGGCGGCGAAGGCGAGGCCGCGCTTCTGCGGCGGGAAGGTGTCGGCCAGCATGGCCTGTTCCGACGGCGCCAGGCCGCCGCCGCCAATGCCTTGCAGCACACGCGCCATGATCAGGACGCTGAGCGAGGGCGCCAGGCCGCACAACAGCGACGAACCCGCAAACAGCGCCACCGACATCATGTAGTAGCGCTTGCGGCCGATCACGTCGGACAGCCAGCCCGAAATCGGAATGACGATGGCGTTGGAGATCAGATAGCTGGTCAGCACCCAGGTCGCCTCGTCGTAGCTTGCCGACAGGGACCCCGCGATGTGGTCCAGCGATACGTTGGCGATGGCGCTGTCCAGCACCTCCATGAAGGTCGCGATGGAGATGACGAAGACCACCAGCCACGGCGAACGCCCGCCTGCCGC
Organism: Caulobacteraceae bacterium; assembly: GCA_036501825.1. Taxonomy (GTDB): domain Bacteria; phylum Pseudomonadota; class Alphaproteobacteria; order Caulobacterales; family Caulobacteraceae; genus JAFECT01. The sequence goes on along the minus strand of DASXZP010000023.1, from coordinate 68,091 downwards.
CGACCGCGCTGGTGTCCATCCGCCGCCTTGAGCGGTTGCGGCGCCGGCCTCGGACATTACGGCCTGACCAGAACCTTGGGCCGCACCGACATGCCGGGACCCAGGGGACAAGCGCGCGGCAGGGTGTCGAACACGATCTTCACCGGGACGCGCTGCACCACCTTCACGAAATTGCCGGTGGCGTTCTGCGCCGGCAGGATGCCGAAGGCCTGGCCCGCGCCGCGCTGGATCGAGTCTACGTGGGCGCGGAACTGGGCGTGCGGACAGGAATCGATCTTCACCTCGACCTTCTGGCCGACGCGCATGTTGGCGAGTTGGGTCTCCTTGAAGTTGGCGGTGATCCAGACGTTCAGCGGCACGATGGCCATGACTTCCTGGCCCGGCTGCAGATAGTCGCCGAGCGCGACCGACCGGTTGGCGATGTGGCCGGCGACCGGCGCGTAAAGCCGCGTGTTGCCGAGGTTGATCTGCGCCTGGGCAGCTTGGCCCTGCAGCGCGCGCTGTTGCGCCTGGGCGGCTTTCACCTGGGCCAGGGCGCTGCGGATCTGCGCCTGTGCGTTCTGCGCCTTCTCCTGGGCTGAGCGATGCTGGGCTTCGAGATTTCGCGCGTTGGCGCGCGCCTGATCGACCTGCTGTTGCGAAACCGAACCCGGCGCGATGCGCTGGGCGGTGAGATAGCGGCGCAAATCATCTTCGGCTTGCGCCGCTTGCGCCGCTGCGGCGTCGGCGTCGGCGCGGGCCTGGCGATAGGTCGCGCCGTTGGCGGCGATCTGCGTCTGTGCCTGTTCCACCGAAGCGCCGGCCTGGCTGACCTGGCCCTCGGCCTGCTGCAGGCTCGCATGCGCGCTCGACGGTTCGATGTCGAGCAGCGCCCGGCCGGGCTGCACCTCGACGTTGTCGTCGACATAGATACGGCTGACCGAGCCGGCGACCTGGGGCGCCAGATGCACGATCCGGGTGTCGATATAGGCGTCGTCGGTGTTGACCCAGCGCCGCGCTTGCAGCCACCACAGCAGGCCGGCGATGAGCACGATCAACAGCACCGCGCCGCCGATCAAGAGAACGAGCGGATTCTTGAACGGTGAAGGTTTCTTCGGCTTGTCGTCGTCCGGCTTCTTTTGATCGCTGCCCTTTTCGTCGGCCGGCTGCGGGTCAGCCTTGGGGTTCGGCTTGTCCGGTTGTGCATCGGCTGCAGGTTTGGGCTGGGCGGGTTTTTGGTCGTCGGCCGCCATCGGAGCATCCAGCTTGGCTGGACGCGCCGTCCAGCACCGCGCTCCGACGCCGGATCGCAAACATGCAACCGCGACCTGCGGTGAAGGTTCCCAGCTAAGCTTTGCGTTGTCGCGGTGCGGCCGCGAACCGGTTCCCACTTCGCCTGAAACCGCTCTAGCGCCCCGCCGGGTGGAAGAAGTCGTAAATCCGCTGGGCCAGGGCGTCGTTGACGCCTTCGACCTTGACCAGGTCTGCCGGGGCCGCGCGCGAGACGCCGCGAGCGGAGCCGAACGCCTGTAGCAGCGCCTTCTTGCGCTTGGCGCCGACGCCTTCGATCTCGTCGAGCGGGTTCTTCGCCATGTCGATCTTGCGCCGCGTGCGGTGGCTGCCGATGGCGAAGCGGTGCGCCTCGTCGCGCAGGCGCTGCAGGTAGTAGAGCACCGGGCTTTTCGGCTCGAGCATGAAGGGCGGTTCGCCCGGCTTGAAGAACCGCTCCATCCCGGCGTCGCGGTCGGGACCCTTAGCGACGCCCACCACCGCGATGTCGTCGACGCCGAGTTCGCTCATCACCTCGACCGCCACCGAAAGCTGTCCCGCGCCGCCGTCGATCAGCACCAGATCCGGCCGCGCGACCTGCGCGCCTTCTTCCTCCTCCTTCACCAGCCGCGAGAAGCGCCGTCCCAGCACCTCGCGCATCATGGCGTAGTCGTCGCCGGGGGTGAGGTCCGACGATTTGATGTTGAACTTGCGGTACTGCGCCTTCTGGAAGCCGTCGGGCCCGGCGACGATCATGCCGCCTACGGCGTTCGTGCCCATGACGTGGGAGTTGTCGTAGACCTCGATGCGATCCGGCGGGCCTTCCAGGCCGAAGGCCTCGGCCACGCCCTGCAAGAGTTTGCCCTGAGCCGAACTCTCGGCCATGCGCCGGCCCAGCGCCTCGCGCGCATTGACCATGGCGTGCTGCACCAGTTCGCGCTTCTCGCCACGTTGTGGGACGTTGATCTCGACCTTGCGCCCGGCCTTGAGGGTGAACGCCTCGGCGAGCAGGTCGCGGTTGGGGACCTCGTGCGAGACCAGCACCAGGCGCGGGACGGGCTTGTCGTCGTAGAACTGGCCGAGGAAGGCGTCGAGGATGTCCGGATCCTCGTCGGTCTTGTCCACCCGCGGGAAATAGGCGCGCCCGCCCCAGTTCTGACCGGCGCGGAAGAAGAACACCTGCACACAGGCCTGACCGCCCTCGGCATGCAGCGCAAAGACGTCGGCTTCGTCCACCGTCTCCGGATTGACCGACTGCTCCATGGCGATGGCCGCCAGCGCGCGGATGCGGTCGCGCAGGCGTGCGGCGCTTTCGAAGTCCATGGCCTCGGCTGCGGCCTGCATCTCCTGCGACAGACCCGCGATCACCTTGCGGCTCTTGCCGGTGAGAAAATCGTGCGCCTCCTGCACCAACGCCAGATAGGCGTCCGGCTCGATCAGGTTCACGCAGGGCGCCGAACAGCGCTTGATCTGGTGCAGCATGCACGGCCGGGTGCGGCTCTCGAACATGCTGTCCGAACAGGTGCGCAGCAGAAACGCCTTCTGCAGGGTGGTCAGCGTGCGGTTCACCGCCCAGGTCGAGGCGAACGGTCCGAAATAGTCGCCCGGGATGGTGTGCGCCCCGCGGTGCTTGCGGATCTGCGGCGCCGCGTGGTTCTTGCGCACCAGGATCTCGGCAAACGACTTGTCGTCGCGCAGCAGCACATTGAACTTGGGTTTCAGCTGCTTGATCAGATTGATCTCGAGCAGCAGGGCCTCGGTCTCGGTCTTGGTGGTGACGAACTCCATCGACCGCGTCAGCGACACCATGTGGGCGATGCGCTGGGTGTGAAAGCGGCCCTGGGCGTACTGCACCACGCGCTTCTTCAGGCTGCGCGCCTTGCCCACGTAGAGCGCGTCGCCGCCCTCGCCGTACATGCGATAGACGCCGGGCCGGTCGGGCGCGCGCCGTGCCTCGTCGCGGATCAGGTCCGCGCCGGTCAGGCGTTCGATGGGGGCGGGGGATTCGTCCATGGGATGGCGATCATATAGGCGCCGCTAGCCCCTCCTCACCAGGACGACGCCCACCGCGACCAGGGCGAGACCCGCGATCTTCGAAAGGTCGATGGGCTTTACCGCCAGCCCCATCAGGCCGAAGTGGTCGAGCGCGACTGCGACCACCAGCTGGGCCGCCACGCCCAGGGTCAGGGCCGACGCCAGCCCTATTCGCGGCGCCGCAAAGGCCGTGGCCGCCACCAGCACCGCGCCGTAGAGCCCGCCCAGCCACACCCACCAGGGCAGGCCGCGGATCACCGCGGGGTCCGGCTTGGCGCGCAACAGCAGCGCCGCCACGATCAGCCCGACCGAGCCGACCAGGAACGACACCATCGCCGCATTCACCGGCGATCCCGCGCCGCGGGCCAGCATGGCGTTGGTGGGGGCCTGCAGCGCCAAAAAGGCGCCGCCGATCAGCATGGCCACAATGGCGGGCAGGGTCTGGTTCATGGAGCCTCCGGTGCGGATTCGTGTTTAGACTGCCAGAACGGGAGGCGCATGGCGTGCAGGCGGCGCTCGGACTGGTCGCTCTGACCTTCGGCATATTCAGCGGCGCGGTGTCGGCGGTGAGCGCCATCGGCTGGTTGAGCGACCTGCCCTGGCTGATAACCGCCGGAGGGCCGGCGTTCGGCGCGGTGGCCCCGACCCTGTCGCTCCTGATGATCGCAGGCTTCGCCTCGACCAGCATCCTGTTGCTGCGCGGCGCGCGGCGATTGTTGAAATAGGCCGTCCTTGCCGCTCAGCCTTGGCTGTGCCCTGTTTGGGCGGTGATCCACGTTCCGACGTCGCCCCAGGTCCACTACGTCTTCGATGCGCTCGCCTGGATCGCCGGCGCGGCGACGGGGGTCGCACTTTACCGTTGGCGGCTGAAGGCCGAGGCGCAACGCATCGCGGCCCAGACGGACACCGGCTATTTTCTGGCTCTGGCGGCCGGCGCCATGGGCGGCGCCTGGTTGTCCGGCTCGCTCAATACTTTGCGCGGCGCGATCCCAACCCTTTCGCACAGCGTCGCGGGCGCCTTGCTGGGCGCGATCGTGGGGGTGGAGCTGTACAAGGCTATCCGGCGCATTCGCGGGTCGACCGGCGTGATCTTCGCGGGTCCGTTTGCGATGGGAGTCGTGGTTGGGCGCTGGGGGTGTCTGTTCGCGGGCCTGCCTGACCGCACATACGGTACGCCCACGCGCCTGCCCTGGGGCGTCGACCTTGGCGACGGTGTCGCGCGGCATCCGGTCCAGATTTATGAATCCTTGTCTATGGCTGCTTTTCTGGCCCTGTTTGTCTGGGGCCTTCAGCGCCGTGCGCCCTGGGCCCTGCGGCGCGGCTTCTACGTGATGGCGGCTTGGTACGGGGCCCAGCGCTTTCTTTGGGAGTTCTTCAAGCCCTATCCAACGCTCTTCGGACCGTTCAATCTGTTCCACCTGATCAGCCTGTCGCTGGTCGCCTATGGGGGATGGGCCTATGGACGGGACCTCGGCCGTCAGCGCGCCGATGCGGGACGCGCCAGCGCGTAAGGTCGCGCCCTATTTGTTCTTCGGTCAGACCACCAGCTTGTGCGAGACCTGCTACGGCCTCGTCCCCGCCAAGGTGATCGTCGAAGACGACAAGGTCTTCTATCTGAAGCGGTGCCGCGACCATGGCGTCATGAAGACCTTGGTCAGCGACGACGTCGCCTATTGGAAGAGCCAGAAGGAGTGGCTGAAACCCGGCGACCGGCCGCATACGGCGCAGACGCGCACGGAGCACGGCTGTCCTTTCGACTGCGGGCTGTGCCCCGATCACGAACAACACTCGTGTCTTGCCATCGTCGAGGTGAACGAGGCGTGCAACCTGACGTGCCCGGTCTGTTTCGCCGACAGTTCGGTCAAGCGCGAAGGTCATCGCCCGCTCGCGGAGATCGAACGCATGTTCGATATTCTGGTCGAGTCCGAGGGCGAGCCGGACCTGGTGCAGATCTCCGGCGGCGAGCCGACGATCCATCCCCGGTTCTTCGACATCCTCGACGCGGCGAAGCGGCGGCCGATCCGGCACTTGATGATCAACACCAATGGCCTGCGCATCGCGCGCGAAGCCGGTTTCGCGGAACGGCTCGCCAAATATATGCCCGGGTTCGAGGTCTATCTGCAGTTCGATTCGCTGAAACGCGACGCCCTGATGGCGCTTCGCGGCGCCGACCTGACCAAGGTGCGCGTCGAGGCGCTGGAGGCGCTTGAGCGGGCGGGCGTCTCGACCACGCTGGTGGTCACGCTCAAGCGCGGCGTGAACGACGACGAGATCGCCGGTATCGTCCGCTATGCCTTGCAATGGCGCTGTGTCCGAGGCGTGACGTTCCAGCCGATCCAGGACGCGGGCCGCAACGAAGGCTTCGACCCCAAGACGCACCGCATTGTGCTGTCGGAGATTCGCCGACGAATTGCCGAGGCGGGCGTCTTCGCGCTCGAGGACATGATCCCCTTGCCGTGCAATCCCGACCAGATCTGCATCGGCTACGGATTGAGGAACGGCGAACGGGTCACGCCGATCACGTCGCTGCTGCCGCGCGAACTGCTGGTGGCGGCGGCGCCCAACACCGTGACCTTTGAAAGCCATCCCGAGCTGCAAAAGCGCGTGTTCGACCTGCTGTCGTTGTCGACCGCTCAAGCCGACACCTCAGAAAAACTCGCCGGCCTGCTGTGCTGCCTGCCACAGGCCGCAGTACCGCAGGAGATTTCCTACGCCGACACCTTCCGTGTGGTCGTGAGCCAGTTCCTCGACCGCTTCAACTTCGACCTAGGCACGGTGAAACGGTCCTGCGTGCACTTCGTCGAACCCGACGGCCGCATCATTCCCTTCGACACCTACAACACCTTCTATCGCAGCGGCGCGCCTGGCGCCGCGGCGCTGGCCAAGGGTCGCGCCTGATGGACAACCGCGGGCGCAACGTCGCAAGCTACGTCCTCTTCGCGCTGGGCGTCCTCTGTCTGGGCGGCGCAGCGGTCGCCGCCCTCGGCCTATCGCCATTAGCGCCAGTTGGCTTGGCGCTGGCGGTCATGTTCATCGGCGGCGGGTGGCTCGCGATGGCGCCGCAACCCGGAGCCGACTCGGGGCGGCCGATGCGACTTTTTCTCGGCCGCCTTGTTCTCTCGGCAGGGGTGCTCATCGTGGCGCTCTGCGGCGTATGCACCCTGGCCGGATGGGCAATCCTGATACCCGGCGTCGTGAACGACGCCCAGAATCGGCATGGTCTCGCCAGGTCGATCGGTGGAGCTTTCGCGTTGCCGTTCCTGTTCGGCGGCGTACCGATCGTCATCGGGGTTCTGATCGCAGTCTTCGGTCGCTCGCTGATCCGTTCATACAAAGCCAAGGCGGAGGGTTAGATGCAGCGACCGGCGGCGCCTGCGCAGGGAGGCTCGGTGCGATGAGCCGATTTTCGAGCGGCGTGCTTTTCGCTTTCGGCGCCTGTTGGGCAGGGCTGTGTGGAACCTGCACCTGGAACGTGCTCACGGCGCAGCCCGAAAACCCGTCAATCTATGTGCTGTCCGGCATCGTGGGAACGGCCATGACCGCCTTTGGTCTCGTCATCGCGGCGGTGGGCCTGCGATACATGACAGCGCGGCCGAAATAACCCGCAGGCTTCACCAGTGCGGCGTCGCGTTATCGGCGCCGAGGGCTTCGGCGATGCGGCGGCGCGTGCCGGCGGTGACGTCGTGCGGCAGGGCGTCCGGCGCAAAAAAGTCGCGGCGCAGAATCTCGCCCTGGGCGGAGGAGGCGACCTCGCGCCAGGCGTCGACGCGATAGACCAGCACGTGATCACCGCGAAACGCGGTCTCGTTCGAATGGATCGAGATCAGGCGCGGCGGCGAGGTCGGCTCGACGCCGGCTTCTTCCTGCAGTTCGCGCACGATCGCGGTCTCGGCGGTCTCGCCGCGTTCGACGCCGCCGCCGGGCAGGTGCCAGCCGGGTACATAGGTGTGCTCGACCAGGAGCACGCGCCCGGTTTCATCGGTCACCACCGCGCGGACGCCCAGCGTCATGCCGCGCTTCAGGCGCGCGAAAGTGAAGAACAGGGGGCGGGTGAAGGGCTCGATGCTGCGGCGCCAGGGCATGGCGCCCCATAGCACGCCAATACAGGGGCGGCTTGCGGAGGGGCGGCCCTACGGCTAAGCGGGCTCATTGCGGCCAGTCCCCGGAGCCCTCCACCATGCACGCCCTGATCGCCATCGGGATCTTCCTCATCGTCGTTGGCCTGTTCAACTGGCTCGAGTTCGGCCGGCTCGACTGACGCCATGACCGGGGGCGTTGTCGCGATCCTCGGTCTTGCCGGCGGCGTCGCCCTGGCCTTCGCCGGCGCCCAGGCCATGACGCGGGGCGCGCGCGCCCTGCCGGTGGCCGCCGCGGGTCTGGTGGGCGCGGCCTGCGCCGCCTGGCCTGCCTTTGCCATCGCCGTGGGCGCTTCGGTCGCCCGCCTGCCGGGCGCGGCCGTGGGCACGGTCGCCGGCGGCATGGTCGCCACCGCCTTTCTCACCGCCCTGATCGGCGCCAGCGCCAGCGCCGCAACGCCGCCCAAGGGCGTGCGCGCCTTCGCCGTGGCCGCGGCGGCCTCGGTCGCGGTCCTGATCGGGGTCGCCTACGACGGCCAGATCAGCCTGTCCGAAGGCGGCATGATGCTGCTGGGCGCGGCGGCGGTCGGCTGGCAGATGGTCCAGGCCAAGTCGCTGTTCCGCCCGGCCGATACCGAAGCCACGGTCGCGTCCCAGCCTCTGTTGGCGGCGGCCTGGCTGGTGCTGGGCCTGGCGGTGATCGGGCTCGCCACCTGGCTGCTCACCACGGCCGTGGCGGCCTTGTCGCTCGGCCGCCCCGACGGCGACCTGAAGCTCGGCCTGACGGTGCTGGGTCTGGCCGCAGCGCTGCCGGGCCTGGTGCTGACCGTGGGCGCCGCCAGGCGCGGCGAGGGCGGACCGACCCTGGTGAAGATCATGGCGGTGACCGCGCTCGGCCTTTTGGCCGGCCTCGGCGCCGCGGCGATGGTGCGCCCGGTTTACGTCAGCGACGCGTTCCTCGGCGCGCCGACCGTGGGCGTGGCGGCGGGCGCCATGATCCTGCTCCTGATCGGCTTTACCGGCGTGAAGCCGCCGCGCGCGGCGATCGTGCTGGGCGCAGTCGTCTATCTCGGCTTCCTCGCCGCGTTTCTCGGGGCGTTCGGATGAGGAGCGCGTTTGAATGAGAGGCGTCGCCCTGGTCACCGGCGCGGGCAAACGCATCGGCCGCGCCATCGCGTTGGAACTCGCCCGCGCGGGCTTCGACATCGCCGCCCACTACGGCCGCTCGCGCGAGGACGCCGAGACGCTGGTGGACGAGGTGAAGGCCTACGGTCATCGCGCCATTGCGCTGGGCGCCGATCTCACCGACGACGGCGAAGTCTCGACCCTGGTCCCGCGCGCGGCGGAGGCGCTGGGGCCGCTGTCGCTGTTGGTCAACAACGCGTCGGTGTTCGAAGACGACCGCATCGACACGCTGACGACGCAGAGTTGGGACACGCACCTCAAGACCAATCTGGAAACGCCGGTGCGGCTGGCGCAGGCGTTCGCACGCCAAGCGTCGGACGGGGCGCTGATCGTCAACATCCTCGACCAGCGGGTGTGGAAACCGACGCCGCAGTTCTTCAGCTATTCCCTGTCCAAGGCCGGTCTGTGGTTCGCCACGCGCACCCTGGCCCAGGCGCTGGCGCCCAAGGTGCGGGTGAACGGGGTCGGGCCCGGCCCCACCTTGCCCTCCATCCACCAGAGCGCCGACGACTTCACCGCCGAGGCGCGCAACACGCCGCTGGAGCGGCATGCGACGCCGCAGGAGATTGCGCGCGCGGTTCTGTATCTCGTTGACGCGCCCTCGGTCACCGGCCAGATGATCGCCGTCGACGGCGGCCAGCATCTCGGCTGGCGCACCCCCGACGTTGTCGAATCGTGAAGGAGCGTCGCTGTGACCGCACCCGTGCATGAGCTTCGCACCGACCGCGCCCAGTGCGCTGCGCTGCGCGTGTTCGTGCGCGGGCTGAAGATCGACGCCTATATCGGCGTGCATGCGCACGAGAAGGGCCGCGCCCAGCCCCTGATCGTCGACGTCGAGATCGAGCTCGCCGATCCCCGCGTCGATCGGCTGTCGGACACCATCGACTATGAGACGGTCGTCTCGGCGGCGCGCGCGGTGGCCGCGTCGGGCCACGTGGACCTGGTCGAGGAATACGCTGAGCGGCTGGCCAGGGCGGTGATGGCCGATCCGCGCGCCCGGCGCGTGCGGGTGCGCGTCGACAAGCCCCAGGCCCTGCCCGGGGCGGACGCCGCCGGCTGCGAGGTCCTGTTCGAGCGCAGTTGAGCTTGAGTTCGCTTCCGCCCGGCCCGGCTTTGGGCTAACCCTGGAGCGAGGCCCGAGCGGGCGACGGCGGTTCCATGAGCTCCAATCCCGACCAGCAAAACCCTGAGTCTGAGGCCGAGTCCGCGTCGGAAGCGGCCCCCCACGCCCAGGATCCGGTCGTCGAGACCCCGGCAGAGGTCGAGGCCGTTCCGGAGTCGCCGCAGGAAGCGACCGCCGAATTCTTTGCCGCCAAACCCCTGCACGCGCTCGAGCCGGACCCCGAACCCGCGCCTGAGGCCCAGCCCGCGCCCGCCGCCCCCGAACCGGTCGTGGCCGCAGCGCCTCAACCGCAGGCGCCCGCCGAAGAGGCGCCGTTGTTCCGCTCGATCACATCGGGCCCTCGCAAAAAGACCAAACCCGCGCGCCCGAAAGCCGCGCCTTCGCCGCTGCAACCGCGCGAGCTCGAGCCCGAGGCGGGCGATTTCGACGCGGTGTTCGAAGCCCGCTCCGACGCCGGCCTCGGCGACCGCCTGACGCCGACCGCCTGCTATCTGCTGATGCTGTTCTCGCCGCTCACGCTCGGGGTCGCCGCGATCCCCGCGGTGGTGCTGGCCTATATGAACCGCGAGACGGCGCCGGCCTGGATGGCCGGACACTACGTCTATCAGATCCGCACCTTCTGGGCGGCGGTGTTGATCGCGCTGGCGGCGATCGGGACCATCTTCTTCTGGGAGCGCGGCATCATCGCGCTCGCGTTCGGCGTCTTCTTCAACCTGGTGCTGCTGCTCGGCGTCGCCTGGTTCGTGTTGCGCGCGGCGACCGGCGTGATGCGTCTGCGACGCGGACAGCCGATCAAGGATCCGCGCGCCTGGGGCCTCTGAGGAGCCGCGCATGAGCATCGACAAGGCCGCCCTGCCGCCCGAGTCGGGCAAGACCGCCGCGCTCGTCGTCTACGTCCTGTTTCTGCTCTCGCTGCCGAGCATCGGGCTTCTGATGTTCCTCGGCGTGATCGTGGCCTATTTCCAGCGCGGCTCGGCCACCGACTGGGTGCGCACCCACTTCACGCATCAGATCAAGGTTTTCTGGGCGACCTTCTGGTGGACGGCGCTCGGCATTGTGCTGTGGCTGATCGCCATACCGCTCTACCTGGCCTTCGGCCTGGGCGCGCTTATTCATCTCGGCATCGGCGTGGCGGGCGTCATCCTGGCGATCTGGTTCCACCTGGTCAGCCTGATCGGCATCCTGCGCTTGGTGCAGGACCGCCCGTACTGAAACGGCGCGAGCCCAAGGCCCGCGCCGCTTGCTGTCAAGCGAGAGTCACTTCGTGCACGGACCCGCGTAGACCGCGTCGATGTCCATGGTGTGCTTGCCGTTGAACTGCGCCATCGGCGCGCCGGTGACGGTCTGATCGATGTGGACCGCGTAGTGACTCTGGTAGTCCCCCGACGCCCGCATCTCCATCGCCACCTGGGCGCCCTCGATCGCGCAGGTCGCGCTGCCGTGGATCGAACCATCGAGGCCGCGCGACAAATTCGAAGGCTCGCAGTGGCGAGCGCCGCCCTTGCCCGACCAATCGATCTTGGTGTCCTCGGCCTTGACGCAATTCGAGTATTCGATCGGACGCGGCAACATCGAATTTGTGAACTTCACCTTCCAGAGGCCGGGCTTCGCCCTCGGCAAGTCGGCGGCCGTAAGCGATGCGTTGCCGCCGCTGGGCGCCGCGGATGGCGCCGCGGCGGTCGTCGATGCGCCGCCCGCAGCGGTGTTGGAGGCTGCGTTGCCGGCGGCGGGTTTCTTCTGACAGGCGGCAAGCGAAAGCGCCGCAAGAGCCGCGGCGGTAAGGACGAGGGCGGTGCGCATCCTGGGTTCTCCCGGCTAAGATGGGGTTGAGCTTAAACCGAACGGTGTTACGCCGGGAAGGGCGCTCGCGGAGGAACCATGGCGGACCTGATCGACAACACCCAGCTTCACCGTTTCGAACGCGCCGAAGACGGCGATGTCGCCTTCGCCAACTACCGCCTCGAGCCCGGCGTGGTCTCGCTCACCCATTTCGAGACCCCCATGCACGCACGCGGCAAGGGGCTCGCGGGACGTCTGATGCAAGCGATCGTGGATGACGCGCGGGCGCGCGGACTGAAGATCGCACCGGTCTGTTCCTACGCCGTCGACTGGATGGAAAAACACCCCGACGTCGCGGCCGAAATCGAGGCCTAATCCGCCCGCACGCACAATATCCGGCAAGGCTCGTCGCCGGCGCGGACGAAGGCGTGGGCCATGGCGGCGTCGAAATACAGACTGTCGCCGGCGCCCAGACGCGCGGTCGCGTAGGTCTCGGAGTGAACGTCGACCTCGCCTTCGATGACGAAGACATAGGCCTCGCCGGTCGCGCGTTGCAGACCGCCGGCGCCGGCGACGTCGGCGGCGCGAATCTCGCGGATCTCCGGAGTCAGGCGCTTGTTCAGCAGGTCCGCCGCCGGCGCGGCTCCGTTCCGCGTTTCCGCGGCGCGGGTGATGCTGCGCCGCGCGACGGTGCGCGTCTGCACTTGCGGCGTGAACAGGGCGGCGACGCCGACGTCGAGGCCCGCGCTGAGCCGCGACAGCTTTTCATAGCTGAGCGAGATACGGTCGTGCTCGGCCCGGGACAGGGTCGAGGGCGCCAGGCCGGTCCGCCGCGATAACTCAGCCAAGGTCAGGCCGCGCTCGCGCCGCAGCCGCCGAAGCGCCTGGCCGAGCCGTCCGCCAACCTCTGGATCCGCACTCATGCCCCTTTGATACCCGCTTCGGGGCATAAGATTGAATGAATGTTCGTTCATTAAAGGGTGTCCCGGCGGCTCGCGGCTCTGCTAGGCTGCCGTAAGGTTGGAGGAGACCCGGATTGACCGCGGCGGACGCCAAGGCCCAGCCCAGACCCCGGCGTACGGAGACACCGGAGGTGCGCCGCCGGCAGTTGCTGGACGCGGCCTCACGCCGTTTCCGCACCGTGGGCTTTCACGCCACCACCATGGCCGAGGTGGCCGCCGAGGCGGGGGTGAGCGTGGGGCTGATCTATCAGCACTTCGCCTCCAAGGAGGCGCTGATCGAGGGCATCATCCTGGAAGACCTGGAGGCCCAGCACCGCTCGATGGCCTCCGTCTTCGACCGTAACCCCTCGACCATGGTCGAAGCGATCGAGCTGGGGGCCAAGGCCCACCTGCGAATCGTGCTCGACCGCCACCGCAGCGCCCTGATGATGGAGATCGCCGCCGAGGCGTCGCGCAACCCGAAGGTCCGCGCCTTCGTCGCCGAGGCCGCCGCCCGGGTCGAACCCGGCTATGTGGACCGGTTGCTGCGGCTGAAGCCCGCCGGCTGGTCCGACGCCAAGATGTTCGCCCGCTGGGCCGCCTTCTCAGGGATGATGCGCGGCGTGGCCATGCAGGCGGCGATGAGCGGCGGGCCGGGCCCCGACCGCGCCACCTTGAAGGCGACCCACGAGGCCGCCCTGTGGCTGTTCACCCCCGAGGCCTGAGGCGCCGGGCGTCCCCAACGGGGGGTGGTTTGATTAAAGGCTTGATTTAACCCGGGAAAAGATTGGTCGGAGTAGCAGGATTCGAACCTGCGACCCCCGCGTCCCGAACACGGTGCTCTACCAGACTGAGCTACACTCCGACTTTGGAGCGCGCCTTATAACGATGAGCCTTGCGCCCATCAAGCGAAGGCTACGCAAGCGGTTGCAAGGCCGGGGGGCGTGCGCTATCTCCCGCGCCTCGACGAACGGACCCGTTCCTGCTGGGGAATGGTGTAATGGTAACACAGCGGTTTTTGGTGTCGTTATTCTAGGTTCGAGTCCTAGTTCCCCAGCCAGTCTTTCCTCAGACGCTTTTGGGCGTTTCGGGCCCCTGTTGCCGACCCTGATCCGATTTGTGGTACGCAGGCCGTGTGCTCGCGTGATCCGGGGGTTGGGGCGTGGACATTCACAAACCGAAGGCGGCGCGGTCGTGGCGTGAGTTCGCCGTCGAGATCGCGACCATCATCTGCGGCATCCTCATCGCGCTGACGCTCGAACAGCTGGTCGAGGCGCTGCACTGGCGCCACGAGGTCGCCGAGACGCGCAAGGGTCTGTCGGTAGAGCTGGCCTTGGTGATGGCCCAGGCCGAGCAGCGCGCGAGGAACAGCGTCTGCGTGCAGCGCCGGCTCGACGATCTCGCGATCGTCGTCGATGAGGCGTCGCGCACCGGCAAGCTTGCGCCGATGGGCGTGCCCGGCACGCCGATGCTGTTCATCTGGGGAGCGGGCGTATGGCAGAGCGCGGTCAGCAATCAGACCGTCGCACACCTGCGGCCCGGCGAGCTGAGGGGCTATTCCGACGCCTACAAGTTCCTGCATCAGGTGGACGAGGCGAACCAGGCGGAGCAACGGGTGTGGACGACGCTCTATGGTCTGGCTGGGCCCGGGCGCCGTTTCGAGCCCGCTGAAGCCGCGACGTACCGCGCGGCGATCGGCGAGGCGCGCAATCTCGACGGCTATATCGGCGGCATGGGCGTGCGTGCGCGCCAGTCGCTCGACGCCTACCACATCGGGTTCGACAAGCGCCGCTACGACAAGGTGATGACGCGTCCCATCCAGGACCTTCCCATCTGCAAGCCGATCGCAGGACCGCCGCCGGCGCACTACGGCGCGGCGCCGTCGGTCGACTTCGCCGCGAAGGCTCGCCTCAGCCCGACGCGCCCGGTGATCGAAGACGACGGGTCGTGAACACGCTAGGAAGAGTTGTCGTGAAGTTCGCCGAAGCCTTCCGAGCACGCACAGGGGGAAACGTGTGAAAAGTTCGGAGCACGAGGCGGGCGTGACGATCGGCAATTAAAAGAGGAAGTGGTTTACAGATTCGTGCCGTTGAGTCCCGGTTCGCCAGCCGACGCGGCGCTTGTGCTTCAGAGTCGCCGCAGTGCGAGCCTGGCCTTGTCCCGTGGACGCAGCCGTGCGGCCCGGCGGGCGCCGGCCATGAGCCGCAAGAGTTCGAGATTCTGGCGCACGGGACCGCCCGGCGCGGTCCGAAACGCGTCGCGGATCATCGACAGTTCGGCCAGCAAACCGCGAAGCCGGCCGAGCTTGCGGTGCTTCCTGACGTTCGTGACCTCGGGCCAGTCGACCACCTCGATTCTCAGGGCCGCCTCGATGATCAGCTGGTTGATGAAGGCTTCGCCGCCCCAGGGCGGCAGGCCGGCCATGCGCGACGCCTGATCGCGCACCAGCGACGCCGGGATCACCCGCTCGCCGGAGACGAAGTCCAGGCCGATCATGCGATAAAGCGGAAGGCTGTTTCCACGCAGGCTGATGCTGACGTCGGCGGCGCCGCCGACCACGGGCGCGGCGAGCAACTGGATGTGCCGGCGGCTCAGGCCCGCGAGGTCGGCGTCGAGAAACATCAGCCGGTCGCACTTGGCCGCGGCGATGCCCCGGCTCATGGCGTAGGTCTTGCCCCGGTTGGGCGTGTACGAAATGACCCGCACATCGCGATAGGCCTGAAGAAGGAGATGGGCGTCGTCGGTCGATCCGTCGTTGACGACGATAATCTCCTGCAGCGCCGGGTGGCCGCTCACCGCATCCAGGATGCGCCGGAGCCGGTCGCCCTCATTGTAGGTGCACACGATGCAGGAAATACCGTCCACGAGAAATCCCGCCGGCTGATTGTCGCCAAGGTCCAATCCTCCGGCCGGGCGAAAGTTCCTGCGCGCGATCAGCCGGAAGCGATCGCCTGCGAATCGCACGGCAAAGCCGGAATCCGGATTCGCCCCGCGCCAAGGCTCGTGGCGGCCGGTTCGCGGGCCCTGGCCGGACGGAACCAGCCCCCGGGGACGCCGCGCGGCGAAAGCACGAATTGTCCCACGCTGATGATCCGGCTGCGGAAGCCGCCCGCGCACGAGCACAGGTAGTAGGTCCACATCCGGCAGAAGCGCTCGCCGTACTTTCGGCTGATGGCTTCGCGGTTGGACTGGAACTTGTCGCGCCAGGCCATGAGCGTGCGGTCGTAATAGACGCCGAAGTTTTCCACGTCCTCGACCGTGAAGAGCCCTTCGACGGCGCGCCCCACGTCGCCGACGGTAGGCAGGACGCCATTCGGGAAGATGTATTTGTTCAGCCACGGCTCGATGGCGGGACGTCGCGCGTCGGTCCAGATGGTGTGCAGGAGCAACAGGCCGTCGCGACGCAAGGCGCGATGCGCGACCTCGAAGAAGCGGCGATAGTTCTTCCGGCCCACATGCTCGAACATGCCCATGGAGGCGACGTGATCGACCGGCCCGTCGTAGTTACGATAGTCCTGCAGGCGGAATTCGATCGGGCGGCCGGCGTAGCGCTTCGAAGCGTAGGCGACCTGCTCGCGTGAGATGGTGACGCCGACGCCCCGGGCGCCGTAGCGCTCGGCGGCGAAGCCCAGAAAGGCGCCCCACCCGCATCCGATGTCGAGCACGCGCTGGCCGGCCTTAAGACCAAGCTTGCGACAGACCAGATCGAGCTTGGCCTCCTGGGCCGCGTCCAGGGTCGTGGCGCTCTCCCAGTAGCCGCAGCTGCCGGTCAGGCGCCGGTCGAAGGTCGCTTCGAAGATGTCGATTCCCAGATCGTAATGGGTGTCCGCGGCCATGCCGGCGCGGCGCTTGGACTGCAGGTTGAACAGGCGCGACGAGACGATCAGCCAGGCGGCGGCGGGAGAGGCGCGAAGCTTGTCGCCGAGATCGGCGCGCAGCGCACGATGAAAGAACTCGTCGAGCTGGTCACAGTCCCACCACCCGTCCATGTAGGCTTCGCCCAGGCCCAGCGTGCCCTCGGCGAATACGCGGCGGAACAGACGGTCATCGTGGACCTGAATATCCCAGGGATCGGCCCCGTTGACCTGGATCCCGGCCGTCGCGAGCAGCGACCTAAAGGCAGCTTCTGCAGTCATCGGGCTTGCGTCCTTTGGGGCGATCCCCTGGGCTCGAAAACGACAACAGCGTCGCTGGGGGTCGGAGTTCCCGACCGCTCCGTCCGCGCTTCAGCCACGCAGACGCGTGGATCCTCCCGGCGGCGCGTTCGAAGCTCTCGGGGGCGCAAAGGCAATCTTTTGACTTATCGCCGCCAAATTGCATCGTCATAGGGGGTTGAACGGGGGCTGTCCTGAATGACGCGGCTGGCGCAACACCTGGGCCTGGTCTCGCTCGCCACCCTGGCTTCCGTGGCGGGCGCGACGCCGACGATCCGAGCCTTGAACAAGCTCGACGTCACCTACGCCTTCGGCGCCGGCCCCAAACGCGAGCCAGGTTTCGATGTCGGCAACTGATCCGCTGGTCCGCCGCTTTACCTGCACCGCCTGTGGGCTGTGCTGCAATCGGGGGCCTGAGATGGAGCTGACCGAGGCGACGTCGCTGGCGGGGGCGTTCGTCACCCAGCTTATTTTTAAGATGCACAGCTTGCCGCTGTTCGCGCGCTCCAGGCGCGGGACGCAGTGGGCGGAGCGGCAGGGCAGCAGCCTTGCGCCGGCCGCGGCGCTGGAAGAGGAGCGGGAACGGCTGCAGCGCTTCGCGGTGCGCGAGCGGATCGACAAGGCGAAAGGGCGGTCGGTGCACCTGACGGTCTCGGCGCTGACCCTCGATCGCGAAAAGGGACGGTGTCCGGCGCTGGCCGACAATCGCTGCTCGATTTACGACGCGAGGCCGTACGCGTGCCGCACGGTTCCGATGCACTACACCAAACCGGAGTCGGTCCTGGGCGGTTACCTCGAGCGCTTTGTCAACTCGCCGGGCTATGCGTGCGATGTGTCGGCGAAGGCGCCCGTTGTCTTCGACGGACGATCGATCACCGATGCGGGGACACAAGCGGCGCGCGCGGACGCCCTGGCTCTGGTGCAATCCGAAATGCCCTGGAAGATGGCGATTGCGGCGTTGATGGACGACAAGCGTACCGCGACGACAGCGGACCTGCCGACCGTTGACGAGGTTCTGCGCCATTCGGACGCGGGCTACGCCACCTTGGCGCCGATGCTCGCAGCCTGGCGAGTGGCGCAGGATATGGGCGTCCTGTCGCCGGATGCGTTCAAAGGCGTCTGTCGAAAACAGATCGCACTGATCAGGGCCGAACTCGATCGCGGGCCGGACCTCGACGCGGCGAGCCGCCTCGCGGGCCTGCTGTCCGACTATGAGCGTGCGGTGTCGGGCGCGCTCGGCATGCGGGCGGCCGGCCTTCCCTTTGTTCCGGTCCGCACGCCGCCTGGGTGAGTCCGCATGGCGTTCGCCCATCCTGGTGCTAGGACGGTTCCAAATCCGGGGGGATCGGGTGCGGGGAAGGGTTTTCGGCGTTCTGGCGGCGGCTGTGATCGCCGCGTCGGCGGTCGCGTTCGGCGTGCAGCCTGCACGGCCGGCGGACCAGGCCGCCGCGTCGGGCGCCCGCTGTCCGACCGATCCGCTGGCGCCCGCGGTGACGCCTCAGGTGGTGTTCGACAGCACGCCGCGTCCCGACGGTTCGGCGGCGCGTTACGGGTCGCTGCAGTACGGGCGCGGGCCGATCGCGCCCTACGAGATCGCCATCACCATCGACGACGGTCCTGACGCCGCGCTGCATCAGCGCGTGCTCGACATTCTCGACCAGCATTGCATCAAGGCGACCTTCTTCTTCGTCGGCCGCTATGTGGACCTGCATCCCGAGATGGTGCGCGCGAGCGCCGCGCGCGGTCACATCGTGGCGACCCACTCGCTGACCCACCCGAACAACCTGCGGCGCTATTCCCACGCGGTCGAGGCGGCGCAGATTCGCGGCGGCTTCGATTCGGTCAGGGATGCGCTGGCGTCGTCGCCGCCGCAGGATCGTGCGCGGATGGCGCCGTTCTTCCGCTTTCCGGGGCTGAACGCGTCGCCCTGGATGCTGGACTATCTCGGCGCGCGACGCATCGCGGTGTTTTCGTCCGACTTCGGCACCGACGATTGGCGTGGCATTTCACCGGAGGCGATCGAGCAGCGCGCCGTCCGCTACGCCAATGCATCTAAGGGCGGCGTGGTGATCATGCACGAGACGCGCCCGCACATGGTCGAAGAGCTGTCGGCCCTGATCACCATCTGGGAGAAGCAAGGCTATCGCTTCGTCCAGGTCGTCCCGGCGGCGGACGCCCGCGCCCTTGCCGCCAGAACGCCGGATCCGCTCGTCCCGTCTATTTGGTGACCGGCGCCGCCATGGTCTTCGCCACCACCGGGCGCGGATGCTGAGCGCGCTCATCGCCAGATCGCTCAGCGCCTTGCGGCGGGCCGCCAAGCCCCGGCCGGGAACCGCCCCGATCCTTATCCGTTCGCGGGTGCGGTGTCGCGCCACGGTGGCGGCGAGCCGAGCGTGAGGAGCGTCCAATCATGCCCCAGGGCGACAAGAGCAGCTACACCGGCAAGCAGAAACGCAAGGCCGAACATATCGAGAAGGGCTACGAGCACCGCGGCGTGAAAAAAGGCGAAGCTGAGCGGCGCGCCTGGGCGACGGTGAACAAGGAGTCCGGCGGCGGCAAGAAATCCGGCTCCGGCCGCGGCAAGAGCGAAAGCCACGCGTCGTCGCGCAAGGGGGGCCACAAGGGCGGCTCGAGCCAGTCGCACGCGGCCCGTTCCGCCGCCGCCAAGAAGGGCTGGGCGACCCGCCGGCGCCGCTCGCACCACTAGATCGGCGCTCAGCGCGCGCTGAGCGCCGCGGGCATCTGTTCAGGACCGGCCCGGTCGCGTTCGACGCGGGCCTCGATGGCGGCGCGTTTGGCCGGCGTCTTCTTCGCCCACCAGGCGCGGACCTCGGCGTTGGGCAGCGGCGCTTCCCAGCCGGCGTAGGCCGCGAGCTGCGGTTTGGGGAAGCCATTCTGCTGGCCGCGAAGATAGCGGTCGAAGAAGCCCAGCACGAAATCGTTCTGCGCGCCGATCAGCACCTTCGACGGGGTCGTGCCAAGCAGCGGGTCGCGGATCGGACGGCGCATGAACAGCGAGAAATCCGACAGGCCGATGTGCTGGGCGCCCTTCAACCAAACGCGCGTCACGTTCGGGTCGGTCCCGGCGCCGGCCAGGGTCTCGTAGGAGAACTCGTTGTAGCTGTGCAGAACCGCCGGCGGCGTCTTCTTCAGCGCGCGGTAGAAATTGCGGCCGTCGGAGTGGAACATCAGGAACGGAACCGGCATGGCGCGGTCGAAGGTCTGGAAAGGGAAGTCGCTGCCGTCGAGGTTTACGCCCGCCGCGCAGCGGTGATCGGTGACGCAGATGTCGCCGGACATGGCGCCGCCGAAGGACATGCCCACGATGCCGACGCGGCTGAAGTCGGATGCGGCCGCGATCGGCTTGATCGCGTCAGGCACGGCGCCCGCCTGCAGCGTGTTGTGAACGAACGTCTGGTCGGCGAGCCAGATGCCGCCGCTGCGGGTCAGGCGCGACTTGTCGGCCAGCGCCTGTTCGCGCATGAGCAACTGTCCCTCGAGGCGCTGGTCCAGGGTCGAGCCGAACATCGCCGCAAGCTCGGGCTTGGCGCCTGCGGTGGCGGTCAGCTGCTTGACCATGTTGGGATCGGCCGGCGCCACGTCGCCGTTGGGAAACAGAGTCGCGGTCGAATCGTAGGTGTGCTGCACCGAGAAAACCACGTAGCCGTGGCTCGCGAGGTTCTCCATCAGCACGGTGTTCTGGGACAGGAACGACGTGTAGCCGTGGTTGTAGAAGATTACCGGCAGATGCGCCGAACCCGGGCGCAGCGGCGCATCCTCATAGCTGTTGGTGCGCACGTGCCGCAGATAGGTGAAGAACGGCGGAAACTTCACAAGCTCGCCGACCGAGCGGCCCATGGTCCGCGCTTCCTCCGGCGTGAAATAGGGACGCGGCTTGAGCCCGGACACGTCGCCGGCGGGATACCAGACGCGCACCGACAGACGCCTCGGCTCGTTCGGTTTGGCGGCGAGGACGCCGGGCCGGCTGGCGTCGTCGAGTTCGAAGCTGCGCACGCCGACCGCGAAGGGGCCCGACGGCTTCGGCAACGGATTCACGGGGAATTCGACGATGATCGCGATCGCCAGGGCCGCGAAGATCACGAACAGGCTTCCGGACACGAACGGCAGGCCGGGGCGGGGCTTCGCCTGGCGCAGCGCATTGGCGCCCAAGACGTTCAACAGGATGAGCGCCACCACCACGCCGACGCCGTCCTGCCATCGGTACAGCCACACCCCGACACAGCCGGCGATGAAGGCCGTGCCCGCGGCGATGCCCAGGATGGCGGGACGCTTGGGCAGCGAGCGCACCCACCAGGCCACGACGAACACGGCCAAGGCCGCAATCAACACCAGATCCGTCGCCGTCATTGCCGCCTCCGCCCGCCCGATGGCGCGCGATCTTGACAGGTAGTTCTCAAATGACAATGAGATAGCCACCGGCAACTCGACGAGGCAGAACGCTCATGACAGCGCCCGCGCTGCTGCTGGACAAGGTGACCAAGCGCTTCGGCGACTTCACCGCCGTGGACGACCTCAGTTTCGAGGTTGCGACCGGCGGCGTGTTCGGCTTCCTCGGCGGCAACGGCGCCGGCAAGACCACGTCGTTGCGCATGGTGCTCGACATCATCCGCCCGACCTCGGGCCGCATCGAGGTGCTCGGCGCGGCGCCCAGCCGCGAGGCGGCGGGACGCATCGGCTTCCTGCCGGAAGAGCGCGGACTCTATCGCCTGATGACCGTGCTCGACACGGTGGTCTATTTCGGCCGGCTGAAGCGGATGAGCGCCGGCGCGGCGCGCAAGGCGGCGATGGCGCTGATCGAACGCCTGGGCCTGGAGGACCGCGCGAAGACGCCGCTGGTCAAACTCTCCAAGGGCCTGGCGCAGAAGGTTCAGCTCGCCACCGCCCTGGTCAACGAGCCGGACCTCGTGCTGCTCGACGAGCCGTTTTCCGGGCTCGATCCGGTGAACCAGGGCGTGCTGGAAGACGTGATCCGCGAGCTCTCGCGCAAGGGATCGACGGTGATCTTCTCCACCCACGTCATGCAGCACGCCGAACGGCTGTGCGACCGCCTGCTGATGCTGGCGCGCGGACGCAAGGTGTTCGAGGGGACGCAGGACGAGGCCAAGGCCGCCTTGCCGAGCCGCCTCACGGTGATCTGCCGCGCAGATCCCAAAGGGCTGCCCGGTGTCGCGACGACCGCCAGTCTGGGCGACGCCGCGGAGGGATGGTCGCGTTTTGAAATAACCCTCGCGCCCGGCGCCGACCCGGGCGGCCTGCTCGAAGTCTGCACCACCCAAGGGTTCGCGCTGCGCGGCTTCGACATCCATCGTCCGGCGCTGCACGAGGTGTTCATCCATCTTGTGGGCGGCGATCAGGAGATCGTCCGATGAGAGCGGTTCTGCTCGTCGCCGCCCGTGAGATGCGCCAGGTTCTCGCCACCCGCGGATTTTGGGTGACCCTGCTGATCGTGCCGGTCGCGATCGCCGGCGCCCTGTTCGCCTCGACCCATTTCGCGCCGCATCTCAACGCCGCCTTCACCCTCGTCGACGCGTCGCGCCGCTATGCCCCCAGGATCGAAAAGCGACTGACGCTGGATTACCAGCGCGACGTGCTGCGTGATCTCAGCGCCTACGTGGACCGCTGGAAGCTCGCATCGGTCGATCCGGGCGCCGCTTGGGCGCAACACGACGCGTGGCCGCCGGACGCCGAGGTGGAGCGATTCATCGCCGCCGGCGGCGTCGATGCGGCGCTGCGCCGGCTGAAGCCGCGGCTTCCCGCCGATGCGCCCGCGTTCGAGCTTCCGGAGCAGGCTTTCGTCGAGATCGCGCCGCCGCGCGGCGTGCCGACGACGCAGGGGCCGGAGGCGTTCGGCCGCGCCGTCGCCGCGCCGATGCGGGGCGAAATCGCAACGCCGGACGGCAAGCGTCCCTTCACCGTCGCCGTCTACATCCCGCAAAACTTCGGGGAGCCGGGCGTGCCGGTCCGCATCTGGACCAACGGTCGCTTCAACGAGGGGCTGATCGGCACGATCCGCGAACAGCTGACCACAGCCCTGCGCCAGAACGCCCTGCAAGGCGCCGGCCTTTCGCCCGACGTCGCGACCCGCATCCAGACCCTCAGCGCGCCCATTCAGGTCAGCGAGCCTCCGGCGGATGCGCGCCGCAGCGTGATCGTCACCCGCTCGATCATTCCCCTGGCGCTGGTCTACCTGCTGCTGATCACCACCTTCACCACCGGCTCGCTGATGCTTCAGGGCATGATCGAGGAGCGCTCGAACAAGCTTTTGGAATCGGTCCTGGCCACGATCCGGCCGAGCGCGCTGATGTACGGAAAGCTGCTGGGCCTGGGCGCCGTGGGTCTGCTGATCGTGGTGGTATGGTCGGGTTGCGCGGTCGCAGGCGTGCTGTCGTCGCACAACGCCATCTCCGATGTTCTGCGCTCGTCCCTCCAGGCGCTGGACCAGCCGTGGATCGCGCCGGCGCTGATTTTCTATTTCCTCAGCGGCTATGTGATGGTGTCGATGCTGTTCCTGACCATCGGCTCGGTCAGCGATTCCATGCAGGACGCCCAGGGTTATCTGATGCCGGTGATCATCCTGATCATGCTGCCGGTCGTGGTGCTCATGCAGGTCTCGCTGCGCACGCCGGATTCACCGGTCATGCACGTGCTGTCGTGGATTCCGCTCTACACCCCCTTCGCCATGCTCAGCCGGCTCGGGCAGGGCGTGCCGCTGGCCGAGATGCTGGGAACCGGGGCGATGCTCATCGTCTTCGTCGCGCTCGAACTGGCGCTGCTCGGGCGTGTGTTCCAGGCCAGCCTGCTCAGCACAGGTCAGCCGCCGAATCCGGCGGCCTTCCTGAAGCTGATGTTCCAGCGCGACAGCGCGTCCCGCTCGCCACGCGGGAAATAGGGTTCGGCGTTATTTGCCGGCGGCGAGCTGGCCGCGGATTTCACCGCCGGGGTGGGCCGAGGTGTGGATGTTGAAGTACCACTTGCCCGCCTGCAGGTCGGCGATCTGGACGTCGGTGAGCACGGCGGTCCCCTTCATCGGACTCGGCAGGTCCTTGACCACGATGATCGGCGGCGCGTTGACGCCGGCCAAGGCGGGGCCGTGGAAGTGGGCCATGGTCGGCGCGCCGGTCAGGCCGGAATAGGTGACCTTGTAGCTGAAGGTCTTGGTCGTGGTGTCCAGGGTCGCCTCGACCTTGCCGGTCCCCTTGGTGTCGTTGGCCGGGACCTCGCTCGGGCCCGCGAGCTTGGTGCTGTAGTGCTGCACCGCCGCGCTCGCCGTCCCCGCAAAGGACAGGGCGGCCGCCGCCGTCATCGCCATCATCGCTGATTTCATTTCGTTTCCCTCCAAAAGCCCTGCCGACCAGGAGCGTCTTACGCCTCCCGCCGGATTTGCAATACCGCCGGTCCTTCGAAATCCGCGGGGTGGAATGGCGGAGTTAGATAGAGTTTCGCTCTTGATCTGTAGGCGGCGAGGCCTAGGTTCGCCGAAATCGTATACGTCCCAGGGGGGATTGCCCGTGACCCGTTCGTCCATCTTCGCGCTCGTCCTAATGGCCTCCGTCTCGGCCGCCGCCCTGGCCCAGGCCGCCCCGGCCCCGAGACCCGCCACGGCGCCTGCAGCGACGGCGGCGGCGACCCCCGACCCGGACGGTCCCTTTGCTGGGCTGAAGTATCGCCTGGTCGGCCCCTTCCGCGGCGGCCGCGCCACGGGCGTTTCGGGCGTGATCGGCGATCCCAACACCTTCTATTTCGGCGCTTCGGCGGGCGGCCTGTGGAAGACCGTCGACGCGGGGGTCACCTGGAAGCCGCTGTGGGACAACTTCCCCGAAGCCTCGCCCGCGGTGGGCGCCGTCGCGGTCGCGCCGTCCGATCCCAAGATCCTCTACGTCGGCACCGGCGAGACCAACATCCGCGGCGACGTCGTGATGGGCAACGGCCTCTATAAGTCCACCGACGCGGGCAAAACCTGGCGCTTCTCGGGCCTGCGCGACAGCCAGGTGATCGGCCGCATCATCGTCGATCCGAAGAATCCGGACAGCGTCTATGTCGCGGCGCTCGGCCACCTGTTCGGCGACAACGAAGAGCGCGGCATCTTCCACTCCGTCGACGGCGGCAAGACCTGGAAAAAGGTGCTCTACGTCGACAACAAGACCGGCGGCGTGGACGTGGCGTTCGATCCGTCCAACACCAAGATCATGTGGGCCGGCATGTGGCAGGCCTATCGCAAGCCGTGGATCATGGAGAGCGGCGGTCCCGGCAGCGGCCTCTACAAGTCGGTCGACGGCGGCGAGACCTGGACGCGCCAGTCCGGCGGCGGTCTGCCGGAGGGCATCTACGGCCGCATCAATGTCGCGCCGACCCCGAACCCGAACCGCATCTACGCGATGATCGAGGCGAAGAAGGGCGGGCTCTATCGCACCGACGACGGCGGCAAGACCTGGGCCCTGATCAACGACAAGAACGACTACCGCCAGCGCGCCTGGTACTTCAACACCGTGTTCGCCGATCCGAAGAACGCCGACGTCGTCTATGTGATGAACACCAGCGCCTACCGCTCGACCGACGCGGGCAAGACCTTCAAGTCGCTGCACACGCGCCACGGCGACGACCACGAACTGTGGATCGATCCGACCGACACCAAGCGCATGGTCAACAGCAATGACGGCGGCGGCACGGTCACCGTCGATGGCGGCGAGACCTGGTCGAGCCAACACAACCAGCCGACAGCGCAATTCTATCACGTCGCGACGGACGACCAGTTCCCCTATCACCTCTACGGCTCGCAGCAGGATTCCGGCACCGTCGATATCGCGACCGCGGGTCGCGAAGGCCAGATCACCGACGCGGACTGGCAGGACGTGGGCGGCGGCGAGAGCGGCTTCGTGGTGCCTGATCCGGTCAACCCCGACGTCGTCTACGCCGACAGCTACGATTCCGACATCACCCAGTACAACGTCAAGACCGGCGCCATCCGCCAGATCACGCCCTGGCCGTGGCTGCCGATGGGCTGGGCGCCGAAGGACCTGAAGCACCGCTTCCAGTGGACCGCGCCGGTGATGATCTCGCGCTTCGATCCGCACGCGCTCTACATGGGCGCCGAGGTGCTCTACAAGTCGACCGACGGCGGCGGCTCGTGGACGCAGATCTCGCCGGACCTGACCCGCAACGACAAGTCCAAGCAGGAGGGCTCCGGCGGCCCGCTGACCAAGGACAACACCTCGATCGAGACCTACGACACCATCTTCGACGTGGCGGAATCGCCGCTCGACAAGAACATGCTGTGGGTCGGCAGCGACGACGGCCTGGTGCATCTCACGCGCGACGGCGGCGCCCACTGGGCCGACGTGACGCCCAAGGGCCTGCCTGAGTGGGCGACCGTGCAGGTGATCGAGCCCGACGCGCACAATCCGGCGGTCGCCTACATGGCCGCGGACCGTCACCGCCTGGACGATCCGAAGCCCTACATCTTCCGCACCGAAGACTACGGACAGACCTGGACCCAGATCACCGACGGCATTCCCGCCGACGCCTACGCCCACGTCGTGCGCGCCGATCCGGAGCGGAAGGGCCTGCTCTACGCGGGCACGGAACTCGGCCTGTACATTTCCTACGACGACGGCGCGCACTGGCGGCCGTTCCAGCTGAACCTGCCGGTCACGCCGGTGCACGACCTGGTCATCCACGGCGCGAGCCTTGCGATCGCCACCCACGGCCGCGCGTTCTGGGTGCTCGACGACCTGACGCCGGTCCGGCAATGGTCGCCGGAGGTGGAGGCGTCGAAGGCGCACCTGTTCGCGCCGACGCCGGCGAACCACACCGTGTTCGGCGGCCGCGGCCCCTCGCTCGAGGCCGGCGCCAACCCGCCGGGCGGCGCGGTGATCAGCTACTGGCTGTCTCCCTCCATCGGAAAGGCCCGGCCCGCGCGCGGCGCGGACGCGAAGAAGGACGATGACAAGAAGGACGGGGACAAGAAGGACGGCGACAAGAAGAAGGACGAATTCGATCCGCTCGACGCGCGCATCAAGCTCGAAATTCTCGACGCCGACGGCAAGGTGATCCGCGCCTTCCCCGAACCGCCGATCGAGGCGCCCAAGGCCAAGGCCGCGCCCGTCGTCGCCAAGGAGGAGGAGAAGCCGCAGGGCGAAGAGGAAGACGGACCCAAGCCGATCAAGGTTCCGCACTTCGCAGGCCTGAACAGCTTCGTCTGGGACGAGCGCTACGCCGGCGCCCTGCCCATTCCGCATGAGCCCCTGTGGGACGGCAGCGTCGCGGGACCGCAGGCGGTGCCGGGTCACTACCAGGTGCGCCTGACCGTCGACGGCGTCAGCCAGACCCAGCCGCTGGAGATTCAACCGGACCCGCGCGGCATCACCACGCCCGACGGCCTGAAGCGCCAGTTCGAACTGCACTCAGCGATCAACGCCGAGGTGACGGTCGTGCACCGCGCCATCCTCGACATCGTGTCGGCGCGCGGGCGCATCGACGCCGCGCGCAAGGCGGCCAAGGGCAAGCCCGACGCGGCCAAGGTCATGGCCGCCGCCGACGCGCTGGAAGCCAAGCTCGTGCCGGTGGAAGAGGCGCTCTATCAACCGCGGTCGCACGCGGGCGAGGACGCGCTGAACTTCCCGGTGAAGCTGGACAACCAGATCGCCGCGCTCGGCATCGACGTCACCTATTCCGACGTCGCGCCGACTGAGCAGGAAGAGCAGATGTTCGTCGAGCTGAAGGGCGACGCGGACCGGCAGCTGGCGCTCTGGGAAGACATCAAGGCCCACGATCTGGCGGCGTTCGACAAGATGACCGGCGGGCGCTGAGCTTACGCGCCTTTCGCCGCCCGGTCGGGCGCGAGGGTTCGCAGCACGGTCAGGGTCTTGAAACGGCGGACGAGGCCCGAGGCGTTGAGATGGTCGACGAAGCGATCGTAGGCGGCCATATCCGGCAGGTGCAATTTCAGCACCACGTCAGACTCGCCGGCAGTGTACCACGCCTCGACCACGGCGCCGTTCGCTGCGATTTGGGTAGAGAAGGCGCTCAGCGCCTCGCGCGACTCTGATTTGAGCTCGGCCAGCACGAACACGATCACAGGCGGTTCGGCCTGCGTCAGCGTCACCTCGGCGCGTGCGCCCACGATCACCCCCGCTGCGATCATCCGCTCGACCCGGCGCTGCACGGCGCTGGGCGACAGATTGACCGCTTCGCTCAGGGCCGCATAGCTCAGCCAGGCGTCGGCCTGCAGCAGCGCCAGGATGCGGTGGTCGCGGTCATCGAGGTCGGTCGGCATCGGTCCAGCATGACGCAGGAATCCTGCGCCAGCCACCCCACGAAGCGCGGACCTTGCGTCGTCTGTTGCATAGATTGGCGGCATGAACGACACCGCCGCCCCGATCGCCGCGCGCGCCTCCCCGGCCGCTTTCCTTCTCGGCCTGTTCAGCCTGGCCTGGCGGCTGGTGCTCTATTTCGCGGTCTTGATCGCCGCTTTCCGGCTGCTCGGCATGGCCAACAAGGCGGCGATGCATGCGTTGGGGGTGCACTTCGCGGTCACCGCAAGCGGCGTGCCGGCCGAGGCGGTGGGGTCCAGCCAGTCGCGCCTGCTGCTCGCGGCCCTGATCGCGTGGGCGGTCGCCGCCGGTGTCGGCCGCGACCGGCTTGGACCCATCCTGCCGTTGCGCCGCCGGGCGGTCGCGCACCTGTTGCAGGGAATGGGCTGGGGCATCGCCGGCGTCGGCGCGACGCTCGGCGCCATCGCCTGTTTCGGTGGTTACCAGATCAGCGGCTTCGCCCTGTCGGGCGCGTCCTTGGCCTACTATCTGCCCCTGTGGCTCGCCATCGCCGTGATCAATGGCCTGGCCGAGAATCTGGCGGTGCTGGGATATCCTCTATTCCGCTTTGCGCGTGCGACCGGTTGGGTTGCGGCCATCGTGGCCGCCAGCCTGGCGTTCGCCGGCGCGCACCTGGGCAATCCGGGAGAGAACCCGATCGGAATTGCCTCGCTGGTGCTGATCGCAGCACTGCTGGCGACTGCGGTCTGGCTTACCGGCGACCTGTGGCTGTCGGTCGGTCTGCACGCCGGAGCGGTGCTCGCCGAGGACCTGATCTTCTCCGTGCCGGACAGCGGCGTGGTCTACACCGGCCACCTCATCGCCAGTCGGCTCGTGGGCCCAGCGTGGCTCAGCGGCGGCGACGCCGGACCCGAGGGCAGCGCGCTGGCCTTCCCGGTGTTCGCGCTGCTTATGGCGCTGCTGTGGGTCGTTTATCGCCGCAGGCCCGCGACCGCGGCGAGATGAGATTGCGAGGGCGCCGTCCACGGGTCTAGATCGGAGGCATGGCCCCCACCTCGACCGCGGCGCGGGATTTCATCTGGCCGGCCCTGCCGCTGGCTCGCTGGCGCGACACCTGCGAGACCCTGCACCTGTGGACCCAGGTGGTCGGCAAGGCGCGGCTGGTGCAAACGCCTTGGCTGAACCACGCCTGGCACGTGACGCTCTACGTCAGCGCGCGAGGCCTTACTACCGGGCCGGTCCCGCACGGGAACGACGTGTTCGAGCTGGAGCTCGATTTGATCTCCCATCAGCTGGTGGCGCGCACCTCGCAAGGCGGCCGGCGTGAGTTTGCCCTGGACGCGATGAGCGTGGCGGCGTTCCACGTGCAAGTGACCGCGACGCTCGCCGAACTCGGCACGCCGGTGGAAATTCCCGGCGGTCCCAACGAAATGGAAACCGCGGTTCCGTTCGACCAGGATCAAGCGCCGCGCGTCTACGATCGCGACTATGCGCACCGCTATTGGCGCGTGCTGCTGCAGGCCGACCGGCTGTTCAAACAGTACCGCACGTCGTTCCTGGGCAAGAGCAGTCCCTCGCATCTCTTCTGGGGCGGTTTCGATCTTGCGATCACGCGTTTCTCCGGCCGCAAGGCGCCGAAGCACGCGGTCGGCTTTCCGCACATGCCCGATGCGGTGGTGCTCGACGCCTATTCGCACGAGGTGATGAGCGTGGGCTTCTGGCCCGGCGGCGGCCCGGTCGACGACGCGGCCTTCTACGCCTACGCCTATCCGGAACCGGAGGGTTTTCGCGAAGCCAAGATCGCTGCGCCCGCGTACTACGCGACCGAGCTGGGCGAATGGGTTTTGCCCTACGAAAAGGTGCTCGAAGCGGACGACCCGGACGCGATGGTGCTCGAGTTTCTGGACTCTGCGTATGCGGCTGCTGCTGATCTCGCGAAATGGGATCGCGCCGCGCTCGACTGCGGACCCGGCCAGCCGCGCGTGATCCGCCCGACCTAGCTAAGCAACGGTTTCGATCAGCACCAGCTCACGCCGGTCGACCAGCCATTTGTTCGGATCGGCGCAGCGCGAGCCGGCATAGAACGACTTCCTGTTCTTGCGGCGGTTGGATGCGCCGTGCACGCAGTCGATCAGTTGGATGCGGTGGCCGTCGCGCGACGCGACGATCCAGTGGTTTGACGGCCGCGTCACCCCGATGATGGCGCAACGCACGCCGGGGATGTCTTCCTCGAACAGGGCGTCGAAGCGCTTCCAGTAGGTCTCGTTGTTCGCCGGCGGGTGTTTCATGAGCGGGTAGGTGAAGCTCACACGCCCCATGGCTGGGATTTCACGCTGGCAGCGTGCGATCATCCGCTGCAGGTCGGAAAAGGTCGCGCCTTTCCACAGCACCCCGGGCCAGCGCCTGCGCGACAGGGCCGAGCACGCCGCCTGGAACACGGCCTCCGGACGGCAGTTGTCCAGCCCGCAATGCTCCAGCGCATTGGCGATGGCGTAGGGGCCGCAGAGGCCGTCCAGTTCGCCTTGGTGCTTGGGCATACGCGTCCGGGGGAGGGGAGGTTACCCCTTGCGGAATAAGCCTTTCCAGGCCGCGTTCAAGTCCCTCGGACGGGGGTTTTTTGGCCGCGGATTCAGCTCGCCGGGACGACCGGCAGGGCCTCTTCCAGATCGGCCAGCTGGTAGGGTTTTCCGAGGAATGTGACCCCCGCCGCCTTCAGGTCGGGGTCCATATCGTCCTCGCCCCGGCCGGTGGTCACGATCACGTGCAGACCGGGCCGCAGCCGCTGCAGGTCGCGGACCAGATCTTCGCCGCGACGGTCAGGCAGGCCGAGGTCGACCAGGGCGGCGGCGAACTGCGCCTTCTCGCGTTCGACCAGACGCAGCGCCTCGCCGGCGGCGCCGGCCTCCAGCGCAGCCCAGCCGAGCACATCGAGCATGTCGACGGTCAGCATGCGGACCATGGGTTCGTCTTCGACGATCAGGACGACGCGGGTCATGGGGCGGCCTCGGCGGAAAGCTTGCTGGATGAACGCGCGCGCGGTGCGCGGTTCGGTTTGCGGGCGCGGGTCAGCACATCGCGCAGTTTCGCCGCGAGCGCGGCCCGCTCGTACGGCTTTTCGATGAGCGGGAATTCGCTCTGGGTGAGGACGTCCGCGTCGGCGACGAAGCCCGATGCGAGCAGGATCGCGATTCCGGGCCTGATCTTTCGCACCTCGCGCGCAAGATCGACGCCGCTCATTCCGCCGGGCATGACCACGTCGGAGAACAGCAGGTCGAATGGTTCGCCGGTTTCGAGCACCACCAGCGCGCTGCGCGCGTCGGACGCGGTGGTGACCGTATAGCCGAGGCCTTCCAGCGTTTCGGTGTTGAGCGCGAGCACGCCCACGTCGTCTTCGACCACCAGCACCCGTTCGCGGCCCGATTGCAGCTTTTTGGGCGGTTGGGACGGCGCGCGTTCGGCGGGCGCGGCCTCGGAAACCCGCAGGTGCAGGCGGAAGCGCGCGCCCTGGCCAGGCAGGCTTTCGGCGCTGACGTGACCGCCCGACTGACGCACGAAGCCGTAGACCTGGCTCAGGCCCAGACCCGATCCCTTGCCCACTTCCTTGGTTGTGAAGAACGGTTCGAAGATGCGATCGAGCACCTCGGCGTCCATGCCGGGGCCTGTGTCGGTCACCTCGATCAGGATCCAGCGCGGCGTATCGGATTCAGGCTCGTCCTTCGGCAGGTCGGGGTGGCGCGTCGCCGCGCGGGTGGTGATGGTCAGCTCACCGCCGCTCGGCATGGCGTCGCGCGCATTGACCGCGAGGTTGAGCAGGGCGGCTTCGAGCTGGACCGGGTCGATGTCGGCGCACAGTTTGCGCTTGCCCAATTGAGCGTTGACGGTGACCGCCTCGCCGACCGCTTGGCGCACCAGCGGCAGGAAGTCGTGGATCAGCCGGTTCACGTCCAGGGTCTGCGGATTGAGCTGCTGGCGGCGCGAGAAGGCGAGCAGTTGGCGGGTCAGGCTGCGGCCACGGTCGGCGGCGGTGCGCATGGCCTCGAGCTGGCGCTGGCGCTTGGCCTCGTCGCCCGCCTTGCGGGTCATCAGGTCGATGTTGCCGAGGATGACGGTCAAGAGGTTGTTGAAGTCGTGGGCGACGCCGCCGGTCAACTGGCCCACCGCCTCCATCTTGCGCGCCTGGGTGAGCTGTTCTTCCAGTAGCTTGCGGTCGGTGACGTCGAGCATGGCGCCGACGATCTCGGGCTGGCCGTTCTCGCCGACGCCGGAAAGGACGCCCTGATCCAGAAACACGCGATAGGCGCCGTCCGCGTGCAGCCAGCGGAACTCCACGCTGTAACCGCCCTTGGCGACCGCGCCGTCCAGCGCGTCGCTGACCCGCTTGCGGTCGTCGGGGTGAACGCGGGAGAAGCCGAAGGCCGCGTCATCCATGAAGTGGGTGTCGGTAAAGCCTGTCACCTCTTCGACCTTGTCCGACAGGAACAGCGGCCGGTAGGGCGTTACCCCCTCGCGCGACTGCACGATGATCGGCAGGGCGCGCAGGATGGCATCCTGGCGCGCGCGCATGCGCTCCAGCGTGCGCTGAGCCTGTTCCTTTTCCTTGCGGACGCGGATGTTCTCTTCCAGCAGGCGCTTGTGGTGGTCGGCCTGTTGCTTCAGCTCGGTGGTCTTCTGGTGCAGGTCCATCAGGACCGACACCTTCGAGCGCAGGATGAAGGGATCGACGGGCTTGAACACCACGTCCACGGCGCCGGCGCTATAGGCCTGGAACACGTGCGCCTCGTCGCGGAACACGGCGGTCAGGAACAGGATCGGGATGCGGCTGTTGCGCCGGCGCGCACGGATCAGGGCCGCGGTCTCATAGCCGTCCATCCCCGGCATGTGCAGATCGAGCAGGATGATCGCATAGTCGTCGACGAGCAGCTTTTTCAGCGCCTCCTCGCCCGAGTGCGCCACCACCAGCTCGTGTCCGAGCGAGATCAGCGCGTGGCGCGCGGCGAACGCGTTACGCTCGTCGTCGTCCACGATGAGGATCTTCGCCGTCGAGGGCGGCGGATCGACCTCGAGCCAGCCGGGGGAGGCGTCACTCATCCGTGTGACGCCGTCATCACGCCGTTGACGCCCAGCTTGTGCGCGTCGGCCCGCTGCAGCGACACCCGAAGCACCGACACCAGATAGTCGATGTCCACCGGCTTGGACACATAGTCCGAGGCGCCGGCCTGGATGCACTTCTGACGGTCGCCCTTCATCGCCTTGGCGGTGACCGCGATCACCGGCAGGTCCGCATAGGCGGCCTTGGAGCGGATCTCGCGGATCGTCTCATAGCCGTCCATGTCCGGCATCATGATGTCGACCAGCACAACGTCCATCTCTTCGCGTGACAGGGTGTCGAGACCGGCGCGGCCGCTCTCGGCGTATTCCAGCTCAACGCCGTATTCTTCCAACGCGCTGGCGAGGGAAAAGATGTTGCGGATGTCGTCGTCGATCACCAGGACGCGGCGTCCGGCCAGCAGCGGGTCGGCCATGCGGCTCTGGCTCAGCTTGGCGCGGGTGGGCGCGGACAGGCTGTCGATCGGCTCGTGTAGCAACAGCGAGACCTGATCGATGAGTTGCTCCGGTGTGCGGGCCAGCCGGATCAGGCCGCCGAACACCGCGAGTCTGAGCTGGCGCTCGTCGCCGCTTTCCAGCTCGTCCAGCAGATAGACTACCAGCGGGTCGGCGGCGTGGTCGGGCCGTTTGAGCAGCTCGACCAGATCGTTCACCGGCAGGGCCGCGGACTCCACGACCAGCACGTCGGGCCGCTCCCCTTGCGGGCGGTCGAGCACGCCGGCGAGGTCGGTCTCGATATCGACATGGTCGAAGCTCTGACGCAGCACCTCGGCGGCGTCGCCGTCGGCGCCGATCAGGGCG
Source organism: Caulobacteraceae bacterium (assembly GCA_036501825.1). Lineage (GTDB taxonomy): Bacteria > Pseudomonadota > Alphaproteobacteria > Caulobacterales > Caulobacteraceae > JAFECT01. The sequence goes on along the minus strand of DASXZP010000023.1, from coordinate 34,353 downwards.
ATGCGGCGATCGGGCTTGTCGACGAAGTCCTTCACCCCGGCCAGGGTCGAGACCACCACCTCGCGCTCCACCGGCTTGTGGGTAAAGCCGAAGGCGCCCATCGACAGGCCCAGGCCCCGCTGGTCGTCGGCGGAGATCACGTGCACGGGAATGTGCCGCGTGGCCGGCGCGTGCTTCAGCATGTCGAGCAGGGCCAGGCCGTCCATGTCGGGCAGGCCGATGTCGAGCATGATCGCGTCGGGTCCGAACCGTCGCGCCAGCGCCGGCGCCGCAGCGCCTTCGGCGGTGACCACGCCCTTGAAGCCGGTCTCGCGCACCAGCGACAACAGGATGGCGGCGAACCGCGGGTCGTCCTCGACGATCAGCACCACGCCGTCGCCGGGTTCGACCGCGTCACGGTCGTCCTCGATGGCTTCGCGGATGGTTTCGCTCTCGGTGTAGGTAATCTGCGGCCTTGGCATCGGCGCCCCGGGGACGCGCGAGGCCGGCGTCGACTGCACCGCCGGGCTGAAGTTCAGCGGCACGTAGAGGGTGAACACCGAGCCCACGCCCGGGGTCGATTCGACGCTGAGTTCGCCGCCCAGCAGGCGGGTGATTTCGCGGCTGATCGAAAGACCGAGGCCCGTGCCGCCGTACTTGCGGCTGGTGGTGCCGTCGGCCTGCTGGAAGGCCTCGAAGATGATGCGCTGCTTCTCCTCGGGGATGCCGATGCCGGTGTCTTCGACGCGGAAGGCCAGCACCTGGCCCGAGCGGTTCAGATGCTCGTTGCCGAGGTTCCAGCCCGCCTTGGCGCGTTCAACCACCAGGCGCACATGGCCCTGCTCGGTGAACTTGAAGGCGTTGGACAGCAGGTTCTTGATGATCTGCTGCAGGCGCTTGTCGTCGGTGTACATCGAGCGCGGAAGGTCGGCGCCCACGTCGATGGCGAAGGCGATCTTCTTGTCCTGGGCCAGTTGGGCGAAGGTGCGGTCCATCTGGTCGCGCAGGGACGAGAAGGGCATTTCCGCGACGTCGAGGGTGACGGTGCCGCTTTCGATCTTCGACAGGTCGAGGATGTCGTTGATCAGCACCAGCAGGTCCGCGCCCGCGTCATGGATGTTCTTGGCGAACTCCACCTGCTTGTCGGTCAGGTTGCCCTGGGCGTTGTCGCTGAGCAGTTTAGAGAGGATGAGCAGCGAGTTCAGGGGCGTGCGCAGCTCGTGGCTCATATTGGCCAGGAACTCGGACTTGTACTTCGACGTCAGAGCCAGCTGTTCGGCCTTTTCTTCCAGGGCGATCTTGGCTTGTTCCACTTCGAAGTTCTTGGCTTCCACCTGGGCGTTCTGGGCGGAGAGCAGTTGCGCCTTCTCCTCCAGCTCGGCGTTGGTGGTCTGCAGTTCGTCCTGCTTGGTGCGCAGCAGTTCTTCCGATTGACGCAGCGACGCAGCCTGCTGTTCCAGGCGGTCGTTGGTGGTCTTCAGCTCGTCCTGCTGGGCCTGCAGTTCCGAGGTCAGCAACTGCGACTGCTTCAACAGGCCTTCGGTCCGCATGTTGGCGGCGATGGTGTTGAGCACGATGCCCACCGATTCCATCAACTGGTCGAGGAAGGCCTGTTGCGTCTCGTTGAACTCGCCGAAGGTTGCCAGCTCGATCACCGCCTTCACCTCGCCTTCGAACAGCGCAGGCAGCACGATGATGTTCAAGGGCGCCGCTTCGCCCAGGCCAGACGAGATCTGCACATAGTTGTGCGGCACGTTGGTCAAGAGGATGCGCGACTTTTCATAGGCGCACTGGCCGATCAGGCCTTCGCGCAGTTTGAACTGATTGGAGACATGCTTCCTGTTATTGAAGGCGTAGGCCGAGGCCAGGTTCATCACCGGCTGATCGTCCTCGTCCACGTCGGTCACGTAGAACACCGCGTGCTGGGCGTTGATCAGGGGCGCCAGTTCCGACAGCACCAGGTTCGACACCGTCGACAGGTCGCGTTCGCCCTGCAGCATGCGGGTGAACCGCGCCAGGTTGGTCTTCAGCCAGTCCTGCTCGGTGTTCTTCAACGTCTGATCCTTCAAGTTGCGGATCATTTCGTTGATGTTGTCCTTCAGCTCTTCCAGTTCGCCCAGCGCATTCACGGTGATCGACCGCGTCAGGTCGCCCTTGGTCACCGCGGTCGCCACCTCGGCGATGGCGCGCACCTGGTTGGTCAGGTTGGCGGCCAGTTCGTTCACGTTGTCGGTCAAATCGCGCCACAGACCGGCGGCGCCGGGCACCTTGGCCTGGCCGCCGAGCTTGCCTTCGACGCCCACTTCGCGGGCCACGTTGGTCACCTGGTCGGCGAAGGTCGCGAGCGTCTCGATCATGCCGTTGATGGTGTCGGCGAGCGACGCGATTTCGCCCTTCGCGTCCACGGTCAACTTGCGCTTCAGGTTGCCCTGGGCCACCGCGGTCACCACCTCGGCGATGCCGCGCACCTGGGCGGTCAGGTTGCCGGCCATCATGTTCACGTTGTCGGTCAAGTCCTTCCAGGTGCCGGCGACGCCTTCCACCCGCGCCTGTCCGCCGAGCTTGCCTTCGGTGCCGACTTCGCGCGCAACCCGCGTCACTTCCGAGGCGAAGGCGTTCAGCTGGTCCACCATGGTGTTGATGGTGGATTTCAGTTCGAGGATTTCGCCCTTCACTTCCACGGTGATCTTTTTCGACAAGTCGCCCTTGGCCACGGCGGTGGTCACTTCGGCGATGTTACGCACCTGACCGGTGAGGTTGGCGGCCATGCCGTTCACGTTATCGGTCAAGTCCTTCCAGGTGCCGGCGACGCCCTTCACCTGGGCCTGGCCGCCGAGCTTGCCCTCGGTGCCGACTTCGCGGGCCACGCGGGTCACTTCCGAGGCGAAGGCGTTCAGCTGGTCCACCATGGTGTTGATGGTGTTCTTCAGTTCGAGGATTTCGCCGCGTACGTCCACGGTGATGGTCTTGCTGAGGTCGCCCATGGCCACCGCGGTGGTCACCTCGGCGATGTTGCGCACCTGACCGGTCAGGTTCGCCGCCATCAGGTTCACGTTGTCGGTGAGGTCCTTCCAGGCGCCGGCGACGCCCTTCACCTGGGCCTGACCGCCGAGCTTGCCTTCGGTGCCCACTTCGCGGGCGATACGCGTCACTTCCGAGGCGAAGGAGTTGAGCTGGTCCACCATGGTGTTGATGGTGTTCTTCAGCTCGAGAATTTCCCCCTTCACGTCCACGGTGATCTTTTTCGACAAGTCGCCCATGGCGACGGCGGTGGTCACTTCGGCGATGTTTCGCACCTGGCCGGTCAGGTTCGCGGCCATGAAGTTCACGTTGTCGGTGAGGTCCTTCCAGGTGCCGGCGACGCCCTTCACCTGGGCCTGGCCGCCGAGCTTGCCTTCGGTGCCCACTTCGCGCGCCACCCGCGTCACTTCCGACGCGAAGGAGCCGAGCTGGTCCACCATGGTGTTGATGGTGTTCTTCAGTTCGAGAATTTCCCCGCGCACGTCCACCGTGATCTTCTTCGACAGGTCGCCCATGGCGACGGCGGTGGTCACTTCGGCGATGTTACGCACCTGGCCGGTCAGGTTCGCGGCCATGAAGTTCACGTTGTCCGTGAGGTCTTTCCACGTACCGCCGACGCCTTCCACCCGCGCCTGACCGCCGAGTTTGCCTTCGGTGCCCACTTCGCGGGCCACCCGGGTCACTTCCGAGGCGAAGGCGTTCAGCTGGTCCACCATGGTGTTGATGGTGGATTTCAGTTCGAGGATTTCCCCCTTCACGTCCACGGTGATCTTTTTCGACAAGTCGCCCTTGGCCACCGCGGTGGTCACTTCGGCGATGTTCCGCACCTGGCCGGTCAGGTTGGCGGCCATCAGGTTCACGTTGTCGGTGAGGTCCTTCCACGCCCCGGTCACGCCCTTCACCTGGGCCTGGCCGCCGAGCTTGCCTTCCGTACCCACTTCCCGCGCCACGCGGGTCACTTCCGAGGCGAACGAGTTCAGCTGGTCCACCATGGTGTTGATGGTGTTCTTCAGCTCGAGCACCTCGCCCTTCACGTCCACGGTGATCTTCTTGGACAAGTCGCCCATGGCGACGGCGGTGGTCACTTCGGCGATGTTACGCACCTGACCGGTCAGGTTCGCCGCCATGCCGTTCACGTTGTCAGTCAAGTCCTTCCAGGTCCCGGCGACGCCCTTCACCTGGGCCTGGCCGCCGAGCTTGCCTTCGGTGCCCACTTCGCGCGCCACGCGCGTCACTTCCGAAGCGAACGAGCCGAGCTGGCCCACCATGGTGTTCACCACCCGCCCGATGCGCAGGAACTCGCCGCGCAGCGGGCGCTCTTCGTTTTCCAGGTCCATAGTCTGCGACAGGTCGCCCTTGGCCACGGCGCCGATCACGCGCGCCATTTCCGCGGTCGGGTGCACCATGTCGGCGATCAGGGTGTTCACCGCGTCCACGCTGGCGGCCCATGATCCGGTCGAGCCGGGCAGGCGGGCGCGGTGGTTAATCTTGCCCTGGCGGCCCACGATCTCGCCGAGGCGCTCGAACTCCTTGGTCATGCGGTCGTTCAGTTCGACGACCTCGTTGAAGGCTTCGGCGATGTCGCCGTCCACCCCGGTCAGGTCGCGCGGCAGGCGCACCGAAAAGTCGCCGCGCCTGAAGGCGCGCAACGCGGTGAGCAGTTGCCGGTTATCGAATTCAGCGGCCTTGGTCTTGGCCTTGGCGGTGCGAGCGGGCGCGTTCATGGGACTCCCCGAGAGTCAGTGACGACTGGCGAGTCCAGGGGCGCGAGCAAGGCCTGCAACGGATGCGGTGATCGAACCGGACGGTACGCAGCCGGTTATTTCACTGCCTGTTGAAGACCTGGTCTCACCGCTCCCCACACCTCGCCCTAAGCGCGAAACGCGAGGGAGGAACGCGAGTTCCGTACGGCCAAGCTTATTTTGGCGGCGCGGGCCGTATGTCGGTTTCCTGCGCGCTGACCGCCTGCCAGCGGGATGCGGGATGGGCGACTGCCCAGTCGATATGCTGACGCTTGCTCAGGACGTCGCCGGTGAACACCGGGTGGCGAAAGTCGTCCGCCAGGATCCGGTCCAGCGTCGCCCGGTCATGGCTGCCGATCCACTGGGTTTCGAGGGCGCGCACCGTCTTTTCGTCGCCCGCCGGGTTGCGGGCGGGGCAGGCGAGGGCCGGCCCGGCCAAGAGGGACGCAAGCAACAGCAGGGCGAGGCTTTGACGGCTCATGTCCCCATCCTAGGGCCGGGCGACGCCGGCCGGGAACCTCTGCCGCTGGGAATGCATCGAACGCCCCGACTCGGCGGACTAGCGCCGATGGGCAGGAGAGAACCATGAAGAAGATTATGCTGGCCGCCGCCTCGTGCGCTCTGATTGCCGTGGCGGGCGTGGCCTGGGCCGCCGCCGGCCCGACCGACCCCCAGATCGCCCATATCGCCCACACCGCGGGCGTGATCGACATCAAGGCCGGCAAGCTGGCGCTGAAGAAGTCGCACAACAAGGAAGTGCTCGCCTTCGCCCAGGAAATGGTGCGTGACCACGAGGCGGTCGACAAGCAGGCCCTGGCCCTGGTCGCCAAACTGAAGGTGACGCCGCAGGACAACGCCACCAGCCAGTCGCTGATGAAGGGCGCCGACGCCGAATACGCCAAGCTCGAAAAGCTGAGCGGCAAGGCCTTCGACCGCGAGTATGCGGCCAATGAAGTCGCCTACCACAAGACCGTCAACGGCGCGCTCGAAACGGTGCTGATTCCCTCGGCGCACAACGCCGAACTGAAGAGCCTGCTCGAGACCGGCCTGAAGCTGTTCCAATCGCACCAGGAACACGCCGAGCACCTGGCGCATGAGCTTCACTAACCTGCGCGGCCTTGCGGCCGTCGTCGCGGTGATCGGTTCGGGGGCGCTGGCGGCTTGCAGCGCCCCCAGCCACCCGGCGCCCAAGACCTATGTGGTCACCATGACCAACATGGATTTCTCGCCCAAGACCCTGACCGCAAACGTCGGCGACACGGTCCAGTGGGTGAACAAGGACATCTTCCGCCACAGCGCCACCGCCAAGGATGGCAGCTTCGACGTCGATATCGACGTGGGTCAGAGCGGGTCCTATAAACTCACCAAGCCCGGCAACCTCCAGGTCGTGTGCAAGTACCACCCGACCATGACCCAGCAGATCCTGGTCAATCCCTAGTCAGGTTTCACGCTCGACAGGCGTTCGCGCAGTTCGCGCTTCAGCACCTTGCCGGCGGCGTTGCGCGGCAGGTCCTCGAGGAACACCACGCGTGAGACGCGTTGGAACTTGCCGACCCGCGCGTTGGTCCACTGCAGCATCTCGTCCGCGTCTGCGTCGTCTCCGCGCGGGGTGACGACGGCGAGCGGGGTCTCGCCCCATTTCGGGTCCGGCACGCCGATCACGGCGCACTCGAACACCTGTGGATGGTCGGCCATCACGGTTTCGATGTCGGCGGGGAAGACGTTCTGGCCTCCCGAGACGATCATGTCCTTCTTGCGGTCGAACACATACAGGTAACCGTCTTCGTCCAGCCGTCCGATGTCGCCCGTGCGCAGCCACGGCGTGCCGTGGGCGTCGATCCAGGTCGCTTCGGCGGTGGCGTCGGGCCGGCGCCAATAGCCGTCCATCATCCAGCGCGTGCGGCCTGCGATCTCGCCCGCAACGCCCGCGGCGACCGGCTTGTCGTCGTTTCCGAGGATCACGATGTCGGACCCCGGCGCGGGGAGGCCGACCGAGCGCATCTTGCCGGGCGCTTCTTCCGGCTCGAGGGTGGTGGCGACGCCTTCGGTCGAGCCGAACAGTTCGATGAAGCCGTGCGGCAACAGCGCGATCCAGGCGCGTTTGATCTGTTCGGGCAGGGGAGAGCCGCAGCACATCACCGCGCGGATCGAAGCGATGTCGTGGCGGTCGAAGCCGCCGGCCTCCAAGACCCGCTGGAACTGCATCGGCACCGCCGAGAAATTGGTTATGCCGAAGCGTTCGATCAGCGGCATGACCTCGTCCGGCTTGAATCCCCGTCGAACGACCAGGACGCCGCCTATCAACAGGGTCGCCAGCAGCGACACCCAGGTTATGTTCGAATGGAGGCCGGTGATAATCAGCGTCACGCAACCGCCGTGGTAGCGCAGGCTCTGGGCGGTTCCTTCGGTGAAGGCGAGCCGTTGGCCGTGGGTGTGGACGATGCCTTTCGGCGCGCCGGTGGTGCCGCTGGAATAGATGATGTTGCAAAGCATCCCGGGCTCGATCACGACGTCGAGCGGCTCGGGGGACTGTTCGTCGCGCCAGTCTTCATAGCGGCGCCAGCCGGGGGCGTCGCCCTCCGCGCACAGCAGCGCGCCGTCGATCAGCGACGACGGCGGCGTGATGCGCTGGGCGTGATCCACCGTCACGATCACCGCGCTCACTTCCGCGTCGGCCAGCATGACCGCGATCGCGGCCTCGGTGACGCCCGGGTTCAGGGGCACGGCGACGAAGCCGCCCGCCATCACCCCCATCAGGGCCTCCACATAGGCGACGTCGTTGGCCATCAGCAGGCCCACCCGCGCGCCGGGCTGAAGGCCGAGCGCCCCCAGGCCGCGGCCCACCTGGTTCATCCGCGCGGTGAGCTCGCCCCAGGTCAGGCGCGCGGTTTCGCTCTCCACCGCGACCTGGGCCGAGCGCCAGCGGCCGTTCGACGCCCAGAAGTCGGGCATCAGGAGGCGGGGGTTGCGGAAGGCGTTGCTCACGGGCGCCTCTCTTGTGCAAATTCAGCGGCCATTGAATTATAGCGTCCGGGCGGCGCCGCGCCAGAGAAACGAGAGACGGCGCCAAGGGAGGTCGCATGGATACGAACACGTTTGCCGATCGCTGGTGGACCTCCCGGGACGGGCTCAAGCTCTACGCCCGCGACTATCCGGGCGCGGCGGGCGCGGCGCGCCTGCCGGTGATCTGCATCCACGGCCTGACCCGCAACAGCCGCGACTTCGAGGAGGTCGCGCCCTATGTCGCGGCGACCGGGCGCCGCGTGCTGGCGATCGACGTGCGCGGGCGGGGTCTGTCGGCCTATGACCCGGCGCCGATGAACTATCATCCGGCGACCTATGCCGCCGACGTGATGGCGCTGTTCGACCAGGCCGGTATCTCGCGCGCGGTGTTCATCGGCACGTCGATGGGCGGGATCATCACCATGACCCTGGCGGCGATGTTTGCGCCGGCCATCGCAGGCGCGATCCTGAACGACGTGGGCCCCGAGGTTTCGCCCGTCGGTCTGGCGCGGATCGCCGGCTACGTCGGCAAGGCCGCCCCGGTAAAGAGCTGGGAAGACGCCGCCGCCGCGGTCAAACTCAACAACCAGGTGGCGTTCCCAAACGCGACCGACGCGGACTGGATGACGTTTGCGCGCCGCGCCTTTCGCGAGGGGCCCGACGGCGTGCCCCGGTTCGACTACGATCCCGACATCAGCGTGCCGATGCGCGCGGCGGGCGCCGCGGCGCTGGCGCCGGCGCTGTGGCCGCTGTTCAAGAAGCTGGCGCGCAAGCGGCCGATCCTGACCATCCGCGGCGCGACCTCGGACATTCTCGATCCGAAGACGGTAAAGCGCATGCTGCGCGCGGCGCCGCACATGGGCTTCGTCGAAATCCCCGGCATCGGTCACGCGCCCATGCTGAGCGAACCCGCCGCCAAGTCCGCCATCCTCGACTTCCTGTCCAAGGCGCCCTGAGCCCAAGAAAAAGGCCCCCGAAGCGTTCGGGGGCCCATGAGGTGCAGGAGGACGCAGCGTCCGCTCAGTAGCGATAGCGGAAGGTGATGTTGTAGGTCCGCGGGTCGCCGTAATAGTCGGTCATGATGCCGCCGACCGTGGCGAAGTTCTCCGCATCGGTACGGTAGACCTGGTTGCCGATGTTCTTGGCGTAGAGACCCAGGCTGTAGCGGTCGTCCGCCGAATTCCAGACGAGCTGGGCGTCATCCACCCAGTAGGCGGGCTGGAACATGCCGGGGAAGCGCTGCATCGAGGGGCTCGCGTTGTCGATCGCGATCGCCATGGACGAGTGATAGACCGCCTGGTCCGACAGGGTCAGGTGACCGCCCGCCAGATCCCAGCTGTAGGACGGACCAAGCCGGATCGTCCATTTCGGCGAGAAGGCCGGCGTCATCCAGGTGCGTGAGCCGGTCGGGTTGCTGGCGGTGATGTAGGTGGTGTCGTTGAACCGGGTGTACTTGGCGTCGAGGTAACCGATCTCGGCGTCGAAGCGCAGATGCTCCGTCGGCGCCGCGGTCAGTTCCAGTTCCGCGCCCGAGATGCTGAGCCCGCCGGCGTTGATCACCGCATCCACCGCGGTGTTGATCCCGCCCGGACCGGGCTGGAACGTGCCCACGCTGGCCTGGAAGTTGCGGTAGTCGTTGTAGAAGACGTCGCCGTTCAGGCGCAGCTTGTGTTCGAACCAGTCGGTCTTGAAGCCTGCCTCATAGGACCACAGGGTCTCGGGCCCGTAGGGCAGAAGGCCGGTGCTGGCCGAGTCCGAACGGCCGTTGAAGCCGCCCGACTGGAAGCCCTCGGCGATGCGCGCATAGATCATCGCCGCCGGCGTGACCTGATAGTCGATCGACACCATCGGCGAGACGTTCACCCAGGTCTTCGGGTCCTGAAGGAACGCAGGCGTATAGGTCCCGTCGAAGAGCGGATTGTCGCTGAACGTCGAGGTGGTGAAGGCGTACTTCTTCGACTCATCGGTAATGCGCACGCCGGCCGAGATGTGCAGATTGTCGTTCACCGCGTAGATCGCGTTGGCGTAGGCGGCGTAGCTTTCGGTTCTCAGGTCGTCGTGGATGGTGCGCAGGAAGGTGCTCGCCGCGAAGATCGGGAAGGGGTTGGCGATGTAGTCGTTGGCGTAGGCGTCCTGGTTCGAGATGATGTGCTCATTCAGGTAGTAGAGGCCGCTGACCACATTCCAGGCGCCCGACTTGTAGTCGAACTGCAGCTCTTCGCTGAAGGTGTCGTCCTTGACCGCGACCTGGACATCTCCGACCTGGAGCGGCGTCGCGTCGATGTCGATGAAATAGTCGTATTGCAGGTGACGGAACGCCGTAATCGACTTGATGGTGAAGGCGTCGCTGACGTTCCACGTCGCTGTGGCCGAAACACCGCCGGCGTCGAGCGGCTCCTTGTTCGGCAGGCTGTTGCTGAGCGACGTCTTCCAATCCCATTTGGGCGGGTTGGTGATGACCTCCAGCGGAATGCCGAAGGCGTCGCTGATCGTGCTGGTCGGCTGGCCGGCCGTGAGGTGCGGCGCTTCGTGTGTGTAGTCGGCGCTCAAGACCAGCGAGAAGTCGTTGCTCGGCTTCCATACCGCCTGGCCGCGGACGCTTTGGGTGTCCTCGGTGTCATAGCTGCGGCCGTTCAGCGTGTCCTTGACGTAGCCGTCATGCGTCTCGCTCAGCGCGGAGAGGCCGAGCGACAGGGTGTCGCTGACCGGCCCCTGCACAAAGCCTTTGATGTTCACGCTGTCGTAGTTGCCGAGCGACAGGTCGAAGCCGGAGTGGAAGGTGCTGTCAGGCAGCTGGGTGTCGATCTTCAGCGCGCCGGCGATGGTGTTCTTGCCGTAGAGCGTGCCTTGCGGTCCGCGCAGCACTTCGATGTCCTTCAGGTTCAGAAGGTCGAACATCGAACCCACGATGCGCGGGTAATAGACGTCGTCGACATAGACGCCGACCGCCGGGTCGAAGGTCTGCAGCGCGTCGGGCTGGCCCACGCCGCGGATGTAGATGTTGGTGGAGTCCGCCTGGCCGCGGCCGTGGACGATGTTCATGTTGGGGACCGATCCCTGCAGATCGGTCGTGTCGGTAGCCCCCTGGGCGTCCAACTGCTTCTGGCTGATCGCGGTCACGGAGACCGGCGTCTTCTGCAGGCTTTCACTGGTCCGCCGGGCAGTGACCACCACCTCGCCGACGGTGACCGACGGGTCCGGCGCCGGCGCCGCGGCCAGCGCCAGGGTCGACGAGGCGCCCCAAGCGGCCCCGCTCAGAAGTACGACTTTGAAGAGCGTCCTCATGGCTTCCTCCCTGATTCCATTGAGCTTCTTAATTCAACGCTCAATGATTTTTTGCAGGATGCGGCTGAGCCGCCGGGCTGTCAAACCCCGGAGGGGTCCGGCACGCGACAAAGCCTCGCAGGTGTGGCCGGAAATCCCCGGCCGGGGCGCGCATCGGATTGGACGCGCCCGCCGACCCGGCCTATCCCTCGCTCAGTGAGCGAGTTCGGGGCAAAGCACATGGTCGCCCGCAGCAACGAAGACAGCGCGCCGGAAAAGGCCGCCGCGCGCCGGGGCCGTCCGCCCAAGGCGAGCCGCGAGGGCGACACGCGCGAGGTGATCCTCGACGTGTCCGAGGACCTGTTCTCCAAGCACGGCTTCTATGGCGTCACCATCCGCGAGGTGGCGCGCGAGGCCGGCGTCGATACGGCGCTGCTGCACTATTACTTCGGCACCAAGAAGGGCCTGTTCGACGCGGTGTTCCTGCGCCGGGCCGAGGTGCTGAACCGCGAGCGGATGGAATCGCTGGACCGCTACGCGCGCGACCACAAGGGCAAGATGACCGTCGAGGGCGTGATCTTCGCCTTCCTGCAGCCGCTGATCGTGTGGCAGGCCACCGGCGGCCCCGGCTGGAAGCACTATTTCGCGCTGGTGGCCCAGGCCAACGCCAACCCGGTCTGGGGCGGCGAGACCATGGCGCGCTATTTCGATCCGGTGATCCAGCGTCTGATCGAACTGCTGCGCGTGGCGATCCCGGGATCGCGCGATGAAGACCTCTACTGGGCCTACCACAATCTTTCCGGCTCGCTGACCCTGACCCTGGGCGAAACCGGCCGCTTGGACCGGTTGTCGGGGGGCCTGTGCCGCTCGGGCGACGTGGAGATGGCCTACGACCGGATGACGCGGTTCGCCGCCGCCGGGTTCCTCGCCCTCTGCGCCAAGAAGCCGTGACCGCACGCTGAAACGAACCGACCGCAGGAGAGACCATGTCCGTACTCGCCGAGCTGAAGGGCCTCGACCGCAGTCAGAAGAGCGCGGTCGCCGCCTCGTTCCTGGGCTGGTCGCTGGACGCCTTCGACTTCTTCCTGATGGTCTTCATGTTCAAGGCCATTGCGGCGGAGTTCCACACCGACGTGAAGGCGGTGGCCCTGGCCTCGGTGCTGACCTTGGCGGCGCGGCCGTTCGGCGCCTTCGTCTTCGGCCTGTTGGCCGACCGCCACGGACGGCGCCCGGTCTTGATGATCGACATCCTGCTCTATTCGGTGATCGAATTCGCCTCGGCCTTTGCGCCGTCACTGTCGGTGCTGTTGATCCTGCGCGCGGTGTTCGGCTTCGCCATGGGCGGGGAGTGGGGCGTCGGCGCATCGCTGACCATGGAGTCGGTGCCGCCGAAGCTGCGCGGCTTGGTGTCCGGTTTCCTGCAGGAAGGCTACGCCTTCGGCTATCTGATCGCGGCCGGCGTCTACGCCCTGCTGTTCGACCTGGTCGGCTGGCGCGGCATGTTCATGGTCGGCGTCATCCCGGCGCTGCTGGTCGTCTTCATCCGCCTGGGCGTGAAGGAATCGCCGGCCTTCGAGGCGCATCGCGAACAGGCGCCGAAGCACAACCCGCTGATGCTCTGGGGCATGGGGCTTGTGGCGCTCGCCATCGGCGTGGGGCCCTCGCTGTTGGGGTCGATCGGGCGCGAGGACATCGCGGGTCTGGTCGGCGGTCTCGGCCAGCTGCCGCTGCTGAAGGCGGCGATCGGGGCGCTGACGCCGCAGGAGCTGTGGATCTATTTCATCGACGTGCCGATCGGCCTCGTCGCCCTGTTCGTGCTGTTCCGCAAACAGTGGCTGACGGCGCTCTACGTCGTTCTGCTGATGGCCGCGTTCAACTTCTTCAGCCACGGCACCCAGGACCTCTATCCTACCTTCCTGCAGGTGCAGTTGAAGCTCGACACCAAGACCGTGGGCCTGGTGACCGCTGTGATGAATCTCGGCGCGATCACCGGCGGCATCCTGTTCGGCGCCTGGTCGGAGAAGATCGGACGGCGTTTCGCCATCGTCATCGCCGTGCTGCTGGCCCTGCCGGTCATTCCGCTGTGGGCCTATGCGCACAACCTGTATCTCCTGATGCTCGGCGGGTTCCTGATGCAGGTGATGGTGCAAGGCGCCTGGGGCGTGATCCCGGTGCATCTGAACGAGCTGTCGCCGAACCTGTCGCGCGGTTTGTTTCCGGGGTTTGCCTACCAGCTGGGCAACCTGATCGCGTCGGGTAACGCCGTGATCCAGGCGCGCATGGCGGCGGCGCGGCACGACGACTACAGCTTCGCCTTGGCGGTGGTCGCAGGCGTGGTCGCGGTGATTATCGCCGTCCTGACGTTCCTGGGCCCCGAGCGGCGCGGCAAGGCGTTCGTGGAGACCGCGGCCGACAAGACCTTCGGTTAAGCGTGGGTAAGGGATTGGGCCTAGGCTCAGTCCGACTTGCGAGGACGTTTCATGCAGGACGCTCAGGCGGCGCTCGAACAGGCGCTGGCGCTTCACCAGGCCGGTGACGCCACAGGCGCCGAGACGCTCTACGCCGCAATCCTTGCCGACGCGCCGGGACAGGCCAACGCGCTGCACCTGTCGGGCCTGCTGCATTTCCAACAGGGCCGCTTCGCCGAGGCGGCGGCGCGATGGGAAGCCTTGACCGTGGTTTGCGCGACCGAACCGCAAGCCTGGTTTCTGCTGGCCGATGCGCGGCGCGCCTTGGGCGACCGTGGCGGCGAAGCCGACGCCTATCGCTGCGCGCTGGACGTCGATCACGGCAACGTCGCGGCGTGGCTCGCGCTCGCCGGCGCCGAGACGGCGCGCGGCCATGCGACGGCGGCCATAGGGGCCTATGAGCAGGCGCTGGTGCTCGATCCCGCCCAGGCGGATGCGGAGGCCGGCCTGGCGGCGGTTCTGTGCAGCGCCGGCCGCATCGCCGACGCGGTGGCGGCGGCTGAGCGCGCGGTGGCGATCGATGCCGAGCGGGCGCCGGCGTGGTTCGTGCTCGGCGGCGCTTTGAAGGCGGAGGGGCGTCTCGACGATGCGCTCGCCGCGCTGCAGCGGTCGGTGGCGCTGGAGCCGCGCTTTGCGCCGGCGCAACTGAATCTCGCCAACCTCTACGGCGCGCTCAACCGCGAGGTCGAGGCGGAAGCCGCGCTGCGCGCCGCGCTGGCGCTCGATCCCGGCCTGAAGGAAGCGACCTCCAACCTCGCGTTCCTGCTAATCGGCGCCGATCGCGTCGTCGAAGCCCAGGCGCTGTGCGAAGCCGCGCTCAAACGCGATCCGGGCCACGACGAAGCGCGCTGGGCCTTGACCCTCGCGCTGTTGCGGCAGGGCGACTACGCGCGCGGCTGGCCGCTCTACGCGCAATGCGAATGGGACGGTCCGGCCAAGGCGCGCTTCGCCGCCCAGTTGGCGGCGCCCATGTGGGCCGGTGAACCGCTCGACGGCCGCACCCTGCTGGTTTGCGCTTCGGAAGGCCTCGGCGACGCCATTCAGTTCAGCCGCTTTCTCGAGCCGCTCGCCGAACGCGGCGCGCGGCCGATCCTCGCCTGCGATCGCAAGCTGGCCGGTCTGTTGCAAAACGTCCCCGGCGCCGTGGCGGTGGTGGATCGCGATGAGCCGCTGCCGCCTTACGATCTCTGGGTCGAGCAGATGTCGCTGCCGTGGCTGCTGGGGACCACCCTCGACACCATCCCGACGCCGCGCGGCGTCGCGGCCGATCCGGCGCGTGTCGAAGCCTGGCGCGCGCGCCTGCCCGCCGGGCGCAAGGTCGGCCTGGTCTGGTCCGGCAATCCGGCGCATCCGAACGATGCGCGACGCTCCCTGACCACGGCCGAGATCGCGCCCCTCATCAGCGTCCCCGGCTGGACCGCGGTCAGCCTGCAGGTCGGTCCGCGCAGCGGCGAGATCACCGCGCTGTTCGGCCTCGCCGACCACGCGGCCGCGCTCGGTGATTTCGAAGAGACGGCGGCCCTGGTGGAATGCCTCGACCTCGTCATCGCCGTCGATACCGCGGTGGCGCATCTGGCGGGCACGCTCGGAAAGCCCGTGTGGGTGATGTTGTCGGCGACCGCCGAATGGCGCTGGCTGGCCGGGCGCAAGGACACGCCCTGGTATCCGACCCTGCGCGTCTTCCGCCAGGCAAAGCTCGGCGACTGGTCTGATGTGCTCGGCGAAATCGCGGGCCTGCTGGCTGCGGCCCCGACAGAGTCCAAGGCCGCCTGACACGGCGCCCCTGGCGAAGCCGCGTTCGAGCGGCTAAACCGTTCGCTGTAAGGGGAAAACCGGTGGACGACGCCGCGCACTACATCGACATGGTGAACGCTGCGATTTCGGCTGACGACCTGCCGAGGGCGGCGGCGTTGTCGCGTGCAGCCCTGGCGGCCGGAGTCAAACATCCGCTTATGGTCCGGCTGATCGCCGAAGACCTGGAACAGCGCGGCGAGGCAAAGGCCGCCACGGCGTTCATGCAGCGCGCGTTGACCCTGATGCCCGGCGAACCGGCGCTCTTGGTAAAGCTCGCGCAGCTCCTGGCCGCAAACGGACAGTCAAGCGATGCGCTGCGTCTGTTCGGTGAGGCCGCAAAGACGCCCGCCTTCGCCGCGGAAGCGCACTACGGCATGGCGCGCGCGCTCTTGAGCGGCGGCGACATCGAACTGGCCCGCAAGCATCTCGACCGAGCGCTCGAGCTCGCGCCGGAATACGATGAGGCGCGCGCGACGCTGGCCCTGCTGCTTGCGCGCACCGGCGAGGGGCGGGTCGGGCGCGTGGAGGCGGAGCGGCTGCTGGCGAAGGACCCGGCCGACCCGCAGGCGCGCATCGCCATGGCGGTGGCCGACAATGCCGAGCGCGACTTCGCGGCCGCCGAACAGCGGATGCAGGCGTTTCTGGCTGAGCCGGACCTGGGCTCCGGCGACCGCGCCGCTGCGCTCGCAGTTCTGGCGGACGCGTTGAACGGACTGAAGAGAATCCCCGAAGCCTTCGACGCCTACGGTCGCGCAAACGACCTCATGCGGGAGGTATTTGCGAAGTACGGCGCCCCCTCGGCACAATTTTCCGCGGACATCAAAGGCCTGATCCGCGCCTTCATCCACGAAAAAAAGCCGGAGCGCTGGGCCGCCGTCCCGCTTGCCAAGGATGAACCGGTAGAGGCAGGCGGCCATGCCTTCCTGGTCGGCTTTCCGCGATCGGGTACGACCCTGTTCGAGCAGATATTGGCGTCGCACAAGGGCGTGGTCACGCTCGAAGAGAAGGCAACCCTGTTGAAGGTCGACAACGAACTCCTGCGCGACGGCAGCGACCTCGACCGGCTGGCGCGGATCAGTCCAGAGGATGCCGCACGCTATCGGCGCAACTACTGGCGTGTGGTGAAGACCTTCTGTGATCCGCGTGGCAAGACCTTCATCGACAAGATGCCGATCAATTCGATCAGCCTGCCGGTGGTCGCCAAACTGTTTCCAAACGCGAAGATTCTGTTCGCCCGCCGCGACCCGCGCGACGTGGTGCTGAGTTGCTTCCGTCGCGCGTTCATGATCAACCCGATGACCTATACCTTCACCACCCTGGAGGGATCTGCCAGACTGTACGACGCGGTGATGACCCTCGCGGACCTCTATCGGCGCGCCCTGCCGCTGCCGGTGCACGAGGTTCGTTACGAGCGCCTGGTGGCCGATTTCGAAGGCGAGACCAGGCAGGCGTGCGCCTTCCTCGATATTCCCTGGGAAGACGGCATGAAGGAATTCGCCGCCGCGTCGGCGACGCGGACTGTCAGCACGCCGAGCGCGGCTCAGGTGCGCCGGGGCCTTTACCAAGAAGGTCAGGGGCAGTGGCGGGCCTATGCGGCGCAGATGGCGCCCGTGCTGCCGATCCTCGAACCCTGGATCGGCCCCAAAGGCTACCCGGTCGAGTAGGTCGAGGGTTGGCCCGGGGCGCAGAACACTTTGACCGGATGCGCGCGGCCCTGACCGCCGGCCGGCTCGACGAGGCCGCGGCGATGGCCGACGCTGCCGTCTGCGAAGCGCCGGGCCAGTCGATGCTGGTGCGGCTGGTGGCCGAGCAGCTCGAACGCGCTGGCCGCGGCCGCGAGGCCGCCCGCCTGCTCACCCGCGCGCTGGAGCGTACGCCGGACGACGCCATGCTGCTGATCGGCCTGGGCGGCCGGCTGATTCAGCTCGGCCGGTCGGACGAGGCGATCGGACTGTTCAAAGCCGCCATGCGCGCCGATCCCGCGTCGGCCGAGGCGCCCTTCGCGCTGGGGAAGACCCAGACCAACGCCGGCGACTTCGACGCCGCACGGACGAATTTCGAACGCGCGATCGAACTCGCCCCCGCCTATGCCGACGCGCGCGCCGCCCTGGCCAATCTGCTGGCGCGCAGCGGCGATGCGGAGGCGGCGCGCCGGCAGGCCGAACGTGCGCTCGCGGATGCGCCCGGCCACGTGGACGCGGCGATCGCCCTGGCCGTCGTCGAGGTGCGCACGCGCGCCTTCACCGAGGCGGAAACTCGGTTGCGCGCGCTGCTGCGGGCGCCGCAGCTCGACGCCTTTGCGCGCGCCATGGCGACCCACACCCTGGCCGACGCCCTCGATGGCCTGGATCGCGCCGCGGCGGCCTATCTGAGCTACGTGGCCGCCAACGAGTTGTTCCGCCAGCAGGCGTCGCCCCACTATCCGGCGGCGTCGCGGGCCTATCTGGCGAACCTCGCGCGGCTGGCCGAGGCCTTCGAGCGCGCCGATCCCGCCGACTGGCGCGGCGCGCCGTCCTCACCGTCCGAAAGGGCCGCGGGCGCCCACGTCTTTCTCGTCGGCTTCCCGCGCTCCGGCACGACCCTGCTGGAAAACGTCCTGGCGGCGCATCCGGACGTGGTCACCCTCGAGGAACGGCCCACCCTCGAAGCCGCCGACGAAGGATTTCTCGAGACGCCCGATGGTCTCGGCCGCCTCGCGGCGCTCGACGTGGAGACGGCGGAGCGCTTTCGGGCCGATTACTGGCGCCGCGTTCGCGCGGAGGGAGTCGTCGTCGAGGGCCGCACCTTCATCGACAAGCTGCCGTTGAACACGCCGAAGCTGGCCCTCGTCGCCAAGCTGTTTCCCGACGCCAAAATCCTGTTTGCGCGCCGCGATCCACGCGACGTGGTGCTGAGTTGTTTCCGCCGCTCGTTCCAGCCGAATGTCGCGACCTATGCGATGCTGACCCTGAAGGGCGCCGCCGACCTCTACGCCGGCGTCATGCGCCTGGCCGACCTCTATCGCCGCGCGCTGCCGCTTGCCGTGCACGAGGTGCGTTACGAAACCTTTGTGGAGGACTTCGAAGCGCAGACGCGGACGGTCTGCAGCTTCCTCGGCCTGGCGTGGGACGATCGGGTGCTCGACTTTGCCGGACGCGCCGGCGCGCGGCTGATCAACACGCCGAGCGCGGCCCAGGTGCAGCGCGGGATCTACCGCGGCGGCGAGGGCCAGTGGCGGCGCTATCGCGATCAGTTGGCCCCGGTCGCGCCGGTCCTGGCGCCGTGGGTCGAACCGTTCGGCTACGCCGACGGCGTTGCGCAAGGCGCCGCATCATGAGCGCCGATATCCAGACGCTGCGACAGGCGGCCGAAACGCTGCGGCGTGAGGGGCGCGAGGAAGAGGCGATCGTGACCCTGCGGCGCGCGCTCGCCGTGGCGCCCAAGGACGCGGAGTTGCTGCTGGCGCTGGCCGGGTGCCTGATGGACCTCGACCGCCGCCGCGAGGCGCTGCCGGTGTTCAAGGCCGTTCTCGACATCGACCCCCTGCGCGCCGAAGCCCATTACGGCGCGGGCGAATGTCTGGCGACTCTGGGCGCAGTGGATGACGCTCAGGCGCGCTTCGAGGCGGCGCTGGCGCTCGATCCCGATCACGCCGACGCGGGCGGCGCGCTGGCCAACCTGTTTGCGCGCACCGGCAATTGGCGCGAGGGCCGCGCCCGGGCGCAGGCCACCCTCGACCGGTCGCCGGGGCACGCGACGGCAATGGCGGCGCTGGCGACATCGGAAATCGGCGAGGGCGACTATGCGGCGGCCGAGGCGCGCCTGCGCTTCATGCTCGAACCGCGCGGCGGCGAGCCCCCCTTAACGCCGCTGCTGCACGCAGCGACCGAGAGCCTTCTCGGCGACGCCCTGCATGGTCTTGGGCGTCATGCGGAGGCGTTCGAATCCTGGACGCGCGGCAACGACGAACGCGCCCGCATCAACGCCGCCTGGGCGTTGGCGGCCGAGCGGTTCCGCGCCTCGATCGCGACGCTCACGGAGTGGTTCGGTGCGGAATCACCGGACGACTGGCGTGTGCCGCCGGCCGGCGACGCGACCGGCGGCGTGCGCGGCCATGTGTTCCTGTTGGGCTTCCACCGCTCGGGCACCACCCTGCTGGAGCACATCCTGGGCGCCCACCCCGACGTGGTGGCCTTGGAAGAGGGCGATCTCCTCGCTGAAGCGGTGCAGCGTTTCTATGGCCGCCCCGGCGGACTTCAGGCCCTGGCGTCGCTCGACGAGGCGACGGCAAAGCGATTCCGCGAGGGCTACTGGCGCCGCGCTCGCGCCGCCGGCGCCGAGGTCGAGGGGCGCCTGTTCGTCGACAAGATGCCGCTCGACACGATCAACCTGCCGATCATCGCGCGGCTGTTTCCGGACGCGAAGATCCTGTTCGCCCGTCGCGATCCACGCGATGTGGTGCTGAGCTGCTTCCGCCAGGTGTTCGCCCCCAACGCGGCGACCTACGCCATGCTCAAGCTCGAGGGCGCGGCGGATTTCTACGCGGCGGTGATGCAACTGGCGCAGGGCTATCGCGGCGTCCTTCCCCTCAACCTGCGCGAGGTGCGGCACGAACGGTTGGTGGACGACTTCGACGGCGAACTGCGCGCGCTCTGTTCCTGGCTCGGCCTGGAATGGTCGGATGCGTTCTACGACTTCGCCGCCCAGGCCGAAGGGCGCACCATCTCGACGCCCAGCGCAGGCCAGGTGCGGCGGGGGCTCTATCGCGACGCCACGCCGGCGTGGACGCGCTACGCCGGCCAGCTCGCGCCGGTGCTGCCGATACTCCAGCCGTGGGTCGAACGCTTCGGCTACGGCGGCGGTTAACGCTCGGTGCTGGACAGCAGCGCCTTCATGTAATCCTGCCACACCGCGGCCCAGGTATGGGTGCCGTGGCCGTGGGTCTGGTCGCTGACCGGGATGAGCACGTAGTGGACGTGCTTGATGCGCGCGGCCAGGCCCTCGGCGATGCCGAGTTCGGGCGGGTTGATGAAGTCGTCGGCGGAATTGATCCACATCACCGGCGCGGCGATCTTCTCCAGCGCGACCGACGGATCGTAGTTGCGCGACGAGGCCACCTGATAGAGCAGGTCGTTGGCGTCCAGCGCCTTCAATTCATGGTCGGTGTATTCGGCCAGATCCGCGTCGGCGGCGTCGCGCGTGGGATAGGTCTTCTGCATCAGCCGCGGCGCGGAGCCGGCGATCATCAACAGGTCCGATGCGGTGCGCAGCGCCTCGCGAGGCTGTTCGGTGTAGTCGCCGCCCTTCCACGCGGGATCCTGGGTGATCGCGTCGATCACCATCTTGCGCCACATGCGGTTGCGCCCGGCAATCTGGGTCGGTTCGCAGGCGAGCGGCATCAGCGCGTCCATATAGTCCGGATGCTGCTCGCCCCACAGGAAGCTGTGCATGCAACCCATCGAGGTGCCCATCACGAGGCGCAGGTGATCGACGCCCAGGCCCTTGGAGACGAGCAGGTACTCGCCCTCCACCATGTCGTCGTAGTCGTAATGCGGGAAGCGCGCGTGCAGGCCGTCGCTGGGCTTGGACGACTTGCCGTGGCCGATGTCGTCCGGAAGGATGATGAAATATTTCGCCGGATCCAGCAGGCCGCCCGGCGCGAACAGCACGTCGGCGAACTGCGGCCGTTCGAACTGATGCCCGTCGCCGCCGGTGCCGTGCATGATCAGGACCGCGTTGACCACGTGACCGGACGCATCGCGCCGCGGCGTCCCCAGCGTCATGTAGTGCAGCCGCAGCTGCGGCAGGGTTTCGCCCGACTTGAACTTGAAGTCCTTCACCGCGAAGTCGCCCTCGTGCGGCGACAAGGCGACATGAGCCGGGCTTGGGGTCTGGGCCGTGGCCTGTGCGCCGGTCAGGACGACGGCGAAGGCGGCGGCGAGGGCGATGCTGGTCTTCACGGACGGCGCTCCTTATGAACCCTGCTGTGAGCGCCCGAAACTGCACCATCGACGACGCCAGGCCAAGGCTGTCATGAATTGGCGACAGGTCACCCGTGGCCTGCGCTGGCTCGCGATCGCCCTGGGCGTGGTCGTATTGCTGAACGTCATTGCCTTCACGGTGGTGCTGGCGCGCGATCCGCTGCCGGTGGACGCGGCGCCGCACGCGGGGCCGGACCTGCGCGAACTGCCGCTGGTCGAGCGGGCGCCAACCGGCGTTGCGGCGTCGGCGCCCCTGATCGTCTATTACACCGGCGACAACGGCTGGCAGGACGGCGACCTGGCCTTCACCCGCGGCTTGAACGATTACGGCGCGCCGGTCGTGGTCGTCGATTCCCTGCACTATTTCGTGCGCGAGCACACCGCCGGCGATGCGGCCCACGACTTGGCGCGCGTCATCGACCGTTACACCGCGGTCTGGGGTCCGCGGCGCGTGGTGCTGGTGGGCTATTCCTACGGCGCCAATGTCCTGCCGGTGCTGGCGCGGCGGCTGCCGCCGGCGCAACGGTCGCGCCTGTCGCTGATCGCCATGATCGCGCCGGTGGGCCGCGCCGAGCTGGTGATCCGGCCGTGGACGCTGATGGACGTAATCGACGATCCGGCGGCCTATTCCGACCGCAGCGAACTGGAGAAGCTGGGCGGCGTTCCCGCGCTCTGTATCTGGGGTGAAGGCGACCGCCGCGCCGCCTGTCCGCATCTGCCGCCCGCGCTCGCAAAGCCAGTCCTCGTGTACGGCGGTCACCGGTTCGAGGGGACGCGTGGGGCAGTGGCAAAGAGCATCGCCGACGCCGCGGGGATGACCCGCTAGTCCCGCGCCCACCCCGGCCCCTGCGGCGGCTCTGCGTCGCCGGCGGCGAGCGGGCGCTGCATCACCACCACGTCGGCCCAGCGGCCGTGCTTGAAGCCGACCGAGCGGAGCACGCCGGCCATTTCGAAGCCGCAGGCGCGGTGGAGCGCCACCGACGGCGCGTTGCCGCTGTCGCCGATGAAGGCGATCATCTGGCGCAGGTTCATCGCCGTGCAGCGCTCCACAATGCCGATGAGCAGGGCGCGGCCGACGCCTTTGCCGAGATGGCCCGGCGCGACATAGACGCTGTCCTCGACGGTGTAGCGATAGCCGATGCGCGGCCGAAACGCCGAGGCATAGCCGTAGCCGAGGATCGCGCCGCCGCTCTCGGCGACCAGGCAGGGCAGGGTGGCGCCCGCGATCGCGGTCATGCGGGCAGCGAAGTCCTCAGCGTCCGGCGCCGTCGCCTCGAAGCTGCCGAGGCCGCTCAGCACGTGGTGGGCATAGATCGCCCACATCGGCTCGTAATCCTGGGGCCCCGCTGCGCGAACGATCATGCCCTGCTCATGGCGCGAGTCGCAGGCAAAGAAAAAGGGCGGCGGGCTTACGCCCGCCGCCCCGAAGGCGTGGTCTAGAGGATCGATCAGAACTTCTTCGAGACGGTCAGGAAGAAGCGGCGACCGATCATGTCGTAGCCGTTGAGCGCCGCGGTGCCGGTGCGGAACTCGCTCGCCGAGACGCCCGGGGGACGCTCGTTGAAGAGGTTCTGCACGCCGGCGGTCACGGCCAGCGTATCCCACGTGCGGCGAACCGACAGGTGATGATAGCTGGTGAACTCGACGTAGTTCTTTTCAAACGCCTTTACCGGCACGACGGTGATCGTACCGCCGTTCAGGCCCAGCAAGGTGGTGCAGGGCTGCGGCGTCTGGCTCGCCGCCGGACCCAAGGTGCTGTTCGTGCACATCGAGCTGTAGCGCGTGCTGTTCACCGAGGTGCCCAACAGGTCACGGTCAGAGCCTTCGCCGAGCATCTGGATCGTCCACAGAACCGTCCACGGACCGTGGTCGAAGCGAACGTTGGTCAGACCCGCAAACGACGGACCTTTGAAGTCGAAGGTCGTGCCGCTGTAGTTCGGCGTCGCAATACCAGAAAACTGCTGGGTGGTGTTCTCCAGGTCCCAGGTCAGCTGACTGTTGACCTCGAGGCGGCCGATGTCGAAGTCGTGGCGCCACCGCGCCGTGACGTCGATGGCTCGCTCCGTCTGGGTCGCCACGTTCACGTAACTGGAGTTGACCGTGAGTATCTGGTTGAAGCGGGGCGAGGACGGATCCTCGTCACGATCCACCAAGCCGCAGAAGCCGTTGGCCGGGAAGTTCGCCGCCGTATAGCACTGGTCCACGATCGTGCCGGCGCCGAAGGGCTGCACTTCGTTGTTCACCACGATGTCGGTGTAGTCCACCGCCAGCGAGAAGTCGGTGAACGTCGGCGTCAGGATGAAGCCGATGGTCGTGGCCTTGGAGGTTTCGGCCTTCAGGTGGCCGGCGCCGCCGCCCGTGGTGACCTGCACGCTCGAACCGTTGCCCAGGTAACCCTCGGGCACGCCGGCCGCGGCGCAGTTCTTCTTCAGGTTGGCGTTGCTGCTATCCTGATAGTTGATGCACGGATCGACCGAATTCTGCGGCAGGAAGCCGGTCTGGTTGGCCAGGAACAGCTCATACAGTTCCGGAGCGCGGAAGGACGTGCCTTCGGTGGCCCGGAAACGCAGCCAATCGTTGACCTGCCAGTTGAGGCCCACCTTCCAGGTCGAGTTCGAACCGCCGATGTCGTAATCGGTGTAACGAGCCGAACCCTGGAAATCGAGGGACTTCATGAACGGTGCGCCCTTGACCAACGGCGCGTCGATTTCGGCGTAGACTTCCTTCACCGCGTCCGAACCCGCAGTGACGCCGGCGGAGGTCTGACCCCACAGGTTCTGGGCGAGTTCTTCCGGACCAGGCGTGTCGTCGATGCGCGAGTGACGGTAGTCGACGCCGAAGGCGGCCGAGAGCTTGCCCGCGGGCAAGGTCAGCAGATCGCCGGTCATCGACGCTTCGAACTCGTACTCGTCGAAGGTGGTGTGGCCCTGCTCGACGCCGAACAGGAAGGCGCGCTCCGCCGGGGTCAGCTTGCCGGCCAGCTCGTTGGAGTCGAGCAGCGGGAAGCCGTTCGGACCGAGGGTCGAACACTGACCGCCCTTCTTGCTCGCCGAGATCGTGATCTGCGCCTGGTTACAGACCGAGGTGGTCAGGAAGTTGTTGTTGGCGCCCAGGCCGTCGATCGCGTTGACCCGGTCATTGTAGATGAACAGGTACGAATAGGTGCCGCGGTCGTGGCTGTCGCGCGCGTGCAGATCCCAGTCCCAGCCGCCGAAGATCGGACCATCGGGCAGCTTGCCCTTAATGCCCAGGTCGACGTTGATGTAGTCCACGCTCTGGCTGGTGTCGAACGGCGCCGGCATGATCGGCAGCAGAAGCGCCGGCGGATTTTGCAGCGAAGCCGGAACGTTGCTCATTTCCGAGAACACGTCCGGGAAGAACTGACGGTCGCCGGTTTGCGATGAGTTGCGGCGGTTGGCCAGGAAGTCGGCGTAGAGCGTCGTATCGGCGCTGAGGTCGATGCCCGCGCGGCCGGTCAGGGTGAAGAGCCGCGAGGGGCTGATCACGTCGGCGTTGTTGTAGAACGGCGACGAGAAGTTGTCGTACGGGTAGGTCGCCGGGAAACCCGCGCGGTCTTCACGCACGAACCCGGCCGGAACCGGATTACCGAGCGCATCCGAGTTGCCCTGCTGGGTGCCCGGATAGGTGACACCCGGCACGGCCGGAATGAGGATCAGGCTGCCGTCTTCGAGGGCATCCGCGAACAGGTTGAAGCACTGCTTCGGATGACCTTGGGCCGGACGGTCCAACGGCTGTCCCTGCGCGTTGAACTCGTAGTCGGCGGCGCAGGCGGTGTCCGGACGCTGACTATGGGTCAGGGCGTCCTGATCGTAGTAGTCGAACCCGAGGTTGAAGTAGCCCTTGTCGAAAACCTTACCCCAGGCGCCGTTGACGTCGTACTGGTTGCCGCCGCCGTATTGGCTGAGCTCGGAGTAGGCGTTGATTACGCCGCCATCGATGTTCTTCTTGGTGATGACGTTGATCACGCCGGCCACGGCGTCGGAGCCGTAGATCGACGAGGCGCCGTCCTTCAGGATTTCAATCCGGTCGACAATCGACGACGGAATGACGTTCAGGTCGAACGGACCGACGGTGCCGCCGACGCCGGCGGGTCCCATGCGGTAACCGTCCACCAGGACCAGGGTGCGTTGGGCGCCGAGGCCGCGCAACTGAATGGTGCTGGCGCCGGGGCCGCCGGTCACCAGGAAGCCGGTCAGCTGGTTGTTCACCTGGAACGAACCGGCGACCAGAGACGAGGTCGACAGGATTTCGGCGGTGTTGGCCAGGCCTTCGAGGCTGGCGGTGTCGCCCGACAGCACCTGGATCGGCGCGGCCGAGTTGTACTCGTTCTTCCGGATACGCGAGCCGGTGACCACGACTTCAGAGACTTCATTCGACTTCTGAGTCGCAGGCGGCGGCGGCGTTTGTTGTTGCGGCGGCGTCTGATCTTGGGCCGACGCCATGGCCGGAACCATGAGCGTGAAGCCGGCAGCAATCACAGTCGACGCAAGCAGTTTGTTTCTAAATCGATGCATTGTTCCCCCTCGTTTCCGGCCGCGGGACCGGCGATTTGACACAACGAGGCCTGGACTATGGCTCGGCGAACTCGCTCGACGCAACGATTATGATCAGGATGTGGCGGTCCTGTTGCATTTTTGACATCGTTCTGCCCGTCGAGCGGGTAAGTTTGACCCACGGTTCGGCGGTCGTGGGCGCAAAAATCACCTTTGATTAACCACGCTCGAAGGCCCAAAGCGCGAAGGCGTAGTCGAGGGCAATTTCTTTCAGGAAGTCGAACCGGCCGGACGCGCCGCCATGGCCGGCGTCCATGTTTATCCTTAGCAGGATTGGGTTTGCGGCGGTCGACGCGGCCCGCAGCCGGGCCGCCCATTTGGCCGGTTCCCAGTAGGTGACCCGGGGGTCCGAGAGGCCTCCGGTGGCCAGGACGGCCGGGTAGGATTTCGCCGCGACGTTGTCATAGGGGCTGTAGCCGGCGATCAGGTCGTAGGCGGACGGATCGGTCAGCGGATTGCCCCATTCCGGCCATTCCGGCGGGGTCAGCGGCAGGCTCGAATCGCTCATGGTGTTGAGCACGTCCACAAAGGGCACCGCCGCGATCACCGCGGACCACAGGTCGGGGCGCAGATTGGTCACCGCGCCCACCAGCAGCCCCCCGGCCGATCCTCCGTAGGCGGTGATTCGACCGCGCCGCCCGAAGCCCTGGTCGGCCAGGGCCTCGGCGCAGGCGATGAAGTCGGTGAACGTATTGGTTTTCTTGTCTTTCCGGCCGTCCAGGAACCAGCCCCAGCCCTTTTCCGACCCGCCGCGCACATGGGCGACCGCCCAGATCCAGCCCCGGTCGACCAGCGACAGGTGGCGAATCGAAAACGCCGGCTCCAGCGCGTGGCCGTAGGACCCGTAGCCGTAGAGCATCAGCGGCGCGGACCCGTCGAGGGGCGTGTCCTTGAGCATCAGGATGGTGATCGGGACCTGGGCTCCGTCCGGCGCCGTCGCATAGAGCCGGCGGGTGAGGTAGCGGGCCGGGTCGTGGCCGGAGGGAATCTCCTGGGTCTTGCGCAGCGTCCGCTCGCGCGTCGCCATGTCGTAGTCGAACCACTGCCTGGGCGTGGTCGGCGAAGTATAGACGTAGCGGGCGACGTCGGTGGCGTACTCCAGCCCCGGATCGAGACCGAGCGCATAGGCCTCCTCCTCGACCGCGATGGTGTGGGTCGACAGGTCCTCGCGGCGGACGATGACGATGCGGTCGTTGGCGTCGGCCCGCTCGCCCACCGCCAGCCAGTCGCGAAAGGCGTGCAGCCCGGTCACGAAGACGCCGGGCCGGTGAGGGATCCATTCCCGCCAGCTCGCCTTCGACGGGTCCGCCGCGTCGGCCCACATCAGCTTGAAGTCGATGGCCCCGTCGTCGTTGGTCCGCACCACGAAGCGGTCGGTCCAGTGTTCGAGCTCGTAGCGCACGCCGGTGCGGCGCGGTTCGACCAGGCGGGGGTCGGCGGTGGGGCTGGCGGCGGGGATCAGCCAGGCCTCGCTGGTCTCCTGGTTGCCGGCGGCGATGAGGATGAAGGCCTCCGACGCGGTGACACTGACCCCCAGGAAGAAGCCGGGGTCCTTCTCCGCGTAGACCAGGGCGTCCTCGCCGCCGCGGACCGGGCGGCGGTAGATGCGGGCCGGGCGGCCGTTCTCGTCGCGCCAGGTCCAGAACAGCCATTGTGAGCAGGGCGACAGGGCGAAGTCGCCGGTCGAGCTCTCGACCGCGTGGTCGAGCACCGTGCCGCTCGCGAGGTCCTTCACCCGGATGCGGTAGTACTCCGAGCCCTGGTCGTCCTCGGCCCAGGCGTAGAGCATATGGTCGGCGCTGTGCTCGGCGTGCCCCACCGAATAGTAGGCGTGCGGCTTGGCCAGGGCGTCAATGTCGAGCAGCACCTGTTCGCCGTCGGTTCGGCCGCGCGGCCGGCGCGCCAGGATCGGGTGCTGGGCGCCGATCGCGTAGCGCGAATAGTACGCCCACGGTCCGTCCGGTTCGGGGACCGAGGCGTCATCCTCCTTGATCCGCCCCTTCATCTCTTCGAACAGCTGCGCCTGCAGGGCCTTGGTCCCCGCCAGCATCGCCTCGGTGTAGGCGTTCTCGGCTTCCAGGTGCGCGCGGATATCCGCCCGCAACACCTTCGGGTCCCGCATCACCTGCTGCCAGTTCTCGTCCTTCATCCAGGCGTAGTCGTCGACGCGGACACGGCCGAGCTGTTCGATACGGTGGGGATGCTTGGGCGCGACAGGCGCGGAGGGTTCGGTCATGGGGAGCTTCTAGCGGGTCGTTCCGGGGCTGTCCCCCCGCCTCCGAGGCGGGGGGACCGGACTGCGCGCAGCGCAGGCCAGGAGGGCACGTGGTTCAGCCACGGCGCTCGAAGGTGATCGTGTCAGAATATGGCGCGTGAGCTGAGCGTGGTGTTCACGCCCCCCTTCGCTCATCACACGCCGTCGCGGGCTGCAAACACTTGCCCTCCTAGCCTGCGCTTGCAGCGCAGTCCGGTCCTCCCGCTCTGCGGGAGGACATGCGCGTTCTTTACCGCAACCGCTCTTTCAAATGGTCCCCGACCCGCATGGCGTTGGCGACGATGGTCAGGGTCGGGTTTACCGCGGCGCTGGTGACGAAGAAGCTGGAGTCGACGACGTAGAGGTTGTCGAGTTCGTGCGCCTTGCACCAGGGATCGAGCACCGAGGATTTCGGGTCGTCGCCGAAACGCACCGTGCCGGTTTGGTGCGCGGTGCCGTACAGCGGCAGCAGCGAGTCGAACTGAAAGTGGTGCTGGCTCAGCGGATGGGTGTGGCTCGAGAACCCGTCCAGCGCCTGGTCCAGAGTGTGCACCAGCCGCTCGTGACCTTCGAGGTTGTTGTGGCTGTAGTGCAGGTCGATGCGGCCGTTGTCGCCCCAGCTCACGCGGTTGTTCGGGTCGGGCAGGTCTTCGGAGATGACCAGGAAACTCAACAACCGCTCGGCCACCGCGTTCATGAAGTGCAACGGCATCAGCGACGGCGGAATCCAGTCGCTCACCTGACCCTCGAGCGTCTGGCCCGACATGTATTCGAGCAGCTGGATGTGGCCCATCGGCAGGTCGAACCCGCCGCGCGGGTCCTTCCAGTAGAAGTCGTTCACCGCCAGGGTCTTGGGGAAGGTGGAATCGAGCGGCTCGGCGGTGAGCGACACCATGGCCGTGAGCGTGTGGAACATGTAGTTGCGCCCGACCTGGTCGGAACCGTTGGCCAAACCGTTGGGGTGTTTGTCGCTGTGCGAGGCGAGCAGCACCAGCGCCGTGTTCACCGCGCCCGCCGCCATCACCACGATGTCGCCGCTCCAGCGTTCCTCGCGGCCGAGCGGATCGGTGCAGACGACGTCGGTCACCGTGCGGCCCGATGCGTCGGTTTCCAGCCTGGTCACCTTGCGGCCGGTGAGGATGGTGACGTTGGGCACATCCATCAGCGGTTCGAGCGCAATGGTGCGCGCATCGCACTTGGCCCGCAGCAGGCAGGGATAGCCGCCGCAGGTCTTGCACTTGATGCACGGCGACTTGACCGGCTTGCCCTCCAGGAAGTCGACGCCGAGCGGCAGTGAGAACGGTTTCCATCCCTGGCGCTCGAGGTGGTTTTTCAACCGCTCGATGCCGGGGTCGTTGCGGATGGCCGGGTAGGCATAGGCGGGGTCGCCGGGCGCTTCGGACGGATCTTCGCCGCGCGTGCCGTGCACCTTCCAGAGCGTTTCGGCTTCGTCGTAAAAGGGCCTCAGGTCTTCGTAGCGGATCGGCCACGCCGGCGAGACGCCGCCCGCATGCTGGGTCTCCTCGAAGTCGCCGGGACGCAGACGGAAAAGCGCTGCGCCGTAGAAAGTCGTGTTGCCGCCGGCCCAATAGTGAGTGTTGGGAACGAACGGCTTGCCCGCCTTGTCGTACCATTGCTCCTTGGTGCGGTAGCGGCGCTCGATGAACACCGCCTTGGAGCTCCAGTTCTCCGCCTCGCGCGGCAGGTGTTCGCCGCGTTCGAGGATCAGGATGGACTTGCCGGTGGGCGCGAGCCGTTGGGCCAGGGTGGCGCCGCCGGCGCCGGAACCCACGATGACGATGTCGAAATGTGAAGACATGGCTTTCTTCGGGGTCCCCTCAGTATTTGGGCTCGATGCGGTACTTCTTGGCGCCGTTGCGGATCAGGGCGCCGGTCAGAGATTCGGGCAGATATTTCATCATCGCCGCGGCGGTCTTGTTGTGCCAGCCCGGCACCACGACAACCTTTCCACGTTCGTTGGCCCGGATTGCCGTCTCTACGACCTCGTCGGCGCTCTGCCAGAACATCCGCGGCGCGCCTTCGGTGACGTGGCCGACGCCGGCGGTGGTCAGGAAATCAGTGCGGGTGAAGCCGGGGTTGATGGCGGTGACCCGCACGCCGCGCTCGCGCAGTTCCGCATTGAGCGATTGGGAGAACTTGGTCACGAAGCTCTTGGCCGCGGGATACAGCGTGTTGCCCGCCGCGCCCGGCGAAAACCCCGCCAGCGAGGCGGTCGAGATGATCTCGCCGCAGCCGCGTTCGACCATCGCCGGCGCCAGGGCATGGGTCAGGCCGCAGACGTTGACGACCAGCGTCATCAGAAACTCGCGCTGACGCGTCCAGGCGACATCGAGAAAGTCCTCGGGGATACCGAAACCGGCGTTGTTCACCAGGGTCTCGACAAAGCGGCCGTTCAGTCCCGCGACGATCGAGGCATGCGCATCCAGCGCCGACAGATCGCAGACCAGGCTCTCAGCCTCGACGCCGTGCGCCTGCGACAACTCGGCCGCCAGGGCGTCCAGCTTATCCTTGCGCCGGGCGACCAGGACCAGATTGCGGCCGCGGCGCGCATAGGCGCGCGCAAACGCCTCCCCCAGACCCGCCGACGCGCCGGTGACCAGAACCAACCCGCGCTCCGAAGTATTGGCCATGGAATCCCCGCGCGAACCGCGAGCCGACCTTGAGCGGCGCCCCGGCTTACGTCAAACCTTTCCCATGGACGCCGACCTCACGCTCGACCTGATCAACGCCACGGTTCAGATCGAGCAGCCCGAAAGCCAGGACAAGCGCACCGTGGGGTCGGGCTTTTTGCTGGATGACCCGGCGCCGGACGGGCGGCCGCGCACGGTGCTGGTCACCGCCGCCCACGTGCTGGAACTGATGCCCGGCGACGACGCGCGGATCGGCTGGCGGACCCAGGGCGCGGACGGCGCCTGGCGCTATGCGCCGCAGACCGTGCATATCCGCGACCACGGCAAGCCGCTGTGGACCCAGCATCCGGATCAGGATGTGGCGGTGCTGACGATCACGGCGCCGCAAGCCTTCGCCAAGGCGGCGATCCCGCTGGCGTGGCTGGCCGATCGCAAAACCTTCGATCGTTACAGTGTGGCGCCCGGCGACGAGATGATGACGCTGGGCTTCCCAAGCGGCCTGTCGTCCAACCCGGCGGGCTTTCCGATCCTGCGCTCCGGCCGCGTGGCGTCCTATCCGCTGTCGCCGGTGGACCGTTACCCGACCTTCCTGATCGACCTGCACGTCATGCCCGGCAACTCCGGCGGCCCGGTCTACATGGCCGAAGATTCCGCGCGCCGCGCCCACGGCCGCCACAACCCGCCGTTCGTCGCCGGCGTGCTCACCAAACAAGTCGAACTCGAAATCGGCGTCGTCGTCCACGCCGCCTACGTGCGCGAGACGGTCGAGATGCTGGATCAGAGCACCCCGGCTGCGCACGCGGCCGAATAGGTGAGGGTGGACGGGGCTGAAGCGGGATGACTCTGCTTCGGCGCATAGCGATCACCGTGGCGGAGGGCTAAGGTCAGGTCATGATGGGACGAAAGACGCCCGCCGTTGGGTTCGCGGTGGTGGTTTGCGCCGCCGCCGCCTTCGCGTCTGCCGACCCGACGCTCGGAACTATTCTCAGGAAGGACCAAGGCTACGCGCGGGCTCGACATACGCTGAAAGCCTCAGGTTGGCGACCCGTACTAACGGAAGATCGCGACCCTGACGGAACGCGAGTGAAATCCTATGGCGACACCCGCAGGATGTCGGAGGCGGGCATGGTGGAGGTCGAGCGCTGCACTGGTGTTGGTCTAAACTTTTGCGATTTTTGGTGGCGAAAAAGCCGTTCGTGCCTGCACGTTACAACCTACGGGGAATACGTGCCTGAGCGCCGCTTGCCGCGCGTCAGCACCTACCGCATCGAGGCGTGCAGACACATTTCCGAGGACAGGAAGAGCTAGCAAGCCAAACATCCGCCCGCACGCAGTCCTCGAACGCTCTCGACCCAGCTCGGACCCATCGATCGACGCATCGAAGTCCGGGGTGACCGCTTACGGCTTCTTACTGCGCTGCTGCAGAATATAGGGAATAGACTGATCGCGAATCGCTGCCTTCAGCTGCCCCATCAACTCGCTTGCCTTGGCGGCCGGCATTTCCTGCTCGAAAGCGTGGAGCGCCGCCGCTTCTTCAGGTTTACAGGTCTCAAAGGCGCGGTCGATCAAGAGCTCAGGAGGGTCTGACCCGTCGATGCTGATTACCGAAGCCGAACCAACGCATTTGAACCAGCGGCTTCTAGGCGTTAACGGCCCACCGGTGCGGGTGGTGCTTATCGACCTTATTATCGTTTCTCGGGTTTGAGCGCGTTGGGCGACGATATCGCTTGCTGTTGCGCCTTCACTAGTCAGCGCTAGATTGAACTTCTGCTCAAGCTCTCGACACTTTTCGAGGGCCGTGTCCGCGACGGCCTCCGGACTTAATTGACCGCCGATGAAGGGCGCAGACGCATCGGCGAGGCACGAACCCCAGTCGGCTAAGGCCCTCTGGCTTGGCTTCAAAGTTGGCTGTGCCCCTGGACCCATGTGTGTGTAGAGAATGGACGCCACTTCTCGCCAATCCTTGCCACTCAGACGCCGGGTTGCAGCCGCCTTGCTGGGATCGCAGGCATATGCGGGACCCCAAGCATTTTCCGAAGTCACCGGTTTGGGCGCTGCGTTCGTGAGGTCAGACGACCCAATCAATGAAAATGCTTCGTCAAAGAAGGCTATTTTGACGGGATGCCAAGTTTTTCCAGCGCAGTCATAGGCAATTCGAAAATCCGCGAAATGCGCCGCACGGCCGCCCATTGTCCGACCGTCTCGATACACTTGGTAGACGTCGGTTTGGATTTCTCCATTCGGTTGCCTTGCGATGTCCGACGCGGACAAGAACCATGCTTGGCTGTCGTCGCGAGCCAAACCGATGAAATCGGCCGCCAAGACGTTGGTGCTTAGCGTCAAGAAGAGAAGCGCCGCAGTGATGATTGGCGACACCATTTGACCTGCCGCGCGTCGGGCCGACCTCACTAGGATCATTCGAGTAACCCCCAGCTCCCGACTCAGCCTGACGTGAAGCCCTGATCTTGGCAACTTCCGTTTCCCCAAAGCCGCCGCTACAGACGTCCGCATTCAGGGAGGGCGGCGGTGGAGGCCCGAGCGTCCGCTTTCGGGCGGGTTGACGCCGGCCGTTCCCGACCCATAACGGACGCGACGGGGCCGCGAACACGCCGGTCGAGATTGTCTAACCCGCAAGAAACGAGAGAATTTTATCGATCCACGCGATGCGAGGACCCAGAAGAGCCGTCTCCGGCTCTACATCCTCTGGCTTGTCCGCGGTGGGATCGCACAACGCTTTCCGGAACCGAAGCCAAGTGGTTGGTTGTTGGGCCAAATCTTCTGGCAGCTGGCGAAGTAGCGACGCATAGACATCGCCAGCCGTACGCCATGAGCTGGCGGCTTGCTTGTCCAGTGTGACGCCGAACTCTTCTTCGACGCGCTCAATTGCGTCGATTTCGTCTCCGTCGCCAGCCAGGTCCAAATGGGTCAGCATCGCGCAGTCTTTAGGTTGGGCAGGCAGGTAAACACAACGTCCGTTTTCCCTGGAAATCACCGACCGTTCCCGACCCATAGCGGACCTTGTGCGAGTCCGCCTACAGTCATCCCTCAGTGAACCGCTGGGGGCGGCATGGACATCCACAAAGCCAAGCCGTGGCACGGCGTCCGCGAGTTCCTGAAGGAGTATCTCATCATCGTCGTGGGCGTGCTGACGGCGCTGGGCGCGGAGCAACTGGCCGCGTGGGTGCACGGGCGCGGCCAGGCCCAGGAAGCCCGGGAGGCGGTGCGAACGGAGATCGCGACCAACCTGGGCACCCTGGAATGGCGGCGCTCGGAGGGGGCCTGTATCGACCGCCGGCTGAAGGAGATCGCGGCGGTCCTGGACGCGGTCGATGCCGGTAAGCCCACCCGGCCCGTGCTCTGGATCGGTCGCCCGAGCACCTTCCCGATTTCAACCTTCCAGCTGGAGTCGGCCGCCCAGAGCGGGCGCGCCAGCTTGTTCCCGAACGCCGAGCAGCAGGGCTACTCGCACATCTACGGGCCGCTCCAGACCTACCTCGAAGCCGGCAAGGCGGAGCAGATCAGCTGGGCGCACCTGCAGACCCTCGTCGGACCGCGCCGCCCGACCCCGGAGATGGTGGCGAACCTGCGCTTGGCGCTGGAGGATGCCGAGTACGAGAACTTCCGGATGAAGCTCACCGACAGG
>DASXZP010000022.1:0-6156 GCA_036501825.1 Caulobacteraceae bacterium | reverse complement strand
TGCAAAACCGAACAGCTCCGCGCTACACTCTGTCTGCATCGGGGATCACCTCTGCTGAAGGTTAAGTCTTTGTCGCAGAAGTATTTTCCCAGATTCAGAGCCCCGATGCACCTAATATCGGTGAGATATCCGGGCTAGCCGGGTTCGCCAAGATACTCGAGGGTGGGCTTCCGCCGCTGTCGGCGCTAGCCGCCTTCTTTGATTCGATCGTCAGGGAAGCCGTGGACGACAAGCAGCGCAAAGGTTGCCTGGCCGTCAATACCGCGTTGGAGGTCGCCCCACACGACGAGGAACTCAAAAGTTTGGTGACCCAGGCGTTCGAGCGACTCGAGGCCTACCTTGAACGATGTGTGGCGGCAGGGCAGGCGGACGGATCGATCCAGACAACGTTATCGTCTGGTGATCTGGCGAGAATGCTTCTCGCAGCCGTGCTCGGCTTGCGCGTGCTGGCGAGGACGCGTCCTGACGAGGAGGCGCTCACCGGCGCCACGCGCCCCTTTTTCACCATGCTGCGCGCCACTTCAGACGCCAAGAGCCTGCCGGGTCGGTTAGGCGCTGACCCCGCCGCAACATGAACGGCCGCTTTCGCGAACCGCCTTACTGTCGCTAGGGCCGAAAAGTGGGGCTGAGCAGCGAGATCATCACAGTCACCGTCGTCTCGCCCTAGTACCCGGAATCACAGGCTGCTGACACGATGGTTGCAACAAAATACCGCTCATCCCCGCGGAGCGCGGGGATGAGCGGAGTAAAAACACACGCTCTGACCTCAGGCCATGTTTCTAGAGTTCAGTCCTATGTGCTATACTTGTTCGAAGAATATCTCCGCTTGGCCACCTGAGCAAAGTCAAACGTGAATCACCCCTCAGCGAAAGTGAGTACTAGCCGAGCACCTACGCCTCTGGAAGGCGTTTGTTGCGTGAACCGATGTCAGCGGGAGGCAGGATCGACGCGTTGTCGGTCCAGCGCCCGCGTCCGCCCGATCACTTCCAGACGCGCTGCGCCAGTTTCAGCCAGTTCAGGCCGAGGATTGCGCGGACATCGTCTTCCGGGTAACCGCGCTTGAGCATGGCTTCGGTCAGTTCCGGCAGCTGTTCCGGCTGGCCGATCTGCATCTGGAAGTTGGAATAGCCGCCGCCGGGATAGGTCTCGCCGGCCTTCTGCACGCCGACGAGCAGGCTCTGCAGGTCGAACACCCAGTCGAGGCCGATGCCGACGTGCTTGGCGCCCACCCGCTGGACCAGGTAGTCGACCTGCCTCATCAGCATCTCGGTGGAGGCGTCGTTTTCGGCCATGAACACGCCGATGCCGTTGATCCCGATCACCCCGCCCGAGGCGGCGCAGGCGTCGATCTGGTCATCGGTGATGTTGCGCGGATGATCCCAGAGGGCGCGTGGATTGGAGTGGGAGAAGATCACCGGCTGGGTCGAGTGCTCGAAGGCGTCCATCGTCGTGCGGTAGCCGGTGTGCGAACAGTCGACCACCATGCCCACCCGGTTCATCTCGCGGATCAGGGCGATGCCAAATCGGCTGAGGCCGCCGTCGGTGCGCTCATGGCAGCCGTCGCCCACCGAGTTCTTCTGGTTATAGGCGAGCAGCGCGTGGCGCACGCCCAGGCGATAATAGACCTCGACAAGCTCGATATTGCGGTCGAACGCCTCGGTGCCCTGGAAGTTGAAGGTCACCGCCAGCAGGCCGGCCGCCTTGGCGGCCAGGATGTCGGCGGCGGTGTCGCAGAGCCGGAACCGCTCGGGATTTTCCAGGATGTAGCGCCGCTCGCGCGCCAGCGTGGTGATGGTGTGCGCGACGCTCTGGGCGTCGGTCGCCACTGTCAGCGACACCACGTTCGCCCCGGCGGCCTCGTGCCGCGCCAGCGCCCCCTTCTGCAATTCGCCGCGGCCAAAATCGGACCAGGGAATGGTCTGGTCCCAGACCAGGGCGTCGGCGTGCAGCTTCGCCGCCGCGGGCGAGATGTTCCAACGGACCTGTTCCATATCGAACTCCTGAGACGGATGGGTGAAGCTATTCCGGTTTTCCCAAATGACAACATATATCTGTAATGGATAACCCGGCGCGGCGCCTGTCGACACGGCCAGGCGAATTGCGCAAGACTTCCGACTCGAATGGAGACCCCGATGACCCAGACCGTCGCAAAGCCAGGCGCCGCCCTGAAGGCCTTCCGCGAGAGCATGGGCTGGACCCTGGCCGAGGTGAGCCGACGCACCAACCTCACGGTCTCGGCGCTGTCGAAGATCGAGAACAACCGCGTCTCGCTGAACTTCGACAAGCTGCGCCGTCTGAGCGACGGGCTCGGCATCGATATCGCCCGCCTGCTCGATCCGCGGCCGGCGCCGGAGGCCGCCGGCCCGGCCCCCGGACGGCGCAGCGTCACCCGAATCGACGCCGAAACCTTGATAGAGACCGAGAACTACAAGCATTTCTATCATGCGACCGATCTGCTCAGCAAAAGCTTCACGCCCATCGTCGCCGAGGTCCGCGCCCGCTCGATGGCTGAGTTCGGCGAACTGATCCGCCACCCCGGCGAGGAATTCGCCTATGTCCTCGAAGGCGTCATCGAGCTGCACACCGACATCTATGTGCCGATCACGCTGCGCCCAGGCGAATCCGTCTTCTTCGACAGCGGCATGGGCCATGCCTATCTCGCCGCCAGCCCCGGCGTGTGCCGTCTGCTCTCGATCTCCGCCGAGCCCGCCCAGGGTCTCGCCCAGGCGGCGATGCCGACACGCCGGCTCGAATTGGCGGTCGCCAGCTGAGCTGAGCTAGCCGGCCTGGAAACCACTTTCTAATCTGGCGTAACCTGTCACTCTGAGGCCAGGAGCAGCGCATGGCCTCGGACGCCCCGGTGAGCGGTTTCATCCGCCAGTTCGACCGCGACGAGGTCGCCCGATCGCTGGACTATCCGCGCCTCATCGAGGCTTTGCGCCACGCCTTCGTCGAGGCGGCGCCCGCCCTGCCCCGCGCCGTCCTCGATCTGCCCGGCGACGCGAAAGCGCGGCTGGTCACCATGCCCGCCTGGGGCGGCGCGGCCGGGGCGGTGAAGATCGCGACCATTTTCCCGGACAATCCGGCGCACCGCGCCAAGCCGGCGATCCAGGCTGTCGTCATCCTCTTCGACGGGCAAACCGGCGCGCCGCGCGCCATCGCCGACGGGAGCGAAATCACCCTGCGCCGCACCGCCGCCGCCTCGGCGCTGGCGGCCGACTATCTGGCCAGGCCAGAGGCCTCCACCCTGCTGATGATCGGAACCGGCGCGCTCGCGCCCCATCTCGTCGGCGCCCACGCCGCCGTGCGTGCGATCCGCCGCGTGGAGATCTGGGGACGTTCGCCGGAAAAGGCCCGCGCCGTCGCCGCCGCCGTCGCCGCCGTACGCCCGGACCTTGAGGTCGCGGCCAGCAACGACCGCGCCGCGTCTTGCGCCCGCGCCGACATCGTGTGCTGCGCCACGGCCGCCGCGACGCCGGTGCTCGAGGGCGGCTGGCTCTCCCCCGGCGTCCATGTCGACCTGGTGGGCGGCTTTTCCGCCCATACGCGGGAGGCCGATGACGCCGTGGTCCTGGGCGCGCGCATCGTGGTCGACACCCGGGCGGGCGCGCTTCACGAAGCGGGCGACCTGCTCATTCCGCTCGGCGCCGGGGTGATCGGCGCGGCCGACATCGTCGGCGAGCTTGCCGACCTCTGCTCGGGACGCGTCCGCGGCCGCACGTCGCCCGACCAGGTGACCGTTTTCAAATCCGTCGGCGCGGCCCTCGAAGACCTCGCCGCGATGCAACTGCTGTTGGAACCATGATCGAACACCTGCAAACCAGCGAACCGAACGACCTGCGGCTGATCGAGGCCCTGCGCGCTTTGATCCCGATCTCCATGCGCATGACCGGCGAGCCCGGCCTCAGCCTCGCGCTCGCCCGACGCGGCCGGGCGATCTGGAAGGCCGGCTTCGGCCACGCCGACCTCGCGACCCGCGAGGCCATGACGCCGGATCACGTCCACAAGGTCGGCTCGATTAGCAAGCCCTATGTCGCCACCGCGGTCATGCAGCTGGTCGAGGATGGCGTCCTGGGATTGGACCAGCGCGCCGACACCCATCTGCCGTTCAAGGTCGAGAACCCGCTCGGCGAGCGGGCGATCACGCTGCGCGACCTGCTCACCCACCAGTCGGGCCTCTGCCTCGGGGACGCCGGCCAGTCCCGCGCCGAGACGCCCCGCCCGCTGGAAGAGGCCCTGCGCGACGCCTATGGCCGCGATCGGCAGGGCGCCTACGAGCAGACCCGCAGCCCGACCTGGAGCGCCAAGGTCGGCGAGGCCTGGCAGTATTCCAACCTGGGAACGGCCACGCTTGGCCTTGTCGTCCAGCGCGCCAATCGCGAGGGCCTCTCGTTCGCGGACTTCGTCCAGCGCCGCATCATCGAGCCGCTCGGCATGACCAGCGCCCAGTTTCCACCGGTTCAGGATGCCGCCCATGTGCGCCCCGACCTGTGGCGCCGGCTC
This sequence comes from Caulobacteraceae bacterium, assembly GCA_036501825.1. Classification (GTDB taxonomy): domain Bacteria; phylum Pseudomonadota; class Alphaproteobacteria; order Caulobacterales; family Caulobacteraceae; genus JAFECT01. The sequence continues at coordinate 1,653 of DASXZP010000022.1, read as the reverse complement.
GCGCCGGGCTACGCCCGCATGGGCGGCGCTTATCTGCCGACGCCGCCGGTGCAGATCGAGGCCTATCCGGCGGGCTCGGCGATGATGACGCCCGCCGACCACCTGCGCTTTCTGCTCGCCTTCATGAACGGCGGCGTCCTGGACGGCCAGCGGATCCTGAAAGCCGAAACGGTGGCCGAGATGCTGTCGCCACAGCGCGTCGGATCGCCGCCGGACTACCAGCAGGGCCTGATCTGGTGGGTGAAGGACGCCGGCAAGCCCACCGAGGAGTTCAGCCACGGCGGCGCCTACATGTTCGGCTGGGTCAACGCCGGCGTCGCCTATCCGAAGCTGGACGCGGCCCTGGTCGTCTCGGCCAACGAATGGCCGCTGCCGGGCGGCGGGGTCACCCGCGATCTGCTGCAGCGCTTCATCCTGGACTGGCTGCTGCTCGAGGCGCGCGGCGGCGTGGCGGCGCCGGAAGGCGACTGGGCCTGGCGCGCCTCCTACCTGATGGGCCTGGTCATGGTGGATTCGCTGCAGGGCGCGCTCGGCATGACCACGCGTCTGACGCCGGAGGAGACCCGGGCCATGGCGGCGGCGGCGATCTTCGATCCCGAGGCGCCGGGCGGCGGCGCGGGTTGGGACCCCGACGGCTTCGTGGCCGGCGTCGAGGACCTGCGCGGCGTCAGGATAACCGCCGACGGCGTCACCGCCTTCCGTGATTCAGGCCGGATGCAGCTCACCCCCGCCGACGCCGTCATCCTGCACCGAGCGCTCGGCGGCGGCGGCGATCCGGCGGCGTTCCGCTTCCTGACGCCCGCGTCAGCCCCTAGGTAGCTCAGCCGCCTGGCACACGGCCACGACTGTGTCGCGCAGCCATCTATGCGCCGGGTCGGCGTCCATTCGCGGATGCCACATCGCCGAAATCGCGATCGGCGGCGTGTGAACAGGAAGGTCGAAGCCGACAAGGCCCGGCCCGGCCGAGTCGGCGCCGGTCGGGCTGCCCAGACCGGAACGTGGCACAAGCGCAACCAAGTCGGTGTTGCGCGCGACGCGCATCGCGTCCGGGAACCCGGGCACGACGGCGACGATCTGGCGTCTGAGCCCAAGCGCCTCCAGGGCGTCGTCGACCGGCCCGGTGGGTTTGCCTTTGCGCGACGCCACGACGTGACGGCACGCCGCGTAGCGTTCGGGCGTCATTGCGCCCTCCAGCAATGGATGGTCGATCCGGGCCGCGCCGATGAAGACGTCGCGGGAGATAAACCGGGTCCGCACCTCCGGCGCCGACGCTCCGAGCACCCCGATCTCAAGGTCAATCTGTCCGTCCCGGAGCGGAAGCGCATCCTTGTCCGGCTTCGGCGCGAAGCGCAGTCGGACATGGGGCGCGAGCCCGGTGACCGCGGCGACCAAAGGTGCGCAGAACTGTTCTGTGAACCCTTCGCCGGCGCGAATGGTAAAGGTTCGCTCCAGCGAGGCGACGTCCAGAGGACCGGCATGCGGACTGAGGACGGTGCGCACGTCATGGGTAAGCTGATGGACGCGATCGCGCAGTTCGGTGGCGCGCGGTGTCGGCACAAGCCCGCGCCCGGCGCGTACCAGCAACGGATCGCCGGTTGCGGACCGAAGCCGCGCCAGGGTTCGACTCATGGCCGAAGCACTCAAGCCGAGGCG
>DASXZP010000021.1:0-1514 GCA_036501825.1 Caulobacteraceae bacterium | reverse complement strand
ACCAGACACGCACCACGAGACAAAGGCGGCGCCAACGCGCTAGGCCGGCCGCCAGTTGCCGTGGAAGCCGAACGGAACCCGCCGCGGCAGTTTGGCGACCCCGATCGGTCCGGCCTCAATGGCCTCGGCGTCGAACACGATGAAGTCGCTGCGGTCCTCGACGCCGCGATAAACCACCGCGATCACCCATCCGTCGCCTTCCGGCGCGCTGGCCGAACGCGGCACAAAGACAGGCTCGCCTGGCGCATCGCCGGCGGCGAACCCGTAAGTCGTGCGCTTCCCCGTTTTTAGGTCGATATGGGCGATAGCGTCGAACGGCCCGACTTCGCGCCCGTCGGCGCGCCCGGCGAACCAGCCGTGCCGGTAGTCCGAGCCGGCCCGCCGTTCGTCGAAGCGCGGGAATTCTCCCGGCAGGTCGTCGAGCGGCTCGCGCTTGATCGTATCGGACGCCCCGGCGAGATCGAAGGTCCATCGCACCAGTCGGGCGGACGCGCGCGCTGGCGTGGACCCGTCGGCGTTGGGGAACAGCGGCGCGACCGGATATTCCATGACGTCGGCGAAAATCCTGTCGCCCTCCTCCCAGGCGTTCATTGGATGGAAGACGTAGCAGGCGTCGGTGGTGAACCAGCGCATGGTTTCGACGCCGGCGTCGCGCGCCATCACCCCGATATGGGCCCCTTTGTCCGGCTCCCACGCGTAGGCTGGGCCGCCGCGCATCGCCCGCTGAAGATCGCCCGTCAGCGGCAGGATGGGAAAGAGCGCATGCCGGCGGGTGACCAGGAAATCATGCACCATGCTTGAGAAAGGAGCCTCGAAATCGTCACGGCGAATCACTTGGCCATTGGCGTCGGTCACGCCATAGGACATGGTCCTGGTGAACCACCCATCCCCAATAGAATAGCCAAACCAGGCCATCTCGCCGGTCTCGCGATCGATCTTGGGATGGGCGGTGACCCGCCCCTTATAGGGCTCGACGTAGCCGCGAGACTCCAAGCTCTTAGGATCGAGCTCGAACGGCTTGTGCGCTTCCTCGAGCGCCAGGAGACGGCCCGCGTGCCAGACGATGTTGGTGTTGGCGACGCCGCTGTCCTTGCCTGTCACCGACGGATCGGCCGCGCGGGGATCAAAACCGCCAAACAGCGCCTTGCCCGCCGCGTGTTCGAGCTCCCACTTCGGCGTTCGGACGTAGCGATTGCGATAGGTGACCTTGCCGTCGTCGACGAAGAAGGCATGAATCATTCCGTCGCCGGTGAACCAGTGGTAATGGCCGCGCGGCTCGAACTGCGGGTTCGGCCCGTTGCGATAGAAGGCGCCCTTAAGACCAGACGGAAACTCGCCGACGACTTCGAGGTCGTAATCGTCCTCGCTGCGCACCGGCGCGTAATTGCCGGAGAGGTACGAATTGGTCGATGACGATCCGTCCATGGCGGCGTCTCCTAGAGCGGCTGACTAATCACCCGGATGGTTCGCAGGCCCTGGGCCGCTGAATGCGCCTCGAGATGATCTCTGACAGG
>DASXZP010000020.1:0-5315 GCA_036501825.1 Caulobacteraceae bacterium | reverse complement strand
TATGCGACGCTGGTCCCCGGGCTCGATGAGTTGCGAGCGCGCGGCGTCCCCGTGCCCGAGTACCTGCATGTGGACGCCTTCGAAGGCGGGACGCTCTCCGCGCAGCGCCTCCTGCCCGGGCGATCGCAGGACAACCCGTCGCCGGCGGTCGTCGAACGGATGGTCGCGTGCCTCGCCGCCAAAGCCGGCGTCGCGGGGCCACGACCGGCCGCCGACCAGCGCACGTGGGGCGCGTTTGTCGTCCGTGCATTGACGGTCGGTCAGGACGGGTGGGCGATGCATGAACCGTTGCGCACCGGGGGGCGGCGCAGCGCAGCCGTGGTCGATCGCGCGGAGGCGGTCGGCGCCGGCGCCGACCCGGGCTGGTTCCCCGACGACGGGCTTGTTCACCGCGACCTGCACACCGACAACGTCCTGATCGATGATGGCGCGCTCTCCGGCATTATCGACTGGGAGGAGGCGTGCGCCGGTGACCACCGGTTCGACCTCGTCGCGTTCGCCTTCGACCTCGACGGTCATAACCAGCCGATCTGGGACCTCGTCGATGCCGCCGGCTTCGAACCGCGGGTGCTGCGCGCGTACGTCGCGTTCCTGGTGCTGAAGTGCACGGCATCGGCGATCCTTCACCGTCCCCGGGACGTGGCGCGCCAGCTCGACCGGGCCGAGCGGGTCTTCGACCGCTACGAGGTGTGAGACGCCGGTGCAGACGGCGTTGACTCAAGCGTCCGGTTGGAACAAATAATGAACGAATGGAGTCGCCTTGAAAAGCACTCGGTTCAGCGATGGTCCACCGCCGTGATATCCGACCAGCCCCGCGCGATCAGAGAGGCCCACGCCGGCGGCGTGACCGAGATGCGTTCCGCGCGGCCAGGCATCGGCATCCAACCTGTCGCGGACGATTTTGGCCAGTTGCTGCTCGACCCGTTCGAGGCCCCGCCCGACGAGGCGCCGAAGCCGCATCATCTCGGCCACCGCGACCGGCTGCGCGAGCGGGCGCGCAAGGGCGGGCTGGCCGCCCTGCCCGACTATGAGCTTTTGGAGATCACCCTTTTCCGCTCCATTCCGATGCGCGACGTCAAACCGCTGGCCAAGGCGCTGCTGACCCGGTTCGGCAGCCTCTCCGGCGTGCTGGCGGCCTCCGAATTCGATCTGCGCGGGGTCGCGGGTGTCGGCGAGAACACGGCGCTCGACCTGATGCTGCTGCACGAGGTGACCCTGCGGACGGTGCGCGAGCCGATCACCAGGCGCACGCTGATCTCGTCCTGGTCTCAGCTCTTGTCCTACGTGCGCGTCGCCCTGGCCAACGAGCCGCGCGAGCAGTTCCGCGTCCTCTTCCTCGACCGCAAGAACCAGTTGATCGCCGACGAGGTGATGAACCGCGGCACCGTCGACCACGCCCCGGTCTATCCGCGCGAGGTGGTGCGCCGGGCGCTGGAGCTGTCGTCGTCGTCGATCATCCTGGTGCACAACCACCCCTCCGGCGACCCAACGCCGAGCGCCGCCGATGTGGAGATGACCCGCCACGTGGTCGAGGCCGGCCGCCCCCTGCGCGTCGCCGTGCACGACCACCTGGTGGTTGGCCGCGAGGGCGTGGCGAGCCTGAAGTCGCTGGGATTGTTTTAGCGGCGGGCCGACCGCTCACAAACCTGCCGCCGCAACCCACGCCGCCAGGCACGCGGCTTTCTGCTCCTTGCGCCAGGGGCGACCGGCGGTCGCGCCCAGGGCGCTCAGCTGGACGTCGATTCGGCCCGGGCTGAACGGCAGCTTAAGCGTCGCCGACTCGCGCAGGGATTTCTCGTCCATCTCGACGACATCGAGGCCGGCGCCGGCGAAGGCGGCGCGCAGGGCGACGCGCACGGCCAACCCCTCGGCCACGGGCGGGTGGGCGGGCGCGGACAGGCTGTGCTCAAGATCGTCGGTCATCCAGCCGGCCCGGTTGATGAGCAGCGCGGCGACGGCCGGCCGGAACCCGTCGTTCTTCAGCCCTTCCAACAGGCCGGTGAGCGCGGTCGACGCGAGCGCCGCCTGGCGCCGGCGTCCCTCGGCGACGGCGGCGGCGGCCTGCGCCGTCGGTCCGCCGCCCTCGGCGCGGGGCATCTCATAGGCGACCTGGTATGGCTCAAACGCCAGGCGGTCGCCCTCGGCGGCGGTGGCCAGGAACGCAGACAGCACCACCCGCGGCTGTGGCCGGTCCACAGCGACGCCAACCAACACGCTGCCGCCGCGGCCGGCGCGGAATCCGAGAGCGACAGGAGTCATGGCATCAGCCCGGTGCGGGATTCAGCGGTACGATACGCGTCCCCAGGAAAGAGTCACCAAGCGGTTCGCACCCACGCTTGCTCTGGTCGCTCAGCCCGGAGCCTGAGTGACGCAGTTGTCAAAAGCAGTACATACGCTACGCGCGTCGCCGTCCACGACCGCCTGGCGGTCGGCCGCGAAGGCGCGGCGAGTTTGAAATCGCCGGGGCTGTTCTAGCCCGGACCGCCGCTCAGGCCCGAATAATAGGTGCGCACCTCCGCCCCCCAGCCATAGTCCGAGCCGGTGAGGCGATCCTGCTCGTAGGCCGGCGAAGCCTCGAGCGTTTCCTTGTCGACATCGACCACGAAGCCATCCTTGTCGGTGTCGTAGTCGAGTTCGCTCCACGGCATGGGGTGATACTTCTGGCCGACGCCCAGGACGCCTCCAAAGGCCAGGGCGGCGAACTCGACCTCACCGGAGCGCTTGTCGATATAGATTTCCTTCACCGTTCCGAGCTTCTCGCCGGCGGGATCGAAGACGGGCTTGCCCTCGACCTTGCTGGCGGCGATCAGGGAAGAGTCCGTGGATTGTTTCATCGGGTCGCTCATCTGGAACCTCCGGGATTTGGGGTGGGAACAACGCAGATAACCCGAGGCCGGCGACGGCGGTTCCCAAGGCCAAGCCGCCCACTTCGCCGCACCTGGCGCCAAGCCGCCGGCCCCGGCCGCGGCGAGCCGATGACCGTTATTTTTGCCGCGGCGGACGCAGGCTGGAGCCGGGGGCGACCAGTCCGCCGGCGCGACTGGCGATCACGCCCTCGAGCAGCGCGCGGGCGGCGTTGCGCACCTCTTCCTGGATAGCCAGATCGGCGTCCAACGCCTCATGGCTGGTCGCGTAGGGCTGCCAATAGCCGATGTAGCGGTCGAGTTCGGCCGTCGGCCCGGCCGGGCACAGGTGCATGAAACACAGCCAGTCGGAAATGCTTCTCCGGACGTTCTCGGCCCCTTCGACGTCGCCGTGAACCACGCAGGCGAACAGGCGGCCGGACAGGTGATGGGGATAGTCCCACCCCGCGAGTTCGATGGCCTTGGCCTCGGTCGCGTTCTTGCCATGGGTGCGGGTCGGATCGGGGTTGCCGCCGTCGGCGCAGACCAACCGGTCCATCATCAGCTTCAATGGCGAGGACACCTGGTACCAGTTGACCGGCGTGACGATCATGATCCCGTGGGCGGCCGCCCACATCGGATAGATTTCGTTCATCCAGTCGTCGGTCTGCCCGAGCGAATAGTTCGGATAGCAGGAACAGGGCCAATGGCACAGCGCCGCGGCGGTCGAGAAGCAGGCCTTGCACGGATGGATCGACCGTCCGTACTCGGAGGTAAGGCGGCTCAGGTCCAGCAGCTCGACCTCGGTGTTGTCCGCCGCTTCGAACACCTGCCGCGCCAACTGCGCCAGCCGATAGGACTTCGATACCTCGCCCGGGCAGGTGTGCTCACTCCGCGCCGACGCCGTGATCAGCAGGAAGCGATTGGGCGAGCCGGCGTCGTCATGCCGGCTTTGCGCGGCATGGACGGCCTCGCGCGCCGCCAGCCAATCGACCGCGAGTTCATAGTCCGCATCGGCGAACTCGGGACCGGCCCTGCGGGTGCGTGGACTCTTGCGATGATGCGAATAGGCGTCCCAGGCCGCCGCGGCGATCCTGTCGAGTTCGCCGCGCAAGCCGTCAAACGCCGGATCGATATAGGCCGACAGGAACCGTTCCCGAAAGACCGTCTCGGACAACTCCGGGCTGGGGCTGCCCTTACGGGGTTCGGGCGTCGCCCTGGCCATCTAGCTGGCCCCGATGTCCGCGATCGCCGCCTGCAGCAAGGTCAAGGCCGTGCGCAAGCTCGCCAGACGGCCCGCGCCACGATCCACCTCGCCGAAATGCTCGACCCGATGGAGCGTGCGCCGGTCGCGACTGGCGAGCGCGAAGTGGACCAGGCCCGGCGTCTTGCCGGGGCCCGCCGGACCGGTGAAACCGGTAACGGCCACGCTGATATGGGCGCCAGAACGATCCAGAGCGCCATCGGCCATCGCCCGGGCGACGGCTTCCGACACGGGGCCGGGATCGGCCAGGAGCTTCGCCGGCACGCCGAGCAGGTCACGCTTGGCCTCATTGGAATAGACCACGAAACCTCGGTCGAAGACGTGGGCGCAACCGTCGACGTCGGTCAGCACCGAGGCGACCAGCCCGCCGGTGCAGCTCTCCGCGGTCGCAAGCTTCAACTCGCGCGCGCAGGCCTGCTCCAGCACCTGATGGATCAGCGCCTCGGTGTCCGGCGGCAGGGCGGGCGACAGGGTCTCGGTCAATCCGCGAAATTCCTCAGAGTCTCCAGCGCGTGATGCGAAGTCACAACGTCGCCAGCATGCGCCTGTTCCAGCGGAGCGCGCAGCGCGCGGCGGCGATCATCAACAACGCCGCTGGCCAACCGAGGGTCCCGGTTCCTACTGTTTGCTCTTGGCGACCTTGGCGGCTTGGCGGACCAGGGCGATCGCCGCGGCCGGCTCGCTGACCTTCAAGACGCGGAAGGTCTTTCCCTCCAGCTTCGCCTTGTTGATCCAGAATTCGGACAGGTGGCGGACGAAGGTGGGCTCCAGGTCGCTGGCGGTGCTGATCCCGGCGTAGAGATGGGAGACCAGCGGTATGGCCAGCAGCCGATCGTTGCGCTCGACCTTGCCGTGTTCCTTTTCCTCGGCCTCCAGGACCCCGATCAGCCTGACCTCGACCAGCGCGCCGACCGGGCTGGGCTCATCGCTGAGGACCATCACATCGAGCGGGTCGCCGTCGTCGCACAGCGTCGAGGGGATGAAACCGAAATCCAACGGGAAGCTCATGCCCTCCGGCAAGAGCTTGGCGAGGCAAAACAGCCCGGTCTCGGGATCATAGTCGTACTTGCCTCGCCGCCCCTTGGGGGTTTCGATGATCGCCAGGCAGACGCCGGCGTCACGGTCGAGGCCATTCGGCAGTTTCGTCAGATCTCGCATTGCTGACGAACGCCGTCCGGTCGCGCCAGTTCCGCGCGCTCGCCAGGCGG
>DASXZP010000019.1:0-121733 GCA_036501825.1 Caulobacteraceae bacterium | reverse complement strand
CGCCTGGTTCGGCGAAGCGGGCGTGAGCGTCGCGCACATCACACCCCAGCTCGGCGGTCTGTTGACCGCCGGCGCCGCGCCGTCCGACGTGCTCTCCGGCCTGCGCCGGGTGTTCTGGGGCGGAGACGTGCTTCGCCGCGCACCGGTCGATGCGCTGAGCCGCCTCGCGCCCGACTGCGAGAGCGTGAATTTCTACGGCGCCACCGAAACGCCCCAGGCGATCGCCTTTCACCGCGTCGCGCCGCAAGGGCCGGACGGCGTACTTCCGATCGGCAAAGCGGTGGACGGCTTCACGCTCGAGGTTATCGACGGCGAGATCGTGGTGCGTTCACAGCTGCTGACGCTGGGCTATGTGCGCGACGGCGTGCTTCCCGAGGCGCAAACCGGCGAGACGGCCTACGCGACCGGCGACGTCGGCGTCGTGGACAAAGACGGTCAGATCACCGTGCGTGGGCGCCGCGACGACCAGGTGAAGATGCGAGGCTTCCGGGTCGAGATGGCCGAGGTTACCGCTGCGGCTCTGGCGTATTCCGGCGTCGTCCAGGCGATCACCTTGAACATCGGCGACCGCGAGCAACCGCGCCTGTGCTGTTTCGTGCAGCCGGAGGACGGTCGAAGCATCGACACGGACGCGCTGCGCGATCATCTCGAAACCCGGCTTCCGGCCTACATGGTTCCGGAGCGGACCGTCGCGGTTGCGTCGATGCCTTTGCTGCCGAACGGCAAGATCGACCGGCAAGCGCTCATCGCCGCTGAGCAGGCTACCGTTGCGCCAATCGCGGAAGGCGCTCCGCTCGACACGGTCGAAGCGAAACTCGTCGCCAAATGGAGCGACCTGTTCCCCGGACGCCCGGTCACGCCCGCCAGCACCTTCGCCGGCCTCGGCGGCGACAGCTTGTCCTACGTCAACGCCTATCTCAGCCTGGAGCAGGTCCTGGGCCGTGTTCCCGACGGCTGGACCACCCTGCCGATTTCAAGCCTCGCGGCAGGCGCAGCGCAGAGCGCCAAGCCGAGCGTCTTCGCCGAACTGGAAAGCGCGATGGTCATGCGCGCGCTCGCCATCACCCTCGTGGTCGCCAGCCATTTCCAACTGATCTATTCCGGCGGCGCCGCGACCAGCGCGCTGTTCTGGGTGTCGGGCTTTCTGTTCGGCGGCCTGCAGCTGCGCGAATGCGACCGTCTGAAGAGCCTCGAGCCGATCGCGCGGTTGCTGCGCGGCGTCACCGTGCCGCTCGCGGTGCTGACCTTCCCGATCGTTTTGTTGAAGGCGGTGACCCACCACGGCGTCGATCTGTCGACCCTGCTGCTGAACGTCGACCTGCTCGACTATACGCATCGTGCGCCGGGGCCCGACTATCTTTTGTGGTACGTGCACTGCGTCGTCCACATGCTGCTGATCATCGGCGGCCTGGTGCTCGCTTTCCGCCTGTTGCGCGTCCCCAGGCCCGCGCTCGCCGCCATCATCACCGCCGTGGTCGTCGGCGCGTTCACGAAGTTCATCCTGCCCGGCTTCTATCTGCCGGACTTCTGGCGCGAGCCGGTGCAAGGCGCATCTTTCTTCGGCCATTCGCCGAGCGCGCACCTGGCGACCTTCGCGCTCGCCGCACTCGCGGGGCTCCTCGACGGGCGCAAGCGCTGGATCGCGCTTGCCCTGACCCTCGCCTACGCCGTCCTCAGCGGTCCGGGTTACGGCTGGATCGACGCCGCCGCGATCGCGATCACCGCCGCCGCCCTGGTCCTGGCGCCCAGAATTCGCGCGCCGAGGATTTTGCAGGCGCCGATCTACGCCACCGCCGGCGCCTCGCTGTTCATCTACCTGCTCCACTTCCGCTTCCTGCAGGTGATCGGCGGCGCCCTCCACCTTCCGGTGATCGTGGCCTTCGCGGCGGCCATCGTGGGCGGCGTCATCGCCTGGCGCGCCTGGAACTTCGCCGCCGGCCGGCTGGCGCGCGGGCTTCCGCGCCTGCGCTGGTCACCGCAGACGGGTCGCGTCTCAAACGCCCAACGCGTATAGGCTGCAGGCAAGGAAGATGGAGCCCCGCATGCCGCCCTTTCGCCTGACCCTCGCCGCCGCCGTCTTAGCCCTGACCGCGGCCGGCGCCGGCCCGGGGTTCGCCCAGTCCGCAACGCCATCCGCAGTACCCGCCGCCGCGCCGGTGACGCACACCCTGCCTACGATCCACTACGAGGTGCTGCGCTACGGCGATCCGACCGGGGCGCATCCGACGCGCAACGATACGGTGCAAGTGAACTATGAGGTGAAACTGAAGAACGGCACGCCCATCGAGTCGTCCTACGCCAAGGGCCAGCCCTCGATCTTCAAACTGACCGACCTCATCCCCGCCTGGCAAATCGTGGTGCCCCTGATGCGCCCGGGCGACGAGTGGCTGGTGCACGTTCCCGCAGAGTTCGCCTACGGCGACCCGGGCGGGGGACCCATCCCCGGCGGCGCCGACCTCGAGTTCCGCATCCAGCTCCTCGCCGTCATGCCGCGCACGCGCTGAGATCTCAGACGGGGCCCCGGAATCGACACGGGCCGGACTTTGCGCTCTTCTCCGGGCCTGTTTCCGAACCCAGCCGATTGAGGACCGTCCGTGCGCACCCTTCTCGCTGCTCTCGTGCTCTTCGCCACCGCGACCCCGGGCCTGGCCCAGGCGCAGGCGGCGCCCGCCGATCCGTACACCTGGCTGGAGGACGTGTCCTCGCAGCGGTCGATGGATTGGGTGAACGCCCACAACGCGGCGTCCACCAAGGTGCTGGAGGCCGACCCGCGTTACGCGACCCTCTATCAGGAAGCGCTGACCATCGGCGGCTCTCGCGAGCGCATTCCAGAACCGAGCTTTACCCATGGCGAGGTCTTCAACTTCTGGCAGGACCCCGAGCATCTGCGCGGAATCTGGCGCAAGACGACGCTGGCCGACTATCAGTCCGGTTCGCCCACGTGGACGACGGTGCTCGACATCGACGCGCTAGGCCACGTGGAGGGCAAGAGCTGGGTGTTTCGCGGCGCGGAGTGTCTGCGGCCGGAAGAGAACCGCTGCCTGATCTCGCTGTCCGACGGCGGCGAGGACGCGGTCGAGGTGCGCGAGTTCGATCTTAACACCGGCAAGTTTGTCGACGACGGATTCCACCTGCCGCGCGGCAAGCACCGCGTCGCCTGGGAAGACGCCGATCACATCCTGGTCGCCAGCGCCTGGGCGCCCGGCGATCTGACGCCGTCGGGCTATCCGTTCATCGTCAAGCGCGTGACCCGCGGGCAGCCCCTGTCGGCGGCGGTCGAGGTCTATCGCGGCGACAAGAATGACGGCGGCTATGGCGTTTCGCCGGCGGTGCTGCGCGACGGCCAGGGCGAACAGCTCGCCATCATCGAACGGCCGCTCGACACCTTCCATCACCAGACCTTCGTCATCACGCCGCGCGGCGCCGAACGCCTCGCCATCCCCGACAAGGTGGACGTGACCGAACTGCTGGACGGCCGCATCATCCTGAACCTGGACGAACCGTGGAGCGGCTTCCCCGCCGGCGCCCTGGTGCAGGTCGATCTGAAGGCGACGCTCGCCGATCCGGCGCATCTGAAGGCGTCGCTGGTCTGGGCGCCGGGACCGCGCGAGACCCTCGACGGCGTGCGCTCGACCCGCGACAAGCTGCTGGTCGCGACGCTGGACAATGTGCGCGGCCGCGCCTGGGTGTTCACGCCTGTCAAGGGCGGCGGCTGGAGCCGCACCAGGCTCGACATGCCCGACAACCTCGCGCTCCGCTTCGGCGCGACCGACGACAAGTCGAACCTGGCGTTCCTGAACGCCAGCGGTTTCCTCACGCCCTCGTCGCTGTGGCTGGCGGACGCGGCCTCCGGTTCGCTGAAACAGGTCAAGAGCCTGCCGCCGCAGTTCGACGCGTCGAACGACGTGGTCGAGCAGTTCGAAGCGACATCGACCGACGGAACCAAGATTCCGTACTTCGTCGTGCACCGTAGGGACATCAAATTGGACGGGACGACGCCGACCCTGTTGACCGCCTACGGCGGCTTCCAGATCAGCTCAAAGCCCAACTATTCGGGGACCAACGGCAAGCTGTGGCTCGAGCGCGGCGGCGCCTTCGTGCTCGCCAACATCCGCGGCGGCGGCGAATTCGGTCCCGCCTGGCACGAGGCGGGGCTGGGGACCAAGCGGCAGATCATCTACGACGACTTCGCCGCGGTGGCGAAGGATCTGTTCGCGCGCAAGATCACCTCGCCGCGCCGGCTCGGCATCATGGGCGGCTCGAACGGCGGTCTGTTGATGGGGGTAGAGTTCACCCAGCATCCGGAGTTGTGGAATGCGGTGGTGATTCAGGTGCCGCTGCTCGACATGATCCGCATCTCGAAGATCGCGGCGGGCGCGTCGTGGCAAGGCGAATACGGCGACGTGAACGCGGATCCAAAGGTGATGGCCTTCTGGCTGAAGACCTCGCCCTACCAGAACCTGAAGGCGGGCGTGAAATATCCCGAGCCCTTCATCTTCACCACCACCAAGGACGACCGCGTCGGTCCCCAGCACGCGCGCAAGTTCGCCGCGCGCATGGAGGAGATGGGCCTGCCCTTCCTGTACTATGAGAACACCGAGGGCGGTCACGGCGCCGGCGCAGACCTGAAACAGGCCGCCCACACCACCGCGCTGACCTGGACCTATCTCGAGATGAAGCTGATGAACTGAGACATGCCGCGGACGGCGGATGGCGGTTTGCGGCCGCTGGCCCGGTCGGGGTTGCCGCGCGATACGGTCGATCTCGCGCGCTATCTGATCGGAAAGATCGCGGTGCGGACGACGCGCGGGGGTCTGGTCAGCGGGCGCATCGTGGAGACCGAGGCCTATCCGGTCGGCGACGCGGCGAGCCATGCCTATCGCGGCGAGACGGCGCGCAATCGCGTGCTCTTTCTCAACCGCGGCTACGCCTACGTCTATCTCGCCTACGGCGTGTCCTACATGCTCAACGTATCGAGTGAAGCCGCGGGCGTCGGCGCGGGCGTACTGATCCGCGCGCTGGAGCCGCTCGACGGCATTGCGATCATGCAGCGCAACCGCGGCACGGAAAACATCCGCGACCTGACCCGCGGCCCGGGACGCCTCGCCAAGGCGCTGGCCATCGACCTGCGCCTCGACGGCGCCGACCTGTGCGAAGAGGGACCGCTGTGGCTCGCCCACGGCGCGCGCGGCGCCCTCGACATCGGAACCAGCACGCGCATCGGCCTGACCAAGAATCCCGAGCGGCGCTTGCGCTTCTACGTCCGCGGCAGCCGCTTCGTCAGCGGCCCCAAGGCGCTGAGTCCCTAGGCGTCACAGCGCGTCGTGGAAGATCACGCCCAGGGTATGGCGCTTGCCGGAATTGAGTTTGCTGACCCCGTGATTGAGCTTCACCTGGTAGTCGCCGCGCACGCCCTGCATTGGCCGCCCCGCGACCGCGAACACCGCAGCGTCGCCCTTGCGCAGCGGCAGCACCATGGCGCGCGTCTGCATGCGCGGACGCTGTTCGGTCATCACGAACTCGCCGCCGGTGAAATCCTCTCCGGGCTGGTCCAGCAGCACGGCGATCTGCAGCGGGAAGACGTGATCGCCGTAGAGGTCGCGGTGCAGGCAGTTGTAGTCGCCGGGGCCGTACTGCAGCAGCAGCGGCGTGGGCCGCACCTGCCCGGCGTCATGACACCGCGCCAGGAATTGGACGTGATCGTGCGGGAAGCGGACATCCTTGCCCAGCCGCGCCTGCCAGCGGTTGGCGATCGGCGCCAGGTGCGGATAGGCCGACGTCCGCAACGCCTGAACCCGCTCCGGCAGCGGGTAGCTGAAGTACTTGTACGCGCCGCGCCCAAACCCGTGGCGCGCCATCACCACCTGACTGCGGAAGCCGTCCTCGCGGTCGTAGAGCGCCGCGATCGAATCGGCTTGCGCGGGCGTGAACAGACCAGGCAGGACGGCCCACCCCTGGCCGTCCAGCGCTTCCGACACGCCAACCCAGTCGACCGCATCGAGCTGCCGGTCCATCGCCTCGACTCCTGCGTTGAGGGGGCGAGCATCGCCGATCACCTCCGCCGCCGCGCTCCGAGGCTTGCGGTCGAATTCGAAAACCGTTCCGGCCAGACGCATTTCCGCTACCATCCTCGCGGGAGGCGCTTCGTCCATGCTCATTCTCGACCCGCAGGCCATTGCCGAACGGCACGATCCGCGCGGCCTGATCGACGCCCTGGCGCGCGCCTTTGCGGGCGGCATCACGGCGCCGACGCGGGGGCATTACGGTCTGGGGCCAACGGATGAAGACGGCACCTTGCTGGTCATGCCGGCCTGGCGCACCGGCGGCGGCATCGGGGTGAAGGTGGCGGCGGTCATGCCGCGCAACGCCGCGGTCGGCAAGCCGACGGTGGATGGCGCCTATATGCTGCTGGGCGACGACGCGTCGCCGCGTGCGATCCTCGACGCCAAGGCTTTGACCCTCATCCGCACCGCCGCCGTCTCGGCCCTGGCCGCGTCGCGCCTGGCCGACCCGCAAGCGCGGACAATGCTGATGGTCGGCGCGGGCGCCCTCGCCCCGCACCTGATCCGCGCCCACGGCGCCGTGCGCAAGCTCGAACGCGTGATGATCTGGTCGCGGCGGCCGGAACAGGCCGCCGACCTCGCCGCCATGCTGCGCCATGAAGGCGTCCCGGCCGAAGCGGTCGCCGACGTGCGCGAGAGCCAACAGCAGGCGCAAATCATCAGTTGCGCAACGCTCACCATCGAGCCTCTGGTGCGCGGCGCTCTGCTGAAGGCTGGAACCCACGTCGATCTCGTGGGCGGCTTCCGCACGGACATGCGCGAGGCTGACGACAACGCGGTGCGCCGCGCCTTCGTCACCTGCGACACGCGCGCGGCGTTAAGCGAGTCGGGCGATCTCGCACAACCGGTCGCCTCGGGCGTGCTTGATCCCGCGCGGGTCGTTGATCTGGCTGAGTTGCTGCGTGAAGACGCGCCGAAGCGGGCCGGCTACGACATCACGCTCTTCAAATCCGTCGGGACAGCGATTTCCGATTTCGCGGCCGCGGAATACCTGCTCTCGCGGTGAAGTCCGCTTGAACGGGTCGCGGGCGGAAAAACCGCTTCACACTTTTCCTCGACCCGTTCGGTCAGAAGTGGTGCGTGCACATGGCGAGCAGCAGGATGATCGGGATCGGGATGCCGATAAAGTAGAGCAGGATTGAACGCATCGGGCTTTCTTCCGGGATATGGACAAGGCTGTCCCGGCCGAACGCGCCGCTTGGGCTCTTGGTTGCTTAAGTGAGGTGGCTTCAGTCGGCCCGGCGAAGCTTGATCAGCGCCATCACCTCGATGCCCAGGCCGCATCCGGCCAGCAGGCCCACGATCAGGTCGCCCTGGTCGGTATGGAGGCTGTCCGGGCCGATCGACCACAGACCCAGGCTGGCGCTGACGAACAACAGGCCCACGCCCATCCAGTGGAACGGGGAAAGCTTAGGCATACTCGGAACTCCCTTAGCGACCACCACGCCACGGTTCGCCGAACTGGTCAATCATGTTCAACCAGAAGGCGCGGGCCTTGACGGTCAAGCCCCTGCGCACGATCTCCCCGCCATGGCGCGATTTCTTCTGAGAGTGGTGGTGGCGGCGGCGGGCCTTTGGCTGGCCGCTCAGATCGTCCCCGGTATCCACGTGAGCAGCCTGGGGTCGCTGGCGGCGGCGGCAGTCCTGCTGGGTCTGGTCAATGCGATCGTCAAACCGATCGTGGTCCTGCTCACCTTGCCGTTCACGATCATCTCGCTGGGCCTGTTCCTGCTGGTGATCAATGCGGCCATGCTCGAGCTGGTGGCGGTCATGCTGCGCGGGTTCACCGTGCACGGTTTCGTCGCCGCCCTGCTGGGCTCGATTGTGATCAGCCTGGTGAGCTGGGTCGCCTCGATGGTCGAACCCAAGCCGGTTTACGTGCGCACCCGCGTCGAACGCACCCGCTGAGCCTCAGGCCCTGGGCCTTCAGCCGACCGTCTGTTCGATGGCCCCGAAGATCGAGCGGCCCTTCTCGTCGAGCATCTCGATACGCACCGTGTCGCCCGCCTTCAGGAACGGGGTCGAGGGCTTGCCGTCGGCGATGGTTTCGATCATCCGCACCTCGGCGATGCAGGAATAGCCGAGGCCGCCGTCCTTCACCGGCCGCCCGGGACCGCCGTCCGCGCCGCGGTTCGACACCGTGCCCGACCCGATGATCGAGCCGGCGCCGAGCGCGCGCGTCTTCGCCGCGTGGGCGACCAGCACGCCGAAGTCGAAGGTCATGTCGACGCCCGCATCGGCCCGGCCGAACAGGGCGCCGTTCAGCGCCACCTGCAGCGCGCCGTGCAGCTTGCCGTCGCGCCAGCGCGCGCCGAGGGCATCGGGGGTGACCAGCACCGGCGACAACGCCGACGCCGGCTTCGACTGGAAGAAACCGAAGCCCTTGGCCAGTTCGTTCGGGATCAGATTGCGCAGGCTCACATCGTTGACCAGACCCACGAGCCGCACCGCCCCGAGCGCATCGTCGCGGCTCGCGCCTGACGCCACGTCGCCGGTGACCACGCAGATCTCGGCCTCGAGATCGCAGCCCCAGCTTTCGTCGGCGAGCGGGATCGCATCGCGCGGGCCGAGGAACCCGTCGGAGCCGCCCTGGTACATCAGGGGATCGGTCCAGAAGCTCTCCGGCAGCTCGGCGCCGCGCGCCTTCCTGACCAGCGCCACGTGATTCACATAGGCCGAACCGTCCGCCCACTGATAGGCGCGCGGCAGGGGCGCGCAGGCCTCGTGCTCGTGGAACCGCTCCTGCGGCACCGAGCCGTGCTCGAGGCTCTCGGCCAGGCCGCGCAACAGCGGCTCGCAGCGGCCCCAATCGTCGAGGGCGGCCTGCAGGGTGGGCGCGATCAGGCCCGCGTCGGTGAAGTAGGCGAGGTCGTCGGACACCACGACGAGCCGGCCGTCGCGGCCGGCCTTGAGGGAGGCGAGTTTCATGCTTCGGCTATAGCGCGATCTCTCGGGCGAATGACAGGCCCAGGGCGCGCCTCAGACCAGTTCGTCAGGCCAGTTCGTTTTGGGCAGCCTCGATCTCGGCCAGACGCAGCGGCGCCTCCGCCCACCACAGGCGGAACGCCTCGATCAGGTCCTGGGCGTCGCGGGCCAGCTCCTCGGTCGTCGGCGGGTCAGACCGCTCTTCGGGATGGAGATGGGCCTGCGGATGGTGGCTGCGATCGCGCCCCACCCTGGCCGCAGCCACAGAGGCGGCGCTGGTGTTGTTGGCGATGATGATGGTGGGCGCGCCGGCGAACGCCGCCTCGCGCGCCTGCTCGGCGGGGGTGAGCTCGCCTTCCGGCTGGACCGAAGGCGGCGGGGGCGGCGTCGGCTTTTTCCGCGGCTCGCCATCGAGCAACTTTTTCAGCTTCCCCAGGTGGCCATTTAGGCCGCCGGTCAGCTTGAAGGTGTGCGGCAGGGTCTCATTGACCTGCCGCAGCAGGGTCTGCGCCGCGCCCAGCGTTGCCATCCCGCGGGCCTCGGAGGCCGTTTTCAGGGCCTTGGCGATGTCGGTGTAAATGGCGAAGCGCTTGCGCCGCCGCCGCTCGGGCTCGAGCCAGTTGGCGTTCATCAGGTGGAAGATGATCGCGGTCAGGATGATCGCGAGGACGAGCCAGATCAGGTGAACGCCGAACAGGCCATCCAGGAATCCATGGTGCGACACAACAACCGGATCGTTGTCGAAGTCCTGCCCCATCCCGAACTCCTCTCCCCGTCCCCGGACTCACACGTCCGGACGCCTCGGTCTTAACCCTAGCATACAGCGGCCACGCCGTTCACGGGTGGAGGGTTCGCGCGAGGGGCGAACTGGGGAGAACTCCTGGGGACTAGGGCTTTCGGACCACACAGCCCGCCTGGGCCTCGCCGCCCAGGCCGCGGACCACGACTTCGCACAGGACGTCGCCGCCCTCGCCGTCGGACCACAGATAGGCGCGCTCGATATCCACCTCGGCCCCGGACGCGGTGAAGCCGCGATAGGCGTCGCCCCAGGGCGCGATCCGCGCCAGCTCGCGCCACGACAGGGTGCAGGCGGCGCCGAGTTCCTCAGCCGCCAGGGCGTCGGGTTCGAGAAGGGTCTGCGCGCTCATGAGCCAAACATGGGCGCCGGCCGCTGGGGTCACAAGATGGGCCGATCAGCCCGGCGTCTTCCAGCTGTCGACATAGGCGCCGTTCTCCACCGCCGCGGCGCCGGGGCCGACTTCGAGCGGATCGCGCGTGTCGATCATCACCGCGTATTCGTCGGTGGCGGGCTTGGTCTGGGTCAGCATGTTCTTCAGCGCCTTGGGGTGCGGCCCGTGGGTGAAGCCCGACGGATGGAAGGTCATCATCCCCGCATCGATGTTGTCGCGGCTGAAGAAGTCGCCGGCGTGGTAGAACAGCACCTCGTCGAAGTCGTCGTTGTTGTGGAAGAACGGGATCTTGATCGCGCCCGGATCGGTCTCGAACGGACGCGGCGTAAAGGTGCAGACGACGAAGCGGTCCGACAGGAAGGTCGTGTGCACGCTGGGCGGCAGGTGATAGCGCGCGCTCATCACCGGGCGCAGGTCCTTCACGTTCAGCCGCACCGGCGCAAGATCGCCGTGCCAGCCGATGGCGTCCAGCGGATTGTATGGATAGGTGGCGACCGAGACCTGCCCGCGCTTCTTGATCTCGACGCGCACGTCTCCCTCCAGCGCCTGGTGCGCGCGGAAGCCCTCGTCCATGTGCGGGGTTTCCAGCATGGCCGGATCGAAGAAGGCGTGCGGACCGAGCAGGCCGCGGTCGGGCAGGGTGTAGTGGGTGTTGGTCGCCTCGATCATCAGGACCGCGAGCGCCGCCCCAGAAGCATGACTCGGCGACAGCCGCCACATGGTCCCGCGCGGCAGATAGATATAGTCGCCCTTGGAAAACGGCATGCGGCCGAAGTCGCAGAACAGCTCGCCTTCGCCGTCATGGATGAACAACAGTTGATCGCCGTCGGCGTTGCGCGCCAGCGCCGGCATCGGACCGCTGAGCTTCCAGAAACGGATCTCGACCGACTTGTTGTGCAGCACCACCGGCGCGGTCCACGGCGAGGCCTGTGGTTCGTTGAGGCGGTTCAGGTCAAAGGCGCGCGGCCGCAGCGGCCCTTCGAAGCTCGACCAGCTGGTCGGCGGACGGCGGTGATAGAGAAACGCGGCCGGGCCGAAGAAGCCTTCCTTCGACATCTCGCGCTCATAGGCGCCGTCGGGCAGGTCGGCGTGGGCCTGGCGTGAATGTTCGCCCTCGGCGCCTTTCACCGGCAACCAGTTTCGCTTGCTCATCTGGACCATCCCAACGCCAATCCGAGGCCGACGCAGATCGCCGCGACGACGAAGACGATCGTGATCGCGAGCAACGCGCCCTTCCGCGCCGCCGCCTGGCGTGCGGCGAACGCAGCTTCGTCGAGCCACAGGTCGCCCGACGCCGTCTCATGCACAATGCCCGCGCGGATCATGCGCGGCAGCACGCGCGCGCCCAGCCGCGACGCCGGTTGATACCGGGTCGCGCCGGCTTCGCTCACGGCGCCGGCGTCACGCAACGCGGTCGCGATCTCGCGGCGCGCCCGGGCGACGGAAGCGGCTACGGCGGCCGCGGCGGCGGTCATTGGACGCGCGCCGCGGGCCGGAGCGGCCTCACTCGATGGGTTTGGACGCGGGCTTGCGGGCTGCGGGCTTGGCCGAGGCGCTGTCGCCGGCCGGCGGGGCGATACGGCCGCGGCGGGGCGAATAGGCCCAGGTCGCGATGGCGTCGCCGCCCTTCAGGATCAGCAGGCCGACCGCGAACAGGATCAGGGCCAGCAGGACGGGAATAACCGCCTGCTTGGCCGCCGCGGCGGCCGCGGCGGCCGCGTCCTGGGCGCCGGGCTGGCTCGCCGCCACCTGGGCGATTCCGATCAGCTGCACCAATTGCTGGAACAACTGCAGCACTTGCAGGGCCGCGGCGCCGAAGCCGAAGAAGCGAATGAGGGCGCCGAGCAGGGTCCGACCGTCCATGGGGTTTCTCCGCAATAGCGGTCCAGGTTCGGCCGCCGAAGGGTCCTGGGTACTCAAAAGCCGGGGCGGACGGAAGCCTCATCACACGTCAACCTTGATCACCCCTCGGCGGATCTGGTCCAGCTCGATGGAATCGAACAGGGCCTGGAAGTTGCCCTCGCCGAAGGCCTGGTTGCCCTTGCGCTGGATGATCTCGAAGAAGATCGGGCCGAAGATGTTGGCGGTGAAGATCTGCAACAGCAGCCCCTCCTCGTCCGAGCCGTCGATCAGGATGCGGTTCTTGCGCATGCGCGCGACGTCCTCGCCGTGGTTCGGCAGGCGCTGGTCGATCAGTTCGAAATAGGTCTCGATGGTGTCCTGAAACTCGACGCCGCGGGCGCGCAGCTTCTCGACCGTCTCGTAGATGTTGTCGGTGGCCAGGGCCAGGTGCTGGATGCCCTCGCCGTTGTACTGACGGATGAACTCTTCGATCTGCGAGCTGTCGTCCTGGCTCTCGTTCAGCGGGATGCGGATCATCTTGTCCGGCGCGATCATCGCCTGGCTGAACAGCCCCGTCGCCTGACCCTTGATGTCGAAGTACTTCTGCTCGGTGAAGCCGAACACGCGGCCGTAAAAGCCCGACCAGGTGCGCATTTCACCGCGGCGCACGTTGTGCGTCAGGTGATCGAGGAGATAGAGGCCGACGTCGTTTTCGGCTTCCGCTTCCGCGGCGCCTTCGATCGGCTGCCAGTAGTCGTAGAGCGTGCCGCGCTCGCCGTAGCGGTCGATCAGATAGAGCACCGACCCGCCGATGCCCTGCAGCACCTTCGCCTCGGCGCCCAGCGCGGTCGATGCCGCATCCGCCGGTTTCGCGCCGCGCTCCAGCGCCATCGCATAGGCCTTGGCCGCATCGTCGACGCGGAAGGCCATGCCGTTGGCCGACGGCCCGTGCGACGCGCGGAACGCCGCCGCCTGGCCCGTCGCGTGACGGTTCAGCAGCATGGTGATGCCGCCCTGTTTGTAGCGGACCACGTCGCGCTCCGGATGGCGGTGGGTGGCGGTGAAGCCCATCCGCTCCAGGATCTCGGCCATGCGGTCGGGCTCGGGACTGGTGAATTCCACGAACTCGAAGCCGTCGATGCCAAGAGGATTGTCGGGGGTCACAGCCATCGGTCGCTCCTGAAGAGCCGGGTCTCGGGGTCCTGAGATAGTATCAAATGAAACTAACTTGAGCCACTGCCTTGTAGCTTACGCGCCGCGGTCTCGACGCGAACCAGCAGCGCCTCGAGGGTTTCAACTTCCTGCGGGGTCAGATCGGCCAACAGCTCCCGCTCGACCGCCAGGGCCGCGGGGGCCACCTCGGCGTGCAGCCGCTGGCCTTCGGCCGTCAGGGCCAGCCGCCGGGATCGCCGGTCGCGTTCGTCGTGGGTCTTGGCCGCCAGCCCCCGCTCAGCAAGGCCCTGGGCCGCGCGGCTGACCGTCACCTTGTCCATGGCGGTGCGGCTCATCAGCTCCAGCAGGGTCAGCTCGCCGTCCTCGGCCAGCACCGCCACCAGCCGCCACTCCGGCGTCTTCAGCCCGAAGCGGGTCTCGTAGGCGCGCGCCACCCGCCGGCTGACCGCGTTGGAGGCCACCGACAGCCGGTAGGGCAGGTAATCGTCGAGCTTCAGGCGGGACAGGCGGCGCCTCCTCTTCGGGCTCTCGCGGGTATAGCGGGGATCGCCGTCACACCGCGAGACTTGCGTCCGAAAGCCTGCTAGCAGCGCGCTGCGTTCACCCAGGATCATCCCACTTGCTGCGACCGCTCTACGACTGGCTCCTGAGGCAGGCCGCCAGCGAACGCGCCCCGTTCGTGCTCGCCGCCCACGCCTTCATCGAGGCGATCTGCCTTCCGATTCCGCCGGACGTCATGCTGGCGCCGATGATCCTGATGCGGCCCAAGCGGGCGTGGTGGTACGCGCTGTTGTGCATGCTCGCCTCGGTCAGCGGCGGCTGCGCGGCATACGCCATCGGCTACTACCTGACGCCGGTCGGGGTGCACATCATCGCCCTCACCGGCCACCACGTGGACCTGGCCGAATATCGCAAGCTATTCAATAGATGGGGTATTTTGCTGATTCTGGGCAAGGGCTTCATCCCGGTCCCCTTCCTGATCGTCACCATCGCCTCGGGCGTGGCAAAGTTCACCCTGTGGAAGTTCATCGTCGCCTGCACGATCTCCCGCGGCGCCCGCTTCTTCCTGGGCGCCTGGCTGGTCAAGCGCTACGGCCCCGCGGTGCAGCATCAGGTGGAGAAGAACCTGGTGCTCTGGGGCTCGCTCGCCGTCGTCCTGATCGCCGCCGTCCTGATCGGCGCGCACTTCATCTTCGGCTAGTTCGCGAAATGGGCCCGCTCGACGCCGCGCCCGGGCTTGTGTAGGCCTTGCCCCCATGAACGGGCTCCGCTTCGTCATCCGCTGGTGGGTCGCCTTCGCCTTCCTGGCCTCGG
Source organism: Caulobacteraceae bacterium (assembly GCA_036501825.1). Lineage (GTDB taxonomy): Bacteria > Pseudomonadota > Alphaproteobacteria > Caulobacterales > Caulobacteraceae > JAFECT01. The sequence goes on along the minus strand of DASXZP010000019.1, from coordinate 107,227 downwards.
CCGCGGCGTTGGCCACCGCGCACGCGTTCGAGAGCTTTGGCGGGCTGATGCCCTGCCACCTCTGCCTGAAGCAGCGCGACATCTACTGGTTCGCCATCATCATCTCGCTGCCGGCCACGGTCTGGGCCCTGTTCTTCCGCTCGCGCGGCACCCCCAAGCTGGCGGCGCTCCTGCTGTTCGGGGTGTTCACCGCCGGGACCGTGATCGCAGGCTTCCACGCCGGGGTCGAGATGAAGTGGTGGCCGGGCCCGGCCTCGTGCACCGGAACGCCCGGCGGCGGCTTCGACATGACGGTGATGAAGGCGATCCTGGCGGGCAAGAAGATCTCCACCCCCATGTGCGACGTGATCGCCTGGCAAATGGGCGGCGTGACCATGAGCGGTTACAACACCATCGCCTCGGCGATCCTGGCGCTGTTCAGCCTGGTCGCCTCGATCCGGCGCAAGAGCGACGCTCCGCGTGCTGACTAAACCCGTCCCGCCGCGGCCCGGTCTCGGCGCCGTGAAGCGGCGGCTCAGCGAAATTCTGCGTGTCGATCATGCCGGCGAACTGGGCGCCGTCTGCATCTATCAGGGCCAGCGCGCCGTCTTCGAACAGGCCGCCGGACACCAACAGGTTTCCGAAGCCATGGCCGAGATGGAAGCGCACGAGCAGGTGCACCTGAAGCGCTTCGACCGGCTGCTCACCGACAATCGGGTGCGACCCACGCTGATGGCGCCCCTCTGGCGCGCGGCGGGTTTTGCGCTGGGCGTCGGCACCGCCCTGCTCGGCGAGAAGGCCGCGCACGCCTGCACCGAGGCGGTCGAGGACGTGATCGAAGCCCACTATGCCGACCAGATCGAGGAAGTGCGCGAACGCGATCCCGGCCTCGCGGCCGAGCTCACCCAATTCCGCGACGACGAACTTGCCCACCGCGACCGCGCCATCGAAGCGGGCGCGCACGAAGCGCCGGGCTATACCCTGCTGGCCGGCATGATCCGGCTCGGCTGTAAGGCTGCGATCAAGATCAGCGAGAAGGTGTGACTTCCGCGCGACCTTTTTCCGCCACGGAACGCGGTAAAACGGACCTCGCCCACAAGGTCGCCCCGAAGGTCGTCATGAAGCAGCGCATCCCCGCCCTCCTCACCCTCGGTTCGCTCCTGGCGCTGGCTGCGTGCGAGACCGGCGGGGGACCACCGCCCCCGCCCAGCGTCCCGCCGCCGTCGCACCGGCCGCCCCCGCCCGGCTCCGCCGACCACTACGACGCGCGCGACTTCGCCTGGTCGAACGGCCAGGGCCAGAACAGCATCGTCGGACGCGTGGCGCTGCACACCAAGACCGCAGGCGCCTTCACCTGCGCCGGCGGCTCGGTGGCGATCACGCCGCAGACGCCCTTCTCCGCCGCGCGCACCATGCGTCTCTACGGCTCGGACCAGCACGCGGTGGCCTCGGTCGATACCGTGCGCGAGCGCTCCGCCGGCCAGGCCGCGCCGCCCTACACCAGCTTTGTGCGGTCAGCGACCTGCGGCGACGACGGCCGCTTCGCCTTCCACGACCTGCCCGACGGCGCCTGGTTCCTCATCGCCCGCGCCAAACCCGCCCACGGCGACGCGGCCATGGTGATCATGCAGCGCGTGGAAACCCGCGACGGCAAGACGGTGGCGTTGGACCTGCGGTAGGCGGTTCAGGGTCGCCGGGCCCGCTCCTGGGCTCCCCTTTCGATGTCACAGGGGCCCCCGAGCCTTATTTTACGGCCTATTTTGGCTATGCGGCGCGTCGGCATATGCTTAAACCAAGCGAATCGCGCTTTATCTGCGCTGATCGCGAGACAATTACACAGGAATTCTTCATATGGCCTTCGCCAAAAAAACCGCCTCCGCCTCCGCCGCCAAGGCGAGCCCCGCCAAGGCCGCCACCGCCAAGGTTGTCACCGTTTCGTCCAAGCAACTGGCTGCGAAGCTCGCCGAAAACCACGACCTGTCCAAGAAGGCGGTCGAGGCGATCATGGCGGACATGACCACCATGATCATCAAGCACCTGAAGAAGGGCGAAAAGGTCCGCCTCGGCCTCGGCATCCTCCAGGTCCGCAAGCGCGCCGCCCGCATGGGCCGCAACCCGGCGACCGGCGAAGCCATCAAGATCAAGGCCAGCAAGAAGCTCGCCTTCCGCCCCGCCAAGGAAGTCAAGGAAGCGATCTGACGATCGTTCTCCACGGAGATACGAAAAGGCCGCCGGGAAACCGGCGGCCTTTTTGTTGCGCACGCTTTGACGTCGCGCGCCTACGGCTCCAGCTCGATGTCCCAGTAGAGATAGTCGAGCCAGCTTTCGTGCAGATAGTGCGGCGGGAATCTCCGGCCGAGGTCCTGCAGTTCGTACATGTTCGGCCGGTGCGGCGTGCGCGACGGGTGCATGCCGGCTTCGCGCGGGGTGCGGCCGCCCTTGCGCAGATTGCACGGCGCGCAGGCGGTGACGATGTTTTCCCACGTGGTGCGGCCGCCGCGCGAGCGCGGGATCAGGTGGTCGAAGGTCAGGTCCGCCGAACAGCCGCAATAGCGGCACGCAAAGCTGTCGCGCAGGAACAGGTTGAACCGGGTGAAGGCCGGCGGCCGGTCCTGGTCGATGTACTGCTTGAGCGCGACCACGCTCGGCAGCTGGAACGCGACCGAGGGCGAGTGCACGATCTTGTCGTAGGAGGAGACCACGTCGACGCGGTCCTGGAACACCGCCTTCACCACCTCCTGCCAGGGCCACAACGACAGGGGATAGTAGGACAGCGGCCGGAAGTCGGCGTTCAGCACCAGGGCGGGCCAGCCGGACGGGGGGTTCGTCAGAACCTGCATCCCAAACCCTCCGGACCCGAATTTTCAAAAACCGCGACGCCGGGCGCGCGCAAGCGCGAGCGGAGCGACGAGCACGCTGGGAAAAATACGCCCTGACTGAAGACGCGCCTTCCTTTCCCGTCCTGGAGGGGTTCAAGAATCACCCAAAGTCCAGGAATTGCACGCCTTATAAGCGAAAAAACGCGACGCCTCTATGACATGGAGGCCACGGTCGGCCCCTCGATTTCGCCGGACTTCACCGCCCGGTACCAGCGCCAGAGCATGTGAGCGGCGCAACTGCGCCAGGGCGACCAGCGTTCGGCGCGGGCGTTGGCCTGGGCGGTATCGGGCCGGATTTCCGCCCCGTCGGCCCAGCGGATCGCCTCCTGCAGGGCGATGTCGGCGCCCGGAAAAAAGTCGAGCCGGTGCTCGCTGAACATCAGATAGATCTCCGCCGTCCAGCGCCCGACCCCGGTCAGCGCCAGCAGCGCCTCCAGCGCCGCAGCGTCGTCGAGCGCGCCCAGCCCGGGGAAGTCGATCCGCCCCTCCTCCGCCGCCTGGGCGATCGCGCGGAAATAGCGGACCTTGGGGCGCGACAGGCCGAAGCTGCGCAGATCGTCTTCGGAGCACGCCAGCACCCGTTTCGGCGTCACCTCGCCCACGCCGGCGACGAATCGGCTCCAGATCGCATTGGCCGCCGCGGTCGAGACCTGCTGCGCCACCATGATCTCGAGCAGCCCCCTGTAACCGCCGTCGCGCGTGCGCCAGGCAAACACCGGCGTCTGCGCCTCCACCCCCGCCATCGCCGGATCGAGTTCGGCCAACGCCTTGCGCATGCGCTTGATCTGAACGGCGGTGGGGGCGGGGTTGGTCATGGCGCACGTTGTCCCCCGGCGCGCCGAAAAAAAGCAAGGTGGGAGAGGAAGAACTCGAAGAACTCTAAGAAGAGTAAGCGGTCGCGCTTTTCTTCAGCCCGCGCAGCGGGCCTCACCGTTTCGAGGCGCCTTCGGCGAAGACGCCCCTCGGAAACGCCGCGCTCTTGCGCTTCTTTGAGTTCTTCGAGTCTTCCTCTCCCCTCTTACTTTTTTTCCGAAAAAGCCTAGACGGCGCGGGATGGCTTTCGTCACGCGCTTTGCGCCTTCGCCGACCGGGTTGCTGCATCGGGGTCATGCGTTTTCCGCGCTGACCGCGCACCGGGCTGCGCGGGAGGCGGGGGGGCGGTTCGTCCTGCGCATCGAGGACATCGACCAGGGCCGCTGCCGGCCCGAGCTCGAGGCTGCGATCTACGACGATCTCGCCTGGCTCGGCCTCGACTGGGAGACGCCGGTGCGGCGTCAGTCGGAGCATTTCGACGACTATCGCGCGGCGCTGGACCGGCTTCGCGCGCGCGGCCTGGTCTATCGCTGCTTCAAGACGCGGCGCGAGATTCTCGACGAGATCGGGCGCGCACCGCACGGCCCGGGCGAAGGTCCCGACGGCGTCGTCTATCGCGGCGCTCCCCTGCCGCCGCACGAAGAAGCCGCGCTGGTTGACGCGGGCAAGCCGTTTGCATGGCGACTGTCGTTGGACCGCGCGCGCGACGCGCTCGGCGAACGCTTTGATGCGCTCAGCTTCGTCGAAGAGGGTGAAGGTCGCGTCGCCGTCATGCCCCAAAGCGCCGGCGACGTCGTGCTCGCGCGCAAGGACGCGGGCGTGGCCTATCACCTCGCGGTGGTGGTCGACGACGCGCTGCAGGGCGTCACCCACGTGATCCGCGGCGACGACCTCAAGCAAGCCGCGCACATCCAGCGTCTGCTGCAGACCCTGCTCGATCTGCCCGAGCCGGTCTATCGCCACCATCGCCTGCTCACCGACGCCGACGGCAAGCGCTTCGCCAAGCGCGACCGCGCCGAAACCCTGGCCGACCTGCGCGCCCGCGGCGTCACCGCCGAGGCCCTGCGCGCAGAGCTGATCGCGCCATGACCGCGTCCGCGTCCAACCGTTTCGCGCTGCTCGTACTGCTCGCCGGCGCCTGCGTCATCGGCCTCGCGCCCATTTTCGCGCGCCTGACCGAGACCGGACCGGCGGCCGCCGGCTTCTGGCGCATGCTGCTGGCGGTTCCCCTGCTCGCGGTTCCCGGTTTGCGCGCGAAGAGCGCGCTGCGCTTTGATGTGGTGAAGGCCGGACTGTGGGCGGGCGTGCTGTTCGCCATCGACCTCGGCGTCTGGCACTACGCGGTGCGCTACACCTCCGTCGCTAACGCCACCGCCTTGTCCAACACCACGCCGGTGGTGGTGACCGCGGTCGCCTGGCTGATGTTCAAGGAGAAGCCGACGCGCGCGTTCGTCGGCGCGCTGGCGCTCGCGCTCGGCGGCGCCTTCGTGATGGCGGCGGCGAAGGGCTCCGGCGGGCTGGGCACGCAGCCGGTGCTGGGCGATCTGCTCGCGCTGGGCGCCGCGGTGTTCTACGGCGGCTATTTCGTGGTGATGCGTTTGCAACGGCGCGAGGGCGTAGCGACATCGGCGCTCATGCTGTGGACCAGCGTGTCGGCGGCGCCGACGCTGCTGATCGCCGCCTTTGCGCTGCACGAACGGATCATCCCTGCGGGCCCGGCCGGTTGGGCCGCCTGTGCGGGCCTCGGCCTGATGCACGCGACGGGCCAGGGCGCCATCGCCTGGGCGCTCGGACGCCTGCCCGCGTCCCTGACCTCGGTGGTGGTGCTGGTGCAACCGGTCGCCGCCGCCGCGCTAGGCTGGAGCCTGCTGGGCGAGCCGGTGACCCTGGTCCAGGGCCTGGGCGCCGTGATCCTGCTGGCCGGGGTGGTTTTGGCCCAGCGCTCGACCCTGGCCACCGCGCCCGCCGAACCCATCGTCCCCGAAACCCCCTCCGGCGCATAAGAAACGGGCCCGAGGTCGCCCCCGGGCCCGCAAAATCTCTTCAATCCGGTCGGCTCAGAGCGCCTTCAGATTGGCCGCGGCGCTCTTGCCGCGCTCCATCTGGATCTCGTAGCTGACCTTCTGGCCTTCGTTCAGGCCCTGCATGCCGGCCTTCTGAACCGCCGAGATGTGCACGAACACATCGGGGCCGCCTTCATCAGGCTGGACGAAGCCGAAACCCTTGGTCGTATTGAACCATTTAACCGTGCCGGTAGGCATTTCCTGATCTCCCAAACGTCTGTTTCCAGGGGGACCTCCTACGCGGTCCCCGGGCAATCCATTCTGAAAGCAGCTAGTTCGGGGGCGTCGGGCCCGAGGGCCCACGCCTACGTATCGGCGGCCAAAGTCTCGGATTGCAGCGGTTTTCTGCCTCCGGCGAGCCGCGCGGTCAATGGGGAGGGGATCCGGCCGGACTTTGCGGCGCGGCCGCGGCGGCCGGCGGCGGGGTCTGGTTCGCGCTGTATTCGTGGACAAGTTTCACGAAAAGCGCCTGCACCGCCTTGCCCCCCCGCGCCTCGTCGTTGGACGCGGCAAGGACCGCGAACCCGCTGACCGGGGAGACGACGATGGCGGCGTGCCACAAGGTGTTCGACCCCTCGTGCCAGAGGATCGGGCCCTTGGCCCAGGGCCGGTTGGTGGAGACGACCCAGCCCAGCGCATAGCCGTTGTTGGGCGTGCCGATGGACACCAGCGGGGTCGTCAGCTTGGCGATGGAGGCGGGAGTCAAAAAACCGCCGCCATCGGTGAAGAACAGCCGCGCGAACTTGGCGTAGTCCGGCAGTGAGACGTGGACGGTTCCCGCCGGTCCGAGCGCCGGCGGATTGTCCGAGAGACCGGACGGATCGATCGGCGCGCCATCCGCACCGTGTCCCCAGGGCTCGTCGCCCTTGGGCGCGCCGAAGCCCGCGCTCGCCATGCCGAGCGGATCGAACAGCTCCGACCGGATCGCGTCTTCCCAGGACCCGCCGGTGATCTGCTCGATGGCGGCGCCGGCGATGATGAAGTCCGCGTTGGCGTATTCGAACTGGCCGGGCTTTCCCGGCGGCGGCGCATGGAACACGCGTCCGGCAAAGGCGCGGCGCTGTTCGGGAAGCGGCCGCGGATCGCTCTGCGCGCTGGTCAGCCACGCGCTGTCGATGACCGGTTTGTCCGACACGCCGGCGGCGTGGGACATCAACTGCTCGATCGTCGTCGATTGCCACGCCGGATCGATCTTCACGCCGGGAAACAGCTCCGGCACGGTTGCGCCCCAGTGCGCCTTTCCCTGCTCGACGAGCCTGGCGTAGAGCGCCGCGGTCATCGCCTTGGTGTTCGACCCCAGGTGCCACTGGTCGTTCGTGCTCACCGCCGCCGAACCCGGCCCCTGACGCACGCCTTCCGCCGCCAGCCACGGGATCATGTCCTTGGTGACCACCGCGCCGGCAAGCGCCGGCGCCTGGGTCTCCTTCAGGATCGGCGCGATCGGATCGTCGTTGGCAACCCCGCCGGCAGACGGTTGCGCCCCCGCGGCGCCCGCCAGCGATAGGCTAAGACCAGCCAGGGTGAAGGTGCGTCGGCGCATTCGGCTTGCCCTTGTCGCGGCCAGCATAGAACCCGGCGTGGGGCGTCCGCCACGCCATAAGCCCCGCGCGTGCATTCCGTGAACCCTGCCCTGAACCATTGCCATCAACCGGACGTTTTTTCGTCGCGGTTCGGCGCCGGGTGGGGCCTGAGCTTGCGGCCCGGCGAAGCTTCGGTAGAGATCGTTTCGCCAAGGATTCGATCAATGGCCGATCCGGCCCTGCAACGGATGCTCTATCGGACCGCCCTGTCCCTGCCTGCGCCGATCCTGCGCGTGATGGCCGGCGGCGGGGTGATGTATCGCGGCGGCCGCACCCTCGACCCGAAATTCCAGTTCCTGTGCAAGGCGTGGAACGGCCCTCGCTTCGCGCCGGACACCGATCCGCAGGACGCGCGCAGCGATTGGGCCGAGATGACCCGCGCCTTCGCAGCCAAACCCGACAAGAGCGTCGCCACCGAGACCATCCTGCTCGACGGTCCCGGCGCGGTCTTGACTACGCGGCTCTATCGTCCGGCCGATCAGGATCCGCACGCGCCGATGCTGGTGTTCTTTCACGCGGGCGCCGGCGTGGTCGGCGATCTCGACGCCAGCGACGGCCTGTGCACCGAACTCGCGCGCATCGGACGCACCGCGGTGCTGGCGCCCGCGTACCGCTTGGCGCCGGAGAGCCGCTTTCCCTGCGGCTTCGAAGACGCGCTGGCGGCGTATGAGTGGGCGGCGGCGAACGCGCACCGCTATGGCGCGACCGGCGCCGCGGTCGGCGGCGAGTCCATGGGCGGCGGGTTCGCGGCGGCGATCTGCCAGGAACTGAAACGTCTGCAAGAGCCGCAACCCGCATTGCAGCTGCTGATCTGTCCGATCCTCGACGCGGCGAGCGACAGCCAGTCGATGCTGACCTATGCCGACGCCTGGCCGTTGTCGCGCGAAGGCCTGCGCTGGGCGTTCGGCCACTATCTCGGTCCGCAAGACGATCCCGCCGACCCGCGCCTGTCGCCGTTCCGCGCCAGCGACGTCTCCGGCCTCGCCTGCGCCATCATCGTCACCGCGGGCTTCGATCCGCTCGTCGACCAGGGCGAGCTTTACGCCCGCAAACTGCGCGCGGCCCACGTGCCGGTGATCTATCGCTGCTACGACGGCCTGGTGCACGGCTTCGCCGCCTTCGCCGGTGTTGCACCCGAAGCCGAAATCGCCGTGCGCGAGATCGGCGGCCTGTTCCGCGAAGGCCTCGACGGCCGCCTCCCCGCAGCCTCAGCCCAACCCGATCACGCGGACGCGGAAAAGAGCCTCGTCATCTAACGCGCTCTTTCGGAGTGAGGGATCAGGTTCGGACCGCGTCGCTGACGTTCGCGAAGCCGTCCGCGCGCAGGCGCGCCGCGAGGTCGCGCTTCACGCGGGTCACCAGGCCCGGCCCGGCGTAGACCATGGCGCTGTAGAGCTGCACCGCGCAGGCGCCGGCGCGGATCTTGGCGTAGGCGTCGGCGCCCGACGAGACGCCGCCGACGCCGATCAGCGGCAGGCGGCCCTTCGCAACCTCGGCAAACCGGCGCAACACCTGCGTCGAAGGTTCGAACAGCGGAACGCCCGACAGGCCGCCGGTTTCGTCACGCTGCGCCGACGCAAGCGACGCAGGCCGTGCGATGGTGGTGTTGGAGACGATCAGGGCGTCGACACCGTTGGCGAGACAGGCCTCAGTGACGCCTTCGATCGCCGCGTCTTCGAGATCGGGCGCGACCTTCAGGAACAACGGCGCGTGACCGCTGAGCGACTTTCGGACTTCGCCGAGACGGCCGAGCAACTCATCCAGCGCCGCGCGCGTCTGCAGCGCGCGCAGGCCCGGCGTGTTCGGCGACGACACGTTGACGGTGAAATAGGATGCGAGACCCCAAAGCCGCTTCAGCCCCGCCACGTAATCACCGATGCGGTCCTCGGAATCCTTGTTGGCGCCGAGGTTGGCGCCCACCACGCCCGGCCTGGCGCGACGCGCCGTAAGCCGTCCCGCGAAGGCGTCCAGGCCCGCGTTGTTGAAGCCCATGCGATTGATCACCGCGCGGTCTTCGCTCAGGCGAAACAGGCGCGGTTTGGGCGAGCCCGGTTGCGGCTTCGGCGTAACGCTGCCGCACTCCACAAAGCCGAAGCCCGCGTTCAGCATGGCGTCGGGAACCTCGGCGTTCTTGTCGAAACCCGCCGCGAGCCCCACGCAGTTCGGCAGCGCCAGGCCAGCGATCTTTACCGCCAGGATCGGATCGTCCGGCGCGTGGGTGCGCGGGCCCAGGCCCGTCTTCAGCGCAGCGAGGGTGAGGGTGTGGGCCGCTTCGGGATCGAGGGTGCGCAGCGCGCGCGCGGCGAGGTCGTAGACGCTCACTCCCCGCCTCCGCCGCCATAGTCGGCCGCGAGATACAATCCATCGAAACTCGGCCGCCCCGCCGCATCGAAATCGAACGCCACCACCGTCGACGTCGGAAACCGCGAGCGGATGCGCGCGATGTCGCCCGCGCTCGACGCGCCTTCGACCAGCAGATCGACGGCGAGCTGGTGCAGGCCCGGATTGTGCCCGACCAGCACCACCGTGCCTTCGTTGGCTTCGTCCGCCTCGATCAGGCGGCGCATGAGGTTGGCGGTCGCGTGGTAGAGATCGTTCGCGAAGCGCGTTTCGACCGCGGCGCCGAACGCGGTCTCCGCCTCGGCCCAGGTTTCGCGCGTACGCAGCGCCGGCGACACCCAGGCGGCATTGGGGACGACGCCCCGTTTGGCCAGCACCTGCCCCATCAGCCGCGCATCGCGCTTGCCGCGCTCGCTGAGCGGACGATCGAAGTCGTCGCCGGAGGGCGCGGAACGTTCGGCCTTGGCGTGACGAAAGAGGATCAGGCGGCGCATCAGCGGGACCCTAGAAAGAATCGACCGCCGTTGGAATCGAAAGCTTTCAGCGACGTGATCGCAGTCGCCGGTGGGTCATCCCCGCGGGCGCCGGCGCCGGTTGCGGCGCAAGGACGCCCGGCAGCGGATTGATCAGCCGCGCGCGCACGGGCTTGGCCTTCAGCGCGAAGGTCCGCTTCACCGCCTCCATCAGGACCAGCCCCGCCGACCCCGGCCAGAGCCGCGAGCCCACCTGCTCGAACCCGTCGGCCCAGCGCGCCAGCGGCGTCCAGGGCGGCACATAGATCGCCTGCGACCAGGCCACCGGCTCCAGGTCGGCCTCGCGCACCAGGGTTTCCAGCTGGCCGCGGGTGAAGGGCCGGCCATGGCCGAAGGGTGTCTTCACCGCGTGCGACCACAGCCCGCCCCGCCCGGCGGCGACCACGATGATGCGGCCCGAGGGCGCGAGCACCCGCCCCGCCTCGCGCAACAGGGCGCCGGCGGTTTCGCTCTCTTCCAGGGCGTGGACGATCAGGATGCGGTCGAACAGGGCGTTGGCCAGGGGCAAGCTTTCGTCCTCGACCAGACAGGCGCGGTTCTTCGCCCCCGCCGGCCAGGTCTCGACCCCCTGGGCGGCCGGCATGGCGGCGACCACGCGGCGGGCGGCCGCGAACTGGTCCAGGAACGGCGTGGCATAGCCCAGGCCCAGCACGTCCAGCCCGGCCGCATCGCCCCAGACCTCGCCCACCTTGCGGCTGAGCAGGTCGCGCACCGCCCGGCCGAGCGGCTGGGCGTAGAAGGCGCGGAGTTCGAGGACGTCGCGGCGCATGCTCTCGGCTTATCCCTTCAGAGCCCATATAAGCCCGAAACCGGGCGCCAAAACCTAACGCGCCCGCGTTTTAAGTCTTCTGGAGGCCTGTCCCATGCCGCTCGACGTCCATCAGTTCGCCGTTCTCGAGGACAACTACGCCTTCCTGATCCGCGACCAGGCCACAGGGAAGACGGCGACCATCGACACCCCCGACGCCGACGCCATTCTGGCCGAGCTGGACAAGACGGGCTGGGGCCGCCTCGACTTCATCTTCAACACCCACTGGCACCCCGACCACGCCGGCGGCAACGCCAAGCTGAAGGAGATCACCGGCTGCGAAATCGTCGGCCCCGCGGAAGTCACCCGCATCGCGCCGCTGGATCGCACCGTCTCCGGCGGTGAAACCGTGATGCTGGGCGACACCGCGTTGGAGGTGATCGCGACGCCGGGCCACACGCTCGGCCACATCGCCTACGTCGATCGCAAGGACCACATCGCCTTCGTCGGCGACACCATCTTCGCCATGGGCTGCGGGCGCCTGTTCGAAGGCACCCCCGAACAGATGTGGTCGTCCCTGTCGAGTTTGGCGTCATTGCCCGACGACACCCGCGTCTACTGCGCCCACGAATACACCGCCGCCAACGCGCGGTTCGCACTGTCGGTCGATCACGACGCTGGCGTAAAGGCCCGCGCCGACGCCGTCTTCGCAGCCCGCGAACGCAAAGAACCCACGGTGCCGACAACCATCGGCCTGGAGAAAGCGACGAACCCGTTCCTGCGCGCGCCGGCCCTGGTCATCGCCGGCAACGACGCGCAAGCCTTCGGCCAGGTGCGTGCGGCGAAGGATGTGTTCAAAGGGTAAAACATCCCCACGCGGCGCTGTCCCCCCGTCTCCGAGACGGGGGGACCGGACTGCGCTCTCGGGCGCAGGCCAGGAGGGCAAGTGTTTGCAGCCACCCCGGCGGGTGATGAGTGAAGGGGTGCGTGAACGCGACGCGCAATTCGAGCGCCTTTTCAAAGTTCAATGTTGCCATTTTGTTCTTGGCGTCTAAACTCCCTTCATGGAGCGCCGACCCGAAGCAATCCAACGCGCCCGTGATCTCCGGCGCCGCATGACTCCGGCCGAGGTTGTGCTTTGGCAGGCCGTCCGCGCCAGCCGCCTCGGCTACAAAATCCGCCGCCAGCATCCGTTCGGCCCGTACGTTATCGACTTCTATTGCGCCGCCGCGAAGCTGGCGATCGAGGTGGACGGCGGCGTGCATGAAACCGAGCCTCAGTCGTCCCACGATCACAGCCGCGATCAGTATCTGATCCGTCACGGCGTGCGAACGTTGCGTGTGTCTTCGGCTTTGGTGATGGGTGATCCTGAGCGGGTGATCGCGAAGTTGAAACTGTGGATCGAACGCGCCGTCGAGTTTCAGAAAAACGGTGGCGTGACTTCGCGTTGGAACGGCGTGCGTGAAGAGGCCGTCATCTATGTGAGCGCCAGAACCTTTGACGCCCCATCGCCGTCGTTGCGCTTGTAACCGCTTGCCCTCCTGGCCTGCGCTAGCGCGCAGTCCGGTCCCCCCGTCTTGGGACGGGGGGACAGCGCCGTGCCTGTGTTTTTACCTAGCGCGGATTCACGATCGCCTGGGCGATTCGGCCCGATGATGGCCGGCCTGCGATCCCCTCTGACGGGTTGATGGCGATGTCCAGCACGCCGTTGTGCAGGCGCACGTCCATCCGCTTGGCCGGGTGCAGGTGGATTTCGCGGATGCCCACGAGGTAGGGCTTGCCGTCGCGCAAGGCCGCCAACTTCTGGATGGTGTCGGTCAGCACACTTAAGGTGTCGGCGAACAGGAACTCGGCGCCCTGGCCCTCGGCCTCGACGGTGACGCTGTGGCCCATGGCGCGGGCGATCAGGTAGGTGGCGCGCTGGTGCGCCTGGACCAGCATGGTGATGGTGCCGTGCGGCATCTTGGTGACCGGCGCGGGTCCCTCGAGCGCCACCGCCTCGCCCCAGGGCTGGCGCGGGGTGAACAGCGTCAGGCCGCCCAGGCGCGTGGCCCGCAGCACCGGCTGGCCCAGGTCGTTGCGGTAGATGGTGTCGCCGTTCGGGCCGGGCGTGGGCCGCAGCGCCCAGATCTCATCGCTGTGCTCGAACTTCAGCAGGGCGACCGGCCCGGACTTGTCCAGGATGAAGCGGTCGCCGTCCCCGGCCACATAGTGGGCGACCGGCGGCATGGCGGCGTTGCGGCCGTCGTCGGACTCCTCGCCGGTGACCGCCCGGCGCAGGGTGGTGGGGTGCTGGTCGCCCCGGGCCAGGCAAACGTCCGCGCGCACGGCAAGCCAAGCGGCGCCGGCGACGGCCAGCAGCGCTACGGCTGGCCGTATGCGGACGAATAGAAGCATGCCCAAGGTCATGCTGGGCGACCGGGGCGGATTTTTGGCGGCTCCGCGGCCTTAACCCACCAAGTATTGCCCGCCGTTGAGGGCGAGCGTGGCCCCTGTGACATACCCGGCGTGCTCTCCCGCAAGGAAAGCAACCATATCCGCGATTTCTTCCCCGTGACCTAAGCGGCCCACCGGAATCTGGGCGATGATCCCGTCGAGCACGTTCTGTGGCACGGAAGCCACCATGTCGGTGTCGATGTAACCGGGGGCGATACAGTTCACCGTGATGCCCTTGCGGGCGTTCTCGAGCGCCAGGGCCTTGGTGAAGCCGATCATCCCGGCCTTGGCGGCGGAGTAGTTGGTCTGGCCGACCTGGCCCTTTTGGCCGTTGATCGAGGAGATGTTGATGATCCGCCCCCAGCCGCGCTCGCGCATGCCCTCGATGACCTGGCGGGTCATGTTGAACACGCTGTCCATGTTCACGCGGATGACCTCGCCCCACTGCTCCGACGTCATCTTGTGGAAGAAGCCGTCGCGGGTGATGCCGGCGTTGTTCACCAGCACCTCGATGGGGCCGAACTCGGCCTCGACGGTCTTCACCGCCGCAGCGCAGTCAGCGAAATTGCCGACGTTGCCCTTGACCACAATGATGTCGAGTTCCTTGGCGCAGGCGGCAGCCGCCTCCTCGTTGCCGGAATAACCCGCCGCAACCTTGAAGCCGTCGGCCTTCAGACGCTCGCAGATCGCGCGCCCGATGCCGCGCGTCCCGCCGGTAACCATCGCCACTCTCGCCATGTCGTTTCCTCGTGTCCCGGAGTTTGTTGGTTTTGATTCAGATCAGGCGCGTTCGACGCACATGGCCACGCCCATGCCGCCGCCGACGCACAGGGTCGCCAGACCCCTCTTGGCGCCCGAACGCTTCATCTCGTGCAGCAGCGTCGTCAGAATGCGCGCGCCGGACGCCCCGATCGGGTGGCCGATGGCGATGGCGCCGCCGTTGACGTTGACCTTGGCGCTGTCGAGGCCGAGCTCGCGAACCACGCACAGCGCCTGCGCCGCAAAGGCTTCGTTGGATTCGATCAGGTCGAGATCGCCGACGCTCCAGCCGGCCTTTTCCAGCGCCTTGCGCGACGCCGGGATCGGGCCCGTGCCCATGATCTCGGGATCGACGCCCGCGGTCGCCCACGACACGATGCGCGCCAGCGGTTCGACGCCGCGCTTCTTGGCTTCGTCGGCGCTCATCAGCACCAGGGCCGCGGCGCCGTCGTTCAGACCCGAGGCATTGGCCGCGGTGACCGAGCCTTCCTTGTTGAAGGCGGGACGCAGACCGGAGATGGCTTCGAGCGTCACGCCGTCGCGGATGAATTCGTCAGTGTCGACGACGGTGTCGCCCTTGCGCCCCTTCACGGTGACCGGCGCGATCTCGTCCTTGAACTTTCCGCTTTTCTTCGCGGCTTCGGCGCGGTTCTGCGAGGTGACCGCAAACTGATCCTGATCCGCGCGCGTGATCTGCCAGCGCGCGGCGATGTTCTCTGCCGTCTGACCCATATGATAGCCGTGGAAGGCGTCCCACAGGCCGTCCTTGATCATGGTGTCGACGAAGCCGAGGTCGCCCATCTTCTGGCCGTTGCGCAACTGGGCCGCGTGCGGCGCCTGGCTCATGCTCTCCTGACCGCCGGCGACGATGATGTCGGCGTCGCCCTGGGCGATCTGCTGCATGCCGAGTGCGACCGCGCGCAGGCCAGAACCGCAAAGCTGGTTCAGACTCCAGGCCGGCGTCTCCACCGGCAAGCCCGCGGCGATCGAGGCCTGACGCGCCGGGCCCTGGCCTTCGCCCGCCTGCAGCACCTGGCCCAGGATCACCTCGTCCACGTCCGAGGCCGCCACGCCGGCGCGTTCGAGGGCGGCGGTGATGGCGACCTTGCCCAGCTGGTGGGCCGGCAGGCTGGACAGACCGCCCAGGAAGGACCCGACCGGCGTGCGGGCGGCGGAAACGATGACGACGTCGACCATGGACTTGCTTTCTCGTTGCGGCGCGGAAACGCCCCCAAAGACCGCATCGCCTCGGCGGGGAGGCCGAAGGGACAGGGGGGACGCAGGCCCCGATCCTTAGCCAAGAAGGGCTTGGCCGGGGCCCAAACGCGCGTCGGGGTTAATGCGATGGGGGCATAGGCTCAAAATCGGCCGCCGCGTCAAGCCGGGCCAGGACCGCCCCGGTGAAAACCCTTGCCATATCGGGCGTTTCGCCCCACTGGCGGAGCCGCCTCGCATCCGCGATAATGCGGCGCAACAGATAAGGGGAGTGACCTTGTCCGACGCTCAGAACGGTGCGCGCCCCTCGGGTGAGCGCATCGTCATTAAAAAGTACGCCAACCGCCGGCTCTACAACACCGACTCCAGCGCCTACGTCACCCTCGAGCATCTGGCCGAGATGGTGCGCGAGGGCGTGGACTTCGTGGTCTATGACGCCAAGACCAACGACGACATCACGCGTTCGGTCCTGACCCAGATCATCTTCGAAGAAGAGAGCCGGGGCGAGAACCTGCTCCCGATCCAGTTCCTGCGTCAGCTGATCCGCTTCTACGGCGACAGCATGCAGTCGCTGGTGCCGACCTATCTGGAAATGTCGCTGGACGCCTTCACGCGTCAGCAGGAACAGTTCCGGGGCCAGTTCGCCGGCGCTTTCGGCGCGGCGCCGGGCGCCAAGATCTACGAAGAGCAGGTGCGCAAGAACCTCGCCATGTTCGACAACGCGATGCGCATGTTCACGCCCTTCTACAAGGCCGAGGATGCGTCCGCGAAGAGCGCCCCCGCCACGGCGCCGGAACCGGCGCCCGCGGCTTCGGAAAGCGATACGATCAGCGAGATGCGCGCTCAGATGGAAGAGATGCGCAAGCAGATCGAAAAGCTCGCGCAAAATCGATGACCGACAAGAAGGCGACCGGCCAACCGAGGTCGCCTGGACGGCGCGCGACCGATCAGGCCGCCGCCGAAGCGCGCCTGCCCGTGGCCACCGGCGCCGCGAACGACGCGCCGAAGCATGACGACAAGGTTGGCGAAGCATCCACCACCGCCGACGCGGGCGTCACCGCCCAGCTGCTGGGCGAAGGCCCCAAGCGCGGCCTCAAGGGCGGCGAGGAAACCCTGCAGCGCGCCCGCGGCGCCTATCTCGGCGCGGAATATTCCGGCCCGGCCGACCGGCGTCCCAAAAAGGGACGCATCACCAAGACGGAGATTTAGCGAGGCGGTCGCAAACCCAGCGGGAGAAAGGACTCCCGGCGGCCCTAGGCTTGCATTAAGAACTCGGTAACCTTCTTAAACGGGCCCGAGTTCGATGACCGTTCTGTTCGCTTTCCTGCTCCGCTCCCTCGACGTGGTTGTGGTCGCCATCCTGTTCACCGCCTTCAGCTGAGCGGCGAAGGGCTTCCTTCAGTTCGTATTGCAATTTGCACTACATGGGCCTATATTCCGGGTCGGAGATGACCCATGGCCGCGACCACTGATCGTAAGGAACATCCGATCTCGATGCGCCTCCCCAAGGCGGACATCGCCATGATCGACCGAGCTGCGGGTCTGCGCGGTCGCTCGCGGACCGACTTCGTGCGCGAAGCCGCGGTCCGCGCGGCGGAAGCGGTGTTGATGGAAAACCAGCTGATCCGCATGAGCGCGGAGGGCTTTGCCGAATTCACGGCCATTCTGTCTGCGCCAGCAGCCCCCATTCCCGAATTGGTCGAACTGGCGAAACGCTCCGCGCCCTGGGAGCCCGGCTACAGCGCAAAACGCTGATCTTGAGCATCTCTGCCCCAGAGTTGCTCACCGCAACGCACGACGTCTCCGCCTTCGCGTGCGGCAAGCCGTCTCTCGATCACTGGCTTAAGACCCGCGCGCTCTCAAATCAGCAGAAGGGCTTCACCGCGGTGTTGGTCGTACATGAGCAAAGCCGTGTGGTCGGATTCTACGGTCTCGCGCCGGCGGCGGTGATCCCCAATGCGCTGCCCAGATCCGTCAGGACGGGCCAGCCTCCCGACCCGGTGCCTTGTTTGCTCCTCGGCCAACTCGCCACCGACCTCGGTTGGGCGGCCCGCGGAATCGGCACGGGCCTGGTGAAGCACGCCATGCAACGCTGCGTTACCGCCGCGGGGCTCGTTGGCGGTCGCGCACTGCTCGTCAATGCCGTCGATATGGAGGCCGCCGCCTTCTGGCTTCGACGAGGATTTCTGCCTTTGCGCGACGATCCTCTGATCCTGGTGCGATCCATCGCAGACATCGCAGCGTCGCTGGCTTGAGCGCCAACATCGTGGTCGCGGCTATTCTCCGCTCTCAGCTGAGGCGCGTACGCATATCCGTGTAGGCCGCCGTGATCAGCGCACTCAGCGCTACGGCGTCGACCTTCTCTCCCCAACGAACCTTCACGTGCCGCATGCGCTTGCCCGAGCCTTCCAGCAGGCCGGCGGGATCACCTAGCGACGCGCCCTGGAAGAAGCCCACGTTCACGTGCGCCTTGAAGGCGTGCACATAGGCGAAGGCCGCGTCCTCGACGCAGGCGACCGGGCCGCCGTCGTGCATCAGTTCGCGCACGTCGGCGCCGCACGCGCGCATTGTCTCGAACCACGGTTGCGCCAAGCGGCGCAGCTCGTCGTGCGGCGAAGCGAACCACGTGTCGACCGCGGGATCGCGTTCGACCGCGCCGGCAAAGCGCATGAGATCGTCGTTCATCAACGACGCTCAGATCAGTTGGTGACGTCGAGCTCGCGGCGCGAGGCGACGATGGTGACCACGAAGCCCGCCAGCACGTCGAGAATGGTCATCGTCGTGATCAGGAAAAACGTCGAGGTCGCGAACGCCGGGATCAGCAGGAACTCGACCAGGCAGATCACGAACAGAATCATCGACAGCGAGTGGTTGATGATCGCGATCTTGTTGTTGTTCGTCGCCTTCAACAGCTCGAAGAACAGCATGATCAGGCCGACCAGCACCAGCAGGTCGCCGCCGGACACCGCCCACTGGGCGTTGCGCGGCATCGGCACGGTGAACAGGGTGTGGTTCCAGGAGTCGGCGAAGCTGCCAGCCTTGGACGTCGCGATCATGGTGACGGCGAAGAAGTTGTAGATCACCACCGGTATCGCGAGCAGCGGAAACGCAGCAAACATGACGGACCCTCCCGAATACCTGTCACCTGAACGCTGATTACTTATCCTGCCCTGGCTCAACGCGCCAGCGGCGGCCGCGGTTGCGGGCGCTCTGCTCATTGCTCCTCCACCCCTCCCGCGTCGCGGGCTCTGGAATTAAGCCACAGAACGCCCTGGAGGTCGGAGAAAGCGGCCCACAGCCGCCCCAGGTTGGTGTACTTCGACCGCCCAGCCGTTCGGTGTCTATGGTTTACGTCCTTAAAGCGAACCTCGTAACCCTCGCGGATCATCAGCGCCGGCAGGTACCGGTGCATGTGATCAAAATACGGGAGCCGTAAGAAGGCTTCACGACGAAACGCCTTCAACCCGCATCCGGTGTCATCGGCCTGATCTTTCAGCAGACGCTTGCGCACATTGTTGGCGAAGCGGGAGGCCCAGCGCTTGGCGGCGCTGTCCTGGCGCTTGGCGCGGCGGCCGCCCACCAGCGCCACCTGCGGCGGGGCGGAAACCAGGGCGTCGTAGAGCCCCGGACCGTCGGCCGGCGGGTTCTGGCCGTCGCCGTCCAGGGTTACGATCACCGGGGCGCGGGCCGCCAGGATCCCCGAGCGGACCGCCCGGCTCTGCCCGGCGTTCTTGCGGTGCGACAGGATGCGAAGCTGGGGAAGCTCGGCCTTGGCGGCGGTCAGCTCGGCCAGGGTGCCGTCCCTGGAGGCGTCGTTGACGAAGATCATCTCGTAGGACCGGCCCTGGAAAGCCTGGGCGATCTCGCGGGCGAGCGCGCCGGCCAGGCCCTCCTCGTCGTGGACAGGGACGACGACCGAGACGTCGGGGACGGGGGATTCAGCGGGTAAATTCGAGGGCATAGCTGGGTCCCCTCTTAGCACTCGATGCACGCACAGCGTCAAACCGCATGCTAGAGGCATCCCCGATGCCGAATCTCGATGTCGATCGCCTGATCCGGGGCTGGCGCGGACCCGCCCTGGCCGCCCTGATCGCCTTCCTCGCCGGACTGCCCGGGCTTATGGCCCTGCCCCCGCTCGACCGCGACGAGTCGCGGTTTGCCCAGGCCACGGCGCAGATGCTCGAGACCCGGGACTATGTGAACATCCAGTTCCAGGACGCGGCCAGGCACAAGAAGCCGGTGGGCATCCACTGGCTGCAGGCGACCTCGGTCGCGATTTTCTCCAGCGCCTGGGCGCGCCAGATCTGGGCCTACCGCCTCCCCTCGCTGCTGGGCGCCATGGTCGCGGCCGCCGCCTGCGCCTGGGGCGCCATGCGATTCTTCGGCCCGCGCGGCGGCGTGCTCGCCGGCATCGCGCTGGGGACCAGTTTCATCCTCTCCACCGAGGCCGGCATCGCCAAGACCGATGCGGTGCTGTGCGGCGCGACCACCCTGGCGCTCGCCGCGCTCGGCGGCCTGTATGCCCAGGCGCGTGCGGGCGCGCCGCTGCGAAGACGGCTGAAGCTCGTGTTCTGGATCGCCATGGCGGTGACGATTCTGATCAAGGGACCGATCGGGCCGATGGTCGCGGGCCTGACTCTGATCGCGCTCGGCCTGTGGGATCGCGACTGGGCCTGGATCCGCCGCATCGGATGGAAGTGGGGCCCGCTCGTCGTGCTGCTGATCTGCGGACCGTGGGCGCTGGCGATCACCGTCGCCACCGACGGCAGTTTCTGGTCGACGGCGGTCACTTCCGACCTCGCGTCGAAAGTCGCCGGCGGTCAGGAGAGCCACGGCGCCCCACCGGGCTATCACCTGTTGCTGCTGCCATTGTTGCTGTTCCCCGCGACCCTGTTGATGCCCGCGGGCTTCGCGTCCGGCTGGCGTCATCGCGCCAGCGTCGGCGTGCGCTTCGCCCTGTGCTGGCTGGTTCCGAGTTGGTTCGTGTTCGAACTCGCCCCCACCAAGCTCGTACACTACACCCTGCCGCTCTACGGCGCCGTCGCCTGGCTGATCGCCTCGCTGTTCACGAAGCTCGAACCCTCCCCCGACGACGGCCTGTCGGAAGCGACGCGCGCAAGCTCCGCCTTCCTCACGCGCAGGATCGGCCCGGTGTGGCGCCCGATCACCGCGATCAAATGGAACGCGCGCTGGATCGGCGCGGCCTTAAGCCTGTTCGCCGCCTGCGTGGTCAGCGCCATCGCCATCGTGGTCACGATCAAGTTCGGCGGCGCCCCTCTCGACTGGGTCTGGGTCGCGCTGACCATCGTTTTCGCGCTCGGCGGCGCGGGCGTGGGCGTGTGGCTGCTGTTCAAGCGCGACGACATGGCCAAGGCGCTGCTGGTCACCTGCGTCGGCGGTCTGCTCGCCCACGCGACCCTGGCCGGAGGCCTGGCGCCCAGGATGAATTCGCTCTGGCTCACCCGCTCCCTGGCGCAGGCGGTCAGGGCGCACCACATCGATCCTCGCAACGGCGTCACGCCGGGGCCGATCGCGGTGCTGGGCTATGCCGAGCCGAGCCTCGTCTTCCTGCTGGGCACCGAGACCCAGCTGATCGCGCCCGCGGACATGGACGACGCGGCGGACGCCATCGGCGAGGGCCGGCCCGTGGCGGTGGACAAGAAAGACGAGCCGGCGTTCCTGGCCCAGCTCGCCAGACAACATCTCACCGCGTCGCCGGTCGCCTCGGTGAGCGGCCTGAACTATTCCAAGGGAAAGCCGGTGACGCTGACCCTCTATCAATCGCAAACGAAGCCGGCGTCATGAGTGAATTCATCGAGATCGTCGAAGTCGGGCCCCGCGACGGGTTGCAGAACGAAGCCGCCGTGCTGTCGGTGGAAGACAAGCTCGCCTTCATCGCCAAACTGGAGGCCGCCGGCGCGCGCCGCACCGAGACCGTGTCCTTCGTCAATCCGAAACGCGTGCCGCAGATGGCGGGCGCCGAAGAGGTCAGCGCCGCGCTCGGCAAGACGCCCGGCCGCTCGCGCATCGGCCTGGTGCTGAACGCCAAGGGATACGACCGCGCGGTCCAGGCCGGCGTCGACGAGGCCAACATCTCGCTCGCCGCGTCCGACGGTTTCGCGAAGGCCAACAGCGGCATGAGCGTGAAGGACCAACTCGCCATGGTCGCCGAGATCGCCGAGCGCGCGCACAATTCGGCCGGCTCCGGCGCCGGCGGACCGAGATTATCGGCGATTGTATCGACCGTGTGGGGCTGTCCGTTCGACGGCGAAGTGTCGGTCGAGCAGGTCGCGTCCATCGTGCGCGAACTCGGCGCCATGAAGATTCCCGAAATCGGCCTCGCCGACACCATCGGCGTGGGCGACCCCTGGGCCGTGCGCAAAAAGGTCGAAGCCGCGCGCAAAGCCGCCCCCGACGCGACCCTGCGCCTGCACTTCCACGACACCCGCAACACCGGCCTCGCCAACGCCTACGCCGGCGTCGAAGCGGGCGTGCGCGTGCTGGACGCCTCCTGCGGCGGCATCGGCGGCTGCCCGTTTGCCCCGAACGCGACGGGCAATATCGCGACGGAGGATCTGGTCTACATGCTCGAACGCGGCGGGTTCGATACGGGGTATGACCTGGACGCGCTGATCGAAACCGCGAAGTGGATCGGCGGAATGCTGGGCAAAGCCCCACCGTCCAAACTCAGCAAAGCCGGTCCGTTCCCGCGGCCAGCGGTTTAAAAAAACACTGGCCACAAAGAACCAAAGAAAGAAAAGCAAGATAAGAGGTTGCGGAGCCTGCGCGTCGCATCAGGCTGCAACCTAATTCCCGCTCATCCCCGCGAACGCGGGGACCCAGGTTTTTTTGATGCGCGCGCCACCTACGCCTGCACGGTATTCCCCGAAAAACATCGCTTGGACAACCGCCGCTAAAACGCCTGGGTCCCCGCTTTCGCGGGGATGAGCGGAGGGTTGGGATGGTGAAGGACCGCGCGAAGCGCGGTCGGGACAAATGAAAAGCGCGACGCCTGATCGGCGCCGCGCTTCTTTTTCTTCTTATCTGTCTTTGGTTCTTTGTGATCAGTGTTTTTTTAGGTCCGGCGGCGACGCCTCGGCCGTCAAGGTCGTGATCGCTTCGTCCAGCGAAAGGATCGTCTGGCCGTCCGACCCCAAACGCCGCAGCGCCAGCTTGCCTTCCTCCGCCTCGCGTCGACCCACCACCGCGATCACCGGAACCTTCGCGAGCGAGTGTTCCCGGACCTTGTAGTTGATCTTCTCATTGCGCAGATCGAGCTCCACCCGTAGGCCGGCGGCGCGCAGTTTCGCGGCCGCTTCCTCGGCGAACCCGTCGGCGTCCGACGTGATCGTCGCCACCACCACCTGCACCGGCGCGAGCCACAGCGGGAACGCCCCGGCGTAGTGCTCGATCAGGATGCCGATGAAGCGTTCGAACGAGCCGAAGATCGCCCGGTGCAACATCACCGGCCGGTGCTTGGCCCCGTCCTCGCCGACGTATTCCGCATCCAGCCGTTCGGGCAGCACGAAATCGAGCTGCAGGGTGCCGCACTGCCAGATGCGCCCGATGGCGTCGCGCAGGCGGAACTCGAGCTTGGGGCCGTAGAAGGCGCCCTCGCCCGGGTTGATTTCCACCGGAACGCCGGCCGCTTCGGTTGCCGCGGCAAGGTCGGCCTCGGCGCGGTCCCAGATGTCGTCCGAGCCTGCGCGCAGGTCCGGCCGCGTCGAGAACTTCACGTCGTGCAGCTCCAGCCCGATGTCGGCATAGACCGACTTCAGCAGAGCGACGAACCGCTTGGTCTCATCGACGACCTGGTCCTCGCGACAGAAGATGTGGCCGTCGTCCTGCACGAAGCCGCGCACGCGCATCAGGCCATGCAACGCACCCGACGGTTCGTAGCGGTGACAGGCGCCGAATTCGCCCATGCGCAGCGGCAGTTCGCGGTAGGAACGCTGGCCCTGGTTGAAGATCTGCACGTGGCCCGGACAGTTCATCGGCTTGATCGCCAGGCTTTCGCCCTCGGCGGTCTCGCAGACGAACATGTTGGCGCCGAACTTCTCCCAGTGCCCCGACTTTTCCCAGAGCACGCGCTCCAGAATCTGCGGCGCCTTCACCTCGACGTAGCCGTCGGCTTCCAGCTTGCGGCGCATATAGGCTTCCAGCGTGCGCCACAGCGTCCACCCTTTCGGGTGCCAGAACACCATGCCGCGGCCCTCTTCCTGCATGTGGAAGAGGTCCATCTGGCGGCCCAGGCGGCGGTGATCGCGCTTCTCCGCCTCTTCCAGGCGTTTCAGATAGGCGTCGAGCTCGGCCTCCGACGCCCAGGCCGTGCCGTACATGCGCTGCAGTTGCGCGTTGCGGTGATCGCCGCGCCAGTAGGCGCCCGCGAGCTTGGTCAGCTTGAACGCCTTGCCCACGAACTTCGTCGAGGGAAAGTGCGGCCCGCGGCACAGGTCCACCCAGTCGCCCTGGCGGTAGAGCGTAATCGTCTCGCTCTCAGGCAAGTCGCGAATGATCTCCGCCTTGTACTTTTCGCCGATCTGTTCGAAGTGCTTGATCGCTTCGTCGCGATCCCACTCTTCGCGTACGATCTTCGCGTCCTTGTCCACGATCTCGCGCATCTTGGCTTCGATCTTGGCGAAGTCGTCGATCGAGAAGGGCTCGTCGCGGGCGAAGTCGTAGTAGAACCCGTCCTCGATCGACGGGCCGATGGTCACCTGCGTCCCGGGGAACAGCGCCTGCACCGCCTCGGCCAGCACGTGCGCCGTATCGTGGCGGATGGTCTCCAGCGCTTCGGGCGCATCACGCGTGATGATTTCGAACGCACCGCTGTGCAGCGGGCGCTCGACGTCGCGCAGCTGGCCGTCGAGCTTCACCAGCGCCGCCCGCTTGGCGAGCGAGGGCGAGATGGATTGGGCAACGTCCTTGCCCGTGGCGCCGTCGGGATATTGTCGCACGGCGCCGTCGGGGAATTTCAGATCGATCATGTCTCACACTTCCAGGTCCGCTCCGACCCATCCTTGCTGGACGAGCCGGGTTTCGGACCTCTGGGAGGCGGCACGGGATCGAATCCCGAACCGCCCCAGGGATGGCATCGGCACACGCGCTTCGTGGCCAGCCAGGAGCCGCGCCAGAAACCGTGCGTGATCAGGGCTTCGGCCGCGTAATCCGAACAGGTCGGAAGGAAGCGGCACGATTGCCCGATCCAGGGCGATAGCGTCAGTTTGTAAGCGCGGTGAGCGCTTCTGACGGCTCGTTCGTAAAGCTTCATCGCCGGCGGGGCCCCGAACAGAACGCGGGCTTATCGCACCTGCGAAAAGCCCCGATCAAGCCGCGTCGGCGGTGCTAGTTCGCGGCGTGCGCTCGGAAAGGGCTGCGTGGGCAGCGGCCACGGCCGCGTCGAAGGCCACCAGGGTGGAGGCGTAGCGGGCGGGATAGTCGCGGACCTGCTCCAGGGCCGCGAGGCCGGAGAAGCGGCCCTGAGGGGTCGGGCCGCCCGATTTCAGCATGGCCGCGAGCTGGTCGCGGGCGGCTTCGATCTCGGCCACCGAGGCCCCGATCGCGTGCTCGCCGAGGATGGCGGCGGCGGCTTGACCAAGCGCGCAGGCCTCGACCTCCTGGGCGAAATCGACCACGCGGTCGCCCTCCAGCCTCAGGTCCACCAGCGCGCGGCTGCCGCACAGTTTGGCGACCCGCTCGGCCGACCCGTCGGGCGCGGCAAGCCGCCCCGACCGCGGCAGGTGCGCGGCGAGTTTCAGGATCTTCAGGCTGTAGAGTTCGTCGATCATCGCCATGAATCTAAGGCTTCGGGGCCCGAAAGTGGAGTCGGCAAGGTGTTAACGGCCCAATCTGCGGCCTTGCGGCAACGCTTAGACCCCAAATACGTTGACCACGGATGATCGACGCCGCACCGCCCAAACCATCGCGGCGCCAGCGCGCCCGGCACGAGGCCGTGACGGCGCTTAAGTACTCCGCCGTCTCGCTGACCGGCTTCGTCACCGACTACGTCCTGCTGAAGATCGGTCTGGCGTTCGGGCTGGAGCCGGCCTGGGCGCGGGTGATCTCGCTGGGCGTGGCGATGCAGGTCACCTTCCTGCTGAACGGCTTTCTGGTGTTCCGCCGCATCCATCACCGCCGCCGCGCTGCGCGGCAGTGGCTGCGCTACATGCTGACCAACGCGGTCGGCAACGGCGCCAACTATTTCGTCTACCTGGCCTTCGTGTCGTCGCGCCTGCCGGTGATCTCACTGTCCATCGTGGCTTTGAGCGCCGGGGGGATCAGCGCCTGGGTGATCAACTACGTCTCAACGCGCTGGTTTGTGTTCCACCACGGCAAGCCGGGCTTCGTATGGCCGTGGCGCAAGGCAGGCGCGCTCGAACGCGATCAAGCGCCGTAAAGAGGGCTACTCGCCTTCGCGGCCTGCAACGATCTTCACGTGCACCTGTTCACCGGTCACCGCCTTGGCGGTCCAGGTCGAGCCGACCTTCTCGGCGCGCAGCGGCGTGCAGAAGGTGAAGGGCACCGCCAGCGGGTGCGATTGGCGCAGGCAAATCTTCGAGCCCTTCAACGTCCAGTGTCCGTCGGAGCGGTCCTTGCGCCGGCCCATGCCCTTGTAGCTGCCGTCGCGGTTCAACCAGATCTCGCTCTGACGGCCGTCCGGATAGGTCGAGACGATGGTGTTGTCGAAGGCGACGTCCAGCGAGGCGGGGACCTTCGCGGGCGCGGAGGCCATGGCGGCGATCGGGCCGGCGGCGGCCATGGCGGCGGCGGCCAGCAACATCAGGCGGATCATGAGCACCTCTCAGGCGTAGCGGTTCGGGGAGCCAAACGCTCGAGACCCCGATTCGTGCCGCCCGGTTGTCAAAGCCCTGTTGCCGCCCTAGGTCTTGCCTTGCACATGCAAGAGAGGCCGCCATGTCCAGCTGTGTGGTTTGGAAAGTCCGGCGGGCCGCCCGCATCCTGACCCGGCTCTACGACGAGGCCCTGGCGCCCTGCGGCCTGACCTCGGTGCAGCTCGCGACGTTGGACGCCCTGTCGGACCTGGGCTCCTGCACCCTCGACCAGATTTCCGACCTGAACGGCCACGAGCGTAGCGCCACCTGGCGCGGCCTGCAGCCGCTCATCCGCAAGGGCCTCGTCCGCCAGGCCGAACGCGCCGGACGCGCCGGTCGCTACGAACTCACCCCCGAAGGCGCCGAACTGCTGAAGGCCGCCATCGAACGCTGGCGCGTCATCCAGACCGAAGTGGTGGCGCAGGCGGGCGCCGACGTGGATCGCCTGATCGCGACGGTGGATAAGCTCGAAAGTGCGCGACGCGCCTAGTGCGAGAAGAAGAAGAGAGTCCACGGACCCACACGGACCCACACGGAAAGTCCCAGTCCTGCGCCGCAGGCGCGATGATCTTAGAGGCGCTTCGCGCCCAAGGCTCGCGCTGGATGCCCGACGCGTCCGTGTGTTTCCGTGTGGGTCCGTGGACTCTCTTTCTTATTCTGCCTCGACCTTCGCCTTCAGAGCTTCCGCCATCAGGCCGTAGCCGATCTTGAGGCTGCGTCCGAGTTTCCTGGCGACGCCCTTTTCGTTCCAGCCCTGGAAGTAGACGCCGGCGGCGAAGATGCAGCCGGAGGCGTTCTTGCCCGCGAGCGGGTCGATCTCGAAGTACTGCATACGCCGCGCGAAGGCGCCTTCAGCAATGCGCAGCACCAGTTGCGCCTCGGGCGTCCAGTCCAGCACCCGCGCTTCGATGCGGCGATCGGGCTGGCCAGCGAGGTGTTCGAGCAGATCGAGCGTTCCACCCATGACGATCTTGCCCGAGGCCTGCGGGTACATTGGGTTCCAGTCGCTCCAGCGTTCGAGGTTCGACAGCACCCCCCACACCCGTTCGGGCGTGGCGCTGACGCCGATGCGGTATTCGACCCGAATGCTCATGCGGACTCCTTGACGCGCATCACGCCGTTTTCGCGGATCCAGACCAGGAGGTCGAGCGGCGGCGGCACGATGCCGGCCGCGCTGATCAGGGCGTGGGCCTGGCCGCGGTGATGGGTCTGGTGGTTGAAGAAATGGTCGAGCATGGGCGCCAGCGGCGACACGAACGCGATGCCCTGGGTGTTGCGGTATTCCAGTTCGCCCGCGAGCACGGCGTCGGTCAGGCCCTCGGCGTAGCGCACGATCCGCGCATCTTCGGCCTCGCGCGCGGCGCGCAAGGCGGCGAAGTCGTCGTAGAGCACGCGATCGAGTTCGAGATAGGTTTCACCCTCGCCGTCGAAGCGGTGCATCCAGATGCGGTCGCCAACCATCAGGTGATTCAGGGTCCGGTGCAGCGAGCCGAAGAAGGCCTTGCGATCGGCGCGGTAGTCCGCGTCGGACAGTTGCGCGGCCGCGTCGTAGAGGCGACGGTTGGCCCAGGCGTTGTAGGCCGCAAACATCCCGTAGTGGGCGGGCGTGCTCATCATGCGGGTTCCTGGAAGCGCCAGACGGCGCCGTTCGGGCCGTCCATGACCACCACGTTCAGGGCGTTCAGCTCGTCGCGGATACGATCGGCCTCGCCCCAGTCCTTGGCGCGCCGCGCCGCGTCGCGCGCGGCGATCAGCTGGTCGATGTGCGCCTTCTGGTTTTCGTCGGCGCCGCCCTCGAACCAGGAGTCCGGATCGGCGCCCAGCAAGCCCGCGAGTTCACCCGCCGCCAGCAGCGCGCCCTTGGCCACCGCCGCGCCTGGCCGGTCGTTCGCCGCCACCGCCTTCTCGATCAGGGTCGAGAGTTCGAAGAGCACCGACAGGGCGCCTGGCGTATTCAGATCGTCGTACAAGGCGGCGAGAAACGCCTGCGGCGGCGCGCTCGCATCGGCTTCGATATCCTTCGCGCGGCGCAGCGCGCCGTACAAACGATCGAGCGACTTCTTCGCCTGGGCCAGCAGCGTGTCGGTCCAGTCCAGGGGCGCGCGGTAGTGGCCGGACAGCAGGGCGAACCGGACCGCCTCGCCCGGCACATTGCCGACCAGCTCGTGCAGCAGTTTCACATTGCCGAGGCTCTTCGACATCTTCTCGGCGTCCATGGTCAGAAAGCCGTTGTGCACCCAGTAGCGCGCGTACTCCGCGTCGCCGTGGGCGCAGCGGCCCTGGGCCAGCTCGTTCTCATGGTGCGGGAAGATCAGGTCGTGGCCGCCGCCGTGAATGTCGATGGGAAAGCCCAGCTCCTGCTCGATCATCGCCGAGCATTCGATGTGCCACCCCGGTCTGCCCGGCCCCCAGGGCGAGGTCCACTCCGGCTCGCCGGGTTTGGACGGCTTCCACAGCACGAAGTCGTGCGGGTTCTTCTTGTAGGGCGCGACCTCGACCCGGGCCCCGGCGATCATGTCCTCGACGTTGCGGCCCGACAGGGCGCCGTAATCGGGGAAGCTCGACACGTCGAACAGCACATGACCTTCCGCAACGTAAGCCGAGCCTCGCTCGATCAAGGCTGCGATCTGCCGGCGGATCGCCTCCATGTGCTCGGTCACGTGCGGCGCCAGCGTCGGCTGCAGCACGTTCAGCTCGGCCATGTCCTCGAGATAGGCAGTCTCATAGCGGCGGCTGATCTCGGCGATCTCGACGCCCTCGGAGATGGCCTTGGCGTTTATCTTGTCGTCCACGTCGGTGACGTTGCGCGCATAGATCACGTGCTCCGCCCCATAGTCGCGGCGCAGCAGGCGGAACAGCACGTCGAACACCACCGGCGGCCTGGCGTTGCCGATGTGGGCGTAGTCATAGACCGTCGGGCCGCAGACGTAGACGGTCACCCGGCCCGGGTCCCTGGGCGCAAACTCACGCTTGCGCCGCGCCATGGTGTCGTAGAGGGCCAGTTTCATCAGAACGCCGTGTTGCCGGAGGAGGTCGGCGTCCCATATAGCTGGGGGATTGCGGGGAGCCTATGGGCGGGAACCCGGACTTAAGGTCCGCCGTCAAAGCTCCGCAGACAGAGGGATGCCACGCGTCATTTCCGGGACCATCGTCCCGGCGCCACTCGGCCCTCGGAAAGAACTTTACCGCCATGGACGCTTTCTCCGACGCCCGCTCCTCCCGCGGCGCGAACGAACTGGAGCCCGTCAGGAAGCCCACCCGCGAGGCCGCCATGGACGCGGTCCGGACCCTGATCGCCTGGGCCGGGGACGACCCCCGCCGCGAGGGCCTGCTCGACACCCCCCAGCGGGTGGTCGACGCCTATTCCGAGTGGTTCCAGGGCTACCACGCCGACCCCGGCAAGGAGCTGGAGCGGGTGTTCGAGGACGTCCAGGGCTACGACGAGATGGTCATGCTCCGCGACATCGAGGTCGAGAGCCACTGTGAGCACCACATGGCCCCCTTCCTGGGCAAGGCCTATGTGGCCTACCTGCCCAGCGCCAAGGTGGTCGGAATCTCCAAGATCGCCCGGGTGGTCGAGATCTTTTCCAAGCGCCTCCAGACCCAGGAAACTCTCACCCAGCAGATCGCCGACGCGATCACCGAATCGCTTGATCCGGAAGGGGTTGCGGTCCTGATCGACGCCGAGCACCAGTGCATGACCACCCGCGGCGTGCACCACCGGCACGTTTCGACCATCACGACCCAGTTCACGGGCGCTTTCAAAGCGGATATAGGCCTCCAGGACCGCTTTCTGCGGCTGACCCAGCGCGGCTGAGTTCCCCCAACGGGTGAAAGGGGAACCCCAAGCGCCGTCGCCTCTTTACTTGGGGCGGCCGTGGTGTGACTTTTCGCCCGGAAAATCTATGGGTGGCGCCTGCCGGCTTTGCGGTCTGGGGCAGCCTGCGAGGAGAACGAATAGATGGCTGCAAAGCTGTCCGGGCCGACCAGCGGCAAGAAGTATACGATCGAGGCCAACGCCGACATCAACGTGACGCCCTTCGTGGACATCATGCTGGTGCTGCTGATCATCTTCATGGTGTCGATCCCGCCGTCGACCGCGTTCTTCAAGATCGACATGCCGCCGGCGATCCCGAACCAGAAGCCGCCGGACGACAAGCGCAAGCCCGTGATCGTCTCGCTGCGCGCGGACGGCGGAGTCGATATCGGCGGCATCGCGGAACAGACCAGTTCGGAGGCCACCCTGGTCTCGGACGTGACCGGCATGTTCAACAAGTACTTCGCCGACAAGGGCGACCCGCGAAACAACGTGGTCTTCCTCCGCGCCGACGCGGACGTGAAGTACGAGAAGTTCATGGATACGCTGAACAACCTCGAAGATGCGGGCTATGTGAAGATCGGCCTGATCAACGAAAACATTTCCTGATCGGCCTCGCGCCCGATCGGACAAAGGCCCGGGTTCGCCCGGGCCTTTGTGCTTTTGGGGCGCCAAGGGTCGGCTTTCAGCCGACCCTTCTTGCTTTCAGGGTCGTGGTGTAAGTCCAACCCATGTCGCCGACCCTTGCGGCGCTCGCCGCCTTCACCGCCGCCGCCGTCTTGCTGTCGATCACGCCGGGTCTCGACACCGCCCTGGTGGTGCGCACCTCCGCCTCCGAGGGACGCCGCGCGGGCCTGGCGGCCACCCTCGGCATCGCGCTCGGCTGCCTGGGCTGGGCCAGCCTGACGGCGCTGGGCCTGGGCGCCCTCTTGGCGGCGTCGAAGCTCGCCTACGAAATCCTGAAGTGGATCGGCGCGGCCTATCTGGTGTGGATGGGGATACGGTTGATCGTGAACCCGCGCACGGTCCTCGCCGAAACCATGACCGCGAGCGAACAGCGGCGCGGCGCGCTCGGCTGGTTCGCCAAGGGCTTTCTCACCAATATGCTGAACCCCAAGGTCGGCGTGTTCTACGTGTCCTTCCTGCCCCAGTTCATCCCGCACGATGCGCCGGTGGGACCCTTCGTGCTGTTGCTGGGCGTGATCCACGCCCTGATCGGCGCCGCCTGGCTCGCCTTCCTCACCGGCGCCACGCACAAGATCACAGTGGCGCTGAAACGTCCCGGGATGCTGAAGCTGCTCGATCGCGTCACCGGCGTGGTGTTCCTCGCCTTCGGTGCGCGGCTCGCGCTGGAGAGCCGGCGCTGAGCGACGACGCCCCCTTCGATATCGACGACGCCGACGATTCGCCGTCCGGCCTGGTCGTCATCGACATCGCCCAGGCCGAGGCCGGCGCCCGTCTCGATAAGACTCTCGCCGAGCGTGCGGACAATCTGTCTCGCGCGCGGCTGCAAGCGCTGATCGCCGAGGGCGCGGTGACCTTCGGCCATGCGCCCGTGGTGAACGCATCGGCCAAGGCGCAGGCCGGCCGCTATCGCATCCTCGTCCCGCCGCCGGTCGCCGCCGAGCCCGCGCCGGAAGCGATCCCGCTCGTTGTGCTGTTTGAAGACGCGCACCTGATCGTCATCGACAAACCCGCCGGCATGGCGGTGCATCCCGCGCCCGGCAGCGAGACCGGCACCCTGGTCAACGCCCTGCTGCACCACTGCGCCGGATCGCTCTCCGGGGTCGGCGGGGTGGCGCGGCCGGGCATCGTGCACCGTCTCGACAAGGACACCTCCGGGGTGATGGTCGCCGCCAAGACCGACCAGGCCCACGCGGGCCTCTGCGCCCTGTTCGCGGCCCACGACATCGAGCGGCTGTATCTCGCCCTCACCCGCGGCGCGCCCGAACCCCCACGCGGGCGGATCATGACCCGCCTCGGTCGCTCGCCGTCGAACCGCAAGAAGATGGCGGTGTTGAAGGTCGGCGGCCGCGAAGCGATCACCGACTACCGCGTCGAACGCGCCTTCGGTCCCCAAGCCAGGCCGCTGGCCGCGCGCGTCAGCTGTCAGCTCGAGACCGGCCGCACCCATCAGATTCGCGTCCACCTCGCCTCCAAGGGCGCGCCCTGTCTCGGCGATCCGCTCTACGGCGCCGGCCGCCCCGCCGCGTCGGTGCAGGCGGCGATCGAAGCCGCCGGCCTGAAACGCCAAGCCCTGCACGCCGCCGTCCTCGGCTTCGTCCACCCGGTGACCGCAGAAGCCCTGCAGTTCGAGACCTCGCCGCCGCCGGATATGGCGGGGCTGGAAGCCCGCTTGGCGGACCTTTGATCCGGCCTCAACCCTCGTCCGTATAAGGGTTTTCCGGGTTACAAAAATGTAAGTCTTGAAAAAGGACCCACTACGCCTTATATTCGATGCCAATGATCTTCAAGTGGGACCCAAAGGCCACGCCGGCGCGAGCTGATCGCCGGGGCGGTCTTACAATGTCTGCAACCCTATCTATCTCGGAACGGTTAGGGGGGTCCTCGGACCGCATCCAATCGATCCGAGCACCGGAGGGAGACCGGTTAAAACCATGGCTTTAAGTTCGCTCGCCGTAATGACGCCGGAAGGCGGTCTGTCCAGGTACCTCACGGAAATCCGCAAGTTTCCGATGCTGACCAAGGACGAGGAATTCATGCTCGCCAAGCGTTGGCAGGAGCACGAGGACCCTCAGGCCGCCCACAAGCTTGTCACCTCACACCTTCGCCTCGTGGCCAAGATCGCCATGGGCTACCGCGGCTATGGCCTGCCGATCGGGGAAGTGATCTCCGAAGGCAACGTCGGCCTGATGCAGGCGGTCAAGAAATTCGACCCCGACCGGGGCTTCCGCCTGGCGACCTACGCCATGTGGTGGATCCGCGCCTCGATCCAGGAATACATTCTGCGCTCGTGGTCGCTGGTGAAAATGGGCACCACCGCCGCGCAGAAGAAGCTGTTCTTCAATTTGCGCAAGGCCAAGAGCCAGATCTCGGCTTTCGAGGAAGGCGACATGCGCCCCGAGCAGGTGACGCACATCGCCACCCAGCTCGGCGTCACCGACGCCGATGTGATCTCGATGAACCGCCGCCTCTCCGGTCCCGACGCGTCGCTGAACGCGCCGCTGCGTTCGGAAAGCGAGAGCGAGTGGCAGGACTGGCTCGCCGACGACGCCCAGGTCTCGCAGGAGACCGAAGTCGCCGAAGGCCAGGAATACTCCCTGCGCATGGGCCTGCTCGAAGAAGCCATGCAGGAGCTCACCGATCGTGAGCGCCACATCCTGACCGAGCGGCGCCTGAAGGACGACCCGACCACCCTCGAAGAACTCGCCTCGCAGTACGGCGTCAGCCGCGAACGCGTGCGCCAGATCGAGGTGCGCGGCTTCGAAAAACTGCAAAAAGCGATGCGCGCCGCCGCCACCGAACGCAACATCATGGAAGCGACGGCGTAAGAAAAGTTAGCCACGAAACACACGAAAGCGCGGAGCCCATCAGCTCCGCGCTTTTTCTTTTGCCCAAATCCCATTTTCCGCTCATCCCCGCGCAAGCGGGACCCAGGCTTTTTTTGTCCACGAACCACACGAACCACACGAACGCGGTGTTTGTCGGCCCGACGCGCCCTCGAATTAAGCTGCGCCTGCGGCGCGAAGATTTCTTTGTTCGTGTGGTTCGTGTGGTTCGTGGACAATCCTTCTTCGGCGCTACGCGAACATCAGCACCCAAGGTCTGACCCGTTATGCGCAGGTCAAAAAAGCCTGGATCCCCGCATGCGCGGGGATGAGCGGATTTTGAGAGTGTCTTAGTTCGTGCTTTTCGTGTTTTTCGTGGCTGCTCTCAAGCCGCTCGGTTGTCCACCGTCGGATACAGATCGGTCACGCCCTTCACCGGCACGGCCAGCGTCTCGCGTCTCGGATTGGAGCCGTTGAGCGCCATTTCCAGCACCGCAACCGCGACCGCCAGGCGCGCTTCGCCGGCGCCGGAGGTTGCGATCCGCTTCAACAGCCCCGCCTGCTCGCGCATCGCCCGCAGCGCCTGGGCCGGGTCGTTGTCGAACTGGTCGATGGCGGCGCGCAGGATGCGCACGGCCTGGTCGACCGCCTGCACCTGGGCTTCGGCTTCGCTCTGCGCCTTGTCGGCCTTACGCTTGCGCGAGCCGGTGAATTCGGCGGAGTTGAAGCGGCGACGGTCGGGGCCGACGTAACCGACGCCTTCGATCCAGTCGCGCTGTTTGATCGTCACCGCCATCACGCGCTTCAAGAGATCGCCGGCGGTGAACGGCTTGCGCAGAAATTCGTGCACGCCGCTGTCGCGCGCGTCCTTGATCGTCGCCGCGGTGGCGTCCGACGTCATCATGATCACCGGCGCCTTGCGGCACATCAGGTTCGAGCGGCGCAGCTTGCGGGTGAAGGCGCCGCCGTCGAGCTTGGGACCGCCGCATTCCACAAAGATCAAACACGGGTCGGCGTCCCGCGCCATCTCCAGCGCACGGCGTTCTTCCGGCTCGAAAAACAGGTCGCGCGCGCCCAGGCCCTTCATCAGGTCGGCCAGCAAACGCGACGCTGCGGGGTTCGGGTCCATGATCAGGACCCGCCGGACATGCTCTTCGAGCTTCTGCAGGATTTTCGGATCGACGGCGTACACGCGAAAACGACTCCTCGACGTAACCCGAAGAGCCTAAACGGGCAGGGTAAAGATCGCCTTGACGAACCCCATAACCCCGGAGGCCCCCGCCATGCCGGAAAAGAAACCGGAAAAGCCGGAAAAACAGGACCTTGAGCACCAGGAAGCCCTGCTCGACGAAGCCCTGGAAGAGAGCTTCCCGGCCAGCGACCCGCCCGCCCCGGCCCACCTGGACCCCAAGGACGAGGACGAGGCTGACCCCGATTAATCCTGGAACGGGTCGCGCATGAGGATGGTGTCCTCGCGCTCGGGCGAGGTCGACAGCATGGCCACCGGCGCGCCGATCAGCTCCTCGATGCGGCGCACGTACTTCACCGCATTGCCCGGGAGGTCGAGCCAGGAGCGCGCGCCGCGGGTCGATTCCGACCAGCCGTCCAGCCACTCGTAGACCGGCTCCGCCGTTGCCTGATCCTTCACGCCGGCGGGCAGGTAATCCACCACCCGATCGCCGATCTTGTAGCCGGTGCAGATGCCGAGCTTCTCGAAACCATCGAGCACGTCGAGCTTGGTCAGCGCCACCCCGTCCATGCCGCCGACGGTCACGGTCTGGCGCACGATCACCGCGTCGAACCAGCCGCAGCGCCGCGGCCGCCCGGTGACGGTGCCGAACTCGTGCCCGCGCTCGCCGAGCCGGCGGCCGTTGTCGTCCTTCAGCTCGGTCGGGAACGGGCCTTCGCCCACGCGCGTGGTGTAGGCCTTCACGATGCCCAGCACATAGCCGACCTGACGCGGCCCCACGCCCGCGCCCGCCGCCGCCTGGCCCGCGACGGTGTTGGACGAGGTCACGTACGGATAGGTGCCGTGGTCGATGTCGAGCAGGGCGCCCTGGGCGCCTTCGAACAGGATCTTGCGGCGCGCCTTCACCGCGTCGTGCAGGTCGCGCCACACCGGGCGTGCGAACGGCAAAATCTTCGGCGCGACCTCGGCCAGCGCGGCCAGCAGTTCGCCCGGCGTCGCCTCCGGCAGGTTGAAGCCGCGCCGCAGCGCGTTGTGGTGCGTCAGCAGCCGGTCGATCTTGCCGTCCAGCGCGGACGGGTCAGACAGGTCGGCGACGCGGATGGCGCGGCGGCCCACCTTGTCCTCATAGGCCGGCCCGATGCCGCGGCCGGTGGTGCCGATGCGATTGGCGCCGGCGGCGGCCTCGCGCGCCGTATCGAGGTCGCGGTGCAGCGGCAGGATCAGGCTGGCGTTGTCGGCGAGGTGCAGCAGCTGCGGCGTGATCTTCACCCCCTGCGCCTCGATGCGCGCGATCTCGTCCAGCAGCGCCCAGGGATCGACCACCACGCCGTTTCCAATGACGGAAGGCTTGCCTTGCACCACGCCCGACGGCAGCAGCGACAGCTTGTAGGTCTGGTTGCCCACCACCAGGGTGTGGCCGGCGTTATGGCCGCCCTGGAAACGGACGACCACGTCCGCCCGGTTCGACAGCCAGTCGACGATCTTGCCCTTGCCCTCGTCGCCCCACTGGGCGCCGACCACCGCGACGTTCGCCAAAGCCTCGTCCTCTCAAAACGCGGCGGTCTCTTAGACGAGTCCCGCTAGAAAGCCTAACCGGCCGTGAGTTCCGCCATGACGGCCGCATAACCCCACTCCAGCCAGGGGGTCAGGGCTTCCAGGTCGTCGTGCTCGACCGTGCAGCCGCACCAGATGCGCAGGCCCGGCGGGGCCATGCGGTGGGAGTTGAGGTCGAAGCCCACCCCTTCGCGCTCCAGCAGGCTGCAGAGCTTGGCCGCGAACTCGGCGCGGCCGGCCGGCGGCAGGGCTCGGATCGCCGGATCGACGAATTCGAGCACCACCGAGGTTTCGGAGCGGACCGCGGGGTCCTTCACCAGAAATTCGATCCACGGCGTCTTGGCGACCCAGGCTTCGAGCACCGCGAAGTTCTCGTTGGTGCGGCGGATCAGTTCGCCGACGCCGCCGACGCGCGCGGCCCAGCGCAGGCCGTCGATCCAGTCTTCGACGGTCAGCATGGAATAGGTGTTGAACGGCGCGCCGCCGATCAGGTCTTCGTCGGGACGGCCGTCCTTCTGCAGGCGCAGGACCTTAGGCGCCGGACGCGTGGGTTTGTAGGTCGACAGCCGCTGCATGGCGCGCGGCGACAGTACGATCACGCCCACGCCCGCCTCGCCGCCCAGCGCTTTCTGGAACGAGAAGGTGACCACGTCGAGCTTGGGCCAGTCCAGCGGCATGGCAAAGGCCGCCGAGGTCGCGTCACAGATGGTCAGGCCTTCGCGATCGGCGGCGATGAAGTCGGCGTTTGGTACGCGCGCACCCGAGGTCGTGCCGTTCCAGACGAAGACGAGGT
This sequence comes from Caulobacteraceae bacterium, assembly GCA_036501825.1. GTDB lineage: Bacteria > Pseudomonadota > Alphaproteobacteria > Caulobacterales > Caulobacteraceae > JAFECT01. The sequence continues at coordinate 70,188 of DASXZP010000019.1, read as the reverse complement.
CTTTCTTCGGATCGACGCGGGTGAGATCGCTCATCTCGCCGTAGGGCGCCACGATCGATTCAGCCTCGACGTCGAGGTGATGCAAGAGGTCGTCAGCCCAGACCAGGCCGAAGTTTTCGTAGGCGAGACACTGCACCGGACGCGGGCCGAGCAACGACCACATCGCCGCCTCCATGGCGCCGGTGTCGGAGCCGGGCGTGAAGGTCACGCGATAGTCGGCGGGAACCTGCAGCACGTCGCGCGTCAACTCGATCGCCTGCTTCAGCCGCGCCAGCACCGCCGGCGCCCTGATCCCGCGCCCCAGCAACGCCGAGTTCAACGCCTCGGGCGTCCAGCCCGGCCGCTTCACCGTGGGACCGGCGGAGAACCAGGGCCGCTCAGGCCGGCGGGAGGGCTTTTCCAGCGCGTTCATGGGTTCGTTCTCTACGCTATCAGCCCGATTCCATCAAAAGACCGGGCTCAATCAAAAGGACGCAGCCGCCCTTCGAGCATGGTGCGCGCGCGGCCTTTCAGACGCAGGCGGTCGCCGCGCAGCTCCGTCGCGATGTCGGCGCCGCGGCCGGGATAGGCCTGGTGAAACTTCACGTCGGCCTTGCCGAGCTTGTCGGCGAACAACGGGCCCAGGATGCAATGCATCGATCCGGTCGCCGGATCTTCGGGGATGCCCGAACCCGGCGCGAAGAAACGATCGATCACGTCGTAGGCGGGATCGTCCGACGGCGCCGCGACGCAGATATTGCCGCGGCCGCCGGTCGCTTCGCCCGCGATGGGCTCCAGCGCGGCGATGTTCGGCGTCAATCCGCGCACAATCTTCGCATCGTCGTACACCGCGACGAGATAGGCGCCAACCCACACTTCTTTCGGCTGAGCGCCGAGCGCTTCGGCGAGACCCGTGGGAATATCGGTGCGCTTCGGCGGATCGGCGGGGAAGTCCATCTCGTAGAGCGCGCCCTTGCGATAGACGATCAGGTGGCCCGACACGCGCGTTTCGAACACGATAGCGTCGGCCTTCAGCTCCAGCTCATCGAACAGCACATGCGCCGACGCCAAGGTCGCGTGCCCGCACAGCGGCACCTCCAATTTCGGCGTGAACCAGCGCAGGCCGAAACGATCGGGCTGGTCGGTCTTCAGCAGGAAGGCGGTTTCCGCCTGATTGTTCTCGGCCGCGAGGGCCTGCATCCAGGCGTCTTCGGGCCAGACCGCGAACGGTTCGACCACACAGGCCTGGTTGCCCTTGAAGGGCTCGGAAGCGAAGGCGTCGACGGTCCACTGGCGCATGCGCCGCAAATAGGCCGACCCCGCCAAGCTTTCCACCGGCGCGCGACGGATCGGCGTTCAATTTTTCTGACCGCTTGTACAGAAATGCTCGGCCGCGCCGTCAGGGCGCCTCGACCACGATCTCCGGCCATCGCGCCAACGCCGAGGCCACGACCTTGTCCCAGCCCTTGGCCCGGGGACGGGTCGGATTAGGCCTGAGTTTCAGGGCAAACAGGTCTTCCAGTCCGAGCGGCGCCGCAACCGACAGGCGTCCGTCCTTCTCCAGCCGAACGCCGACGGCGAAGGCCGGCGCCACGAACCGCGCCAACGCCTCATCCGTCGAGGCCAGAGGGGCATAGGGCTCGCCGAAATGCGTTTCGAACCACAGATGCACGCGCGCCTGGTTGCGCACCTCGACCAGACTGTCGAGCGGCGGCGCGAAGGCGCCGGCGACGCGTCTGATCACGACGTCTTCGGCGTCGTAGCCGAGATCCGACGCGTCGAAATAGCCGACGTCGTAGTCCTTGAGTCCATAGGTCGCATCGCGCCCGGTGAGGCCGTTCCAGGCGGTCTGATAGACCGCCCCGGAGAACACCCGCCAGTCGGGCAGGTCGAGACCCCTCAGCGTCTCCAGCACCCCCATCAAAGGCGCGTTGCCGCGCACCATGCCCGCGAGCCGGTCGTCCAGCCCGCTCATGGCCGCGTGCGCCAATCGTGTCCGAGCGGCCCGTGGCCCTTGCCGAGCCCCGGCGCCTGGCGGATCGCCTCCGCCGTATAGGCCCAGGCCTGGCTTACCGCCTCGACCAGCGGCAGGCCGAAGGCGAGGCCGGTCGCGATCGCCGACGCCAGGGTGCAGCCGGTGCCGTGGGTGTGGCGCGTCTTCAGGCGCGGGCCCTCGAACAGGGTCTCGCCATCGGGCGTGACCAGCAGGTCCACGACCATGCCGCCCTTGGCGTGGCCACCCTTCACCAGCACCGCCTGGGCGCCCATGGCCAGCAGCGCCTCGGCCGCGCGGCGCCGGTCGTCGAGGGTGTCGCAGGCGATGCCGGTCAGGGCCTGCGCTTCGGGCAGGTTGGGGGTGATCACCGTGGCCAGGGGAATAAGCCGGCTGCGGAACAGCTTCAGCGCGCCGGGCTCCAGCAGGGCCGCGCCGGAGGTCGAGGCCAGCACCGGATCGACCACCACGGGTAACCGCTTCGCCGGGCCTTCCAGCAGGCCCGCCACCGCCCGCACCGTCTCGGCTGAACCCAGCATGCCGGTCTTCACCGCATCGGCCCCGATATCGGCCAGCACGACCCGCGCCTGGGCGTCCACGACCCGGGCCGGGACCTGGAAAACCTGGCGCACGCCCTTGGTGTCCTGGACGGTGACGGCGGTGATGGCGGTGAGCGCATAGCCGCCGAGCGCGCCCACGGACTTCAGGTCAGCCTGGACCCCGGCCCCGGCCCCGGGGTCGGACCCCCCAATCGCCAGAACCCGGCCTTTTGCATTCTTTGCTTTTTTCGGGCCCATGAGCCGTGGCATATCGCTGGAGAGACCCCCTGAGAAGGACCGCCGCGAGTGCCGGATACGATCACCTGGGAAAACGCCGACGCGATGCTGGTCGGCAAGCTGACGCTGGTCGAGCTCCAGCACGTGGACGCGCGCGGCAAGCAGCTGCTGCTCGAGCATGCCTTCGGCCGCATCGAGTCGGTCGATCAGAAGAACGGCATCTTCATCGACTGCATGGGCATCCGCACCGGCACCAAACTCGCTCTCCCCGGTGAACTCTCGCCCTTCGTCGCCGCGCGCCCGGGTCTCTACAAGCTGGAAACCACCGGCGAAGAAATCGAAGACCCCGACTACTTCTCCACCTGGACCATCACCCACAAAGACCAGCTGGCGGTTTAGGGCGGGCGCCCAACCCTCACGTTCTATTATTTCCGTCACCCTCGGGCTTGTCCCGAGGGCCCATGGCAGGTGTCGATAGCGCGGGCCGCAGCAGGTTCGCGCGCGCCCTTACACAGTCCTTCATGCAAGCTGAACGATGGGCCCTCGGGACAAGCCCGAGGGTGACGGACTTGTTGTTGGACCTACGCGCCCTCGATCCGCCGCCACGTCTCCAACGCTTGGCGCGTCTCGCGGACATCATGAACGCGCAGCACGTGCGCGCCGTTCGCCGCGCCCCACAGAGCGGCCGATAGCGACCCGCCCAGGCGGTCGTCCGCACTCTCCGCCGTCGGGTCGATCGTTTTCAGAAAGCTCTTGCGGCTGACGCCCAGCACTACCGGGAAGCCGCGCGCCGTCAACGCGCCGAGGTGTTTCAGGAGCGCCAAGTTGTGCGTCAGCGTCTTGCCGAAGCCGATCCCCGGGTCGAGCCAGATGTTTTCGCGCGCGACGCCGGCGGCCATCGCGACCTCCGCGCGCATCACGAGTTCATCCCCCACTTCGCACACCACGTCGTCGTAGCGCGGATCGGTCTGCATGGTGCGGGGTTCGCCCTGCATGTGCATCAGGATGACGCCGCAGCCGAGATCGGCGGCGACCTTCGCGCTGTCCGGCGACCCTCCCAGCGAGGTCACGTCGTTCCAGATCGACGCCCCCGCCGCCATCGCCGCGCGCGCGACCTTGGGCTTCATGGTGTCGATGGAGATCGCGGCGTTGCAGCCCGCGCGCAGCTTCTCGATCACCGGAACCACGCGCGCGATCTCGTCGGCTTCGCTCACCGGCTCCGCGCCCGGGCGCGTGCTCTCGCCGCCCACGTCGAGGATGTTCGCGCCGTCGGCGGCCAGCTTATGCCCCCGCGCAACAGCGGCCGCTTCATCGAAGAAGCGGCCGCCGTCGGAGAAACTGTCGGGGGTGACGTTTACCACCCCCATAATCAGTGGACCAATACGCGCGCTCACGCCTGAGGCGCGACGCTCGCCGTCGCCGGAACGGCGGCGATCTCAGGCTCATGAACGGGCGTCACCGGCACCGAGACGGCCGGGCCCGACGGCGCCGCATCCTCGGGCTCGTCGCGATTGGGCCGCACGCCGTTTTCGAGCAGATCCTTGATCTCGTCGCCGGAGAGGGTCTCGAACTCGAGCAGGGCCTTGGCCAGGGTGTGCAGGTCTTCGATGCGCGCCTTCAGAATGCGGCGCGCTTCGTCGTAACCTTCCTGCGACAGCCGCTTGACCTCCTTGTCGATCACCTGGGCGGTGGCTTCGGAGACGTTCTGGGTGCGCGCCACCGAGTGGCCGAGGAACACCTCGTCCTGGTTCTCGCCGTAGGACACCACGCCCAGCTCCTTGGAGAAGCCCCAGCGGGTGACCATGGCGCGCGCCAGGCGCGTGGCCTGTTCGATGTCCGACGAGGCGCCGGAGGTGACGTTGTCGGCGCCGAAGATCTCTTCTTCCGCGACACGGCCGCCCATCATGATGGCCAGACGCGAGACCATCTGCTGATACTTCATCGAATAGCGATCGCCTTCGGGCAACTGCATCACCATGCCGAGCGCGCGGCCGCGCGGGACGATGGTCGCCTTGTGCACGGGATCGGAGCTCGGCACCGTCAGGGCGACGATGGCGTGGCCGCCCTCGTGATAGGCGGTGAGGCGTTTTTCCTCTTCGCTCATGGCCAGGGAGCGGCGCTCGGCGCCCATCATCACCTTGTCCTTGGCCTGTTCGAAGTCGTTCATGGTGACCATGCGGCGGTTCTTGCGCGCGGCCATCAGGGCGGCTTCGTTGACCAGGTTGGCGAGGTCGGCGCCGGAGAAACCGGGCGTGCCGCGAGCCAGCACCTTCACGTTCACGTCGGCGGCGAGCGGCACGTTGCGCATGTGCACGCGCAGGATTTTTTCGCGGCCGTTCACGTCGGGATTGGGCACCACGACCTGGCGATCGAAGCGGCCCGGGCGCAGCAGCGCCGGGTCGAGCACGTCGGGGCGGTTGGTGGCCGCGATCAGGATGATGCCTTCGTTGGCTTCGAAGCCGTCCATCTCGACCAGCAGCTGATTCAGGGTCTGCTCGCGTTCGTCGTTGCCGCCGCCGAGGCCGGCGCCGCGGTGACGACCCACCGCGTCGATTTCGTCGATGAAGATGATGCAGGGCGAGTTCTTCTTGGCCTGTTCGAACATGTCGCGCACGCGGCTCGCGCCGACGCCCACAAACATCTCGACGAAGTCCGAGCCCGAGATCGAGAAGAACGGCACGCCGGCTTCGCCCGCGATGGCGCGCGCGAGCAGCGTCTTACCGGTGCCGGGAGGGCCGACCAGCAGCGCGCCCTTGGGGATCTTGCCGCCGAGGCGCTGGAACTTGCCCGGGTCCTTCAGGAAGTCGACGATCTCCTGCAGCTCTTCCTTGGCTTCGTCCACGCCGGCGACGTCTTCGAAGGTCACGCGGTTCTTGTTCTCGGTGAGCAGCCGCGCCTTGGACTTGCCGAAGCCCATGGCGCCGCGCCCGGCGCCCTGCATCTGGCGCATGATGAAGATCCACACCCCGATGATCAGCAAGAGCGGCAGGGCCGTTCCCAACACCTGCACCAGGATCGAGGTCTTCACCGGCACCATCTTGATGTCGGCGCCCTTGGCCTGGAGGTGCTTGATCAGGTCGTCGGCGGGCTGCGGGGCGGTGGTGGTGTAGGTGGTGATCTTGCCGGTCTTGGCCTTGCCGATCACGTCCTCGCCGTGGATCGTCGCCTGGACGATGGCGCCTTGGTCGACCTTCTGCAGGAAGCTCGAATAGGTGACTTCCTGGGTGGTCGATTCCGAGCCGGTGGCGGACCGCATGACGGTATAAACGCCGACCAGGATCAGGGCGATCGCGCCCCAAAGAGCAAAATTCCGCAGGTTCATTCCGTCCTCGACCACTGGGCGCAGGGAGACGCCTCGATCAACATAGGGAAGCGCCCCCATCGGCGCCACGCGACATGACGGCGATATCCGCCTCCTGTGCGACGAGGCCGCAGGCGGCCCCGAGCCTGGGCCCCGCCAGGACCCGGACCCACGCCGCCTTCGCTGCAAGAACGGGGCTCGCGCCGGGTTGGGCGATCAGCACCGGCAGCCCCGGGCGGGCCTGGGGCGAAAAGCCAAGGATTTCCTGGCGTTCCGGATGGGACAGCGCCGCCGCCAGGCCCTTCAGCGGGCGGATTTCGCCGCCCCCATCGGCGGTGATTTCGAACCGTCCGTCCCAGATCGAGGCCTGGCCCGGGGTTAGCCGCAGGGGGGCCAGCCCGCCCCGCGCCGTCTCGCCCGCGTCGCGCACGACCCGCACCTCGGCCGCGTCCGCCTCGATCCGGGCTCCCCGCAGGGTCGCGGTGAAAGCCCCGCCGCCGTCCAACCGGCCGGCCAGACGCTCGAGCTGATCCCCCCGCGGCGGCCGCTCGCCCCCCGAGGCGCACAGCAGGGCTGCGGCAAGGAAGGCGCGAGGCGCCGGTTTCGGCCGGGGCCAGGAGATCACGCCGGCGGCGTCCACCCGCGCGGCTTGCGCGGCGCGCGTCACGGCGGCGTCCGGTTCGTGGCCGAGGTCGACGGCGTCCGTCGTCTGCAGCGCGGCGCGCGCGCGGCTGCGGGCGTAGCGAAGGTCGGCGTTGGCGGGATCATCGATCCAGTCGAGACCGCGGGACGTCAGATGCGCGCGCAACGCGGCGCGGCTTACATCGAGCAGCGGCCGCAGCAGGAACACGTCGCGTCCTTGCGGCCACGCCGGCGACGGCGACCATTCGCGCACATGACCAAGCGTCGAGCCCTCCGCGCGCATGCGGTCGGCTTCCAGTACGTCGTCGCGTGTGTGACCGAACAACACGACGCAGCCGCCGGCGTCGCGCGCGGCCTCGGCGATCAGCGCGTGACGCGCACCCCGCGCGGCGGCCTGCAGTCCGGTTGCGGGCTTCTCGCCTTCCCAAACGAGCCCGCGCCACTCGGCGCCCACGCGCAGCGCCGCGTCGCGCGCAAATGCACTCCAACGTGCACTGTCCGCCTGCACCCGGTGATCGACGGTGAGCGCGATGAGTTTACGGCCGCGCGTCTTGGCCCAGTCCGCAGCGAGCGTCAGCAACGCGAGCGAGTCGCCGCCGCCGGACAGCGCAACGGCAATGGGCGCCGAAACGTCGCGGCTGAGACGGCGGTCGAGGATCGCATGGACGTGGTTGTTCAAGCCTTCACTCACTTCGGACTCGCACGGCACGCCCTTCTCCCGGTCGGGAGAAGGTGTCGCGAAGCGACGGATGTGGGCTAGGGACGGCACAGAACAAAGCTCGCGGTTGATGAAGGCGCTTCACACGGCTGACGGCGTAATCCCACATCCGGTCCTTCGGACCACCTTCTCCCAACCGGGAGAAGGGACGTGAGTTGACGACGGCCTCTAAAATTCTCGCGCCGGCGCGGACTGACGAGCGCCGGCAAACAGCTTCAGGACTAGCGCCCGCACTTGGCCTGGGTCTTCACCGCCGCGGCGCGCGACTTCACCGAGGCGGTGGCGTCCTTGGCGTAGTGGCGCTCCAGTTCGCCCAGCGTCGCGCACGCATCCTTGTTGCGGCCGATGTTGGCGAAGGCCTGGGCGAGTTTCACCGTGGCGTCCGGCGCCCACTTGGCGCGCGGCCAGCCCTGCAGCGACGCAGCGTACTCCACCGCCGACTTGTCCTGCTCGTCGCGGATGTAGAAGGTTTCCGCCAAGCGATAGTGCGCCTCCGGCGTCTCCGGCGCCGCGGGCCATTTCGCCACGAAGGCGGTGAAGGCGCCGGACGCGCCGGTATAGTCGCCGTTGGTCATCAGCGACATGGCGTTCTTGAACTCGGCGGCGGAGTCGCCGCTGGGCTGGGCGCCGGTCGCGCCGTCAGGCGCCGGCGTTTGCGCCGCTGCTGCTGCGGCGGCGGCCGCAGCCTGGGCCTTTTCCATGTCCGCCATCTTGGCTTCGAGCAGGGTCACGCGCTGGCCCAGCGTATCGTTGGCGGCGCGCGCGTCGGCGATGGCCTTGTGGCTCTTGTCCAGGTCGATGTTGGCGGTGTCGAGGTCGGCGTTGACCTTGCGCAGCGCCGATTCCAGATCGCCGATCCGCGCGGTCAGTTCGTCGGCGCGCGCCTCCAGCGCCACCACCTCCGGATCGGGCTCGACCAGGTTCGGCGGCGCACGGTCCGGCTTGATCCGCGCGATGGTGTTTTCCAGCCGCTCGACGGCGCGCTCCAGCCGGTCGAGCCGCTTCTTGTCCCACTCGATGCCCGCGGGCGGCGGGGTCTGGGCCTGGGGGCCGGAATCCTGGCCGAGCGCCGGGACGGACGCGCCGGTCGCCAGCAGCAGGGCGCTCGCCAGCACCGCGGGCAAAATGCGGCCCGACAAAAGTCTCTGGGAAATCATGGCCTCACCATCCACACGATCTCTGGCCACAATGCGGCGTGCGGCCACGCAAGAAAAGACCCTGCGCCGATCTCTCGCCGCAGGGCCCCGTTGTCCAACCCGCCATGCGCGCGCGTTAGCGCGCCCCGGACGTGATCTGGGTGTGGCCGTTGCGGTTGTGGGCCCAGGCGTCCTCGCCCGAACCCGGGTCGATCGGGCGCTCCTTGCCGTAGGAGATCACCTCGATGCGTGAGGGATCGACGCCGCGGCTGACCAGGAAGTCCCGCACCGACTGGGCGCGCCGGGCGCCCAGGGCGAAATTGTATTCCCGCGTGCCGCGCTCGTCGCAGTTGCCTTCGATGCGGATACGGACCGCGCGGTAGCGGTTGAGCCAGGCGGCCTGGGCCTCGAGCACCGGGGCCGCGTCGGGGCGGACATTGTACTGGTCGAGGTCGAAATAGACCCGGTCGCCGGCGTTGATCACGAAGTCCCGCTCGGAGCCGGGCAGCGGCGTCTCGGCGCTGGAGGTCACCGGGCCGGAGCCGCCGCTCGACGGGGCGGTATAGGTCTCGCCGCCGGAGGTCGGGCCCGTCGCCGGGACGGGCTTGGGTTTGGAGGCGCAGGCGGCCAGGGACGCCAGGGCGAGCGCCACTAGGGCGGCGCGCATGATTTGCCGGTTTGCGATCATCCTCACACCTCAGTCAGGGCTGGTCCGTTGACGGACGTTCCAAGCCACTAAAGCCCCGAAATTCCGTCCGCGGTTCCAAATTCACCCAACAGGCGTCGTATCGCAACGCTTACGTCGGCCTTACGAAGACGCGTGCGGGGCGCCCTACTGCAGCATGGGCGACCAGGCAGGGTCGGAGGCGTCCAGCGTGTAGGGCGCCGGGCGCGAGACCCGGCCGGTCACATCGACCATCCACAGGTGCGGCGCGCCGCCCTGGGCCTGACGGTGGAACATGATGTAGCGGCCGTTGGGGGCCCAGGTCGGCCCCTCTTCGAAATAACTGGTCGAGAGGATTTTCTCGCCGCCGCCGTCGGGCGCCATGATGCCGATGGAGAAGCCGCCGCCTTCCTGTTTGGTGAAGGCGATCAGGTCGCCGGTCGGGCTCCAGACCGGCGTATTGTAGCGGCCGCCGCCTTGCGAGATGCGCCGCACGCCTGACCCTTCGAGGTTCATCACATAGATCTGCGGCGAACCCGAACGGTCCGAGTTGAACACGATGCGCCGTCCGTCCGGCGAGAACGACGGCGAGGTGTCGATGCCCGGGTCGGTGGTCAGGCGCGTCTTCGCCTGGGTGCGCAGATCCATCACCCAGATGTCGGTGTTGCCGTTGATGGTCTGCGAATAGGCGACGCGTTCGCCGTCCGGCGAAAACCGCGGCGAGAACACCAGCCCCGAGATGTGGCCCAGCGATTCTGAGCGCGTGGTCTCGAGGTTCAAGAGGTGAATTTCGGTCTGGTTGTCGGACAGAGTCATGTAAGTGACTTCCTGGCCGTTCGACGAATAGTGCGGCGTGAGCACCTGCGAGGCGCCTGAGGTCAGGTACTGCGGATTGGCGCCGTCCTGGTCCATGATGGCGAGGCGCTTCACGCGATGGCCGCGCGGGCCGCTTTCGGCGACGAACACGACGCGGGTGTCGAAGAAGCCCTTCTGGCCGGTGATCTTCTCGAACACCTTGTCGGCGATCTTGTGCGCGATGCGGCGCCAGTTTTCCGGCGTCGCGGTGTAGCTGGTCGAGGTGTCGGTCAGCTCCTGCCCGCCGGGGATGTCCCAAAGGCGGAACGCGACGCGCAGGCGCCCGTCGCTGTCCATGGTGCCGGCGCCGTCGACCAGGGCCTGAGCGTTGATCGCCTTCCACTGGTCGAACTGGGGCCGCACGTTGGCGTCGAGGTTCTTCTCGATGTAGGCGGCCGGATCGATCGGTTTGAAATAGCCCGAGCGTTCGAGGTCGGCGGACACCACCTGGGCGATGTCGGCGCCGTGCTCGCCCGCGAACGGCGCGATGGCGATCGGCATGGGCTGGATCGTGCCCTGGTTCACGTCGACGACGATGTCGGCCTCAGCGCCCCGCGGCGAGGTGTCGAGCACCATCAACACGGCGGCCACGGCGACGAACAGGATGCGAAGACGCATGGCGGGGCGGTCCTTAGGCCGGGCGGCAACGGTAGAGCCGACAATGGTAGAGCTGGGGCGACTATAACCGCCTTCAGCGTTTTGCGGGTTGAACAAGGCGAAGATTCGACGGGTCATTTTGCGGCACAGACGTCTTTAGTGTGGAAATTGACGGTAATTCCCTTGTACCGATACGCGAGCGGAACCTCATCGGCGGAATAGGGTTGGCCCGCGAGCAGGACCCGGATGGCGTCCTCCGCCGCCGGGACCGTCGGTTCAGTGCCGAGTACCGTCGGCCCATCGGAGAAACGGCCGTCGGCGCCGACCACGAAACGGATTCGGATGACGCGGTCACGGTTGCCGGGGTCCGAACAGTCGAAAGCCCAAAGCCTCTCCGTCTTCGCCACGAAGGCCTGCAAAGGCAGCGGGCTGGGAGCCAGACGCGGCGGACCACCATACTTCTTAGCGACAGGGTCGAACGGCGGCGTCTGTGCCCACGACACATCTGTCGCGCTGCTCGCCAGGATGACAGCAACCGCAAGAGCGGAGCGCCGGGAGATCATCGGTGCGCGCATGCGTCCTTCGTCTTGAAGTTTATGGTGATGCCCTGGTTCCGATACTCTGCTGGGACCTCGTCGGTGGAATAGGGCTGACCCGCTTTCAGCGCCCGCACGGCGCTGGGCGCGGCGCCGGCGAACAGGGCCGATCCGCCGCTCTGCACCGTCGGTCCGTCGGCGAAGCGGCCGTCGGGGCCGAGTACGAAGTGGATTGGGATTACGGTGTCGCGGTTGCCCGAGATCGAACAGTCGAAGGTCCACAGCCGGTCCATCTTGTCCACCAATCCCTTCAACGCGGCGCCGCTCTGGGCGGCAGTCGGAGCGACGCGAGCCGGACCCGCCCTCGGGCCGGGCGGCAGCTTCCTAGGCGCCGCGGACGCGGGCGAGCCGAAGGCCTTCCTCGCCGCGGCCAGCGGGTCGTAGTTGGACTGGGACTGTTCCTGCGGCTTTTGCGGCGGCGTCGGCTTGGTCTTGCCCGCCTTGGTCGGCGCGGGCGCCGGCGGCTTGGCCTGCGGTTGCGGTTTGGGCGTTTCCTTCGCCGGCGTGGGCACAGGTTGCGGCGTCGGCGGCGCGGGGGTGGGTTCGGGCGGCGCCGGCGGCGCGGTTTCCTGCGCGGCGGGCGTGGGTTCCGGCTGCACCGAAGCGGGCGGTCCGCTGGTTACCAGCGTCACCGGCACGCCGGTGATCGGCGGCGGCAGTTTCGGACCGAAGTTCACATAGACGAGCAGCAGCACCACGCCCACGTGGAGCAGGAGCGAAACGAGCCAGGCCGGGACCAGGGACTGCCGCATCGCCTCAGGGCTTTGCGCCGTTCTTGTCGGAATCGGACGTGTTGTCGGAAGCCTTGGCCGGCGGGTTCGACGCGGTGGTGTCGGTGATCAGATTGATTTTGGTGAAACCCGAGACCTGCAGCTTGGCCATCACCTTGGCCACGTCCTCGTAGGGCGCGCCGCCGTCGGCGCGGACAAAGATCGGTTTCTCGTGCGAACCCGCCGCCATGGCGTCGAGGCGCGGGCCGAGACCCTCGTAGGCGACGGCGTTGTCCTGGATGAAGATCGACCCGTCGCGGCGGATGGTGATGGTGATCGGCTCGCTCTGATTTTCGATGGCGCCCGCTTCGGTCTTGGGCAGCTCGACCTGCACGCCCGCGGTCAGGAGCGGCGCGGAGATCATGAAGATGATCAGCAGCACCAGCATCACGTCGACCAGCGGCGTGACGTTGATCTCCGACAGCGTCTGGCGCTCACGGCCTCGTCTGCGGCGGCGGCCCTGGCGTCCGCCGGCGGCGGCTGAAAAGGCCATGGCTCAGGCCGCCTTGTCGGCGAGACGGCGCGCGATCGCCGAGGACAGATCGTCGGCGAAGGACTCCAGCCGTCCGGTGTACTTCGAGGCGTCGATGGAGAACTTGTTGTAGCCGATATAGGCCGGGATCGCCGCGGCGAGGCCGAGCGCGGTGCAGAACAGCGCTTCCGAGATCGCCGGCGCGACGGTGGCGAGGTTGGTGTTGTGTTGCTGCGCGATGGCGTGGAACGCATTCATGATGCCCCACACGGTGCCGAACAGGCCGATGAACGGCGACGCCGTGGCGACCACCGCCAGCAGGCCCAGCCCCTCTTCGATGCGCCGCGTCTCACGTGCGATCACCGCGTCGAGCACCCGGTCGATGCGGGCCAGCAGCAACCCCGCGTCGCCGCCGGAGCCGCGGCCGCGCCAGTCCTTCATCGCCGCCACCAGCATGGCCGGCAGCGCCTGCTTCGGCTGATCGCCCGCCTGGGCGGCCAGGTCCTCGAGCGAGCGGCCCGAGTTGGCGGCGTCCTCGAAGGCGTTGGCCTGGCTGTTCAGCGCCTGAAACCGGAACAGCTTGTCCAGAATCACCGCCCAGGACCACAGCGAGGCCAGCGCCAAGCCCAGCATCACCGCCTTGACCACCCAATCCGCCTTCAAGAACAGGTGGACGATGTTCAAGGCGTCGGGATCGAACCCCTGCCCCATTGACCGCTCCAAAGTTGATAAGGGCGCCCGGCGCGCGCCGGGCGGGATATTCATAGAAAACCCGTGTCGAATCTAGGGCGCGAGAGGTTTCAACCACCGAGATAGGCCCTCGGCCAGACTCCGGGGCGCCCGCCGCGGTTTTCCCGTCAGGTCTATGCAAGCCGCCTCGACCTCGGCGGCACATAAAATATCGCCGTTCCGCTCGATGGTCTGGGTGATGTAAAGCCGCGCCCCGCGCACCGCGTCATAGGCGGTGCGGACCACCAGGGCGTCGTCGATCCGCGCGCCCTTCTTGAAGTCGATGACCATGCGCACGACCACGAAGGCCAGCGGGTCGTCACGGTCGAGCAGCTCGGCGTGGCCGGTGGTCGCGAGCCTGAGGAAGTCGGACCGGCCGCGCTCGAAATAGCGCAGGTAGTTGGCGTGATAGACCAGGCCGGTGAAGTCGGTGTCCTCGTAGTAGACGCGCACCGGCAACAGATGCTCACGTCCTTCGAAGCGTCCGGCGGTCGGCGCATCGCTCATCGCGGAAAGCCGCTCATCGTGTTGGTCGGCAGGTCGACCATCTTGCGCGGCTCCACGGATTTCACCCGCATGAACCCCGGACAGTCTTTATCTATCCGGTCACCGAGCGCGGTCTTGCCGACGTCGTCGGCCAAGGTCAGAGTCTTGTCCTGGTAGATGAACAGATGGTCGTCGGAGAGCGCCGGCGTGTTCCCCGGCTTCGCCTCATGCGGCGGCTCGGTGTAACCGCAGACATAGGCGTCGGGCTTGCCGGAATGTTCGACGATCTCGAGCGTGATGTTCCAGCCGTCGCCCAGCCGCTGCTTCACCGCCGCACGCGCATCGTTCACCGGCTGCAGCAGCGACAGAGCGTTGTCATGACAGGCGGCGAGCGACGTCGCGACGACCAGAATCGCAAACGCTCTGCGCATTGACGCCTCCTCTCAAAGGTTGGGACGCAGGACGAAGTCGGGGCACTTCTGACTGACCAGGGCGCTGAAAGCGTCGGACTTCACGTCCTTGTCCGTCACCAACTTGCCATCGGCGAAAACGAAGACGGACCCCGTCTTGGTGTCGCTTTTCGGCGAATAGTAGCCGCAGGCCGCCGTTCCGGTCTTAGTCTCGTCCTCGACCACGTCGTGGGTGAAGACGCCGGCGCCGAAGCGCCGGGTGACCGCGTCGGACGCCTTGAAGCTGGCCGACTCTTCGGCGGGCGCCGGTTTTGCGGAAGCCTCGCTCTTCCCCGGCGCGTGCTGCTCGCAGGCAGCCAGAAGGAGAGCAACGGTCGTAAAGACGATTGCCTTCGTCAGCATCACTTGCCCTCCTCGAACAGACCGCCCTGCACGCGTGCGGGGGGCGCTTTCAGGCCGAGGTGTTCATACGCCTTGCCGGTGGCCATGCGGCCGCGCGGGGTGCGTTGCAGGAAGCCCTGTTGCAAGAGGTAGGGCTCGATCATGTCCTCGACCGCGTCGCGCGCCTCGGCGATGGCCGCCGCCATGGTCTCCACCCCGACCGGTCCGCCGCCGTAGTTCTCGATCAGGGCGCGCAGATAGCGGCGGTCCAGGGTGTCGAGGCCGAGTTCATCCACCTCCAGCCGCGCGAGACCGCGGCCCGCGACCTTGCGATCGATCACCTCGGCGCCTTCCGCCTCGGCGAAGTCGCGCACCCGCCGCAACAACCGGCCCGCCACCCGCGGCGTGCCGCGCGCGCGCCGCGAAATCTCGTGGGCGCCGTCTTCGGCGAGTTTGGTCCCCATGCGCCGCGCCGCGCCGAGCAACACGCGCAGCAGTTCCTCGGGCGTGTAGAACTCGAGCCGCAACGGAATGCCGAAGCGGTCGCGCAAGGGCGTGGCCAGCAGGCCCGCGCGCGTGGTGGCGCCCACCAGGGTGAACGGCGCCAGGTCAATGCGCACCGAGCGCGCCGACGGCCCTTCGCCGATGATCAGGTCCAGTACGTGATCCTCCATCGCCGGATAGAGGATTTCCTCGACCGTGGGCGCCAAACGGTGAATCTCGTCGATGAACAGCACGTCGCGCGGTTCGAGGTTGGTCAGGATGGCGGCGAGATCGCCGGCCTTGGCCAGCACCGGGCCCGAGGTCGAACGGAACCCCACCCCCAGCTCGCGCGCCACGATCTGCGCCAGCGTCGTCTTACCCAGGCCCGGCGGGCCGAACAGCAGCACGTGATCGAGCGCCTCGCCGCGGCCGCGCGCCGCGTCGATGAAGACCTTCAGATTACCCTTGGCCTGCTCCTGGCCGACGAATTCGCCGAGCGTCTGCGGCCGCAGCGCCTTGTCGGTGCGCTCAGTCTCCTGCGGCTCGCCCGAGATCAGCCGGCTCACCGGTCAAGCTCCTGCAAGGCGCCGCGGATCACCGTCGCGACGTCGGTGTCGTCACCCAGCCGGATCAGCACCTGGTCCACCGCGCGCCGCGCCGACGCCTCGGGGATGCCGAGCCCCATCAGCGCCGACACGGCTTCGCCGCCGGCGGAAATCCGTATCGGCGTCACCGGTGCGACCGCCGCGCCCAGATGCAGACCCATTTCGCCGAGCTGCTTGTCCTTCAGTTCGGCGACGATGCGTTGCGCCAGCTTGGGCCCGACGCCGTTGGCGCGGCCCACCGCGGCCTTGTCGTCGCGCGCCACCGCCTGCGCCAGTTCAGCGGGCGACAGCACGTCAAGCACCCCCAGCGCCGCCTTGGGCCCCACCCCCTGCACCGTCTGCAGCGCCGCAAACGCCCGCCGCTCATCGCGCACCAGAAAGCCGTAGAGCCTGGGCCCGGTCTCGGCGTTGAACTGATGTTCCACGTGCAGCAGAACCTCGTCGCCGAGCGCCGGAAACCGCGCCAGCGTCCGCGTGCCGCAACGCACGACGTAACCGACCCCGCCCACGTCGATCAGCGCCTCTTCGTCACTGAGTTCGGCCAAGACGCCCCGCAAACGCCCGATCATGCCGCGTCACCGATGCGACGCAAACGCCGTGCATGCGCATGCGTAATCGCCACCGCCAGAGCATCCGCCGCGTCCGCAACCGGCGAACCGGACGCCGGCAGCAGGCGCTGGACCATGAAGGCAATCTGGGTCTTGTCGGCGCCGCCGGTTCCGACCACCGCCTTCTTCACCTCTTTCGCCGCGTATTCCGCCACCGAGACGCCCGAGCGCACCGGCGCGATCATCACCGCCGCGCGCGCATGGCCGAGCTTCAGGGTCGACGACGCATTGACGCTGACGAAGGTCTCTTCGATGGCCGCTTCGTGGGGCGCATAGGCTTCGACCAGGGCGCAGGCCGCCTCGAACAGGGCGTGCAGTCGATCGGCCAGGTCCGCGTCGACCCGCGGCGCTATGACCCCGTGGGCGATCCAGCTCAGGCGCGCGCCGTCCACGGCGATCACCCCCCAGCCGGTGCGCCGCAGGCCCGGGTCCAGCCCCAATATCCGAATCGCGTTCGACATTCGTTCCCACAATGCCCGCGCCGCGCGAGCCTGGGAAGCGGCGAGAGGTTAACGCCGACGAGTCGGGGCCTCAGGCGTCCAGCGGCTCCAGGTCGAACCCGACCACCGCCGGCGCGGCGGCGAGGCGGGCGGACAGGGCCTCGGTCGGCACCCGGCGCCGCGCGTGGATCTGGGCCGACTGTTCGATCACGTCCTTGTCGAGCTTGTGCGTCATCAGGTCGGCGGTGATCTCGAACTCGGCCAGCAGCGCGCGCAGCTCGGACTCGCTCATCGCCTGCGCGGCGTCGCAACGGACGACGAGGTGGGCCTGACTGTGGCGCGGCATGCGCCGGTCGAAGGAGCGCAACCCCATCAGCACCACCAGGATGACCACCGTTCCCAGGGCGCCTTCGAGGTAGCGGCCATAGCCGAACACCACGCCGAGGCCGGTCAGGGCCCACACCGACGCCGCCGTGGTCAGGCCGCGCACCGACAACCCTTCACGGATGATCACGCCCGCGCCGACGAAGCCGATGCCGGTGACGATGCCCTGAGCGACGCGCGAGGACGCCGACACGTCGTTCATCAGCTCACCGGCATGCCTCACACCGAGGATCACGGCCGCGGCGGCGACGCAGACCAGGGCATGGGTGCGAAAGCCCGCCGGCTCCGAGCGCCAGCCGCGCTCGAGCCCGACCGCCGACCCCGCCACCAGGGCCGCCAGAAGGGGGTAGAGGACGTCGGTCACCTGATCGAGCGTCATTCGCCGCGCCTCGCGCTTGCTCCGAAGCCGGATCATCCAGCGCTGCGGCGGCAAAGGCAACGCTCGCGGAGCGTAACTAGGCCCGGATCGGCCAGCGGAAGCGCATGGCGGCCTTGGCGAAGCTCATCTGGACGAGGCCGACCTCCTGGGCGCCGCCGCCGATGTTGTGAACCACGCGCACGTCCCCGGGACCCTGCACCACCATGCCGATGTGGGTCTGGTTGGCCGGAAGCAGCCGCCAGCTGACCACGTCGCCGGGCATGAGCTTACCGGGGAAGGCGGAGCCCAAAACGAACCCGTCCGCCTGCCACAGCCGTGCGCCCTGACGGGTGAAATAGGTCTCCAGGTTGAGCACCCGCCGATGATCGATGTTGGGATCGGGCGCGCCCAGGCCCCAGACGCGCCTGGACGGATAGGCGGCGAAGGCGCGCGCCATGTCCTCGTGCACCAGCTTCTGCAGATCGAGCCCCAGGCCGTCGCGCGCCGCGCGCACGATCACATCGCAGCACACGCCGGTCGTGCGCGGCACGTCGCCGTTCGGATAGGCGATCCTGCGGTAGACCGGATCATAGCCGCGGGTGATCCGCGTCTGCGCCCGCGCCGCGGCGGCCAGGCGTTCGCCGGCGGAGGGCGCCGCCAGGGCCGGCGTCGCAAACAGGGCTGGGAGGACCGCCAGAAGGTCTCGACGCGCAAGCTTGGCCATGCGCAAACGACGCGCGGAGACGACGGCGAAATTTGGGCGGCGGAATTTAGGCCGCGGCGAACTTGGCCATGTCTTCGTCGCTGGCTTCGAAGTTGGCGAAGACGTTCTGCACGTCGTCGTCGTCGTCGAGCGCATCGACCAGCTTCATCACCGTCTGCACCTGATCGCCCGACACCGGCGTCAGCACCCGCGGGCGCCAGATCAGGCTGGTCGACTTGGCCGCGCCCAGGGTCTTCTCCAGCGCTTCGGCGACGGCGCCGAGGTCTTCGAAGGCGGTGTAGATGGTGTGGCCCTCTTCCGCGTCGGACTCGACGTCCTGGGCGCCCGCCTCGATGGCGGCCTCCATCACCTTGTCCTCGGAGCCGATGCTGGCCGGATAGTCGATCTGGCCCATGCGGTCCCACATGAAGGAGACCGCGCCGGTCTCACCCATGTTGCCGCCGTACTTGGTGAACAGGCTGCGCACATTCGAGGCGGAGCGGTTCCTGTTGTCGGTCAGCACCTCGACGATCACGCCGACGCCGCCGGGCGCAAAGCCTTCGAAGCGGATTTCCTCGAGCGTGTCGGCCTCGCCCGCGGCGCCCTTCTTGATGGCGCGGTCGATGTTGTCCTTGGGCATGCTCTCGGCCTTGGCGTTGGCCACCGCCAGGCGCAGGCGCGAGTTCATCGCCGGGTCCGGCAGGCCGGTCTTGGCCGCCACGGTGATGTCGCGGGAGAGCTTGGAAAACAGCTTGGAACGGACCGCGTCGGCGCGGCCCTTCTTGTGCATGATGTTCTTGAATTTCGAGTGGCCGGCCATGGTTCACCTGGGGCGGCCCGCCCCGGGCCGCGCTGACAAAAGCTCAAGCCGGGCTCCCTAGCCGAACCGGAGCGCCCCCGCCACCCCCGGGACAGGAACCATAGCCGTACTGCGGGGTTGAATCGCCGCCCCACCCCAGACCCGAGCTTCCCATGACCCCGCATCCGCATAGCGACGACTGGAGCGACTACGAAGAAGCCTACGACGACAAGCCCTCGTCGGTGGAGCTGGTGCGCTGGTACGCCCACCCGCCCATGCGGTTCTCAGGGATTCTGATCGGCATCGCCATCGCCAGCGCCTTTGCCCTGGGCGCCTTCACCGGCAGCAAGACCGCCCACGCCGGCAACTGGGTCCGCTCCCGCGTCCCCGGCGGCAAGTACAAACTCCGCGAAGAAACCCGGCACTGACCTAAAGAACTACCGCGGAGATCGCAGAGAAAGAGAAAGCCGCAGAGATCGCGGAGCGGTCGTGTCCGTGGCCGCCCGTAGGGCTTTCTAGTCTCGGTCTTTTAGAGGCTCGCTTCGCGACAAGCGCTCCCCCTCTGCGCTCTCTGCGGCTTTCTCTTTCTCAGCGATCTCTGCGTTCTAAAAACGCCTGCGGCGCTCTACACGCTTTCCGTGTTGGCATGCGTCAGCTCCGGCACGTGGGGCGCCAGCCTTCCGCCCACGCGGATCGGTTCGACGCGCGTGGCCAGACCCGTCTTCGCGTCGGTCTCCACGTACACGCCGCACACGGTCGCTGGGCCTGACGCCGGCGTATAGCGGCCGCCGGACATGCGGGTGGTGAAGCGGCGCAGCGGCTCTTCCTTGTCGTTGCCGATGACGCTGTCGTAGCTGGCGCAGGCGCCGGCGTCGGTCTGGTAGGCGGTGCCGCCGTTCAGGATCTGCGCATCGGCGGTCGGCACGTGGGTGTGGGTGCCCACCACCAGGCTGGCGCGGCCATCGCAGAAGTGGCCCATGGCCATTTTCTCCGACGTCGCTTCGGCGTGCATGTCGACGATCACCGCGTCGCACGCCATGCCGAGGGGACAGGCCTCGAGCTCTTTGTCGACGGCGCCGAAGGGATCGTCCATCGGGTCCATGTGCACGCGGCCCAGCACATTCATCACCAGCACGCGCTTACCGGACGGCGTTTCGAACAGATTGGCGCCGCGGCCCGGCGCATCCATCAGCGGCGGAAAGTTCACCGGCCGGATCAAGCGCGGCTCGCGCACGATGTAGGTCAGGGCCTCGCGCTGGTCCCAGGCGTGGTTGCCCAGCGTCAGGCAGTCGGCGCCGGCGTCGAACAGCTCGTTGGCGGTGTGCTCGGTGATGCCGAAGCCGCCGGCGGCGTTCTCGGCGTTGATCACGACGAACTCGAGCTGCAGCCGCTTGCGCAGCGCCGGCAGGTGGTTGGCCAGGCCGTCACGGCCCGAACGGCCGACCACGTCTCCAAAAAATGCAATCCTCATGAGAGGTCTCTACGCGATATCCGCGGCGGGAATATAGCCGCGCTCGGTCAGGATTCCGTCCAGCCGCTGATCGTGCGGCCCGGCCGGCAGACGTTCCAGGGCCTGGTCCGCGAAGGCGAGGCCGATGGCCCTCACCGGTTTTAACCCCCGCAGGCGCGCCAGGGTTCGGTCGTAGTGGCCCGCGCCGTAGCCCAATCGGTGACCCGTCCGGTCGAAGGCCAAGAGCGGGACCAGCACCAGGTCCGGCTCGACGATTTCGGTGTCTGGATGCGGCTCGTGCACCGGGAAGTGGCCCGGGGCCAGCCGGTCGCCGTCGCTCCAGACCCGGAAAATCAGCGGCTCGTCCGAACCCTTGGGCGGGGTCACCGGCAGCGCGATCCGCACGCCCAGCGCGGCTAGGCGGGCCATCAGCGGGCGGCTGTCGATTTCGGTGCGATAGGGCCAGTAGGCGCAAGCGACCTGACCGGCCTTGGGGAGCAGATCGTCCGGAAACGCCGCGGCCAGCGCCTCGCCCGCGGCTGGGTCGATGCCGTGCGCCAGAGCCCGCCGCGCTTCGGCGGCGATGCGCAGCTCGGCCTTGGTGGGGGGTGTTTCCATGCGAAGAAAAGGTGGCGGCGCCGCGAGGACCGTGAAGGCGATTCAATCCCTCGGACCTGGATAGCCAGGTGGGCGCCGTGTGTCCGGGTCCACGGACCCGGCCAGGGACAGCTCCCGTCGAGGATGATTAAGGTCCCCGGGATATGGGCCGACGACGTGAGCCACAGCATGACCCGCCGGAATTCAAGGTAGGGCTTGGGCTCGGCAGGGGCAAGCGGCGCGGCATACCCCCTCCCGTCCGTCATCCCCGGACTTGTTCCGGGGATCCATTTATCGGTCGCACGAACCGTAACGTGAGCGCTCTGCGCGAACCGGCAGGCGGCCGGAACGTGGCGGTGGCTCGTGCAGAGCACTCGCTCAGCCTTCTGGAGCTTGCGGACCGATGGACCCCCGGAACAAGTCCGGGGGTGACGGAGCTAGAAAATGAAAAGGAGCTGGGGACTAGGCGAGAAGGAGAAGTTTCTCGACCCGCTCGGCCGCGGCGTTCAAGGCTTCCAGCGCCGCGCTGTCATCCACGGGCGCGGCCGCACCCTCACCGCCCGCTTCCGAGGCGATCTGGGCCTGTTCGAAGTCGACGCGCAGGCGATTGTACTGGGCCCTGATCTCGGCCAGCTCGTCGGAGACCAAGAGCGCCGCCATCAGGAACAGGCGCAACTCGCCCACCGCGCCCACGTCGCCGGCCACCTGGCGCACGTTCTCGTCGAACTGGCGCGAGAGCAGGCGCACCCGCTCCTCCTGGCCGTCGGCGCAGCCCACCATGTAGTGGCGGCCGTTGATCTCGACGTCGACGGTGGCCATCAGCCCTCCCCGTTCAGGATGGCGCGCAGCTCATCGGCGGCGCGACCCAACGCCGCAGAGGCCTGCTGGGCCGCGTCCTGGAGCGCCTTGCCGTAGGCGTCGAGCTCGGCCTGACCGGCCGAGGGCCGTGCGGAAAACAGGTCGTCCCCGGGGTCGGGCGCGTGCGCTTCCGCCTTCGACTTGAGCGCGCGCATGCGGCCCTCGAGGGCGGTGACGGCCTTGTCCAGGCGATCCGTCGCCTGGGTCATATCCGGGGTTTCGCCGGCCATCGGGCCTCCGCCGCAGTCCTGTCGCGAATCCGTATAGAACGCGGCGCGCGCGTCAGGTAAAGCGCCCCGCGATCCTTTCCGTCTGCATTCGGAGTCTTTTCATGGAAGCGGCGACGCTCGATTCCCCTCGCGCCGATACCTCGGCGAGCGCCGCCCAGGCCTTGCAGGACAAGATGGCCAACGCGATTCGCGTGCTGGCCGCCGAGGCGGTGGAAAAGGCCAATTCCGGCCACCCGGGCATGCCGATGGGCATGGCCGACGTGGCGACCGTCCTGTTCTCGCGCTTCCTGAAGTTCGACGCCGGAGCGCCCAACTGGCCCGACCGGGACCGTTTCGTCCTGTCCGCCGGCCACGGCTCGATGCTGCTCTACGCGCTCTTGCACCTGACCGGGTACAAGGGCGTGACGCGGGAGGAGATCGAGAATTTCCGCCAGTGGGGTTCCAAGACGCCGGGCCACCCCGAGTACGGCCACACGCCCGGCGTGGAGACCACCACCGGACCGCTGGGCCAAGGCTTCGCCACCGCGGTCGGCATGGCGATGGCGGAACGCCACCTCGCCGCGCGCTTCGGCGGCGATCTCGTCGATCACCGCACCTGGGTCGTCGCCGGCGACGGTTGTCTGATGGAAGGCATCAGCCACGAAGCCATCGCGCTCGCGGGCCGGCTGAAGCTGTCGAAGCTGACGGTGCTGTGGGACGACAACGACGTCACTATCGACGGCCGTCTCGCCCTGTCGGAAACCGGCGACCAGCTCGCGCGCTTCAAGGCGTTCGGCTGGGCGGTGAAGCGCATCGACGGCCACGATCACGCAGCGATCCGCCGCGCGCTCGCCTGGGCGACCAAGCAGGATCGTCCCACGATGATTGCGTGCGCCACCAAGATCGGCAAGGGCGCCGCAACCATGGAAGGCTCGCACAAGACCCATGGCGCAGCCCTCGGCGCCGCCGAAGTCGCCGCCACGCGCGAAAAGCTGGGCTGGACGTCGGCGCCGTTCCACACGCCCGAGGACGTTGCGAAGGCGTGGCTGAAGGTCGGCCGCCGCGGCAAGTCGGTGCGCCGCAAGTGGGAAGCCGCGCTGGCGGCCTCACCGAAATCGGGTGAGTTCAACACCGCGATGAAGGGCGAGATCACGCCGGCGCAGTTCGCAGCGCTGGACGCCGCCATTGCACAACACACCGAGGCCAAGACCGCGCAAGCCACGCGCGTGTCCTCCGGCGCCGCACTTGATCAACTGTTCGGCGTCATCCCGGAACTGCTCGGCGGTTCGGCGGACCTGACCGGCTCGAACAACACCTTCGTCAAGGGCACGGCGACCTTTGACGCGCCCGACTATGCGGGCCGTTACGTGAACTACGGCGTGCGCGAGTTCGGCATGGCCGCGGCGATGAACGGCCTGGCGCTGCACGGCGGGATCATTCCCTACGCCGGCACCTTTCTGGTGTTCTCCGACTACAGCCGCCCGGCGATCCGTCTGGGCGCCCTGATGGGCGTGCGCGTGATCCACGTGATGACCCACGACTCCATCGGCCTCGGCGAAGACGGCCCCACCCACCAGCCGGTGGAACACGTCGCCGCCCTGCGCGCGATCCCGAACCTGCTGGTCTTCCGCCCCGCCGACACGGTGGAGACGCTGGAGTCCTGGCGCTGTGCCCTGCAGCATCAGACCACGCCCTCGGTGCTGGCCCTGTCGCGGCAGAAGACGCCCGCGGTGCGCACCGAAAGCGCCAGCGAAAACCTGTCGGCCCGCGGCGCCTACGAACTGCGCGCCGCCTCGGGCGAGGCAAAGGTGACGATCTTCGCGTCGGGCACGGAGGTCGCCATCGCGGTGAAGGCCGCCGAAAAGCTCGAAGCCGAGGGCGTTGCAACCCGCGTGGTTTCCACCCCCTGCTGGGAGCTGTTCGACGCCCAGCCCGCCGCTTATCGCGAAAAGACCATCGGCCACGCACCGGTGCGCGTCGCGGTGGAAGCGGCCGTGCGCTTCGGCTGGGAGAAATTCATCGGCGAGGACGGCGCCTTCGTCGGCATGAAGAGCTTCGGCGCCAGCGCGCCGGCGGAAAAGCTCTATCAGGAGTTCGGCATCACCCCCGACCATGTGGTCGCCGCCGCCAAGGCCAAGCTCTGATGCGGCTCGGCACGCCGCTCACGCCGAATGCGACGCGGGTGATGCTGCTGGGGTCCGGCGAGCTCGGCAAGGAAGTGGCGATCGAGCTGCAGCGGCTGGGCGTCGAGGTGATCGCCGTCGACCGCTATCCCGACGCGCCCGCCCATCAGGTCGCCCACCGCGCCCACGTCATCGACATGACCGACGGCCGGGCGCTGCGCGCCATCGTCGAAAAAGAGCGGCCCCACCTGATCGTGCCGGAACTGGAAGCCATCGCCACCGACGAACTGGTGCGCATCGAGGCCGAAGGCCTGGCCACCGTCATCCCCACGGCGCGCGCGGCGCAGCTGACCATGAACCGCGAGGGCATCCGCAGACTGGCGGGGGAAGAGCTCGGCCTGCCGACCTCGAAATACGCCTTCGCCCACTCCCTCGAAGAGCTGGCGGAAGCGGCGCGCACGGTCGCCGGCTTTCCCTGCTTCGTGAAACCGGTGATGTCGTCCTCCGGCAAGGGCCAGAGCTACGTCGAAAACGAAGACGACATCGAAGCCGCGTGGTTCTACGCCCTCGAAGGCGGCCGCGTCGCCGAAGCGCGGGTGATCGTGGAAGAGCGCATCGTCTTCGACTTCGAGGTCACGCTCCTGACCGTGCGCTCGCGCGACGCGTCCGGAGAAATCATCACCCAGTTCTGCGCCCCCATCGGCCACCGCCAGGTGAAGGGCGACTACGTCGAGAGCTGGCAGCCGCAGCCGATGTCGCCGAAAGCGCTGGACGAGGCCAAACGCATCGCCGCCACCGTCACCGGCGCGCTGGGCGGCCTCGGCATCTTCGGCGTGGAGCTGTTCGTGCGCGGCGACGAGGTCTGGTTCTCCGAAGTCAGCCCCCGCCCCCACGATACCGGCCTGGTCACCCTGATCACCCAGTACTTCTCCGAGTTCGCCCTGCACGCCCGCGCCATCCTGGGTTTGCCCGCCGACCCCGCCCACCGCGAGCCGGGCGCCAGCGCGGTCATCTACGGCGGCTTCGACTGTTGCGCGCCCACCTACGAGGGCGTGCCGGACGCGCTCCGCGTCCCCGGCGCCGACCTGCGCCTGTTCGGTAAGCCGCAAGCCTTCCGCCGCCGCCGCATGGGCGTCGCCCTCGCCCGCGCCTCGACCGTCGAAGAAGCCCGCACCCGCGCCACCGACGCCGCGTCGAAGGTCAGGCCTCGCGAGACCTGAAGCGAAGAATATTTGTCCACGAACCACACGAACCACACGAACGCCAACCTCTTGGCGCAGCGGCATTTGTTCCTCGAAAGCGGCGCAAAGCGCCGCAACCGTTCTTTCCTTGTTCGTGTGGTTCGTGTGGTTCGTGGACAATCCTAAATCCGCCCGACCCGTGCTAGACGTCGGCCCATGAGCGACGCCGTCACCGCCTTCGATCCCGACCACGACCTCGACGCCGTGCGCGCCCTGATCGCCGAGTACGCCGAGACGCTGGACGTGCGCGACCGCTGTTTCCAGAACGTCGACGCGGAACTGGCGGGACTGCCGGGTGAATATGCCCCGCCGCACGGCGCCCTGTTCGTGGCCCGCACGGAAGACGGCGAAGCGGTCGGCTGCATCGCCTTGCACGACCTGGGAGACGGCGCCTGCGAGATGAAGCGGCTCTATGTGCGGCCACAGACCCAGGGCCGCGGCTTCGGGCGGCGGCTGGCCCAGGCGCTGATCGGGGAGGCGCGAAGGCTCGGGTTCAGGGCCATGCGGCTCGACACCTTCGAGGCCATGACGGCGGCGCGGGCGCTCTACGCCGACCTCGGCTTCACCCCGATCGCGCCCTACAACGCCAATCCGACGCCGGGCCTGGTCTATCTGGAACTGGCGCTTTGAACCGATTGCGACGCTGAAGCGCTTCACAGGCGCCGCGAGCAATGGCATAGGGCGCGGCTTCCTCCCCCGAACCGGTGTCGTCCATGCCCAAATTCGTCCCCCAAGAAGGCCTCAAGCTGAAGGTGAAGCGCGCGAGCGCCGGGCTCGGCCTGTTCGCCGGCGAGGACATCAAGAAGGGGACCTGCATCATCGAATACACCGGCCCGCTGCTCTCGAACAAAGAGGCGGACGACATCAACTCGCGCTACCTGTTCGCGGTCAACCGCGGCAAGACCATCGACGGCTCGGCGCGCGACAACAAGGCGCGTTACATCAACCACGGCTGCCGGCCGAACGCTGAGAGCGACATCTTCAAGAACCGCGTGTTCATCACCGCCATCCGCAACATCAAGGCCGGCGACGAGATCACCTACAACTACGGCAAAGAGTACTTCAACGAGTACATCAAGCCCTACGGCTGCCGCTGCGGCCGGCACTAGGACCTCCCCCGGCCCGCTCCCCATTCTCCGTCACCCCGGGCTTGTCCCGGGGCCCAGGGTTGGTGTCCCGGCGCTTCGGGCAGATGGTTCGCGCAAGCGCTCACACAGACCTAACAGCCAGCGGACGCCTGGGCCCCGGCACAAGGCCGGGGTGACGGCAGATATTGGATGGGCATTGGATAAGCCCTGGCCCCGCGCAATCCGAAACCCATCGTGACCCCCGCCAGGGGTTGACTATCGCGCCCCCTAGGGCGAAACGCGCGCCACCTTTCGCGGCCTCTCCCGCCGCCTCCCCGCCTTGACCAAAAGGACCCTCCTCCATGGCTCTCCGCGTCGCCATCAACGGTTTTGGCCGCATCGGCCGGCTGGTGCTCCGCTCGATCGTCGAGCACGCCCGCCGCGATATCGAGGTGGTGGCGATCAACGACCTGGGGCCGGTGGAGACCAACGCCCACCTGCTGCGCTACGACAGCGTGCACGGCCGCTTCCCCGGTACGGTGACCACCGGTGAAGACTGGATGGACGTGGGCCTGGGCAAGATGCGCGTCACCGCCATCCGCAACCCGGCCGAGCTGCCGCACAAGGACCTGGGCGTCGACATCGCGCTCGAGTGCACCGGCATCTTCACCACCCGCGACAAGGCGGCCGCCCACCTGGAAGCCGGCGCCAAGCGGGTGCTGGTCTCGGCGCCCTGCGACGGCGCCGACAAGACCATCGTCTTCGGCGTGAACCACGAGACCCTGGGCGCCGGCGACACGGTCGTCTCCAACGCCTCGTGCACGACCAACTGTCTGGCGCCGGTGGCCAAGGTGTTGAATGAGCTGTGCGGCATCGAGCGCGGCTACATGACCACCATCCACAGCTACACCAACGACCAGCCGTCGCTGGACCAGCTACACAAGGACCTCTACCGCGCCCGCGCCGCAGCGGTGTCGATGATCCCGACCTCGACCGGCGCCGCCAAGGCCGTGGGCCTGGTGCTGCCGGAACTGAAG
Organism: Caulobacteraceae bacterium; assembly: GCA_036501825.1. GTDB lineage: Bacteria > Pseudomonadota > Alphaproteobacteria > Caulobacterales > Caulobacteraceae > JAFECT01. The sequence goes on along the minus strand of DASXZP010000019.1, from coordinate 42,721 downwards.
GGCAAGCTCGACGGCTCGTCGATCCGCGTGCCGACGCCGAACGTGTCGGTGGTGGACCTGGTGATCACGCCGTCGCGCGACGTGACCAAGGACGAGATCAACGACGCCATGACCAAGGCGGCGCAGAGCGGACCGCTCAAGGGCGTGCTGGCGGTGACCAAGGACCCGATCGTGTCCATCGACATCAATCACATCGCCGCAAGCTCGACCTTCGCCCTGCCCCAGACCCAGGTCATCGAGGGCAAGCTGGCGCGCGTGCTGAGCTGGTACGACAACGAGTGGGGCTTCTCCACCCGCATGGCCGACACCGCGCTGCACATGGCGACGATGCTCTGAGCCGATGAGCTTCCGCACCCTCGACGACGCCAACGCCGCCGGTAAGACCGCTCTCGTCCGCGTAGATTTCAACGTGCCGATGCAGGACGGGCGGGTCAGCGATGACACGCGTCTGCGCGCGGCGCTGCCGACCATCGCCAAGCTGCGTGACCAGGGCGCCAAGGTGGTGCTGCTGGCCCACTTCGACCGGCCCAAGGGTGAGCGCGTGCCGTCGATGTCGTTGAAGCCTGTGGTCGAACCGCTGGAGAAATTGCTCGGGGCGCCGGTGCGCTTCGCCGACGACTGCGTGGGTGACGCGGCGAAACAGGTGATCGCCGACACGCCTGCGGGCGGCGTGGTGCTGCTGGAAAATTTGCGCTTCCACAAGGGCGAAGAGAAGAACGATCCGGCCTTCGCGCGACAGCTGGCCGACCTCGGCGATCTCTATGTGAACGACGCCTTCTCCGCCGCCCACCGCGCGCATGCGTCGACCGAAGGCGTGGCGCGCCTGCTGCCCGCCTACGCCGGTGAAAGCATGCGGCGTGAACTCGACGCGCTCGACGCGGCGCTGGGCAACCCGAAACGGCCGGTGCTCGGCATCGTTGGCGGCTCGAAGGTATCGACCAAACTCGATCTGTTGCAGAACCTCGTCGGCAAGCTCGATGCGCTGGCGATCGGCGGCGGCATGGCCAACACCTTCCTGTTCGCCCAGGGCCACGACGTCGGCGCCTCGCTCTGCGAAAAGGATCTCGCCGACACCGCGCGCGCCATCATGGCGGAAGCCAAGAGCAAGGGCTGCGAACTGCTGCTGCCGGTCGACGTGGTTGTCGCGACCGAAGTGAAGCCCGGCGCGCAATCCCACGTCCGTCCGTTGGACGCCGTGAAAGCCGACGACCGCATCCTCGACGCCGGCCCCCAGTCGGTGGAGTGCCTGCTGGCCGCCATGGACCGCTCGGCCACCCTGATCTGGAACGGCCCGCTCGGCGTGTTCGAGGTCCCGCCCTTCGATAAGGCCACGGTCGAGGCGGCCCGCCACGCGGCCGGGCTGGCCAAGGCCGGCCGCCTGATCGCCGTCGCCGGCGGCGGCGACACGGTCGCGGCCCTGAACCACGCGGGGGTCGCGGGCGACTTCACCTTCGTCTCCACCGCCGGGGGCGCCTTCCTGGAATGGATGGAGGGCAAGGCTTTGCCGGGCGTGGAAGCGCTTAACGCCTGAAGCAAAAAGATCCTCCCCCGGCCGAAGGCCGCAGGGGAGGGGGACCGCCGGAGGCGGTGGAGGGGCCGGCGCGACGCCGGAAGGTTTGCGCCCCTACCCTCGCTAGTCCCTCGCCGTCGGCGCTGGCCCCTCCGTCGGCCTACGGCCGCCACCTCCCCTACGCGCTGCGCGCGGGGGAGGATCGGTCTGGCGGGCACTGACGCGTCTCGCTAAACTGCCGCCAAATACAAAAAACTATCGCTGAGCACAGGGACGACAATGAATCTGCAGGGGCTTAACGCCGTGGCGGAAGCCATGGTGGCGCCGGGCCGGGGAATCCTGGCCGCCGACGAATCGACCGGCACCATCAAGAAGCGCTTCGACGCGATCGGGGTCGAGAACACCGAGGACAATCGCCGCGACTATCGCGAGCTGATGTTCCGCGCCGCCGAGGCCATGAAGCACGTCTCGGGCGTGATCCTCTACGATGAGACCATCTGGCAGGACGCCGCCGACGGCACCCCGCTGGTCGAGCTGATCCGCCGCGTCGACGCCATCCCCGGCATCAAGGTCGACAAGGGCGCCCACGCCATGCCGGGCTTCCCGGGCGAATACATCACCGAGGGCCTCGATGGTCTCGGCGCACGGTTAGCCAAGTACCACGAACGGGGCGCGCGCTTCGCCAAGTGGCGCGCGGTGATCGACATAGGCGAAGGCATCCCGACCTGGGGCTCGATCAAGGCCAATGCGCACGCGCTCGCCCGCTATGCGTCGCTGTGCCAGGCTAACGACATCGTGCCGATCGTCGAGCCGGAAGTTCTGATGGACGGCTCGCACCACATCGAACGCTGCGACCAGGTCACCCGCCTGGTGCTGCACAGCGTGTTCGAGGAACTGTTCGAACAGCGCGTGGCGCTGGAAGGCATCGTGCTGAAACCGAACATGGTGGTCTGCGGCAAGGGCTGCGGCCACAAGGCCTCGGTCGAGGAAGTGGCCGAGCGCACCATCGCGGCGCTGAAAGCCACGGTGCCGTCGGCGGTGCCGGGCATCGCCTATCTGTCGGGCGGCCAGTCCGACGAAGAAGCCACCGCGCACCTCGACGCCATGAACCGCATCGGCGGCTTCCCGTGGAAGATGACCTTCTCATACGGCCGCGCCCTGCAGGCCGCGCCGCAAAAGGCCTGGGCCGGCCGCAAGGAAAACGTCAGCGCCGCCCAACACGCCTTCGCCCACCGCGCCCACATGAACGGCCTTGCCTCGCTGGGGCAGTGGCAGAAGTCGCTGGAAATGGTCGCGGCGTAAGCAAGAGAAGATTGGCGACGAAAAACACGAAAAGCACGAACGCGCTTTTCCTCGCGTAGCGGGCCAAGCTTTTATTGACCACGGAAAACACGGACTCGCTCACGCCTTTCCGTGCTTTCCGTGTTTTCCGTGGTTCATTCTTTCTTTTTGCCGCTTCGCGGCACGCACGGACCCGTTCGTGCTTTCGTGTTTTTCGTGGCCAGTTCTTATTGCTGCATCGACTGCATTTGATCGGGCGGCATCGGCATCATGTTGTGGCTGAGGTGGGCCATGATCCAGATGGAGCCGACGACGAGCAGGAAGACCACAAGGATGCCGAAGGCCAGCGCCAGGACGTTGTTGGTGTTGTCGGGGCCGGTGGTGACGTGCAGGAAAAACACCAGGTGCACGCCCATCTGGGCGATGGCGAGCACCAGCAACGCCACCGGGATCGACGGGGCGTAGACCAGGTGCGTCGCCGCGAGCACGAATGCGGTGACCGTCAACAGGATCGACAGGCCCAGGCCCAGGTTGGCGTTCAGAATCCAGTGGCCGGCGCTTTCCTCGGGCTCGTCGCCCGGCGCGTGATCCTCGCGATGGTCCCGATCTTCCGAATGCAGGTTCGGATCGGTGTCGGAATGGCTCATGTGAGACCTCCCATCAGATAGACGATGGTGAAGATGCCGATCCAGACGATATCCAGCGCGTGCCAGAACAGGTTGAAGCAGATCAGCCGGTGAATGATCTCGGGCCGGAAACCCTTCAGCTGCACCTGCGCCATCATGGTGAGCAGCCACAGGCCCGCCAGCGACACGTGCACGCCGTGCAGGCCCACCAGACCGAAGAAGGCGGTGAGCATGCCGCTGCGCTGCGGGGTGAAACCGCGCGCCGCGAGGCCGATGAACTCCTGCAGCTCCATGCCGACGAAAGCCAGGCCCAGCAGACCGGTGGCCAGCAGGAACACCTGGGTCCACAGCTTGCTCCTGGCGTTGGTGGCCGCGAACGACAGGCCGCAGGTGTAACTCGACAACAGCAGCGCCGCGGTTTCCAGCGCCACGCGCGGCGTCTCGACGATCTGCGCCATGGTCGGACCGCCCGCGGTCGCGTGGCTCTGCACCGCGAAGGCGGCGAAGAAGCACGAGAACATCACGATGTCGCTGAGCAGGAAGATCCAGAAGCCGTAGCCGACGATGATCCGCTTGCTGGCGGGTCCGGTGTCGCCGTGGCCCGCGCCCTTGGCCGGCCCCTCCGAACCGTGGCCGCGGCGGCCCAGGCGCGGATCCGCACGGACGCGGCGGATGGTCTCGACGCTGGCGGGTAGGGGCGTGTCGCTCATGGCAGCGCGCCCTGTTCAGCCATGCGCGCGAGCAAGGCGGTGCGCGCTTCGCGCCGCGCCTGGTCGACCCTGGCCACCTCTTCCGCCGGCACGTGGAACTCGTGCACGTCGCGCCAGGCGAACACCACGAACCCGGCATAGGCGGCGACGAACGCTAAGATCGCCAGCCACCAGATGTGCCAGATCATCGCAAAGCCGAACACGAAGGCGAAGAAGGCGGTGTAGATGCCGACCGGCGAGTTCACCGGCATCTCGATCGGCTGATAGTCCGGCTGCGGGGACAGTTGTTGCGTCTCCACCGCGCGCAGCTTGATGCCCCAGTAGGCTTCTTCGCCCTCGACGTTGGGCATGACCGCAAAGTTGAAGAACGGCGGCGGCGACGGCGTGGCCCATTCCAGTGAGCGGCCGTCCCACGGATCGCCGGTCACGTCGCGCAGCTTGTCGCGATCGCGGATGCTGACCACCAGCTGGATCACCTGGGCGATGACGCCGAGGATCAGAATGCCCACGCCGGCCACCGACACATAGAGCCACGGCGTCCAGGCCACGATGTTGATGTGCTGTAAGCGCCGGGTCATGCCCTCGAGACCCAGGATGTAGAGCGGCGTGAAAGTCACCCAAAAGCCCACGAAGGCGAGCCAGAAGGCGGCCTTGCCCCAGCGCGGGTGCAGGCGAAAGCCGAACGCCTTGGGAAACCAGAATTCGATACCGGCGAAGACCCCGAACACCACCCCGCCCACGATCACATTGTGGAAGTGCGCCACCAGGAACATCGAGTTGTGGGTAAGAAAGTCCGCCGGCGGTATAGCCAGCAGCACGCCGGTCAGGCCGCCGATGCAGAAGGTGAAGATGAAGCCCATGGACCACAGCATCGGCGTGTCGAACCGCACGCGCCCGCCGTACATGGTGAAGATCCAGTTGTAGACCTTCACCCCGGTGCCCACGGCGATGATGCTCGAGGAAATGCCGAAGAAGGTGTTGACCGCCGCGCCCGCGCCCATGGTGAAGAAGTGATGCAGCCACACCATCATCGAGATGATGCAGATGAACAGGGTCGCCGCCACCATAGACCGGTAACCGAACAGCGGCTTACCGGAAAAGGTCGGGAAGATCTCGGAGAAGATGCCGAAGGCCGGCAGCACCAGAATGTAAACCTCCGGATGCCCCCAGGCCCAGATCAGGTTCACGAACATCATCGGGTTGCCGCCCAAGGTGTTGGTGAAATAGTGCCAGCCCAGATACCGGTCGAGGGTCAGCATGGCCAGGGTCGCGGTCAGGATCGGAAACACCGCCACGATCAGCAGACACGACGCCAGCGCGGTCCAGCAGAAGATCGGCATGCGCAGATAGCTCATGCCCGGACAGCGCATCTTCAGGATGGTGGTGACGATGTTTATCCCGGTGATCAGCGTCCCGACCCCGGATATCTGCACCGCCCACAAATAGTAGTCGACGCCGACCCCGGGCGTATAGGTCGCCTCGCTCAGCGGCGGATAGGGCAGCCAGCCGGTGCGCGCGAACTCACCGATGAACAGCGACACATTGACCAGCAGGGCGCCGCTGGCGGTCAGCCAGAAGCCCACGGAATTGAAGGTTGGAAACGCCACGTCGCGCACGCCGAGCTGCAGCGGCACCAGGAAGTTCATGATCCCTATGACCAGCGGCATGGCGCCGAACAGGATCATGATCGTGCCGTGGGCGGTGAAGATCTGGTCGTAGTGGTCCGGCGGCAGATAGCCCGGCCCGTTGATCGCCACCGCCTGCTGGGTGCGCATCATGATCGCGTCGGCGAAACCGCGGATCAGCATCACGATGCCGAGCAGGCAGTACATAACCCCGATGCGCTTGTGATCGACGCTGGTGATCCACTCGCCCCACAGATAGGGCCACCAGCCCTTCAGCGTGATCAGGATCAGCACGCCCAGCATGACCACGACGATCAGCAGCGACGTGATCAGGGGGATAGGCTGGTCAAAGGGAATGGCCGACCAGTCGAGCTTGCCGAACATCAGAAACGCCCTCCGGCGGGGGCTTCGCGCCCGGTGTGCGCCGCGGCCTGCGGCGCGGGGCCCGGGCCCGGTTCGATCTTCTGCGTCGTGATGGCCTGGAACAACTGCGGATCGACGCCGCGGTAGCTGAAGGGCGTCACATGGGCGCTCTGTTGCATCAGGCCGCGATAGGCGGTTTCGTCCAGCATCGGTCCCTGGGCTTTCGTGCTTTGCGTCCAGGCGGCGAAATCGGCGGGGGTCACGCTCTTCACCTGGAACTGCATGTCGGAGAAACCGTCGCCGCTGAACTGCGCCGACTCGCCCATCAAAACCTGTGGCCGATCGGCCTGCAGATAGAGCTGCGACACCATCCCGGGCATGGCGTAGATCATCGACCCCAGGCGCGGGACGAAGAAGGTGTTGAACACGCTGGCCGAGGTGATCGAGAAGTGCACCGGCGACCCCGCCGGCACGACCAGCTGATTGACCGTGGCCACGCCCTGCTGCGGATAGATGAACAGCCACTTCCAATCCAGCGACACCACCTGGACTTCCAGCGCCGGCGTCTTCGACGGCAGCGGCCTGAACGGATCGAGCCGGTAGGAGCCAATCCAGATCACGCCGCCGATCAGCATGATGGTCAGGATCGGGATCGCCCACACCACCGCTTCGATGCGGCCGGAATAGTCCCAGTTCGGCAGATACTCGGCCTTGGTGTTCGAGGCCCGGTAACGCCACGCCATCCAGAACGCCAACAGGATCGTCGGCACGACGATCGCCAGCATGATCAGCGTCGAGTCGATCAGAATCTGCGCGTCATCGCGTCCGACCGGTCCGGCAGGATTGAGCACGCCGTTGCCGCATCCGCTCAGCAAGAGCGCAGACAACACCACCGCCACGGAACACGCCGCCTTGAACGGCGTCCGACGCATCGCGCCTCGAGGCATGGATCGACGCCCCCGCAGCTGACAGCCGACGAAACGCCGACTCGGATGGGCGCCTTATACGCCTGTCGCGGCGCTAATCCAGCATCCGTGCGCGAGGCGCCAGTAAAGAAATTACCGCAGAGATCGCAGAGAAAGAGAAAGCCGCGGAGAGCGCAGAGAGGGCAGCGCTTGTCGCGAAGCGACCCTCTCAAAAGCCTTAGCTTAGAAAGCCCTGCGGGCGGCCACGAACGCGACCGCTCCGCGATCTTCGCGGCTTTATCTTCCTCCGCGATCTCTGCGGTTTTCTTGCTTCGGCGGCTATCGCCGCCGGGATCATTTCTTGGCGGCGGGGAGTTCCAGCCAGAAGCGCGAGCCTTGGCCCGGCGCGCTTTGGAAGCCGATCAGGCCGCCCTGCAGTTCGGCCAGACGGCGTGCGAGGGCGAGGCCGATGCCGTGGCCTTCGGTGGTGGTCTTTTCCATGCCGAGACGGTTGAAGGGCTCGAACAGCTCGCTCTGTTTCGCCAGCGGAATGCCGGGGCCGTGATCTTCTACCTCGAGCCGCACGCGGTCGATGGCCGGGCGCGACAGTTTCAGGCGGATGACCTTGCCCGCGGCGCCGTACTTCACCGCATTGGTCACCAGGTTGGTGACGATCTGCACCACGCGCACGGAGTCGGCCATGGCGGTCATCTTCTCGCCGCGGCCCTCGACCAGCCACTCGACGCCGTGGGCTTCGGGCTTCACCGCCACCGAGCGGCGCACGTCCTCGAGCACCGCCTCCAGGTCGACCGGCTGCAGTTTCACCGCCACCGTACCGGCCTCTGCATGCGACACGTCGAGCAGGTCGTAGGCCAGCGCCTCCACCTGGCGCGCGGTGCGCACCAGCATGGCGGCCATCTCTTCTTGGGTGGACGACACCGGGCCGAGCTTGCCCGACGCCCAAAGCTCGCCGATGCCGATGATGCCGGCGACCGGGCTCTTGATCTCGTGGCTGACGTTGGCGAGCAGGCGCGACTTGCCGGCGCTGGCCTCCTCGGCCTTCGCCTGGCCGCGACGCGCGGCTTCGGCGAGGTTGTCGCGTTCGTCCAGCAGGGCCGCGATCGGCAGGGCCGGCAGACAGCCGAAGATGCAGTAGAGCTGCATCAGCCGCACCTTGGTCGCAAAGTCGGCGGCGGTCATGATGTGCGTCGGGCCCTGGTTGGAAATCACCCCCAGGATCGCGGCGGTCGAAATGATCAGCACCGCGGTGCCGGCGCCCAGCATGCGATGGCGCACGGCGGCGAGCAGCAGGAACGGGGTGACCAGAAAGCCGATCGGCATGTCGTGCTGGAAGAACACGACCGCGGAGATCGCGACGATCGCGCCGAGCGTGGCGATCGCCTCGACCGCGCGCAGAGGCTGGCGATAGACGCGAAGACGCTCCGAGGTGAGCGCAAGACCGAAGGGCGTGACCACCGCGATGCCGAGCGAATGGCCGAACCACCAGGTCGGCGCCACGGTCAGAAAATCCGACGAGCCGGTCATCTGGGTCACGGCGCCGGCGAACAGGGCCGACGGCAAGCTGGCGACCGCGGGAACGAACAGCAGGAACTTGATGACGCTGTTCAGGTTCGACAGCTCGAGCTTCGGCATGAAGCGGCGCATCAGATAGACGCAGAGCGCGGCTTCGAGCACCGAGGCGAAGGTGAACATCAACGCCCTGATCGGCGTATTGCCGACCAGCAGGCCGGCGATGGCGTAGGCCGCGGCCACGAACATGGCGTAGGCCGCGTCGAAGCGGCCGCTGCGTGGGCCCTTCAGCCAGCCGACCACGGCGACGCCCGACGCGGGCCACACGGCGGCGATGGGGCCGACCGAACGCGAGACCTCCACGGCGACCACGGTCAGCACGCCGACCAGCATGGCGGCGATCAGACTGCCGACCACGCGCGCGGAAGACAGCTCGGAGCGATCCGGGCGCATGTCCGCACCCAGTTCGCCCGGCTCGAGCGCTCCGATCGTCTGCATGCCCAGCGTTTCCGCCATGGGATTCGTCCGCTCCGCCGCGACAGCACGGCCGTTTGGTTTCCGCATTAGAACCCGCAGGTTCCTAATTTCGGCTGAATCGCTTTGGTTTTTAGCTTCGCCGGGCGAGGCCTTGGTTAATCGCCGCGTTCAGCGCCTCGACCGCCGCACGCGGGCCTTGCGGCCAGGTCCAGACCGCAGCACTCACCGCCAGGAAGTCCGCCCCCGCGGCGGCCAGGTCGGCCGCGTTTTCCGGCGTGATGCCGCCGATGGCGACGCAGGGGACCTCCATGGTTTCCTGCCAGATGGTCAGGATTTCCGGCTCGGCGCGGGTCGAGGCGTCCTTGGTGGTCGTTGGGAAAAAGGCCCCGAAGGCCACATAGTCCGCCCCGGCCTCGGCGGCCTCCATGGCCAGGTGGCGGCTGTCGTGGCAGGTCACGCCCACCATCGCGCCGGGCCCCATCGCCCGCCTGGCCTCGGCGTAGGGGGCGTCGCCCTGGCCCACATGCACCCCGTCGCAGCCCAGCCGGGCCGCCAGGGCGGGATCGTCGTTCAGGATCACCGCCACGTCGTGGGCGCGCGCCAGCGGCGCCAGGGCCTTCACCGCCTCGGCCACCGTCGCGTCCGGGACGTCCTTCAGCCGGATCTGCAGCGCCGCCACCCGCCCGGCCGACAGGGCCGCCTCCAGATCGCGGGCGAACCCCGCCAGGTCCGCGATCCGCGGCGGGGTGATCAGATAAGGGCGGCAGTCTGGAGCGGGCGTGGCCATCGGGGGCGGGGCTTGGCCCGCGCCGGGGCCGGGGTCAAGCGCGGGCCCGACTTTCGGCCGCACCCGGCGCTGCCTTGCCACGGCCAAGGCGCGCCTATAGGTTCCGCGCCCGATTTCGAGCCCTTCCCCCCATTCCGGACAAGTCATGAAAATCAACGGCAACACCATCAAGCCCGGCATGGTGCTCCAGCACGACGGCGGCCTGTGGGTCGCGGTCAAGACCGCCCACGTGAAGCCCGGCAAGGGCGGCGCCTTCGCCCAGGTCGAGATGAAGAACCTGATCACCGGCTCCAAGCTGAACGAACGCTTCCGCTCGGAAGACACGGTCGAGCGCGTCCGCCTGGACCAGAAGGACTTCACCTATCTCTACGACGGCGGCGACACGCTGGTGTTCATGGACAAGGCCACCTACGAGCAGATCGAACTGCAAAAGGAATGGGTCGGCGAAGAGCGCATCCCCTACCTGCAGGACGGCATGGAAGTGACCATCGAGTTCCACGAGGAGCGCCCGATCGGCCTCACCCTGCCCGAACAGGTCGTGGTCGAAGTCGCCGAAACCGAACCCACCGTGAAGGGCCAGACCGCGTCGAGCTCGTACAAGCCCTCGACCGCGTCCAACGGTCTGCGCGTCATGATCCCGCCGTACATGTCCGCCGGCGAGCGGATCATTGTCGACACCACCACCGGCGAGTACGTCCGGCGCGCGGATTGATCCCCGCCAAAGGACGCAACCCTTGAGCCAGCCCTCAGCCCTGCTGCAGATCATGATCAACGCCGCGCGCAAGGCGGGGCGTCCGATGGCGCGCGACTTCGGCGAGGTGCAGGCGCTGCAGGTGTCCAAGAAGGGCCCCGGCGACTTCGTCACGTCGGCCGACCTGAAAGCGGAACAGACCCTGTTCGAAATGCTCACCGAAGGACGCCCGGGCTACGGCTTCCTGGGTGAAGAGCGCGGCATGGTCGAGGGCACCGACAAGACCCACACCTGGATCGTCGACCCGATCGACGGCACCACCAATTTCATGCACGGCATGCCGCACTTCGCGGTGAACATCGCCCTGAAGCGCGACGGAAAGATCGTCGCGGGCGTGACCTTCAATCCGATCCTGAACGAGCTGTTCTGGGCCGAGCACGGCAAGGGCGCGTTCCTGAACGACACGCGCATCCGCGCCACCGGCCGCAACCGGCTGGAAGATTCGCTGATCGGCATGGGCGCGCCCTTCGTCGGCCGCCCGGGCCACGCACAGTACTTCAAGGAGCTGCACCAGCTGACCCAACGCGTCGCCGGCGTGCGGCGCCTGGGCTCCGCCGCGCTCGACCTCGCCTGGGTCGCTTGCGGGCGCTACGACGGCTATTGGGAGCGCAACCTGAACCCGTGGGACGTCAGCGCCGGCATCATCATCGTGCAGGAAGCCGGCGGCATGGTCACCGGCATCGAACACGATAGCGACCCGCAAACCGGCGCCTCGATCTGCGCCGCCAACGTCGACCTGCACGCGCCGCTGCTGGAACGCCTGCGTGCAGCCGGCGCGCCCGGCTGAGGCGAGCGTGCGGTGACGCGCCCCATCGTCATCGCCCACCGCGGCGCCTCGGGCGAACGGCCCGAGCACACCCGCTCGGCCTATGAACTCGCCATCCAGCAGCGTTGCGACTACGTCGAACCCGACTTGGTGTTTTCCAAGGACGGCGTACTGATCGTCCGCCACGAAAACGAAATCGGCGCCACCACCGACATCTCCGGCCGTCCCGAATTCGCTGAACGCCGCACCCGCAAGACCATCGACGGCCCCCAAGTCGAGGGCTGGTTCGCCGAGGACTTCACCCTGGCGGAGCTGAAGACCCTGCGCTGCCGCGAACGGTTGCCCGACCTGCGTCCGCAAAACACCCGCTGGGACACCCTCGACGACATCCTCACCCTCGAGGAGCTGATCGGCATCGTCCGCGACGCCACGCAGCAACGCGGCCGACCGGTCGGGCTCTACGTCGAGATGAAACATCCGGCCTATTTCGCAACCCTCGGCTATTCGATGCCGGACGCCCTGGCCGACGTGTTGCGCAAGCACGATCTCGACCGCGCCGACGCAGCCGTGATCGTCGAGTGTTTCGAGCCGGACGCGGTGAAAGCCATCCGCGGCCTCATCGCCGCCCGCTGCGGCCAGTTGATCGCCGAAGCCGGCGCGATGCTGACGCCCAAAGGCCTGCGCGACGTCGCCGCCTACGCCCAGGCGATCGGGGTCGAGAAGGCGCTGGTGACGCGGGACCTGTGCGGCGGCGCCCACGCGGCGGGCCTGCAGGTGCACGCCTGGACCTACCGCCCGGAAAACATGTTCCTGCCGCCCGCCTTTCGCTGGGGCAAGGACCCGTCCGATCACGGCGACCTGGAAGGCGAGATCGCGGCCGCGATCGCCGCCGGCGTGGACGGCGTCTTCTGTGACTGTCCCGGCATCGCCCGCGCCGCGGTGAACCGCACCTTTTAGACGGTTTCGAACTGCAGTTCCGCGAGCCTTGCGTACAGGCCGCCGGCGGCGACGAGGGAGGCGTGGGTGCCTTCTTCGACCACGCGGCCCTCGTCCATCACCACGATGCGGTCGGCGCGCAGCACGGTCGCGAGGCGGTGCGCAATCACCAGGGTCGTGCGGCCGGTCATGGCCTGATCCAGCGCAGTCTGCACCAAACGTTCGTTTTCCGCGTCGAGCGCCGACGTCGCCTCGTCCAGCAACAGGATCGGCGCGTTGCGCACCAGGGCGCGCGCGATGGCCAGGCGCTGGCGTTGGCCGCCGGACAGCGAACGCGCGCGTTCGCCGAGCGCTGTGTTGAACCCCTCGGGCAGGGCGTCGATGAAACCGAGCGCCTGGGCTTCGCCGGCCGCATCGCGCACGGCGGCGAGGTCGGCGTCTTCGCGGCCGAAGCGCACGTTCTCCAGCGCCGAACCGGAAAACAGCGGCGCGTCCTGCGCGACCAGCGCCATGCGCTCGCGCAGCACGGTGGGATCGGTCTCGCGCAGATCGACGCCGTCGATGCTGACGATCCCCCCCTGCGGATCGAAGAAACGCAGCAGCAGGCGGAACACGGTGGTCTTGCCCGCGCCGGAGGGACCGACCAGGGCGACGGTCTCGCCCGGACGCACGCTCAGCGAAAAGTCGCGCAGGGCCGGAAGGTCGGGGCGGCCGGGATAGGCGAAGGTCACATGGTCGAACACCGCCTCGCCGCGCGCGGGTTCGGGCATGGGCGTCGGATGCGCGGGCGGGGCGATGGTGGGACGCGCCGCCATCAGTTCGTCGATGCGCTCCATGGCGCCGGCGGCTTTCTGAATATCGCCCCAGGTCTCGCCCAGCGCGCCGACCGACCCGGCGGCGATGATCGACAGCATGAAGAATTTAGCGAGCTGACCTGGGCTCATGGTGTGCTGAATGAGCACCGCCTGAAGGCCCAGCCACAGGACCAGGGCTATGCCGGCGTACATCAGGCTCATGACGATGGCGGTCATGAACGCGCGGGTGCGCATGCGGGTGACAGAAATCGCGAAGGTGGTTTCGACCGCTTCGGCGAAACGGCGCACCGAACTCTTCTCGCGGCTGAAAGCCTGCACGGTCTCGAGCGCGTCGAGACTTTCACCCGCCACGCCCACGGCGCCGGCGAAGCTGTCCTGGGTGCGAATGGTCAGGCGGCGCACCATCTGCCCGAACAGGAACATCGGCACGAGCACGACGGGCACCACCAGAAGCACCCAGCCGGTGAGCCTGAAGGAGACCAGCGCCAGCATGGTCACCGATCCGACCAGACCCAGAAGGTTGCGCAGCGCGATCGAGATCGACGAACTGATCAGAGTCTCCACGATGGCGATGTCGGTGGTCATCCGCGACAGCACCTCGCCGACGCGCATCTTCAGGAAAAAGGCGGGATCGAGGGTGAGGACGTGGGCGTAGAGGCCCTGGCGCAGGTCGGCGATGACCCGCTCGCCCACCTTGGTCACGTAGAAGTAGCGCAGCGCTGTGGAAAAGGCCGCCGCCAGGCCCACCATGCCGGCCACCAGGAACCAGCGCTTGATCTCGCCGATCACGCCGCTCTGGATCCCCTTGTCCACCAGAAGCTGGGCCGCCTGGGTCATGCCCAGCGTCGTGCCGGTGGCGAAAAGCAGGAAAACCACCGCCAGAAACACGTCGCCCTTGTGGCGCAGCATGTAGGGCACGAGCCCGCGAAGGGGCTTAAGGTCGCGACGGGTCGGGCGGGTGCGGCGGGCCTCCCGGATCTGCTCGGCCAGGACCGCTCCGGAACTGGGCCGGCCCTCGGGGGGAAGCTCGGCGTCGGCGACGGTCATCGGGGTCCTGGGGAGCGACTCATGGGGGAGCTTTGGGCCTCTCCCCTCTTGCCCCCTAAGGGGTGCGAGTGTATAGACCCCCGCTTCCCGCCGGACCCGGCGGGTTTTCCGTTTTGGACGCGCCGCCATGAAAGCTGACAGCCATCCCGACTATCACTTCATCACCGTGGTGATGACCGACGGGACGACCTACCAGACCCGGTCGACCTACGGGAAAGAGGGCGCGACGCTGAACCTGGACATCGACCCGTCCACCCACCCGGCCTGGACCGGCGGCAACGCCACCCTGCTGGACCGCGGCGGCCGTGTTTCGCGGTTTGCGGCCAAGTACGGCGGTTTCCTCAAGAAGTAAGCTGAACTTTAGCCCACGGACCAAAAGGTCACACCGAGCGCCGATCGTATGGTCGGCGCTTTGTTTTTGGCGCATAGCCGGCGCCCAGCCTCTTCCAGCGTCGAGCCTTGGCGTGCTTGATTTGACAAACCTTAGAGCACAGCGAGTCGGGGAACAGATGAACCGCGCGTTTCTCGCATCCGCGTCCCTCCTGATCTGGTCCAGCTTGGCCGTAAGCGCCTATGCGGGCCAGCAGACCGCCACCACCCAGCCGGCGCAGCAACCCCCCGCCGCGGCGGCGCCCGTCCAACAGATTCCCGCCATGCCGCCCAAGCCGCCGGTGGACCCGGCGCTGAAGGCGTCGCTGGAGGGCGTCGAGGCGTCCAATCCGGTCGTGCGCTTCTATGCGGCGCGCAACTACAAGCTGGCCTGGTCGAAGGCGGATCAGGCGGCGCTGATGGACATCGTCAACGACGCCGCGCGCCAGGCGCTCAATCCGAAGGACTATCAGCCCGACCTCGCCAAGGCGCGGACCAACGAAGACCGCGACATCGCCTATACGCGCGCGGCGCTTGATTACGCCTCGGCGCTGGCCACCGGCAAGGTCGATCCGACCACGGTGGAAGAGATATTTACCCTGCACCGCAACGTGGTCGACACCTCCGCGGGCCTGAGCGACGCGATCGATCAGCACGTCGTGCCGGCGTGGTTCGCGGCGCTGCCGCCGCAGGACAAGGGCTATCAGGGCCTGACCGGCGCCTATCTGCGCTACCGCGACATCGCGATCAAAGGCGGCTGGCCGGCGTTCAAGCCCGGCGCGGTGATCAAGCCCGGCTCTAAGGACCCGCGCGTGCCCGCCATCGCCGCGCGCCTGCTGGCCGAAGGCGATCTGGAACAGCCGTTCACAGGCGCGACCTATACCGGCGATCTCGTCGAGGCCATGAAGATCTTCCAGCAGCGCCACGGCGTGCCGGACGACGGCGTCATCGGCGCCGACACCCAGGACGAACTGCAGGCGACCGCGCAGGACCGTGCGCGTCAGATCGCGACCAACCTGGAACGCCGCCGCTGGCTCGCGCGCACCGTCGCCGACGAGCGCATCGACGTGAACACCGCCGCCTCGATCCTGGTCTATTGGAAGGACGGCAAGCCGGTCGGCCGCAACGTGATCAACGGCCGCTCGAACAAGGCTACGCCGTCGATCGAAGCCTCGTTCTCGACCATCCTCGCCGATCCGCCGTGGAACGTGCCGGCCGACATCGCCAAGGCCGAGATCCTGAGCAAGGGCCCGGGCTATCTCGCCGCCGAAGACATGTACGTCGCCTCCGACGGCCACGTCGTGCAGCGCGCGGGTCCTAAGAGCGCGCTCGGCCTGGTGAAGTTCGAGGTCAGCGATCCCTTCGCCATCTATCTGCACGACACGCCCTCGCGCAGCCTGTTCGCCCACTACCAGCGCCACCTGAGCCACGGCTGCGTGCGGGTGGAGGACGCGGTCGAGTTCGCGCGCCTGCTTCTGGCCGACAATCCCGACGCGTTGGCCGCCTTCGACCAGGCCGAAGCCGACCACGACACCAAGCGCGTGGCCATGGGCCGCGAGATCCCGGTGCGCATGCTCTACTGGACCGCCTTCATGACCGGCGCCGACCGCGTCGCGTTCCGCAAGGACGTCTACGGCTGGGATTCGAAGCTGGGCGAAGCGCTGGGCGTCGGCGCCATGTCGTTCAAAGCCGCAGACCGCACGAAGCAGACGGACGTCGGTCCGTAGCGGTTAGCTTCCGAACGCGGCCTGCAGGCGTTCGAACTGCGACAGCACCGGGTGCGCGGCGTCTTCCACCGGCGCGTCGATGAACATTTTCGTGTCGAGATAGAGCACGCGTTCGTACAGCCGCTCGGAACGATCCAGCAGGCTGAGCAAGCCGCCGGGCAAATCTTCCAGCGACTCGGCCGACTCGCCCTGGCACACCGACTTGGCGCCGATGCGATAGCGCGACAGGCACGCCTCGCGCGGGTCCATGTCGCCTTCGCGCACCGCGCGCTGCACCAAGAGCCACGACGCCACCTGCATCAGCCGCGTGGTCAAGCGCATGCTCTCGCCGGCGTAGGCGAGCGCGGTGGCGCGCGACAGAAGTTTGGAATCGCGGCGGCCGTCGCCGTCGAGATAGGCGGCGGTTTCTTCGACCAGCTCCATGCCTTCGCCGAAGGTTCGCTCGAACAGTTCCGAGCGCACGAAGCCGTGCACAATATCCGCCTGGGCTGGGGACACCTCGGCCACCACATCAACCATGAACCTCAAAGTCCCCTATGCCGGGCCATACTCCGGCCCTGGCGCCCCGCCGTGCAACGCCCATGCCAGCTTGCACGGCCCCCTTAAGAAGTCTTGAACGAAAACAAAGCGTCGGCGGCGGTGCGTTTCGCCTGCCTGGAGTCCAGTGCGCCCCGCGTGCGGTCGATTTCAGCCTCGAGATGCTCGATGCGCTCGCGCAATTCCTCCGCGCCGTAGAGTTCGAGATCCTCTTTGCGGACCTCGGCCAGGGCGGCGCCGCGCGCCGGTCGGGGAAGACTTTCGTCGATCACGGACGCCACCTCCCTTTGCTCATACTGAACGGAGAGCTATCGAACGCCCCTCAAGCGAGGAATGCAAGCTTGGAGGGAAGAGGCTAAATGCGGGCGATCGCAATCGAAGGCGGCCACGGCGAAGCCGACGCGCTGAAGCTGGTCGAGGCCCCGCGTCCCGAACTGAAGCCGGGCCATATTCTGATCGCGGTCAAGGCCGCCGGGGTGAACCGCCCCGACGTGCTGCAACGCCGCGGGCTTTACCCGCCGCCGCCCGGCGCGCCGGACACGCTGGGCCTGGAGGTCGCGGGCGAGGTGGTGGAGGCCGCCCCGGACGCCCCGCGTTGGAAGGTCGGCGACAAGGTCACCGCCCTGCTCGGCGGCGGCGGCTATGCCGAGTTCGCCGCGGTCGACGCGCGCCACGCCCTGCCGATCCCGGGGGGACTCGATTTCATCCAGGCCGCCGCCCTGCCCGAGACCGTCTTTACCGTCTTCACCAACGTCTTCGAGCGCGGGCGCCTGGCCCCGGGGGAGACCCTGATGCTGCACGGGGCGACCTCGGGCATCGGCGTCACCGCTATCGAGATGGCCAAGGCGGCCGGGGCGCGGGTGATCGCCACCTCGCGCGGCCAGGCCAAGGCCGACCGGGCCAAGGCGCTGGGCGCGGACATCGCGCTCGATTCCGACGCGGTCGACTGGGTGAAGGCGATAACCGAGGCCGGGGGCTGCGACGTGGTGCTCGACATGGTCGGGGGCGACTTCATCGCCAAGAACCTGGCCTGCCTGAACCTGGAGGGCCGCCACGTCTCCATCTCGCTGCAGGCCGGCTGGGCCGCCGAGGTCGACTTCCGCCCGGTAATGGGACGCCGGCTGACGATCACCGGCTCGACGCTGCGCGCCCGCCCCGCCGACGAGAAAGCGCGCCTGGCCATGGCGGTGGAAACCACGGTCTGGCCCTGGATTGCAGCGGGCAAGGTCGTCCCGGTCATCGACCACGTCTATCCCCTCGCCGAGGCCGCCGAGGCCCACCGGCGCATGGAAAGCAACGGCCACATGGGCAAGATCGTCCTGACAACCTGAGGGGCGTCGCAAATCGCGCGACCGGTGTTATGGTTTCCGCCTGCGGTTGCGGGAGGACGGCCATGGGCGGCAAGCTCGGTCGGCGACTGGCGGGTATGGCCGGCGCCTTTGCGTGTGCAGCGGTTCTTACGGCGGGGGCGGCGTCCTGGGCCCAGCCGGCGTTTACGGATGGAAGTTGGGGCACGGACGATGGGGGCGCGGTCTCCATCGACAAGTCCGGCACGTTCAACGTGGTCTTCACCGATCAGGAGACCCACGCCAACGTCTTCTCGACCGGCAAGGTGATCTCCAAAAAGCCCACCGCCGACGGCAAGCTGGAGCTGACCCTGAAACCGACGGCCCCGGCCGCGGGCGGGATCGACGCCTGGATCGTTGACGTCGCCGCCGACGGCAACGGCGAGCTCTACGCCGTGTCCAAGGGCGAGCGGCGCAAAGAGTCGAATCTGACGAAATAAATCCCTGTTGCCGCAAGGGTTTGCGGCCGAACTGACGGTCGGCTGTTTCCTTCCCTCGCCTCAGTGGTTATAGAGGCGGCCGACACGCGCCCGGCCGAAAGGCCGGGCGCCGCCGTTTCCGGCGTCCTGCAAAAGCACGCCCCTGAGGACAGACGATGACCGACATCCTGATGCCCAAGGCCACCGCGGTCTGGCTGGTCGACAACACCTCGCTCACCTTCGAGCAGATCGCCGACTTCTGCGGCCTGCACCCCCTGGAAGTGAAGGGCATCGCCGACGGCGAGGTTGCCCGCGACATCCGCGGCGCCGACCCGATCGCCAACGGCCAGC
The DNA here is from genome assembly GCA_036501825.1 of Caulobacteraceae bacterium. Taxonomy (GTDB): domain Bacteria; phylum Pseudomonadota; class Alphaproteobacteria; order Caulobacterales; family Caulobacteraceae; genus JAFECT01. The sequence continues at coordinate 23,843 of DASXZP010000019.1, read as the reverse complement.
TCTCCCGCGAGGAGCTGGACAAGGCCCAGGCCGACCACAAGTACCGGATGAAGGCGGAGGTCAGCCGCCACGCCGAGCTGCTGAAGCCCGCCCGCAAGGCCCCGCGCTACACCCCGGTGTCGCGCCGCCAGGACCGTCCGGATGCCATCGCCTGGTTCATCCGCCACCACCCGGAAGTGACCGACGCGCAGATCTCCAAGCTGCTCGGCACCACCAAGGCGACCATCCAGCAGGTGCGCGAGCGCACGCACTGGAACTCGTCCAACATCAAGCCGGTGGACCCGGTGACGCTGGGCCTGTCGACCCAGCTCGAGCTGGACGACCTGGTGAAGAAGGCGGCGGAGAAGCGGGCCCGCGACGACGCCAAGAAGGAAAAGGCCGCCGGCGGCAAGGCCGCTGCGGGCGCGACCCTGAAGCCCGCCCACGAAACCACCGCCGGCGCGGACGACGAGGACGAACCGCTCACGGACGATGCGGACGTGGATGATTCGGATGCGGACGAAGGCGACGCCTATGAAGGCGACGACTCGGGCGACGCCGCGCCCGCCGAAGACGAGGCGGCCGAAGACGAGACGGCCGAAGAAGAGGCCTAAGGCCTACCGGGAGAGAGCCGGGGGCCGCGGGCCTTAACCCGCGGCCGGCGGCGTCAGTGGTGCATCTCGCCTTTGAGGTGCTCCATTTCCTCTTTCAGCTTAAGTTTTCGGCGCTTGAGTTCCCACAATCGTATCGAGTCGACAGCCGGGCGGGACATTTCATCTTCAATGGCCGCTTCGAGCGAACGGTGGCGGTTGCCGAGTTCGCGGATCCGGGCGTCTATCGCCATGGGCGCTTCTCCTTCAGGAACAGCCCCCACAGTGCACACCCGGTATTGACCTCTGTTGAATCAAATTGGGTTACGTTTGTTCACACTTTCCGGAGCTAGGGCGTGACCGAGCCGGCCAGGCTGATCGTGGGTATCTCCGGCGCGTCCGGAAGCCTCTACGGCGTGCGCGTGCTCGACGCCCTGAAGGAGCTTGGGGTCGAGAGCCATCTCGTGGTCTCCAAGGCCGCCGCCCTCACCCTTTCCGAAGAGACCGACCTCGCGCTGACGGATCTGACCGCCAAGGCCACGGTGAATCACCGGGTCGGCGAGGTGGGCGCCGCCATCGCCTCCGGCTCTTTTCGCACGCTCGGCATGATCGTGGCGCCCTGTTCGGTCAGGACCATGAGCGAGATCGCCACCGGCGTGACCTCGACGCTTTTGACCCGCGCCGCCGACGTGACGCTGAAGGAGCGCCGTCCGCTGGTCTTGCTGGTGCGTGAGACGCCGCTGCACCTGGGCCATCTGCGCACCCTGGTGAAGCTGGCGGAGATGGGCGCCATCATCGCACCGCCGCTGCCGGCCTTTTACGCCAAGCCGCAATCGGTGGCCGAACTGGTCGACCAGTCGGTGGGCCGCGCGCTCGACCTGTTCGGTCTCGACTGGAAACCGGTGAAGCGCTGGGGCCGCGACATCGGTCCAAAAAACGATTCGGGCCCCAAAAACGATTCGCGCACGGACGACTGAGCATGCGTCTGTGGGATTGGGCCAAGACCGCCTATGCCCGCGACGGCGTCGAAGAGGCCTGCCTCGACCTGCAGGACGGCTACGACCAGAACATCCCTTACCTGTTGTGGGCCGCCTGGGCCGCAACCATGGGACGGCCACTGGACGCCGAAGCGCTGGAGATGGGCGCCGAGACCGCGCGCGTCTGGGATAGCGTCGCCGTAGAGCCTCTGCGCATCGTGCGGCGAAGGCTGAAAAAGCCGATCCCGGACATGGGCGACGCCGCGCGCGAGACCCTGCGCGGACAGGTGAAGGCGGCCGAGCTGACCGCCGAACGCCTGTTGCTCGAAGACCTGGAAACCCTTGCGCCGCAAGGCCACGCGGAACCTCAGCCGTTGCCGGCCGCCCTGGTGGCCGCGGCCAAGGCCTGGTCCACTGTCACGCCTCGCGCACAGCTTCAGGCCCTCGCGTCGGCGCTTTCGGACTGAGCCTGAATTTCGTATAATGCCGTCCGCGCGCACCCCATCGCGCCCGATCAAAACGATCTGTCGATGAACGACGACCACTTGCCCAACGGCGCCGCCGACGAGTCCATCATCGGACGTGTCGCGGTCCTGCGTCAGGAACACCACGACATGGACGCCTCGATCCGGGCGCTCGAATCGATGCCGCGTCCCGACCAACTGATGATCGCCCGCCTCAAACGCCGCAAACTCGCGCTGCGCGACGAAATCAGCGTGCTGGCCGACCGCATCACGCCGGACATCATCGCGTAGACCGCGCCGACCGTTTGCGTACGAACATCTGTGCGTCCGCCTCACCCAGCCACGTCTCCGCGTTGTCCTGGCCTTCGAACGCGCGCACGCCGAACGAGCCGCCCAGCGGCACACGCATGCCGCCGAACTCGAACGGATCGTCCTCGATCACCGCAGCCAGACTCAGCGCTTTCGTCTTCGCCGTTTCCAGATCCGCCTGCTGCAGCAGCACCGCGAACTCGTCGCCGCCCATGCGGCCGACCATGTCGCTTTCGCGTGTGTGCAGCACCAGCAACTCGGCCACCCGCTTCAGCGCCGCGTCGCCGGCCAGATGGCCGTGCACGTCGTTCACCGCCTTGAAGCCGTCGAGGTCGAGATAAAGCAGCGCCGCGGGCGATCCGTACCGCCTGGAAAACGCCATGGCGCGGGCCAGCTCGCGCACGAAGGCGCGGCGGTTCAGCACCGGCGTCAGGGCGTCGTGGTCGGCCAGGGTCGAGAGGCGGGCGACCTCGGTGCGCAGCGCCTCGTTCTCGCGCCGCAGCCGGTCGAGTTCGGTTTCTTCCGGGTTCGGATCGGCGGACTGGGGCTTCAGGACGGGTCTCGCGGGAGGGGCTGCCGGTAATGGTAGGCCGGGCGGTTGCGGCGGCCAAGGCGGCGCCTATACTCCGCGCCTTTTCCGGAGCCCTCATGGCCAAGCCGCCAGTCGCGATCATCATGGGCAGCCGCTCGGACTGGCCCACGCTGAAAGCGGCCGCCGAGGTGCTGGAGACCCTGGGGGTCGAGTTCGACGCCAAGGTGATCTCCGCCCACCGCACCCCCGACCGGCTCTACGCCTTCGCCAAGTCGGCCAGGAAGTCCGGCTTCAAGGTGGTGATCGCCGGGGCCGGCGGCGCGGCCCACCTGCCCGGCATGTGCGCCTCGATGACCGACCTGCCGGTGCTGGGCGTGCCGGTGCGGACCAAGCTGCAGGACGGGCTCGATTCGCTGCTGTCGATCGTGCAGATGCCGGCGGGCATTCCGGTCGGCACCTTGGCGGTCGGCGAGGCGGGCGCGCGCAACGCGGGCCTGTTGTCGGCGCAGATTCTCGCCCTGAACGACGCGACCCTGGCCAAGCGCATCGCCAGGTGGCGCGCGACCCAGACCGCGTCCGTGCCGGAAACCGTCGAGGACTGATGGGCAAGCCGCTTCCGCTGCCGCCCGGTTCGACTATAGGCATCTTGGGCGGCGGACAGCTCGGACGCATGTTGGCCGCAGCCGCTGCGCAACTCGGCTTCGACACCGCCGTGCTGACCCCGCGCGAGAACGCGCCCGACGCGCGCGTGTCGGCGCACCGGATCGTCTCGCCTTACGATGATCTCGGCGGCCTGCAGGCGCTCGCCGACCTCAGCGACGCGATCACCTTCGAGTTCGAGAACGTGCCCGCCAAGGCGCTGCAGGCGCTGATCGACTTGGGCTGCGACGTGGCGCCCGGTCCGAAGGCGCTGGCCTTCACGCAAGATCGTGTCGAAGAGAAACGTTTCCTCGGCGACTGCGGCGTGGCCACCGTCGATTTCGAAGCGGTGCACAGCGCGCACGACATCGCCCCCGCCTTGGCGAGCACCCATGCGCCGGCGCTGCTCAAGACGCGCCGCGAAGGCTACGACGGCAAGGGCCAGGCCTGGGTGCATGACGCCTCCGAAGCCGATCGCGCCTTCAAAGCCATCGGCGCCAAGCCCGCAATCCTGGAAGCCAAGGCCCACTTCGTGCGTGAGCTGTCGATCATCGCGGCGCGCGGCCGCGACGGCGCGGTTGCCTGCTACCCGGTCGGCGAAAACACCCACGGCGACGGCATCCTGCGCATCACCACCGCGCCCGCGAAAGACTGGCGCGACGTGCAGCCGCGCGCCGAAAAGATCGCGCACAAAATCCTCGACGGACTGGAGTACGTGGGCGTGCTCGGCGTCGAACTGTTCGAGCTCGCCGACGGCCGCCTGCTGGTCAACGAGATTGCGCCGCGCGTGCACAACACCGGCCACTGGACCATGGACGGCTGCAGCTGCAGCCAGTTCGAACAGCACATCCGCGCCGTCGCCGGCTGGCCCCTCGGTCCCACGACGCCGCACGCTCGGGTGGAGATGGAAAACCTGATCGGTCCGGACACGGAGCGCTGGCTGACCATCGCCTCCGAACCCAACGCGCGCCTGCATCTCTACGGCAAGGGCGAAGCCCGGCCCGGCCGCAAGATGGGCCACGTGAACCGGTTGAGGGCGCTCTAGCTCTCTGGCGACATGAAGCCGGAGACGGCGCCGGCGATCACGAAGAGAACGGCAATCAGACTGGTCAGGCTACGCATGATCTCCTCCTTTTGATCGAGCATTGGAGGCGTTATGCGCGGTTGGGCTTGAACCAAGCCTGGGACCGGTCTTTAGCCGGGGTTCATCGAGGAGATCAGCGATGCATGTTCATGGCCGTTGTCACTGCGGCGCGGTGGAATGGGAGGCCGAGGTCGATCCCGAGCGGTCCTCAGTCTGCAACTGCACCGACTGCCAGAGCTTTTCCGGCGCGCCCTTCCGGGCCAGCGTCCCGGCCAAGGCCGAGCACTTCCGCATCACCAAGGGCGCGCCCCAGCGTTATGTGAAGACCGCCGACAGCGGAAACCAGCGGGCCCAGGCCTTCTGCGGCGCCTGCGGCTCGCCGCTCTATTCCGCCGATGTCGAAAATCCCCAGGCCTACATGCTGCGCCTGGGCGCCCTGGATCAGCGGACCGAGATCGAGCCCAAGCGCCGCATCTGGTGCGGCTCGGCCCTCGCCTGGGCCCAGGACGTGAGCGGCCTGCCGGGCGTGGCCGGCGGCTAGGCCTCGGGCGGCGGGGCCTCGGGGCCCGCGCCATAGCGCAGGCGGCCGAGCGCGCGGGCGAACGCGCGGGCCTTTTCCATCGGCTTTACGCCGGCCTTCCACTTTTCGAAGGCCATGACGTTTTCGATGCGGGCGGCCACGAAAGCCTGGGCGGCCTCGGGGCCCTCGCCCAGGCGCAGGCCCATGGCCGGGATCAGGATGCCCGACAGGATCGCGCGCTTGGAATAGTGGTTCTCGTCGGTGGCCTCGTCCCCGGCCCAGCGCCAGATCCGGTCGGCCGATTCCCAGGCCAGGCGCAGGCCCAGGGCGGCGTTCATCGGCAGGGCCAGAAAGGCGGCCCAGCGGCGGGCGGCGGCCTGGTCTTGGGCGGCCGCGTCCAGGCGGGCCTCGATGCCGCGGGCGATGCGTTCGCGGATCTTCAGGCTCGTGGGGTCGACCTCCGCCAGGGCCGCGAAGGCCCGCTCATCGTGGCGCCGCGACAACAGGGCGGCCAAGTCCTTGGCTCCATTGGGGAAAAGCAGCTCGGCATCGCCGCGGGACAGGCCGCAATCCTTGGCCGCGCGGTCCAGAAGCGCGAAGGTCCAGCCGATCCGGGGGGCGTGGGCGACCGCCGCGTCCAGGACCTTCTGTTCGGTGCGTTCGGCCCAGCCGTCTTTGCTGTTCATGCCTTATGATACCAGGGCGTTTGCGTCCGTGCGCGCCTAGACAAACCGGGGGGCCTGATGTATCTCCGCCGCCCTGAGCCCGGAGGCGCCCCCTCCGGGCCACTATTTTGTTTTGGCCGCCCGCATGCAGCGCCCCTTGGGGACTGACGCGCGGCGGGCGAGCTGAAGGAGCAAGGTCCTGGTTCAGATTTTCGTCCGCGACAACAATGTCGATCAGGCGCTGAAAGCCCTGAAGAAGAAGATGCAGCGCGAAGGCTCGTTCCGCGAAATGAAGCGGCACGTGCACTACGAAAAGCCGTCGGAAAAGCGCGCCCGCCAAAAGGCCGAGGCCGTGCGCCGCGCCCGCAAGCTGGCCCGCAAGCGCGCCCAACGCGAAGGCGGCCTGACGCCCACCCGCAGCAAGTAGTCAGCCACCGCTGAACGAGTTCCGGAAAGCCGCTCCAAACGGGGCGGCTTTTTTGCGCCTGGAAGAAAGAAGAAAATTGTCCACGAACCACACGAACCACACGAACGAGGGTCGTTGTTCACGGAGGTGATTTGAAATCGAACGCGGCGCACAGCGCCGCAATGACTTTTCTTGTTCGTGTGGTTCGTGTGGTTCGTGGACAATTCTTAAGTCCGCCGGAGCTCAGTAGCCCGCATCCTTCATGACCCGCTGCACCGCGCGCACGATGACGGCGGCGTGGTCGCGGCCCAGCAGGCTCGCGTGGGTGGCGCCGGGGACGTAGTCGACGGAGCCGTGGTGCGAGTCGCGCGCCGCCTGTTCGCGGCCCGATCCCCAGGCCTTCATCGCGGGCGGCGGATTGCGCGAGCCTTCGGTGATCACCGCGACCGGAATGTTAGGATCGAGCGTGCCGGCGGCCGCAGCCTGCTCAGCGGCGCGGCGGGCCTGCAGCGTCTCTTCGGCGCCCACCGTGTTGAAGCGCGTGTCGCCGAAGAAATAGACCTTCTCGCTGTGCGCCGGGTCGTCGAGGCCGATGCTGTCGCCCTGCCACGGCGAGATCGCCTTCAACACGCCCAGGCGCGAGAAGAACACCACCGACTGGCCGAAGTTCGCGAACGTCTGCAGCATCTTCTGGCCTTGCGGCGAGGACGCCATCTGCGGGGACGCCGCGTCGATCAGCACCAGGCCTTTCACCCGCGTGGGATTGCGCAGGGCGAACAGCCGCACGTGCAGCCCCGCCATCGAGTGACCGACCAGGATCAGCGGCCCGGTCTCGCCCATGGCCTTCAGCCAGGCTTCCTCGTCGTTGACGATGGCGAGCCCGTCGCGCGGCGCCGGACCCGGATCGGACCAGCCGAGGCCGGCGCGGTCGTAGGCGCAACTGCGGATGCCCTGGGCGGCCAGACCCTTCTGCACCTCGCCCCAGTCGGCGGCGAAACCGAAGATGCCGGACTCGGTCACCACCAGCGGTTTCCTCGATTTGGGCCCTTCGCAGACGACACGGATCCTGCGCCCGCCGATGTCGACCATCTCGCCGCGGAAAGGCGGACGCCGGGCCGCGAAGGCCCGCACGCCGCCCCCGAAGGCGGCAATCACACAGACCAGCAGAACCACGGCGCCCAGGATGCGCACCAAAATGCTCATATCCCCGATATGCCTAGGTTTTCGGCACGCGTCGAGTTGACGCCCGCGCGGCCGCGCGACAGGGTCGCCCCCCAAGGGCTGGGAGCCGCCGGATGGGCAAGACCGTTTTCGCCGTCTTTGTGGGGGCGCTCGTGGGCCTGATCCTGGCCGCCCTGGTGGGCTGGGCCGGCGGCTACGTCTTCCCGCCCTCGCTGCAAGCCGACATGTTCCCGGACAAGGCGCGCACCCTGCCGATGCCGGTGGGTGAGATCGTCTTCGGCCTGCTGGCCTGGGCGGTCGCCGGCCTGGGCGGCGGCTACGTCGCGGTGCGCCTGGGCGAAGCCGGCGAGTGGCCGGCCTGGGCCGCGGCGGCGGTCATGGCGATCGGCGCGGTGGTGTTCGCGATCTTCTGGCCGCACCCGATCTGGTTCGTGATCCTGAGCGTGCTGATCGTCGCCGCCGCCGGTTTCGGCGCCGGTCGTCTGGCCATGCACTTCGATCCGGAAACCGAGCGCGCCTGAGCCGATTGTTGGCTACTGCGCCGGGCCGATCATCGCGATCGTCGGCGTCTTGCTGAAGCGTATGCTCTTGGCGCCGTGCTCGGCGTCGAGGTCGTAAAAAACGAAATTCTTCATGGCGCGGAGTTTCACCGCGTGACCGTCGGGGAACACAGCCTCGGCGAGCGGGCCGCCGCCCTGGAAATAGACCCGCGTCAGGTGCGGCGCGGCAAAGCCCAGCACGCCCGCGGCCTTACGCACCGCCGCATCCGCCTGCACCGTCGCCAGCGACAGCGCCTGCGCATCCATCTCCGTGCTTTTCGGCACCAGGGGCTCGATGACCATCTGCAAGCCGACCTTGGTGTCCGGCGACATGTCGAGCACCACGGTCGTATTGCGTTCCAGCTCACCGAGGTTTGGGGTGCGCAGGACCACGCCCTCGGCGCCGATCGGCATGGGCGTCCGCTTTGCGCCGTCCACCAGCCAGACCTTCACGTCGGTCGCGGGCTTGCCGCCGATGGTGAGGAAATAGCCCAGGGTAAAGCGGCTGCGCGAGGCCACCGGCATTTTTAGATAGTTCTCGAGGTAGGGAAACGCCTTGCTCGTTGGCACGGACTTCTCCGGCGGCGCGGCGGCCATGGTGGCGAGCGCGAGCACGGCGGACGTGATCAGGGCGAAAGGGCGTAAGGTCGTTTGGCGCGACGGTTGGCTCATGGGACAGCCCCCAGGTTCGGCCTAAGGCTAAGCCGGTCTTGGCGTCGAAACCACGGCTGAATGAAGGCCCGTATCCGTCCCTCCCCCTCCTCCGTCATCCCCGGACTTGTTCCGGGGATCCAGTCATCCGTCGCACCGGAAAGCAACGTGAGCGCTCCGCGCGAACCGGCACACGGCCCGACAGGGAATGCCGGCTCGGGCAGAGCCCTCGCTTTGTGCTGTGGAGCTTGCGGACCGATGGATCCCCGGAACAAGTCCGGGGATGACGGAATAAGAGAGGGAGGCGTGACGCGGAACGCGCGCCCCCTATCCGCCCTTCTTGAACGGCTTGGGCCAGCGGGAGGCGCCTTGGCGTTCGATCATCCAGCCGGGGTATTCGCTGGGGAGCGCGCTGACCGTGTCGAGTTTGGCCAGCTCTTCGGCGTCGAGGGTCAGGTCCACGGCGGCGAGGTTGTCGTTCAACTGGTCCAAGGTGCGCGCGCCGATGATGACGCTCATCACGAACGGGCGCGACAGCACCCAGGCCAGGGCCACGCGCGCGACCGACACGCCGCGCTTGTCGCCGATCTCGCGCATCGCCGCGACACACGCCCAGGCGCGCTCGGTGTTCACCGGCGGAAAGTCGAAGCTGACGCGGCGCGCGTTTTCGGGTGTCGAGGCGCCGGGCCCGAACTTGCCGGACAACAGACCGCCGGCGAGCGGCGACCACACCATCAGGCCGAGCTTCTCTTCGGCGATCAGCGGCGCGATCTCGCGCTCGAGGTCACGGCCGGCAATCGAATAATAGGCCTGGATGGTTTCGTAGCGCGCGTAGTCATGGCGCTCGCTGATCCCCAGCGACTTGGCGATGCGCCAGGCGGCCTGGTTGGACACGCCGATGTAACGCACCTTGCCCATGCGTACGAGATCGTCGAGCGCGCGCAGGGTCTCTTCGATCGGCGTCACCGGATCGGTCGAGTGAATCTGATACAGGTCGATGTGGTCGGTCTGCAGCCGCTTCAAGCTGGCGTCGACGGAATCGAAGATGTGGCCGCGCGAGCCGCCGCGATCGTTCGGACCCGGCCCCATCTCGCCGTGAAACTTGGTGGCGACGACCACGTCCGTGCGCTTGACGCCCAGGTTCTTCAGCGCCTGACCGACCAGGGCCTCGGACTGGCCGAAGGAATAGACGTCGGCGGTGTCGATGAAGTTCACCCCCGCATCGAGAGCGCCCTTGATTACGTCGTCGACCGCCTTCTGGTCGAGATCGCCGATGTGCTTCCAGATGCCCTGTTCGGCCCCGCCGCCGAAGGTCATGGCCCCCAGGCAGATCTCGGACACGAACAGGCCGCTGCGGCCGAGCTGATTGTAGCGCATGGGGAGCCCTCCAGGGTCGCGTTGCAGGGCATATGGCGCACGCGCGGCGCTAGCGGAAGCTGGGCCGCTTCAATTCCGGCGTGATCAGCGGCCGTAGACGTGGTGGACGCGGCCGGAGGCGGAGCGATAGGCCACACGGATCGGGCGGAACACGCGCCGCGCCGCCGGTTCGCTGAAACGCTCGACGTCGAGCGGCAGCGACGCCACGGTCGCAAAGGCGTGGCCCATGAACTTGGCCGGGTCGAAATGGGCGCCGTCCTTGCGGATTTCGAAGTGCAGGTGCGGGCCGGTCGCATCGCCCGTGGCGCCGACGTAGCCGATCACCTCGCCCGCCTTCACCGGAGCGCCGACCTTCAGGCCCGCGGTGCGGCTCATGTGTGCATAGAACGAGTGGATGCCGTCCATGTGCTCGACTTCGACGAAGTTGCCGTAGGACGAGGACAGGCCGGTCTTGACGATCTCGCCGTCGAGGGTGGCGTGGATCAGGGTGCCCTTGGGCGCGGCGATGTCGACGCCCTCGTGGATGCGCCCGCCCCGATCTTCGTCGTTCCAGCGGCGCGGACCGAAGGGTGAATTGATCGCGAACCCCGGCAGCGGATTCTGGAAGTCGATCTCAGTGATCTTGGCCGCGACCGGCGGCGGGCTGGCGGCCATACGCGCGACGCCGCTCATGATCGATTGCGAAAGCGATTGGCGCACGGGCGTGACCGGCGCGATGTCGGCCTTGGCGGCGCTCAGCGTGGCGCCGGCGGCGAGAAATCCGGTCGCAACAACGGCGGAGAGGTGGCCGCCGTGGCGCGCCAGATAGGCTTTCGCAGTCATCCAGGAACTCGTTACCGACGCCCGACTAAGGCAGAATTGTGGTGCACTGAAACGAGATCATCCGCCGTCGGGGCTGAATATCTCGGGGAGGGAGTGCAGGCTATATCGCCCTGAAACGGGCCTGTCAAAAGGTGACAGGTTGTCCCACACAGGGGCGTTGCTCATGGTGATTATGTAATTCTCAAGCAGCCGTGACTGTTGTTAATCGGCCGCATGGGCGTGTCCTATGGGTTCTACTGAAATATTAAACCCCGCTTTATTTGTATTCACCCGCGCCTATAGGGTTAACGCGTTTCCGGCTACCGGTTTAGGGCGGCGCGGCAGCCCTCGACCCATGAAGAAAGGCGCCGCCTCCCACGTAACGGACGCCCGAACACCGGGCCGGGCGATGTAATCGCCCTGATCGGGGCGGTGGCGGCGGGTTGGTGGTTCGCGGCGCGTCCGCACCAAGGGAAGAATTTACCGCAGAGTTCGCGGAGAAAGATAAAGCCGCAGAGAGCGCAGAGAGGGAGCGCCGGTCGCGAAGCGACCTTCTCAAATACCCTAGCTTAGAAAGCCCTGCGGGCGGCTACGGACGCGACACCTCCGCGATCTCCGCGGCTTTATCTTCCTCCGCGCTCTCTGCGGTTTTCTTGATCCGCCGCCGGCGCCGCAACGCTTAGAGGGACTTCAAAATCCCTTCGACCATCTTCTTCGCATCGCCGAACAGCATCATGGTGTTGTCCCGGAAGAAGAGTTCGTTTTCTACGCCGGCGTAGCCGGAGCCCATGCCGCGTTTGACGAACAGCACGGTCTTGGCCTTGTCGACGTCGAGGATCGGCATGCCGAAGATGGGCGAGGTCGGGTCGGTCTTCGCCGCCGGATTGGTCACGTCGTTGGCGCCGATGACGAAGGCGACGTCGGCTTGCGAAAACTCGGCGTTGATGTCCTCGAGCTCGAACACTTCGTCGTAGGGCACATTGGCTTCGGCCAGCAGCACGTTCATGTGGCCGGGCATGCGCCCCGCCACCGGATGGATCGCGTAGCTGACGTCGACGCCTTCGGCCTTCAGACGATCGGCCATTTCGCGCAGCGCGTGCTGGGCCTGCGCCACCGCCATGCCGTAGCCCGGCACGATGATCACCTTGGACGCGTTCTTCATGATGAAGGCGGCGTCTTCGGCGGAACCCTGCTTCACCGGGCGCGTCTCGACCTTGCCGCCGGCGCCGGCGGCCACTTCGCCGCCGAAGCCGCCGAGGATCACCGAGATGAAGCTGCGGTTCATCCCCTTGCACATGATGTAGCTGAGGATGGCGCCCGACGAGCCGACCAGGGCGCCGGTGATGATCAGCGCATTGTTCTCGAGCGTGAAGCCCAGCGCCGCGGCCGCCCAGCCGGAATAGCTGTTCAGCATCGAGACCACGACCGGCATGTCGGCGCCGCCGATCGGGATGATCAGGGTGATGCCGAGCACCAGCGCCAGGCCGAACACGCCCCAGAACGCCCAGTAGGCCGAGCCGTGCGACTGAACCAGCAGCACGATCAGCACGATGATGCCGACGCCGACGGCGATGTTCAGCAGGTGACGCGCGGGCAGCAGGATCGGCGCGCCCGACATATTGCCGTTCAGCTTGGCGAAGGCGATGACCGAGCCGGTGAAGGTCACCGCGCCGATGGCGACGCCGATCGACAGTTCGATGATCGACTGCAGGTGAATGACGCCATTGGTCGCGATGCCGAACGCCTCGGGCGTATAGATCGCGCCGACCGCGACCAGGCACGCGGCCATGCCGACCAGCGAGTGGAAGGCCGCGACCAGTTGCGGCATGGCGGTCATCTGCACCGAGCGTGCGGTCACCGCGCCGACGCCGCCGCCGATCACCACCGCGCCGCCGATCATCGCGACGGTCACGAGATCGAGCGCCCCCTGCGCCCAGGCGGTGGCCAGGGTTACGGCGATGGCGATGGCCATGCCGATCATGCCCATCGTGTTGCCGCGGCGGCTCGTTTCCGGATTGCTCAGCCCGCGCAGCGCCAGGATGAAGAGGACGCCGCAGGCCAGATAGGCCAGGGCCGCGCCGTTCGCGGCGAATCCAGGTGTCATGCGCCCCCTCCGTCACCCACCGCGATCATGGTTGCGCCGCCGCGGCGGGCGCCGCTGTGTTGGCGCGTTCGCGCGGCCTGCGGCGGAAGGCCGAGATCGCCTGGAACACCGCCGAAGCGACCAGCAGCAGTACGATGTAGATGGTGATGGCCTCGCGCGCCGGCGGGATCGGATGCCCGATCGCGGTCGGCATGCCCAGCAGCGCCGCGCCCACCAGCAGCAGCCCCAGCGCATTCAGCGGCCGCAGATGCGGGCGATTGCGCAGGAACACGAGCACATAACAGCCGATGGCGCCGAAGGCGGTGAACCAGCAGGCGTAATCGAGAGTGTCGGCGAGCGCGTCGGGCGACATCACGCAGCGCTCTTCTTCGCAACGGGCGTCTTTTTGCGGTACATGGCCAGCATCCGCTGGGTCACCAGAAACCCGCCGAAGATGTTCACGCTGGCGAGGCCCGCGGCCACGGCCCCCGCGCCCTTGGAAATCCACACCTTCGCCGACGCCGGATCGCCCGAGTGGGCGCCCATGGCCGATGCGGCCAGCAGCGCGCCGACCACGATCACCGAGGAAATCGCGTTGGTCACCGCCATCAGGGGCGTGTGCAGGGCGGGCGTCACGCTCCACACCACATAATAGCCCACGAAGATCGCCAGCACGAAGATGGCGAGGCGGAAGACGGTGGGGTCGACGTTTTCCATTCAGGAACACTCCGTCATTTCAGCAGCGCCGGATGCACGACCTTGCCGTCGCGCGTCACACAGGCGCCCTTGAGGATCTCGTCCTCGAAATCCGGTTGCAGCGCGCCGTCCTTGACCAGCAGTCCCGCGAAGGAGACCAGGTTGCGCGCATAGAGCTGCGACGCGTCGGCGGCGACGCGGCCGGGCAGGTTGTACAGGCCCACGATGGTCACGCCGTTCGGCGTCGTGGCGATCTTGCCGGGCTCGCTGGCCTCGCAGTTGCCGCCCTGCTCCACCGCCAGGTCGACGATCACCGAACCGGGCTTCATCGAATCGACGTGGGCGCGCGACACCAGCTTGGGCGCGGGACGGCCGGGGATCAGCGCGGTGGTGATCACCACGTCCTGTTTGGTGATGTGACCGGCGACCAGGGCGGCCTGCTTGGCCTTGTACGCGTCGCTCATCTCCTTGGCGTAGCCGGCGGCGGTTTCGGCGGCCTTGAACTCTTCGTCCTCGACGGCGACGAACTTGGCGCCGAGGCTTTCTACCTGTTCCTTGGCGGCGGGCCGCACATCGGTGGCGGTGACGATGGCGCCCAGGCGCCTGGCGGTCGCGATCGCCTGCAGGCCCGCGACGCCCGCGCCCATCACGAACACCTTGGCCGCAGCGACGGTGCCCGCAGCGGTCATCATCATCGGAAACACGCGCCCGTACGCCTCCGCCGCCTCGATCACCGCGCGATAGCCGGCGAGGTTGGCCTGCGAGGACAGCACGTCCATGGCCTGGGCGCGGGTGATCCGCGGCACGAACTCCATGGCGAAGGCGGTGACGCCCTGGTCGGCCAGGGCCTTGACCGTATCGCCCTCGCGGAAGGCGTCGAGCATGGCGCAGAGCATCGCGCCCGACTTCAGCGCCTTGACCTCGGAGGCCGCCGGCGCGCGCACCATGAAGACCAGGTCCGCGCCCGCCAGGGCGGAGGCCGCGTCGGGCACGATCTTGGCGCCCGCATCGAGATAGGCGCTGTCGGGAATGGAGGCGCCGTCGCCGGCGCCGCGCTCGACGACCACCTCGGCGCCCAGGGCCACGAGCTTCTTCACCGCATCAGGCGTGGCGGCGACGCGGGTCTCGTCGGCCCGCCGTTCCGTGGTAACCGCGATCGTGAAAGCCAAGCCGCCCTCCCCGCCGAGTCAGCCAGGGACGCTAGCGCGGTTCGACCGCCGCGCAAATCGTTTCGACGCCAAAGCTTAAGGGACTTTGCGGGGAATCGGTCCCCCGCGCGTCAGTGTGCGGCGGCCTTCGCCGGGCGCTTGCGCAGCAGCATGTAGCCGACAACCAGGACCACCACGCCCCAGATCGCGCCGGTCACGAAGCCGAGCGGGGTGCAGAACCAGATCACCAGCGCGATCAGACCCGCCGCCAACACCAGCGAACTCCACTTCGACACGCCGAGGAAGGCCAGATACATGGCCTTGTTCTGGGAAATGTCCTGGTCGCCTTCGTGATACTCGTTCGCGGCCATGGGACGCGGTCTCCTGCGGGCTGGTCGTTGCGGCGCGGACTATAGCGGCGGAAACGCGAGGCTCAAGAGGCCTCAGACCAGCGCTTCGAAGCGGTCGATCAGGCCTTCCAGCCGGTTCAGCCCCATGCGCCAGAATGCGGGCTGCAGGGGGTCGAGGCCGAAGGGGCCCAGGGCTTCGACGTAGGTGCGGCTGCCGCCCGCGGCCAGCAGGGCCTCGTACCTTGCGGTGAAGCCGGCCGGGTCTTCGCGCCGCCGCTCCATCAGGGCCGAGACCAGCAGGTCCCCGAAGGCGTAGGCGTAAACGTAGAACGGGCTGTGGACGAAGTGGCTGACCGCCCCCCACCACACCTCATAGCCGGGGTTCAGGGTGATCGCGGGGCCGAGGCTCTCCGCCGCCGTCTGCATCCATAGCGCCGATATCTGTTCGGCCGACACCTCGCCCTCGGCGCGCGCCGCATGAAATGCGAGCTCGAAACGATGGAAGGCGATCTGGCGCACCACCGTGTTCAACCCGTCCTCGATTCGCCCGGCCAGCAGGCCGCGCTGTTCCCGCGGCTTGGCTTCGGCCAGCAGCCGCTCGAAGGTCAGGCCCTCAGCGAAGATCGACGCGGTTTCCGCCAACGTCAGCGGCGTATCGGCCAACAGGGTCCCCAGCGGCTGGGCCAGGGTCTGGTGCACCGCGTGGCCGAGTTCATGGGCCAGGGTCAGCACGTCGCGCCGCTCGCCGCGGAAGTTCAGCAGCACGTACGGATGGCGATCCGCGGTCACCGGATGACAGAAGGCGCCGGGGTTCTTGCCGGGCGTGGGCTTCGCGTCGATCCAAGGGCGATCGAAGAAGGTCTCGGCGCGGGCCGCGAACTCGGGGCCGAGATCGCCGAAGGACGACAGCACGATGGCCTTGGCGCGGCTCCAGTCGTAGGCGCCGGGCGCGGTCTTTTCGATCGGCGCGTTGCGGTCCCAGTAGTCGAGCGTGGCCTTGCCCATCCCCTTGGCCTTCAGCGCGTAGTAGCGGTGGCTCAGACGCGGATAGGCTTCGACCACCGCGTTGGTCATGGCGGCGACCGATTCGGCGTGGATCTCGTTGGCGAGGTGACGCGACGCTGCGGGATCGGCGAACCTGCGCCAACGATCCTCCACCTGTTTTTCCAGCGCCAGGGTGTTGAGGACGAGCGCGGTCTGTTGTGCGACCTGCGCCATCGCAACCGCAGCGCCCTCCGCCGCCGCCTTGCGTTTTTTCGCATCGGCGTGGGAGAGACGCGCCAGCGCCGCGTTGAAGGTGAGCGTTTCGCGCCCGGCCTGCACTTCCAGCCGCGCGAAGGTCTCGTCGTAGAGCCGCGTCCATTGCATCACCGCGGCGGTGCGTTCGGCCATGAAGCGTTCGAGTTCGGCGTCGAGTTCGTGCGGACGGTTCAGCCGCACGCGCCGCAGCCACGGCGTCCATCGCTTCGCCGACGGAACCGCGGTCAGCGCCGCCTCGATCTCGACGTCCTCCAGCCGGTTCAGCTCCAGGGTGATGAACAGGGTGTCGAGCGCGATGGTCTGGATTTTCAGCGACACGTCCGCCTGGAACTTGCCGATCTCCGGATCGGCCAGCGCCGTCTGCGCCTTCAGCGCCGCAAAGGCCCCCACCGCGCCCAGCCGGTCGGCGATGGTCTGATACAGCGCCACGCTCTGATCGATCAGCCCGCCGAGCCTGGCCGCATCCGCCCGCGCCGCCTCGAAGGCGCCTTCGTAGGTCTTCAGCGTGGCGACTTCCGCCGCCGCCGCCGCCAGGTCCGCCGCGATCTTCGGATCGTCGGGCACCGCATAGAGGTCGCTCAGGTCCCAGGCAGGAAGGTCGGCTCCGGCGGCGCGTGCGTCCACGGTGGAATCTCCATTGCGCAAAGGATCGGCGCACGGCGGCCTTTCAAGCGCAAACGTCTCGTTAAGGCAAACGGTTAGGGCTTCGGCAGGAAAGCCTAAACCTGATCTTCACCGGTCTCTGTCTCAATTCGCGACAAGCAAGGCGATCCGTCAGAGACCGCCGCAATGTGATTGGGTGTTTCCATGGCGAAGACCGTTCTGGTCGTCGATGACGATCCGACGCAACGGCGTTTGATTCAGGCTGTCCTCGACCGCGACGGGTTCGAGGTCGTGCACGCCGAGAACGGTCAGCAGGCGCTGGATCGTCTGACCCACGGCGGCGGCGCCGACGTGGTGCTGCTGGACCTGGTGATGCCGGGGATATCCGGTATCGACACCTTGAAGGAAGCGCGCGCGGCGGGCGTGCGCACCCCGGTGGTGGTGCTGACCGCGACCGGCGGCATCGAAACGGTGGTGCGGGCCATGCAGGCCGGCGCCCAGGACTTCTTCGTGAAGCCCGCGAGCCCGGAACGCATCCTGATTTCCATCCGCAACGCGCTGCAGCTCGGCGACCTGACCGCGGAGGTGGACCTGTTGAAGCGCCGCCAGAGCGGCCGGACCTCGTTCGACGACCTGGTGGGCTCGTCCGCCCCCATGCGCATGGTCAAGACGCTGGGCCAGCGCGCGGCGAAGTCGACCATTCCGGTGCTGATCCTGGGCGACAGCGGCGTCGGCAAGGAAGTGATCGCGCGCGCCATCCACGGCGCCTCGGACCGCGCCGGCAAGCCGTTCGTGGCGGTGAACTGCGGCGCGCTGCCCGCGAATCTGGTGGAATCGATCCTGTTCGGCCACGAGAAGGGCTCGTTCACCGGCGCCCACGACAAGCACCTGGGCAAGTTCCAGGAAGCCAACGGCGGCGCCCTGTTCCTCGACGAGATCGGCGAACTGCCGCTCGACATGCAGGTGAAACTGCTGCGCGCGTTGCAGGAGAGCGAAATCGACCCGGTCGGCGCCAAGCGCGCGGTGAAGGTCGATGTGCGCATCATCTCGGCGACCAACCGCGACCTGCAGCAGGCGGTGAAGGAAGGCCGCTTCCGCGAGGACCTGTTCTATCGCCTCAACGTCTATCCGGTGGAGGCGCCGAGCCTGCGGGCGCGCCGCGAAGACGTGCCGGCCCTGGTCGACCATTTCGTGCGCCGCTTCAACGTCGAAGAAGGCAAGCGCGTCGTCGGCGCCACGCCCGAAACCCTGCAGATGCTGCAGAGCTTCGACTGGCCGGGCAATGTGCGCCAGCTCGAAAACGCGGTCTATCGCGCCATCGTCTTGTGCGACGGGCCCTACCTGCAACCGCACGACTTCCCCGCCATTTCCGGCATCGCCGCGCCCGCGGTGGAGTACGAACCGGCTGCGCAGTTCGATGCGCAGCCGAGCGCCTCACCGGTGGCGATGGCGTCGCCGTCCGCCTCAGGCCTGCACGAAGCGCCTGTGCGTATTCTCGACGAGAAGGGCCATCTGCGCACCCTGGAAGAGATCGAACGCGACCTGATCCAGCACGCCATCGAAGTCTACGCCGGCCATATGAGCGAAGTCGCCCGCCGCCTCGGCATCGGCCGCTCGACCCTGTACCGCAAGGTGCGCGAACAGGGGCTGGAGGGGATCTTGAAAGAGGCGAGCTGAATCCGCTTCCCAACTCCCGTCACCCTCGGGCTTGTCCCGAGGGCCCATCGATCCGCAAGCTCCGACCGGCTGTGTTAGCGTGCACGCGCAATGGGCCGTGCGATCGTGCTTAGACACGAACCATGGGCCCTCGGGACAAGCCCGAGGGTGACGGATTATTTGATGGTTACGTACTGCGGGCCGGTTCCAGCGCTGTGTTTTCGGCGCGGATGCGAATGAAGAGTACGGCTGCGTTCAGGGCTGTGAACAGGAGCGCGAACCACCAGAGGCCGAAGACCATCGGAAGGACGAAGAGTTCCGCCACCACCACCGCGTAATTCGGGTGCGGGAAGAATTTGTACGGGCCCTTGCGCACCAGGGTCTCCCCCGGGACGATGATGATGCGCGTGGTCCAGCGGCGGCCGATCGACAGTAGGACCCAGGCGCGCAGGACTTCGATGACGCCGAAGACCGCAAGCCAAGGCAGCGAGACGGCGCGGTTCCAGCCCAGCGCCCACAGGCCGATCAGCCAGGCGGCATGCATGACAACGATCAGCGGATAGTGGCCGGCGCCGACCTCGCGGCCGCCTATGGCCAGCAGGCGTTTGGTGTTCGCGCGCGCATAGACCAGTTCGCCGAGCCGCAGGACCGTGACAAATCCCAGGACCGCGAGCGAGAGGATCATGCGGCTTCGTTGATCAGCGACAGCGCGCTGGCGGTAAAGCCCGGTCCGAGCGAGGACAGCACCGAGCGGCGCGGCAGGCCTTCGCGCCGCATCACCTGCTCGCACACGAACATCACCGTGGGCGCCGACATATTGCCGTGCTCGGCGAGGATTTCGCGCTCGTGATCGAGGGAGCCCTGGTCGAGGCGGTAGGCGCTCTCCAGCGCGGTGACCACCTTCGATCCGCCCGGGTGACAGACGAAGCGGTCGACGTCGCCCATCGACAGACCCAGGCGCGCGAGGATGCCTTCCATCGCGGGACCCAGATGCTTGGTTGCGAACGGCGGAATTGAGCGCGCGAAGATCACGCCAAAGCCTTGCGGATCGACGTTCCAGCCCATGATGTCCAGCGTGTCGTACCAGGTGTGTTCGCCAGCGCCTTCGATGACCAGCGGCGAGCGGCCTTCGGTCGACAGCACGCAGGCCGCGGCGCCGTCGCCGAACAGGGCGGTGGCGACGATGTTGGCCTTGGTCAGTTCATCGAGGCGAAACGCCAGGGTGCAGATCTCGATGGTGACGAACAGCACCTTCGAGCCCGGATTGGCGCGCGCCAACCGGTCCGCCAGCGACAGGCCGCTGACGCCCCCGGCGCAGCCTAAGCCGAACACCGGCACGCGTTGGACGTCGTTGCGGAAACCCATGCGCGTCATCACCCGCGCTTCCAGCGACGGCGTGGCGATGCCGGTGGAGGACACGGTGACGATGCTGTCGATCTCGCCGGCGGCGACGCCGGCGATGTCCAGCGCCTTGGTCGCGCAGTCGACGAACAGGGCCTCGGCGCCTTCGAGATAGGCGGCGGTGCGTTCGGGCCAGCCGCGCGCTTCGAAGAACCACTCGATCGGGCGCACCGACTGGCGCTGGCGAATGCCGGTGGTGGTGAACACCTGTGACAGCCGTTCGAACTCGCGATAGCGGCCGGCGAACAGACGCTCGCACGCAGCGGCGGCGTCGTGCTGGTCGATGATGTGGGGCGGGCTGGCGGTGGCAAGCGACAGCAGCCGTGAGGGCGTGGTCACGCGAACACTCCTTTCGACGCCCCCGTCGAAGGCGAGCGACCCTGGGTCAGGGAGACCGAACGTCATAGACGGCCGAAGCCGGGCATCGGTTCCCGAAACAAAGTCTCATCCAATACGGCTGAAACGGCAAATCGGATCACCGAAAGTCAGGCGCGTGGAGATTTTTTTCGCGATCCGGGGCGGAGACTGCGCTTCTCCCCCTTCGCCTTGGCGGTGATTTCCTTGAGCTTCACCGCCTGCATCATCGAAAGCGGCGCGCGCGGGTCGCCCTTTTCAGGGTCGGCGAAGGCGCGGCCGTAGGTCTTCACCCGTTCGGAGACCGAACCCAGGAACTCGTCTTCCCAGTCGGAGAGCTTGACCCCGGCGCGGGCGGCGACGCGCTTGGCTTTCTCGAGCGCGCGGACGGCCGCCTTCTTGGCGGCCGCGCGGTGGTCGACCGGCTTTGGCGGCTTGGACGCCTTCGCCGGTTTCGGTTTCTTCGTAGGGTCGCGGCGTTTGAAGCTCACAGACCTCCGATAGCAGAAAGGTAGAGGTCGATCAGCGCCTCTTCCTCCTGGCGCTTGGCCTTGTCGGTCTTCCGCAGGCGGATGACCTTGCGCATGATCTTGGTGTCGAAGCCGTCGCCCTTGGCCTCGCCGAAGACTTCCTTCAGGTCCGCCGCCACCGCGGCCTTGTCCTCTTCGAGCCGCTCGATGCGCTCGATCAGGCTCTTCAGCTTGCCCTGGGCGGTCGCGTTCAGGACCTCGGCGTCGGCGGTGTTGGGGAAGGAGGCGTCGTCGGCGGCCATGGGCGTGCTCCGGGGGAATCGGGACTCGAAGTGTTCCCGAGACGCTAAGCACCCCGCCCGCATGCCCTCAACGGCGCGCCCTGTCGCGGGCCGTGATCAGGCGGGGATAGTTTGTGGATAAGTTCAGTTCCCGCCGAACCAGCGCCAGCGGACGACGCGGCTGGTGTCGCGCTTGACCCAGACGATCCAGAACATGACCGCGGTCTCGACGAGGACGAGTACCAGCGCGATCGCGTTGGCCGTCGCCGGGTCGGGAGCCAGGGTCCGCACGCCGGTCAGGGTCCAGCCGAGCACGACGATGAAAACGATGAGGCAGAGCCAACCCTGCCAGGACGCCGGCGCGAGGCCCGCACCCAGCCATTTGTGTCCGAACCAGTAGTTGCGCGTTGCCATGGATGCTCTCCTCGGCGGCATTTTACGCCTGTCCGCGCCGGACAGCAAAAAGGCCGCGGGAGCGCCGCGGCCTCGAAAGCTTTCGAAGGGTCAGCGGGCCTCAGCCCTGCTTGGCCTTGAAGCGCGGGTCGGTCTTGTTGATGACGTAGACGCGGCCCTTGCGGCGCACGACCTTGCAGTCGCGGTGGCGGCTTTTCAGGGACTTCAGCGAGCTGCGGACTTTCATCGGTCTCGGCCTTCAAACAAGAACACCGCCGGCGGGCCGGCGGAGCGAGCGCAGGCCTATACGGGGACAGGCCCGGGGTTGTCAACGCAAACGGGACAGGACCGGCGCTCTTTGCCCCCGACCTCTGCAATCCTGAAACCCCTCCCCCTTCGGGTGAGGGCGACTCTGGTTATGCCCCTTCTCAGGCGAATTCGTCGCATCGGCGCGAGGGCGCTTCTCACAGTTGTGATTGCTGGAAAACCCGGTTCGCCCTTAGCTATTCCCCTATGCGTCGTTGGGGTCTTCTTTTCCTGTTTTTCCTGGTCAGCGCCTGCGCCCCGCAGGTCGCCACGACCCCGCCTGTGACCAAACAGGCCGAGCCGGCCCCCGTCGCCCCGCCGCCCGCCCCGACCGACCAGACGCCGCCGCCACCGGTCATCCTGGCCCCGCCGCCTGCGCAGCCGCCGCCGCCGGCCGCCGCCACGACCCCGCCGGTTGCGGCCGCCATGACGCCGGTCCCCTCCACCGGCCCGGCCATGAGCTTCGAGGCCTGGCGCGAGCAGTTCGTGAGCAAGGCGGTGGCCCGCGGCTTCGACCGGGGCTTTGTCGAGCAGCAGCTGAGCGATGTGACGCTGAACCCCTCGATCCTGAACCACGACACCGGCCAGCCCGAGTTCGTGAAGCCGATCAGCGACTACATCCGCGCCGCCACCTCGCCCGCCAAGGAAGCCGAGGGGCGCAGCCTGCGGCTCGAATACCCTTGGATGAACACGCTGGAGCCCCGGTACGGCGTGCCGCCCGAGGTGCTGATCGCGATCTGGGCCCAGGAGTCGGGCTTCGGAAAGGTCCAGGGCAGCTACGACGTGGTCTCGGCCTTTGCGACCCTGGCCTATGACGGCCGCCGCCGCGACTGGGCCGAGGACCAGCTGATCGACGCCCTGACCATCATCCGCGACAAGGGCATTCCGCGCACCCGCCTGAAAGGGTCCTGGGCCGGGGCCATGGGCCAGACCCAGTTCATCCCCGGCGCCTATCTCGAATACGGCCAGGACGCCGACCACGACGGCAAGATCGACATCTGGAACGACCCCGCCGACGCCTTGTCGACGGCGGCCAACCACCTGGCCAAGCAGGGCTGGCAGCGCGGCCAGGACTGGGCCGTCGAGGTCGAGGTCCCCGCCGGCTTCGACTATTCGATCTCGGAGAGCGAGAAGCACGCCCCGGCCTGGTGGACCGCACACGGGGTGAGGCGGGCGGATGGGCGGCCCTGGCCGGCGGCGGATCAGACGGCCGAGGCCATGCTGCTGGCGCCCGCTGGGGCGAACGGCCCCCTGTTCCTGGCCTTCCCCAATCACTTCGTCATCAGGAAGTACAACAACTCCATCGCCTACGCCCTTTCCATCGGGCTGATGGCCGACGCCATCCGGGGCGCCCCGCCGCTCCACACGCCCTGGCCGCACGAGGTCCCCCTGTCGCGGGCCCAGCGCTTCCAGGTGCAGGTGTCGCTGGACCGGCTGGGCTATCCGGTGGGCCTGCCGGACGGGCAGATCGGGGCCCAGACGCGGGCGGCGCTGAGGGCCTGGGAGAAGAAGAACGGCATGGTGGCGGACGGCTATCTGACCCCCGAGGTGGCCGCGCGGCTGTCGGCGGCGAGCAGTTAACGACCCTTGCGCCGTTTACCGCCTGTAAGCCTTACGAAAACGCGCTCTTAAGCATTAACCGCCATGATCCGGCCCGAGATTTCCCCGCTTTAGGAAACAACTGGCGCCCCATGTTTCAGATCATCGGTATCGTCGTCCTGTTCGCGATGGTGTTCGGCAGTTACATCCTGTCGGGGGGCAACCTCGGCGTCATTATGAAGGAACTGCCGCACGAGCTGATGTGCATCTTCGGCGCGGCGATCGGCGCCTTCCTGACCGCCAACTCCCTGCCGGTGATCAAGGGCACGCTCGGCGGCTTCGGCAAGGTGTTCGCCGGGCCCAAGTGGAAGAACTCCGACTATCGCGACCTGCTGGCGCTGTTGTTCCAGCTCACCAAGACGATGAAGTCCAAGGGCGTCATCGCGCTGGAGAGCCACATCGAGCGCCCGACCGAGAGCGCGATCTTCACCAAGTTCCCCAAGATCATGAAGGACCACTTCGCCATCGATTTCATCTGCGACACGCTGCGCATGATGACGATGAACCTGGAGGATCCGCACCAGATCG
>DASXZP010000018.1:0-1652 GCA_036501825.1 Caulobacteraceae bacterium | reverse complement strand
TCGGAGATCCGCATCCGCCCGCCGATGAGCGAGGCGGCGCTGCTGGTCGTCATGCGCGAGACCGTGCGGCGCAACCGCATCCGGGACGGCTCGGTCTATCTGCAAATCACCCGCGGAACCGCGGCCCGCGACCACGCCTTTCCGCATCCGTCGACCCCGCCCAGCGTGGTGGTGACCGCCAAGAGCGTCGACTACGCCAAGGCGGGCGCCAGGGCGGCCAAGGGCGTCGCGGTGGTGACGCAACCCGACCAGCGCTGGGGCCGCTGCGACATCAAGACCGTCGGCCTGTTGCCCAATGCGCTGGCCAAGCAGGCGGCGCGCGAGGTCGGGGCGGAAGAGGCCTGGCTGGTTGACGAACTGGGCTTCGTCACCGAAGGCGCCTCGACCAACGCCTGGATCATAGACGCCGACGGCGTCTTACGCACCCGCGACACCAACGCCAACATCCTGCGCGGCGTCACCCGCAAGACCCTGATCGACCTGGCCGCCGAGGCCGGCATCCCGGTCTCGCAACGGCCGTTCACCATCGACGACGTCAAGGCCGCCAAGGAAGCCTTCATGACCGCGGCCTCGACCCTGGTCATGCCGGTGACCGCGATCGATGGTCACAGGATCGGCGACGGCAAGCCCGGACCTGTCGGCAAGCGCCTGCGCGTCCTATATGAGCAGAACGCCCGCGCGACCGCGCGCTGAGGCGAAAGCCCGTTGCGGGGGTCCGCAAAGCCAGCCTAGATCGAACTCGTGTGTGGAAGCGTTTGGCTTCCGAAAACAAAAGGAGCGCGAGAGCGCCATGCCGACGACCACCGAAAAGAAGCAGAACCTGCAGGACACCTTCCTCAACTCGGTTCGCAAGTCCAAGACCCCGCTCACCATCTTCCTCGTCAACGGCGTCAAGCTGCAGGGCGTGGTCTCGTGGTTCGACAATTTCTGCGTGCTGCTGCGCCGCGATGGCCAGTCGCAGCTGGTCTATAAGCACGCCATCTCGACCATCATGCCGGCTCAACCGGTTCAGCTCTACGAGCCCGAGCCCGATCAGGACAACGATTGACCGCACGTAGCATCGACCACCGGCCGCCCGTCGAGACGGCCCTCGTTCTTCACCCCGTCAGGTCCTCCGGCCACGCGTCCGCCTCAGCGCAGACGGCGCGCGAGCCGGCCTTGCGTCTCGACGAGGCTATCGGCCTGGCCCAGGCGCTCGACCTGGAGATCAAGGGCGCCGACCTCGTCCCTCTGCGCGCGCCGACGCCGGCCACCCTGTTCGGCAAGGGCAAGACAGCCGAGATCGGCATCCGCTGCGCCGAGGCCGAAATCGACGTGGTGGTGGTCGACGACGCCCTCACCCCCATCCAGCAGCGCAATCTTGAGCGCGCCTGGAAGGTCAAGGTCATCGACCGCACCGGCCTGATCCTGGAGATCTTCGGCCGCCGCGCCCGCACGCGCGAAGGCCGGCTGCAGGTCGAGCTGGCGCGGTTGGCCTACGAGCGCTCGCGCCTGGTCAAGACCTGGACCCACCTGGAGCGCCAGCGCGGCGGGCTTGGGGCGATGAGCGGACCCGGCGAAACCCAGATCGAGACCGACCGGCGGCTGCTCACCGCCCGGGTGGCCAAGCTGAAGCTCGAGCTGACCGAGGTGCGCCGCACCCGGCGGCTGCA
>DASXZP010000017.1:0-5370 GCA_036501825.1 Caulobacteraceae bacterium | reverse complement strand
TGATGAACAGCATGGTGTCTTTGCGCGGATCGGTCATCCAGAACACTTCGTCGATCGAATCCGTCACCTGACGGAAGCGTTCTTCACTGTCGTGCAGCAGCGCCGCGATGTCCCGGTTGGCCTTCAGCGCGCGTTCGAGCTCCTCCGCCGGGCCGTCAGCCGCCATAAACATCCCCATTTGCGCCGCTTTGGCTTGAAGGCAGCGGATTCGAGTGTTATCTCGCCGCCATGACGACGGCCCCCATCAGCAATATACGAAATTTCTCCATCGTCGCGCATATCGATCACGGCAAATCGACGCTGGCCGACCGGCTGATCCAGCTTACCGGCGGGCTCACCGAGCGCGAGATGGTGGGCAAGGAGCAGGTGCTCGACTCGATGGACATCGAGCGCGAGCGCGGCATCACCATCAAGGCCCAGACCGTGCGCCTGGAATACCGGGCCAAGGACGGCAAGGACTATGTGCTCAATCTGATGGACACGCCGGGCCATGTCGACTTCGCCTACGAGGTTTCGCGCTCGCTCGCCGCCTGCGAAGGCTCGATCCTGGTGGTGGACGCGTCGCAGGGCGTCGAGGCGCAGACTCTCGCCAACGTCTATCAGGCCATCGAGCACAATCACGAAATCGTTCCGGTCCTGAACAAGATCGACCTGCCCGCCGCCGAGCCGCAGCGCGTGCGCGAACAGATCGAAGACGTCATCGGCATCGATGCGTCCAACGCGGTGGAATGTTCCGCCAAGACCGGCCTCGGCATCGCCGACGTGCTCGAAGCCATCGTCACCCGACTGCCGCCGCCCAAGGGCGACGAGAACGCGCCGCTGAAAGCATTGTTGGTCGACGCCTGGTACGACGCCTATCTCGGCGTGGTCGTGCTGGTGCGCGTGTTCGACGGGCGGCTGCGCGTGCATCAGAAGGTGCGCATGATGCAGACCGGCTCGCTGCATCAGATCGACAAGGTCGGCGTGTTTACACCCAAGGCCACCGACGTGGACTCCATCGGACCGGGCGAAGTCGGTTTCATCACCGCCTCGATCAAGGAGGTGTCCCAAGCCGCCGTCGGCGACACCATCACCGACGAGCGCAAGCCCACCGCGAAAGCGCTGACCGGCTTCAAGGAAGTGCAGTCGGTGGTGTTCTGCGGCCTGTTCCCGGTGGACGCGGCCCAGTTCGAAGACCTGCGCGCGGCGATCGGCCGTCTGAAGCTGAACGACGCGTCCTTCACCTACGAGATGGAGACCTCGGCGGCGTTGGGTTTCGGATTCCGCTGTGGATTCCTTGGCTTACTGCACCTGGAGATCGTGCAGGAGCGGCTGAGCCGCGAGTTCAATCTCGACCTGATCGCGACCGCGCCCTCGGTGGTCTATCGCATCAAGCTGACCAACGGCGACGAAATCGAGCTGCACAATCCCGCCGACATGCCCGACCCGGTGAAGATCGACACCATCGCCGAGCCGTGGATCAAGGCGACGATCCTGACGCCCGACGACTACCTCGGTTCGGTGATCAAGCTGTGCCAGGACCGCCGCGGCGTGCAGCGCGAACTGAGCTACGTCGGCTCGCGCGCGATGCTGGTCTACGATCTGCCGCTGAACGAAGTGGTGTTCGATTTCTACGACCGGCTGAAGTCGATCTCGAAGGGTTATGCGTCCTTCGACTACGAGATCATCGGCCACCGCATCGGCGACCTGGTGAAGATGCAGATCCTGGTCAACGCCGAACCGGTGGATGCGCTGTCGATGCTGGTGCACCGCGACCGCGCCGAAACGCGCGGCCGCGCCATGGTCGAGAAGATGAAGGAGCTGATCCCGCCGCACCTGTTCCAGATTCCGATCCAGGCGGCGCTGGGCGGCAAGATCATCGCGCGCGAAACCGTGCGCGCGCTGCGCAAGGACGTGACAGCGAAGTGCTACGGCGGCGACGCGACGCGCAAGCGCAAACTTCTGGACAAGCAGAAGGAAGGCAAGAAGCGCATGCGCCAGTTCGGCAAGGTCGAGATCCCGCAGGAAGCCTTTATCGCCGCCCTGAAGATGGACGAAGACTAGCCGTCTCTACTGGTGCGGGCCGACCGTGTCGCTCGGCTGATGCGACGTCGAGATCAACTCGCCCGCCGGCTTTGCCGCGGGGGCCTTGGCGGGGTCTGACCAGACGACGGCGGGCTTGGTGTCCGCAGCGGGCGGCGGGGTGACCACGATCGGCGCCGGGCCGGCTTTCGGCGGCGCGGCTGCAGCCGCGGTCTGAGCGTTGGGCGACGGCGCACCGACATCGATCAGAGTCGGAGTCACGGCCGCCGCCGCAGGCGCGCTGGTCGCAGGCGCGGGTGCAGGCGTAGTCGCCGCCGGCGGCAGACCGGCGTGCGGCGCCAGGGACGCGGCTGCGGTTTTTACCGGAGCGGGGGTCGAGGCCGGTGTGGCGGCGGCCTGGGCCGCCGATGCAAACGGATCGGGCGCGCGGGTGATGGTCAGGGGCGCAGCCGGCCTGGCGCTGTCGGCGGCCAGGGTCTGGGCGGCGCCGGGGTGGTCCCAGGGCTTCAGGATGATCACCGCGGCGACGGCGGCCAGACCGCCCAGCACGATCAGGCTGGCGACGAGCAGGCCCTTGGGCAGGGACCGGTGCGGGCGGCTCGCCCGCGTGACGGGCTGGAACCCGCCGATGGGCGGCGCGATCGCCGCGGCGGGCGCGGGCACGAGCGCAGGACGGGGGGCCGGCGCCGGCTCGGCGCGCGCGGCTTGCGGCGCGGGCTTCGCTTCAGGGGCCGGCTTGGGCGGGAGCGGCATGGGCGCAGGGCGAGCTTCCGCCGCGGGCCTGGGCGCTGCGTCGGAGCGGGCGAAGGGGGCCAGCGAGGGCCGCTCGACCGGCTTTGCGGGCTCGGCCTTGGGCGGCGGCGCGGCGCCGACGAAGGTGCGGCGCTCGGTCGAGGGCACGGGCGCGGGACCGGCGAAGGGCGGACGCCGCGCGGTCACATAGTCGGGCGAGGGCGCCGGCTCGGCCGGTTTGGATTCGGAACGGCGGGGCGGCGGCTCGTCATAGGGCTCGGCCACCGGGGTCAGATGCAGGCGCTCGCGGGCGGCGGCATCGGGCGCCTGAGCCTGCGGCGCGGGCTTGAACACCCGGCGCATCGGCTGGGGCGCCGCGGTGACGGTGAAGACCTGCGGGATCGCCGGACGCGCGCCCCAGGGGTCGCGCTTGCGATAGGGATTGTCGGGGGTGTCGCGAGTGTCGGTGGACATGGCTCTACCGCGGCAACGAACCGCGTTCCCTCCTCTAGACCTGCCAGCCCCGTCTGGAAAACCCAAATACCGTGACTTTGGGTTTGGGCGGATTCAAGGCTGAACGCGCCTAAGATGCGGGCATGGCGCGACAAAAAAGCGCCGGCCCGGGGGGAGGCGGGCCGGCGCTCTCTGGTCGGAAGGCCTTTTTAAGCGGCCCGCCGTTGCTCTTGTCGCTAGGTCTTCTGGGCCATGATCGCGCTGAGCGGCAGCTTGGCCAGCGACGGCGCGGCCAGCTCGTCGGACGCGGCCTGCGGCTGGGGCGTCGCCGGCTGCGGCGTGACCGGCTGCGGTTGCGGCGTCACGGTCTGAGGCGTCGCGGTTTGCGGCGTCACCGGCTGGGCGGCGGGCGGCGCCGGCGCGGTCGTGGGACCGACCACCGGGGCCATCTGGTTCGTCGCCGGAGTCGCCGGCTGGGCCGCGACCGGCGGGGGCATGGTCACGGGCGGCGCGGGCGCGGCGCGGGCGGCCGGAGCGGAATCGCTGGGCCCGGCGCCCGGCAGCGGCGCGGTGGCCGGCGGCGACAGGCGGCTGCGGCGCGCGATCGGCGCGGCCGGCGTTACTGCGGTCGAACCTTCGGTGCTGGTCGCGGTGGAGACCGGGACGGCGGCCGAGGTCGTCGTCGTCGACGACAACGGCGCGATCGCGGCGCCGGTGGAAACGCCGGACTTCTGCACCGTGTTCGCGGCGTTTTGAATCGCCAGCGGCGGCTGCGCCGGAGTCTTGGCGCTCGGACGCGTCATGACGGCGAGCGCGCCGGCCGCGATGCCTGCGAGCGCCAGCGCACTGAGGCCGGCGAAGAGCGCCATGCGGCCGCGATGCTGGTTCGGCGCGCGTTTGCGCGCCAGGACGGAGTTCACCGCGATGGTCGAACCGTCGGTGTTTTCCGCCTCGACCGGACCCGCCGTCGAGCTGAGCGGGGCGTCGAGAATGTCGGTGGTGGCGACGTCGGTCATGGCACTGTCGCGGCCCCAATCCGCCGCGTCCTTTCGCTATGTTCGGGCGAGAAGAACGCGTGCGCGGCGGTTTCGGTTCAGTGCGGCGACAAGACATCGCGCCGCGAAGCCTTATGGCTCCGCCGCCTTGCCTGATGAATACGGGGGAATCTGCCGTTGCGCGTTTCGTATACTTGAACGCACGGCCTGCGAATGTGTCGAAATACTGGCGTTAGCCGAAGCGTCCGCCGACGTAGTCCGCGGTGCGCTTGGCCTTGGGGTTGATGAACAGGTCCTGGGTCGGTCCGAACTCGATCATGCGGCCTAGGAACATGAAACCCGTCTGGTCGGCGACGCGCGCGGCCTGCTGCAGGTTGTGGGTCACGATGACGATCGTGTAGTCGCGCTTCAGCTCGATGATGGTGTCCTCGAGCTTGGCGGTCGAGATCGGATCGAGCGCCGACGCCGGTTCGTCGAGCAGCAGCACTTCCGGTTCGACCGCGATGCCGCGCGCCACGCACAGGCGCTGTTGCTGACCGCCCGACAGGCCGAGCCCCGACGAATGCAGCTTGTCCTTCACTTCGTCCCACAGGGCGGCCTTGCGCAGCGCGCTCTCGACGCGCTCGTCCATCCTGCGCTTGGGCAGGCCTTCGTAGAGGCGCACGCCGAAGGCGACGTTGTCGTAGATCGACATCGGGAACGGCGTCGGCTTCTGGAACACCATGCCGACCTTCTGACGTAGTTTGGCGACGCTGTAGCTCTTCGAGAGCACATTCTCTCCGTCGATGACGATCTCGCCCGTGGCGCGCTGGTCGTCGTAGAGTTCGAAGATGCGGTTCATGGTGCGTAGCAGCGTGGACTTGCCGCAACCGGACGGGCCAATGATGGCCGTCACCGCTCGGGCCTTCATCTTCATGCTCACGTGCTTCAGGGCGTGAGTCTTCCCGTAGTAGAAGTCCAGGTCGCGGACCTCGATCGGGGACTGTCCAAAGGCGCGGGCCACGGCCTCTGTCGGCGCCTGCTGTTCCACGATATCTCCAACGTCATCCATTGCCGGTTCTCTGCTTGAACGCCGAGCGCGCGATGATTCCCAGCGCGAGCACGAACAACGTCACCACCAGCGCTCCCGCCCATGCGAGCGCGTGCCAGCTGTCGTAGGGACTCATCG
>DASXZP010000016.1:0-1567 GCA_036501825.1 Caulobacteraceae bacterium | reverse complement strand
CGCGAAACGGCCCAAGATCAGTGTCGAAATGCGTCTGCGCTGAGCGACCGACAAGCCTTGCCCTGAGGTTGCCTGGGTGGGGGATTCTTTCGCGAATCCTTATTAATCCGGAAACGCGCCCAAGACACCATCTTGAAACCGCGCGAATCAACGCGCCGACCGGAAATCCGGTGTAAAATCAGGATTTAACCAGCCGTGCGGCGTAAAAGCCGTCGAGGCCGCCCAGCCTGGGGTCGTGGTGCGGCAGATGGCACGGCAGCATCCGCAGATCGCCCTCCGAAGTGACGAGCTCGGCCAGTCCGGCGACCTCGCCGGTGTCGATCGGGGCCCGGCGCAGGCCTGATTCGCCGTCCAGCAGGGCCGCGATGGCCAGCTCGCCTTCTTCCGCCTCCAGCGAACAGGTGCAATAGACCAGGGTTCCGCCCGGTCTGAGCAGCGCGACCGCCCGCTGCAGCAGTCGTTTCTGCAATGCGGCCAGCGCGGCAATATCGGCCTCCTCGCGCAGCCAGGCGACGTCGGGATGGCGGCGGATGGTGCCGGTCGAGGCGCACGGCGCATCGACCAGGATACCGTCGAAGCCGACGCCACCATGGCCCGGCCATTCGGCGGCGTCGGCCACCAAGGTCTCGGCCTGCAGCGAAAGCCGGGCGAGATTGTCGCGTAACCGTGCCATGCGATTGGGCGAACGGTCGAGCGCGGTGACGCGCGCCCCGGCGTGGACAAGCTGTGCCGTCTTGCCGCCGGGCGCGGCGCAGAGGTCGGCGATGGTTTTGCCGGCGACGTCGCCGAACAGACGCGCGGGCAGCGCCGCGGCCGCGTCCTGCACCCACCATTGGCCCTCGGTGAAGCCCGGCAGCATGGTGACCGAGCCCTGCAACAGCGTGCGCACGGTCCCGGTCGGGAGCGCTTCGCCATGCAGCCGGCTCGCCCATTGCGTGGCGTCCGACTTCACCGTGATGTCGAACGGCGGCTCGTGCCCGATCGCCGTCGCGATGTCGCGTGCAACGCCTTCGCCGTAATGGGCGGTCCAGCGCGCCAGCAGCCATGGCGGCACGTCGAGCGTCTGTGACCTGACTTCGTCGATCAGAGGCTGTCCCTCGCGCGCACAGCGGCGCAACACGGCGTTGACCAGCCCGGCATATTTCGCCGCCCGCCGGTCCGACTGCACCAGCCGCACCGCGAGGTCGACCGCCGCATGATCGGGCACTTCCATCCACAGGATCTGCGCGGCGCCGATCAACAGCGCGCTCTGCGCCCGCGGCGCGTCGGTGGGAACGCCGCGGTCAAGCAGCCGGGACAGCACGTGGCCGAGCGTTCCCAGCCGCCGCAAAATCGTCGCCACCAGCCGCCGCATCAGGGCGCGGTCGCGATCCGACAGGGTTTTCAGCCCGGGATGGGCGCCGGTGCCTTCAAGCTGGTCGTCAAGGGTACGTCGCTTGTGCAGCACGCCGTCGAGAATGTCTGCCGCGATTCGTCGCGCCGCGAGGCCGGGTACCTCGGTAGGCTGCGCGAATTTCAGTGGCGGCATGACATCCGTACATTGAGATGGAGAAACGGGCAAAGAATC
>DASXZP010000015.1:0-70046 GCA_036501825.1 Caulobacteraceae bacterium | reverse complement strand
CGATACCGCCTGGTTCGCGCAGGTGATTGCCCTTGAGCATCTCCGCGCCGTAGCTCTTGAGAAAGGCGGCCGGAATCCTGGCCCCGTCGGCGAACCACCACAGGATGTCCGAAGGCGGCGCCTCCTTGTCCAGCAGGTAGTGGTTGACCACCGACGACCAGATCAGGTCGTTGGCGCGCATCAGGCTGAACAGCTGCTGCAGTTCGTGCGCGTCCACATAGCCCTTGGGTTCGACGGTGCGCTTCAGCGCCGCAAGGTCGCCGGCGCTGGTGAACACCGACCATTCGCCGAGCTCGCTGAAGTCGAGCAGCGTGCCGATCAGGGTCAGCGACCCGATGCGATCGCCCTCGCCCTTGCTCGCGAGATACCCGGCCGCGGTCGCCGCCAGCGTGCCGCCCATGCAGAAGCCGACGAGGTCGACGTCGCTTTCGCCGCTCGCCTGCGCCACCGCATCCATCGCCGCGACCACGCCCTCGACGACATAGCTCGCAAGATCCTTGTCGCGCAGATCGGCGCCGGGGTTGACCCAGGATACGACGAACACGGTGCGGCCCTGATCGACGAGCCATTTCATCAGGCTCGACTTCGGCTGCAGGTCCATCAGGTAGTATTTGTTCACCAGGGGCGGCACATAGAGCATCGGCCGGCGCGACGCATCCGCGGTCGCAGGCGTGTACTGGATCAGCTCGAACAGATCGTTGCGGAACACGACCGCGCCCGGGGTCGCCGCGATGGTGACACCCAGCTCGAACGGATCGCTCGCGCGACGCGCCACGACACCCTCGCCGGCGGCGACATCGGCCAGCAGGTTGGCAAGGCCGGTGAGCAGATTGACGCCGCCGGTCTCCAGCGTGCGCCGCACGACGGCGGGATTGGTCGCGGCGAAATTGGTCGGCGACACCGCATCGAGATACTGGCGCACCATGAAGGCGACGCGCGTGCGCGTTTGCGCATCGAGTCCGTCAGTCCCATCCACGAAGTCGACGAGCTGGCGTGCGCCCAGCAGATAGGCCTGCTTGATGTGCTCGAACACCGGTTCGGCCGACCAGGCCGGATCGGAGAAACGGCGATCGCTGCGCTGGGGCTCGATCACCGGCGCGGCGGCCTGGCCCGACATCCGGGTCAGCGTCGAGGACCACAATTCCGACCACTCGCTCCAGGCCTTGATCTGGGCGTCCATGACCCGCTGCGGCTGGGTCATCAGGGTCAGGCCGAAGGACATCCAGGCCTGGGCCTTGTCGGCGGGATCGAAGCTGAGGGCGGGGCCGCTGCTCAGCGCCTGCTCAGCCTGACGGCGCACGGCCTCGAGCGCATTGGTGAAGACGCCGGCCAGGGCCGCGCGGGCCGCCTCGGCGTCGGGAAGGTTCGCGGTGGTGGACCAGAGGCCGGGATCGGAGGGGCGTTCGGTCGCCATGGTCAGCCTCGGGGTCTTGGTGTGCGCTCGGCGCGCGCTCAGGCGGCGGCCAGCAGCCGGTCCAGCGCCTCGCAGGGACGCGGCGAGACATAGAGGAACTTCAGGAGCTCGTCCGCATCGGCCTCGGCCCAGGCGGGGACCTCGGTCTGGGTCTCCGGCTTGGCGGCCGAAGGCTTGGAGAGAACGATGTCCTGGGCGGGGGCTTGCAGGCTCAGCATGGCGGGGCTCCGTCGAAGGCGGCCGCTCCATACCGTTTATGCTGCACTGCAGCAACCCCTGGGGGCGAATTTATGTTGCGATGCACAATGACGGCCCGCCTTGCGGCAGGGTGCGAACATCCGGCGATACGACCGAAGCTCGAATAGCAAGAAAGTTCCCGCCTATCGCGAACAAATTGCTTGCATAACGCTGGCATTTCAATGGAAGTTGGGCCTGAGCTGGGGGGATCACGGATGACTTTCTGGAATCACGGGTCACGTCTCGAGACCCTGCGAACGTTTCTGCGGGCGTTTTTTGGGGAAGTCGAAGACCCGAATGCGATCAGTCCCGAAGACGTATGCAAGGAACTTCATCTTCCGGTCAAAGACGGCCACAATATAAGAAATTTTATCAAAAAAAATAAGCCGACCAAGACACCCAGAGATTTAGCCAAAATGACCTCTATATTTAAACACATCTTTACTCAAATTGAGCTTGATGACCCCATTGCCGGAACGACCGCTTACGAACAGGCA
Source organism: Caulobacteraceae bacterium (assembly GCA_036501825.1). Taxonomy (GTDB): domain Bacteria; phylum Pseudomonadota; class Alphaproteobacteria; order Caulobacterales; family Caulobacteraceae; genus JAFECT01. The sequence continues at coordinate 67,898 of DASXZP010000015.1, read as the reverse complement.
GCGAAATTGTTTGCGAAGTTGACCGCCCATGAACACTCAGAGAGTGAAACTGACGCGTACAAAGAGAATATAAAAAACAGTCTTGTCGAGTTTATATCGAGCGGCATCGAAGTAACTGCCGGATCTCTTCGACAGCTGGAAAGTGAACTCTTCGACAAGCACGCTAAGCAAAATAAGAACCGACTTGAAAGATATTACTACTGTTATAGGTATGACAGCAAAGCTGGCCTCGTTGTCAGATCTCACCTTACAATCAAGGGAAGAGACGCGCGTCGAAACGGCGTCATCTACTTTACCAACAAACTGCGCCGTGAAGACGGCTTGCACGAAGCGCACGGCGTCGTGCTGCCATTGCGCGGTTCAATCTATTTGCTGGCGGTTGTCGACAAGGGCATGGGGCTCACTCAGGTCGCCTTGCGCAGCCTCGCTAACGACATGGTCCTGACGGGGCTGTTTCAATCCGTTGATCAAGGCGGACTTCTCGTCTGCGGCCGCATCATTCTCATTCCGACACAGGACCCCTACGTCGACAAAGGCAAGAAAGCGATCGATGTCGCTCCGTTGAAAGACATGGAGACGGAGCTCGACGGCCAGGTGGGCAAGATTGCGAACAAGATTCTGTTCAATCTGAACGCGCCCGTCCTGCTCGACGGCGTGCCGATTGAGGAAGCCAGCTTTGTCGAGTTGGTTGGAAAGGCGCTGGCGAAACAGGGAGAGAAATTGACCCTTTCAGACGGTCATACGCCATTTAATCCGGCTGCAACAAAGCACTACACGTTCAACGTTGCGCTGAAAGATTGGACTGACGGTGAGGGCTAACCCTCAGCATGGCGTCTCAGGATGCCGGACAGGGTCAGAACAGTGAGCGAAGTCACGATCCAGCCGAGCCCCGCGTAGATCGCGAGCGCCCACCGCCACGGCGCGGCATCCGCTTGCGTGGAAACGCCGCATTTGGCTTCCTGGCGCAGGTCCAGCGCTGGCACAAAGGCATCGACAGCGTAGAGACCGGGCTCGATGGTGTCGCCGCACTCGATCTCGTCCACCGACGCCGAATCCGCCCGTGCCAGGACGGCCGGCGCCATGCGCTTTAACCGGTTGTCGTAGATCGCGACCGTCCGGACGGTGTTCGTTTCCAGCACCAACACTCCCTTTGGCGAGGACCGGCCGATCGGTTCCATCGTCGACAACAACGGCTGTTCGGCAAAGTTGGGCAGGCGCCACGCAGCGACATAGCCGGGCAAACCCTTGTCCGCAATGGCGACACCCTGCGCGCCGATGAACAGGCAAGCCGCGAACACGAGGATTGCTCGCACCGGCGACATGCCGTAGTCGAACAGTTTCGCGAACGCCAGCGCGAACGGCTGTACAATGATTGGGGTGAACAGCTTGCGTTCGATGTCAAGGCGGCGTCGCGCGACGCGCCGCGCGTCTTCGAACGCGCCGTCGAGTCGAAACGCGCGAATGAGCCGCTCATAGGGCTGCGGCGAATACGTCTCGCGGGTGGGTTCGCCGGCGTTGTACTGGAGATCCAGCCATGCCAGTCGCGCGTCAGCGGTAGCGTCAGTGGTCTGCGCGTCGGACAACCACCACACGAAGAAGCCCAGCACGAACAGCAGGCGCCACCACACCGAAGCGCCTGTCCCGTGCTGTGCCCAGGTCGCCACCATCGCAATCGCGAAAGCCGTGACAAGGAGCGGCCAGACGAACCTCGGAACCGGACCGATGAACGCCTGACCGCGCCTTACCAGACGCCTGACGCGCGACGCGTCTCCGCGATCGGCGGCCTCCGCATCGACGCTCGAATCCTTCGTCCCGAAACTGCCGTACTTAAACCCTTGCAGCTTTAGAATGATGTTCTCGCCGAATTCGCGGCCGTCGTCGTCGTATAGCGCGCCCACCTCGAGATCGGAAAAGTCCACGGTCGCGCGACGACCTGACGTCATCTGGCGCAGCCGCACGTTCAAATTCCCTTGCACCGTACCGCCCGCGAGGTCCAGCCGATAAACGACGGCGCAGTCCTCCAGCGTCACGTCGTCGCCGACTTCGATGTTGCGCGCGGAAAGGAAGGCAAGGTTGATGCCTTTGATCTGTAGGCTTCCGGTCACCTTCGCCGCATCCAGGGTGAGGTAGATCTGCCTCCAGGCCGGCGTGGCGACGGCTTGATCTGCGGCGGATCCAAGCCCGTCATTCATCCGGATGAAGTCACGTGCCGCCGGCTCGTCCGTATCGGCGCCGATCAGGAAGTGACCCCCGACTTGCGCGCGCGCCGCCCGCAGCTCGCCGGCCACGATCAGAGCACCCGTGAAGTCGATCGAGCCATCGACCTCGACCTCCTCGATGGACACCTGGCCGATCGCGCGGAAGATATTCGACGTTTCGCCGTCTTCGCTCGAACGAGCGCGAAACAACAACGAGCCCCCGATCGCCGCGCCGCGCGCGTCGAGAACGGGGCCGTCGAGCGTCGCCAGGGCGCAGCCGCCGAGACAGACATCGCCGCCCACTTCCGCAAGTTTCAGCGAAACGCCGCCGACGACAGTCGTTCCGGCGCCGATCGAAACCGAACCATTGATCTGGGCATTGCTAAGATCAAGCGCGAGCGCCACGCCGCCCTCGCCCGTGAGCGCATTCAGATCCGCATCCTCGATGGTGAAATCTCCGCCAGCCTTCAGGCCGCGGAAGTGGCACGTGCACCGCTCGCCGTCGTCCTGCTTTGAAAAAGCGTGGAGAGACGCGATGCTGACTGGGCCCAAGATGCGCGCGTCGCACGCGTTGAGTTCGGACAGGTGAACCTGCTTCAGCGTCAAGCGCCGCACTTCGGCCCCCTCGAGGTGCAGCGCGGGGATTTGACAACGTTCAAAGAAGAGACCCGCCAGAGGCAAGCCATCGTGGGTGTGGCCGCCGTGCAGGTTGACGGGCCGGTCAATCCTCACCCCGACGAGGCTGAGCCCGGGCGCGGGAATCGGGACTACGCGGCCGTGCGCGCCGAGGGGCTTGACCTCGAGGCCCAGCAACAGACGGCGAAGCGTTTCGGCGCGAACGACGGGCGTAATTCCCGCTCTTCGGCAATAGCGGCCCAGGTCCACGGGACGCGGCCGCCCAATCGAAGCGACGAGCGCCGATTCACACAGCGTGAGGTCATAGGTCATGGGCTTCGTGCTCCGCCAAACAAAAGCGCGGCGAGCCGAAACCCGCCGCGCGCTTTGTGCTACCCGATCCACGCTCGCCAGCTCGACGCACCCTGCGGATGACGATGCATCCACGTCCAGTTGGGCCAGACCGTGAAGTCCCCCTCGAGCGGCCTGAAGCGCATGAAGCTCAACCCGGCGATCAAGGCCCGGACGCGTTCGACCGCACCCCACGCATTTTCACCATTCACCGCTTCGACGTCATCGCGCCAGCGGAAGATCCACTTGCCCCAGACGTTGCGGCTGAGGAGCGGCCCGCGCCATTGCGGTTCGCCCGGACCGCCCTTGAAGCGGAAGACGCCGTGTTCGAGCGCGGCGAGCCACTGGCTGTCCAGTTGCGCCATTACCTCGAAGGCCGAGAGGAATTGCGGACCGAACGCGCCATCGCCGGCTGCCGGGAAATATTCTACTGCGCACGCGGGCGGCGACGCCCAGGTCACGCCGTCCACATGAAACTGTCCCTCGCCATTCTCATGGCTGTCGTTGCGGAACGCACACCCTTCGAAGCCGGCTGCGCGAAAGGCCGATTGCAGATCTCGAACGGCCTTTTCGAAATCGAGGTTTGCCGCCGCGAAACACAGCGGATGCTCAGTCCACGGTGCCGCCTGGATCAGTTCGTCGAGGCTTGCGACACGGCGCGCACCCTTCCATTCCCACGGGCTCTCCGACCAAGCACAGCGGCCGTTGTCGTTGGCGCCGCCCTCGTCCGGTTGGTCCCAACCCGGAAACCACGGCTCGAAGTTCTCCGGTTGGTCGATCTCCACGAAGTCCCAGTCCGTAACCCGCGGGTCCGCCGCGAAGCCGTCTTTGCGGCTCTTCCACCAGAAGCCCTTGGGCGCGGGGGCGGAGGCCCCGAAGGTTCCGCTGATCGCCGCTTGCCGATGCCTACGCATGTTCATCCCTTTGTTTTGCTTGACCTTGCTGCGCCTCGGCCTCTTTAGCCGGCCGCATCGTCCGGATCCGCCTGTCGAATCTCAGCGATAATGGCATTGTGCACTATAAATAGTATTATGCAATCACTTTGTGATTAGCTTTTGAAATGAATGAAGGCGGCCGCGCTGAGATGGCTCGGCCGCCTTCGGGCGCTTGGGTACGGACGACTTCGGTCAGGTCGCCGGGCGCTTCAGCAGAGCCAGAATGGATACCGTTTTCGGACCTTCGTTTTCTGTCGATGAGGATGAGTCGGAGCCGGGGGCGGTCAAACCCGCGACCGTCTGCCGCCAGCGAACGCCGATAAGATTGAGTCCGCCGTCTCGAAGATGGATGAATGCGGCCGAGATGACGGCCATAGCGTCGGCCGCGTCGACGCTTTCGATTGCGTCTATACCGACGAGCGTGCGGTCACGGCGGAAGGCTAGCATCTTGGCGACCGCTGTCGGATCGAGGCTTGCGTCGTCAAAGCCACTAAACAACCCCATGCGTCGTAAGCCGTCGGCGAGCGACGTCGTCTCGCGTCCGTCGACCGCAAGCGCGGCGACTTCAATCGCAGTTCTGCCGTCGGCGGCGGCGCCGACGTCGTCGAACAGTTTCATGACCGGGACGTCAGGGGCTGCGCGTGCAAACCGCAGGATGGTGAGTTGCGCACGGTCATCGGCGTGCAGAGTCAATCGGCGCGCGAGCAAGGCGACGTTCCGCTTGAGGCGCCCGCCAAGGACATCTCTGAGCATGGCCACTATGGGATAAATCTCAGGGAGGACATCGGGTCCGCGCGCGGGAAGGACAACCCAAATAGGCTGAGCCGCCGCCGCCGCGGGCAAGAGGTCATCGTCGAGCACGATGTCGCCGAGACCGACGCTGACTTGCGCGCCACCGCCCGTCGGCGGCGTCTCTATCACCCAGAAGCTGAAGATCCTAGGGCGTCTCAGAAAGGCGGCCTGGCAAACGCTGAGGAGTACGCCGTCGTAACAGACCTGGAAGAGGTCGACGAAGCTGGCGAGCGTGGGGTCTGATTGCCTGGCGAGGATCTGGGGATTGCGATCGTTCGAATAGGCGCTGATCGCGCGCATTACCTGCTTGGCGGTAAGCCGCGATTCGTACATGTCGCGTAGGACTTCGGCAGAAATCTCTATCGCGCGCGCCTGGCCTTGGTGGACGACGAGGGCCTCGGGCCCCGTGTCGGTCGGGCGGATTTCGAACGAACTCATGGCGCTTACTTCCTCCTCCATGAGCGCGAGCCCCACCGCGCTCTTGCCTTTCCAGCCCGTCAAGGTTACCAGAGCCCCCGCGCCGGCACAACCCGAATGCGGAAGGTAAAGTTTCAAGAGATTTGCAATAAAATTGCTTTCAAATTTCTACTTGAAATTCGCAACACGTTTGTATATTCTTGCGCCGTACCGCCTAGGAAGGTCGTAATCGTCATGGCCAGATCACCCGCCACCACCGAGCTGCGCAACGACAGCCCTTTTGATCTGATGGGCCCGCAGCAAACCAAGCTTGCCGCGCTCAAGCAGTTCCGTGATCTGCTCAGCCAGCCGGAGTTACAGGACGCGACCCGCCGGGATGGGAATCTGTTTTCAAACCTGCTCACACTCGCTTTCGAATCCTATGGGGTTCAGCAGGCCCGGATGACCGAGGTCCTGCATCTATCGACTGGCGTTTTGAGTCGCTGGGCCCGGGGTGCCAATCTTCCGTCGTCGGCTTTGCGCCCGGTCGTCATCCGCACGATCGTCGAAGAGATGAACCCAAGCATCAAGGCACAGGAAAAAAAGGCCTTGCCGCTTGGGCTGGTTCACTGAGGCGCACTCACGCCGCCCCTGGCGGGGCGGCAGTGGCCGCATCCCCCTATTCGCCGCAAATGGTGCCTGGGGGCGGATTCGAACCACCGACACGCGGATTTTCAATCCGCTGCTCTACCAACTGAGCTACCCAGGCAGGCCGCCGTTTCGCGGGGAGCGAGGTCTATAGGCGAGCGTCCTTGGCCTGTCCAGCCAGGGATTCAGGCCTCCGGGACGCCCTCCTCGGAGGGCTCTTCGGCCTCGGCGGCGGGGATGGCGTAGCGGCCGGTGAACCAGCGGTTCAGGTCCACGTCGGCGCAGCGCTTGGAGCAGAAAGGCGCATAGGCCGCGTCGGCCGGCGTCTTCTCGCAGATCGGGCAGAGGTCTTGTTTCACCGCCCTTAGATCGCCGCTGCGGGCCTGGGGTGCAAGGGTCAGAGCACCCGAGTCGCGAAGGCGAACCGGTGGAACGAGGGGTCGGCCTCGATGGCAAACCGCGGGCCGAGCGCACCGATAAACGGAGCCGCCTCCGTCGCGACCTCGGGGGCGCAGCGCCCGACGATACGGGCGGCGCCGGGATCCGCCCTGCCCTCGCCTTCGAGGGACCTCAACAGCCGCTGCGCCACCGAACGGGCAGAGGGACGTCCGTCGGGGCCGCAGAGGGTTTCGGCGACGGGCCGCTCCCGCCAGGGTCTGGCCAGTTCGAGCACGCCGAGCCTGCTGATTCCGGCGATCACCACGCCCGGATCGTCGGGCTCGAACGCCGCGCGGGCCGCCGCCAGCAAAGTCTCGCGCTCCTTCGCCGGTCCCGCGAGGTCGATCACGATCAGGCCGCCCAGGCCTTTCAGGCGGACGAGCCGCGCCGTTTCCGCCAACGCCGTGCGGTTCGCCTCGAGGATCGCGTTGCGCCCCGCGCCGGCCGCGCCGAAGTCGACGTCTACGGGAATCATGCCGCGCGCGCGCTCGACGGTTACCGTGAGGTCGAGGGTGAGTGGGAAACGCCGCTCCAATGCGGCCATTTCGGCTTCGTCGGCGAGGGTGCGGGCCTCGTCGCCCTTCTCGATCTTCGCATCCGGCGCGAAGGCGCGCAGCCGGACGTCGAGCGGCGGCGCGAGCGCGAGCCGCAGCGGCAATCCCTCGCCCGGCGCCAGAAGGCGCAGCGTCGGCCCCTTGTCGGCATGCGCTTCGGCGGTGACTTCGACTTCGACGGCCGCGCCCTCGGTCACGCGGACGCCGGTGTCCAGGGCGAGGAGCCCGTCGTGCGGGAGGCCCAGATCGACGAAGGCGCCGCGGAAGCCGCGGGTCACCCGGCGGACCCGGCCGCGCCACTTTTCGCAGAGTCTTGCGCGCTGGGGTTCGGCTTCGCGATCAATCAGCAAGCGCTCCAACTTGCCATCGAGTGTGACGACCGCCCGGGCCTCTCCCGGCGAGCGGTCGAGATAGAGGCGGCGTACGCCCGTCATGGCCGCCATCCCAGGCCATGCAGCAGGTTCAGGGTTTCATAGACCGGCAGGCCGACCACGCCGGTGTAACTGCCGTTCAGCGCCAGCACGAAGGCCGCGGCGCGGCCCTGGATCGCATAGCCCCCGGCTTTTCCGCGCCACTCGCCGCTGTCGATATAAGCGTCGATTTCACCAGGGCTTAGCCGTTTGAACGTAACTTTGGTCTCAGCCAGACGCGCCGCCGTGCGCCCGTCCGGCGCGACGACCGCGACCGCCGCGCCGACCCAGTGATTGCGACCCGAGAGCAGCGCCAGACAGGCGCGGGCCTCGGCTTCGGTTTCGGCTTTCGGCAGCACGCGGCGGCCGACGCTGACCACCACGTCGCCGGCCAGGACATAGGCGCCCGGCGCCTGCACGGCCGCAGCTTTCGCACGCGCCAGCCTCAGCGCGAGGCGGCGCGGGGTCTCGGCTTTGAGCGGGGTTTCGTCGACGTCTGCGGGTCGGACTTCGAAGGTCTCGATCCCGATCTGCCGCAGCAGGTCCGCGCGGCGCGGACTGGCGCTCGCCAGGATGAGCGGCGCGCGCGCGTCCTGTCCCAAGGGACTTGGGGCCTTACTTGAAGCGATAGGTGATGCGCCCCTTGGTGAGGTCATAGGGCGTCATCTCGACCAGGATCTTGTCGCCGGCCAGCACGCGGATGCGGTTCTTGCGCATCTTGCCTGCGGTGTGGGCGATGATCTCGTGGTCGTTTTCGAGCTTCACGCGGAAGGTCGCGTTCGGCAGCAGTTCAGTCACAGTGCCCGGAAACTCGAGCAGTTCTTCTTTGGCCATGGAGCCTCGGTTTCGATCCCTTATCGGGAGCGGGGTCTATCAGGGTTCTCCGATCTAGGGAACCGCGCCTGGAACGGCAAAGGCCCCGAACAGCAAGGCCCCCGAACAGCGAAGGACGGGCGGCGGCTGCCCGCGCCCGTCCCCGAAGCCTGGAATAGTCTACGCCCCTTGCGGGACGCTCGATCGTCAGTGAGGACCGCTGCCGCCGCCCGGCGTGCCCTGCATGTGGGTGGCGTTGGAATCCATCTGTTGGCGCGCCAGGGCGGCCATTTCGTCCCATTCGCCCTTGGTGTGGCAAACCTTCTTGGGCGGCAGGCGGGTGCCCGTGTCCGGGTCGCCCATGGCGCCGCCCTTACAGATGATGCGCGAGCTGTCATCCGGTTTGGCGGTCGACCCCTTGGCGTCGGCCTTTTGGCCCTGGTCCGCGGCGAAGGCGGCGGTGCTGAGGGCGAGCGCGCTCGCGGCCGCGAGCGTGATAGCGATGATACGCAAGACAAACTCCCTAAGGATGCAGTCGATCAGGAATTTTAGCGTGGGAGGCACGGCATTGCGAAGCCGATTCCCCCCACGGCCAGTGAACATTACACACTTTTAACGATTAGGCGACCGCCCGGCCCTCAGCTGCGACGCTGCAGCGCATAGATCAGGGTGAACAGCCGCCGGGCGGTCTCGTGGTCGAGGGCGATCTTGCCCTCCAACCGTTGGCGCAGCAGGTCCGACCCCTCGTTGTGCAGGCCGCGCCGGCCCATGTCGATGGCCTCGATCTGGGAGGGCGTCGCGTCGCGGACCGCCTCGTAATAGCTGTCGCAGACCAGGGCGTAGTCCTTCATCACCCGCATCAGGGGGGTCAGGGACAGCATGTGCCGCTTGCCATAGCCGGGGCCCGAAACATCGAACACCAGCCGGTTGTCCTCGACCGCAAGGCGAAGCGTATACGGTCCGCCCTCGTCGTCCGCCGGCGCGAAGCGGTTGGTCTCCAGCAGGTCGAAGATCGCGACCTGGCGGTCGTGCTCCGCGTCGGCCGACGCGGCGGCGCCCACCGACTGCGGATCGAGGTCGAGTTTGACGAGGCGCGGATCGCTCACCCGCCGGAACCCGAAACCGGGCCGTGATTAGGCTGTTTACGCGCGGGCCACGGTCGCGACAGGTCGGCCATTACCGCGTCGATGCATTCGACCTCGGCGCGCAGATCGCCGCCGCCGGCGAACTCGAACCAGATCACGCCGCCCGGCGCGTCGCCCGGCAGGAAGTCGAGGGCGAGCAGTTCGACCACCGCGCCCTTCACATCCCGGCGCAGACGCCGCGCCTTCACGGCCATGACGCCGCCGAGCTGCAGGCCGGTGCGCACGCGTTCGGGTTTGCCGCCGGCCTCCCAGCGAAAGCGGTTGAATTCGATGGTCAGGATGCGCCCGCGCTGTTCCCAGTGGATGTCGCCGACCTTGGCCACCGCATCCTGCAAGGCGGCGGAAATGATCTGCAGATCGTCCGCGTCCTCGGCCAGCAGACGCAGACCGGGTAAGGCTTCGCTCCGGGCTTCGTTTTTCGGATCGGGCGCGCCGGGCTCGTTCATCCTTCCGCGTCGCTCCCGTCGCCGGTGATGCGCCGCACGCGCGCGCCGCACGCGCCGAGCTTTTCTTCGAGCCGTTCGAAGCCGCGATCCAGGTGATAGACGCGGCTGACCACGGTTTCGCCCTCGGCCGCGAGGCCCGCAATCACCAGGCTCACCGAGGCGCGCAGATCGGTCGCCATCACCTGGGCGCCGCGCAGCTGTTCAACGCCGCGCACGCGCGCTTCGCCGCCCGACACGCTGATGTCGGCGCCCAGGCGCAACAGTTCCGGCGCGTGCATGAAGCGGTTCTCGAAGATGGTCTCCTTGATCACGCTCTCGCCGTTCGCGGTGGTCATCAGGGCCATGAACTGGGCCTGCAGGTCGGTGGCAAAGCCGGGATAGACCTCGGTGGTCAGATCAACGGCTTTGAGCCGCGCGCCGTTGCGCTTGATCTCGACGCCATCGTTGGTGGACGTCACGTCGGCGCCGGCCTCTTCCAGCTTGTCGAGCAGGGCCTGAACAAAGTCCGAGCGCGTGTGCGTCAGCCGCACCTCGCCGCCGGCCATTGCCGCGGCCATGGCGAAGGTGCCGGTTTCAATGCGGTCGGGGATCACCGACCAGGTTGCGCCGCCCAGCTTGGAGACGCCGGTGATGGTCAGCGTCGAGGTGTCGATGCCCTCGATCTTGGCGCCCATGGCGTTGAGGCAGCGGGCGAGGTCGCCGATCTCCGGCTCCAGCGCCGCGTTCCGGATGACGGTCTCGCCCTTGGCCAGGGTCGCGGCCAGCAGCGCGTGTTCGGTGGCGCCCACCGACACCATCGGAAAGTGGATCTCGGCCCCGGTCAGGCCGCGCGCCGCCTGGGCGTAGACGTAGCCGTCGTTCAGCTCGATCCGCGCGCCCAGGGCCTCCAGCGCCTTCAGGTGCAGGTCCACCGGACGCGCGCCGATGGTGCAGCCGCCGGGCAGCGAAACCTTGGCGTGGCCGGTCCGCGCCACCAGCGGGCCCAGGACGTTGAACGAGGCCCGCATCTGGCGGACCAGGTCGTAGGGGGCGAAGGCGGAGATCACATCCTTGGCGTTCAGGGCGGTTTCCGCGCCCTGGGGCCCGTCACGCTCGGCCACCTCGACGCCCAGCCGCTGCAGCAGGCGCCCGAGGAACCGGGTGTCCGCGAGCCTGGGCATATTGGTCAGGACCAGGGGCTCCTCGGTCAGGAGGCTCGCCGCCATCAGCTTCAAAGCCGAGTTCTTCGCGCCGCTGATCCGGATCTCGCCCTCGAGCCGGGCGCCGCCTTCTATGGCGATACGGTCCATGAAAGTCCCTTGGGCCGTCCGGGGGAGGATCGCCGGAGCGCGGCCGCGGCTATCTAAACAGGCGGCGCGGCGGGCGAAAGGGGAAGTGTCTTAACGCGGTTTGCGAACCACGCCGGCGGGGGCGGCCTTGCGCCGCTTAAGGTTGGCGCGCAGCGCCTCGCCCAGGGCGACTTCGCGCTGAGTCTGAGTGCGGCGCTTTTCCGGGCCGGGCGCCGACGGCTTGTTTTTGGGCGGTTCGGGGTCTTTCACGGGCGCTATTCAGCCGCGGCCTGGGCTCCGGTCAAGCCGCGCTTTCGCGCTTCCCCCGGCGGATAAGGTTCGCTATACGCCCGGTTCCCTCAGCGGGGCCGCCGTAGCTCAGTGGTAGAGCGCATCCTTGGTAAGGCTGAGGTCGGCAGTTCAATCCTGCCCGGCGGCACCATTTCTCGTGCCCCACAACCCCGCTGATCCCGCCGCCTGTACCGCCGAAGCCCGGCGCCCTAGGCTGGCGCGTCCGTCAGGCTGCCGCTTTCAGCCGCTCGATCTCGTGCATGAATTCGAAACAGAGTTGGTTCGCTTCTTCGTCGGGAAGCCAGCCGGCCATCTGCGGGAAAACCGTCTGCCACATGCGAGCGTCGCGCTCGGGCCAGGGCATTGCGGCTGCCCCACGCGCCGTATCCAGCAGCGTGCGCAGGCGGCGCCGGACCAGTTCGGTGTCGGCCACGAACGGGCGCACCGGAGGTTGCATCGCTTCCTCGTCCACGCCAAACAGGCTGAGCTGGTCGGGGGAGTCGGGAAACAGGGACGGGTCGCTCATGCTGGGGCTCGCTCCTGGGCGCCAAGCCTTCGAACCTCCCCTTAACTCGCTGATTCGACCCTATCCGCGAAAGTGCGACTCGATCGCCCGTCCACAGATGAGCCCCAGTCATCCCCAGTGACCGCCTCCGACTCTGAACAATTTGCCCAGGCCGTCTCCGCGTTCGGAGCCGCCGCGACGGCGACGCTCAGCAACCCGGCGATCACCGGCGAGCCCGAGGACCAGTTGCGGACGCCCCTGGTGGCGCTGGTCAAAGCGCTGGCGCAACTCAGTGGCCTCGGCGGCTATGACGTCGAACTGGTCGGCGAGACCAAACTGTCCGACCTGACGGTCCGGCCCGACTTCGCGGTGACGCGCCGCCGCGCGCTGATCGGCTTTATCGAGGCTAAGGCTCCCGGCAAGGGCGCCGACCCTACGAAATTCAAGAACAAACACGACCGTGAGCAGTGGGAGAAGCTGAAGGCGCTCCCAAACATCATCTACACCGACGGCAATGCGTTCAGTCTCTGGCGCGATGGCGAACGCGTCATGCCTGTCGTCACCCTGGGTGGCGATGTCGAGACGTCCGGAAAGGCGCTGACTGCGCCGCCGGAGCTGTTGGCGCTGTTCACCGCCTTCTTCGGCTGGAGCCCGCTCCCCCCGCGCACGCCCAGACAACTCGCCGAAACGACCGCGCGACTCTGCCGCCTGTTGCGCGACGAAGTGTCCGAGCAGCTCGAGCGCAAGGCGCCGGGACTGACGAACCTCGCGGAGGATTGGCGCAAGCTGTTGTTTCCCGCCGCGACCGACGAAGAATTCGCCGACGGCTACGCGCAGGCGGTGACCTTCGGGCTGCTGATGGCGCGGGCGCGGCGTATTTCGCTGGCCGAGGGCATCGAGGAGGCTGCGAAGACCCTGCGGCGCTCCAACTCGCTGATCGGATCAGCGCTGCGTTTGCTGACCGAAGAGGTGGATGACGAGCACACGCTGGACACCTCGTTGAAGACGCTGACGGCCGTGCTCGACGTGGTGGACTGGGACCGCCTGAGCAAGGGGGAGCCCGAGGCGTGGCTCTACTTCTACGAATTGTTCCTGCAGGAGTACGATACCGCGTTGCGCAAGCGCACCGGGTCCTACTACACCCCGCCGCAGGTGGTGACCGCGATGGTGCGGTTGGTCGACGAGGCGCTACGCTCGCCCGAACGCTTCAATCTTGCCGATGGACTTGCGTCGCCGGAGGTTACCCTCGCCGATCCGGCGGTCGGGACGGGCACGTTCCTGCTGGGGGTGCTCCAGCGGATTCGTACGACCGTGGAGGCGCGCGATGGCCCCGGTGCGGTTCCGGCGGCGATCACCGCGTCGTTGTCGCGCCTGATCGGTTTCGAGTTGCAATTCGGTCCGTTCGCGGTCGCGCAGCTTCGCGTGCTCGCCGAACTTATCGAGTTGGTCACTTTGGGCGCGGGCGACGCGACCGAAGAGCTGCAGAAGGCGCTGGGTGCGGACCTGCGGCTCTACATCACCGACACTCTGGCCGATCCGGACGAGGAAACCGCGTGGATTCCGTCCAGCATGGCCGGGGTCGCCGAAAGCCGCCGTGAAGCCAACCGGATCAAGCGGCACGAACCTATCACCGTCGTGATGGGCAACCCGCCGTACAAGGAGAAGGCCAAAGGCCACGGCGGATGGGTGGAAAATCGAGGCGCCGGCCTGCGCTCGCCGCTCGATGACTGGCAGCCGCCGGTCGAATGGGGCGTGGGCGCACACGCCAAGCATCTGCGTAACCTCTATGTCTATTTCTGGCGTTGGGCGGCGTGGAAGGTGTTCGGCGGCGAAGCCTACCGAGGCGGCACGGATCAGACAGCAGCGCACGACTGGACCCGCCGCAAAGGCGTCGTTTGTTTCATCACCGTAGCCGGCTTCCTCAACGGCCCCGGCTTCCAGAAGATGCGCGCCGATCTGCGGCGCGACGCGGACGAGATATGGGTCATCCATTGTTCGCCGGAAGGGCATCAGCCGCCGGTGAGTTCCCGCATCTTCCAGGGCGTGCAGCAACCGGTGTGCATCGTCATGGCCTCGCGTCCGGCCGCCGCGGACAAGGAGACGCCGGCCAAGGTACGCTTCCGCAGCCTGCCCGAAGGCGATCGCGACGAGAAATACGATGCGCTCGCACGTATCGGACTCGAGGACTCCGGGTGGATCGAAGCGCCAAGCGACTGGCGCGCGCCATTCCTGCCGGCGGGCGCGGCGGACTGGGTCACCTTTCCCGCGTTGGAGGATTTGTTCCTCTACAATGGCTCCGGCGTGATGACCGGTAGGACCTGGGTGATCGCACCGGACGCCCAATCGCTAAAGGGCCGCTGGAAACGGCTCACCGAAGAGGAAAACCTTGCCACCAAGGAGGCGCTATTCCACCCGCACATGAGCGGCGACAGGAACATTGCTAAGGTTGTCAAAGAGCCACTGGCAAATCACGCGCACCCTCCGACTTCGGTAGCGAAGGACAGCAGCCCGGTAGCAGAACCCGTCCGCTACGGATTTCGTTCTTTTGACCGACAGTGGGTCATTCCTGATAATCGACTGATCAACCGGGCAAACCCGACGCTTTGGAAGGTTCATTCTCAGCAACAACTTTATCTGACGGCTCTTCAGGCTCACTCGCCCGACGGTGGACCTGCGCTCACATTCACAGCCCTCATTCCAGATTTGCATCACTACAAGGGATCATTCGGTGGTCGCACAATTTTTCTTTGGGCCGATGCTCCCGCAACTCGACCCAATGTGTCACCCGGTTTGCTGTCCGAAATGTCACTCGCTTATGGCCGACAGGTGAGCGGCGAAGACGTCATGGCCTATATTGCCGCCGTCGCTGCGCAACCCGGCTATATCGAGCGTTTTCGCGGAGACCTGAGACAACCCGGGTTGCGCATCCCCATCACGGCAGATCGCGCATTGTTCGACGAGGCCGCTGCGCTCGGTCGTGAGGTGATCTGGCTGCATACCTTCGGGGAGCGATTCACCGAGGGCCATCCGCCGGGGCCGCCGCGCGTAGAGCCAACATCGGCTGAACCAACAATCCCCGCTGGAGGGGTTTTGCCGGCCTCCCTCGACGAGATGCCGCACGAGCTGGCGTACGACTCCTCCACGCGCCGGCTGAAGATCGGGACCGGCTACGTCGCCAACGTGTCCCCCGAAGTCTGGGACTACGAGGTCTCGGGCAAGCGCGTTCTCAGTCAGTGGTGGAGCTATCGCCGTAAGGACCGTTCCAAGCCGCCGATGGGCGACAAGCGACCGCCCTCGAAGCTCAGTGAAATCCAACCGGACAAATGGCTGGCGGAATACACGACCGAGCTCCTGAACGTCCTGCGCGTTCTCACCCGCCTGGTCGCGCTCGAACCGAAACAGAACGACCTGTTGCGGCGGATCGTCGAGGGACCAACACTCAGCGCCGACATCCTGAGCGGAGCGGGCGCCCTTTCAGGCGGCTCCGCCGAACCTAACGCGGAGGAAGCCTAGGCGACTTGAGCCTTGCTCCTGGCGGGAGACGCCACGCAGCGCTAAACTGCCGGGGAACTGAGGGGGTCATCATGCGCACGTTCGTCCTCGCCGCAGCCGTAAGTCTGTTCGCCGGCGCCGCTCTGGCTCAGACGGATGCGCCGCCGCCGGCGTGGTCGGGGGTGTGGCAAGGCACGCTGGGGGCGACGCAGATTCGCGCGTGTTTCGGCCAAGCAGGCGACGCGAACGCGGGCGCCTATTACTACATGGGCCATCTCACATTGATCCGGCTCGATCCGGACACGTCGCCGAAGAATAGCTGGAGCGAAGGCGAGAACACCGACAAGGCCGCGCCGCATTGGACGCTCACCGCAACGAAACCCAGCGCGCTCAGCGGGACGTGGAGTGGAAAGGGCAAGAAGCTGCCGATCGCGCTGACGCGCGTGCCGCTCGGCAAGGATGACGATGCCGACATGGCGTGCGGAAGCGGCGTGTTCACCCAGCCACGCATCAAGGCGCCGACGGTAACGCGCAAGCCGGGCGTTCTCCACGGCGTGCACTACACCACCCTCACCTTGAACGTCGGCGCGCACCTCGATGTTCATATCGCGAGCTTCGCGCTGGATGCGACAAACCCGGAGGCGACGCGCATCAATGCCGAGCTCGCCAAGACCTTGTCCCAGAAGGGCGACTCCGGCGCCGCGCAATACGTCGAGTGCATCACCGGTGCGACCGGTTCGCTCGGCGGCGACGGCGAGTATACCGAGACCGTGAAACCGGCCTTGATCGGCAAGCGCTGGATGGTCAGCGAGGACGACAACGAAGAGTTCTGCGGCGGCGCCCATCCCGACAGCGGGTCCGACTGGAAGCTCTGGGACCTCGAGTCCGGCGCCGCCGTCGATCCCTGGTCATGGTTCACCGCCGACGGCGTCACCCATTCCGCCGACGTCCCCAACACGTCTGAAGCGGGACCCAAGCTGAAAAAGATGCTGGCGGCCCGGTGGACGCACAAGGGCGAGTGCAAGGACGTGCTCGAGGGCAATGACGATTTCTGGGGTGTGCATCCGACGCGCGCGGGTCTCGCGTTCTGGCCCGAACTTGCTCACGTGGTGGCCGCCTGCTCGCGCGACGTGGTCATTCCCTACAATGAGCTCGCGCCGCTGCTGAACGCCAAGGGCAAGGCCGCCATCGCTTCGATCGTCGAGGACGTGAAAGCCCTGCCGCCGCCGGAAAAGCACAAGTAAGCGGCTGGCGGCGTTCGCCGCGCGGCGCTAGGGTCCCCAGACCAGCGTTATCTCAAGGGGGTTATCATGAAGCGAGTCATCGTCGCGGCCCTCGCCGCGGGTCTTGCGGTCGGCGGGGTTGTTCTTCAGGCGCACGCCTCGGCCTGCAACACGCCCAAGACCGTCAACATCCAGTTCCACCGCGGGGCCACCTGCTGGGCCTACAGCGGCACGGCCGAGGTGTTCGTCGGCAAGTTCAAGGCCGGACAGCGGCTGATGATCTCCGCCGTGGGCGCCGAGCAGGACATGGGTTCGAACGGCCGGCTGGTCACCCGCCAGTCGGCGCGCGACATCGACGTGTCGCTGAAGGGATCGAACCAGAGCCTGTCGCTCAACAACGGCCAGATGATCACGCCGGCGACGGGGACCTATGAGTTCACCCTGTTCCCCTGCGCGGTCTGGGGCCTGCCGGCCCAGGTCCAGATCTGCGCTTCGGCCGAGTAGCCGCTGCGGCATTTCGGCGTTCGGCGACGGAATCGCGCCGGCCGCTCCATTAGACGGGGATCGGCCGCCTTGCGGCGCCGGTAGGGAGGCGTCACGACGGGGGCGTCGAGAACAAGGGAAATCCAGACATGCGTTCAATCTTCAAGGCCGCCCTCGCCGCGGCCGTAGCCGGCTCGCTCGCGATCGGCGCCGCCGCCTCCGCCCAGGACATGCAAAGCCAGGGTGGCGGCCAGGGCCGTGGCGGCTGCATGCGCGAGGCGATGGCCAAGCTCAACCCGCCGCTGACCGACGATCAGAAGGCCCAGCTGAAGGCGCTGCGCGAAAGCGGTCAGAAGGGCGAGGACCGGCAGGCGGCCATGGCCAAGATCCTTTCGCCGGAGCAGATCGCCCAGCTTCGCGACGCGCGCAAGGCCTGCGCCGCCGGCGGCGGACAAGGCTGAGACCAGGTCCAGACGGACAGAAGGCGCGCCGGCGACGGCGCGCCTTTTTCTATGACCCGCGCTCAGAACTTCTTGGTGTTCTCGTTCATCAGCCGCTGCAGCGCCTTGTTGTTCGGCTCGAAGGCGTGCTTTGCGGCGTCCCAGCGGTAGACTGTTTCGATCACGCGCCGGCTGGCTTTCGGCGCGGTTTCGTCACCGCACTCGTCGTGCGTCAGCTTGGTCTCATCCACGACGCGGACGGCGATCGATGCGTAGGGCGAACCCTTCACCGGACGCGGCGTATAGGTCGTCGTCTGAAAGTTTTGATAGCTGCACAGGTGCTCGTTGAACGTGAACACGCTGTCGATCCAGCGAAACTTGTCGCCGCGCACTGTGACCATGGCGGTTGATAGGTAAGACTGATTGGAGTTGTCGTGCTCGCTCTCGACCATCAGCAGCGGCGCATCCGGCGCCAGCAGTCTGATCGGCGTCTCCACCGCAACAAAGCGATCGCTACCGACCTCGGTCACGTCCAGCAGCCGCGGCTTGGGATCGAGCGAGAACAACGCCATCAGGTTTGCGTCCGCGACGTAGCCTTCCTGTGCGCCGAAGTCGATGAGCATGATCTCGCGCGAGCGGTCGCCGGGCATCGGGAAGATCTCTATTCCGCTGATGGTCACCCCGTCGGGCAGGTCGATGCGCGAGTCCTTGCCTTCGATGTGGGTGAAAGCAACCACCGACTTGCCGCCGACCGAGCCTTCGGCGTCAGGGGCAAGGTCGGTGATGACCAGCTTCGCGAGGTCGAACTGGGTGAGGCCGGGATGGCCTGCGACCGGGTCGGAGAGGTTCGCCGCGGCGACGGGCGACGCGGCGGCAAGAATAAGCCCGGCAACCAGCGGAATCAGCTTCATCGACGCCTCCCTGCCTCGCGCCAGCCTAGGCGTTCGGGGCGTCAAAGTCGCGTGAAGCGCGATTGGCAACATCGGCGAGACGGCGCCGGAACTTGGGTGCAGCTTAGCCGTTACTGCCGTCGGGTTCCCGACTTTCGCTCTACAATATCAATAGTAACCAAAATTTTTTCAATCGGCCGCAAAGCCAAGCCCGGTAAGGGATTGGTTGCAAGCTCTGCTATTGTACGGTGAAGCTGGCCTGACCCAGCGTGGAACAACAACGTTCGCTGTTCGTTGAGGTTCCGGAGTGGCGGATACTTTCACATTCCATGACTAAAGCGGGTTGAATTCCGGTCTAAAAACGGCGAGAAATCGACGTTTTCAGAGACCGGCGTTCTTGCTCGCATTGGTTGCGGAGCCGGGGTCGCCACGTGCTAGGAGGAACTTCACTTGTCAAACTCTGTCTCCACGGCGGCCCTCGGCCGGACCGGCTCTTTCACGGCATCTGAACTTGCGGGCACGCGTAAGCGCCTGCCTCGCACCGCGCTGCTCCTCGGCACCGCGCTCGGTTGCTCCATTGCCGTCGTCGCGCTCGGCGCGCCGAACGCGGCCTGGGCGGCCAACGAATGCGGCGCGGTCGTCAACAGCGCCGGCACCGACACCGCCACCTGCACCAGTGCGGGCAACACCTATCCGGGCGGCATCACCTACATCGAAGGCGGGCTGAACAACCTCTCCGTCGTCCTGGACTCGGGCGTGGTTGTAACCACGACGACGAACGATGGCGTGGTCGCCCAAGGCGCCACGAACTATGATGTCAGCATCACCACCGCATCGGGCGACACAATCACCTCGAGCCTGAACGGCGTGTACGCCGTGACCTCAGGAACGGGTGACGCGGCAGTGACCAACGGCGCCGATGTCAGCGCCTACGGGCGCGGCTTGACGGCGATCGCCCAAGGGTCGGGCGATGCGTCCGTCGTCAACACCGGCAACATCACCGTAAAGGACGAGCTTTTCAGCGACTACGCCGCAGCAATCGTCGCGGGTGCGCTCGGCGGAGGCGACGTTTATGTCAACAACTCCGGCGCCCTCAACGTAACCAACACTGTTGGGTACGCAGTCGGCATCTATGGGGCTACGGCGGGCGGTGACGTCACGATCTTCAACTCTGGCGACATGTCCATCACGGCCGCTGGCAGCGCCTACGGCATCCGGAACACCTCGGTGGCCGTTACCGCAGACGATGTCTACATCAACAACTCCGGCAACATGACGGTTACCTCCACGGGGACCGGCAACGCCTACGGCGTTCTAGCGAGCGGCACGGGCGACGTAACTATCATCAACACCGGTACGACCACGGTTAGCGCTCAGAGCGGCGAAGCGGCCGGCGTGAACGCCTTTGCGGGCGGCGACCTCAATGTGACGGTCGGGAACATCTCGGCGACCAGCGCCACCGGCTATGCCGTCGGCGTATATGCGAACGCGACGGGCAACACCTCGGTCTCTGGCTCCGGCTCGATCTACGCGTCCGGAAACAAGGCTGTAGGCGTCTATGCCTACAGCGAAACCGGCACGGTCACGGTCAACGTCGGCAATGTGACGTCGAACAGCAGCGGCGTCGGCACCTATGGCGACCAGGGTGTCGGCATCCGGGCCGTCGGCCCCGGTGACGTGTCAGTGACCGCCGGCAACGTCGTGGTCTCGGGCACCTTCGCCTACGGCATCACGGCCCACAGCACGGGCGGCGATGTCTCCATCACCGCAGGCTCGATAACGACCACCGGGGACTACGGCGTCGGCATCTACGAGACCGCCGAAAACGGCAACGTGGCGCTGTCGGTGTCGCATGTGACCACCAGCGGCTATGATGCGTCGGCCGTGTTCGCCCGTGGCAAGTACAATGTCGCGCTCAACACCGGTTACGTGACCACCACTGGTGACGACTCCCGCGGCATCTACGCGAATTCCTACGACGGCAACGCCTCGGTCGTTTCCAACGACGTCTCGACGTCCGGCAACGGTTCTAGCGGCATCGACGTGTACGGCCGGTACGGCGCCAGCGTGGTCGCGGTCAGCACCATCACCACCGGCGCGGACTCCGTCGGGATCAACGCCGACTCGGATTACGGCAACGCCTCGGTCGTGACCTCATACGTGCGCACCGAGGGCAACGATTCCGACGCGATCAGCGTCTACGGCAACCACAGCGCCTATGTGCACAACGAGGGTTACGTCGAGACGACAGGCGTCGGATCGACCGGCATCGACGCCAGTTCAGGGTACGGACCGACCACGGTCGTCTCGCACACCGTGATCACCAGCGGCGATGACGCCAACGGCATCAACGCCTACGCGTACCAGGGCAACGTCAGCGTCACCAGCGGCATCGTCGTCACCCATGGCAACTACTCGTTCGGCATCGACGCTACCGCCTACACCGGCGACGTGAACGTCAACAGCGGCACGGTGGTGACCTACGGTCACTACGCGCCGGGCGTGATCGCCATGACCAAGTACGGCGATGTGTCGGTGACCAGCGGCTATGTCGGCACCCACGGCGACATTTCGCCCGGTGTCGTGGCCCTCGCCTATGACGGCAACGTATCGGTGAACAGCGGTACGGTGCGCACCTACGGCAACTATTCGCCGGGCGTGGTGGCGGCGACCTACGCCGGCAACGTGTCGGTGACCAGCAACTTCGTCGAGACGCACGGCTATCTGTCGCCGGGCGTCCTCGCCGCGGCCCTGACCGGGGACGTGAGCGTCACCAGCGGCAGCAGCTTCACCTACGGCAACGACTCCGCGGCGATCTTTGCGATCACCGGCACGGGCAACGTTTCGGTCACCACGACCGGCGACACCGAGGCCTATGGTCTGGGCTCGGACGCGATCGATGCGATAACCGTCGCCGCGGGGAACGTGACCGTGAACAGCGGCGGCTACGTCTACTCCGAATACGGCGTGGGCGTGCACGTGCACTCGGCCGGCTATGCGACCGTGAACAACAGCGGCTCGACCTACGGCTCTGAAGGCGGCGTCGTGGTCTATTCGGCAGACGGCGTGACGATCAACAACGGCGTCGGCGCAGTGATCCGCGGCGGCGGCGGTTACGCCATCGGGACCTACGGCGGCGGCTCTACGGTGATCAACAACTCCGGGATCATCGACGGCTTTGCCTACCTGGCCACCAGCAACAACACGGTCAACAACTTCGACACGTGGAACGCCTACGGCAACTCGTACTTCGGGCCGGCCGGAAACAACGTGTTCAACAACGGCCCCGGCGGCACGGTGCACGTCGCTCCGTTCTCCAGCAGCGCGACCACCGTGGTGTGGAACGGTCTCGCGGCCTTCAACAACGAAGGTCTGGTCGATCTGCGCAACGGCCACACCGGCGACGTGTTCGATCTGCCCGGCACGACGTTTACCGGTTCGGTCAACTCGACCCTGGCCGTCGATGCTTCGCTGAGCAGCGCTCTGTCGGCGGATGAGCTGATCATCGGTCCGGCGGCGGGCACCACCCAGGTAATCGTCAACAACGTCGGCGGTCCGCCCGCGCTGAACTTCGTGGGCGTGCCGGTGGTGCAGGCGACGTCCGGTTCGGCGGGCGCCTTCGTCATGGCGCCGATCCACGACGGCTTTGTCGACTACGGCCTGTCGTTCAACTCCGCCACCACCACCTGGAACCTGGTCGGTCTGCCCGGCCAGCCGGCCTTCGAGTTCCTGAAGGTTCCGGAGATGGCGGAAGGCTTCTGGCGGCGGACGGGCGACGCCTGGTCGGCGCGCGAACAGGAAATCCGCGACTCCATGTGGGGTTCGGATACGCCGACGCGCGGCGAAGGCTGGGAAATGTGGTCCCAGGCCCAGATCGGCGGCGAGCGTCTGGGGACCAACAACCAGACCTTCACGGTCCAGGGCTTCACCTTCACGCCGAACCTGCGCACCGACACCGACTGGCGCGGCTTCCAGATGGGCGCCGACACCTTGCACGGCGGCTGGCTGTGGGGCTTCACCGGCGGCTTCCTCGAGCAGAACACGATCTTCCACTTCGATCGTAACTCGCTCGACATGACCGGCTGGAACTTCGGCGCCTACACCGGCTTCACCTCAGGCCACTTCTTCGTCAACGGCCTGTTGAAGGGCGACTGGTACGACCTGAAGTCCAACATGCCGACGGTGCCGGCGTATGAGACCTTCAACGGCAACACCTGGGGCGTGAAGGGCGAGGCGGGCTTCCGCTTCGGCGGTCACGGCCTGTACATTGAGCCGGTCGCCGACGCCGCCTGGACGTCCACCCATCTCGACGACGCCAACTTCCATGGGCTGAACACCGACTTCACGTTCAGCAACAACACCATGGCGAGGGGTTCGATCGGCGCCCGCATCGGCTCCGAATGGGGCTCGGTCCTGCCCTATATCGGGATCTATGCGGTCGACGAGTGGGACGACAACGCGCGCCTCACCATGATCACCGGCGGCGGCTGTCCCGGCGCGTGCATGTCCATCGAGGACGAGCATCCGGGCTCCTACGGCAAGGTGGACTTCGGCTTCACCACCAAGAGCTGGAACGGCCTGGAAGGCTTCCTGAAAGGCGAAGACGAGTTCGGCAGCCACATCGACGGCTTCATCGGCCGCCTGGGCGTGCGCTGGCGCTGGTAAGACTTACAGTTCCTCCGAGAGCACCTGGGGCCGGACGCAAGTCCGGCCCCTTCTTCTTGGACCGCAACAAAAACGCCCCGCGTTCGCACGCGGGGCGTCATTGACTGACCTTGACGGGTGATCAGTCCGGAACGCGACGGCAGTGGTCGCCGTCGGCGTCGCAGTGAATGTGGAAGCCGCCGTAATAGGTGTAACGGTCGACGGTGTACGGCTGATAGTCCGGCGCGAAGCCGTAGTCGTGCAGCCAGACGTTCTCCGCGTCGCGATGGAACACGCGCATGCGCACGCAGTCCGCATCGTCGCGGTCGCAGTTCAGGACCACACAGCGGTCGCTGCCCGCGTCACAGCGCACCACGTCGTGGCGCGCGTCCCACGGTTGCGCCGACGCGGTGGTCGCGTAGCCCGCAAGAGCGCCGACCGCGACGGCCGAGCCGGCCAGAACCATCGCGAGCGTGAGGTTGAGCTTTCTCATGTCGTTCTCCGTGCGCCCTGGAGCCAGGGCCATTCCTCGCCGCGCGAAACGCCCGCGCGGACCGTCGAGACCTTCGGGCCCCGGGTTGTTGGGAACGTCGTTCTTTGAGGGCGGTTCCGCGAAAAACGCGTTTGAATTGCGCCGCTTATGGCTCAGGCTGTGAGCGTCGAGACCGGCAGAATCACATGCGAAGGCCGGTCCGCGTCGAGATAGAGCGTGTTGCGTGCGACCTGGCGCGGTCCCGCGCCGCCCTCGGGCCCATAAGTATTGGGGTTCACGTCGAAGTGGGGGAAGTTGCTTGACGACACGTCGATGCGAATGCGGTGGCCGGCCTTGAACAGGTTGGAGGTCGGGAAGCAGGTGATCTCGATCTCCTCCGGCTCGCCGGGCGTCAGCGGCGCCGGTTGCTCCCACGACTTGCGATAGCGCGCGCGCAGAATGCCGTCGGTCAGGTTCATGGCGAAGCCGTCGGGATAGTCCTGGTTCGGCGGATAGACGTCGATGAGCTTGACGGTGAAATCGGTGTCGGGCCGGTCCGAACTGACGAACAGGCGCGCGACCACCGGGCCGGTGACCTCCACGTCGCGTTCCAGCGGCGGGGTCTGGAACACCAGCACGTCGGGGCGCTCGGACAAGGGACGATAGGGCTCGTGCGACCCGAAGAACCGCGGGCCCTCGCGTTGATCATAGGCGCCGCCGGCCATGATCGGTTTGCCCGAGGTGATCGTGCCGCCGATCGAAGGAACCGGATGGTCGGGGTCGAACACGAAGGTCAGGCGATCGCCGCCGCGGCTGTGCTCGGTCGACAGCGTGCCGCCCTGGTGCAGATAGAAGGCCGTGTCGCGCACATGCGGCGGCGGCCAGTCCGCCTCGCTGCGCCAACGGCCGCCGTGATCCATGCGGCCGGCCTGGTTCTTCCGCCCCGAGCCGCCGCCCATCACGAACAGGCGCACCGCCGGCTCGCGCTCGACGCCGTTGCGCTCGCCCTTCAGCCAGCAGTCGAACCAGCGCAGCCGCAAGGTCAGATGATCGGGCGCCAGATGACCGTCGAGCGTCGCCTGCGGCCCAAAATCCACGTCACCGGCGTAGGTCAGCGAGCGGTCGCCGTGCGTCCAGGGCCCCAGGATCAGGCGCACCGGTCCCTTTTTGCGCGTCTTCAGGCCGAGATAGTTGGTGGTCGCCGTGCGCGGATACGGATCGTACCAGGACGACATGTGCGTCATGGCCGCATCGCAGTACTGGTCGTAAAACCCCTCGCCCCAGATGCCGAGCTGCTTCCAGTAGGCGTCGAACACGCCGTGCTCCCACTGGTCGAAGACGTAGTCTTCGTATTCGGGCGCCGGCGTCAGCGGCGAGGCGCCGCGTTTCCACGGCATGCGTCTGAACCACGCCTTCAAGTCGATCGCCTTCATGGCGGCAAGGCGGTTCGGATCGTGCATCACTTCGGGACTCTGCAGCGCTTCCGAAGCGGCCCAGGTGACCTGTTTCAATTCGAAGGCGCCGCCCTGGCGGATGCCGCCCTGATAGGCGTTGGCGAAGCCGCCGGAGTCGAGGAACATCGCCTTCACGCCCGGCGCCCCGGCCGAGCCCAGCGCGCCTTGGGTATGCGCGGCGTAGGACAGGCCCATGGTTCCGATCGAGCCGTCGCACCAGGGTTGGTCGAGCAGCCACCGGCACGTGTCGTACCCGTCGTCGCCGTCGGACAGATACTTCACGAACTTGCCCTCGGAGCCGTAGCGTCCGCGGCAGTCCTGGTAGATGACCACGTAGCCGCGGCTGACGAAGAAGGCGGCGACCTCGGCGCGCGACTTGGGCACGGGGTTGGCCACCGACAGTTCCGAACGGCTGACCACCGTCTTGCCGTAGGGCGTGCGCTCGAGGATCACCGGGAAGCGCGCCCCCTCCGGCGCATTGCCCGGCCGGTAGACGTCGGTGGCCAGATGCACCCCATCGCGCATGCGCACCATGACGTCCGAGGTCAGACGGGTGTCGTAACCGCCCTCCCCGGCCGCGCGCGCCACGCGGGTTCCGACCGCCGCAAAGCCAAGAGCGGCAAGGGTCTGGCTGAGGGCGCGGCGGGTGAACATGGGTCGACGGTAGCACCTAATTCTTTTCCGTCACCCTCGGGCTTGTCCCGAGGGCCCATCGTTCCGCAAACTCTGGCCGATTGTGTTAGCGCACTGCCATCGAGGTTCGAGATCGTGCAACCCTGACCCTGGGCCCTCGGGACAAGCCCGAGGGTGACGACGGATAAGAGAGAAACATGACCGACGAGCCCGCTCCCAACCGGCTGACCGCCCTGGTCTGGCGCGCCATGGACTGGCGCATCGGCATCGTGCCGGCGCCGGTCGCGGTGGCCATCGTGGCGATCCTCGCGGTGCTGATCGGGCAAGGCGCCCTGCCCGCCGATATCCTGGTCGCCATCGCGTCGCTTTCGCTCGGCGGTTTCCTGTGCGCGGAGATCGGTAATCGGCTGCCGCTGCTGTCGAGCATCGGCGCGGCGGCGATCATCGCGACCTTCCTGCCGTCCTATCTGGTCTATGCACACATCCTGCCGGCGCCGCTGACCGTATCGATCACCGCCTTCACCAAGTCGTCGAACTTTCTCTATCTGTTCATCGCCTGTGTGATCGTGGGCTCGATCCTGGGCATGGACCGGCGCATGCTGATCGGCGGCTTTGTGCGGATCTTCGTGCCGCTGGCGGCCGGTACGGTTGTGGCGACCGCGGCGGGGTGTGTGACAGGCTGGGCGCTGGGCCTTGGGCTGCAACACACCTTCTACAAGATCGTGATCCCGATCATGGCCGGCGGCGTCGGCGAAGGCGCCCTGCCGCTCTCCATGGGCTACGCGCCGTTCATGCACCAGGCCCAGGGCGCGCTGTTCGCCGAGATCTTGCCGGTGGTGATGTTCGGAAGCCTGACGGCGATCCTGCTGGCCGGCGGCCTCAACCTGATCGGCAAGCGGTTTCCGAAACTCACCGGCAACGGCCGGCTGCAGCCGGTCGAAGCGGTCGAAACCGAGACCAGGAGCGAACCGCCCGCGCCGCCAAGTCTCGAAATCGTCGCCGCCGCGGCGGTGCTGGCGGTCACCCTCTATCTCGCCGGGACCGTCGCCCAGACCCTGTGGAAGTTTCCCGCGCCGGTCGCCATGCTGGTCGCCGCGGTCGCGCTGAAACTGTTGCGCGTCGTGCCGCCCGGGCTAGAGCGCGGCGCGGACGTGGTCTATCGCTTCTTCCGAACAGCGGTGACCTATCCCCTGCTGTTCGCCATCGGCGTGTCGCTGACGCCGTGGGACAAGCTGATCGAAGCGTTCAACGCACCGACCCTGATCACCGTCGTCGTCACCGTCACGGCGATGGTCGCAACCGGCTTCGTCGCCGGCAAGCTGGTCGGGCTCTACCCGATCGACGCGGCCATCGTCACCGCCTGCCACTCGGGCCAGGGCGGCACCGGCGACGTCGCGATCCTGACCGCCACCGAGCGCATGTCCCTGATGCCGTTCTCCCAGATCGCCACCCGCATCGGCGGTGCGATCATGGTCCTGCTCGCGGTGACCCTCCTCAAACTCTCAAGCTGAGGCTTACGGCCCCGCCGTGCGCGCCTCGAACTGATCGGTATCGCGCGGCGTCACGTCGAACTTGCCCGCCAGGCCTTCGTGCTCCAGCGCCTGCGCCACCGCCGGGCGGTCGAGCATGCGAGCGAAGAACTGTTCGAGCGGACCGGGAAGGTTGAGCTTGTTGGCCTTGGCCCAGGTCAGCATGGTGAAGAGATAGCCGTCCGCCACGCTGAACTCGTCGCCGAACAGATACTCGTCGACCAGGCGTCCCGCCAGGTAGTCGAACCGCCTTCCGATGGTTTGCGCCGCCTTGTCCTTCTGCGCCTGATCGGCGGAGGGATCGAAGAACGGCGAGAACTTCTTGTGGATCTCGGTGGAGATGAAAGTCAGCATCTCGAGCAGACGGTAGCGGCCGAGGTCGCCCTCCGGCCCGGCCAGGCGCGCGCGGTCGCTGATGAAGCTCATGATCGCGACGTTCTCGGTCAGCACCTCGCCGTTCTCCAGCTCGAGCGCCGGCACATAACCCTTTGGATTGACCTGGATGAAGTCGCGCCCGTCCTCAGTGCGCTTGGTCTTCAGATCCACGATCACCTTTTTGAAGGTCATGCCGGCTTCGTGCAGCGCGATGTGGTCGGCGAGGCTGCAGGCGCCGGGGGCGAGATAGAGTTTCATGGCGAGGCCTTTCGCGGCTTGTCGGTTCACAACCGCCGGGCCGCCTGGATGGTTCGCGGCGGCTTGCATCGATTTACGCTGCGCAGGCGCGGCCACGCTTGAACCTGAAGCGGCCCGAGCGCATTTCGCCGGCGTGAGCGAAACCGCCGCCCGCTTGATCGTGACCGGCCGCGTCCAGGGCGTCGGCTATCGCTGGTGGACCATCGGCCAGGCGCGGCGGTTCGGTCTGCGCGGCTGGGTGCGCAACCGGCGTGACGGCGCGGTCGAGATCCTGGCCATCGGCGAGCCCGACGCGCTGGACCGGCTGGAGAGTGTCTGCAGCCACGGCCCCGACGGCGCCTTACCCGAGCAGGTGACGCGGGAACCGGCGACCCCGGACACGTCGCGCGGGTTTGCACAGATCGCGACGGTCTGAGCGTCCAGCTGGACGATCCTGCCCCAAATCAAGGTCTTGCGCTTGAAAGCTGCTCCGGACCCCCGGTTTGCCGGTCTGAATTTGCCGTGAGCGACGGAACAAACCTCACACGGCCACGTTTCAGTCTGCGCCGGTCTATCCCGACCGGGCGGGGCGCCCCATGGCTGCGCAACCCATCAGCCGCCGACGCATGCTCGCTGCGGGAGCAGTGCTGTCCGCCGCCTCTGGCGTAACCGCGGCCGCCGCCGACCTGACCGCCAAGGGCGTCCCCTTCAAACCGAACAGCGCGACCTTCCCCGAGCGCACCGACGTGTCGGGCGGCTACGTCTATTTCAGCCAGCCGGAAGCCGCCTTCATCGAAGCCGCCTGCGCGCGAATGATCCCCGCCGATGATTTGGGACCCGGCGCGGTAGAGGCCGGCGTGCCGGTGTTCATCGACCGCCAGCTTGCGGGCGAATTCGGTCACGGCACGCGCTGGTACATGACCGGCCCGTGGCCCAAGGGCGAGAAGACCCAGGGCTATCAGAGCCGCCTGACCCCCGCGGAAATGTACCGCGCCGCGATCAAGGACATCGACGACGTCAGCGGCCGGCAGAACAACGCACCCTTCCATCAGATCGCCGCGGACAAACAGGACGCGTTCCTGAAGGGCCTGGAGAGCGGATCGACGACGTTGCCCAACGTCGATTCCAAAGCCTTCTTCACGATGTTCCTGCAAAACGTGATCGAGGGGTTTTTCTCCGACCCGATCTACGGCGGCAATCGCGACATGGCCGGGTGGAAGCTGATCGGCTTCTCCGGCGCGCGCTACGACCAGCGTGAATTCGTCCTCGCCTACGGCAAGCCCTATCCCCTGCCGCCCGTCGGCATCAGCGGCCGCCCCGGCTGGTCGCGCGAAAGCTGACCATGGCCCAGACGCTCCCCAAGACCGACGCGGTGCTGATCGGCTTCGGCTGGGTCGGCGCCATGATGGGTCAGGAACTGACCGACATGGGCCTGAACGTTGTCGCGCTCGAAAAGGGATCGTGGCGCGACACGCCCACGGATTTCGCCACCACCTTCGCCCAGGACGAGCTGCGCTACTATTGGCGTCACGAACTGTTCGAGCGGCTGAACCACGAGACCCTGACTTTCCGCA
Source organism: Caulobacteraceae bacterium (assembly GCA_036501825.1). Lineage (GTDB taxonomy): Bacteria > Pseudomonadota > Alphaproteobacteria > Caulobacterales > Caulobacteraceae > JAFECT01. Next base: position 38,647 of record DASXZP010000015.1, on the reverse strand, counting down.
ACAACGACGGCCAGACCGCGCTGCCGATGCGCCATCTCGGCTCGTTCCTGCCGGGCTCGAACGTCGGCGGATCGGGCGTGCACTGGAACGGCCAGGTCTGGCGCTTCCTGCCGACCGACTTTCAGGCGCGCAGCCACAACGTCTCGCGCTACGGCAAGGCCGCCGTGCCCGACGATATGACCATCCAGGACTGGGGCGTCAGCTACGACGACCTCGAACCCTATTACGACAAGTTCGAATACCTCTGCGGCGTGTCGGGCAAGGCCGGCAATCTGGGCGGCCAGATCGTGCCCGGCGGCGATCCGTTCGAGGGCCCGCGCCGGCGCGACTATCCGAACCCGCCGCTCGACATGCCCTATGCGCCGATGCTGTTCGCCAAGGCGGCGAGCGAGACCGGGCGCCATCCCTTCCCGCACCCGGCCGCCAACAGTTCGCGGCCCTATACCAATCCGCTGGGCGTACAGCTCGCCCAGTGCACCTTCTGCGGCTTCTGCGAGAAATACGGCTGCGGCAACTATTCCAAGGCGACGGCGCAGACCACCATCCTGCCGGTGTTGATGCGCAAGCCGAACTTCACGCTGCGCACCCACTCGGAAGTGATGAAGATCGAGCTGTCGCCCGACGGCAAGACGGCGACCGGCGTAACCTATGTCGACGCCCAGGGACGCGAAATCTTCCAGCCGGCGGACCTCGTCATCCTGTGCGCCTACAGTCTCGAGAACGTGCGCATGCTGCTGCTGTCGGACGTGGGCAAGCCCTACGATCCGTCCACCGGCGAAGGCCTGGTCGGCAAGAACTACGCCTATCAGATCACCTCGTCGGTGAACGTCTTCTATGACGACAAGATCCTCAACCCGTTCATCGGCGCGGGCGCCTTGGGGATGATGTGCAACGACTACAACGGCGACAACTTCGACCACAGCGGCCTGGGTTTCATCGGCGGCGGCTATATCGGGCTGATGCAGACCGGCGCGCGGCCGATCGAGACGCACCCGACCCCAAATGGCGCCCCCACCTGGGGTTCAGGCTGGAAACGTGCGGTCGCCAAGAACTATCTGCGCGCCGCCACGATCTCCACCCACGGCGCGGTGATGAGCCACAAGCAGAACCGGCTCGACCTCGATCCGACCTACAAGGACGCGCTCGGCCGCCCACTGTTGCGCATGACCTTCGACTTCACCGACAACGAACACAAGATGTCGGACTATCTGACCGACCGCGCCGCCGAGATGGGCCGCGCCATGAACCCGCGCGAGATCAAGGTCAACAAGCGCGCGGGCTCCTACGACATCGTGCCCTACCAGACGACGCACAATACCGGCGGCGCGATCATGGGGGCCAACCCGCGCGACAGCGTGCTCAACACCTATCTGCAGAGCTGGGACGTTCCCAACCTGTTCGTCCCCGGCGCCAACGCCTTCCCGCAGAACGCCGGCTATAACCCGACCGGCACGGTGGCGGCCCTGACCTACCGCTGCACCGACGCCATCCGCACGCACTATCTGAAGGCGCCCGGCCAGCCGCTGGTGCACGCATGAGACGCGTGCTTCCCGCCCTTGCCTTCGCCTGTATTCTGGCCGCCGGCGCGATCGCGGTCGCTGCGGGACATACGGCGCAGGATCCGGCGCCTGTTGCGACGCCGGTGCAAAGCACGACCCCAGACCCGGTCGCGCGCGGACGCTATCTCGCGGTGTTGGGCGACTGCGCCGGATGCCATACGCGGCCCGGCGGCGCGCCGCTCGCCGGCGGCCTGCCGCTACAGTCGTCCTTCGGGACGATCTATACCGCCAACATCACCCCCGACCCGAAGGCCGGCATCGGATCGTGGACGGCGGACCAGTTCTGGCGGGCGATGCACGAGGGCCGCCGCGCCGACGGCGCGCACCTCTACCCCGCCTTTCCCTATGTCTATTTCACCCGCGTTTCGCGCGCGGATTCCGACGCGTTGCGCGCCTATCTGCTGACCATACCGGCGTCGAACTATACGCCGCCGCCGAACACACTGATGTTCCCGGTGAACATCCGCGCGAGCATGACCATCTGGAATGCTCTGTTCTTCAAGGCCGGAACATTTCAGCCGCGCAGCGACCAGAGCGCCGAATGGAACCGCGGCGCCTATATCGTCACCGGCCTCGGCCACTGCGGCGCCTGCCACACGCCCAAGAATTTGCTGCAGGCCGACAGCCGCTCCAAGCCGCTGCAAGGCGGCAAGATCGAGGACTGGGTCGCGCCCGACCTGACCGGCGCGCCGAACGGGCTGGGGACCTGGAGCCAGGACGACATCGTGGAGTTTCTGAAAACCGGCCGCAACGCGCACAGCAACGGCGGCGCCTCGATGTCGAGCGTGCTGATCCACTCCACCACCCAGATGAGCGACGAGGACCGGCGCGACATCGCCATCTATCTGAAGAGCCTGGCGCCGTCGCAGCCCCCCACCGCCCGCGGCGCGCCCGGCGATCTGATGGCCGAGGGCGGCGCCATCTATCGCGATCAGTGCTCGGCCTGTCACGGCGTCGACGGCGCAGGCGAGCCGCGCCTGTTCCCAGCCCTTCGCGGCAGCGCCAACGCCCAGCAGCGCGATCCGACCACCATGGTCCGCTATATCCTGACCGGCAGCCAGAGCACCGCCACGACCGACCGCCCGACACCGTTCGCCATGCCGGCGTTTGCGTGGAAGCTCAGCGACCACCAGATCGCCGCGGTCGCGACCTATGTGCGCAACAGCTTCGGCAATTCGGCCCCGCCGGTGTCGGTGGGCGACGTCGCGAGCCTGCGGCACAAGACGGCGGCGCACCCGATCCAGAAAGAGCCGCCGGCGGCGGAGCAGCGTTGATCTAGGCTTTCGCCTTCGCGGGGTTCTTGCCCGACTTCTCACCCCACTTGCAGCCTTCGAGTTTCAGGCCGTCGGGATCGAGAAAGAACACCGCGTAATAGTCGTCGTAATACTCATCCGCCGGATCGACGATCTTCACGCGCCGCTTTTTCAGGAACGCCTGCAAGGCATCGACGTCGGCGCGGCTGCGCAGCTCGAAGGCGTAGTGATGGAACCCCACGTCGCCGATGCGGTGTTTCTTGCGCCGCCCGCGCGCGTCCGCCTGGCCGATCCAGAACCGGGTCCGCCCGTTGGTCCAGCCGATGGCGTCGTCATACTCATCCAGCACGGTGAATCCCAGGAACTCGAACAGCTTGCCGTAGAAGGTCTTCGACGTCTGAAAGTCGCTCACCCGGATCGAAAGATGGTCGACGTTCACCACCCGGTTCATATGCAAGACTCCTTGGCCGGCAAGGCGAAACCGCCGATCTGCGTCCCGGTTCCATGACCGCCCCGTTCATGGGCGGTTCACGCGTAAAAGACGAGTTTGGGGCCCTCCGGAGGCCGGTTCGGGACCTTTTTCCACGTCCCGAGTGTTAAGGTTTCCGGCTGCAAAGCTTGCGCTCGGAAAGCACGGGGGCGCATCAAAAAACTGGAGACGACAGGATGCGAAATCTTCTTTTAGGCTTGGCGGCGGCGACGGCCCTTGCGGGCGCGGCGATCACGCCCGCCAACGCGGCGCCCCTGCCCGGCGTGGTCATGGGTGTGGACACGCCGAACAGTGCGACGATCGAAAAGACCCAGGTGTTCCTCTACCTCGGTCACAACTACTGCTGGTACGACGACGCCTGGAACGGTCCGGGCTGGTACTGGTGCGGATACGGCGCGCGCCGCGGCTTCGGCTGGGGCGGCGGCTGGGGTTTCCGCGGCTGGGGCCACGGCTATCGTAGCTACGGCGAATGGCGCGGCCACGGCGGCGGCGGGCACTTCGCCGGCCACGGCGGCGGCGGTCACTTCGGCGGTCACGGGGGCGGCGGCCACGGCGGTCATGGCGGTGGCGGACACGGCGGCGGACACGGCGGCGGCCACGGCGGCCACGGTGGTGGTCACCACCACTGATCGGTCCTCGAGCCGAACGGATTGGGCCTCGCGGGAAACCGCGAGGCCTTTTCTTTTAGAACACGGTTTGCGGCATCGGCTTGGGTCGATAGGCGACGCGCCACACGACGAGCGCTGCTAGGGCGCCCGCGGCTGCGAGCGCCAAACCCCACCAAAGCCAATCGAGTGAAGAATGATCCGACGAAAGGCTCCACATCAGCAACGACGCAACGCCGCCGGCCAATGCTGCGCCCAGCCCGATCGCGTAGGGCCAAGCGCGCAGACCAAGCGCGTGCAACAATGACCAGACCGGACCGCCGAGCAAGGCAATGCCCGCGGCGAAGCCGAACGCCGCAAACATGGCGGAAAAAATAACCGTCGGAAGAAGGCTGCTCAGCGCCGCGGCAACATCCAAGTGCTCGGGAAGCGGCGCCAGCACCAGCAGCGGACCGAAGAGCGCGAACGGTGTCGCGATACCGCCCGCCAACGATCCCGCGAACCAGGCGCGGACGACTCGTTCGGGTGTCGTCACCCAACGGTCCTGTAGTGCGAGCACCGTCATGCGCGAACTCCTTCTTGCTCGATCTGCACGCACGCGTCGGGCGCCGGTCGCAAGCACGCGCGCGGCGGCAGGGTGTCGGGGGTGCGGATGTCCCAGGCGAGGCCCAGCCATTCGAGCAGCTGGATGAAGCGGAAGCCCCAGTCGGCCTGGCCGGGATAGAGGCCCATCCGTGCCGAGCCGGGGAAGGCGTGGTGGTTGTTGTGCCAGGCTTCGCCCATGGTCGGGACGGCGGCCCACGGCACGTCGAACGCCTGCACGCCCGCGCCCTCGACCAGCCAGGTCTGCGGTCCCTGGCGATGTGCGTGGCGGCCGACGAACCAATGGCCGGTGACGCAGGCGAACACGCGCACGCCGACGCCCCACACCACCCAATCCCATCCGCCCAGTGCGTAGAGCGCCAGCGCGATCGGCGCCTGCTGCAACATCCAGGTGCGCTCCAGGAAACGATAGAAGCGGTCGTCGCCGATGCCGGGGCCGGGATCGAAGCGTGGCGGATGGTCCAGCACCAGGCGGCAGTGCAGGTTCCACCAGTAGTCGACGTGCAGCGAAGCGCCGTGACGCAGCGCCGGGTGACAATCGGGTTGACGCTGACCCCAATCGCGAACGTCGTGGGACCTGATCATCCACAGCGGTCCGCTCATGCCCACCGCCGTGCCGAACCAGGCCAGCACGCGTTCGAGCCACTTCGGACATTTGAAGCTGCGGTGGATCAGACGCCGGTGAAAGCCGACCGAGTGGCCCAGCATCAGGACGGCGCCGGTCGTGAGCACGAACACCGCAATCGCCGAAGGGGTCGCCGTCAGCGGACCGAACACGAGCGCGACCAGCGCCATGGCGCCATTCCAGAACGAGCGCGCCGGGTCCCACTCCAGTCTTCCGCGCACCGGGTCATCGCCCGGCCCCGTCCAAAGCGAATTGACCGCGTAAGGGTCTTCGATGAAGCGGGCCTCCCCGGCCCTGACCGCGTTTTGCGCCATGTCAGCCTCCCAATTGGTTGGGTATTTAATTTATTGCTTAAATCCTTTTCGACCCCCTGGCAAGCCCTTAGGAAATTACTTAAATAGTGAACGGGCCCTCGACCTGGGGGCCGATGCGCGCAAAGCTGGAGCCATGCAGCGAATCTTCGAAGCCCTGTCGTCGGTGGTCCGGCGCAAGATCCTGGCCTATCTGGCCCACGCCGAGCTCACCGCCGGCGAGATCGCGGCGCGTTTCGAGATCTCCAAGCCCGCCGTCTCCCAGCACCTGTCCCTGCTCGAAGGCGCGGGCCTGGTGGAAAGCGAGAAGCGCGGCCAGTACGTCTACTACCGCCTGACGCCGGACAATCTGGTCAATACGCTCAACGACTTCGCCCAGGAGGTCTGCCCGGTGTCCAAGCCGCTGAAGACCGAGAGCGCCCGGATCGCGGGCAAGGCGCCGAAAGCGGCCCGCCCGCGCAGCTGACCTTCCAAACCGCGCCGCTTCGCTTAGGATCGCCGCGCCTGCCGGGGGAAACCAATGCGCCGCCGCCTCAGTGTTCTCGCTATCGCCGGCCTTGCCGCGGTCGCCGCCTGCACTAACCCGTCGCCGAAGAAACACACGCCGGCGGTTCAATCCGACGCCTCGGAGCCGCGCAGCTGTCGCGAGTGGACGATCACCACCGCCACGCTTCGCTGTTCCGCCGACGTGATGCAGGGCGACTACGCCGCGGTCAACGCCAAGCGCATCGCCGCGGCGGAAGACAAGCTTTCCCGGTATGGACCGCTCAGTGACGACCTGTGCAAGGACTCAGGCGGCGCGCGCTCAACCCGCGACGATGCGGCCGCCTATGCGCGCTCCGACGCGGCGACGCGCTTGGCGATGGACAAGAGCCAGCAGGGGTCGGCGGCGGTCGCGCTGTGCCACGACGCGGTGATCAAGATCGTCTCGCGCGGCGAAGAGAGCGGACGCGGACGCAAGGTCCTGGCCGACCTGCATCCCAACGCAGACGACACACCCAAAGAAACGAGCGGGGACTAAGCCGCCTTCGAGTCGATCGCGCTGACGTGCTTGATGTGGGTCGAGCCGGTGGCGACGGTTACGCCGAACATCGACAGGGTCACCGCCGAGGTCGCTTCATGGGGGCTGACCACGCGATAGACCACCTCTACGCGGCAGCGGCGGCGCCCGAAAGGCGTGTGGCCCACGGCGAAGAAGGCCCAGCGCCAGCCGTCGGCGGTCATCCGGCCCTTGGCCTCGAGCGCGTTGCGCCGGTCGTAGGCGTAGAGCAGATCGCCGGGCTCCTTGCGGAAGGCCCAGACGTAGGTGTTGACGATGCCGCTGTCGAAACCGGACTCGTATTCGATGACGATGGTGCCGTCGTCGTCGGTGCGGCCGGCGCCGCGCAGCTCATAGCGCTCCTTCGGAATGCCGAAGGCGTCGCAAAGCAGACCGGTCCCGCTCCACGCGGGATAGAGGAACACTTCCGGACGGACGGCGATGCCCGCGGCGCCCTTGGGCGCGCGGGGCGGATCCTGCAAGTCGAACGAACCAAGCATGGCCGAAGGCTAGGAGGACAGGATTTACGAGCTGTTAACCCGGGACGCGACCAGGCGCCGCAATATGGCCCCTCCGGCGTCATTGGAATGCAAGGATCGCGCGCTATGACGCGCCCGTCGGGGGGACCGATGGAGATGACGATGACGCACGGTTTCCCCGCTATGGATGCAACGCCCCTGCTCCCGGTTGAGGGGCGCCCGCTCACCCTCACCCCGCGCGAGTGGCGGCGCATTCTGGAGGATCCGGCGTTCCTCGCGCGTCCGGATAACCGTTACCAGCAGCCACGCCGCCTGAACGGCCGCCCGGTCGAGATCGTCCGATCCTGAACCTTCGACCCGCTTTCGCCGTTAGGCCCAGACCATGAAGGTTGCGTCGAAGAGCGGATTCGGCCAGGGCTCGGTTGCGACTGCGTCACAACCGGCCATGGACCTCTATTTCATCGAAACGCCCGCGCCAGGCCGTCTGGCGACCGCACGCAGACCCCGTTCCGGCTCGGCCTTGCCGCGCGAGATGGCGCGTCTGCGCGAGCAGGGCGTCGATGTGCTCGCCAGCCTGTTGTCCCCCGGCGAGGTCAGCGTCCTGAGGCTCGACGCCGAGCGTGATCTCGCCGCCGACGCGGATATCGAGTTCCTCAGCTTCCCGATCGAAGATCACGGCGTGCCGGCCTCGGATGTCGCGGTCACCCGGTTCAGCACCGCGCTCGCGCAACGCATCGCCGACGGCAAGAGCGTCGTCGTGCACTGTCGCGCCGGCATCGGTCGTTCGAGCCTGATGGCGGCGGTGACGCTGCTGCGGCTGGAGCCGGGTCTGACGGCGCAGGGGGCGGCGCAACGCATCTCGCGCGCCCGCGGTCTCGACGTGCCGGAGACGTCCGCCCAGAAGAAATGGCTGAAAGCGTTTCAGCCGCGCCTGTGACGCTTGTAATCTAGCTACTTGGCGCCGGCCGGGCACTCGCCGAGGCGACGACCGTCGACAACCGCATCCGCCGTTACCGGAAGGCCGCCCAGCTTGTAGGTCAGGTGCGCCTTCACGTGCATGGTGGTGCGCGTAAAGGTCATGGTGCTCGACACACCGACCGCGTCGCCGTGCTTGTCTTCGCATTGGCCGCGGCGAACGATCTTGCCCTCGCTCATCTCGTTCACCGCATAGGTGCAGCGGTTGTAGATGTGGTTGACCGCGCCGCTCATGTAGCGTTCGACTTCCGCGTGACCGATGCACTTGCGGTCGGTGTGGTCCTTGATCGGCAGCAGCGAGCTGACCTTGGTGACCGTCTCCCAATAGCCGAGATCGATCGGATCGCGCGCGGCGCCGGAGGCGGTTGCGCCCACCACGAGGGCCGCAAGGCCTGCGGCGACGCCTGCGCCGATCGCGGCATAGGTCCAGGCGTTACGGGTTGCGGGTCGGTCGGTCATGGCGGCTCCGTGGTTCGTCGGTTCAACGGCGCTCGCCCCGAAAGCGTTCGCCGTCGGCGAACAAGGACATCCCACCCCTCGCCTGAACCGCAGATGAGCGGCAAGGGCGGCGAATTCAAGCACCTTCGGGCTTACCGGGTCCTTGCCCTGCCCCGGTTTCTCAGCCGGGCGCGGTGGGCGCGGGTCCGTCCGGCTCGACCTTGGCTTGCGGCGCGGCCCGGGCGCGGCGGGCGGTCATCATCGCGTCCCAGCGCGCCTCCGCGCGGCGGCGACCTTGCAGGATCAGCCGGGCCAGCACGCCGCAGATCAGCGCCGCCACCAGCCGCTCGAGAAAGTTCGAGGTGGCCAGGGACCAGCCGCCCGCCCCCGCCTCGGCCAGGGCCAGCATCAGCGTGGCCCAGATGACGTAGCCCAGCGCCGCCACGGGAATGGCCAGCCAGCGCCGCGTGCCCACGGCCAGGGCGAACATCAAAAACCACAGAAGCGGGTCGAGCAGCTCGCCCGCGATGCGGCCGAACTCCTTGCTTAACTCCAACAGCATGCGCGCCCTGGTCTCCTGCGCCTTCCCGGACCAAATCCGCGGCGCGCCCGGGGTTCCCGCCCAGGTCCGCCGCCAGGGCCCAACCTAAGCGCGTTCGCGCGGGAGGGCACGCGCCATTGCGCTTGAACCGCAGCGCTCCGGCGCCGTTAGGTCGAGGGGGACGAGATCGCCCGCCATGAACCTCACCGCCAAGCTCCTGCTCATCCTGATCCCGGCCGCGCTCTATGTGGGGTTGGCGATCGTGGGCTTCGGCGGGGCTCACGCCTTCTTCGCCCATCCGCCATTGACCGCCCTGGTCGTCATTACCGGCGTCGCCGTCGTCGCGGCGCTGTTCACCCAGGGCAACCTCAGCGGCGGTGAGCGCGAGGACCGCGAGAACCGCTGGGTGCTGGCGTTGTTCTCGATCATCGGCCTGGTCGATGCGTTTGTGCCCGCATGGACCGACCGCGTCGGCTTCCTGACTTTCGGCGGCGATGCGGTGCGATGGACCGGGGTTGCGATCTACGCGATCGGAAACCTGCTGCGCATCTGGCCGGTGTTCGTGCTCGGCCGGCGGTTCAGCGGCCTTGTCGCCATTCAGGAGAATCACACCCTGGTCACCGGCGGCGTCTATCGCTTTGTGCGCAACCCGAGCTACCTCGGCTTGCTGGTCACCTCGATCGGCTGGGGCGTCGCGTTCCGCTCGCTCCTCGGCGTGATCCTGGCCCTGCTCACGCTCATTCCCCTGATCGCGCGCATCCGTTCGGAAGAGGCGCTGCTCGCCACTGCGTTCGGCGACGAATACGCCGCCTACCGCAAACGCAGCTGGCGGCTCGTGCCCTTCGTCTACTGAGGCGCGCAACAGGCCCCGGTAAGGCTGAACCCGCATGAATAGGCGCAGCAGGGCGGCCAGGACTGTTGAAGCACAGCCTGACTCTGGACGGTTCGGGACTGCTGCGCCCGGGCCCCCGGCTGGTCGTTCGCCCCCACGGCGGCCAGGCCCATGCTCTCGCTTCCGCCGCGATTGGCTATTGCCGTCATATCCCGCTAGGCTCCATCGACTACGCCATCGGGGGAGGCGCCGTTGATACAAAGACCGATCGCGGCATGAGCGCCGCATCCGCCGCCATGGGCGCGCCACGCCGGGCCGCGTTCAGCTTCAGCATCGTCGCGCTACTCGCGCTGGCGCTGTTCATCAACTACATCGACCGCGGCAACCTCTCGACCGCGGCGCCGAAGATCCAGGATGAACTGAAGCTGTCCTCGACCCAGATCGGTCTGCTGCTCTCGGTCTTCTTCTGGGGTTACACGCCAGGCATGTTGCTGGCCGGCTGGCTGCAGGAGCGCATCAACGCCTATCGCACGCTCGCGCTCGGTCTGGCGCTCTGGTCTTTGGCCACAATCCTGACCGGCCTGGCGAGCGGGTTCGCCATGCTGCTTGGTCTGCGTCTTCTGCTCGGCCTGGGCGAGAGCGTGTTCTTTCCCTGCAGCTCCAAGCTGGTGGGACAGCATCTGCCGCAGCATCGCATGGGCGCGGCGAACGCCCTGATCTGCGTAGGCCTGGCGGTCGGTCCTGCGTTCGGCACCTATGCGGGCGGTTACATCATGCAGTCCGCCGGCTGGCGCGGGTTGTTCCTGATCTTCGGCCTCGCCTCGGCGGTGTGGCTCGTTCCGTGGATTATGGCGACGCGCGCTCTGTCGCGCGACGCGGATACGCCGTCTGAAGACCACGGCGCCGCGCCCTCGCTTCTGTCGATCCTTTCGCGCCGCGAACTCTGGGGCATCAGTCTCGCTCACTTCTGTCTCAACTGCGGCTTCTATTTCATCCTCACCTGGCTTCCCACCTATCTCATCAAGGCGCGCGGGTTCACTGTGCCCGAGATGGCGACGATCGGCGGCCTGATTTACCTCGCGCAAGGGACCTCGACGCTCGCGTCCGGCTGGATTTCCGATTGGCGGATCAAGGCAGGCGGGGACGTGAACCGGGTGCGCAAGACGGTCGGCGTGGGGAGTGCGCTGCTTATGGCCGCGGGGTTCGCCCTGTCGGCGACCGACAACGCCACGCTCACCATCGCGGGCCTGTTCATGGCGGCGACCGGCGTCGGAGCCAATGCGCCGTCGCTCTACGCCATCGGTCAGACTCTGGCCGGCCCGCGCGCCAGCGGCAAGTGGATGAGCGTGCAGAACTGCCTTGGCAACTTCGCGGGTCTGGTTACGCCGTTGATCGTGGGCTGGCTCGTCGATCTGACCGGCGCCTTCACCTCGGCCTTCGGGATTGCCGCGGGCGCCGCGGTCATCGCCGCCCTGAGCTTCGGCCTGATCATCCGCAAGGTGCAGCCACTGGCGTGGAAGGTCGCCTGAGCGCGGTCGTTCAGAACGCGTAGTTCAATGCCGCCACCGGCGTGACGCCAGCCGACGTGTTGCGACCGCCCACCGGTATGCGCGCGCCCACGATCAGGCCGACGTTTCCGTTCCAATTGTACTCCACTGCCGGCGCCACGAAGCGCACACCGCCCCAGCCCGAGTTGGCGCGGTACTGCGCAGGGCCGACGGTTCCGTCCACCACCGTCCCTGCGAAGCGCTCGTCGGCGACGTCCACGGCCGCGACCCAGTGGCGGCTCGCGTTGTATTCAAACGAAAGGATGCTCAGCAGGCTGTCGCCCGGCTTGCCGTTTCCGTGAAACCCCGCGGGCGTGCCGAACACGCTCACCCCTTCGACGGCCGCGCGCGACGAGGTCGACCAGGTAAAGTCCAGACGCGCACGAACGATGCGCCCGGTCGGCGCCCACCAGTAGGTCTGGTTGTACCAGGAGACCTGGCTCGTGTAGGCGCCGCCGCCGAAGCCGTCGGCAGGCCGGTCGAGGCGGTCGTAGCGTCCGGTCGGAAAGGTCTCGGCGAGCGCGATCGAACTGGTCGGCAGCCAGCTCCCCTCGCGGAACTGATTGAGTTTGTACTGGCCCATCAGCGTCACGTCGCCGAAGCCGACTTCGGCGCTGCTCTGGCCGCGACCGATGCGGTCGTAGGACAGGCGCGGGATCAGGGCCAGGGTGAAGCGGTCAGTCACGCCATAGGTCACGAAGGACTGGCTTCCGTAGTCGTCGGCGTGGGCGGCGCCTTGCCAACGTCCACGGGTGTCGTAGCGCCCCGTTGTCGCCCCATCGAAGACGTAGGTCTCGCCGGCAAAATGACCCTGCGGCAAGGTGGCGGCCGTATTGGCCAGCAACGGCCCGGTCCACCAGGCGTCGTTCAGCGGCTGGCGCTCGGGCGCATCGTCGGCGCGCGCCGCGGGAGCCAGAGCCGCGGCGGCGAGAACTCCGCACCAGATCGCCTTGAAACGCATGTGCGACGCCAACCCCGTGACCAGCGTGGTTGCTAGTCGGTCCGGCGAACGGGTTCGCGCGGCGTGTTGCGAACGTCGCCCTTGCGGAATCGAGCCGCACGCGTCTTCACCCGCGGGGCGAAAACGGCGCGCCGGCTTCTCGTCACATCGTCGTGGTTCGCGCGGTCCTGGCGGACGACGCGCGCGGCGGTCTGCAGGCTTCCTGGGCGCCGCGTCCGCCATCCTTAAAGCTCCGTTAACGCGCCAGGACGCACCTTTTGCCCAGGGACTTGGGGGCGGTCATGAGCGAGATCGTGAAAGCGCCGGGCTGGAACCGGCCCGAGATATTCCTGTTTCCCCCCTGGCGCGGGTCGGGGGTGACCTGCGACGCCTTCGGCATTCAGCGCGACAAGTACGAGGTTTCCGGCGGGGGCCGGGCCGACACGGACGGCGCGGTCATCATCGACTATGTCGTCGCCTTCGGCAGCGGCCTGACCAATGTCCACGCCTGGCGGATCAAACCCGACACCGGCGAGCAGATCGTCGCGTACGACCTGATGAGCGGTGAGGACGCCAAGGGCCGCACCACGCCGCGCGGCTTCTATTGGGCCACCCGCGCGCCGATCCGCACCGCCTTCGGCACGCGCGTCTGCCGCGTCGAACTGGCCTACGAAATCCTGAGCGCCCATGAGGGGATCAGCACGGTCACCGCCGCCCTGCTCGGCGTCACCGTCGCCACCGCCAGCGCGCATCTGCGCCACCTCGACGCCGCCCAGCAGGAACAACGCAAGGCGGGCTGATCTAGCTCACGCCGTCGTAGAGCCGCACCGCGCCCGGCCGTCCCGCCTCGACCCAGCGCCTGACCCCGCCGTCGCGCACGAAGCGCAGCGCGCGGCCCAAGGTGTCGGCGCCCCATTCGCGTGTGTAATAGGTGCGGCCCTCGCCGATCTCGGACTGGGCCGCGGGACGCAGCAGCCGGCCCGCGGCCATCGCCTCGACCACGCGCGCGTAGAGGTCGATACCCAGCGCAACCGTTTTCCAGACCAGATCGGCGGCGCCATCGGTCGCGTCCACGGTTGTCTGAGCGGTCAGGATGAGGCGGCCGCTGTCGATGCCGGGATCAAGCTCGTGGATGGTGGCGCCGATGCACTGCGGCTCGCCGTTGGCCAGACACCACAGGGTGCAGTTGGGGCCCCCCTTGTAAAAGGGCGAGAGGCCCGTGTGCAGGTTCAGTAAACCACGCGGCGGCCGGGTCTCGAACACGGGCGCCTTCACCATGCGGGTGCCGGACACGCAGACGAGGTCGGGCGAAAGCGCGCGAAGGAAGGCCACGGCGTCGTCGCCGTTCACGTCCTTGACGCCCAGCGTGCGCGCCGCCCAGGGCTGCGCCGGATCGAACCGGCGCGCGCCCTCACGCATGATCGCCGCCGACGCGGCGCCGTAGAGCAGCCGCGCCGAAGCCTTGTCGGCGAAGCGGCGCGGGTTTGTGCGCAGTAGTTTCCACGCCGATGGGCGCGCGATCGCCTGCACCACCACGCCGGCGAGCTCCACGCCCGGCGTCGACGCCAGGCGCGCCGCCAGCGCGCGCTGGCCCGGCGCATCGCTGGTCAGCAGCACGACCCTCACGCGGCGCCCCGCGGGTGCGTTTCGCGTCCGCGCAGACGGCGGCGCAAGCGTTCCACCATCCCTGTCGTCTCGGGCAGCAGCATCGCGGCGGGCAAGGCGCCCACGTCGAGGCGCGGCAGGGCAAAGGCGTCGTCGCCGGTGCGCATTTCGCGCTGGTCCACACCGAAGGCGGCGACATAGCCGCACGACGCGGCCAACCTCGCGGTCGCGGCGTCATAGGCGCCGTTGGGATAGGACAGGAACCGCACGCGGCGTCCGCTCATCGCCTCGATCTCAATGCGCGACTCCTCGAGTTCACCCCGCGCGTCCGCTTCGTCGAGCACCGTCAGGTCCGGATGCGAGCGCGTGTGCGATCCCCACTCGATCAGGGTCGGCGATACGCGCTTCAGGTCCTGCGCGGTCAGCATGGCCGGCGCAGCCTCATCACCGCCGGCTTCGGCCTCCAGCGCGTCGAGGCGGGAATAACGCGCGTCCGCCGGCAGCGGCGTCAGGGCTTTAAACAGGCGCGTCGCCTCAGTCGCGGCGCCCTCGCCGGCCGCCTTGCGTGCGAGGCGCAGCACGCGCAGGTGCCACACCGGCTTTCCCGTGCGCACGCAATCGGCCACCAGGAAGTGCGTTGCCGGCAGTGCGAGATCTTCGAGCACCGGCCAGGCGTGGTCGAGGAAGTCGCGGTAGCCGTCGTCGAAGGTAATCGCGCAACAGCCTCGCAGGCTGGCGCCCGACTTCACCCGCTCGACCATCCCCGCCAGCGGCAGCACGTCGTAGTGCGCCTTCAGGCGTTCGCAGTGGCGGCGAAAGGTCTGGGGCTCAAGCGGCGGATAGGCCGGGTCGGCCGTGGCGGACACGCGATGGTACAGCACCACCACGCCCGCTTCGCGCTCGCGCTGACGCGCGAGCAGCATCGGCGACGCCAAGGCTCCAATCCCTCCGATGACCGCGCGCTTCATGATCCCTCTGGCGGTCAGATCATGTCCGACAGGCCGCCCATCTGGCTCAGATACTTGACCAGCAGGTATACGATCCCGAGCACCGCGAGCATGCCTGCGGCCAGGAAAAAAATCAGCGTCGGCGAGGCGACCGGGACGAACGTTTCACGCTCGCGCGGCGTCCGCTGGCGTACGCGCGTCTTCACCTTGACCTTGGTTTTCTCGGGGGTTTTCTCGGGGGTTTTCTTGGGCGGCATGCGTCGCGACCCTAGGCGGTCGGCCGCCGGGCTGTAAAGCGGCGCTTTGGGCCCCCGGGGCCAGTGGCCCCCTTGCGCACGAACAGGCCGCCGTTACGCGTCGAGCACGGCGTCCAGCCTGGACTCCGCGTTCAGCACCTTCGACACCGGGCAGTTCTTGTGCGCCGCCTCGGCGATCTGCCGGAACTGCGCGTCGTCCAGGCCCGGCACGCGCGCCTTCAGGGTCAGATCCGAGCGTGAAATCTTGAAGCCCTGACCGTCCTGGACCAGGGTCACCGCCACCTCGACATCGATCTCCTCGGCCGTGTGGCCCGCCGCTTCAAGCGCGAAGGCCAGCGCCATGCTGAAACACCCCGCGTGGGCGGCGGCGATCAGCTCTTCCGGATTGGTTCCCGGCCCGCTCTCGAAGCGCGACTTGAACCCGTAGTTGCTGTCCTTCAGCACGCCGGACGCGGTGGTGATCTTACCGGCGCCGTCCTTGCCCCCGCCGTTCCAGACGACGCTTGCTTTGCGGGTGGTCATGTCATGGTCTCCCGATCAAAAGCCGAACCTGCACGGCGTCGATGACAGGAAGCCGTGGACGGGGCGATTTGTTGCATGAGAGGCGCGACGGCTATTGCCGCTTGTAGCTGTGTTCAAAGGCGCCGGGCGTCCCCGCGTACTCCGCCAAGGCGCCGTTGATCGCGTCGGTGCTTGCGAACACGCATTCGCTGGTGGCCGAGCCCTTCACCGACGCCTCCCACTTGCGCGCGAGGTCGCCGGTCTTGCTGCAATCGGGAAAGGCGACGCGGATCTCGTGCCGGTCGATGATCAGCAGCCCGTAGGTCCAGCCTTCACAGCTCTTCGGATCGGCGATGCAGTCGTGATTGCCGGCGGCAAAGACATAGGCGTTGGGGCCCGCCGACGCGGGACCGTGCGCCAGGAACAGGGGCAGCGACCCCTCCTGCGCCTTGTCGGGCGTTTCGGAGCCGTCGCTGATCACGTACCAGCCGTGGCCTTTAGAAACGATGCGGGTCTTGTCCGGCCCGTCGCTGTCATAGACGCCGTCCTTCAGCGCGGCGTCGCCCAGGCGTTCGTCGAGCAGCATCTTCTGCGAGGTCCAACAGGCCCCGAGCGCGAGACACGCCGCCAGCGCCAGCATGCTCCTTGCGACCAACCGCATCGCCCTGTCCCCCCGGGTTGCGCGCCCAGCATAGCACAGCCTTGCCGCGGCGCCCGCTACCGCTTTGGGGCGGCGGGAACCCCACCGGCGAGCGCGGGTTTGCAGAATCGACGGTTTATCGGATCGTCGTGTTGGAGGCGGGCATGATTCGCATATCGCAGCGTCATCGCGCCGGCGCCGCTCAGGACCTGGGCCAAAACCTGGGAACCGGTTGGGCGCGGCGGTCGGATATCCCCCTGGCCATGGTGCTGGCCTGGATCGCCGCCCTGGTGATCACCACCGAGGGCCTGATGACCTTCCAGAACCTCTACGGCTAGGCGCTTTCGCCCTCGCCCGCCCCGTTGCGCTGGCGGGTAATCACCCCGTAGTCCGTCGATTTCGCACCCCGCTCGGCCGGCAGCAGGCCGGCGGCCTCGAGGCCCGCCCGCAGGAGCTCACGCACCGCGGCGGCGCGGCTCGGCATGCGCTGCCTGAAGCGCCAGTCATCGACGGCGGCCAACTCCTCGGGAGTCAGCATGATCTGAAGGCGTTCCGGTCGGGTCAGGTCGGACATTGGCTTACCCCCTGCGCTTGGCTCCTGGGTGACGCCGGCAACTAATGAAAAGCGTCGAAGGCGTCAAGACCCATTAATGCGCGACTTACTCATTCGTTGCACGAGGGGCTCAGTCCGCGTAGTGCATCAAGACTAACAATCACACCTTTCAATAAAGGCGATCCTTTGTGGGGTAGCCGACAGAAAAGGCTCCGTTGTACTCAAATTTACTCTCGTAAAGCAGTCGTATTGACCGAAATAATCGTTTCCGAATTCCACAAAAAGAGCCTACAAAGGAGCTGAGGCGCGCGCTCCGGCGTCGGCCTCGTCGGAAAGAGCGATGGCGACCTACACGATCTACTTCCTGGACGACCGGAAAGTCATTGTTTCGTTCGACCTCGTCGAATGCGCCGACGATCAGGAAGCCTGGAGCCACGCCCCGCGCCTGCTGAAGGTGCGCACCGACTCCCGCAACGTCGAAATCTTCCAGGACGGCCGTCACGTACCGCCGCCGTCGGGGTCAGCCGTCCGTCACGGCGATGACGCGGGTTGCCTGAACGCCTAGGCGGGCGGTTAGCGTCTCCAGGCGCGATCCCAGCGACCGAGATATTCCACCTCGCCGGGACGCCGATCCAACGCGGCGCCGCCAAGGCGCAACACGCGTTGAGCTTCGCGCCAGATTTCCACCGCGCCGCAGGCGGGCGCGCGGCGCAGCGCGCGGCAACCGGCGGCCAGCGCTTCGGCGTCGGTCGGGCATTGCTGGATTTCGATCGGCTCGCCGGCGCGTTCGCCGTCCACTCCAACCAGGTAGAAGCTGTAGGTATTCACTTAGCCCCCGTCACCGGCCGTCAACCGGATTGAACCGCGCAACGATGCAACTTTCGGGAATCTGTCAGAAGAGGACCGAACGTCGCGGTCGGGCGCACGCGCGATTAACCCTTCGGTAAGAAGCGGCGCTCGTAGCGATGCGAGTCATACCCATCCTGTGACCCTTCGCGGCGTCTGCAGTTAACCCCGCGCACACAGGTACGCTGTAGGTTAAAGGCCAAGCTCAGTTCGCGCGTGGGGGACTTCGCTTTTGATGCGTCAACGCTTCCTGATTCGGCTTGCGACCATGGTCGCCGCCCTGGCGGCCCTGGTCGCCGTCAGCCTGTGGTTCTTCTCGGACTCACAGGCGGTGGTGTCGTTCTGGCCGGCCAATGCCCTGATGCTGGCGTTCCTGCTGCGCGGCTTCCACGGCGCGCGCGAACGCGCCATCGCGGTCGCCGCGGGTTTCGCCGCCATGGTCGGCGTGGGCCTCGCCTTGCGCGCGTCGCCGGTGACTGCGCTCGGCTTCTCGGTGGCCAACGTGGTCGAGGTCGTGGTCGCGGCGTGGCTGCTGCGCGGGATCAAGCTGCCGCTGACCGACGGCCGCTCGCTGTTCGAACTCGTCGTCGCGGGCGTAGTCGCCGGCCCGCTGGTCTCGGCCCTCGTCGCCGGCGTGACCATCGGCCTGACCCGCGGCTTCCAGGATTCGCTCGGCAGCGGCTTGCAATGGTTCGTGTGCGACGCGGTCGGCATGGCGGTGTTCGCGCCTGCCTTCCTCGGCATCAGCCTGGATCGGCCGTTCGCGGCGCTTCGCGTCCGCGCCCTGGCGCCGGCGATCGGGGCCCAGGCCCTGGTGCTCGCCGCGTCCCTCGCCCTGTTCTTCGTCGCCCATCATCCGTTGATCTTCGCCCTGTCGCCGATGGTGATCTTCGCGGTGTGGACCGGCCGCGCGCCCGGCGGCGCCCTCGCCGTGGTGCAGATTGCGGTAATCGGCAGCCTCGCGACCGCCCTGGGCTACGGGCCGATCGTGCATGCGGAGACGTCGATACCGCTGCGCGTCGTGGGCCTGCAGCTGTTCCTCGCGTCGCAGATCCTGACCGTTCATCCGCTGGCCATGGCGCTGGCCAAGCTCGACACCTACACCCGCACCGCCGAGAACCTGCGCGAGGAAGCCGAACGGCGCAGCGACATGCGCGCCAAGCTGCTCGCCCACGTGAGTCACGAAATCCGCTCGCCGCTTTCAGGCGTGCTTGGCCTCGCCGAACTGATGAAGAACGGCGCCATGGGCGACCTGACCGAAGCGCAGAAGGACGGCATGAGCCAGATCACCGACTGCGCCGCCGACATGCAGGCGCTGGCCTCGGATCTGCTCGACGCCGCCGCGGTGCAGTCCGGCCGCATGAAGGTCGTCCTCGGCGAAATCGAAGTCACCGAAGCCATGTATCAGGCGATCGCCGGGGCGCGGTTCCGCACGCGCGAGTACGCGCCGCGCATCGAACTCACCGGCGACTGGTCGGGACGGCTCACGGTCAACGCCGATCCGCAGCGCCTGAAGCAGGTGCTGATCAACCTGATGGTCAACGCCGCCAAGTACGGCGGCCGCCCGCCGCGCATCGAGATCGGCGCCCAGGCGATCGGCGACCGCGTGCGGATCACGGTGTCCGACAATGGTCCCGGCGTGCCGGACGGCCTGCGTGAGGCGCTGTTCCGTCCATTCGAGCGGCTGGGCGCGGAGCGGACCGACGTCGAAGGCTCGGGCCTGGGCCTCGCGGTGGCGCGCGAGTTGATCCAGCTCCAGGGCGGCGTGATCGGCGTCGAGGACGGCGCCCTCGGCGGCGCGTGCTTCTACATCGAGCTCAACCGGGCCGCAGTAACCGCCGTCGCGGCCTGACCGGCCGCCGGAGTTTCGGCGTTCTGGGCGTCAGGCATCGATCCCCAAGGCGGCCCGCCGGGCCTGCGCCTTGCGCGAGGTCTCGACGGCCATGACCGGCTGCGCCTCGCGACGCGTCAGGTGACGGCCCAGACTCTCCCAGTTCGCGGCCACCACCTCAAGCGCCTCGCGCGCCGCGGCGTCGCGTGATTTGGCGGCCAGGGCGCGCGCATCCTCGGCACGACGACGGCAAAGATCGGAGTCCGTGGGGGTCTGCGCTGGGGGGTACGCGTCGTGCACGATAAATCCTGTGGTCAAGAGCCTGCCCCTCCCTCAACCGGCGCTCGCCTTTGGAAGTTCCCGGGCGTATGGGAGCGGCCAGTCCGCCCAAAGTCAGTCCCAAAAAGCGTGCGCCAGAGAACCGTCAGCCCGAAGGACCGCCCATGACCCGCTACAACCGCATCACCGAGACCGTCGGGCGCACGCCCGTGGTCAGGATCAACCGCCTGGCTCCGGGCCACGTGAACCTCTGGGTCAAGGTCGAGGCCTTCAACCCGCTGGGCTCGGTCAAGGATCGCCTGGCCCTCGGCATCATCGAGGCCGCCGAGAAGTCGGGCGAGCTGAAGCCGGGCCAGACGGTGATCGAGGCGACCAGCGGCAACACCGGCATCGGCCTGGCCATGGTCTGCGCCGAGCGCGGCTATCCCTTCGTGTCGGTGATGGCGGAGAGCTTCTCGGTTGAGCGGCGCAAGCTGATGCGTTTCCTCGGCGCCAAGGTGGTGCTGACGCCGGCGCCGATGCGCGCGCTCGGCATGGTCGATAAGACCCGCGAGCTGGTCGAGAAGCACGGCTGGTTCTGGGCGCGTCAATTCGAGAACCCGGCCAACCCCGACTTTCACGAACGCACCACCGGGCGTGAGATCGTCGACGACTTCAAGGACATCAAGCTCGACTACTGGGTCACCGGCTACGGCACCGGCGGCACCTTGACCGGCGTGACACGCGTGCTGGACCGCGAGAGCCCCAACACCAAGGTCATCGTCTGCGAACCCGAGACCGCCGCGCTGCTTTCCTCGGGCGAACCGCAACAGCGCAACGCCGACGGTACGCCGTCAAAGACGCACCCGGCCTGGGCGCCGCACCCGATCCAGGGCTGGACGCCGGACTTCATTCCGGAAGTCACCCAGGAAGCGCTCGATCGCAAGGCGGTGGACGAGGTGATGAAAATCCCCGGACCGGAAGCGATGAAGTGTGCGCGCGACCTCGCGCTGAAGGAAGGCATCTTCGTGGGCATCAGCTCCGGCGCGACCTTGGCCGCGGGCCTGCGCGTGGCCGCCGAGGCGCCGGCAGGATCGAACATCCTGGTCATGCTGCCCGACACCGGCGAGCGCTACCTCTCGACGCCGCTGTTCGAACACGTCCCCGCCGAGATGACCGAAGAAGAAAAGGCGATCTTCGACTCGACGCCGCTGGGGCATTCCTGAGGTCTAGGCCCGCCGCAGGAACTCGTTCTGGGCGATCACTTCGCCCAGCAGACCGAGAATGCGGGCGCAGATGACCACGAAGGCGTCGCCGCTGTCGGAGGGCGGCGCCAGCAGGTGCAGGATTTCGGTGATGTGCTTGCGTGCGCTCCACAGGATCAGCGCCGACAGCATCGCGACGAGCGCGAGCGCGCCGACACGCGCCGCCATGGCGGTCGCGTCGCCGCCGTGGGCGGCGCGCCAGGCGACCAGGCCAAGGCTGGCGGCCGCGAGCACGACCGCGCCTGCGATCACCGCGCGATAGAGATAGCGCACGTCCTTCGCGAGCAAGGCGGCGCTCTTGTCGAGGCGGCGCGACAAGCTGATCAGGGCGCGCGTGCGGCCGGCGAAGTCCTGCAGGCCGTGGCGGCACGCGGTCGGATCGAGGGTCATGAACTCCGCCGCCGAGGTGCGCCGCTCGGCGCCGAGGTCGAGCTCAAACAAAAGTTCGCGTTCGTAGTCGGCCTCGTGGATGGCGAGGAAGTTCAGCCGCACGGAAAGGTAGGCGCCGATCGGCGCGAGCGTCGCAGCCAGCACCGCGCCCAGAGCGAACTCTTCCTCCTCCTGATCGAGATCGATGCCGCAGGCGAGCGCCACGGCGGCCATGGGGGCGAGGATCAGGGCGGCGGCCAGGCGGTAGATGCGCAGCAGCCGCATCAGCGGCGCGATCACCTTTCGCGTGGCCTTGGCGTCCAAGGCCTCGGCCTGGGCGTTGGCGGCGGCGGAATCATAGCCCTCGGCCGCCCGGGCGAGGAGTTCGGCGATGCGCGCGTCAGCCTGGGGCGGCTGGCCGGGCGGGACCATCAGGGTCTTCAGCAGTTGGGCGGCAGGCATGGGGTCCTGGCGTGGGGTATCGTTGTGCGTCGTCATTGCGCACGTCCTGTTCATTTTGATGTTGGGTCGCGACCAAGGGTCGGATCAGGCGGGGGTTGCCCCTGCGCCGCTGTCGTCGTGGATTTCAGGGTGCAAAAGCCCACGGGCCCTGTCGGGGGACCGCTGGCGGTAAGGCAGGACAAGCATTGCTCGCTCCGTGCCGCGCCGACGCTCAAGGGGAGGAATGAACCGTCCTGGCGCGTGCGAGGCGGACCATAATCCTCGCCCTAAGGGCGTCAACAGGCTTGGGCGTAAGTTTGCGTTGCAGATTGTAATTTCGCCACAGCCGCGTGGCGCCCGGGCCGACCGGCCGCTAGACCGGGGGCCATGGACCCGTTGTTCGAGATCGAGCTCGACCTGCCGCCGCCCGGTTCGCGCGACGCCTCGCGGCGGATCTATGAGCAACTGAAGGCGGCGATCGAGGACGGACGGCTGGCCGTGGGCGTGCGCCTGCCGCCCACCCGGCGCTCGGCCGGCTTTTTCGGCGTTTCTCGCAACACCGCCGCCGACATCTACGAACGGTTGGCCAACGAGGGTTATGTCGCCACGCGGCGCGGGTCGGGCGTATTCGTGGCCGCGCGGCCGGTCGAGGTCGCGGCGACGGCGGCGCATGCGAAGTTTCCGCTCAATCCGACATGGCTGCGCCCCGACATCGTGAGCGACATGGGATTCTGGGCCGAAGACGAAGTCGCAGCCGTCGATGCCGACGCGGGTGCGCCGGTGGACTTCCGTCCGGCCCTGGTGGACTCACGCCTGTTCCCGTTGGAGACCTTTCGCCGGGTCAGCGCGCAACAATTGCGTAGGCTCGAACGGCGCGGCGCCGCGCTGAAGTCACCGCAAGGCAACCAGGGCAACTTCCGGCTTCGCGAAGCGGTCTCGCGTCATATCGCGGTGACGCGCGCGGTCGTCTCAGCGCCCGGCGACGTGCTGGTGACCTCCGGCGCGCAGCAGGCGTTCGACCTGCTCGCCCGCGTTCTGGTGCGCCCGGGCAAGACCACGGTGGCGATCGAGGATCCCGGCTATCCGCCGATGCGCGCGGCGTTCGCGGCGGCAGGCGCAAAGATCGCGCCGGTGCGCGTCGACAAGGACGGGCTGGTGGTCGAAGACATCCCCGCGGACGCGCGGGTGATCTGCGTCTGTCCCTCGCACCAGTTCCCGCTCGGCGTAACCCTGTCGTCGGAGCGGCGGCGCGCGCTGGTCGCGCTCGCGCGCGAACGCGGCGCGGTGATCGTCGAGGACGACTACGACGGCGAGTTTCGCTTCGACGGCGGCGCGGTAGAGGCGCTTCGGACCGCATCCGCCGCCGACGTCGTCTTTTATGTGGGCACCTTTTCCAAGTGCATGCTGCCGGCGTTGAGACTGGGGTTCGTCGTGGCGCCAGCCTGGGCCATGCCGGCGCTGGCGGCGGCGAAGAACTGCATGGACTGGCACAGCGCCATTCCGGTGCAGACCAGCGTCGCGGCCTTCATCGCGGAGGGCTGCCTGGCGCGGCACATCCGCAAGACGCGCGAACTCTACCGCCGGCGCCGCGAGCTGTTGCTTCACCTGCTGGAGACGGACCTGGCCGAGTGGCTGGAGCCGATCGCGTCGTTCTACGGCATGCACGTGGCGGCCTTCGCCCGGCCGGGCGTTGATTTGGAGGCGGCCGCCGCGGCGCTGCAGCCGCGGAACGTCAGGATCCACACCCTGACCCGCTACTACGCCGACGCGCCCGGGCCGGCCGGGTTCGTCTTCGGCTATGGGGCGGCGGACCTGGCGGAAATCCGTAGCGGCGCCAGGCAGCTCCGCGGCGTGCTGGGGGCCTAGGCGGCCCAGGCGAATTTCCCGCAAGTGGCCCTTCAGCGCGGCCGGCCCGGCCCGCATCTTCGCGGCCGCCGAAGCCTTTGGAGACAGTGATGACCCTGACTTTCCGTCGCGCCGGCCTGGCGCTCGCGGGCCTGCTCGCGTGCCTGGCCCTCCCCGCCCTTGCCGAGACGCCGCGCGACGGCGCCCACGATTTCGATTTCGCGCGCGGCGCCTGGCGCACCCACGCCACCTCGATCCAGGATCCGTTCGACGGCGGAACCCACACCACCGTCTTCGACGGAACCAAGACCGCGCACGCGGTGTGGGGCGGCAAGGCCTGGATGGAGGAAATCGAAGCCGACAGCCCCACCGGCGGTCACTGGGAAGGCATGACCCTGTTCACCTACAACACGACGTCCCATCAATGGAGCCAGACCTATTTCGATGGCCCCAACGGCGAGATGCAGACACCGTCGATCGGCAGCTTCAAGGACGGCCGCGGCGAGTTCTACGGCACGGACACCTATAAGGGCCGCAGCGTCCTGGCGCGCGGAATCTGGTCCGACATCACCGCCGACGCCCACCGCTTCGAGATCGACCTGTCCGACGACGGCGGCCGCACCTGGCACACGTCGTTCAAGGCCGACCTGACGCGTCTGAAGCCGTAGCGGCTCCGCGTTTCGATCGTCCGATCACATCGTCGAGCGCATCGCCCAGGGCGTAACCGCCGCCATCGACGTTGGCCAGGGCGATCATCGTCCAGCCGGTGGCCGGATAGAGGTGAAATCGCACGCTGACGCCCTGGAAAATGCCGGAGTGACCAATGATCGGCCCGGCAGCGGACTGGGAGAGCTCGAAACCGCCCTGGCCATACTCCGGCGATAGCCCTGGGGTCGTCATCCAGGCGAAGGTCGCCCTCGACACCAGCGCGCCTGATTGCAGCGCGCGCGAGAAACGCAGCAGGTCGCCGACGGTCGAGAAACAGCCGCCCGCGGGGCCGCCCCGCAGGACGTGGTCAAAGGTGTTCTCGCGCCACCCGTAGGGCGCCGACGGATCGTAACGGTAGCCGGTCGCGAGGTCCGGCTCGGGATCGTCCATGGCGAAACAGCCGCTGCGGGTCATGCCCGCTGGGGCGTAGATGTGAGTGCGCAGGTAGTCGTCGTAGCGTTTGCCCGACGCCTTCTCGACGACGGCGCCCAGCAGCAAGGCGCCCGTGTCGCTGTAGGCGAATTTCGATCCGGGCTCGAAGGCGAGCTTGCTCGAACGGACCAGCGGCTTGTAGTCGGCCAGGTCGCGGTACCGCGCGCGCGACTGCGGCCACAGATCGTCGAAGAAGTCGCCGAGGCCGCTCGTGTGTCCCAGCAGCTCCCCAACCGTGATCCGGCGCGCGATGTCCGGCGCCAGCCAGGTATCGTCGAGATAGGCCGACACCGGATCGGACAGCTTGATTTTTCCGGCCTCGACGAGCTGCATCGTGGCGATCTCGGTAAACATCTTGTTGGCGGACCCGAGGTTGATCCGGGTCTCCAGTGTGTTGGGGACGTGATAGCGCTTGCTGGCCTCGCCGCAGGCCTGCGCGACAACGACCTTGTCGCCGTGCGCGACGAGCATGGCGCCGGAGAAGACGTCGGCCTTGCAGCCGCGATCCGCCATGGTGCGCGCCTGCATCGCCACTGCCTCGTCCGAAAGCCCGCCCGGCGCGGTTTGCGCCCAGGCCGGCGCCGGAGTCGGGTCGAAGGTCGCGATCTTGCCGACGGCGTCGAACGCAAACCGCAGGCCGTGCAGCGTGCCGAACAAACGGTTGCGAACCACGGCCTCCACCGCGCCGTCGGACTCCTGCCGTGCGTCGACGAGTTCCAGGCCGGACGTCATGCGATGCTGATTGTGGAAGTAGTGCAGGAACGGGCCTTCCGGCACGTCCGCCCGAAAGCCGTCGCCGGCGTCCTCGGCGCGAAACGCCTTGCCGTCGCCGCTGTTTACCGCCGACACATAGGCCCGGACGTGAGCCAGCTGTGACGCCGACGGCGTCTTTGGCGCAGGCGCGAACGCGGCGACCGCGATCGCCGCAACAGGGGCCAACAACCGCCTCACCGGCCCGGCCCGAACGGTACGACCTTGTTGTGGATGTCGTGGCCGATGTCGGCGCGGCCGAGATAGGGGATGCCGCTGAGCTCGCACCAGTGGCGCGCGATGGCTTCGTCGCTCATGCCGAAGTCCGGGTCGTTTTCGGGCGCGTCGTTCAGGCGGCCGAGGCGCAGGCCCGCGAGTTTGCGGATCGAGGCCTGGGACGTGACGTGAAACAGCGAGCGGTCGATGCGATACTGGTGCTCGCTCACGTCCTCCAGCATCAGCACGTGGCCGCTCAGGTCCGGCTCCAGGGGCGTACCGAGCAGGTGGCTGAGGACGCAGAGGTTGAACGCCGCCGCCGGACGTTTGTCCTGCGCCAGGGAAGGCTCAAGCGCGTCCGCGGCGCCGTCGACCAGCCAGCGCAGCGCGCGGCCCGCCGCTTCCTCACCGCCGGCGCGGTCGAGGTCGCGCGCCACCGGCCCGTGCGCCACGCGCTCGAACCCCGCGCGATAGAGCCCCGCCAGCAGGAATCCGATGTCGCTGTAGCCGAGGTAGATCTTGTCCCGCGCTGCAGGCGTCAACCCTTCCAGGATCGCCGCAGCCGGTCGGTTGGAGCCGTAGCCGCCCCGCGCGCACCACAGGGCGTCGAACGCGGGATCGTTGGCGACGGCCAGGAAGGCCTCGGCGCGGGTCCGGTCGTCGCCGGCGAAGTGGCCGCTGGAGAGAAAGCACTGCGGGTGGAACCAGACCTCGGGAGCGCGGCCAGGGAACAGCGTTTCCGCCAGCGCCTGGATCCTGCCCGCAAGCGCGGGCTCCACCCGCCCCGCAGGCGCCGTGACGCCGATCCGCATACTCTCGCTCCTCACCTTTCAGCGCGGCCTGAGCTCGCGTCGGACCTCCGTTAGACGGCGAAGTCGCGGAGATAATAGCGGGAATCTCGCCGCAGCAAGAACGCCCTCGGCGCGAGAACGCTCGTTGAACGCCGCTCAAGTTGTAATGTTTGCAATTACTGCGAGAAAATGACTTAACTTCACCCCTTCCAGGCGAGCGCGTTCTCCCGCGGCGCCAGGAGACGGGGGAATCACATGATGAAGAGTCTGCGCTCGACGAGCCTTGTGGCCCTGTCCGCCGCGCTCGGCCTGCAAGCGTGCACGACGATGCCGCAAGCGGACGCGCCAGCGTACGTCTTGAGGCGCGATATAAGTTCGTTCCAGAAGTCGAAGTCGCAAACGACCACAAACGCATCACTTGCACAACCAGGATCGTCGACGGCGTCGACCGCATGTGAGACGCATGCTGTGTCGGACATTTTCAATCATCCTTTCAACAACGATGCGTGCCACGGTCGGCGAGATCCGCTTGATCTCTACGAGCTTGTCGTCGTGGGTGCCGGCTTCACGCCGCCCCCTGCATCGTCATCGACTGGCGACGCGAAGACGAGCTCAGTCGACAGCGGCGACTCAGCAGGTGGCTCCGGGCAGGTAACGGTTACGACAACCATTGCGAGTTCGAACGCCGATCCCACGGCCACGCCAAGTAAGAAAGGCGCGGGCTCGCACACGTCCACCACGTCGACGAGCGGAAAGGAGTCGGACTCCTCCGCGAGTCCCACGACCGGCGCCAACCTGGCCCCGCTTTACCTCGACCTGATGTATCAACGCGCGAGCGCGAATTGCCTCTATTGGCATGCGCGACAAAGCGGTTCCCACGACGTCGGCGTTTTCACTTTCAACACAGCAGACCTTGCGCTGGCGGCGACCGTCCCTCTGCTGGCGGCAGGACGGGTCAAGCCGCAGACGACAACGCTCATTTCAGGCTTGCTGCTGTTATTCCCAAGCCAAGCAAAGAGCTTGATTTCCGGCACGCTCGGCATGGACTCGTCCGGCAACATAAATCAGATGGACTATACCGCCACCGACGCGATGCTTTCGCACGTTTACACCCTGTACTCGCAGAACCAATCGATCCTCTACGTGCTCTCGCAACCGACCGGCGCCAAGGCAGTTGCTCAGCGCGATGCTAGAGTTGCTGCAATGACCGCACACCTTACCGCAGCAAAGGCACACTACGATGCGGCCAAGGCTCTGGAAGCTGAGGCGAACGGAACCGGCTCAGCTGCTGACAACCTTGCGGCAGCTCGAAGCGCACAGGCAACAGCGGATGCGGCGGAAGTGGCTCTGGCGGTTCCAAAATCGTCGGACGACAAGAGCGCCGATCCGTGGACGGTCGCCCAAGTCGCCAATGCCTACACGGTCGCGGCTGACGGCTCGGCCACCCGCACGCAGTCAATCGCCAACGACGCCGCGGCCAAGGACAAAGCGACGACTGCAACGGCAGCTTCGGCTAAGGACAAGTCGGACGTCCAGACACCCACCGCGCGCGCGACGGCCACAGCGGCGCTAGCAGACGAGGCCAAATCGGAAGCGCAGTCCGCCGCCGCCGAAGCCGCACTGGCCACGACCGAGGCGTCGCAGAATCTCAACGTCTTGCCGACGACACTCTCCTACAAATCGCTTCTCGACACGGCACCTATACTTGACGCGCCTGATCACAGCTTGGATGAGACAATCAGTGACCCGATCGTAGGCCTCAAGTACAAGACCTACCTTGAGTTCAAAGTCGCCCTTGAGAGCGCCTGTTTCTCGTCGCTTAAGTATACGAGCAGCGACAGCAGCGGTGGGGACGATTCCAAGGACAGCAGCAAGAGCTCGTCCAAGGACAGCTCGTCCGGCGGCGACAAGGGTTCGAGCTAACGCCCCCACGGCTTAGCCAACGGCCCGTCGGCGCTTGCCTTGGCGCGCGGGCGTCTGTAGCGCTCCACGCCATGGATACAGGCGTAGCTTACTTCTTTGCGGGCGTCGGCGGGTCGGGGATGCTGCCGCTGGCGATGATCCTGCGCGACCGGGGCGTCGAGGTTTCCGGGTCGGACCGGGCCCTCGACCAGGGGCGCACCAACGACAAGTTCGAGTTTCTGCGCGCCCGTGGCGTGCCGCTGTTCCCCCAGGACGGATCGGGGCTGACCCGCGCCGAGCAGGTGCTGGTGGTCTCCGCGGCGGTCGAGGACACCGTCCCCGACGTGGTCGCCGCCCGCAGGCTGGGCGCGCGCGTCATGACCCGGGCCGAGTTGCTTGCGCAACTGTTCAACGCGGCGCCGGTCTCGATCGGGGTCGGCGGCACCAGCGGCAAGTCCACCACCACCGGCATGATCGGCCGCATCCTGTCGCGCGCGGGGCGCGATCCGACGGTGATGAACGGCGCGGTGATGAAGGATTTCACGACCCCCGACATCCCGTTCGCCAGCGCCCTGGTCGGCGAGGGCGACATCTTCGCCGCCGAGGTCGACGAGAGCGACGGCTCGATCGCGCGTTACACGCCGACGATCGCGGTGCTCAACAACGTCTCCCTCGACCACAAGTCGCTGGAGGAGCTGCGCGCCCTGTTCGGCGACTTCGTGCGCAAGTCGCGCCGCGCGGTGCTGAACCTCGACAACGACGAGACCGCGATCATCGCTCACGCACGGATCCGCGAGGCGAACGAGTCCTCGGTGATCAGCTACAGCCTGGTCAACGCCGAGGCTGACCTGTCAGCCGCGCACATCACGCCCGCGCCGGACGGCATCGGCTTCGAGGCGCATGAACGCGCCACCGGCGCGCGGGCGCGGGTGAAGCTCAACACGCCGGGTCGTCACAACGTCGCCAACGCCCTGGCCGCGATCGGCGCCGCGATCGCCGCGGGCCTGACGCTCGACGAAGCCGCGCGCGCCCTCGATGGGTTTAGCGGCGTGCGGCGGCGCCTGGAGGTGGTGGGAACCGCGGG
Organism: Caulobacteraceae bacterium; assembly: GCA_036501825.1. Taxonomy (GTDB): domain Bacteria; phylum Pseudomonadota; class Alphaproteobacteria; order Caulobacterales; family Caulobacteraceae; genus JAFECT01. Next base: position 9,169 of record DASXZP010000015.1, on the reverse strand, counting down.
GGGCGTCACCGTCATCGATGACTTTGCGCACAACCCGGACAAGATTCACGCCACGCTCGAAACCCTGCACGCGTTTCCGGGGCGGCTGTTGCTGATGTTCCAGCCGCACGGCTATGGCCCGCTGCGCACCATGAAGGAGGCCTTCATCGAAGGCTTCGCGCGCGACCTGGCCGAAGGCGACGTGTTGTTCATGCCGCAGCCGGTCTACTACGGCGGCACCACCGACCGGTCGGTCACCAGCGAGGACATCGCCGCCGGCGTGCGTGCTAAGGGCCGCGAGGCGCGCGCTCTGGAGGATCGAGCCGCGGTCGGCGACGCGCTGCTCGAGCGCGCGAAGGCCGGCGATCGCATCGTCATCATGGGCGCCCGCGACGACACCTTGACCCAGTTCGCGGGCGAGTTGCTGGACGCGCTGGCGCGCTAGGCGCGCAGGCCGCCGCCGCCCAGCGGCAGTTCGTGATGTTCGCTCAGGTCCGGGGTCTTGCCGGTGAGGTTGGCCTTGGCCACTTCGAACGAGAACCTGGCGCGGCCCGCATCCTCGATCCAAACCGCGGCGGTGCGGCCCTCGAGTTTGAGCAGCGTGAGATAGGCGTCGTCCTTGCCGTCGGGAAACCACGCCGCGACCAACGGATTCCAATACCGGTCGATGCGTTCACGATTGGCGTCCTGCAGCAGCCGCCCCCCGATGCAGGCCTGGAAGTCGTTATCCCTGGACTGGATGATGAACATGGCCTCGGTGGCGGCGTCCTGAGCGTTACGCGCGATGGTGGTGTCCTTGCGGGTGAAGAACCAGATCGTGGTTTCCTCAGGATCGGGGAAGGCGGTCATCGGTTGGAAATGGTCGCGGGATCCCACCACCCCCAGCATCCCGAAGCGCGCGCCCTTGATCTCCTCCCAGAGACGCTCGCGGACTTCGTCGTCCGAATAACTGTTTTTTGCCATAGGGACCTCCGTCGTTGGGACCCCAACCTGAGCGGGCCGCGATGGTTCCTCCTGCGCGCTGAACGGCCAAGCTCGGCTAGAGCAGGAAATGCAGGCCCAGCACCGCGATGACCGAAGCCGCCGCCAGGTTCGACGCTATGCCCGCGCGCCGGTGCAACGCGAGATAGACGCCGAGCAAGCCAAGCGTGATCGCCAGCTGGATCCACCAATAGTGGCTGAAGCCCAGCCAAAGCTTCGCTTCACCCCAGCGCCAAAGGTCCCATCCGAGCCTGATCGCGGCGTGGGGGTAGAGTTCGAGCGGTTTCGGATGGATCAGAAAATCGAGCACGAAGTGAGAGGCGACCGCACACCAGATCGCGACGCGGACCTTGATCTCGCTGCGCCAGAACAGCAGCGCAAAGGCCGTCGCCATGACCAGGATCGAGACCAGAGAGTGGGACCAGCCGTCGAAAAACACCGCGGGATCGGCCGGCTCGACCCCCGTTCCGGCAAGGGCGATCCACGCGAAATCCGGGAGGAACGCGCCGCCGAGAAGCGCCCACGCGGGCGCTTTCGGAACCGCGGCTTTCAGGGCGAGGCCCGCCGCCAGATGAGCCGCATACATCAGCGGCCTCGCCGAGCGTGGATCAGCGCCAGCACCGAAACCGGCGCGGCGATGATCAGAAGCTGAATCAGACACTCGTGAAGGCTCATGTGCTAAGTGTATTAGCAATTAACGCCGGCGGCCAAGGGGCGCGCCTTTAGCGGGTCCCGGGAAGCGGCGCTCGCTCAGGAAGCGGCCGACCGGCGCCCAGGCTCACTTGCTCGGTGAATTGGTTGCCCGTCGCGACAGCGGACCGTTGTTTCGCCCAGTGAGCGGCGCTACGGTTTTCGCCGGGCAATCGGGACTTGGGGCATGAACGAGGTTACCGCGCGCGGCGAACTTGGCGCCGGCCTGGCCGGCGCGCCGGCCCGGGGCGAACGGCGGATCGTGGCGATCACCACGGTCGCGGTGTCGTTTCTCTGCCTCCCGCTGATCGCAGCCTTCGCCGAAGTCGACCTGCCGCAACTGCCGACCTTCGCCACCGCGTGCGGCGGCGCCTTGTGTATGGCGACGTTCATCACCGCGCTTCTGCTGTTCGGACAGTTCTTCCGCATCCGCACCGCGGGCCTTTTGGTGCTGGCGTCGGGCTACCTCTTCTGCAGCCTGATGGCCTTGACCCTGACTTTCGGTTACGCCGACGCCGGGTCGTCCCCGGCGCCCGCGTCTCAGACGGCGGCATGGCTATACATCGCCTGGCGCGGGCTGTTTCCGCTGTTCATCGTCGCCTACGCGATCTTCTCCGGCCCGCGCGACGCCGCCCTGCCCGGGCGTCTATGGCGCAAGCGCGCCGCCGCAATCGCTGTCGGCGCCGTCGTGGTGCTGACCGCCGCCATCGTGTTCGCCGCAGACCGCGGCGCGCACCTGCTGCCCGCCGTCACCGTCGCGAGCGGCCGTCGCGCCTATTCCACCACCGTCCTGCTCGGACTATTCGCGATCGATCTCGTGGCCCTGGCGACGATGTGGCGCCGGCGCACCGCATCGGTGCTGGACTTCTGGGTGATCGTGGTGCTTTTCGCGTGGGTCTGCGACGTGGGCCTGAGCGCGGGTCTGGGCGGCAGCCGCTACGACCTCGGCTGGTACGCGGGCCGCATCTATGGCCTGTTGGCCTCCAGCTTCGTGCTGGGCGCCCTGCTGTCGGAGCAGAACAAGCTTTACGGCCGCCTCGCCGACGCGCTGAAGGTGTCCGAGCATACCAACGAGGAACTGATCCGCTCACGCGAAGAACTCGGCCGGGTGCAGAGGCTGGAGGCGCTGGTCCAGCTCACCGGCGGGGTGGCCCACGACTTCAACAATCTGCTCACCGCCATCATCACCAGCCTCGACATCATCCGACGCAAGCCCGACGACAAGGCGGGGGTGGCGCGCCTCGCCGACCACGCGGTGAAGGCGGCCCAGCGCGGAGCCGAACTGATCAAGCGGATGCTGAGCTTCGCGCGCAAGCAACAGCTCAAGCCCGAGGTGCTGAACCCCAACGCCATCCTGACCGAGCTCGGCGGCATCGCCTCGCGCACCACGGGCGCCAACTTTAGGCTCGAACTGCAACTCGACAGCACGGTGCACCCGGTGTGTGTCGACGGCGCCGAACTGCAAGCGGCGGTGCTCAATCTGATCACCAACGCGCGCGACGCCATGCTCGACGGCGGCGTGATCGGCATCTCCAGCCGCAACATCGAGCTGGAGCCCGGCGACGCGGGCCTGATCGACGACATGGCGCCCGGCGCCTTCGTGCGCATCGCCGTCTCCGACACCGGCGTCGGCATGGACTCCGAAACCCTGGCGCACGTGTTCGAGCCGTTCTTCACCACCAAGCCCACCGGCCAGGGCACGGGGTTGGGCCTGAGTCAGGTCTGGGGCTTCGCCCGCGATGCGCGCGGCAAGGTCGAGATCGTCACGCGGCCCGGCGAAGGCAGCACCGTCGCCATCGTACTGCCCCGCTCGGTCCAGGGCGCTGCGACCGGCGCGTCCGACTCGGTGCCGCTGCGCCGCGCCATCGAGGGCGAAACGGTGCTGGTGGTCGAGGACGACGCCGACGTCATCGCTTCGGTCCGCGAGAGCCTGCTCGACCTTGGCTACCGCGTGCTGGTGGCGGGCAACGCCGAGGAGGCGCTGGAAATCCTGCGCCCACGCAGCCGCCGCATCGACATGCTGTTCTCCGACGTGGTCATGCCGGGCGGCATGAACGGGGTGCAGCTCGCCGTGGAAGCGCGCCGCCTGCGGCGGGGGCTGAAGGTGCTGCTTACCTCCGGCTACGCCGCCTCGGTGCTGAAGAGCCACGACATTCCGGCCGACACCGAGATGCTGGCCAAGCCCTATCCGCGCGAGGAGCTGGCGCGCAAAATCCGCCTGGTGCTCGGCGCACGCTGAACCATCGGCGTTGTTCGAACGCCGGTATCTTGCGCGTGATCGCGAAGAGTTGAAGCGCGGCGCGCACGGCAAACGGCTGAACCTGCGATTGCGGCGACAGGGGACACACGGCCGCCCAAGATTTTTCACAATCGCTTCCTAACTGGACGTCGGGCGCGACGAAGACGCCCGCGATCCGACCGCGTGAGCCTCCGGATCACGAGCGCCGCCGCATCGCGACCCTGTCTCCGCGACCACGCGAGCGCGGCGGCACGGTGTAAGCGTGATGCACTCGGAATTGGCACAGATGAAAAGAAAACAGATCTACGCCGCCTCGGCCCTCGGTGCGGCGGCTCTCAGCGTGGCGGCCGCCGGCGGTTATTGGACCCGCGCCAGCGCGGAAACCAACGGTCCCGTGAACGGGCCGCTTGCCGCGGCGCCCGGCGCTCCCGGACAGCCCTTCTCCTTCTCAGGCATCGTCAAGCGGGTTTCGCCGGCGGTGGTCTCGATCGACTGCGACACCCGTGCGGGACCGATGGCGGCCTCGTTCGGCGGCGGCGGCGACGATGGCGACCAGGACAATTCCCCCTTCGGTGATCTCGGAAAGATGTTTCCGCAGTTTCAACAGGGCCAAGGCCAGCAGAGCACACGCATGCGCGTGTCCGGCTCCGGCTTCTTCATCTCGCGCGACGGCTACGTGGTGACCAATAACCACGTCATCGACGGCGCGGTGAAGATCACCGTGATCACCGCGGACAATCGCCGCCTGCCGGCGCGTTTGGTCGGACGCGATGCCGCGACGGATCTCGCGGTGCTCAAGGTCGACGGCGGCGGGTTCGACTACGTCAGCTTCGAGGACCGCGCCCAGCCGCAGGTCGGCGACTGGGTCGTGGCGATGGGCAATCCCTTCGGCCTGGGCGGCACGGTCACCGCGGGCATCGTGTCGGCGCTGGAGCGCCGCAACGTCGGCGATTCCAACTATGTCGACTACATGCAGATCGACGCGCCGATCAACCGCGGCAACTCCGGCGGCCCGACCTTCGACCTCGAAGGCCGCGTCGTGGGGGTGAACACCTCGATCTATTCGCCCTCGGGCGGATCGGTCGGGATCGGCTTCGATATCCCCGCCGACGTTGCCGCCAAGGTGACGAACCAGCTGATCCGCGACGGCAAGGTCGTGCGCGGCTACATCGGCGCGACCGTGCAGGAAGTGACGCCGGACATCGCCGACAGCCTGGGACTCACCCAACCGCACGGCGCGCTCGTCGCTGAGCTTTCGCCCGGCGGTCCGTCCGCGCGGGCGGGCCTGAGGACCGGCGATCTGATCCTGAAACTCGACGGCCGTGACGTGAAGTCGTCGGAGGACCTGACCCGCCAGGTCGGCCTGGTGCGCGCGGGCGACGTCATTCGCCTGACCGTCGTTCGCGACGGGCGCGAGCAGGAGATCGACGTCCGCTCGGGCGTTCGCCCCGACGAGCAGCAGCTTGCCGCCAACGACCAGTACGGCGGCGACGGTCAGGCGCAAGGCGATGGTCAAAGCGCATCGGTCCTCGGCATGCGGCTGGAGCCGGACCCGCAGGGCGGCGTCGCCATCGACGGCGTAAAGAGCGACTCCGATGCGGCGGAGAAGGGCCTCAGCCGCGGCGATGTGATCGTCATGGCCGGCGGCCTGCGCACCGCCACGCCGCAGGATCTCTCGGCGGCTGTGGCGAAGACACGTCAGGAGGGCCGCAAGGCCGTCCTGCTGCGCGTGAAACACGGCGGCCAGACGGTGTTCGTGCCGCTCAGCGTCAGCAAAGGATGACGGTTGAGCCTCCCCGCACCGGCGGGGAGGCGCTCGCCGACGTTTAGTCGAGCCGGTCGATCAGGCCGGGGTTCCGCTGTTCGGCCGCCGCTTCGGCTTGAGCCGCCCGGGCGTCGCGATCCACCGGGTCTTCGCGAGTGTCGGCGCGGATGACCCGGTCCTCGGCCGCCACCGGCACATCGTTCACGTCGGCGATGCCCGCGGCCGCCGCATCGGATCGCACCACCGGCGGCGGCGCCTCCGGATCGAACCGCGTCCAGCCTTCGCGCTGATATTCCTCACGGCGCGTGCTCGCCGCGACGCCGTGTTCGCGGGTGAGGATGTCCTCTACGCGCGCCGCGTCGTGGTGGTCGACCTGGACGATGACCAGCGAGCCGCCGCGGCGCATGCCTTCGGCGAAGACGTGGGCGTCCTCCTCGGGCACGCCGGCTTCGACCAGGGCGCCGACCGCGCCGCCGACCACGGCGCCCGCCACCCCGCCGGCGACCAGGCCCGAAACGGTGGTGACGATCCAGCCCGCCGCCACCAGGGGTCCCACGCCGGGGATAACGATCATGCCGAGCCCGGCCAGCAGGCCCGCGCCCGCGCCGATCACGCCGCCGATGGTCGCGCCCGCCCCCGCGCCGCGCCCGGCTTCGGTATGGTGCTCGCGCACGATCGGGTGATCCGAGAACGTTCGCTGTTCGTGTTCCGCCGCCGCCGGGGCGAGGATCGAGATCTGGCCCTTGTGAACGCCGGCCTTTTCCAGGTCGCGCACGGCGTTTTCGGCGTATTCGCGGCTGTCGAACAGGCGCGTGATGGTCTGATGCATGGGGAGGCTCCGGCTTGACCGCGCCGGCCGTCCGGCGCCTTCGCCGTTACAATCGCAACCGTGGCGAAGCGGTTCCGACTTTCCTGAGCTATGCTGCGCCTATGACCACGCTCGCCCCCGCGTTTGGACTGTCGCCGGCCGCCGTACGCCGCGCGGTGCAGGAGCGGGTGCTCGAACTGTTCGGCCCCGGCGACGGCGAACAGCCGATCGCCAGCGGCGCCTTTGTGGACGCCGGCCTGTTCGGACCCGACGCGGTCTGCTGGCGGGTGCACGGGGACCTCGGCGGCATGCTGGCGGGCGGGATCGCGGCGCTGTTGCTGCAGATGCTGCATCCGCGCGCGCTGGCCGGCGTCTGGGACCACTCGGATTTCCGCAGCGACCGGCTGGGGCGGCTGCGGCGCACGGCGCGGTTCGTCTCGGCGATCACCTACGGCTCGCGCGATGAAGCCATGGCGCAGATCGAGCGCGTGCGCCGCATCCATGACCGCGTGCACGGGACCACGCCTGGCGGCGCGGCCTATTCCGCCCACGACCCCGAGCTTCTGACCTGGGTGCACGTCGCGGAATCGGTCAGCTTCCTCGACGCCTATCTGATCTATGGCCCCAAGCGCCTGAGCCTTACCGAGCAGGACCGCTATTTCGCCGAGACCGCCGTCACGGCCGAAGCGCTGGGCGCGCGAGACGTTCCCAAGTCGCGCGCAGCGAACGCGGCCTATCTTGAGGCTATGCGCAGTGAACTCCGCTATGACCAGCGCACGCGCGAAGCCGCCAAGGTGTTGCTGACCACCGACGACCTCAAGCCCTCGGTGGCGTCGGTCACGCGACTGATTTACGCCGCGGCCAAGGACCTGCTGCCGCCGTGGGCCGCAACCCTGCACGGCTTTCGCCCGGCTTTGATCCCCCGCCCCGCTGCGCGGCTGGCCATGAAAAACCTGTCGGCGGGCCTGCGCTGGGCGCTGCCCGGCGGCGTCGAGACCCGCGCGCGACGCCGCGCGGCCGAAGCGGGACTTCGCGACTCGGCTTAGCGTTCCGCGCCGGGGAGGACGCCATGATCAAGTCCTATAGCGACCACGCCGCCAACGAGCGCACCTTCCTGGCCTGGGTGCGGACCGCGGTGGCGATCATCGCTTTCGGCTTTGTGGTCGAGAAATTCTCCCTGTTCCTCGCCATCGCCGGCATCAACATGACCGGCAAGGGGGCGAAGCTGATCGAGCCGCGTTTCAGCGGCGTCGCGGGCCTCGCCCTGATCGTGCTCGGGGTCTTCATTGTGGCGGTCGCGGGCCTCCGCTTCATCCAGACCGCCAGGGCGATCGACGACGAGGCGGTGCATCGCGGACCAGGCTCGCGGATCGACGTAGCGCTGGCGGGGCTCTTGTTCCTGCTCGGCTGCGCCCTGCTGGCCTATCTGGCGCCCAGCGTCATCGCTGCACTATGAACAGCAAAAGACCCGCCCGCATCGCTGCGGACGGGCCCTCCGTCACCCCTTAACGCACACCACCTGGCGCAGGGTGTGGACGATTTCCACCAGGTCCGCCTGGGCGGCCATGACGGCGTCGATGTCCTTGTAGGCCATCGGCGTTTCGTCGATCACCTCCGCGTCCTTGCGGCATTCGACGCCCTCGGTGGCGCGGACGTGGTCCTCCACCGTGAAGCGCCGCTTGGCTTCGCCGCGGCTCATCGCGCGCCCCGCGCCATGGGAACAGGTGCAGAAGGACTGCGCCTCGCCCTTGCCGCGGACGATGAACGAACGCGCGCCCATCGAACCCGGGATGATGCCGAGTTCGCCGAGGCCCGCCCGCACCGCGCCCTTGCGGGTCACGTAGACGTCCTTGCCGAAGTGGCGCTCCTGGGCGACGTAGTTGTGGTGACAGTTCACCGCCATGTCGGTCGCCGCAAGGTCCGGGAACGTCTTGCGCAGCGCGTCCAGCACCTGCTCCATCATCGTCTCGCGGTTGGCGCGCGCGTACTTCTGCGCCCAGCTGACCGCGCGGATGTAGTCGATGAAGCCCTCGCTCCCTTCCGGGAAATAGGCGAGGTCGGCGTCCGGCAGGTGGATGAACCACCGCTCCATGTCGCGCTTGGCGCGCTCGATGAAGTAGCTGCCGAACTTGTTGCCGACGCCGCGCGAGCCCGAGTGCAGCATCACCCACACCGCCCCATCCTCATCGAGGCAGAGCTCGATGAAGTGGTTGCCGGCGCCCAGCGTGCCCAGGTGCCCGAGCCCGCGCGGGTGCGCGGCCTTGGGGTGCTTGTCGACCACCGCGGTATAGCCGGCCTCGAGGTCCGCCCAGCGCGCCGTCGCCGCCGGCGGCGGTTCGCTCTGCCATGAGCCCACGTCGTTGCGGCCGCCGTTGTCGGTACGTCCGTGCGGAACCGCGGCCTCGATCGAGGTGCGGATCTGCGCCAGGCTGTCCGGCAGGTGCTCGGCGCGGAGGGTGGTCTTCACCGCCATCATGCCGCAACCGATGTCGACGCCGACCGCGGCGGGGATGATCGCGCCCAGGGTCGGAATCACTGAGCCGACGGTCGCTCCGCGGCCCCAGTGCACGTCGGGCATGACGGCGATGTGGCTGTGCACGAACGGCAGGCCGGCGACGTTGCGCAGCTGCGCGATCGCGGAGTCCTCAATGGGAACGCCCCGCGTCCAGGCCTTGATCGGCTTTCCTTCACTGGCGACGAGATCGTA
>DASXZP010000014.1:0-91257 GCA_036501825.1 Caulobacteraceae bacterium | reverse complement strand
CTTTTGGCGGCGCACGGGCGACGCCTGGTCCGCGCGCGAACAGGAAATCCGCGACTCGATGTGGGGCTCCAACCCGGGCACCCGCGGCGAGGGCTGGGAGCTGTGGTCGCAGGCCCAGATCGGCGGCGAGCGTCTGGGCGGCGTGCAGGACTTCACGGTCCTGGGTCAGACCTTCACGCCGAACCTGCGCACCGACACCGACTGGCGCGGCTTCCAGGCGGGGGCCGACACCTTGCACGGCAACTGGCTGTGGGGCCTGACCGGCGGCTTCCTCGAGCAGAACACGATCTTCCATGCGGATCGCAACTCGCTCGACATGACCGGCTGGAACTTCGGCGGCTACGGCGGCTTCACCTCGGGCCACTTCTTCCTGAACGGCCTGGTCAAGGGCGACTGGTTCGAAGTGAAGTCGAACATGCCCACGGTCCCGGCGTACGAGACCTTCAACGGCAACGACTGGGGGGCCAAGGCCGAGACCGGCTTCCGCATCGGCGGCGCGGGGCTCTACTTCGAACCGGTGGCCGACATCAGCTGGACCTCGACCCACCTCGACAACGCCGGGTTCCAGAACGTCTCGACCACCTTCAGCTTCGGCGACAGCTCGACCACCCGCGGGTCGATCGGCGCGCGCGCCGGCGCCCAGTGGGGTTCGATCCTGCCCTACATCGGGATCTATGCGGTCGACGAATGGGACAGCAACGCCAAGGTGACCATGGTCACTGGCTCCGGTTGTCCGTCGTGCATCAGCATCGACGATGTGCGGCCGGGTTCCTACGGCAAGGCGGACCTCGGCTTCACCACCACCAGCTGGAACGGGCTGGAGGGCTTCGTGAAGGTGGAAGACGAGTTCGGAAGCCATGTCGACGGCTTCATCGGCCGTCTCGGGGTGCGCTGGCGCTGGTAAGCCTGCTGTTCCAACTCTGACGTCGAAGAGGCCGGACGCGAGTCCGGCCTCTTTTTCATGGCCTTTCGCGTTCGCCGACCAGCTTGCTGAGCGCCGCCAGATAATCGGCGAAGGCCTTGCGTCCGGGCCCCGTCATGCGCACGCGGGTCAAGGGCTTGCGGTTCAGGAAGCTTTTGTCGATCTCGACGTAACCGGCTTCTTCCAGCTTGCGCAGGTGGATCGAGAGGTTGCCCTGGGTGGCGCCGAGCGCTGTCTTCAGTTCGGTGAAATCGGCCACCTCCGCGTCGGCCAGGTAGGCCATGACGCCCAGGCGCAGGCGCCCGTGGATGACGTCGTCGATGCCTTCGATGTCGAAGCGGCGCACCGAACCGCCCTCAAGCTTCGCGCCGCGCCGCCGCCACCATGGCCCAGCCGGGCAGCGCCATGAACAGGATCAGGCCCAACCCCGCGACGAGAATGTAGTCCGCGGTTCCGAGCAGCAGGCTAAGGGCCACCGCCGTCGCAAACCATCCCAGCGCCACCGCGAGGCGCCACATCCGCTTGCTGAGCGCGAACGACGCCAGCCACGCGGCGCCTTGGAAGGCGAAGACCACGCAGGCGTAAAGCTCCCAGATGGTCCAGTCGTGCCGCTGCAGCGCCACGATGGCGAACACCGCGACCATCGACAGGTTCGCGAAGCCCATGGAGGTGAAGACCGCGTTCAGCGCGCGCTGAGTGCTGGTCTGTTTCACGCCGCGGTTGATCACCGCCATCAGCAAGATCACCGCCGCGCACAGGACCGTCGGTCCAAGCCCCACCCAGAGGTTCAGCACCAGAGGCGCCGGGACCAGGCCCGCGAACCCCGCCCACTGGGCCAGGCACTGGGCGCCATAGATCAGGCCCGCGGCCATGAAGACCCGGCCCGCGCCCGCCTGGGCTCTGCGGCCGTCCGGCTCGACCAGCGAGCGCATGAAAGCCAGGTCCTCGCGGGCGTTTGCCACGTCGTGCGTCATCTTGCGCCTCCATCCCCGATCGGGGGCAATGATGGGTTTGTACATAGACAAGTTTAAAATGTAAACCTTCCTTAGCCGAAGGCTTCGTAGGCAGGCCGGGTAGGCGCTGGCGGGCTTGCCCTCCGAAGCCTTGGCGAAGGAGGGACACTGTCCGTTTACGAGGCTGCGACAGGATGAACATTCGCCCGCCGGGCGCGTTGCGGTTGACGACCGACCCCCCGAGGACGACATAATCTTCAGCGTCCGGGCAGGGGGCGCTTTCGAGGTGAGCCATGGAGACGACCCCGCGTCTGGTTCTGGGGAGCCGCTTCGGTCCGCCGCCGCGCCGCGAGCGCGACGGCCTTAATCGCTTCCTTGCCTGGCTGGGCGGTTTTCTCGCCGCCGGCCTGGCCCTGGCGGTCGGTATCCTGCTCGCCATTTTCGCCGCCGCGGCCATGACCCTGTTCGCCGTCGTCGGCTCGATCTTCGTCTTCTTCACCGGCATGGCGCTGCGTGCGCGCAGCCATGCGACCGTGCGTCCCCAGGTGCTTGAGGCTCGCAAGGTCGGCCACGCCTGGGTCGCCTACGGCTGGGACCGGAACGGCCGCTGATCGCGTGACGCCGCTCCTCGTCGTCGAGACGCCTTCGCCCAACTTCAACGCTCGCACCGCGCCGCCGGACATGGTGGTGCTGCACTACACGGGCATGAAAACCGGTGAAGAGGCGCTTGCGCGTCTGTGCGACGCCGAGGCGAAGGTGTCGTCGCACTATGTCGTCGAGGAAGACGGCCGGATTTTCCGCCTGGTGCCGGAAGAGCGCCGCGCCTGGCACGCGGGCAAGTCGTTCTGGCGCGGCGACACCGACATCAACTCCGCCTCCATCGGCATCGAGATCGTCAATCCCGGCCACGAGTGGGGCTATCGACCGTTCCCGGATGCGCAGATCGACGCCGTGATCGCGCTGCTGGGCGACATTCGCGACCGCTGGGACGTGCCGGACGGGCGCATCCTTGGGCACTCCGACGTGGCGCCGGCGCGCAAGGAAGACCCGGGCGAACTGTTTCCCTGGAAGCGCCTGGCCCAGCACGGCCACGGCCTGTGGTTCGAACCGGACGCGCCGCCGGGCGCAGCCCTGACCCTCGGCGACGACGGACCCGGCGTGTTCGTGCTGCAGGCGGGCCTGCATCGCCTGGGCTACGAGCCCCTGCCGTCGGGAACCTACGACGAAGACACCGCCACGGTGGTGCGCGCCTTCCAGCGGCACTGGCGCCCCGACCGCGTCGACGGCATCGCCGATGGCGACACGCGCGCGCGGCTGATGGCGGTGCTGCGGCTCGCGTCGGTCGAGACGGTGACCGGCGCGCTGTGATCCGCGTCAGTGCTGGAAGTGCAGCCTGATCCCGAATACCGACACCGGACCGCGGTCACGGTTGAACGCCGGGTTCTGGAAGACCTGATAGTCGAAGCTCGCGTGCACGGTCTTGGCCACCGGAACGCTGTAGAAGGTTTCGAGCACGCGCTCGTCGCCCTCGTGCGGCAGCTTGCCGTCGCCGACCAGTATGCCGAGGCCGCCGTCGGCGAGATAGGCTTCGTGCGCCTTGGAGATGCCGCCAACTTCGCCGGCTATGGCCCACACGTCGTCCGGCCGGTTCCAGCGCGAACCCTTCACCGAGGCGCCGACCGCGTAGGTGTTGTCCATGTCCTCGAACTCATAGGGCTCGACGTCGCCCTGGTCCCAGCCGGCGCGCGCGAAGACCCCCACGGCCTTTGCGACTTCCTGCTCCCAGTCGATCGCGATGCCGGTGCGGCTGCGGTACTGGCGCACCAGGGCCGTGTCGGGCGTCGTGTGTGTCGCGTCGGCAAGCGCCAGGGCGTCGGCGTAGGTCCCCATGCGGCCGCGGCTCAAAAAGCCGTTCACCCGCAGCTTGCCCGCGTGGCCGTTCCACTTGTAGTCGCGTTCAATTTCGCCCAGCACCTGAAACTCGTCGAACCCGGACTCCAGCCGCGTGGAGTTGGGCACGTCCGACAGGTCGAACACGCCAAGCCGAAACGCCCAGTCGCCTTCGTACAGTTCCGCCGCACCGCCGGCGGTGTAACCCCAGGCGTCGGCGGCGTAGTCGAAGGTCGCGGTGTCGACGATGGCCCAGTTCATGAAATCGTTGCGCGGGTCGTGGGCGTAGCTGTTGTTGTCGAATACGTCGACGACCGAAAACTTGCCGACGGTCAGCACCAGACGGTTCGCGCTCTGCGATCCGCCAAACACATTGAGGTCGGGGTCAACCTTGGACGTGTCGCCGCCGAGGTCGATGGTCTGGCGCACGAACAGGCGCTGCATGCGCAGATAGGGCGAGCTCTTGCCGACCTTGTACGCTTCGCCGCTCGGGAAGGCGGCCAGACCTAAGGTGTTGCTGAGGCCGAAGCCCTGGTCGATCTCCGGATCGATCCAGATCTCGCCGCCCTTCCACGGCCGCACGCCGGCGTAGAGCGTCAGGTCCGCCGTCTCGTTGCCCCGCGCGGCGGGATCGAGGCTGTGCGGTCCGCGGTAGGGTGACGCGAAGCCGGGGTGCGCCTGTTCCGTGAACGTGCCCTGCCAGTGGAACGCCCAGCGCTCGTCCGCCGCCGGCTTGTCCGCACTCGCGGCGTCCTGGGCATGTGCGCCCGCGGCCAGCAGGCTCGCAGCGCAGAGCGCAATGATCCCCAATCCCCTCATCCAGCACAGTCCCAACGGCTTCGAGGCCTAAGCGCGGCCGGCGTCGATAGCGTTCCCGCCTGACGTGGCCATTACCGCGAGAGCATGACGGTTCACACGCTCAGGCGAGGCCTGCCCTCCGAAGCCTCGGCATAGGAGGGTTTGCCTTTTGCGGGCCAAGCCCTCAGTTTGGCGGCGGATCAGACGGCCGGGCGGTCGCGGCAATCTTGCGATTGTCGAGGAAAGTCCGGGCTCCACGGCGACAAGGCGGCGGGTAACGCCCGCCGGGCGCGAGCCCAGGGATAGCGCCACAGAAAGCAAACCGCCCCATGGCCAAGGCTTTGGCTTCGGCTCGGGGTAAGGGTGAAAGGGTGGGGTAAGAGCCCACCGCGTCGCTGGTGACAGGGACGGCATGGCAAGCCCCGCCTGGAGCAAGACCGAATAGGGATCCCGCGCCCCCTTCGAAGTCCTTTGGGGTTTCGACCGGGGTAGGACCGTCGCTGGTCCGAGGGCTCCGGGTAGGTCGCGAGAACCGTCCAGCAATGGCCGGTCCAGAGGAATGACCGTCACCGGGTTTCGGCCCGGGACAGAACCCGGCTTACAGGCCGTCTGATCCGTTACTTCTGTCGGTATTCGCTCATCCCTTGCCGTTGCGCGGGCCCCTCCGTCGGCCTTCGGCCGCCACCTCCCCTGCGGCCTGCGGCCGGGGGAGGACCTTTGGGCGCGCGAAATCCTCCCCCGCGCGAAGCGCGTAGGGGAGGGGACCACGAAGTGGTGGAGGGGCTGGCGCGACGGCGGGTGATTAGCCGACGGTCGCGCTCGTTAACACTCAGCGCGAAGCGGATCGATTAACCTTCCTGAAGATAGTGCTTACGACCTGCGGCGTATGACCGCTCTATACTAACCATGTTCTTTCAATGTTCTCATTTATTCAGCAAAAACACGCCCTAATCCGGTCAATGTGGTTAAAAATGTCATCTAGTGTCATTGCGCCCCACTGTCGCCCATGTTAACCCATTTCCTGAGGGGCAAATCAGGGGCGGGCTGTGATGACGGTCCGATGGGCAGGTGTTTCTCTCGGCCTTCGAGAAACAGTTGGACTCGAAGCGGCGCATCGTCGTGCCGCAGGAGTTCCGCGCCGCCGCCGCCTCGTCCTTCGACGGGGTGTTCTGCTTTCCGTCGATCGAAGCCGACTGCCTCGAAGGCGGCGGCAAGGCGTTGTTCGACCGTTACGAAGCGTTGATCGAAGAGCTGCCGTTCGGCGACCCGCTGCGCTCGTCGCTCGAATTCACCGTCTACGGCGGCATGAGTCAGCTGGCCTTCGACGCGGCCGGGCGCATCACCCTTCCGGAAAAACTTTGCGAGGAATTTGGCATCACCGATTGGGTGGTGGTCGTGGGCCTCAAGGACCGCTTTCAGATCTGGGCGCGCGACGCCTATCGCGCGCGGCGCGAGGCGGAGAAGGCGGCGGCGCGCACCGGTCTTGCCAAACTGCGCGAGCAGCAACGCGCCGCGAAACTCGGGAATGGCGGATGAGCGACTTGCCCGCCCCAAATCCGGCGCCCCATGTCCCGGTGCTCCTGAACCAAGTGGTGGCCGCGATCGCGCCCAAGCCCGGCGAGCTGATCATCGACGGCACCTTCGGCGCCGGCGGCTATACCCGGGCCTTTCTCGACCAGGGCGCCCACGTCCTGGCCTTCGACCGCGACCCGAGCGTGAGGGGGTTCGCCGAGGCGCTGTCGGCGATCTATCCCGACGCCTTCGAACTAGTCGAGCGGCGCTTCTCTGAAATCCCCGAAGGCCTCGCCGATTTCGGGCGTGACGCGTGCTCCGGCGTTGCGCTCGATATCGGCGTGTCCTCCATGCAGGTGGACGAGGCCCATCGCGGCTTCTCCTTCCTGCGCGACGGACCTCTGGACATGCGCATGGGCGGCGAGGGGCCGAGCGCGGCCGACATCGTCAACACCGGCGAAGAGGAGGAACTGGCGCGCATCTTCTACCGCTACGGCGAGGAGCACGCCTCGCGCCGCATCGCGCGCAGCATCGTCGCGCGCCGCACCGAGCAGCCCTTTGAGCGCACCCTGGACCTGGCCGACGTGGTCGAGCGCGCGCTCGGCGGCCGCAAGGGCGCGCCGGTGCATCCCGCCACCCGCGTGTTCCAGGCGCTGCGCATCGCGGTGAACGACGAACTCGGCGAACTGGAGGCGGGGCTGATCGCGGCGGAGCGGGTGCTGGCCGCCGGCGGCCGCCTCGCGGTGGTCACCTTCCACTCGCTGGAAGACCGCATCGTCAAGGCCTTCCTCAACGAACGCTCGGGCAATACGCCCGGCGGCTCTCGTCACCTGCCGCAGGCCGCGACAGGACCCGCGCCGACGTTCGAACTGTTGTTCAAGGGCGCCCAGGCGCCGGGCGACGTCGAGATCTTCGAAAACCCGCGCGCCCGGTCCGCCAAGCTCCGCGCCGCGCGGCGCACGGCGGCGCCGGCCTGGGGCGCGAGGGCCGCCGCATGAACCTGGCCAGCTCCATTTTCAACAGCCGCGTGCGCGGCATCCGGGTGGTCGAGATCATCACTTTCGTCCTGCTCGTGGTCCTGGTGTTCGGCGTCTATATCGCCAAGGCCCGCGCCAGCCGCGAGCGCGCCCAGATCGCCGACATCGAGCAGCGCATCGGCGACGAACAGCGCCAGGTGAAGCTGCTCCGCGCCGAGGATGCGCGGTTGGAGCAACCCGCGCGCATCGAGACCCTGTCCGAAGGCGCCGGTCTCAAGCCCGTCGATTCGACGCAGGAAACCAGCCCCAACGCCTTGCCCGCGGTGGCCGCGGAAAAGACCAGGCCCGTCGCCAAGACGCCGGCCGATCCCAACGCCGCTGCCTCGCCGGCGCCGAAGGAGCCCTTACAATGAGCGGGTCCGAGTTCGGCGCCGATCGCACGCGCTCCGGCTTCCGCTGGCCGGGCGAGCGGCTGTGGTCGGTGGACGAGACCTGGAAGCGCGCCAAGGCCGAGACCGCCGAAGGCGCCGACACGCGCACGCGAATCTACGTGGTGCTGGCCGTGTTCGGCGCGGTGTTCGCCTTGCTGGGCGTGGGCGCCGTGCGCGCCGCCCTGTTCTCCGGCGTGGCGCAGGAAGCCGATGTCGCCACCGCGGCGGTCGCTTCGCGCGCCGACGTGGTCGATCGCAACGGCCGGCTGATGGCCACCAACCTCGTCGCCTACGGCCTCTACGTCGACCCGGACGAGGTGTGGGATGTCGATGGGACCTACGCCCAACTGCTGCGGGCGGCGCCGCAGCTGAACCCCGGGCGCCTGCACAAGGCGCTCACCGCAGACCACCAGTCCTATCTGCTCGGCGGCCTGACGCCGGAAGAGCGCGACCGCATCCATGCGCTGGGCCTGCCGGGCCTGTCGTTCGCGGAGGAGGACCGCCGCGTCTATCCGCTCGGCCTCTCGGCGGCGCACGTCATCGGCTTCTCCGATTCCGGCGGCCGCGGCATCGCCGGCATTGAACGCGCGCTCGATCCCGCGATTCGCGCCGACGGCCGCACCGGCGCGCCGGTGGCGCTCAGCATCGACATGCGCGTGCAGGGCGCGCTGGAGGACGAAGTCGCCAAGGCGGCGGATGCGCTGCACGCCAAGGGCGCGGTCGGCCTCGTCACCGACATCCAGACCGGCGAAATTCTGGGGATGACCAGCTGGCCGTCCTACGATCCGTCGGCGGCCGGACGCGCCAGCGATGATTCGAAACTGAATCGCGCGGCGACCTCGGTTTACGAAATGGGCTCCACCTTCAAGGTGTTCACCTTGTCGGCGGGCCTCGACACCGGGACCGCGACGCTGAACAGCCGCTTCGATGCGACGCAGCCGCTGCGCATCGGCGACCGCACGATCCACGACGACGATCCCGAGAATCGTGTGATGACGCTTGCGGACGTGTTCATTCACTCCTCCAACATCGGAACCTCGAGGCTGGCGCTGACCATGGGAAGCGACGTGATGACGCGTTACTTCCGCGCTCTTGGTTTGTTCCGCCCGGCGCCGATCGAACTGCGCGAGAGCGCCCACCCGTTCCTGCCGCGCAAGTGGGACGACAACACGCTGGCGTCCACCGCCTTCGGCCAGGCGATCATGATCACGCCGCTGCAGGAAGCCGCCGCCATGGGCGCTGTCATGAACGGCGGCGTCTACATCCCGCTGACCATCAAGAAACTGCCCGCGGGCGCGCGTCCGCTTGGCCATCGGGTGATTTCGGAGCAGACCGCGCAGATCATGCTCGAGCTGCTGCGGCTGAACGTGCTGAAGGGCACCGGGACCAACGCCAACGTCGACGGCCTGCGCGTCGGCGGCAAGACCGGTTCGGCCCAGAAGGCGATGAACGGCCACTACGAACAGACCAAGCTGGTCTCGTCCTTCGCCAGCGTCTTCCCCGCCGACGGCCCGATCGGGACCAAGCGCTATTTCGTTCTGGTGCTGATCGACGAGCCGGTGGCCGGGACCTACAGCCACGGCCAGCGCACCGCCGCCTGGACCGCCGCGCCCGCCGCGGGGCGTGTGATCAACCGCATCGCGCCGTTCCTGGGCGTCGAGCGCGGACCCGATACGATGACCGGCGCGCTGGCCAAGGTGCCGGTGAAAAATCACGACAGCGGGGCGGAGCGATGATCGCCCAACGCCTGTCCGACATCCTGCGGCGTGATTTGCCGGTCGATCCCGAGATCACCGGGATCACCGCAGACAGCCGCAAGGTCGAGGGCGGCACGCTGTTCGCGGCCCTGCCGGGCCATCAGTCGGACGGCCGGACCTTCATCTCGCAAGCGCTGGCCCAAGGCGCCGCCGCGGTGCTCGCGCCCGAAGACACGCCCGCCGAAGCCGCGCCGGTGCTGGTGAAGTCCGGCGACGTACGCCGCTCCTACGCCCTGGCTGCGCGCGCGTTCTACGGACCGCAGCCGAAGACCTGCGTCGCGGTCACCGGCACCAACGGCAAGACCTCGGTCACCGTCTTCTGCCGCCAGATCTGGGCGACGCTCGGACGCAAGTCCGCCAGCATGGGCACCCTCGGCGTCACCTTGAACAGCAACGGCGGCGAGCACTCGATCTCCGCCCCCGGCCTGACCAGCCCCGATGCGGGCGATGCGGCGCGCCTGGTCGCCGAGCTCGCGACCCAGGGCGTGACGCACCTGGCGCTGGAAGCGTCTTCCCACGGCATCGAGCAGCGGCGCATCGACGGCATCGGCCTGACCGCGGCGGCCTTCACCAACCTGACCCAGGACCACCTCGATTATCACGGCGACATGGACGCCTATCGCGCGGCCAAGCTTCGCCTGTTCGAGGCCCTGGCCCCGCGGGGCGGCTCTGCGGTGCTGAACGCTGACTCGCCCGCCTACAACGCCTTCGCCGCGGCCAGCATCCTGTCGGGGCTCAATATCCTGACCGTCGGCCAGCGCGGCCGGAACCTGTCGCTGGTCTCGCGTACGCCCACGCCCGAGGGCCAGCGCCTGGTCATCGACGCGGACGGCCGCTCCTACGACGTGCTGCTGCCGCTGGCGGGCGCCTTCCAAGCGTCCAACGCCATGGTCGCCGCGGGCCTCTGCGTCGCTACCGGCGAGAAGGTCGAGGACGTCCTGGGCGCCTTCCAGCGCCTTCAGGGCGCCAAGGGCCGGCTGGAGCGGATCGGGACCGGCGCCAAGGGCGGCGAGGTCTATGTCGACTACGCCCACACCCCCGACGGCCTCGAAACCGTCCTGCGGTCGCTGCGGCCCCACACCAAGGGCCGGCTGCTGGTGGTGTTCGGCTGCGGCGGCGACCGGGACCGGATCAAGCGGCCCCTGATGGGGGCGGTGGCCGAAAAGCTGGCCGACCAGGCCATCGTGACCGACGACAATCCCCGGGGCGAAGACCCCTCCGCCATCCGCAAACAGGTCCTGAACGGGGCTCCGTCCGCCCGGGATATAGGGGACCGCGGCTTGGCCATACGCACCGCCGTTTCCGAGCTGCGACAAGGCGACATCCTGGTGGTGGCCGGAAAAGGTCACGAGCAGGGTCAAATTGTCGGAGAAACCGTCTATCCCTTCGACGACGCGACCGAGGTCGCCCGCGCCCTGAAGGGGGAGACCGTCTGAATGACTGAGCCGCTGTGGACCTCCGAGGAGGTCCTCGCCGCGACCCGGGGGAGACTGGCCGGAGACGCCTTCTCCGCCACCGGGGTGACCTTCGATACCCGTGAGCTGCAGCCCGGGGACCTGTTCGTGGCCCTGGCCGGGGAGCGCGACGGGCACGACTTTGTCGCCCAGGCCTTCGAAAAGGGGGCGGCCGCGGCGGTGGTCGCGCGCCCGATCGAGGGCGGGCCGAACATCGTGGTCGGCGACACCCTGAAGGGTCTGGAAGATCTCGCGGCCTTCGCTCGTGACCGCGCGCCGGACGTGCGCCGCGGCGCCGTGACCGGATCGGTCGGCAAGACCGGAGTGACCCAGGCGATCTTTGCGGGGCTGGAACTGGCGGGCCGGGCGCATCGCTCGGTCAAGTCGTTCAACAACCACATCGGCGTGCCGCTGACGCTGGCGCGCATGCCGCGCGACACCGAACGCGCGGTGTTCGAGATCGGCATGAACCACCCGGGCGAGATTGCGCCCCTGACCAAGCTGGTGCGGCCGCACGCGGCGTGCGTCACCACCGTCGGTCCGGTGCACATCGAGAACTTCTCCGACGGCGAAGCGGGCGTGGCGAAAGCCAAGGCGGAAATCTTCGAAGGCCTCGGACCGGGGGGCGTGGCGGTCATCAACGCCGACAACCCGTGGTTCGAGCTGTTGAAGCAGGCGGCGCTGCACGTCGGCGCGCGGGTGATGACCTTCGGTTCCGACGAGACCGCCGATGCGCGGATGCTGGAGTTGAAGACCGAGATCAACGGCCTGCGCGCCTCGGCGCGCATCTGGGGTCGCGAATATGTCTACACCCTGGCGCAGAGCGGCTTCCACTGGGGCCTGAACAGCCTGGCGGTCCTGCTCATGCTCGAAGCGCTCGACGTGCCGATCGACACCGGCCTCGACGCCCTGGCCAAGTTCGAACCGCTCGAAGGCCGCGGCCGCGCGCGTCGCATCCGCGTCGAGGGTGGCGAGTTCGTGTTCATCGACGAGAGCTACAACGCCAATCCGCTGTCGATGAAGGCGACGATCGCCAGTCTCGCGGCGCGCACGCCCGAGGACGACGGCCGCCGCATCGTTGCGCTCACCGACATGCTGGAACTCGGCCCCGACGCGCCGAAACTGCACGCCGACCTCGCGCCCGAGATCGAAGCCGCCGACGTGCACCTGGTTTTCCTCGCAGGCCCGCACATGCGCGCCCTGTGGGACGCCTTGCCGCAAGCGCGCCGCGGCGCCTATGCGGAAACCGCCGCCGACCTCGCGCCCAAGGTGATCGAGGCGGTGCGGCCGGGAGACGTGGTGATGGTCAAGGGATCCCTGGGGTCCAAGGCGTCGATGATCGCCAAGAAGCTGACGGCGCTCGACTTCTCCGAGCGGGAGACGGCCTGAATGTTTTATCTACTGTACGAGTGGTACGCCGCCTCTCACGCGCACGTCCCGCCGATCCTGAACCTGCTGCACTATCAGACCGTGCGCGTGGGCCTGTCGATGGTCACCGCCGGCATCGTCGCCATCGCCATGGGATCGCGCTTCATCCGCTGGATGCGTTCGAAGCAGGGCAGGGGCCAGCCGATCCGCGCCGATGGGCCCGAAGGGCATCTGCTGACCAAAAAGGGCACGCCCACCATGGGCGGCTTCATGATCCTCGCGGGCCTGACGGTCTCGACCCTGCTGTGGGCGAACCTGCGCGACGTCTACGTCTGGGTCGTGTTGGGCGTCACGCTCGGTTACGGCGTGCTCGGGTTCATGGACGACTACGCCAAGGTCACCAAACAGACCTCGGCGGGCTTGACCAGCGTGCAGAAACTCATCTTCCAGTTCATCATCGCCATCGTCGCGGTGGTGGTTCTGATTCTGTTTTCGCCGCACCCCGCCGAAGGGTACGAGCACGGCCTCGAAACCTCGATCACTGTGCCGTTTTTCAAAACCGTCGTCTTCAACGTAGGCTGGTTCTACGTGGCCTTCGCTTCGATCACCATCGCGGGTTTCTCCAACGCGGTGAACATCACCGACGGGCTGGATGGCCTGGCGGTGGTGCCGGTGATGATCTGCGCCTCGGCCTTCGGCATTATCGCCTACCTGGTCGGCAACGCGCTGTTCTCGAAATATCTGGAGCTGCACTTTGTCCCGGAGTCGGGTGAGATCGCGGTGATCTGCGCCGCCCTGATCGGCGGCGGGATGGGTTTCCTCTGGTACAACGCCCCGCCGGCCAAGATCTTCATGGGCGACACCGGATCGCTCGCCCTCGGCGGCGCGCTCGGCACCATGGCGGTGGTGACCAAGCACGAGCTGGTGCTGGGCATCATCGGCGGCCTGTTTGTGATCGAGGCGCTCTCGGTGATGATCCAGGTCGGTTATTACAAGCTGACCAAGCGCCGCGTGTTCCTGATGGCGCCGATTCATCATCACTTCGAAAAACTCGGCTGGGCCGAACCCACGGTCGTGGTGCGCTTCTGGATCGTGGCGGCCGCCCTGGCGCTCGCCGGCCTCGCAACCCTGAAACTCAGATGATTCCGGTAGTCCTATGATTCCGGTTAGGGGCTTCACCGGCAAACGCGTCGCCGTCTTCGGTCTCGGCCGCAGCGGCCTGACCGCCGCGCGCGCGCTGAAGGCCGGCGCCGCCCAGCCGGTGCTGTGGGACGAGAACGCCGCCGCTCGCGATGGCGCCGCCGGCGAAGGTTTCGAGGTCGCCGACCTGCACGACGCCGAATGGCACGATTTCGCCGCCCTGGTGCTCGCGCCGGGCGTGCCGCTGACCCATCCCGAACCGCACTGGACGGTGCAGGCCGCCAGGGCCGCGGGCGTGCCGGTTATCGGCGACATCGAACTCTACGCCCAGACCGTGGCCCTCGCGCCCGAGCCGAAACGGCCCAAGACCGTCGCCATCACCGGCACCAACGGCAAGTCGACGACCACGGCCCTGGTGAGCTGGATCCTGAAACAGGCCGGCAAGGACGTACGCATCGGCGGCAATATCGGCGTCGGCGTGCTCGGCCTCGAGGACATGCACGCGGGCGCGGTCTACGTGCTCGAAACCTCGTCTTACCAGCTCGACCTGACACGCACGTTCAAGCCCGACGTCGCGGTGTTGCTGAACCTCTCGCCGGACCACCTCGACCGGCACGGCGACATGGCGGGCTATGTCGCGGCCAAGCGGCGGCTGTTCGCGAACCAGGGCGCGGGCGACACGGCGGTGATCGGCGTCGACGACGCCTGGTGCCAGCAAATCTTCACCGACCTGCGCAGCGCCAACCGCATGACCACGCGCGCGATCTCCGCTGGCCGCGCCGTCGGCGGCGGGGTTTATGCGCTGCAGGGCGTGCTCTACGACGCCACCGGCGACCGGGCGGTGGAAGTCGCCGACCTGATGCGCGCGCGTTCGCTGCCGGGCAAGCACAACTGGCAGAACGCGGCCGCCGCCTATGTCGCCGTGCGGGCGCTCGGTCTGTCGTGGGAAGACGCGGCCGAGGGACTGATGACCTTCCCGGGACTGGCGCATCGCATGGAAGAGGTCGCCCGCATCGGCCGCGTCCGCTTCATCAACGACAGCAAGGCCACCAACGCCGACGCCGCGCGCCAGGCCCTGTCGAGCTATCCGAAGGTGCGCTGGATCGCCGGCGGCCGCCCCAAGGCCGGCGGCATCGTCGAACTCACCGACCTCTTTCCCCGTATCGAACACGCCTATCTGATCGGCGAAGCCGCTGACGACTTCGCCCGCACCCTGGGCGACCGCGCGCCCTGGACACTCTGCGGCGACATCGGAACGGCCACCGCCCGCGCCTATGCCGACGCAGTGGAGAGCGGCGAGGAGGCGGTGGTGCTGCTGTCGCCGGCGTGCGCGTCGTTCGATCAGTTCGCTGACTTCGAAGAACGCGGCGAAGCCTTCCGCGCGTCGGTGCTCGCGCTGATGCCGCGCGCGGCCGCGGTCGGTTAGCCGCCCAAGGCTTTCGCCACGGCCGATCCGTTCGGCGACCCCAGCCCCGTGCAAGCGTCCCAGCCCGTCGAGGCGGTAAAGTCGCCGTTGTTGCCGCTGGTGATGTCGCGCAGCGCGGCCATGCTCTTGTAAAGCGCCGGGTTGATAAACCCGACCGGCGAGCCCTTTGCCTGATTGATCCGCGCGATCAGTCCCGCCCACAACGGCGCGACCGCGCTGGTCCCGCCGTAGACGGTGTTCTCACCGTCGACGCGCACCTGATAGCCGGTCTCCGGGTCGGCGTCGCCGCAGACGTCGGGCACGCCGCGTTTTGCGAGCGGCGCCGCCGCGCCGCCGCTCTTCGTCGCGCTCAGGCCTTTTTGCCAGTCGGGCAGGGCGAAGAAGCTGCTGACGCCGCCGCCGCTCGCGCCGCCGCTCGACCCGTCGTTCCACACGGTTTCTTTGCTGATCGCACTGCTCGACGCCTGCAGGCTCGTGCCGCCGCACGCCAGCGCGAACGAGCTGGACGCCGGGAAGTCGACGTGGTCGGCGTTGTCGCTCTCGCCGTCGCTGGAGCCGTTGTCGCCGGACGCGACGCAGACCGTGACGCCCATGGTCGCCGCCGCCTGGATCGCCTGATCCAGTGCGGTCATCGACTGGCTGGTCCAGCTCGATTCCGGGCCGCCCCAGCTGATCGAAATGATCGAGGGCTTGTTGGTCGCATCGTGCGCGGCGGTAGTCACTGCATCCAGGAAGCCGGCGTCGGTGTTCGGTGCGAAATAGACGGCGATCTTCGCCTTCGGCGCGATGGCGCCAGCGACTTCGATGTCGAGCATGACTTCGCCGTCGGCGCTCGACGGGTCGCCGCTTGGCGCGTTTGTAGCGTGATCGACCGAAACGGCGACGACGCTCGGGGCGGCCACGCCGATGGCGGCGAAATAGCTGGTCAAGTCGGCGGGCTTGTAGCCGCCGCCGAGTTCGATGAGCGCGATGCACTCGCCTTCGCCATCACCCGGTGGGAATCCGTACAGGGCGGCGAGTTGCACCGGCGTGTAAGAAACGGCGGCGGACGAGGCCTGCCGAAAATGCGGCTTCGCCTGCGGCCGGTTGTCGAGACCGAGGACCGCCTTGACCACGCCCGACAGTTCGTCGGGTACGTGGACTTCGCCGGTGCGGCCGCGGTAGGTCCCGTTCGGATGCGCGAACTGGTGCAGCTCGACGCCGAACGCCGCCTGTAACTGCGCCACCGTCCCCGAAAGGATCACGGTGCGCCGCGCGGGGTGCTTGCCGACGACGCTCAATCCATGCGCGGCGGCGAAGCGCTCGACCGCAGCGATGTCGGCTTCCCTGGCGCTGTACCGCTCAGCGAACGCCTCGCGCGAGAGGCAGCCGTCGCCGGGGTCGCCGCTCGCGAGCCCACGGATGCGCGCGTCCAGATCGTCCGCATTGCCGCGCCGCAGCAGCACGGTGACCTCGAGCCGTTCGTCGGGAGCGGCCCCGGCGATCGCCTTTGCGTTCGGCATCGGGTCGCGGCGGCTGCCGGCAATCGGTTTCACGGGCGGTTCCTCCGGGGTGGACCGCCGTTATAACGCCGGCGAAAACAGCGCGGCTGAGCGATCACGAAGGTTTGCGCCGGAAACCATAATCAGACCTAAGCCTTTGACGCGGCGCCCAGAACCGGCTCAATCTGGGGGTTAGGTCAGGGAGGGTTCCATGCTTCGGATATCGAGCGCGATCGTCGCCGTTGTGATGCTAGGCGCTGCCCCGGGCCTCTCCGTGGCATTGGCGCCGCCGTCTCAAGAAGTCGTGTTCGCTGACTATCGAATCCCGAATGAACGATGCGTCTCCGACGATAAGGCGCCGCCGCCGCCGCCGCCTGAACTTGCGCGCCTCGTGGGTCAGTACGGAACGCCCGGCGCGATTTTCGATGTTTCCGAGCACTGTGGGCGTCTCTTTGCAAATGGTCACGGCTTCGACCTGGATTCGCTGGACCGGGTGGGCTCAGGCTGGGGGCATGCCGGTCTCCAGAGGGCGGTATTTGAGGCTGGTGCGCCCGCTCCAGGTGTGAAAATCGGTGGCGAGCGCCTTGTGCGCCACGACTTCGGCGCCGAGGTCGAGGCGCGCATCCGCGCGACGGTGCACGCCGATCCGGACAAGGTGCGCAAGGCGGCGCTCGCCGCCACGCCGCCGCAGGAGCCGGCGCCGAAGCATCCTTCGGACCTCGTGCCGCTGAAAAGCCTCGACCCTTCGATCAAGGTCGACACCATCTACGCGACCACGCGCAATTTCATGGGCATTCCGATCTACGAAAAGGCCGGCGCCTATATGCAGCGCGACGCGGCCCACGCCGTCGCGCGCGCCTCGCAGGCGCTGCACAAGTACGGCTACGGCCTGTGGGTCACCGACGCCTACCGGCCCTGGTACGCGACCAAGATGTTCTGGGACGCGACCCCGCCCGAAGACCACAACTTCGTCGCCGACCCAGCCCACGGCTCGCGCCACAACCGCGGCTGCGCCGTCGATCTGACCCTCTACGACCTGAAGACCGGCAAGCCGGTGGAGATGACCGGCCGCATCGACGAAATGTCCGCCCGCAGCATCGCCAACTACCCCGGCGGCACCACCCGCCAGCGCTGGTTCAGCGCGCTGCTCAAGCGCGAAATGGAGGCTCAGGGCTTCACCGTCTACACCGACGAGTGGTGGCACTTCGACTACAAAGACTGGGCCCTCTATCCCATCGGCACGGCGACCTACACCGACCTCGACGCGGGCCGCGCGCATTGAACGCGTCAAGTCGCAGATTGCGAGGCTGCTCGCTGCGCAGCAGCAAGGATGACCGGCTTGTTTGGGGAGTGGCAGGTGGGATGGAAAGGCGTAGTCAGGGACTCGTCGGCGGGGAGGGGGCATGACCAAACACCGGCTCGAACTGTTCAGCGACGGCGTGTTCGCCATCGTCTTGACACTCCTGGTGCTGGATCTAAAGGCCCCAACGGCACACGGCTTGGCCGCGCTGAAGGAGATCGCGCCCGCCCTGGTCGTCCACGCCGGCGTTTTCGCAATGGTCGGCGTGCTGTGGATGGTTCACCACGGAGGGCTCGCCCGCGTGGTCGAGATCAGTTCTCGAACCCTGATGATGAACCTGTTGGCGCTTTTCTGGGTCACCCTATTCCCGTTCGCCGCCAAGACAGCGGCCGAGCAGCCTTTGGAACCGCTCGGCGCCAGTTTGATGGCGATACTCTGCGGCGCATATCTGCTGTCAATGCTTGCGACCCGGCTTAGCGCGCACTCGACCATCGACGACAACCCGGACATGCGCGTTTGGCGCCATCGTCGCTTCCTCATGGGGATGACGGTGGCGCTGATCGACCTCGGTGGTGGCGTGTTGGCGTGGATCAACCCTTGGCCGGGCTATGCCGCGGCGCTGGGGACGATGATCTTGTTCCTGGTCCTGCGCAGCCCGCCGGAAGCCGAACGGCGCTTCGCAACCGAGAGCGCATGATGGAGGACCCGGCGATTTCAACCGCGACCCACGCCCTGGACGCCATGACGGCGTCCCCCGACCACCACGCGGTCCTGCTCGAAAACGACCGCGTTCGCGTCCTCGACACGCATGTCGGTCCGGGTGAGCGGACGGCGGTCCACGTCCACGAATGGCCGGCTGCCCTCTACGTGCTGGGCTGGAGCGACTTCGTGCGCATGGACGGTCGCGGAAACGTGCTGGTCGACTCGCGCAGTCGCGCGGCGCCCGAGGCGGGAACCGCGTTCTGGATCGAGCCGCTCGAGCCGCACTGTGTGGAGAACGTGGGGCAGGGCGAGCTGCGCATCATCGCGGTCGAGCTCAAGCCGTTAACCCTTCGCCAACCCTAGGTTAACCCTCTTCGCCGAGTGTGGGCCTTTCGCAGCCCCACCCCGAAGGCGTCATGACCACGGCCTACGCCCATCCGTTCGCCAGGACCGACCGCTCGGCCATGGGCCAGTGGTGGTGGACCGTCGACAAGTTCCTGCTGGTCGGGGTCGGCGCGCTGATCTTCGTGGGCGTGATGCTGTCCTTCGCCTCGAGCCCTGCGGCGGTGGCGCGGATCGGGCTCGACGGGCCGTTCCATTTCACCATCCGCCAGGGGATTTTCGCCAGCCTGACCCTGGTCATCGTGATCGCCATTTCCATGCTCTCGCCGCGCGGGGTGAAGCGGGTCGCGGTCTTGACCTATGCGCTGTCGGTGCTGGTGCTGCTGGCCCTGCCGGTGGTGGGGCACTCGGCCAAGGGGGCGCAGCGGTGGCTGCAGCTCGGCGGATTTTCCCTGCAGCCGTCCGAGTTCGTGAAACCGGCGTTGATCGTGCTCGCCGCCTGGATGTTCGCCGAGGGGCGCAAGCGCAAGGGCGTGCCGGGGGTGGCGATCGCGTTCGGGCTCTATCTCATCATCGTGGCCCTGTTGCTGATCCAGCCGGACGTGGGCCAGACGGTGCTGTTGACGGTCACCTTCGGGGCGACTTTCTTTATGGCGGGCGTACCCTTGCGCTGGATCCTGGGCCTGTCGGCGGTGGCGATCCCGAGCCTGGTCTCGACCTATTTCTTCATGGGCCACGTGGCCTCGCGGGTGCAGAAGTTCCTCTCGCCCGACACCACCGACACGCACCAGATCGACCGCGCGTCGGAAGCCATCGCCGCCGGCGGCCTGTTCGGCCGCGGGCCGGGCGAGGGGTTGATGAAGCGCCACGTGCCCGACCTGCACACCGACTTCATCTATTCGGTGGGGGCGGAGGAGTTCGGCCTGGTCTTTTCCGTCTCGCTGATCGCGCTGTTCGCCTTTGTCGCGTTGCGCGGCCTGCGCCAGTCCACCCGCCTGACCGACCCGTTCGAGCAGGTCGCCTCAGCGGGGCTGTTCGTGCTGTTCGGCCTGCAGGCGATGATCAACGTCGCGGTGAACTTGAACTTGATGCCCACCAAGGGCATGACGCTTCCCTTCATCTCCTACGGAGGGTCGTCCATGTTGGCCATGGGCCTTACGCTTGGCTTCGCGCTCGCGCTGACGCGCCGCCGCGCCGGCGCCTACGCCCCCACCGAAGGAATCGCCCAAGCCGGCTTCTTCGGGTGAGCCCGTCTTCCAAGACCGTCGTGGTCGCCGCCGGCGGCACCGGCGGGCACCTGTTTCCGGCGGAAGCCCTGGCGCGCGAACTGCAGACGCGCGGCTGGACCGTGGTGCTTGCCACCGATGCGCGCGGCGCCGAGTACGCCCACGACTTTCCCGCGAGCGAGCGGCTGGCGTTGAACGCCGCGACATTCAAGACCTCCGACCCGATCGGCATGGTGCGCGGCGGGTTGAAGATCGCCCAGGGCGTTGCGCAGGCGCGCAAGGCGTTCAAACGCCTGAATCCGGCGGTGATCGTGGGCTTCGGCGGCTATCCTTCGCTGCCGGCCTTGCTCGCGGCGATGAGTCAGAAGCGTCCGACCGTCATTCACGAACAGAACGCCGTGCTCGGCCGCGTGAACCGTGCGCTCGCAAAACGCGTCAGCGCGGTTGCGTGCGCATTCCCGACGCTCGCGAAGGCCCCAGCAGGTCTCAAGGTCGAAGTGGTCGGCAATCCGGTGCGGCCCGACATCCGCGCGCTCTACGGCCACGTCTATCAGGCGCCGACCGATCGCATCCGTCTGCTGGTCACCGGCGGCAGTCAGGGCGCGCGCCTGTTGTCCGAGACGGTACCGCAAGCGGTGGCGCGGTTGGCGCAACCGATCCGCGAAAAGCTGATGGTGCAGCAGCAGACGCGCCCAGAGGCGCTGGATGCGGCGCGCGAGGTCTATGCCGCCGCCGGCGTCGAGGCGGAGGTTGCGCCCTTCTTCCGCGATATGGCTTCGCGCCTGGGCGCCGCGCACCTGATGATCGGCCGCGCCGGCGCGTCGACGGTGTGCGAGCTGGCGGTCGCAGGCCTGCCCTCGGTGCTGATCCCGCTGAAGATCGCCATGGACGACCACCAGCGCTTCAACGCCAAGCTTCTGACCGACGCGGGCGCGGCCGACGTGGTGCTGGAGGACGACCTCGACGCCGACGCCCTTGCGACCCTGCTGCAGGGGCTGCTGGAACACCCAGACATCCTCGCCGCCATGGCCAAGGCGGCCCATGGCGCGGCCTCTCCGAACGCGGCGGCCAAGCTGGCCGATCTCGTCGAAGCAACGGCCTCCTCTTAGAAGTACCCTCCCCGGAAAGGGGAGGGTCGCGCGAAGCGCGGGGTGGGGTGACAGGCGCGCCTTTGGCCGTCGTGACTTCGCCCTCGATTGTCTGCGTGGCGCTTGATCCCCCACCCGGCGCTGCGCGCCACCCTCCCCCTCCGGGTGAGGGTAAATCACGGGAATCCTGGGCGAACATTGAGGTTCGGCTACCCCTCTTCACAGTTCGGCTGAAACGGCTACTGATGCGGCGATGATCACCCGTTCGCACCCGCGTCTGCGCCCCATCCCGTTCCCCATCGGTCCGGTCCATTTCGTGGGCATCGGCGGGATCGGCATGAGCGGCATCGCCGAGATCATGCTGAAGATCGGCTACCA
Organism: Caulobacteraceae bacterium; assembly: GCA_036501825.1. GTDB lineage: Bacteria > Pseudomonadota > Alphaproteobacteria > Caulobacterales > Caulobacteraceae > JAFECT01. The sequence goes on along the minus strand of DASXZP010000014.1, from coordinate 70,112 downwards.
GGTGCAGGGCTCGGACGCGAAGGCGAGCGGCAACACCGAACGGCTGGAGGCGCTGGGCGCCAGGATCTTCATTGGCCACGACGCGGAACACGTGGGCGAGGCCTCTGCGGTGGTCTATTCGACCGCGGTCAAGGTCGACAACCCGGAACTGGTCGCCGCGCGCGAGCGGCGCATTCCGCTGGTGCGGCGTGCGGAGATGCTGGCCGAACTGATGCGCTTGCAGTTTTCCGTCGCCGTCGGCGGGACCCACGGCAAGACCACCACCACCTCGATGGTCGCGTGCCTACTCGACGCGGGCGGGCTCGATCCGACGGTGGTGAACGGCGGCATCATCAACAAGTACGGCACCAACGCCAAGGTGGGCGAGGGCGACTGGATCGTGGTCGAGGCCGACGAAAGCGACGGCTCGTTCCTGCGTCTGAAGTCGACGGTGGCCATCGTCACCAACATCGATCCCGAACACCTCGACCACTACGGCGAGTTCGACGGCGTGCGCCGCGCCTTCCGCGATTTCGTCGAGAACATTCCGTTCTACGGCTTTGCCGCCGTGTGCCTCGACCATCCGGAGGTGCAGTCGATGGTGGCTCAGGTGGAGAACCGACGCCTGGTCACCTACGGGATCAATCCGCAAGCGGAGGTGCGCGCGATCAAGCTCGAAATGGGCCAGGACGGCGCGCAATTCGACGTGCTGATCACGCCGCGTGAAGGCGAGCCGGTGACAATGACGGACCTGCGCCTGCCCATGCCCGGCTGGCACAATGTTTCCAACGCTCTGGCCGCCATCGCGGTGGCGCGCGAACTCGGCGTGTCGGAGAGTGCGATCCGCGAAGGTCTCGCCGCCTTCGATGGCGTGCGGCGGCGGTTCACCACCGCGGGCGTCGCCGACGGCGTGCGCATCATCGACGACTATGGCCACCACCCGGTGGAGATCGCGGCCGTGCTGAAGGCTGCGCGCCAAGTGACCCAGGGCAAGGTGGTCGCGGTGGTGCAGCCGCACCGCTACACCCGCCTGCGCGACCTGATGGCGGAGTTCTCCGCCTGTTTCAACGACGCCGACACGGTGATCGTCGCCGACGTCTATCCCGCCGGCGAGGCGCCGATCGAGGGCGCCGACCGCGACGGCCTGGTGGAAGGCGTGCGCCGCTACGGCCACCGCCGCGTACTGCCGCTGGAAGGGCCGCAGGAACTGGCCGTGATGATCGCTGAGGAAGCCGAGCGCGGCGACCTGGTGGTGTGTCTCGGCGCCGGGGACATCACCACCTGGGCCTATGCGTTGCCGGGCCAGCTCGAAGCGCTGAAGGGACGCGCCGCTTGAGCGCCACGATGACAAAGGATTGGCGGGATAATTTGCCTGCGGTGCGCGGCAAGCTGCTGCGTGATGCGGAACTCGGACCGTTCACCTGGTTGCGGGTGGGGGGCGCAGCTGAAGTCCTGTTCATGCCTGCCGACGCGGACGACCTCGCGGATTTCCTGAAGGCGCTGCCGCACGACGTGCCGGTGACCGTGCTTGGCGTCGGCTCCAACACCATCGTGCGTGACGGCGGTGTAGACGGCGTGGTGGTCCGCCTTGCGGGACGCGCCTTCGGCCAGGTGACCGCCGATGCGGAAACCCGGCGCGTGACCGCGGGCGCGGCGGCGCTCGACGCGGCGGTGGCGCGTGCGGCGGCCAATGCAGGCATCGCCGGAATGGAGTTCTACGCCGGCATCCCGGGCACGGTCGGCGGCGCCCTGATGATGAACGCCGGCTGTTATGGCGGCGAAACCAAGGACATCCTGGTCAGCGCGCGCGGTGTCGATCGCAACGGCGCCCATCGCGACCTGTCGCTGGCGGACTTCGCCTATGAATACCGCAGGAGCCACGCGCCCGGTGACATCATCTGGACCGAGGCGGTGTTTCAGGGAACGCGAGACGACGCAGACGCCGTGAAAGCGCGGATGGAGGCGATCACCACGCGCCGCGAGACCACTCAGCCGATCCGCGAAAAGACCGGCGGCTCGACCTTCAAGAACCCGCCCGGCGACAGCTCGTGGCGGCTGGTGGACGCGGCCGGATGGCGCGGCAAGCTGCACGGGGGCGCCAAGTTCTCCGAGCTGCACTCCAACTTCCTGATCAACACCGGCGACGCCACCGCCGCCGACCTCGAAGGGTTAGGCGAAGCCGTGCGCGCCGACGTGAAGGCGAAGTTCGGCGTCGAGCTGGAGTGGGAAATCAAACGGATCGGGCGGCCGCTTCGCTAGATCCTCCCCCGCGCGAAGGGCGTAGGGGAGGGGGACCGCCGAAGGCGGTGGTGGGGCCAACGCGACGGCGCGTGACTAGCGCGAAACTCGCTACCTTGAGATTGTGGAAGCGTTGACTGGCCAACGTCGGCGCTGGCCCCTCCGTCGGCCTGCGGCCGCCACCTCCCCTGCGCGCTTCGCGCGGGGGAGGATTCTTAGGCGCTGACGTTCACCAGGTCGCCGTTGCGGGGCGGGCGTTGGGTGGAGGAGCCGTTGGTTCCGGAATTGAACGCACCTTCGACGCCCGCGAGCGCGCCGCCGAACCGCACCGCCGGATCGTTGCGCGTGGCCGCAGCCTGGGCGTCATACTTGGGGCTCTTGGGATTGTCTTCCGGGTGCGCAGGGTCGATGCCCTGGTGCGCCAGGGACACGTCGGAGCACGACTGGCAGATATAGCCGTTCACCACCTGCATTTTGCAGGACCCTTCGGTTCAGGCAGAGCTTGCCCGGTCGCGGTTAAGGCTTGGTTAGGATTTGCCGCAAAATCGGGCAGCCGCTAGAGCCTGGGAACAACCCCAGCCCGGACGCTCCCATGACCAAGCCGCTCGCCGATCGCCACATCGCTGTCCTGTTGGGCGGGCTCAGCCCTGAGCGCGAGGTGTCGCTGGTCTCCGGCCGCGAGGTCGCCGACGCCCTTGAGCGCCTGGGCGCCAAGGTCACCCGCGTCGATGCGGGCCGGGACCTCTGCGAAGTGCTGACACGGGTGAAGCCCGACGTCGCGTTCAACGCCCTGCACGGGGTGTGGGGCGAGGACGGCTGCGTCCAGGGCATCCTGCAGACGCTGGGCGTGCCCTACACCCACTCGGGCGTGCTGGCCTCGGCGCTGGCCATGGACAAGGCGAAGGCCAAGGCGGTGCTGGCGGCTGCGGGCGTGGACGTGCCGGGCGGCGGGCTGTTCGACCGGCGCGAAGTCGCACGCCGCCACGTGATCGAACCGCCCTACGTGGTGAAGCCCAACGCCGAGGGGTCTTCGGTCGGGGTGTTCATGGTCTACGAAGGCGCGAACTCGCCGCCCCAGGACGTCATCGCCGACACATGGACCTTCGGTGAAGAGGTGATGGTCGAGCCGTACATCGCGGGTAAGGAGTTAACGTCGGCGGTGCTCGGCGACCGCGCCTTGGCGGTGACCGAAATTACCGCGACCGCCGTCGGCGCCTTTTACGATTATGAAGCGAAATACGGCGAGGGCGGCAGCCGCCACGTCATTCCCGCGCCGGTTCCTTCTCACATTACCGAGGCTTGCATGAGCCTCGCGCTGCGCGCGCACGCCGCTTTAGGTTGCCGCGGTCTTACCCGAAGCGACTTCCGTTATGACGATGTTAAGGACGTCCTGGTCCTCCTAGAGGTCAACACCCAACCGGGGATGACGCCGACTTCGCTCGCGCCCGAGCAGGCGGCTCACACGGGAATGGGGTTCGATGACCTTGTCCGGTGGATCGTGGAGGACGCCTCATGCCCGCGGTAGTGCGGGGCGGCAGACGACAGAGTTCGAAACCCGCGCCGAAGAAACCGGCAAAGAAAACCTCCCGCAGGTCCAAGTCGCAAGACGACACGTGGGAAGAGGCCGGTAAGCTGCATGCCCTGAGCCGCATGGGCCTCTCGTCGATCGTGACGGGCGGGCTGGCGCTGGCGACCCTGGTGCTGGTCGGCGGCGTGATCCTGTTCACCGGCGGCCGCGCGGAAGCGCTGGGCAATGCGGTCAACGGCTTCGTCGGCGACCGCATGGTCGATCTGGGCTTCGGGCTGGAGAAGGTGCACGTGGAAGGCGCCTCGCCGGTCGCCCTGGCCGCGATCAAGGACAAGCTGAAACTCTATCGCGGCCAGCCCCTGACCAGCATGGACCTCGACGACGTCCGCGCCCGGGTGAAGAGCATCGGCTGGGTGCGCGACGCCAAGGTGCTGCGCCTGCTGCCCGACACCCTGGTCATTTCCGTGGACGAGCGCGAGCGCCTGGCGGTGTGGCAGCACAACGGCCGCGCCATGGTGATCGACACCACCGGCCAACCGATCCCTGAAGCCGATCCCGCGAAATTCGCCGACCTGCCGCTGGTGGTAGGCGAGGGGGCCAACGACAACGCCGGCGAGGTTCTGCCGCTGCTGCGCCAGCGTCCGTTGCTGATGGATCAGATCCTGGCCCTGGTGCGCGTCGACGATCGCCGCTGGGATCTCAGGTTAAAGGACGGCAGCCTGATCAACCTTCCGGCGTCGAAGGAAGACTCCGCGCTGATCCAGCTCGATCAGCTGGAGCAGAAGGATCATCTGCTCGAACTCGGCTTCGCGCGCATCGATCTGCGCGACCCGGAAATGATCACCGTGCGCAAACGCGACGCGAGCGCGCCCGACGCCACGACGACGACTACGCCGCAGGGGGCTGCGGCGACGACCCAGGATCCGACACCGGCCGCGCCGGCGAACTGACACGTACTTTTGGGGGCTTAATCTATGTCGCGGCTCGAGGATCGGCGCGGAGCGAGGGACAAGAAGACGGGCTTAGGCAAGTCTGGTCTTGGGGGGCGCACGCCCGTGGTGGCGGCGGTCGACATCGGCGCGTCGAAAATCAGCTGCTTCATCATGAAGCCCGATGGCGTGCGCCGCGCCGACCAGACGGTGCGCGTGGCGGGCGTGGGCTATGTCCAGTCGCGCGGCGTCAAGGGCGGCGTCATCGTCGACATGGAAGAGGCCTCTCAGGCGCTGGCCCAGGCGATCGAACGCGCCGAGGTCATGGCCGGCCAGCCGATCCACCACGTCACGGCCGTTACCGCCGCGGGCCAACTCGCCAGCCATCGGGTTTCCGCGCAGGTGTCGCTGGGGTCGCGTCCGATCGGCGACCAGGATCTCGCCCGCGCCATTTCCGCGGCCCTGTCGCAGGTGCGCTACGCCAACCGCCGCCCGATCCATCTGCTGCCGGTGTCGTGGAGCGTCGACGGCCAGCGCGGCGTCGCCGACCCGCGCTCGATCTACGGCCGCGTGCTCGGCCTCGAACTCTTGGTGGTCAGCATGGCCGACGGCGCGTTCCAGACGCTCGGTCACTGCCTCGAACTGGCGCATGTGCAGCTGCAGGGCGTGGTCGCCGCACCCTTCGCTTCGGCGCTGGCCGCGCTGGAAGACGATGAGATGGAGCTCGGCTGCATCTGTATCGACATGGGCGCCGGCTCGACCTCGGCCGCGGTGTTCTCCGGCGGCGCGCTGGTGCATGTGGACTCGCTGGCGGTAGGCGGCGGTCACGTGACCGCCGACATCGCGCGCGGCTTGTCGACCTCGATCGCCGGCGCTGAGCGGATCAAGACCCTGCACGGCTCGGCCATCGCTTCAGCCAACGAAGATCGCGAAACCGTGGAAGCGCCGCCGCGCGGCGACGACCCCGGCGCCGGCCAGATCATCGTCCCGCGCTCGATCCTGAAGAACGTCATCGCGCCGCGCGTCGAAGAAACCCTGGAACTGGTGCGCGAGCGCCTGCGCGCGTCGGAAGCGCCGATGGAGCCTGGCGCGGGCATTGTGCTGACCGGCGGCGCGAGCCAACTCGCCGGCGTGCGTGAACTGGCCGTGCGCGTGTTCGACCGCCCCGTGCGCCTGGGCAAACCCAAGCGCGCCCCGCACCTGGCCGACGCCGCCTCGGGCCCGGCCTTCTGCGCCGCCGCCGGCGTGCTGTTGCGCGCCGCCTACGGCCCGCGCGAAGCGGTCTCGACCGCGCGCGGTTCGTCCCGCGCGCCCAACCCCAACGCCCGCTCCACCGTGATCGGCCGCGTGGCGGGGTGGCTGAGCGAGAACCTCTGAGCGCTCACGCGTGATTTCCTTCGACTTGGCAAGGCCGGTCGGCTTGACCGCTGGAGCTACACGTGTAGTTTAATAAAACTACGTGCGTAATTACGGAGGGACGCATGCGCTTCCCGGCTGCGACCGCCGTCGTGGTCTGGCTGCTTGCCGCCATGCTGGCCGGTTGCGACGACGTGCACCACAACGAGGTCCTGGATGGGCCCTACCGGCTGGTCGCCGAAGACCGGTCCGAGGACATGGCGATCTGCTACCAAACGGACGCCAAGACGTGCGTCTCGCGCGTGGACGGCACGGTATTCAAGGTCGGGTTCGACAAGCACTACATCGTCGCCGCGCGGCATCCGCCGACCGGACCGGGCGTCTGGGTCTCGGCGGATCGCTCCAAGACCGACTACTTCGTCATCGACCGCACCTTCGACGGCCCCGAGGAAGGGCCATCTGGCATTCGCGGCCCGATGACGGCGGCGGAATTCGAACGCGTGAAAGCCCAGAACGGCCTGCCGCCGTTCAGCCGCCAGCTGAAGATCGACTGGGAAACGCCCTGCAAAATGAAGCCGTGCGAATAGGTACGTAGTAGGCCGTTGGTTGAGCGGGAACCCTGTTGGTCAGCCGCCAAGAAAAGCGCGCCCAAGTTCCCCTCCCCGGAAAGGGGAGGGTGGCGCGAAGCGCCGGGTGGGGTGACAAGCGCAGCATTGGACGTGGTCTCAAGGTCGGCGACGCGCGCAACGCACTGACCCCAACCGTTTGCACTTGATCCCCCACCCCGCGCTTCGCGCGACCCTCCCCCTTCGGGTGAGGGTAACTGTGACGTGCGATCACGTTTGGAATGACCTCCGGCGACTATCCCGCCTTCTTCACTTCCTCCGCCTCGAACGACCCTTCGGGCGCCGGTTCGAAGGTGTCGCCGTTGATCGGTTTCGAGGTATCCAGCCATGCGCCCCACTGCGAGCGCGGCAGAACCACCACCTGGCGGTCGTGGTAGGGGACGAGGTCGGGGCCGGGCGCGCAAGTCAGTATGGTGAAGGCTTCGCCGGGGCCGTCCTTCAGGTCGACTTTGCGCCACAGGCCAGCCATGCAGAACCAGTCGTCGCCGCGCACGGTGAAGCGCCACTTGGTCTTCGGGTATTTGGTCCCGGTGAACTCGTAGAAGCACGACGCGGGGACCAGGCAGCGGCCCTGGGTGAAGCTGCGCCCGTCGGAGCGGAAGTTGATCACCGGTCCCGCCTTGGGCTTCGACGGCGGGAAGCCCCAGCGCAAGGTGTCGAACACGCCCGAACCGTCCGGCTGTCCCTTGATGATCGGCGCGACGTCGGTGGGACGGATGTTCTCCAGCGGCTCCAGGTTCGGCGCGCCGCGCGGGAAGATCAGGCTGAGATTGAGCGCCAAGGTCTCTTCGACGTAGCGGCGGTAGGGAACGTCGTGACCGTAATTATTACACATCGCTCGCGCGCCCTTGTGTCGCAGGCGAATCGCAGCAACGCCATGCGTTCGTGACAGTCATTATGCGACTCGGCGAGAACATCCACAGAACACGGATGATACAGTTAATAAAACCCTCTGAAAAACGCCGACTCACGCTAGTCGGGTAAGAGTCTCTTAAGGATGACGGTTCTTCATTAACCCCGGTCGGAAAGCCAAGCGCACAAGGCATTCGCGCAGGTCCGCAAACCCAGGGTCCTAGAGGTCGGTCTATGACAATTTCTCTGTCCGCGCCGCGTACGACGGAATTGAAGCCCCGCATCGTGATCTTCGGGATCGGCGGCGCGGGCGGCAACGCCGTCAACAACATGATCGACGCGGGTCTGGGCGGCGTTGAGTTCGTCGTCGCCAACACCGACGCGCAACAGCTGCAGTACGCCAAGACCGACCGTCGCGTGCAGCTGGGCGCCGCGATCACCCAGGGCCTGGGCGCCGGCGCCCATCCGGAAGTGGGCATGTCGGCCGCCGAAGAGTCCGAAGCCGAGATCGACGAGCATCTCGAAGGCGCCCATATGGTGTTCATCACCGCGGGCATGGGCGGGGGCACCGGCACCGGCGCGGCCCCCGTCATCGCCAAGCGCGCGCGTGAGCGCGGCATTCTGACCGTGGGCGTGGTCACCAAGCCCTTCACCTTCGAAGGCCGCCACCGGATGCGCCTGGCCGACGCCGGCATCCAGGAACTGCAGCGCTTCGTCGACACCCTGATCATCATCCCGAACCAGAACCTGTTCCGCGTCGCCAACGAGCGGACCACCTTCGCCGAAGCCTTCGGCATGGCCGACCAGGTGCTGCACTCGGGCGTGCGCTCGATCACCGACCTGATGGTGCTGCCGGGCCTGATCAACCTCGATTTCGCCGACGTCCGCACCGTGATGAGCGAGATGGGCAAGGCGATGATGGGCACCGGCGAGGCGTCCGGCGACGACCGCGCCCTGCACGCGGCCCAGAACGCCATCCAGAACCCGCTGCTCGACGAGACCTCGCTGAAGGGCGCCAAGGCCGTGCTGGTGAACGTCACCGGCGGCACCGATATGACGCTGCTGGAAGTCGACGAGGCGGCCAACACCATCTCCAACGAGGTGGACCCGGAAGCCAACATCATCTTCGGCGCCGCCTTCGATCCGTCCCTCGACGGCAAGATCCGCGTGTCGGTGGTCGCCACCGGCATGGACTCCGCCGCCATGGCGAAGATCGAGCCCAAGGCGGTTGCGCAACCCGTGCACGCGGTTGCGCGTCCCACTGCACCGGTCAAGCCGGAAATCCGCATCGAAGACGCGCGCAAGCCGGAACCGGCGATCGCAGCCCAGACGCCTGCGCCGCAACCGGCCGTCACTCAGCCTGCGATGCGCATGCCCGATCCCCGGGTCGAGCGCCGCGTGTTCGGCCACTCCGAGCCTGAGACCGTGCGCAGCTTCAATCCGGAAAAGAACACCCTCACCGGCGGCCGCCGCGTCGATATCCGCGAGCCGCGCGTCGAAGAAGTGCGCGCCACGGCCGACGAGAACGCGCCGATCTCGCGCATCGTCGACCCGCTGGTGGCCGACGACGATCTGCAGGGCGACCTCTACCTGGCCAAACCGGCGCAGGCGGTGGAGCGCACCGACCACACCACGCGTCTGACGCCGGCAGCTGAAACCCGCGAGCGTGAGCGCGCCGCGACCGAGGCCAACCTCGACGCCCGCTTCGGCGAACCGCGCAAGAGCGGCTGGCGCGGCCTGTTCGGCGGCGGCCGTCCGCGGCCGGAGCAGCAGCGTTTGGGTCAGGCCCAGATGCGCACCACCCAACAGGCCCAACCGGTGGAAGCCGAAGCCGAACAGCCCGCCGGCCAGGACGATCTCGAGATTCCGTCCTTCCTGCGCCGTCTCGCCAACTGATCGCCTTTTCCTGGGGCGTCCGGAAAAGCCCTGGCCGCGAGGCCGGGGCTTTTTCTTTGCGCGGAGTCGCGCACGCAACTTCGCTGCGCTAGGCTAAGTCGCGTTCACCGCGGGGGCGGTTCATGGACATTCACAAGCCAAAAACCGTTCCACGGCTGGCGCGAGGCCGGTCAGCCTAGGCCGCGCGGCGTTCGACGGCTTCGTCGAGGGTCTGGCTGATGGCGCCGAGCAGGGTCTGGGCGGTCACCGGCTTGGCCAGGTGACGATCGGCGCCGGCTTCGGCGGCGGCGCGGATGTGTTCGGGCAGAGCGTTGGCGGTCAGCATGATCACCGGCGCGCGGTGCAGGCCGCTCATGCGCTCGTGCTCGCGGATGCAGCCGATGGCGGTCAGGCCGTCCATCACCGGCATCTGCATGTCCATCAGCACCACGTCGAAGGGCGCCGCTTCGAACGCGCGCACGGCTTCGAGGCCGTTCTCGACCGACACAAGTTCGGCGTCCGTGGCGGCGAGCATCAACTCGACCACCTTGCGGTTGGTCGGGTGATCGTCGGCCAGCAGGATGCGCAAAGGACGGTCCTCCGCTTCGGGGGCGTCAGCGATCGGGGCGGGCGCCGCATCGGGCGCGCGTTCCAGCGGCAGCACGACGGTGAACGTGGCGCCCGCGCCGGGCGTCGCGTCGGCGGTGATGGCTCCGCCCATCAGCTCGGCCAGCTCGCGCGCGATTGAAAGCCCCAGGCCCGAGCCGCCGTAACGGCGGGTGATCGAGCCGTCGGCTTGGGCAAAGCGCTGGAAGATGCGTTCGCGCTCGGCCGGATCGAAACCGATGCCGCTGTCGCGCACGACGAGTTCGACGCCTTGATCCGTCGTGCGGCCGGTCACGGTAACTCCGCCCCGGTCGGTGAACTTCACCGCGTTGGAGACCAGCGCGCCTGCGATTTGCTTGAAGCGCACCGCGTCGCCCAGGAACAGACCATCGAGTTCGGGCGCGAGATCGACGTCGAGGGCGACGGCCTTTTCCCGCGCCGCCGGGTCGCTGAGCGCAACGACCGCGCGTAGGGTTTGCGCCAGGGCGAACGGATGGATGTCGAGGGCGACATGGCCCTTTTCGACGCTGACGATGTCGAGCACGTCGGAGAGCAGGCGTTCGAGCGCCGCGCCGGAGTTGCGCACGATCTCGACCATTTCGCGCTCGCGCGGAGCCAAGTCCGCGCTGGCCAGCAGGTCCGCCATGCCGAGCACGCCGTTCAGGGGCGTGCGCAGTTCGTGGCTCATGTTGGCGAGAAACTCGCTCTTGGCGCGGTTGGCGGCTTCGGCCTCTTCCTTGGCGGCGGCCAGCGTCTCGGCGCTCTGACGCAGCGCGTTCTCGGCGGCCATGCGCTCGGTGACGTCGACGATGGCGCCCACAAAACGCGGTTTGCCGCCCGGGTCGGGCAGCATCTGAATATAGGGCATGGCGCGGCGGTGGGTCCCGTCCTTGCGCCGCGGCGACCAGATGCGATCGGCGTCATAGCTCGTGGCGATACCGGTGCGGATCATTTCGTGCAGCGCCGGCCAATCGTCGACCGACAGGAAGTCGAACACGGTGAGGCGGCTGACTTCCTCGGCGGTATAGTCCAGGTGCTTCAGCGCTGCGGCGTTCATTTCGATCATGCGCAGCGAGCGGTCGCCGCGCCACAGCCACATCGGAACGGGGTTGGAATCGAACAGCAGCTTGAAGGAGTTCTCGCGCAGCTTCAGTTCGGTGATGTCGGTGCAGATCGACACCATGCCGCCGCCGGCGATCCGCCGGTCCTCGACGCGAAGCCAGCGGCCGTCGCCAATGTCCTGCTCAACCGAGCCCGAGGCCCGCGAGCGTTCGGTCAGGCGCGCCTTGAGCCAGGCGTCCTCGCGCCCCACCGCGTCGGCGTAGTGGTTGGCCTTCAGGTCGGCCTCAATCAGGTCGCGGAACTTCGCCCCCGGGCGCAGCAGGCTGACGCAGTCGCCGGAGATGTCCTCGTAGGTCTTGTTCCAGAGGTAGAGGCGGTCCTGGGCGTCGTAGAAGCCGAGGCCGGCGGGGATCACGGAGATGGCGTTGCGCAGGCGGCGATCGGCCCTGAATTTTTCGCGCAGGGCGAGAAATCCCACCCCGGCGATGGCCACCGTTAGTCCTGCCATGATCCAAAGCTGAAACATTACTTGGCGCGCTGGGGTGACCTTGCGCTTAGCTTACAACGCGGACGTGAACTTCTGGTTTACGGCCGCCGACCGGAAAACCCCTTGCAGGGAAGGGGAAGCCGCTGCTGTTAAGGTTGCCGAAACAAAGCGAAACGCGACTTTAGTTGAGGCTCCGGAACGCCCCCCCTAACTGGTCCGCTGGGTTTATGCCGCGCCGCCCAAGTTGCTCGGGGGCCGGCCAGTGAGGTTGGGTATCGTGTCGCAAGCGTCTTCGGAAATCCATGAGCATACCCTGGCCGGCCCGGCGATCTGCGCCGGCGTGGGCGTGCACACGGGCGCGCGCGTGCGCATGGCGATCCGCCCGGCCCCGGCCGGCTCGGGGGTGGTTTTCGTCCGCACCGACATCAAGGACCGCGACAACCGGGTGCCCGCAACCGGCGAGGCCGTGGTGGCCACGCGCCTGGGCACCGTCATCGCCAACGCCGCGGGCGTGCAGGTTTCGACCATCGAGCACCTGATGGCCGCCCTGGCCGCGCTGGGCGTCGACAACGTCACCGTCGAGCTGGACGGCCCCGAGGTCCCGATCATGGACGGCTCGGCCCAGCCCTTCATCGAGCTGCTGGACCGGGCGGGCTTCCGCCGCCAGCAGCAGCCCCAGCGCTATATCGAGATCCTGGAAGCGGTTGAGGTGGTCGAGGGCGACAAGTCCGCCAAACTCCTGCCCTGCGACCGGTTCGAAATGTTCTTCGAGATCGAGTTCCCGACCGCGGTCATCGGCCGCCAGGCGGTGGACCTGGTCATCACCGAGGACAGCTTCCGCAAGGAGCTTTCCGCCGCCCGCACCTTCGGCTTCATCGAAGAGGTCGAGGCCCTGCGCCAGGCCGGCCTGGCCCGGGGCGGCTCGCTTGAGAACTGCGTGGTCATCGACGACGGCGCGATCCTGAATCCGGAAGGCCTGCGCTTCCCGGACGAGTTCGTCCGCCACAAGGCGCTGGACGCGGTCGGCGACCTGTACGTCCTGGGCGCCCCGCTGCTCGGCCGCTTCGAGGGCCGCAAGGCCGGTCACGGCCTGAACAATGCGGTGGTCCGCGCGCTCCTGGCCCGGCCGTCGGCCTGGCGGGTGGTCACCTTCGAACGCGAGATGGCCGAGGCCGTCTGACCTCCGGCGAGCGATCGGGGCCCGCAACGGTCCCACCGCCTTGCCGCCGTATTTGGTCCCTATCCAATAAGCCGCCTGCGACGCCCGATCCGGTTGGCGCTCCCAGGCCGGTCGTGTAGAAGCGACCTCTCGGGGAAGCCGCGTCAGAAGAGGTTCCTAAGGTGTTTGGTAAGGTCTCCAGCCGCGGGTTGATGGCCCTGGCGTTCGTTGCCGTCGTCCTGGCCGGCTGCTCCCACATTCCGGGACTGCATCACGGCAAGGCCAAGCCGCGGATCGCCTATGAAGAGCGTCCCGTAGACCAGCTCTACCTGGCCGGCGCGCAAAAGCTCGACGCCCACCGCTGGAACGACGCGGTCGACTATTTCGACGAGGTGGAGCGCCAGCACCCCTATTCGGAGTGGGCCCGCCGTTCGATCCTGATGGAGGCCTACGCCTACTACGAGGCGAACAACTACGACGACGCGATCTCGACCGCGGACCGGTTCATCTCGCTCTATCCGGGCAACACCCAGACGTCCTACGCCTATTATCTCAAGGCGATCTGCTACTTCGAGCAGATCATGGATGTGCAACGTGACCAGGGCGCCACCGCCAACGCGCTGGCCCAGCTGCGCGAAGTCAGCCAGCGTTACCCGCACACCGACTATGCCGAAGACGCGCGGCTGAAGATCGACATGGTCAACGACCAGCTCGCCGGCAAGGAAATGTCGGTGGGCCGCTGGTACCTGCGCAACAGCCAGCCGCTGGCCGCCGAAGGCCGCTTCCAGACGGTGGTCAACAAGTACCAGACCACCTCGCACACCCCCGAGGCGCTCTACCGCCTGGTCGAGACCGACCTGACCCTGGGTCTGACCGACGAGGCGCGCCGCAACGCCGCCGTGCTCGGCTACAACTATCCGGGCGATCGCTGGTACTCGGACGCCTACGTCCTGATGGCCAAGAACGGCATGCGCCTCGACACCCCGCCGGACCCCAGGGGCAAGCGCGGACGCGGCGAGAAGAAGTACGATCCCAAGAAGAAGTCGGCGCTTCACCCCACGGACAGCTGAGGTCCCAACGGCTCCCGGCTCGAATCCCGCTAGGATGAGCCGATGCTGATCGGACTGACGATCCGCGACGTGGTGCTGGTCGAGGCGCTCGACCTCGCCTTCGGTCCCGGCCTGACCGTCCTCACCGGCGAGACCGGCGCGGGCAAGTCGATCATTCTCGACGCCCTGGGCCTGGCCGCCGGCGCGCGCGCCGATGCGGGCCTGGTGCGCGCGGGCGCCGAACGCGCGACGGCAACGGCGGTATTCGCGCCGGGCGCCGACCACGCGGTGTGGGCGATCCTGAAAGAGAAAGAGCTCGCCTTCGATCCCGCCGAAGACCTGGTGCTGCGCCGCCAGCTCGGCGCCGACGGCCGCAGCCGCGCCTTCGTCAACGACCAGGCGGTGTCGATCGGGGTGCTGCGCGACCTCGGCGAACATCTGATCGAGGTGCACGGCCAGCACGAGACCGTGGGCCTGCTCGATGCGCGCACCCACCGCGGCCTGCTCGACGCCTATGCGGGCGCCGGGCCGAAGCTCGACGCCGTGCGCAAGGCCTGGAAGGCGTGGCGCTCCGCCGTCGCCGCCGCATCGGACCTGCGCGAGCGGGCCGCGCGCGCCTCGGCCGAAGCGCAGGATCTGGGCGAACGGCTGGCGGCGCTGGACCGGCTCGATCCGCGCGCCGGCGAAGAGGTTGCGCTGGCGGAAGAGCGCGCGCTGCTGGGCGCCGCGGAAAAGGCGCTGACCGACATAGCCGCCGCTGGCGAGGCCCTGGGCGGCGATACCCTGACGGCGCGTCTGTCGCACGCGTCGCGCGCGCTCGAACGCGCTCGCGAGCGAGCGATGCAGTCGGGCGCCGGCGAAGCCAATGCGGTGATCGCGCGGATGAAGACTGCGGCCGAGGCGGTGGAGCGGGCGCTGGTGGAAACCCTCGAGGCGGTGGCCGCGGTGGACGCCGCCGCAGCGGCCTTCGATTTCGAACCGGGCCGGCTCGACAAGGCGGAGGAGCGGCTGTTCGCGCTGCGCGCCGAGGCGCGCAAGCTGGGGGTGACGGTGGACGCGCTGCCGGCGGAGCGCACGCGCATTGCTCAGGCGCTGCGTCTGATCGAAGATTCCGAGAGCGCGCTCGCCGCCGCCGACGCCGACGCCGCCGCGCGCGAGGCCGACTATCGCGCCGCCGCTGCGGCTCTGACCAAGGCGCGCACCACCGCGGGCGAGCGATTGGCCAAGGCGGTGTCGGGGGAACTGAAACCGCTGAAACTGGAGAAGGCGCGTTTCCGTGTTGCGGTGGCGCCGCTGCCCGACGACCGGCAAGGTCCGGACGGCGCCGACCGCGTGGAGTTCGAAATCTCGACCAATCCGGGCGCCGACTTCGGCGGTCTCGGCGATATCGCGTCCGGCGGCGAGCTGGCGCGGTTTGCGCTGGCGCTGAAGGCGTCGCTGGCGGGCACGCAGCCCGGCGTCGGCCCCGCGATGATCTTCGACGAGGTGGACCAGGGCGTCGGCGGCGCGGTCGCCGATGCGGTGGGCCTGCGCCTGAAGCGTCTCGCGCAGACCGGCCAGGTGCTGGTGGTGACCCACTCGCCGCAGGTCGCGGCGCGCGGCGATGCGCATTGGCGCGTGACGAAGCGCGAAGCTCAGAAGGTGGTGCGCACCGCGGTGACGGCGCTGGCGCCGGCCGAGCGCGAAGAGGAGCTTGCCCGCATGCTGGCCGGCGCCGAAATCACCGACGCGGCCCGCGCCGCAGCGCGGGCCCTGATGGAAGCCTAGACGGCGGGCGGCGCCACCGTCGCCGGACGCTTGCGGCGGCCGACCGCCCACCAGATCGCGCCGCCGATGAGGCCGAGCGGGCCTAGCACCGACAGCGCCTGAATCAGCATCGCGACCACCATCATGACGTGGCCGGTGAAGCTGTGCGCCGCCTGCGAGACCGGGCGGAACGCGCTGTCGGGCGCCAGCGCGGTGAGCGAGCGGTAGTCGATCACCAGCTTCTGCGTCTGCACCCGCGTCTTCATCACCGCGAGTTCCGACTGCGCCGCATCGATTTCGTTCTGGGTGTCCGTCACCTGCTGTTCCAGGCTGACGAGGTCGTCGAGCTTGCCCTTGTGGGTTTTCAGCAAGGTCTCGAGCCGGTCGCGCAGTTCGATCTTGGCGCGGATTCCGGCCTGGGTGTCCACCAGCGAGCGGCTGAGGTCCTCGGTCGAGGTGTCCGACGTGCTGACCTTGCCGCCGAGCGCACGCACATCGTCTTCGACCCGGTCGCGGAACTTGGCGATCCACTCCGGCTGCGCACGCAGTTCGAGGTGACCGGTGACCTCGTCGCCGCCGATCTGTTTGGTTTCCGCACCCACCACCTGACAGACGATGGGACCGGCGAGGTCGCAGGCCTCTTCCTGCTGACGCAACAGATGCGGCACGTCGCGCGAGGGCGCTTCGACCGAATAGTCGTAGGCGTAGGCGAGGTCCGGCGCGGTGACCGGCAGGGTGCGGGCGGCGTTGGCTTGCGGTTTCGGTGCGGGCGGACGGTGAGCCTGTGTGCTGGCCGGCGCCGCGACGTCGGCATCGCTGGCGGCGGTGGTGTCAGACGAGGGGGCGGACGCGGAACTGTTGGGGGCGGTGACGTCAGTGACGTGGTCGGAGTTTGCGGGCTTCTTGCACGCGGCCACGGAGGCGGCGAGCACGAGGGCAAGCACGAGCTTCTTGTTCATCGCGTTGGGTCCTGCCCCGGCCCCAAGCAAGCACGGTAACGGAACCGTGATGAAAAGCTAGCGAATTATCACAGACGCGTGATGATCTGGAAACAACGTAATTAAATCAGTTGATTGGCGCCCCAAGAGATCGGTCGGCGCGTGAAATCCTCCCCCGCGCGAAGCGCGTAGGGGAGGGGAACCGCCGAAGGCGGTGGAGGGGCCAGCGCGACGATCAGGGATTGGCGTAGCAACGCACGCTGGCGGATCATCGGCCCGCGTCGCGCCGGCCCCTCCGTCGGCCTCCGGCCGCCACCTCCCCTGCGGCCTTCGGCCGGGGGAGGATTTCGCGTGACTTACTCCGCCGTCGTCTCGCCGCGGTGGAGGGAGTCGGGCAGCGGGTCGCCCTTCTTGGTGAACACCAACGACACGGAGTTCATGCAGTAGCGCTGGCCTGTGGGCGGGGGGCCGTCGTCGAAGACGTGGCCCATGTGGCTGTCGCAGCGGGCGCACTGGATCTCGGTGCGGACCATGCCGTAGCTGGTGTCGCGCACGACCTTGATGTGGGCTTCGTCGTAGGGCTGGGTGAAGCTGGGCCAGCCGGTGCCGCTGTCGAACTTGCCGCCGGAGCGGAACAGCGGCAGGCCGCAGAGGCGGCAGTCGTAGACGCCTTGCTCCTTGTTGTGCAGCAACAGGCCGCAGAACGGGGCCTCGGTGCCGTGGTGCAGCAGCACCTCCTTTTCCTCACGGGTCAGCGAGGCTTCGAGCGCCTTGCGTTCCTCGGGCGAGGGCGGGGTGAGGTCGTATCCGGAGGGCGAACGGGTCTGGGGGCGTGTGTCCATACCCCAAGATTTAGGGCGTCGCGGCCAGAGCCGCCATGGCCACCGCGCCGTCCTGTTCGGACGAGCCGCCGCTGACCCCGATGGCGCCGACGATCTTGCCGTCGACGATGATCGGCACGCCGCCTTCGACCGCCACCGCCCCGGGCAGCGAAAGAACGCCCACAGCGCCCTTGGCCACGCTCTCGGAGAAGGCCTTGGACGGGCGCCGGAACAGGGCGGCGGAGCGCGCCTTGGCCTGGGCGACCTCCAGCGAGCCGTACTGCACCCCGTCCATCCGTTCGAACGCCACCAGGGCGCCGGAAGGCTCGACGATGGCGAAGGCCATCAGGAAGTCGTGCTTGCGCGCCTCGGCTTCCGCGGCCGCGACCAATCGCTTGGCCCGCTCGAGGCTGACCGGTGCGCCGTAGCCGGGCGCGGGCGCCGCGGCGGGCGGCGGCGCTGAGGGTTGCGTCATCGTTTGAGCTCCCGCCGGTGCGGCGGCCGCCACCGCAAGGGTGGCGGCCAGACCGCTGACCAGAACGCCGATCATCAGTGACCGGCGACCTGAGCGACCCACGCCTTCAGCGCCGCCTCGTCCGCAAGGTTGCCGGTGTAAACCAGGCCCGCGGCCGGGGTGTACGGCACGTTGGTCTGACGCGGCCGGTCGAGCCAGGCCTTGTCGCCGAACATAATCCGCGCGTGACCCGAGGGCAGCGCGATCGCCGACTGGCCGATGTAGATCGAGTCCGCGCCGGTCTGGACGCCGGCCTGCTGCACGTTCGGCAGACGGGTGAGGGTGTCCATCAGGTAGAGACACGCGCCCGAGCACCAGTAGTCGGTCAGCACGATGATGCGACCCTTCATCGGGTTCACCGGCGGGCCGGCGGGCGCGGCGGGCGCGGCGGGCGGCGGCGGGGGCGTATCGGCGGCGGCGGGCTGGCTCGGGTCCTTGGGCAGGTCCGGCGAGACGACCGACGGCGCGCCGGAGGCGGCCTGGGCGGCGTTCTCGTTGCGGGTCAGGATCGGCTGGTTCTGCGCCGCGGCGGCGGCCAGGGCGTCGGCGAGCGTCGACCACTGGCCCGAACTCATCGAGGTCATCGGGTCCGCCGCCAGGCGCGCGGCGACGGCGCGGTAGAAGTCCTGGTTCGCCTTCGAGGTGCGGTAGGCGAGTTGGGTCGCCGGCGGGTTGGCGGCGGAAATGACGCCGGGGCCCCACAGGCGGGTGATCAGGCGGAAGCCCGCACGCACGGAACCGCCGTCGGCGCCGCGCAGGTCGAGTACGATCACCGGCGCCGCATGAATGGCGGCGATGTTCTGGTCGATCTGGTTGAGCAGCGGCGTCCAGGCCTGGTGTTCGGCGAGGGAGTGCGCGTCGATCCAGTACCCGCCCGAACCGAACGGTTCGATGCCGATGCCCGTCGGATGCGGCGCGGCGGCGTTCACCGCGGCCTGACGCACCTCGTTGGAGCTGAAGTTTTCATTCAGGGTGAAGGTGCGCTTGCGGCCGTCGACGTTGAAGTCGCACTTGTTCGGCAGCGGCGGCAGCATCGAGTTCGCGCGGTCCCACAGAAGGTAGGGCGCGCTGGCGAAGCGGCCGACCGGGGTGGTGAGGTCGCCTTCGTAGCGATCGAGGCGCTGCTTGGCGATGTCTTCGGCGGCGACCTTGTCGCAGGAGATGAGCGTCGCGCCGACCGGCGGCAGGCCCTTCACGGCGGGGTCGTTGTAGACGACGACGTAGGCGTTGTTGCGGTACGCGGTCGAGAAGCCCGGATAGTTCACCGCGAAATAGTTCGGCTGCTCAGCCCAGTTCGGGTCGAGCGCGATGTTCGGGTCGTGGAAGCCCACGGTGT
This sequence comes from Caulobacteraceae bacterium, assembly GCA_036501825.1. Classification (GTDB taxonomy): domain Bacteria; phylum Pseudomonadota; class Alphaproteobacteria; order Caulobacterales; family Caulobacteraceae; genus JAFECT01. The sequence continues at coordinate 51,011 of DASXZP010000014.1, read as the reverse complement.
AGAACTTCAGCGCGTCGGCATAGGCCGCCACGTTGTTGACCTTGCCGAGCGGCTGCTTCTGGGCGGCCGCGAGGCCCGCATCCAGCCAGCTCCGGAATTGCGCCGAGTCCCGGTCCATATAGACCTCGGGACTGTTGTCCCGCAGGGCGTCGTGGATCGCCTGCAGATCCTGGGCGGCGGCGGCGCTCCAGTCCTGGGCGGTAGCGCTCACGGCGCTCAAGGTTACAGCGGCGCCGATCACGGCGGCGAACAAGGTTCTCATACTAGGGTTCCTCCTCCCGGGGAGATAAACGTTTTTTCAGCCTGGGGTAAACTCGGCGCCGCCTGACCCGCGAATTGCCTTCGAAGGCCCCGCCGTCTAAGCAGCGCCTTCTGTGCCGGGTCCAGGGAGACCGGATGTTCTCCAAGATATTGATCGCCAACCGTGGCGAAATCGCGGTGCGTATCGGACGTACCGCGAAGCGTATGGGAATCAAGACCGTACAGGTCTTTTCCGAGGCCGACGCCGATAGCCTGGCGGTCGAGATGGCCGACGAGGCCGTCCTGATCGGCCCGCCGCCGGCGGCCCAGTCCTACCTGCTGATCGACAAGATCGTGGAGGCGGCCCGGGCGACCGGGGCCGAGGCCATCCACCCGGGATTCGGCTTCCTGTCGGAGAACCCGGTTTTCGCCCGCCGGCTCGAGGCGGAGGGAATCGCCTTCATCGGCCCCAACCCGGCGGCGATCGAGGCCATGGGCGACAAGATCACCTCGAAGAAGTTCGCCGCCGAGGCGGGGGTCTCCACCGTGCCCGGCCACATGGGCCTGATCGACAGCGCCGAGCACGCGGTCAAGATCGCGGGCGAGATCGGCTATCCGGTGATGATCAAGGCCTCGGCCGGGGGCGGCGGCAAGGGCATCCGCGTCGCCTGGAACGATGCGGAGACGCGCGAGGGATTCGGTTCGGTGAAGGCCGAGGCCAAGGGCGCCTTCGGCGACGACCGGCTGTTCCTGGAAAAGTTCATCGTCGATCCGCGCCACGTCGAGATCCAGGTGTTGGGCGACAAGCACGGCCACGTGGTGCACCTGTTCGAGCGCGAATGCTCGATCCAGCGGCGCAATCAGAAGGTCATCGAAGAGGCGCCGTCGCCGCTGCTCGACGCCAGGACGCGCGAAGCGATGGGCGCCCAGGCCATCGCCCTGTGCAAGGCGGTGAACTACGACAGCGCCGGCACCGTCGAGTTCGTCGCGGGCCAGGACCGCTCGTTCTACTTCCTCGAGATGAACACCCGCCTGCAGGTGGAGCATCCGGTCACCGAACTGATCACCGGCCTCGATTTGGTGGAGCAGATGATCCGCGTCGCCGCCGGCGAGAAACTGGCCTTCGCGCAAAAGGACCTGAAGCCCAAGGGCTGGGCGGTCGAGAGCCGCATCTATGCGGAAGATCCGTACCGCCAGTTTCTGCCTTCGATCGGGCGTCTGTCGCGCTATGCGCCGCCCGAGGAAGGCGAGCATCAGGCCAGGTCGGGCCGCTACATCGTGCGCAACGATTCCGGCGTGCGCGAGGGCGACGAAATCTCGATGTTCTACGATCCCATGATCGCCAAGCTGTGTTCGTGGGGTGAAACGCGAGAGACCGCGGTCGACGGCATGGCGCGGGCCCTGGAAGACCTCAACATCGAAGGCGTCGGCCACAACGTGCCGTTCCTGTCGGCGATCATGGACCAGGCGCGCTTCCGGGAAGGTCAGCTGTCGACGGCCTATATCGCCGAAGAGTTTCCCGACGGCTTCCATGGCCTGGCGCCGAGCGAGCATCAGCGCGACCTGATGAGCGCGGTGGCGATCTGCGTGTTGCGCACCCTGGCGCGGCGCGCGCGCAAGGCCACCGGCGCGCCGGCGCCGGAGCGGGTGAACTGGATCTGCATGCTCGACGGCGAGGGCCGCCACGTGCGCCTCGACGCGAGTGACGACGGCCTGGTCGTCGACTTCCCTGACGACGGGCGCAAGGCGGTGCTGTCGCACGTCAACTGGAAGCCGGGCGAGCCGCTGTTCCGCGGCAAGCTCGACGGCGAGGCCTTCACCGCGACGGTGCGGTCGGCGCCGGACGGCGTGATCGTGCGCCATCGCGCAGCCCAGGCGCGCCTTCGCGTGCTGACGCCGAAGGTCGCGGAACTCTACGCCAAGCTGCCGCCGCGCGCCGCCGCCGACACGTCGAAACAGGTTCTTTCGCCGATGCCCGGCCTCGTCGTTTCGATTCACGTGACCCAGGGCCAGGACATCAAGGCGGGCGAGATGGTCGCGGTGATCGAAGCCATGAAGATGCAGAACATCATCAAGGCTGAGCGGGACGGCACGGTGAAGACGGTCGGACCCAAGGCGGGCGACAGCGTCGCGGCCGACGAGGTGCTGGTGGAGTTCGCCTGAGGCGCCGTCCCGGCGGAAACCCATTCGCCATCTCGTCTACAGCCGTAGTTTTTAGAAAACTATAGATGTAGTTTCACTGTCAAGCGCTGTGCGGCGCAGAGCCCGTCCGACACGGTCAGCTCGAGACCGCGCAGGCCTGCCGGGGAAATCCCCGATTTCGGGTAGATTCAAGTCTAGACGCGACTCCGTTAAGGCGCGATACGTGGACTCACAAGTCCCGGGGCCCCTCGTCGCCCCCACGCGTTCCAGTTCGCGTAAGCCTGAAATCTGTCGAAGATCGCTTACCTGCTCGAAAAGCTAGGGGGACACTCATGGACATCCAAAATCTACTGTTGAGCTACAACGGCCGCATCCGCCGTATGCATTTTTGGTTGGGCGGCCTCGGCCTCGGCGTCGTGGCCGGGATCCTGTTCTCGATCATCTCGATGCTGCTGGGACCCAAGGTCAGCGACGGCGCGCTGACCGCCGGCAGTCCGCTGTTCATGCCGCTCCTGGGCATCGTCTACATCGCGATGCTCTATGGCAGCTTCGCGATCTCGGTGAAGCGCATGCACGACACCGACCGCTCCGGCTGGTGGGTGCTGGTGCCGGTATTCAACATCATCGTCTGCGGCTTCCTGCCGGGTACGGCGGGTCCGAACAAGTTCGGTCCCGATCCCAAGGCCGGCACAGCGCCGGCGGCGGCTCCGGCGGCCTGATCCAGCCTTCAATTCCGTGCTTTCATCCGGCCGTTCCGCGCCCTAGGTAGGGGCCGGGCGGCCGGAATCGTTCATGAACGGCAAGATCGACTGGACCGAACAGTTCTTCTCCGCGGACGGCCGCTCGGGCCGGCTGCCGTTCATCGTGGCGGCGGTGGTGCTGGTCGGCCTGTTGACCCTCTACGAGTCGGTGGCCGACACCTATGCGGTGCTGCACTGGGCGACGGGGCTGTTCGTCTACGGCCTGCTGATTTTCACCGGGGCCTGTGTGCTGTCCAAGCGGCTGCACGACCGCGGCAGGTCGGGCTGGTGGTCGCCGCTCATCATGCTGGCCTTCATCCTGGTCTGGCCCTACCCGAAGGGGTTCTGGGACGTGGTCGGCCTGCTGTTTCTGATCTGGGCCTTCGTCGAGCTGGTGCTGATGCCGGGCGAGCAGGGGGCCAACCGCTTCGGGCCCAATCCGCAGAGGCCTTCTTCCCCCGCGGCGGCCGTCACGCCCTAGCGGCGGGACCGGGCCCAGGTGTCCGATCGTTCATAAACTTACCGATCCTTAAGTTGAGTTGCGCCGCCGTGCGCCTAGGCTCCCGCCAACACTCCCCGGGAGGCTGACATGTTGAACTTCTTGTTCGGATTTCACGGTCGCGTTCGCCGTAGTCACTACTTCTTCGCCACCCTCGGCATCGGCTTCGTGCTGGGAACGCTCTGCGCGTCAACGATCCTCGCCAGCGGTATTTCGCTCAGCGATCTCAGAGACGGCGACTTGAGCTACGACTTCGATCCGTCACCGTGGGGCTTCGGCGTCTCGTTGTTGCTGGGCCTGGTCGGCTTCTGGTCGATGCTCGCGATCACGGTGAAGCGCTGGCACGACATCGGCGTCACCGGCTGGTTCTCGCTGCTCAGCCTGCCTGGCATTACGCACTTCGCCGTGTTCCTGCTGCTTTGTCTCCTCCCCGGGACGGTCGGGTCCAACACCTACGGTTCCGACCCGCGTGGCCGCGCAGCGCCCTCGCCGATGCTGCCCGCCGCGCCTGCAGCGGCGTAACAACTAAGATTGCTAGACGGGTGGACGGGCCGGCTCGACCGGCCCGAACACTTTTTCGAACGCCGTCTTCAACGCTGCGTCCGCATCGTCGAGTCCGACGGGCAAACCCAGGTCGACGAGACTCGTCACGCCGTGCTCGCTGATCCCGCACGGCACGATGCCGTCAAAGTGCGCAAGATCCGGCTCGACGTTCAAGCTCACGCCGTGAAACGACACCCAGCGGCGCAGCTTCACGCCGATGGCGGCGATCTTGTCTTCGCGGCCCTGACCGCGATCCACCCACACGCCGACGCGCCCGTCGCGCATCTCGCCGGTGACGTTGAAGGCGCCCAGCGCTTCGATCAGCCACGCCTCCAGCGCGCGCACGAAACCGCGCGCGTCGCGGCCGCGTTCGCGCAGGTCGAGCATGGCGTAGGCCACGCGCTGGCCGGGCCCGTGATAGGTGAACTGGCCGCCGCGTCCGGAGCGGAACACCGGGAAGCGGTCGGGCGCCAGCAGGTCGTGCGGCTTGGCCGAGACCCCGGCGGTGTAGAGGGGCGGATGCTCGAGTAGCCAGACCAGCTCGCCCGCCTCGCCCGCGGCGATGGCGTCGGCGCGTTTCTCCATGGCTTCGACCGCGGCGGGGTAGTCCACCGGCGCGCTCGACACCGCCCAGCCCACGGGGCGGCCGTCGGGCCGGAGAAATCGGACCGGTCGAGGGGAGAGGCCGGCGGTATTTAACGCGTCGTCAAGCATGCGCACCCAATGTGGCGAGCTGAGCCGCGCGTGCAACTGCGGCGAACGAGTAGAGCCTGATGGTAACGAATTTGGGCCAGGTCGCGGCCGTAAATGTCGAGATCTCCGTGGTGCTGGGCCGAAGCGTGCTGCCCATGCAGCAGCTGCTGCGCATGGGCCGCGGCGCGGTCATTCCCCTGGACGCCGGCGAGAACGACGAGGTCTGGATCCTGGCCAACAACCACCCCGTGGCCCGGGGCGAGATCCGCATCAACGAGGACCGCATCGCCATCGTGGTGACCCGGGTGGCGGACGTCTACGACTTCATGGCCGGGGCCCGGGCGGCGGCCTGATCGGCCCCCAAAGCCCCCCAAGAACTTCGCTTCACAAGCCGGACCCTTGTTGCTATTCCCCCCGCCTCCGAGGCGAGCGGTCGTGGCGGAATTGGTAGACGCGCAGCGTTGAGGTCGCTGTGGGGCAACCCGTGGAAGTTCGAGTCTTCTCGACCGCACCATTCCTACTTCGCTCCTCCGGAGCTTCGTAGGACAAGCCCGCGGCCAGCTTTCGAAGGAGGAATGCCCTTCGAAGCCCCGATAGGGGCGCAGTAGGGCAGCGACGCCTCGCAAAAGCGATACCCCAGCCCGTGGCATTCCCTTGCGCCCGGGCGGAACTCCCGTCTTAAGCTCTCGCTAACGGTACGGCCGTTGCACCTCCGGTTACCGGGCGGGTGCGCCCGTCTCGGATTGGGTCAGCAGGCATGCGTGCGCGTCAGAAGGTTTCCCGCCAGGGATTGGCGCTGATCGAAGCGTTCGAAGGCTTCCGGCCGGCCGCCGCGCGCCTGCCGGACGGCCGCTGGACCATCGGCTACGGCCATACGAAATCCGCCCGCGAGGGGGCGCAGGTCTCGCCCCAGGACGCGGAAGCCCTGTTGCTGTTCGACCTGATGCCGGTGGTCGAGGCGGTGAACGGCCTGGTCTTCACGCCCCTGAACCAGAACGAGTTCGACGCGCTCTGCGCCTTTGTCTTCAACGTGGGCGTGGACGCCTTCCGCAACTCCGGCGTTCTGAAGCGGGTCAACGAGGGGCGGCTGACCGAAGCCGCCTGCGAGATCGACCTCTGGCGCAAGGGTGAGGTGGGCGGCGACCCGCTGGTGCTCGACGGCCTGGTCCGCCGCCGCACCGCCGAGAAGGCCCTGTTCCTGACCCCGCCGGAAGGCCACGCGCCGATCCCCTCGGTGCTGGTCCGCCCGACCATCGACATTCACGCCCCGGACGTCCTGCCGACCAGCCGGCCGGTCGAGACCGAGGCCCCGCTCGCAGGCCCCGCCGCGCTCAATCGCACCGACGCGCCGGTCGAGCCCCAGCCCCAGCCTGAACCCCAGGCTGAACCGCCGTCCAACGTGGTCACCGCCGTCTTCGCCATGGCCGAGGTCGCGGTGTTCCAGACCGTGCCCGAGGTCCACGCCGGCATGCCCTCCGAGGGCGCCATCGCCTATTTCGCCGAGCCCAAGCCCGCCGAACCAAAGCCCGCCGAGCCCGAGGCCGCCCCGGAACCCGAGCCCGCGCCGGTCCAGGCCGCTCCTGAACCTGAGCCTGTTCCCGAACCGGAGCCCGCGCCCGTTCAGGCGGCGCCGCAGCCCGAACCTCAGCTTACGCCGGTCTCGCCGCCGCCCGCGCCGGAGCCGATCCGGCAGCCGGTGAAGCAATGGCCCGAAGCGCCGCGGCCGATGATCGGCGCGCCGGCGGCTCGCACCGTCGCCGAGACCGTCACCCAGGCGCGCATCTACGGCCCGATGGCCGCCGCTGCTCTCGGCCGCAACGCCGGCGCAGCCCGCGCCGCCAACGAAGACAAGCCGGCAGAGCCGAAAGCCGAGCCCGAGGCCAAGTCGGAACCCGAGCCGGCCCCGCCGGCACCGGCGGTCGCGCCGGAACCGGCCTCCTTCGCACCCCAGACGCCCTTGCCCTCAGCGCCGCCGCCCGTCGTGGTCCCCACGCCGGCGCCGCAGCCGGCCCCCGAACCCGCGCCGCAGCCCCAGGCCGCAGCGCCTGAACCGCTGGTCCTCACCCATCCGCCGGAGGACTGGCCCGTCGCCCGTCCCGAGCCCCAGGCCACGCCCGCGCCCGAACCCGCCGCCGATCCGTCCCTGTTCCAGGAAGGTTGGGCCGGGGGAGAACAGACCCGGGTCGTGCGTCATGAAGCCACCTCCGCCGACGACCGCAAGCGCGGCTCGATCGGACCCTTCATCCTGATGGCGATCATCGGCCTGGTCGCTTTTGCGGGCGCCGTGGCGGCGTTCTTCCGCGGCCGGGCGTTCCCGGACCTGACCCTCTATGCGGGCATATTGGCGCTGATCGGCGTCGGCTGCGTGGCCGTATCCGTGTTCGTCCTTTTGGGCCGGATCGGCGGCTCGGACGACTGACGTCGAGACCGCGTCAAGGTTTGCTCGCGCCTGCGAAATGACCGTGCTATCGGCAAACGCATGATCCCTAACGCGCTTCCTGAATTCGATTTCGGCCTGGGCGAAACCGCGGACGCGATCCGCGAGACCACCGCCCGCTACGCTCACGACCGCATCACCCCGATGGCGGCGGAGATCGACCGCACGAACACCTTCCCGCGCGAGCTGTGGCCCGAAATGGGCGCGTTGGGTCTGCACGGGATCACCGTTGAGGAAGAGTACGGCGGCCTGGGCTTGGGCTACCTCGAGCATTGCATCGCCATGGAGGAGGTGTCGCGCGCCTCGGCCTCGATCGGGCTCAGCTACGGCGCCCACTCGAACCTGTGCGTGAACCAGATCCGCCGCTGGGCCAATCCGGAGCAGAAGGCCAAGTACCTCCCCAAGCTGATCAGCGGCGAGCACGTCGGCGCCTTGGCCATGTCGGAAGCGGGCTCCGGATCGGACGTGGTGTCGATGACGCTGCGCGCGGACAAAAAGGGCGACCGCTACGTGCTGAACGGCACGAAATTCTGGATCACCAACGCCCCGCATGCGGACACGTTGGTGGTGTATGCGAAGACGACGCCGGACGCGGGTTCGCGCGGCATCACCGCCTTCCTGATCGAGAAGGACTTCAAGGGCTATTCCGTCTCGCGCAAGCTCGACAAGTTCGGCATGCGCGGCTCCGACACCGGCGAGCTCGTGTTCGAAGATTGCGAAGTGCCTGAAGAGAACATCATGGGCCCCGAGAACGGCGGCGTGGGCGTGCTCATGTCCGGTCTCGACTACGAGCGCACGGTGCTGGCGGCGGGGCCGCTCGGCATCATGCAGGCGTGCCTCGACGTGGTGCTGCCCTATGCGCGCGAGCGCAAACAGTTCGGTAAGCCGATCGGCTCGTTCCAATTGATGCAGGCGAAGATCGCCGACATGTACGTCGCGCTGAACTCCGCGCGAGCCTATGTCTACGCAGTGGCCAAGGCCTGCGACAGTGGCAAGACCACGCGGTTCGATGCGGCGGGCGCGATCCTGCTCGCCTCGGAGAACGCGGTGAAGACGGGCCTCGAAGCGATCCAGGCGCTGGGCGGCGCCGGCTACACCAAAGAGTGGCCGGTGGAGCGCTTCATGCGCGACGCAAAACTTTACGACATCGGCGCCGGCACCAATGAAATCCGGCGCTTTCTCATCGGACGGGAGCTACTGGGGGCATGACACAAGTTATCGTATCCGGCGACACGCAAACCGGCGCGGCGAAGCCTTTTGCGGCCCTCTTGGGCCAGATGCAGAAGTCCTGGAACAACGGCAACGCGCAAGCCTTTGCGGCGGTATTCGGCGAGCAGGCCGACTTCATCGATCTGATGGGCGGCCACAGCGCCGGCCAGCAGGCGATCGCCAAGGTGCACGCGGCGCTGTTCGCGGGCCCCTACCAGGGCAGCAAGATCGAATACCGCATCGAAAAGCAGAAGCCGCTCGCGCCGACGGTGATGGTGCTGTTCCTGCACCTGAAGCTGTCGATGGAGCGTGACGGCAAGCCGGTGGTGATGCTGGCGCGTCCGACGCTGACCTTGCTGAAGACGCAGCAGGGCTGGCGCGTCGCGGTCTACCAGGGCACCCGCGTGGTGACCCAGGGCGCGGGCGCCGGCGGCGGCAAGGCCGGGGCGGAACTCGAAGCGCGGGCCGCTGACGCGGCGGAAGGCGCCGCGAAGCCCGCCAAGAAGAAGTAACCAAGACACGCAAGGATTTCAGCGAGGCCCGGTGGTGCAAACCGCCGGGTCTTTGCTTGAGAGACCTTCGTTATTTTTCCCCTCGTGATAGTCTGAATTCTCCAAACGGGAGGTTCAGACCATGAGGACTAGGGCTCGGCTCATGCTCGCCGCGGCGGCGATCGGCGCGATGGCGGCGCCGGCGCTCGCACAACAATCCGGACCGGTTGCGACCTACTGGGTCAGCGCCGCCACCTCGACCGGCATGGGCGGGATGATGGGCCAAATGGGAGCGGGCGGAGCCACATCCGGCGCCGACCAGCAGCAGCAACAGGCGCAACCCAAGCCGAAACGGCCGGGCCTCGGTTCGATGCTGGGCGCCGCGGCCAGCGGGATGATCCCGGGCGCCGGAATGTTCGGCGGCCATGGCGGCGGCGATTCGACCGGCGGCAATAACGGCGGCGGCGGCAACGGCGGCGCTTCCGGCTACGCGGCGATGATGCAGGGCGGCGGCGCGCCCGTGCGCACGCTCAGCCTGCAACTGGGCTCCGTCGACAAGGCGAGCGGCGATCCGACCGCCGAACATCTGATTCCGACCGGGCTCAACATGGGGCCGAGTCTGCCGCTGGTGACGCCGGTGGCCCCGCCGCCGGCGAAATCCGAGGAGGGCGATTACACGCCCCCGCAGATGCAGCACCCGCAGGGCAAGCTGATGATCTACTGGGGCTGCGGCGAGCACGCCGCGGCGGCGCCGATCGTCATCGACTTTGCGACGGTGGCGCAGGGCCAGATGCCCAAATTGCCGACGGTCGAGGTGCACTCCGAGCATCCGCCGTCCCAGGGCCGCGCCGCGACCTACGGCTCGTGGCCGAACATGAAGGACTCCCAGCGCGTGCCGCAGGACGCCTCACTGGTGGGCGACCACATGGTGCGCGGCGACTACAGCCCCGACATCCATTTCCACCTGGACGAAAACCACGACTTCATGGGCCCGCTGACGGTGAACCAGGAGCCGACGCCCGGCGGCGCCACGCGCCTGACCTGGGCGCCGGTGCAAGGCGCAACCGGCTACTACGCCTGGCTGATGGGCATGCCCGGGGGTCGCGGCGGCGGCGGTGACGGCAAGACCATGGTGATGTGGACGTCGGGGATGACGGCCAGCGCCTTCAGCGCGCTGCTCGACTATCTGCCGCCGGCGGAGGTGCGCCGCCTGGTCGCTCAGCAGGTGGTCATGGCGCCCTCGACCACCGAGTGCATCGTGCCCGAGGAAGTGCGCGGCGCGAGCGCCATGGGCCTGCTGTCGATGATCGCCTACGGCGACGAGGCGAACTTCGCCGACCCGCCCAGGCCGACCAAGGCCAAGGCGCCGTGGAACCTGAAGTACGTGGTCAAGGTGCGCTTCAAGTCCACCACCTCGCTGTTGCTGGGCATGGACATGGGCGGCCGCCACGGGGGCTGAGGCCTTGGGTTAGAAGTACAGAAGGCCGCCCCTTGCGGGGCGGCCTTCGCATTGTCGGTCCGCCATGCGGCGTAGCGACCTTAGCTTGCGCTCGGAGGTGATCCGACGCCTAGGCTTGAACCTCATTCTCGGAGATCCAGGTCACGGTACCCGATGACGGCTGGAGACAATGAGACACTGGTCACCTCCTTTCTAAAAGTTATCGACAGCGCCCAAGGTAGGGGCGGCCGGAGCGGATATAAAGCCCCTTCGCGCGGCGCAGGGCGTCGCAGGCCTTTTTTCTCCGGAGATGTGTCATGCCCGACCGCGCCCTCGTCGAAGCCTTCATCGCAACCGTGGTCAGCGGCCGCCACGCCGAGGCCATCGAGGATTTCTATGCCGAAGACGCCTCCATGCAGGAGAATCACGGCGCACCGCGGGTCGGCCGCGACGTACTGGTCGCGCACGAACGGGCGTTCCTGGCCCGCATGGCGAAGATAGTGACCCACCCCGTCGAACGCTGGTTGCTGGACGGCGACCGGGTGGTGATCAACTGGGTGTTCGAGGTGACCGACAAGGACGGCGTGACACGCCGGCTGGACGAATTGGCGATCCAGTTGTGGGGCGGCGACAAGATCGTGCGCGAGCAGTTTTACTACGACCCGGGGGCGCTAACCCTCTCTGACTCCGCTCATCCCGGCGAATGCCGGGACCCAGATCATAAAGCGCTGACGGCGAGAGCAGAATCCGCGCTGCGCCAAGCATCGAATTGCGGAGCCATACGATCTGGGTCCCGGCATTCGCCGGGATGAGCGGAGAAAAGGGGTGACTAAGTCACCCCGCCGCCGTGCTGGAAGCTTTCCACGAGGGAGCCGGCGACCAATCGCCAGCCGTCGACCAGGACGAAGAAGATGAGTTTGAACGGCAAGCTGACCACCACCGGTGGGAGCATCATCATGCCCATACTCATCAAGACGCTCGCCACCACCAGGTCGATGACCAGGAAGGGTACGAACAGCAGAAAGCCGATCTCGAAGGCGCGTTTCAGTTCCGAGATCATGAAGGCGGGCGTCACCACGCGCAGCGGCAGGTCGATGGCGTGTTGCGGCTTTGGGACCTTGCCCAGGCGCACGAACAGCGCGAGGTCGCCGCGGTCGACCTGATGCAGCATGAAGGCCTTCACCGGCTGGGACGCGGCGCCGAAGGCCTGGGGCAGCTCCATCTTCTTGTCGAGCAGGGGCTTGATGCCGGCGTCGTAGGACTGGGTGAAGGTCGGGCCCATCACCACCGCGGTGAGAAACAGCGACAGCGACACCAGCACCGCGTTGGGCGGGCTCTGCTGCAGGCCGAGCGCGGTGCGCAGCAGCGACAGCACCACCGTGATGCGCACGAACGAGGTGGTCATGATCACGATCGACGGCGCCAGCGACAGCACCGTCACCAGGGCGATGAGCTGGACCACGCGCTGGGTCAGGCCCGTGCCGTTGCCGAGGTCGAGGTTCACCGCCTGGGCGGCGGCGACCGCGGGAAAGATCATGCAGCCGAGCGTCACGATCAGGCTGAGACCCAGGGCGCGCTTCATCTCGTCGCGGTTGGGCAGGTGGAAGGGCGAGGGCAGGGCGGTCACGACCTTGCGCGTCATCGCGGCGTCCTCGAGGTTTCGGTTGCGGGAAGCTCGCGGCCTTCGCCCAGCAGAATCACCCGCTCGGCGTCGTCGACGCGGACCAGAACCATGCGCTGGGTCGGCCCGAGCACCAGGGTTTCCACGATCTGCATCCGCTTCTTGGCCCCGCCGCGGGTTTGCAAGCGGCCGAGCAGCCCGGGCGCGAAACGCTTCACCCCCACGCTGGCCACGCCGATCAGGCCCAGGGTGACGACGAGGGCCAGGGCGGCCCTGAGGAAATCCAGAAAATCCATGGCGCGCCCGCGTTCGTGAGCTTCTGCTCGCACCGGTCATGGTGAACGAACGTGGTTAACGGCGATTTACCGAAACCTGTCATTAACCATAAGCGCGGCAACTTCTTCCTCGTCTGGATTAGTGGACGAGCCGGCTGCGCGCCGGCGCTTGGGGAGGATCCCGTCGTGCGTGTGGACGACATTCCGCTGCTGTCGGCGCTGAAGGGCCGGCTGCAGTACCTGAACAAGCGCCAGAACGTGATCGCGGAGAACGTGGCCAACGCCGACGTGGCCGGCTTCACGCCCAAGGACGTTCGCGCGCCGACCTTCGCGCAGCTGATCGGCCACAGTCAGGGCCCCGGCGTGGTGACGCTGGCGGTGACCGACCCGGGGCACATCGGATCGCCGGGCGCGTCGTCGTCGGATTCGCTGCAGATGAAGGCGGTCGACACGCCCGATTCGGAAACCCGGATGGACGGCAACTCCGTGGTGCTCGAGGAAGAGATGCTGAAAATGGCCGAGAGCCGCATGGACTACGATGCCGCCATCGGCCTCTACCAGCACTCGCTGAATATGTTGAAGCTCGCCGCCCGCAAGCCGGGCGGCTAGTGACGTGAAGGGAAGCGCCTAGATGGCCGACACCGTCCCCCCCGCCAGTTCCGCCATGGCGGTCGCCGCGACCGCCCTGAAGGCGCAGCAGGCGCGCATGCGCATCATCGCCGAGAACATCGCCAACTCGGACTCCACCGCCAAGACGCCCGGCGGCGACCCCTACCGGCGCCAGGTGCCGGTGTTTGAAACCTCGAAGATCGACGGCGCGTCCGGCGTGAAGCTGGCCCAGGTGGTTCCCGACCGTTCGGACTTCCACACCGAGTTCGATCCCAGCCATCCGGCCGCGGATGCGAAGGGCTATGTGAAGCGGCCCAACGTCGATCCCCTGATGGAGGCGATGGACATGCGCGAGGCGCAGCGCGCCTACGACGCCAACCTGAACGTGATCGAGACCGCGCGTGCGATGCAGACGTCGACGCTCAACCTCCTGAAGTCGTCGTGAGGTCCTGACGCATGGTCGCTCCGCTCGCCGCAATGAAGGCCTACGCCGCCGCCCAGAAGGTGGTGGAATCCGGCGCCGCGCCCGCCGGTGAGATCGGCCAGGGTCCCGACTTCACCAAGCTTTTGGGCAATGTCATCAGCGGTCTCGAACAGAGTTCGCAAAAGGCCGAAACCCAGATGGCCGCACACGCGGCAGGCAAGGGAGACCTGGTGGACGTGGTGACGTCGGTGGCCTCGGCGGAGACCTCGCTGGAGACCGTCATGTCGATCCGCGACCAGGTGATCAGCGCCTATCAGCAGGTTCTGAGCATGCCGATCTGACGCCGCCGACGGCGGCGTTCGCGCACATCTGAAGGGGGCTGCAGGTGTCCGATACCATCTCCGTTGCGCAGGGACCCAAGGTCTATGCGCCGCTGCCGATCGTGCAGCTCGCCTCCGCCATCGCGGGCCTCGCGGTCATGGGCGCCGGGTTGTGGGGCGTCTGGTGGTTCGTGGTCCACCCGCTGATCAATCTGACGCCGGCGACGACGCTGTTGTTTCCGGCGACGTTCGTCATCGCAATGATCCTCGGCGCCTGTCTGGCGCTGGGCGCCTACCGGATGCGCACGCTGCTCTATCCGGACCGTTTCGTCTCGGTGGGGATGTTCGGGGAGAAGGAGCTGCCGAAGAACGACATCACCGGCTATCGCATCTATCGCCCCGCGCGCGGCGGACCGTACATGCAGCTCTACACCACCGGCGAGCACGCCTCGGTGCGCGCGCCGATGTATCGGGCGGACGCGGCCTATAACGACTGGTTCCGGGGCATTCCCGACCTCGACGAGGTCGATCGTGAGGATTTCCAGCGCGAGGTGCAGTCGCGCGCCGACCTGGGCGCCACGCCCGATGAGCGCGACGCGACCCTGACGCTGATGAAACAGCTCGCCAATGGGCTGAACTTTGCGGGCTGGGGGCTGCTGATCTGGACCTGGGTCATGCCCAAGCCCTATCCGCTGGTGATCGCGCTCTCGGCGCTGGCGCCCATCGTTGCGATCGGAGTGGTGTTCTGGTCGCGCGGAGTGATGACCATCAGCCAGCATCCGCGCCACGATCCCAGGCCCGCGGTGACGGGCCTGTTCTTCGCGGGTTTCGGCCTGACCATCCGCGCCTTTTTCGATTTCAGCGTCATGGACTGGATGGTGACGTTGCCGGTCGCCGCGGTGATCTCGTTGCTGGTCGCAGGCGCAGCCTATCGCGCCGACACCAAGGCCTTGAGCACGCCGGTCGCGCTATTTGCGTTCTGGGCGGTGTCCTTCGCCTACGGCTGGGGCGTGACGGTGGAGGCCAACACTTTGTTCGACCATGCGCCGCCGCAGGAGTTCCAGAGCGCGGTGATCAACAAACAGATCAGCCATAGCCGCCGCCACACCAACTACGACCTGATCCTTTCGCCCTGGGGTCCGATGCCGGGCGAGCACTCCGTCGACGTGGGCGCCAGGCTCTACGGCCAGGTGCAGATCGGCGACACTGTGTGCATCGCCTTGCACCCGGGCGCCTTCAAGGTGCGCTGGTGGAAGGTCCGCCTGTGCGGGACGCAGGAAGCCCTCTGAGGTCCTAAGGGCTCGGCAAGGGCTGCGGTTTCTCGCGCACGAACTGGGACAGCAGCCACTTTTCGCCGCGCGTCGGGGGGCGGCCCGCGTGCATGGTGCGCCGGTCGAGTGCGCCCGAGGGCTCGACGTTCCAGAACAGGATGGCGCCGCCGATCTTGCCCTTCCACTTGAGCGCCAGCACCGGGAATTCGGTCTCGGCGCCGTCGAAGTCCTCGTTGAGATAAATCAGACACGTGGCCAGCCGCTGGCCGAAGCGCGCCAGTTCTTCCGCCAGGCGCGGCAGATTGGCGTCGAGAAAGTCCACGTGGCGGCGGAATTCCTGACCCGGATCGTAGTGCAGCACGCTCAACAGCTCGAGATGGTCCTGGGGCAGGGCGGCGACCTTGGCGATGCGCGCGCGCACGATCGCCTGCACCACGTCGGCCCTGACCGGGTGGAACACGCAGTGGGTGTTGCTGCGCCGTTCGGATTTCAGCGGCGCGCCCGAGGTGTCGTCGTAGATCGCCGCCGGGGTGAGCTTGCCGTCGGCTTGGCGGATCATCCAGGCGCAGATCTCCGGCTCGAGAAAGTCATCGAAGGTCCAGATGCGCGGCGCCTGGGAAAGGCTCTTGCCCGGGACGGTGCGCAGCCAGGCCGGAATGTCGATGGCCGCGCGCGCCTGGGCCCAGATCGTCTCGCTCGCGTCGCCCGCCTCGATCGCCGCACGCGCCGCATTGTCGCTGGTCAGCAGCGCCAGTTGTTCGCGGCAGGAGGCCTCGCCGAGTTCGGCGCCCCGCTGCAGCGCGTCGAGCGCTCCGGCCCAGTCCTGCGGCATGGTGCAGCCCTCGGCGGCGAGGGCGGCGAAGGCGCGGCAGGCTTCGGGATCGCCCCTGCGCGCCGCATCGGCAATGTATTGTCCGCCGGCCTTCGGGTTCATGGGCGCGCCGTGGCCGGTGAGCATCCGCATACCCAGCGCCAGGGACGCCTGGGCGTCGCCGCCCTTTGCCGCACGCTCGAGCCAGGGCAGGGCCTCGCCCGGCCGGTTTTCGTCGTAGAGCCGCCGCGCCAGGTCGAACTGGGCGCGCGCATCGCCCCCTTCGGCCGCCGATTGCAGGTCTGCGAGATCGTTCATCCGGCCTTCGTCGGACCGATCGCGGGCCCGGTCAAGTATGGGTTCGTTAACCATAAGGGCGGCAAAATTCGCCGGGTGGAGCGGCGGCGGGGCCGTCCAAAAGTTAACGGAGTGCGGCCCGGATGAACGGCGCGGATGTCCTCGACGTGGGTCGCGATGCGATCTGGCTGACCATCCAGCTTTGCGCGCCGGTGCTGGTCGTGGGCCTGGTGGTGGGCGTGGCCATCGGCCTGTTGCAGGCCCTGACTCAGATCCAGGAAGCCACCCTGATCTATGCGCCGAAAATCCTGGCGATCTTTGTGTCGCTGCTGATCTTCCTGCCGCTGATGGGCGCGCTGCTCGGCGGCTTCATGCATCAGATGGCCGCCCGCATCGCGGGTATGTAGCGATGGGTCCCGCGTAATCATGGGACGCGCTTAGTCATGGGGCACTGGGCCTCGCCCGATCAGGTCTGGGCCTGCGCGCTGGTGTTTGCCCGCGTCGGTTCGGTGCTGATGCTGTTGCCGGGCGTCGGCGAGACCAGTGTGCCGCCGCGCGTGCGCCTGACTTTTGCGCTGCTGTTGGCGCTGGCCATGACCCCGATCGTGCAATCTAGCCTGCCGGCGATGCCCGACACCGTGGGCGCCATGGGCGGCTGGATCCTGCGCGAGGTTACCGTCGGCCTGATGCTGGGCGCGCTGCTGCGCACCATGATGGGCGCCTTGAACGTCGCCGGCGAAATCGTCTCGATCCAGACGTCCTTGTCCTTCGCCCAGACCGCCAACCCCGAAGCGCCGTCCGAAATGAGCCTCGCCTCGTTCCTGACCGTGACCGGCCTCACCTTGGTGTTCGCCACCAACCTGCATCACCTGTTCATCGGCGCGATCGTCAATTCCTACAGCCTGTTCGCGCCGCACAAGCATCTGCTGCTCGGCGACGCGGGGCAGATGGCGATCAAGCTGACCAGCGAATCGTTCATGGTCGGGGTTCAGCTCGCCGCGCCCGTCCTGGTGTTCGGATTGGTGTTCAACGCCGCGACCGGCCTGGTCGGGCGCGTGATGCCGCAGTTTCAGGTGTTCTTCGCCGCGACGCCGCTGAACGTCCTGATGGGTCTGTCGGTGTTCGCGCTCAGCCTCGGCACGCTCGGGCTGGTGTGGGTGTCCCGCTATCACGACGTCGTCGACGGCTTCCTGAGGTAGGGCGTGGCCGAAGAACGCGACTCAGCCTCGAAAACGGAAGAGGCGTCACCTCGCAAACTCGAGGAGGCGCGCAAAAAGGGTGACGTCGCCAAGTCGCAGGACCTGGCGAGCTGGGCCACCCTGGCGGCGGTGTGCTCGACCATGCTGATCGTGGGCGGTCCCATGTCGCGCCACCTCGCCGAGGGGCTCGCGGGTTTTCTGACGGCGCCGCACGAGATGCTCTCCTCGCTCGAGGCGGGCGGCGGAACCGAGGTTGCGCGCCGCGCGATGATGATCGGCGCGCCGATGGTCATGGGCATCATGGTCGCGGGCGCCATCGCCGGGACCTTCGGCAACGTAATCCAGACCGGTCTGATGTGGACCACCGGCAAGCTGGCGCCCGACGCGTCGAAGGTTTCGCCGGTGGCCGGGTTCAAGCGCATCTACGGCATCGACGGCCTGGCTCAGTTCGTGAAGACGCTGATCAAGCTGGCCATCACCGGCTGGGTCGCCTGGCGGGTGCTGGAGCCACACCAGGCGGAGCTCGCGCGGGCCTCGACGCTGGAGCCGGGCGCCATTCTGCCGTTCGCGCGCACGCTGCTGATGGCGCTCACCACCTCGGCCCTGACCTTCCTGGGCGTTACCGCCGGTCTCGACTGGCTGTGGCAGCGGCAGCGCTTTCTGGTGCGCATGCGCATGTCGCGCGAGGAGTTGAAGGAAGACATCAAACAGTCCGAAGGCGATCCGCACATCAAGGCGCGCCTGCGCCAGATCCGCACCATGCGCGCGCGCAAGCGGATGATGGCCAACGTGCCCAAGGCGACCCTGGTCGTGACCAACCCGACCCACTACGCGGTCGCGCTGCGCTATGTCGCGGGAGAGACGGCGGCGCCGGTCGTCATGGCCAAGGGCATGGACTCCATCGCCATGAAGATCAGAGAAGTGGCGGCCGAGCACGACATACCCATCGTCGAGGATCCGCCGCTGGCGCGCGCGCTCTATGCGGTGGCGGAGGTCGACGACGTGATCCCGCGCGAACACTACGAGGCGGTGGCCAAGGTCATCGGCTTCATCATGAGCGCCCGCAAAGCGCTGCGGCGGCGCAGGACCGCGCCCGGCGCGAGGCGGCCGCTGTGAGCGAAACGCGCGCGCCCGACTTCGGCGAACTCGCGCCGCTGTTCACCGGCGAGATCGACGGGGTGGCCAACTACAACATCGGCGTGGCCGGCGGGCGCTGGATCGTGCTGCAGGTGTTCGGCTCGCTCAGTCAGCGCCAGTGCGCCGATGCGTACCACCAGGTGGTCGAGCGGCGCGCGCTGTTCGACGATCGCGACGCGGCCTATTTCGGCGTCAGCGTCGATTCCGCCGACCGGGGCGCGCCGGGCGAGGGGGCGCGCACGCCGGGGCTGCGCTGCTTCTGGGATTTCGACCTTTCGATCGCAAAGCTCTACGGCCTCGTACGCGAGGGCAATCTGCAGCCCGCCGTGTTTCTGATCGACCGCGCGCTGCGCATCGTCATGGCCGAGACCATCGAACAGACCGGCGCGGTGCTCGACGACCTGGCGAGGCGTCTCGACGAAGAGCGCGCCGAGACCGAACTGCCGTTTGCGCCGGTGCTGATCCTGCCGCGCGTGTTCGAACCGGAGTTCTGTGCGCGCCTGATCGCCTGTTTCGAGCGCGACGGCGGTTCGGAGTCCGGCTTCGCCGCCGAGGTCGAGGGCAAGACCGCGACGGTGGTCAATCCGCTGTTCAAACGCCGCAAGGACGTGACCCTCGATGACCACGCGCTGCTTGCGGAGACGCGCGCGCGGCTGGAACGCAGGCTCTTGCCGATGGTCAAGCGCGCGATGAACTGGCAGGCGACCGAGATCGAACGCTTTCTCGTCTGCCGCTATGGCGAGGACGACCAGGGTTTCTTCATGGCGCACCGCGACGACGCGACGGCGGGCACCGCGCACCGCAAATTCGCCGTCAGCCTCAATCTGAATGCGGAAGACTACGACGGCGGCGATCTGCGCTTCCCCGAATTCGGCCGCCGCCTCTATCGCCCGCCGACCGGTGGCGCCGCAGTGTTTTGTTGCACGTTGTTACACGAGGTCACACCGGTGACACACGGCGTGCGTTATGTTTTCGTGCCTTTCCTCTACGACGCCGACGGCGTACGTATTCGCGAAGCGAACCTTTCGCAGGTGGCGTGAGCTATGACGCCGCAGGCCGGGCGGTGCGCGACGGAAGCGAATAGTCCCCCCGTTCAATGATGCGTCCGCGCGGGGGCGTAGGGAGACAACACTCATGATGAACTACCGCAAGCTTGCGCCGGCTTTGGCCGCAGCGATCGGGCTCAGCCTCTGCGGCGTGGCCGCGGGCTACGCCCAGGACGGCGCCGGCGCGCCGGCCGCCCAGGGCAGGGGTCCCGGCGGCAAGCACTGGGATCCGGCCGCGATGAAGGCGCACATGGAGGCGCGTCGCGCCGAACACGTGAAGTTCCTGCACGACGCCTTGACCATCCGTCCCGACCAGGAAGCCGCCTTCCAGGCGTTCACCGCCTCGATGGACCACCACGGCGACCACAAGGGCGGCATGCGTCACGGCATGGGCCCCGGCGGCGGGGGCGACAAGGCCAAGGACATGGCGGCGCGCGAATCCCTCACCACGCCCCAGCGCATCGATCGCATGGAAAAGCGCATGGCCGAACGCCAGGCGCGCTTCCAGCAGCACGCCGATGCGGTGAAGGCCTTCTACGCCGCGCTCAGCCCCGAGCAGCAGCACACCTTCGACGCCCTGATGAAGATGCACGGCGGTCACGGCGGCATGGGTGGCGGTCATCACCACGGCATGCATGGCGAAATGGGTCACGGCATGCACGACGACGGCCATGGCGGCATGCGCCACGGCGGCCCCGACGGCGCCGCGCCTGCGCCACAGGGCTGACATCGTCGCGTCGAATGAACAGGCGGGCCTCGCACAAGCGAGGTCCGCCGTCGCGCATGAAGGTTCGCCGATGAAACTGCTGCATCTGCTTCCATCGCTGTTTGTCCTCGCCACGCTCGGCGCCTGCGCGAGCGACCAGCCGGCGCCCGAGCCCGAACACCATCACCACCGTCATGACGGCGGCGGCCCGCCAGGCGCCGGTCCCGCGGGACCGGGCATCGCGCCCCTGCGCGGGGGCCTGTTCATCAGTCCGCTCGGCCAGCCGTTCCGCGCCCCGCCGGGAACGCCTTATCCGGCGGCGCTGTGGTTCCAGACCGCGAACACGACCCATGACGGGCGCCTGACCCGCACCCAGTTCCGCGCCGACGCCGAAGCCTTCTTCCATGCGCTCGACCAGAACCACGACGGGGTCATCGACGCGTCGGAGATCTCCGCCTACGAGCACGCGACGCCCGAGATCATCGAAGGCTTCCGTCCCGCCGCGGGCGCAGCCCCCGGCGACGGCGGCCAGCCTGCGAGCGGCGGCAGCCATCACGGCCGTCACGGTGGCGGCATGGGCGGCGGCATGGGTGGCGGCGGCTATGGCGGCAGAGGCGGTGGTGGTCGCGGCGGCGGATCGCATTCGGCCAGCCAGCCGGCCGACACCAAGCCCCAGGGCGCAGCCTGGTTCAGCTTCCTCTCGATCCCCGAGCCCGTCGCCTCAGCCGATCGCAACCTCGACGGCAAGGTGACCCTGCAGGAGTTTCTGGAAACCGCCGACGCCCGCTTCGACGAACTGGACCCCGACCACGCCGGCTATCTCAGCTTCGACAAGCTTCCGAAAACGCCGGTTCAGCAGCCTCGCCGCCGCTAGCCGCCCGCGCCCCGGCGCCGTCACCGCGAGCTAGGTGCGAGCCTGAGGTTTGCGCTAAGCTTCGGGCGTGAAGATCGCGACCTATAACGTCAACGGCGTGAACGGGCGCCTGCCGGTGCTGCTGCGGTGGCTGGCCGAAGCGCAGCCCGATGTGGTCTGTCTGCAGGAACTGAAGGCGCCGGACGAGAAATTCCCCGCCTCCGACCTTCGCAAGGCCGGCTACGCCGCGATCTGGCGGGGCCAGAAGAGCTGGAATGGCGTGGCGATCCTCGCACGCGGCGCGGAGATCGTGGAGACGCGGCGCGAACTGCCCGGCGGCGACGCCGACGATCCGCACAGCCGCTACATCGAAGCCGCCGTGAAGGGCGTCATCGTCGCCTGCCTCTACATGCCCAACGGTAATCCCGCGCCGGGACCCAAGTTCGATTACAAAATGCAGTGGTTCAAACGCCTGCAGAAGCACGCGAAGAGCCTGCTTGCGGAGAAGGTCCCCGTGGTCCTCGCCGGGGACTTCAACGTCATGCCGACGGACCTCGATGTGTACAAGCCCGAGCGCTGGCTCGACGACGCCCTGTTCCGCCCGGAAGTGCGCAAGGCCTTCGCAGACCTGACCGCCCAGGGTTGGACCGACGCGTTGCGCGTCACCCATCCCGGTGAGCGCATCTACACCTTCTGGGATTACTTCCGGAACGCCTGGGGCCGCGACGCGGGTCTGCGCCTCGACCATCTCATGTTGTCGCCGGATCTCGCGCCCCGGCTTGCCGGCGCGGGGGTGGATCGCGAGGTGCGCGGCTGGGAAAAGTCCAGCGATCACGCGCCCGTCTGGATCGAGCTGGGGGCCAAGCCTACGCGGGCGCGAAAGAGCCCCGCCCGGTAGGTCATTGCGCAACCGCGCAACGGATCAACGCCGTCCGGCGGCTTCCAGGATCAGGTCGGCGACTTCTTTCGGGTGTGAGATCAGCGACAGGTGGCTGGATTTGATCTCGATGGTCTTGGCGCCCATGCGCTTGGCCATGAAGCGCTCGAGGTCGGGGTTGATCGTGCGGTCCTCGGTGGACACGGCGTAGAAGGTGGGCTTCGACCGCCAGGCGGCGTGCGTGGTCTTGCCGGTGAGCAGGGCGCGGTGGAACGGCTCCTGCACGGCGTAGAGCGCCTTTGCCTTGGCATGCGGCAGGTCGCCGGCGAAATCGCGCAGGAACGCCGCCTCGGTGAGACGGCCTTCGTCGCCGTCGAAGACGATGCCCGCCGACGCCGGCGGCGCCGCAAACCGGCCGGCAAGCGCGGCGTAGTCCTCACCGGCGTCGGGCGCGCGCGCCGCCACATAGACCAGGGCCGAGACGTTCGGCGCGACGCCGGCCTCGGTGACGATCATGCCGGAGAAGGAGTGTCCCGCCAGCACGGTGGGTCCCTGCTGGCGCGCCAGGACGCGTTGCGTCTCGGCCACGGCTTTGTCCAGCGTGGTCAGAGGGTTCTGCACCGAGGTCACGTTGAGCCCTGCCGCCTGCAGCCGCGGAATCACCTCGGACCAGGACGACCCGTCGGCGAACAGCCCGTGCACCAGGACAATGTTTCGCGCGAGCGGCGGCTTTCCGGCGCGCGACGCCTCCCGGGCGAGCGCGATGCGCGGCAGCAGGGCCGCGGCGGCAAGCGCGAGCATAAAGGCGCGCCGATCCATCATGGCTTCTCCTTTAGCACGATTTCGAGCGCCCCGTCCCGGGCGCAAGCGACGCTTCAACTCCGAGCAGGCCGCTACGGGTTCAATCCCGGTGTGATATGACGCCCACAAATGCCCACGCCCATCGACCCCGCCGCCTTCCGCACCCACGAGGTGTTCAACCAGCCGCCGCCGCTGGTCGACTACAACCTCTACCGCTCCGATCGGGCGCTGAGCGAAGCGGTCGCGCGCGAAGGCGCCGCCTGGGCTGTCGATGCGCTCACCGCCTATGGCGCGACACTGGGCGCGGCCGAGACGCTGGAGCTGGGCGCGGTCGCCAACCGTGAGACGCCGCGGCTGCATGCGTTCGACCGGCACGGTGTGCGGATCGACTGGGTGGAGTTTCATCCCGCCTACCACGCGCTGATGATGCTGCAGGTGGGCGAGGGGCTGCATGCGGCGCCCTGGTCCGATCCGCAACCGGGCGCCCACGTGGCGCGCGCCGCCGCGCTGTTCATGAGCGGTCAGGTGGAGGCGGGAACCAGCTGTCCGATGTCGATGACCTACGCCTCGGTCCCGGTGCTGCGGCGCGCATCACCCGCAATCCAGGCGTGGCTGCCGAAGCTCTATTCGCGGCAGTACGATCCCGCGCACCGGCCGTCGTCCGAGAAGACCGGCGTGCTCATCGGCATGGGCATGACCGAGAAACAGGGCGGCTCGGACGTGCGCAGCAACACCACGCAGGCGGCGCCCGAAGGCCGCGGCGGTCCGGGCGAGCCCTATCGCATCACCGGCCACAAGTGGTTCTTCTCCGCGCCGATGTGTGACGCGTTTCTGGTGCTGGCGCAGGCGCCGGGCGGGCTGTCCTGTTTCTTCATGCCGCGGTGGACGCCGGACGGCGAGCTGAACGCGCTGCGCCTGCAACGGCTGAAGGACAAGCTCGGCAACCGGTCGAACGCGTCGGCGGAGGTGGAGTTCGAGGCGGCGCTCGGCTGGCTGATCGGCGAAGAGGGGCGCGGCGTCGCGACGATCATCGAGATGGTCGGCTACACGCGGCTCGACAATGTAACGGGCTCCGCCGGGGTGCAGCGCCAGGCGGTTGCGCGCGCGATCCACCACGCGGCGGGACGCACGGTGTTCCAGCGCAAGCTGATCGACCAGCCGCTGATGACCAATGTGCTGGCCGACCTCGCGCTCGAGAGCGAAGCCGCCACCGCGCTCGCCTTGCGCCTGGCGCGCGCCTTCGACGCCCAGGATGATGAGGCCGAGGGCCTGCTGCGCCGCCTGGTGACGCCCGCCGCCAAATTCTGGGTGTGCAAGCGCGGCCCGATCCTCGCCGCCGAAGCGCTCGAGGTGCTGGGCGGCAACGGCTACGTGGAGGACAGCGGCATGCCGCGTCTCTACCGCGAACTGCCGGTCTATTCGATCTGGGAAGGCTCGGGCAACGTCGTGTGCCTCGACACCCTGCGCGCGCTGCGGCGCGAGCCGCAGACGGTGGACGCCCTGGCGGCGGAACTGGCGCCGGCCCGCGGCGCCGACGCGCGACTCGACGCGAAGATCGAGGCGGTGCTCGCCGACGCGCGAGGCGAACTCACGGAAAGCGAGATGCGGCGGTTCTGCCGCGCGTTGGTGACGACCCTGCAGGCGGCGCTGCTCATGCGGTTTGCGCCGGCCTGCATGTCTGACGCCTTTGCCGCGAGCCGGTTGGGCGACGTCGGCGCCGTGTTCGGAACCCTGCCGTCCGGCGTCGACACTGCCGCCATCGTTGCGCGCGCCTCACCGGAAAAAAAAGCTGACGCGTAACGCTTCAACGTTACCCCCCCCTTTTCGGGAAGGTGCGTGGTGCGCATTAGCGTGATGCTACGCTGACTCAGTGCGGCTCGCTGCTGACCGGTACGGCCGGCCCCGCCTGCGCCGCTTTCCCGTTCAAGCCCAGCGCCGTCAGGCCCGCCAAGCCGCCCAACTGCATCGACTCGATCGCCGTGCTGGGCACCACCAGGATGGTCGAGTTGGTCTTCAGGCCCTCGTAGAGCATGTTCATGGCGCGCAGGTGGAAGGCGACGGGGTCGTCGGCGTAGGTTTTCGCCGCAGCCTTGAACTTCTCGGCGATCTGCCTTTCGGAATCGCCCAGGATTACCCGCGCCTGGCGCTCGCGTTCGGCTTGCGCCTGCATCGACATGGCGTTCTCAAGGCCCGGCGGGATCAGCACGTCCTTAACCTCTACCGAGATGACGTTGACGCCCCACGGCTCGGTCCGCTCGTCGATGATCTTGCGCAGCACGTCGCTGATCTTGTCGCGGCCCTCCAGCATGTCGGACAGCATGGTCTTGCCGATCACGTCGCGCAGCGCGGTCTGCGCCGCCCAGCCGATGGCGCTCCGATAGTCGGCGACGTCGATGGCCGCCTTCTGCGGATCGACGACCTTCCAGAACAACACCGCGTCCACATCCACCGGCACGGTGTCGCGGGTCAGGGTCTTCTCAGCCTTGAACGTCGAGGTGATCACCCGCACGTCGATCCAGGCGGCGATGGTGTCGACAATGGGCACGATCAGGAACAGCCCGGGCCCTCGCAAGACGTGGAACCGGCCCAGCCGCAGCACCACGGCGCGGTCCCACTGGGCAGCGACCTTGACCGCGGCGCCGACGATGGCGGCGATCACCAGCCCCACGATCGCAATGGTTACGCTGGCCGCATAGCCGAAGGCGAGGGCGCCGAGGGCGATGACCAGGCCCGCGCCGAAGATCAGGATGAACAGCAGCGTCGGCGCCGCGCTCGTCGCCCGCGACCTGGACCATGCACCGGGGAGATTGGAAAGCTGGGCCTCTGGCATGCTCATGCCGGCCTCCTTGCGGGCAGCCCGCTCGGCTGCGCCGCAGCCGGGCCTCCCAGGTCCGTGCAACCGCCCTGGCGGCGGTCTTGTTCCGGACGCCGCCGGCGTCCCCGGGGGCGGGTCGCGGCGCCCCTCCAGGGCGTCGGCCCCCGGCAACGGCCAAACAAGGCTGACGCGGCCTTAACCGGTGACGTTTCTGATCTCTTAGAGAATCCGGTGATTACGTAGATTCCTGAATAGGAGTCATCATCGTGCCCGATTCGCCCGCACGAGGAGGCCGACTGGCTGTGGACGCTCGAGGCGCCCGCGACGCGCTTGTGCCCGCGACGGATGTAAAGCCGGCGCGCCGCAGCGGATTTGACCCGTGGTTTCTGGCCGCGGCGCTGGCTTTCGGCATCGCCCTGGTCGCCGGGGGATACCCCGCCTTCCTGGCCGCGCCTGAGACCGGGCCGGGCCTTCTGCTGCTGTTCGGCCTGTCCGGCGTGGGCTTCCTCAGCCTGTTCGCGTTGCGCCCCGAAAGCGAGCGCACGGCCGGCGGTGAGCTCGAGAACCTGATCCAGGCCCTGGAGGAGCCCGCGGCGGTCGCCGCCTCCGACGGCCGCATCCTGGCTTCCAACCGCCCCTGGCGTGAGATCGGCGGCACGGCCGCCCGCCTGCCGCGGGGCAAGTCGGCCCCGGCGATGTTCGCCGCCATGGCCGCCGCCCGCAACGGCCGCCCCGGGCGGGCTCTGCTGCGCCTGGGCGACCAGGAGTTCGAGACCGTGGTCTCCGCCATCGGCCCGGGCCGCTTCCTGGTGCGCGCCGCCGCCGAAGGCGTTCTGGCCGAGCCGCTGCTCCTCGCCTACACGCCCGAGCCGGTAAAGGCCGCCGCCGCCGAGCCGACCCACGAAGACCGTCACCGCAAGGACGCCTATGCGGGCGCGGCCCCCTTCGGCGCCGCCGCGGTCGATCACGACGACCCGTTCGCGGGCGTCATCATCCAGGCCAACCCGACGCTGGAGACCATGGCGGCCGGGCGGGCCAAGCCGGGCCTGCGCTTTGCCGACCTGTTCACCCAGACCGGCATTGAGCATGCGCGAGAAAAGATCGCGGCCGGCGCCACCGGGCCCTTCGACGTCGAACTGGCGCTGGAACCGCCGCACGCGGCCAAGCTCTACCTGTCGTGGGACGCGGGCCGGCGGCTGATCTACGTCATCGACGTTTCCGAACAGCGCCAGCTCGAACTTCAGATCGCCCAGGCGGGCAAGATGCAGGCGATCGGCCAGCTGGCCGGCGGCGTGGCGCACGACTTCAACAATCTGCTGACCGCGATCCAGCTGCGTCTCGACGTGCTGCTGCAGCGCCATCCGGTGGGCGATCCGTCCTACGGCGACCTTATGGAGACGCGCCAGTTGGGCGTGCGCGCCGCGGACCTGGTGCGCAACCTGCTGGCCTTCTCGCGCAAACAGACGGTGCAGCGGCGCACCCTGGATCTCGGCGAACTGATCAGCGAGTTCGAGGTGATGCTGCGGCGCATGCTGCGCGAGGACACCCGGCTCGAGACCGAATACGGGCGTGATCTGCCCGGCGTGCGCGTCGACAAGAGCCAGCTCGAAAACGCGGTGATGAACCTCGCCCTGAACGCGCGTGACGCCATGAAGGCGCAGGGCGGCGGCGTGGTGCGCATCAAGACCGCGCGCGTCAGCGCCGAGGAAGCCCGCGCCATGGGCTGGGCCGATGCGCCGCGCCAGGGCGACTGCGCGCTGATCGAAGTCTCCGACACCGGACCCGGCGTACCGCTGGAGCTGCGCAGCAAGATTTTCGAACCGTTCTTCACCACCAAGGCCTTGGGCGAGGGCACGGGCCTGGGTCTGGCGACCGTCTACGGTATCGTCGAACAGGCCGAAGGCTGTGTCGTGCTGGAAGATGTCAAGGCAGGACAGGGCGCCGCGTTCCGCATCTTCCTGCCGGCCTATGCCGCGCCGCCGGTTGAAGCGCCCGCGCCGGTCGCCGCCGGGACTGCCGCGCCGCGTTCCCCCGCGCGCGATCTGTCGGGCGCCGGCAAGATCCTGTTCGTCGAGGACGAGGACCGGGTGCGCGACATCGCCGCGCGGCTGTTGCGCGAACGCGGCTATGAGGTGATCGAGGCCTGCGACGGCGAGGAAGCCCTGGCGCTGGCGGAAGAACACTCCGGCGGCATCGACATGATGATCTCCGACGTGATCATGCCGGGCATGGACGGTCCGTCGCTGTTGAAGCTGGCGCGCAAATACCTGGGTGCGGCGCCGGTAATGTTCATCTCGGGCTACGCCGAGGCCGAGTTCTCCGACCTGCTGGAAGGCGAAGCCAACATCTCCTTCCTGCCCAAGCCCCTCGACATCAAGACCCTCGCCGAGCGCGTGAAGGAAGAACTCCGCGCGGCGTGACGCGCCTCTCCGCCCTCTGGGCGGAGACCGCCGGCGAAAGCCGGCAGAAGGGGCCGCCGCCGCTACGCTTGATGATGTTGCTCAAGTGCGCGCCCGTCGAACGGTCTGCCCGCTGCCGGCCTCTGCTCGCTCACGCGAGCGGTCTCCGCCCAGGGGGCGGAGATTGCGCCTCGCGCGTTTGAAGCCTACGTCCCCGTTGCGGGGTTGGAGGATCGCGATGGATTTCAGAGCGCTTCTGCTGTCGCCCCAGGGTCGGGTGAATCGTGAGGACTTCTGGATCGGGTTCCTGATCCTCGCCGCGGCGGATCTGTTGATCCTGCTGGTTCCGCCCGTCGGCTGGCTTCTGGTGCTGGCCTCGACCTACTGCTGGGTCTGTCTCTACAGCAAACGCCTGCACGACATGGGCAAGCGCGCCTGGCTGATCGCCGTTCCCTACGGCGTGTGGCTGATCCCGGTCATCGCCGCGGTGGTGATGGGCGGCATGGCGATCGTCACCGGCCTGGTGAACGGCGAGGACAGCGGCACCAGCTTTTCGGTGCTGGCGAGCCTGGGCGGTTTCCTGACCGCCTGCGGCGTGTCCCTCCTGGTCGGTGTGGCGTTCCTGCTGTGGATGGGCCTCACGCCTGGGGAGCCGGGCGACAACAAATACGGAAGCCCGCCCCGCGCGCACCCGATCGCGGCGCCGGCGTCATCCGACCCGCCTGCCGAGCCGCCCGCGAGGTGATCTACTCGGGCTCGCCGACCACCACGAAGGGCGCCCAGTAACGCGGCTCGACGTGCGTGCGGGCGGGCTCGTCCAACATCTGCAGGATGGCTGACTGCAGCGCCTTGGCCTTGGGCTTACCGGCCGCGCGCTGGCGGAAGGTGTCGGTGATCAGTTGTTCGGTCGCCTGATCGTCGACGCGCCAGTGCGAAACGAGCAGGGTCGAGGCCCCCGCGTGGAAGAAGGCGCGTGCGAGACCGGACAGGCCGTCGGCGCCTTTGGCTTGGCCGCCCGCGGTGTTGCAGGCCGACAGCACGACCCAGTCCGCATTCAGCGTCAACGCTGCGGCGTCCGAGGCCTTGAGCAGGCCGTCGTCGCTCGGGTCCGCGCCGACTTTCGGCGGCGCCGCAAGCGCGAGCGCCGGTTCGGTCAATCCGGAGAAGTCGTCGGTCAGCAGGCCGTGGGTGGAGAACACCAGCACCTGGGTCCGCGCGAGCGAGCCGTCGGCGGCGCGTTTCAACAGATTGGTCTTCGACGCATCGGGACCCAGCAGCAACGCGTCGGGGTCGCCGGGATCGATGACGCTGGCCAGGGTGCGCCCCTCGGCCAAGGTGCCGTAGAGCGGCGGCAGGGTCCGGAGCGTATCGGTCCCGCGGCCGTCGCGTTCGAAGGCCCGCGCTCCCGGCAGGGGCTTTTGCGCCGTGGCGGACGACGGGGACGCAGGAGGTTCGGGCAGGACGCCGGCGCCGGCGAAATCCGGATCGGCGAGGGCCAGCAGCTTGCGATCGGGCGCCGAGCGCGACGCGGGCAACAGTTGACGCAGGGTGCGCAGCGACGAGATCGCCGGAAGCGCCGCCAGTGCTTTGTCGCGGATCAGCCAGTGGGTCGCCGCCAGCGCGGCGGGATCGTCGTCGCGTCCTTGCGGCGCGTCCACCACCAACAGACTGGGCGGCAGACTCGTCAGCGGTCCTGACGGCGCGACGATCAAAGTGTCGATGCCCGCGCCATTGATCACCGCCTGTATTTTCGGATCGCCCAACAGGGCGACATAGAGTTCGTGCGCAATCGCGCGGTCGAAAGGCTCTGCGTGTCCGCCTTCGGATCGTCCGGCGCCGCGCGAGAAGGCGCTGGGATCGATGCGCCAACGGAGATTCTCGACGCGATCTTCGATGTCGGCGCCGTCCAAACCCATTTCCGCCCAGGCGAAGCCGGTCTTGGAGACGGCGAACACCAGGCCCTTGTCCTTCCCCGGCGCGACCAACCACAGCACCACCGCTTCGTTGGGGTGCAGCAGTTTTGCGTCGTTGCCGGAGGGTGCTTGCAGGGCTTCGGCCTTCAACGGCTCAGGCGAACGATAATCCCAGTACGCTGGAGCCTTAGTCTTCAGTTCCGCTTTGAGCGTCTCTATGCGCGCTTCGAGCGCGTCGCGTTGAGCATTGAGTTTCGTTTGGCGCTCGTCGCCTTTGGCGTCTGCCGCCGCTCGGGCAAATGCCTGGTTGAGCTCG
Organism: Caulobacteraceae bacterium; assembly: GCA_036501825.1. Taxonomy (GTDB): domain Bacteria; phylum Pseudomonadota; class Alphaproteobacteria; order Caulobacterales; family Caulobacteraceae; genus JAFECT01. Next base: position 20,889 of record DASXZP010000014.1, on the reverse strand, counting down.
TCAAGCTCCACAAGCGCCGCTTCATAGTGCGCGGCTTGGTCGCCCACGCCTGATTTTTCTGCAAGCGATCGTGCTGAAGCTTGCGCCAGGGCGGCGCTGGCGTCGTTCGCCGACGCCTGTTGCCCCGACTGGAACGCCTCGGCGCGCAACGCCGCCGGTTGATCGGTCTTGTCGCCGCCGCCCTTGGCGGCCCACGCCCAAAGCGACAAGGAAAGGTCGCCGTTGCAATTCGCCAGCGAGTCCTGCGAGGTCTCGCGCGCGTCTTCGCTGGCCGAGTCGAGGCCAGGGGACTGCCGCAAAATCCGGCAAGCTTTCCGGTAAGCGGCGGCCGCGCCCGGCGCATCGTCGGTGGAGCGGCTCAATCGGCCGAGGTTGGTCAGAACCGTCGCCACATTTGGAGACTCGGCCCCCATGTTTTTCTCATCGATCCCCAAGGCGCGGCGCAGCAGAGGCGCCGCTTCGGCATAGCGACCCTGAAGCGCCAACGCACCGGCGAGACCGTTCAGGTTCCCCGCGACGTCGGGATGGTCAGGGCCCCGCGCATTCTCGCTGATCGCCAGTTCGCGCCGGTAGAGCGCTTCGGCTTCCTTGTTGCGTCCCAGGTCGATGAGCAGGCCGGCGAGCTCGTCGAGGTCTCGCGCGATATCCGGTCCGTTCGGATCGCGCTTCTCGTCGATCGCCAACGCGCGCCGGAACAGCGTTTCCGCCTCGGTCGGTCGTCCCTGGCTGCGAACGGCCTGCGCGAGGTTATCGAGTTCGAGCGCCATTGCAGGCTGGTCCGGCCCGAATGCCTTTTCCGTGATCGCCAACGCGCGCCGGATGAGCGGCTCCGCCTCGGCATAGCGTCCTTCGTGCACCAAAAGGTCGGCGAGATTGCTCAGTCGATCCGCCACCATCGGATGATCCGGCCCGAGCGTCTTCTCGCCGATCTCCAAGGCGCGACGCATGAGCGGCTCCGCGTCGGTATCGTGACCGAGATCGGCCAGCGCGTTGGCCAGATTGTTCAGGTCCGCTGCGACCGCCGAATTGTCTGCCCCGAGCGCCTTCTCGTCGATCGCCAGCGCGCGGCGGAAAAGGGCTTCCGCTTGGGGATAGTCGCCTTCGTTCAGGTGAATGTCCGCAATGGCGCTGAGATCTGCGGCGACGCTCGGATGGCCCCGCCCCCCGAACGTTTTTTCATCCGCGGCCAAGGCGCGCTGATCGAGCGCTTCTGCGTCCGCGTTGCGGCCCTGCTGCGCAAGAGCAAACGCTAGGTTCCGTTCGACCCCCGCCGTATCGGGGTCGTCGGGCGCCAGGGCCTCGCGGATCTTAAGGGCGCGCCGCAACAACGCCTCCGCCTCCGAGTAGCTCTTTCCTTCGACGATGTAAGCGAGCGCCTCTAACGCTCTGGCGACGCCCATATGTTTCGGACCGAACGCCTTCTCGTCGATGGTGAGCGCACGTCGGGCGAACGCTTCGGCTTCGCGGTAGCGGCCCTGAAGCCGCAGGATGGTGGCCACGTCGATCAATGCCGGCGCCGTCGCCGGATTATCGGGTCCTGTTGCTTTCTCGCTGATCGCCACCTCGCGGCGAAACAGCGCCTCGGCCTCTGGGTAGCGATCGAGATCCTGCAGCGTTCCACCGAGGGCCTCCAGATCCGCCAGGAGGGCGGGATTGTCCGCACCGACTGCCTTTTCCTCGATCGCCAGCGCGCGCCGGCGCACCGGCTCTTCTTCGGGCATACGGCCAAGGAGCTCGAGGATCGCGGCAAGATTGTCGAGGTCGCGCGCGAGGATCGGGTGATCCGGTCCCAGCGCCTTTTCGTCGATGGCGAGGGCGCGCCGGGCGACGGTCTCGGCCTCGTCCAAGCGGTGAAGACGGGTCAGCGCGACGGCGAGGTTGCTCAGGCTGGACGCGACCGCCGGGTGCTCCGGACCGTACGTCTTCTCGATGATCGCGAGATCGCGCCGAAACAGCGGTTCCGCGTCGGCGTTGCGGCCCTGGGCGCCGAGCGCCGCGCCGAGGCCCTTCAGATCGCGACTCACCGCCAGATGATCCGGACCGAATACTTTCTCATCAATCGCTAGAGCCCGCCGCAGTATCGGCTCGGCGTCGGCATGCCGATTTTCGGCGTCGATGGTGGAGCCGAGATAGAAAAGCGCCGTCGCCACTTCCGGATCGTCGCGCCCCGCCGACGTTGTCTGTATGATCCGCAGAGCGCGCCGCAGCAGGCTTTCTGCTTCGGGGAAACGCCCCTCGCTGCCGAGCGCCAGCGCGACCCACTCCGCGGCATAGGCGGTCTGCGGCGAAGAGGGTCCGAGCCGGGTCTCGAAGTTGGCGAGGGCGGCGCGTGCGGCCGCCTCCAGGCCTTTCCAGTCGCCGGCGCCCTGAAGACGCTCAAACTCGGGAAGATGGTCCGAGATCGAGGGCGTGGCCGCCGCAGCGGGCGGGTCCGCCCTTGCGGGGGCGGCGACAAGCGCAAAGGCGCTCAGCACGCCCGCCAGGATGATCGGTGTTCCGCGCACGCTTGCCCCCTCGACACGCGACGCCGGCACCCAAGCAGGCCCGGCGCGCCCGTGCAACCTCTGGGGGCGATTCGAGGGGGCGCTGATCGGGCCTCCCGGGCCGTCTATGACCCAGGCTGGTGCCAGCCCTTGCCTTAGACCTGCCACGGTAGGAGGGTCCGGTCCGCTTGCGCTGCGGCGCGGTGATTAATCCCTGAGGACATCCATGCTCGACCGCCGTCTGTTCCTGGCCGTTTCCGCTTGCGCCGCCGCGCTCACGCCGCACCTCGCCTTCGCCGCAACCCAGGGCGACGGCGATCCGTCCGAGGCCGTCAAATTGAACGCGGTGCTCGACCGCATTTTCAAGGAGCAGCTGAAAGAGTCGCCGCAAGGCATGACCAGCCTCGGTCTCGACCAGGGCGAGGGCGCCTGGGCCAAGTCCAAGCTCGACGACGTGTCGCAGGCGCACGTCGACCGCTCCATCGGGCTGCAAAAGAAATGGCTGGCCGACCTGAAGACCGTCGACCGGTCCAAGCTCGCCGGCATGGCGGCGGTGAACTACGACACGATCTACTATGTGGGCGACGTCGGGCTGTCCGGCGCCGAGCGGTTCAAGTACGGTCAGAGCGGCTATCCCGCGCCGTACATTCTGAGCCAACTGTCGGGCGCCTATCAGAGCGTGCCGGACTTCCTCGACAGCCAGCACTCGATTGCCACCGCCGCCGACGCGGAAGCCTACCTTTCGCGCCTGGCGCAATTCGCCACCGTGATGGATGAAGAGACCGATCGCGCCAAGGCGGATGGCGCGGCGGGCGTGATTCCGCCGGACTTCGTCATCGACAAGGCGCTGATTCAGATGAAGGCGCTGCGCTCCACGCCCGCGGACAAGACCACGCTGGTGGGTTCGGTGGTGCGCCGCACGGCGGAGAAGCACATCGAGGGCGACTGGGGCGGCCGCGCCAGGAGCCTCGTCGACGGACCGGTGTTCGCGGCGTTGGATCGCCAGATCGGTCTGTTTGAATCGTGGCGTCCGCACGCGGTGCATACGGCCGGCGTCTCACGTCTGCCGGACGGCGCGGCCTATTACGGTTTCGGGACCAAGTACTACACCACCTCGAACATGAGCCCCGACGAGATTCACAAGCTGGGTCTCGAACTGGTGGGCACGCTGTCGGCCGATGCGGACCGCATGTTCAAGAGCCAGGGCATGAGCCAGGGCACGGTCGGTGCGCGCATGGCGGCCTTGTTCAAGGATCCGCGCTTCATCTACCCCAACACCGACGAGGGCAAGGCGCAGTTGCTGGCCTATCTCAACGGGCTGGTGAAGACGGTGTCGGCGAAACTGCCGCAGTATTTCGGCGCGCTGCCTAAGGCCGGGCTCGACATTCGCCGCGTGCCGCCGCCGATCGAAGCCGGCGCGCCGGGCGGCTATTACAATCCGGGCACCTTGGACGGATCGCGTCCGGGCGCCTACTACATCAACCTGCGCGACACGGCGGAGGTGCCCAAGTGGACCCTGCCGACGCTCACCTATCACGAGGGGATTCCGGGCCACCACCTGCAGGGCACCCTGGCGCTCGAGGCGCAGGGCATACCGATGATCCGCAAGGTCGTCTGGTTTTCGGGCTACGGCGAGGGCTGGGCGCTCTATTCCGAACAGCTCGCCGACGAGATGGGCATGTACGCCGACGATCCGTTCGGACGCATCGGCTATCTACACGACGCGATCTTCCGCGCGGTGCGCCTGGTGGTCGACAGCGGCATGCACGCCAAGGCCTGGAGCCGCGAACAGGCGATCAAGTACTATGTCGAGACCATCGGCGACCCGGAGACCGTCGCCACCACCGAGGTCGAGCGCTACTGCGTGTGGCCGGGCCAGGCCTGCAGCTACATGATCGGCAAGGTCACGTGGCTGCGCCTGCGCGCGGCCGCCAAGGCCAAACTCGGCGACCGCTTCGACATCCGGCAGTTCCACGACGCGGGCCTGCTCTCGGGCGCCATGCCCCTGGAGGTCCTGGAGCGCCGAATCAACGACTGGGCCGCCGGCGTCGCGTAAGAGCCGATTTCGCTTGCGATTTAGGCGGCGGCGAGCCCCTATGCCCACCGATCCATTGACCCGGCCACGCGCGGGGATCGCGTTCGCTTTTCAGCTCCAGGGGAACTCCGCATGCTCGATCGTCGCAAGGTGCTGGCCGCAGGGGCGGGCCTCGCCGCCCTGGGTGTAGCCGCCCCCGGCGCCCTGGCTCAGACCGTGTCGGAGATGGCCGACGGCCAGCTCAACATCGTGCTGAAGCGTCAGTTCGAGCACCTGGTGTCGATGCATCCCGAACGCGCGACGTCGCTCGGTCTCGACAAGGGGCCGCTGGCGAAACTGCGCGGCAAGCTCGACGACTATTCGCTCGAAGGCGCCGAAGCGGATCGGGACAACAACATTCAGAACCTGAACACCCTGAAGCTGTTCAATCGCGACCAACTGTCGAACGCGGGCGCGCTCAGCCTCGACATTTCGATGTTCCGGATGGAGTTGGCCCAGGACGCGGACGAACGCTTCAAATACGGCGCGACCGGCGGACGTATGGCGCCCTATGTATTGAGCCAGCTGACCGGCGCCTACTACACCGTGCCCGACTTCCTCTCCAAGGACCACAAGATCGAAGCGAAGGAAGACGTCGACACCTATCTTTCGCGCCTGAAAGGGTTCGCCGTCGCCCTCGACCAGCAGACGACCTATTTCAAACACGACGTCGGCCTGGGTGCGACGCCGCCGGACTTCATCATCGCCGAAACCATCGGCAATCTGAAGAAGCTGGCCGGCGCATCGGCGTCGACGAGCATTCTGGTGCGCAGCGTCGCCGATCGCGCCAAGGCGAAGGGCCTGGGCGATCCCGAAGGTCAGGCGGCGCAGATCTTCACCGCTGAAGTCGTTCCCGCGCTCGGCCGTCAGATCGCGGCGCTGCAGGCCGTCGCGGGTACGGCGGTGCACGACGCCGGTTGCTGGCGTCTGCCCGACGGCGACAACTATTACGAAGAGGCGCTGCTCGCGGCCACGACCTTGAAGGTCACCGGCGAGGACGTGCACAATATCGGCCTGACCCAGGTGAAGGACCTGCAGGCCGGGCTCGATACGCTGTTGCAAGCGCAGGGTCTGACTACCGGCACGGTGGGCGAGCGTATCTCGCACCTGAGCAGCGACCCGAAATATCTCTATCCCAACACCGAGGCGGGCAAGGCGCAGATCATCGCCTATCTGAACACGCTGGTCGCCGACATGACGCCGCGCCTGCCGCACGCGTTCAAAACGGTTCCGACGGCGAAACTCGAGATCCGCCGCGTGCCGGCCTATATCGAAGCGGGCGCGCCGCTCGGCTACTACAACGCCGCGCCACTCGACGGGTCGCGGCCGGGCGCCTACTACATCAACCTGGAAGACACGGCGAACTGGCCCAAGTGGGGCCTGCCGACGCTGACCTATCACGAGGGCATTCCAGGCCATCACTTCCAGATCTCGCTGGTGCGCGAAGAGAAGGACCTGCCGGACTATCGCAAGACCGCGGGCTTCCCCGTCTACAACGAAGGCTGGGCGCTCTACGCCGAACAGCTCGCGGGCGAGATCGGCGCCTACGGCGACGACGCGGACGGCAAGCTCGGCCGCATCGGCATGTATCAGAGCCTGCTGTTCCGTGCGTGCCGCCTGGTGGTCGACACCGGGATCCACGCCAAGCGCTGGACGCGCGAACAGGGCATTCAGTACCTGATCGACAATTGCGGACGCACCAAGGGTGCGGCGGTCAACGAGGTCGAACGCTATGCCGCGTGGCCGGGCCAGGCGTGCAGTTACAAGATCGGCCACTCGGTGATCGCGGCGCTGCGCGACAAGGCGGCGAAGGAGCTGGGGACGGCCTTCGACCTGAAGGGTTTCCACGGCGCGGTGCTGAACGGCGGCTCGATGCCGCTGAGCCTGCTCGAAAAGCAGATCGACAACTGGAAGCGCAAGCGCGCGCTCGGCGCTCCGGACTAAGCTGCCGTCGGTGGGGGACGAACGATGAAGGCGCTGCAATTCCTGGGGGTTTTGGTCATCATCATGGGCGGGATCTGGGTCCTGCAGGGGCTCAGTCTGATCCCGCAGGGCAACATCCTCTCGCGCAGCTTCATGATGGGCCAGCGTGAGTGGGCGCTTTACGGCGGCATCGCTGTGGTGGCGGGCCTGGCGCTGTTCTTCTTCGCCGGACGCAGCAAGGTCTGACAGGCCGGCCGCTTGCGTCCGCCGGCGTCCGGGTCTTTGCTGCTGGAAAGGGAGGACGCTCATGGATGTGCTCAAGGCAGTCTGCGTCGCGGCGTTGATCGCGGCGGGGCCGGGGATCGCCGCCGCCCAGGCGAAGCCGGACGCGGGGCCCCAGACCTACGCGCTGCACGCGACGCCGGAGACGGTGGCGTGGGGCAACTACGACGCCAGGCATGCGCCGGCGCTGCACGTGAAGTCGGGCGACACGGTGGTGTTCGACACGGTGCTGACCTCGAGCCCGACCGCGCTCGAGCGCGGCGGCGTGAAGCCGGAAGACGTCGAGCCCAGTCTGCGCCTGCTCTACGACAAGGTCACCGACCGCGGACCGGGCGGCCACATCCTGACCGGTCCCGTCTACATCGACGGCGCCGAGCCCGGCGACACGCTGGAAGTTCACATCGACCGCATCGATCTGGCGATCCCGTACGCCTACAACGGCTTTCGTTACGGCCTGGGGATTCTCACCGAGGAGTTTCCCTACGCGCGGATGAAAATCATTCCGCTCGACCGCGAGCGCATGGTCGCGCACTTCGCGCCGGGCGTCGATGTGCCGCTGCATCCGTTTTTCGGCAGTATGGGCGTGGCGCCGCCCGTTGATATCGGCCGCTATGATTCCACCCCGCCCACCTTCATCGGCGGCAACATGGACAACAAGGAGCTGGTGGCGGGCACGACGCTGTATCTGCCGGTGTGGGTGAAGGGCGCGCTGTTCGAGATCGGCGACGGCCACGCGGGCCAGGGCAACGGCGAGGTGGACGTCACCGCCATGGAAACCTCCCTCGTCGGCCACATCCGCTTCGTGGTGCGCAAGGACCTGCACATCAAGTACCCGCGCGCCGAAACGCCGACCCACTACATCGCCATGGGCTTCGACGACGACCTGTCCATCGCCGCGCACAAGGCGGTGCGCGAGATGGTCGATTTCCTGGTCAGCGAAAAAGGGCTGAGCCGCGACGACGCCTATATGCTCACCTCCGTCGCCGGCGACCTCGACGTCACCGAGGTGGTGGACCGCAACAAGGGCGCCCACGTGATGATGCCGAAAGCGGTGTTCGTGAAGCCCTAGGAGAACGACGATGTTGGTTGCGATCTTCGCCTTGGCGATCGCCGGCGACGCGCCAAGTTCGGTGCGCGTGTGCAGCGACATGAAGGTCGACGTCGAAGGCGTGATGTTCGAACCGACGAACGGCGGCGCCAACGTCGTGGTGGATGCGACCCTGAAGCCCGGCGCCTGCGCCGATGTTCCGCAGATCGCGCCCGGCGACTATTCGCTCCACTTCATCGACGTCGCGCCCGGCGGCCAGTCGGCGATGTGCGTGCGGCGGGTAACGGTGAAGGCGGGCGATACGGTGCGCATCAACCCCGACGACGGAGCGTCGTGCATTCTGTAGTCCGGCGGCTCGCCGGAGGGCGTCGACAAGGCATAACTATATGAAGATAAATAAGAAAAATAAATAATGAGAACATCTTGCGAACAGAGAACAAACCGCGTACGGTTCAATCCTGGCTCGGGGAGGGTTCTCCCGGCGGCGGGTTTGGAATCGTGCGATAGGGGAGGTCCTCAGTGGCTCAGGCGGCGGCGTTAAAACTGGTGGGTAACAACAAGGACGAAGGCGACAAGCAGCGCGCGCTGGAAGCGGCGCTGGCGCAGATCGACCGGGCGTTCGGCAAGGGCTCGGTGATGAAGCTGGGCACCGGGGGCAAGGTGGTGGAGATCGAATCCGTCTCCACCGGCTCGCTGGGTCTCGACATGGCGCTCGGCATCGGCGGTCTTCCGCGCGGACGGGTGGTCGAAGTCTTCGGTCCGGAATCCTCCGGCAAGACGACGCTCGCGCTGCACACCGTGGCGGAAGTGCAGAAGGCGGGCGGCGTCGCGGCCTTCGTGGACGCGGAACACGCGCTCGATCCCGGCTACGCGCAAAAGCTCGGCGTCAATCTCGACGACCTGCTGGTGTCGCAGCCCGACACCGGCGAGCAGGCGCTCGAAATCACCGACACCCTGGTGCGCTCCGGCGCGGTGGACATCATCGTGATCGACTCGGTCGCGGCGCTGACGCCGCGGGCGGAAATCGAAGGCGAGATGGGCGACAGCCTGCCCGGCCTGCAGGCGCGCCTGATGAGCCAGGCGCTGCGCAAGCTCACCGCTTCGATCTCCAAGTCCAAGTGCATCGTGCTGTTCATCAACCAGATCCGGATGAAGATCGGGGTGATGTACGGCTCGCCCGAGACGACCACCGGCGGCAATGCGCTGAAGTTCTACGCCTCGGTCCGTCTCGACATCCGCCGCACCGGCTCGATCAAGAACCGCGATGAGATCGTGGGCAACTCGACCCGGGTGAAGGTGGTGAAGAACAAGGTCGCCCCGCCGTTCCGCGAGGTCGAGTTCGACATCATGTACGGCGAAGGCATCTCCAAGATCGGTGAGATCATCGACCTGGGCGTCAAGGCTGGGGTGGTGGAGAAGTCGGGCTCCTGGTTCTCCTACAACTCCACGCGCATCGGCCAGGGCCGCGAAAACGTCCGCGACTTCCTGAAGGCCAACCCCGACGTGGCCGCCGAGATCGAGAAGGCCGTGCGCAACCAGTCGAACGTCCTGGCCGAGGAACTGCTGGGAACCCCGGAACCCGACGCGGAGGGGACCGAGGAGGCCTGATCAAGCTGCACCCGGATACGCCGTTCCCCCGGACGGCGGCCGGCCTTGTGAGCGCGGCGGGGACGCGACCCGCCAGCCAACCCCCGCGTCCTTGCCGCGGCTCATGAACGGAGGCGCCCGCTCCCACGGGCGCCTCCTGTGCGTTTGGGGCGTCGTTTTTCCGCCGGCCGCCGCCGCTCGGGTAGGGCGGCCAAAAGGCTTGGCTTGGCCTTATGGCCGTCTCTATATGTCCTGGCCTGCGCCGGGCCTCGCCCGGCCCCTTCCCAAGACCCGAAAGCTCAAGCCCGCCATGCCGTCCGTCAATGAAATCCGCAGCGCCTTCCTCGGCTTCTTCGAGCGCAACGGACACGAGGTCATGGCCTCGGCCCCCCTGGTGCCGCAGAACGACCCGACGCTCCTGTTCACCAACGCGGGCATGGTGCAGTTCAAGAACGTGTTCACCGGCAAGGAGACGCCGCCGTCCCCGCGCGCGACCACCTCGCAGAAGTGCGTGCGCGCCGGCGGCAAGCACAACGACCTCGACAACGTGGGCTACACCGCGCGCCACCACACCTTCTTCGAGATGCTGGGGAACTTCTCCTTCGGCGACTATTTCAAGGACCGCGCGATCGAGCTGGCCTGGGAGCTGGTGACCAAGGACTTCGGCATCCCGAAGGACCGGCTGCTCGCCACCGTCTACATCGACGACGACGAAGCCTTCGACCTCTGGAAAAAGATCGCGGGCCTGCCGGACAGCCGCATCATCCGCATCGCCGGCTCGGACAACTTCTGGTCCATGGGCGACACCGGTCCGTGCGGCCCGTGCAGCGAGATCTTCTTCGATCACGGCGACCACATCCCCGGCGGCCCGCCCGGCTCGCCCGACGAGGACGGCGACCGCTGGGTCGAGATCTGGAACCTGGTGTTCATGCAGTACGAACAGTTCGCCGACGGCGAGCGTGAGGCCCTGCCAAAGCCATCCATCGACACCGGCATGGGCCTGGAGCGCACCGCCGCGGTCATGCAGGGCGTCAATTCGAACTACGACATCGACCTGTTCAAGACCCTGATCGCCGCGTCGGTCGAGCTGACCGGGGTGAAGGCCGAGGGCGAGCACGCGCCGTCGCATCGCGTCATCGCCGATCACTTGCGTGCGTCATCTTTCCTGATCGCCGACGGCGTCACGCCGTCCAACGAAGGCCGCGGTTATGTGCTGCGCCGCATCATGCGCAGAGCCATGCGCCACGCGCACCTGCTCGGCGCGACCGAGCCTTTGATGTACCGCCTCGTGCCGACGCTGACCGCGGAGATGGGTCAGGCCTTCCCCGAACTGAAGCGCGGCGAACACGCCATCGCCGACACCCTGCGCCAGGAGGAAGAACGCTTCCGCACCACGCTGGGTCGCGGCATGAGCCTTTTCGATGAAGCGGCCGAAGGCCTGGGCGAGGGCGGCCTGTTCTCGGGCGACACGGCGTTCAAGCTCTACGACACCTACGGCTTCCCCCTCGACCTGACCCAGGACGAAGCGCGCCGCCGCGGTTTCGGGGTCGATGTCGACGCCTTCCAGTCGGCGATGGAGGAACAGCGGCGTCGCGGCCGCGAGAACTGGAAGGGCTCCGGCGAAAAGGCCCAGGCCGGCGAGTGGCTCGCGTTGCGCGAACGCTTCGGTCCGACGCGGTTCAGCGGCTACGACCACGTCGACGGCTCGGGCGAGACGCTTGCGATCGTCGCCGACGGACAGGCGAGTGACAGTGCTGAAGCGGGTCAGACCGTGGACGTGCTGTTCGACGTCACCCCCTTTTACGCGGAAAGCGGCGGCCAGGCCGGCGACACGGGCGGGGCGGAGTGGCCCGGCGGCAAGGCAGTGGTGCTCGACACGCACAAACAGGCCGGCGACCTGCACGTTCACAAGCTGCAGATCGTGTTCGGCAAGCTTTCTGTCAGCGATCGCGTGCAGCTTAGCGTCGATGCCGAACGCCGCCGGCGCACCCGCGCCAACCATTCCGCCACCCACCTGCTGCACGCCGCACTTCGCAACGTGCTGGGCCCGCACGTGACCCAAAAGGGCCAGATGGTGGACGGCGAGCGCATCCGCTTCGACTTCTCCCACGGCGCCCCGCTTTCGCCGCACGAGTTGGACAGCCTCGAGGCCGAGGTGAACGAAGTGATCCGCCAGAACGTCCCCGCGGAAACTAAACTCATGGCGCCCCAGGCGGCCATGGAGGCCGGCGCCATGGCGCTGTTCGGCGAAAAATACGGCGAGGAGGTGCGCGTGCTCACCCTCGGCCGCGCGCTGGCGGGCCGGGACGGCGAGGGCGGTGACGCCTATTCGATCGAACTCTGCGGCGGCACCCACGTGGCGCGCACCGGCGACATCGCCCTGTTCAAGATCGTCTCCGAAGGCGGCATCGCCGCCGGCGTGCGCCGCATCGAGGCCCTCACCGGCGAAGCGGCGCGCCGCTATCTGCTGGATCAGGCCGCCGTCGCCAAGAGCGTGGCCGATCAGTTCAAGGTGCAGATCGCCGACGTACCCGCGCGCGTCGAGGCGCTGACCAGCGAGCGCCGCGCCCTGGAAAAGCAACTTTCCGATGCGAAGCGCCAGCTCGCGCTCGGCGGCGGTTCGGGCGGCGGCCAGGCCGAGGCGGAGGAGATCGGCGGCGTGAAATTTATGGGCCGTGTTCTCGACGGCGTCGGCGGCAAGGAGTTGCGCCCGGTGGCGGAAGACTTCCGCAAACAACTGGGCTCCGGCGTCGTGGCCCTGGTCGGCATCAGCGACGGCAAGGCGGCGGTGACGGTGGCGGTGACGCCGGACCTGACCGCGCGCCTCAATGCAGCAGACCTCGCGCGCGCGGCGGTCATCGCCATGGGCGGCCAAGGCGCCGGCGGCAAACCGGACTTCGCCCAGGGCGGCGCCCCCGACGCGTCAAAGGCCGCGGACGGAATCGCGGCGGTGAAAGCGGCGCTCGCGGGATGAACGGTGCGGGCGGGTCAACACAAAAATCCCCGCTCATCCCGGCGAATGCCGGGACCCAGATCATAAAGCACTGTGCCTTGATATTCAGAGCGCCAACGCAGAATCTTTCGAGTGCGGAGCCATACGATCTGGGTCCCGGCGTTCGCCGGGATGAGCGGAAATTGAAGGGTGGTGCGTTTGCTGCCGCATCGCTGTTCGCGCTCGCGTTCCTCACGAGTCCTGCCCACGCCGGCGTCACCTACACCGGTTGTCTGAGGGCTGCCGATCCGTCGCTGTGCATCATGGGCAAGGCGATCGAGGGGACGGGCGCCCTGCCGTGGACCGAGCGGATGGACGATCTGGTCGAGAGCGGCGACGTGGAGCGCGCAGTAAAGCTCGCGAGCCAGGTGCGCCCGATGGGCGGCGTCCTGTCCGACCTGCACGCGATCCCGTCCGACAACGACATCGCAGCCCTCGAAGAAGTCGATCCCGAGGGCGCCAAGATCCTGCGCGACAACGACACCGACGTCGCCTGGCAGCGCGAGACCGCGATCCACGGCGCGGAGTTGACCACGCGGACCATGCCGGCGGCGAGCATCGCCGGCTTTGCCCTGGCGGCGGCGGCCTACCGCTCGGCCGATCCGTTTGCCGATCCGGCCGTGCAGGCGCCGCTGGCGGCGGCGGGCAAGACGCCCGGCGACGAAGAACAGATGCTGCTGCGCGCCATGCGCTCGATCCATCCCGCCGGTCGCGCCTACGCCGTAGCGCCCATCGGCGCGCGCGCGGTGCTTGCCCATGCCCAGGCGCTGACTAAACCGTCCGCCGCGTTCGACGCGACCTTCGCCGAGTTCGCCTGGTGGGCCGGCGACGGCGCCGCGGCCGCCGCAGCGCTCGACCGGTTGAAGGCCGATCCGGCCGAGGAAGCCCGTCACTGGAGCGCGGTCGCGCGCATCCTTGCGGCGCTCGGCCGTCCCGCCGACGCCCAGGCGCTGGTCGCTGCACACGGCGAAGGCCGCGACAAGGTGAAGGCCGAGCTCGCTATCGGCGATGCGTGGCTCGCGGCGGGCGACAAGACGCGCGCGGCTGCGGCGGCGCACGCGGCGCTGGGGGCCGGCGATCCGCAGACCCAGACCCTGGCCATCGCCCTGCTCAATCGCGCCGGCGATCACGCGGGCGCCCTGTCGAGCGCCCAGGCCTTTGCGGCGGCCGCCGACGGCGGCGATCGCGCCGAGCGCAGTGCGGGCCTCGCCGCCGCGTCCCAAGCGCTGGCCGCCATCGGTGAAAACGACGAAGCCTGCCGTGACGCGCACCGCGCCTTGCAGACCGCGGGCGATTCCGCCGCCGCCCAGGTGGTCGCGTGGAAGCGCCGCTATCAGGGCTCGCAGGTGCCGCTCAGCCCCTGGTTCGGCGTGGACTTTTCCGGCGATCCGATCCCGGTCGACGACGTGCGCGACGCCTTCCGCGAACGCGCCGCCGCCGCGCTCGAAGCCTGCGGCGCGGCCGACGAAGCCGCCAAGGCCCGCGGCGACTCCCACGCCTCATCCGGCGCCTGGCGCGCAGTGGTGCCGGTGGAGGACGCTTCGCTCACCCCCGCCCAGCGGTTGAAGACCGAAGCGGCGTTGGTCGCCTCCGACCCCAAGCTCGCCGCGCGCCTGGCCGACGCCGCAGCCCTCGCGCCCGAGCCGGACGACCCGGTGGCGAAACTGATGTGGCGCGACGCCCAGGCCTATGCCCTGGCCGCTGCGGGACGCAGCGATGCAGCCCGCGCCATGGCCGCTTCCGCCGTGCGAGGCCTCGACGAGATGTCGAACCCCAACGACCAGCAGACCGTGGCCCTGATCCTGGCCAAGGACCATCGCGCGGTGGAGGCGTTGACCACCGCCGGCGGCGCCTTCGGCAAGACCCTGCCGCAGTAGCGCGCGGCGACGCGGCTCTACGCCGGCGCCTGATAGCTCTTGCACATGACGGCGAGCTTGTTGCCGGTCGGATCGCGGACATAGGCGAGGTAGTAGGTCGGCCCGTACTGAGGCCGCGGACCGGCCGGGCCTTCGTCGGTGGCGCCGTTGGCCATGGCGGCGGCGTAAAAGGCGTCGACCTGTTCGGGCGTGTCGGCGCTGAGGCCGATCATGATCCCGTTACCGCCGCGCGCCGGTTCGCCGTTGCTCGGCGTGCACACCATGAGGCTGACCTTCTCCGGATCGCCGCCGGGCGCATAGCCGGCCCAGCCGCCCTGGAAGAAGGCGCGCTCGACGCCCAGCGGCTTCAAGACCGCGTCATAGAACTTCACCGCCTCGTCGGGATCCTTCGCCCCGATGGTCACATAGCTGAGCATGGTCGCATCCTCCCGCAGTCGAGCGGAGGATAGCGGGTCAATGCGAACAAAACAAGAACAACCGTCCGGATAGGCCCGGTCAGGCGGCGGTCGCGGCCGGCAGGGGTTGGGTCGCCGCGTCGGCCTGAGGCGTGGCGCTGAATCCGGGGGCCTGACGCAACAGGGCGGCGAAGCGGTTCAGACACCAGGCGCCGCGCTCGAACAGGCTGGTGATCTGCAGCACGCGATTGCGCTCGTCGGCGGCGATCCGGTCGGCGGTGGTCAGGTAGCGATTGCGCAGCCGCTCCATGGCCGGTCCGCGGTCGCGGGTCATGGTGTCGAGCAGGTCGAGCTCCTGGCTGTCCTGGCGATCGGCGGCATCGACCGCGGTGAGCAGGAAGGTGTCGAGCGCCTCGACGACGACAAGGCGGATGTGCTCCGCCTCGGGGCCCAGCTTGCCGGCGGCTTCGGACAGTTCGAGACAGGTCTCATCGAGCGCGACGAGCAGTTCCTGGCGGCGCTGCTGGTTCAACAGCCACTCGGTGTCTTCAGGCGACATCCGCTGTGACAACAGCGCGGTCTGGAAACGCTGGATGTGCTTGTTCACCTGAAGGAAGGCGTCGTGGTAGGCGCGCGGCGCCGGACCGTCCTGGCCTTCGCCTCGGCTCCAGGCGCAGTAGGCGGGCAGGCGTTTCAGCAGACGAAGCTGCTCCTTCTCGACCAGGATCAGGGTCGCCACCGAATTGCCGCTCACCTCGTCGCGCAGATACTCGGGCTTGCCCAGCTCCTCGTGATGTTGCGGCGGCGCCAGACGTTCGCAGAGTTTGTAGAACAGCGGGAAGGCCGCGCTGATCGCGAGCGGCGTGACGAAGTTGAGCAGCACCGCGGCCAGCGCATCGTCCACGCCCGGCGCGGTCGTAACGCGGTGCACCAGGCCCGAAAGCAGCACGCTGCGGCCGAACAGAAGCTGCTCGACAACGAACAGGAACACGAACAGGCCGACCCCGACCAGGTTGTAGAGCACCTGAGCGGTCACCACCTGGCGCGGCTTGCCCTGGAAATGGACGCCGGCCACCCAGGTGTTCACGCTCGAGCCGATGTGGGCGCCGTAGATCACCATCAGGGTCTGGTCGAAGTCGAAGATGTGCTTCGACGCCATGGTCACCGCGATCAGCATGATGGCGATGTGCGACTGGGCGACGAAGGTCAGCACCAGACCCATCAGGAAGGCGAAGATCAGCGAGAGCTTGATGAAGGCGAGCGCCGAGGCGAACCAGGGGAAGTTGATCATCACCGCGGCGGCCGACGACATCATCTGCAGGCCATAGAGCATCAGCGCCAGGCCGAAGACGGCGGATATGGCGGTGAGCAGCGGCTTGGGCCGCTCGAAAGCGACGGCGACGCCGCCGATGGCGATCAGGAACAAGGCCAGCAGCTGGATCGGAAACACCGCGGTGAAGATCACCAGGGTGCAGCCGAAGTTGGCCCACAGCACGATCGGGATGGCGCGCCGCGCCTCGATCAGGCCCGCTTGCACGAAGCTCGCCAGGATAAACGAGGTGGTGCGTCCGCTCTGGGTGACAAAGCCCGACGCCGTGCCGAACGCGACCGCGACGCTGTTGCGGCGGCTCGCGTTGTCGAGCCCCCGCCGGAACTGATCGCCGGCCATGGCGCTCAAATTCCGCGTGATCATCTTGATGCCGAAGAAGAAGAGACCAAGGCCGGCAAGCGACCTCATCAGTATTTCGCCGGCGTCGGAACCCATGATGGTCTCTAACTTAATCCGTACAAGGATATGCCGGGAGGCCGGCGGCTTTGCCTATATCAGGACTCGCCCGCTTCGTCCTTGGCGGGAGCCTCGTCCTTGTCGGGAATATCGTATTCGCGGATCAATTCCAGCTCGGCGGCCAGTTTCTCGCCGTCGACGAAGGGCCTCACCGCCTCGACCAGCGAGGTGACGCCGATCGCGATCAGGGTGCCGATGATCACCAGCAGCACGTCGCGCAGCTGTTCGCGCGACAGGTCGGTCCAGTTCGCGGTCACGCTGTCGCCGGCCAGCAGCAGGCGCGTCGAGTCCGGATCGGCCAGGGTGTCGTCGCGCCGGCCGCCGGTGAAACTGAGCTGGTCGGCGCCTTGGATGTTGACGTCCATGGCGATGGACGCGGGCGGGGCGTAGCCCGGGAAGGCGGAGGCCGGGACGTCCAGCAGGCCGGCGCTGAGCGCCGCGGTAATGGTGTGGGCGTGACCCGGTTCGAGGAACAGGAAGTCCTCCTGGCGGCGGGTGAAGGTCAGGCGCGTGTAGTGCGGCATGACGCGGCAGTAGAGCACAAAGGGTTTGGTCGACGCGGGCAGGGTCAGGCGGTTGATGGCCACGCGGCCGAAGCGTTCGGGCTTCGCCACGTTGAAGGCGACGTACCTCGGGCGGGCGTTACCGGCCTGGCTGTGCGCGCGCGCAATCGACGTGACCTTGTTGCTGCTGCGCACATTGATCGCTTCGGCGGGGGGCGGCCCGTCGGTCTTGCACTGAAAGCCGCGCTTGACCGGGGCGATGTTGTTGAGCGCCAGCACAACGCCGTCGTTGGGCGGCATGAAAAAGGAAAAGATCGGCGCCTTCTTGGTTCCCGCGGCGTCGGCGTCGCCGAAGTGACGCGTGCCGTAGGCGACCGAGGCGAAGGCGTTGGGCTGAATGGCCGCCGCCGCGGCCGGCGCGGGCGTGGGCGGCGGGGGCGCAGCCGGTGCGGCGCCCGACGTATCGGTCGGCGTCTTGAATAGGACGGCGAACACCTGGGCGTCGCTGAGACGGGACTTCTGAAGCGTGGCGCCGTCGTCGGAATAGAGCGCGAAGGGCGCCGTACCCTCGACCTGGGTCACCGTAAAAGTCAGCCAGGCGCTCGCTCCCAGCAGGACGAGCGCAATGCTCGCCCAGGTGATCTGTCGTCTCGGCATCGTCCGCGCCCCCGCGCCCGTCTTCCCGGTCAACCGCCGCTCAGAATCTTGCGCGTCTGCACCGCCGCGGCGCTTTCGAAAGCGGCGATGCGGTCGGGCGGCAGCGCCGCGATGAAATGCTGGGTCACGGTGGCGACGCCGCACTGGGCGCTGGCGTCACCGCCGCCGGCGGCGGCCGCGTGCAGGCCCTGCGCGTCAAGCTGCGCGATCAGCGCCGACCGTTCGGCGTTGGTGAAGCTGAAATCCGGATAGGTCGTCGGATGATCCATCCCGGCCTTGGCCGCGTGGATGTCGAGCGCGACGATGTGGGCCAAGATGTCCTGGGTCGCTTGCGAAAGTTTCGTCGCGCCGGTCATGCCGCCCTGAGCCATCTGGGCGCAGGCGTCGACGCTTTCGGCGCGCACGGCGTCGAAGATCCGGGTGCGTTGCGCGTTGATCGGCAGCAGGGCGTCCTGCGGCGCCTTGGCCACGTCGTCCGACTTGCCGGCGATGAAGCTTTTCAGCTCGATCAACGCTTCTTGCGTCTCTTCGGCGTCGCTGGCGCCGGCGGCGTACTTGTCGGCCAGCCGGTCCTTCATCGCCTCATAGTCGGCGGGGAAATCGGTGCGCATCTCTGCAAAGGCGCCGCCGGCCATGCCCCGGTTGGCCCAGGCGTCCATTTCGCTGCGGAAAAAGCCTTTACGAAAGCCCTTGTTGAACGAGTCGCAGCCGGCCAGGGAAACGATGGTCAGGCCCGCCAGAAACAAAGCCGCTGTCCGTTTCATGGACGTTCTCCCAGGTGAAGAGGGGACGCGTTACGAGGCGGGCGCGACGGTTGCCCATTTGGTGATGCGATCGGCTTCGAACGCCGCCTTGCGGTCAATCGGGAAGGTTTTCACCACCACGTCCGCATCGTAGGCGCCGATGCACTGAACCAGATAGGTGGCGCCGTTCATGCCTTCCTTGGGGATCCGGATGTTGTCGTGCTTGTAAACCTGATCGATGTGCGCCTGTTCGGCCGGCGACCAGGCAAAGGCCGCGTGCGTGGTCGGGTGATCGGCGGCTTCGCGCATCAGCTTCAGGCGCAGCCGCTTGTAGGCGAAGGCCTCGGAGGCGTACTGCCCCATGTCGTCGCCCGGCATGGCGCCGGCGCCGGCAACGTGGGCGCAGGCTTCGGAATTGCCGATGGTCCAGAGGTTGTTGATCAGGCTGTGCTGGGCGTCGAACAGGGCGGAGAGCGACGCATCGGACGCTTTCGCCATGGCGCCGAAGTGCTGCTTCATGAAGATGTTGATCTGGTTGAGCGCGTCGGTCTTCGCGGCCTTCACGCCGCCGCCTTCGACGCCCGCGCCTTCGGCGTAGTGCACCTCGAGCTGACTGCGCAGGGTCGCCCAGCGGTTGGGATAGTCCTTCTTGAACTCGCCCACGACGCTGCCGTCGCCGTCGGGTTCCGCCGTCCATTTGTCGAGGCCAGCGGCCACGTCCTTTTCGGCGGAGGTTTCACCCCCGCAAGCGCTCAGCATGAGCGCGCCCAGCACCAAGAGCGCCGCCGTCTTCATCGTCATGATCTCAAGCCCCAGCCCTAAGTTCGTTCGGTCTATTGCGCCGGCGCTGCGGCCGGCGCCGTCGCGGCGGTCGCGCTCACGCGCGACGGCATGTGAATCTGCACCAGGCGCCAGCGGAACAGGCCCTGGCGCTCGAAGGTGAAGACGGTCTCGTCCCAGCCCGGCGTTGCGGACGCCACGCCGAAGCGCGCACGGTTGACGCCCCAGTAGCGCACATGCGGCCATGGTCCCTCGGCGCCCCCGGTCTTGGCGTCCGCGTCGGGCGCCTTGGCCTTCAGCGCGTCCCAGCCCCGGCCTTCGGTGAGGGCGTAGAGCGAGGCGGGTTTCATCAGCGCCTCGACCTTGGGGGTCGGCTCCAGCGGCGAGACGGCGTTCTTGATCGCCCCGATCGGGTCCTGCCAGAAGTCCGGCGGCGCGGTCGAGGTCCCGGTCAGCTGCGACTTCAGGCTGACGCGCACGGCGTCGTAATCCACCAGCTGGTTCAGCCCCTGCACATCCTGGGACTGCGCCGCGGAGCGCAGGGCGAAGAAACCGAAATAGGGCGCGCCGAAAAAGGCGCCGGCGGCCCCGATGATGACCAGCAGCAGAACGATGCTGAACAGGCGTTGCATGGTCCCCCCTCACGCTAGGGGCCAGCGCACCCCAGAATTCAGGCCCCCATAACCTTTTCCAGGTTTTCCGCGACTTTGTCGAGGAAGCCTTCGGTGGTCAGCCAGCCCTGCTGGTCGCCGACCAGGAGCGCCAGATCCTTGGTCATGTCGCCGGATTCCACTGTATCCACAGTGGTTTTTTCGAGGGCGTGGGCGAACTTCATCAGGGCGTCGTTACCGTCAAGCTTGGCCCGGTGCTCCAGGCCCCGCGTCCAGGCGAAGATCGAGGCGATGGAGTTGGTCGAGGTGCTCTCGCCGCGCTGGTGCTGGCGGAAGTGGCGGGTGACCGTGCCGTGAGCGGCCTCGGCTTCCACCGTCTTGCCGTCGGGCGTCATCAGGACCGAGGTCATCAGGCCCAGCGAGCCGAAGCCCTGGGCCACCGTGTCGGACTGCACGTCGCCGTCGTAGTTCTTGCACGCCCAGACGAACCCGCCGGACCACTTCATCGCCGCGGCCACCATGTCGTCGATCAGACGGTGCTCGTAGGTGATGCCGGCGGCGTCGAACTGCGCCTTGTACTCGGCCTCGAAAATCTCCTGGAAGATATCCTTGAAGCGCCCGTCATAGGCCTTGAGGATGGTGTTCTTGGTGGAGAGATAGACCGGGTATTTGCGGGCCAGGCCGAAACTGAGCGACGCGTGCGCGAAGTCGCGGATCGACTGGTCGAGATTGTACATCCCCATCGCCACGCCGGAGCCGGGGAACTGGAACACCTCGTGCTCGATCACCCTGCCGTCGGCGCCTTCGAACTTCATGGTCAGGCGGCCGGGGCCCGGAACCAGGAAGTCGGTCGCCTTGTACTGATCGCCGAAGGCGTGACGGCCGATGATGATCGGCTGGGTCCAGCCCGGCACCAGGCGCGGCACGTTCTTGCAGATGATGGGCTCGCGGAACACGACGCCGCCTAAGATGTTGCGGATGGTCCCGTTAGGAGACTTCCACATCTTCTTAAGACTGAACTCTTTCACCCGCGCTTCATCCGGGGTGATGGTCGCGCACTTCACGCCGACCCCGTACTTCTGGATGGCGTGGGCGGCGTCGACGGTGACCTTGTCGTCGGTTTCGTCCCGGTGGTTCATGCCCAGGTC
>DASXZP010000013.1:0-77215 GCA_036501825.1 Caulobacteraceae bacterium | reverse complement strand
GTAGAGCAGGGTGACCTGGCTCTTGGCGTCGGGCTCCAGTTCCGGGCGCTCGCCGGAATGGCGCGCTTCGGCGAGGCGCTTCAGGATGTTGTGCGAATACTGCAGCGTCGCGGGCATCAGCTCCGGCGTCTCGTCGGTGGCAAAGCCGAACATGATGCCCTGGTCGCCCGCGCCTTCGTCCTTGTCGGCGGTGGCGTCGACGCCGACGGCGATGTCGGCGGACTGGGCGTGCAGCCAGCAGTCGAACTCCGCCTTTTCCCAGTGGAAGCCGTCCTGGGCGTAGCCGATGTCCTTGACCGCGGCGCGGACCTTTTCCTCGAGGCTGTCGATGACGCCCTCGGGGCCGCGCACCTCGCCGGCCAGAACAATGCGGTTGGTGGTGACCAGGGTTTCGCAGGCGACCCGCGCCTCGGGTTCGGCCGCGAGGAAGGCGTCGACGACGGTGTCGGAGATGCGGTCGGCGACCTTGTCGGGATGGCCCTCGGACACGCTTTCGCTGGTGAAGATATAGGACGGACGGATCAAGGAAGTCCCCGCGGCGATTGGGTGGAGCGCAAAGCGAATCGGCTCACGCCATCCTTACGCCGCGCTCCGGCGGGCGGACCATATAAAGCTATCTTTATATCCGCAACGAACTTTGACGCGGCTCAACCGCCCCCGCGCTTCAATCGTCGTCGTCGTCATCGTCCTCGGCGAGGGTGCGGACCAGTTCGAGCACCCGGCGGCGGTATTTGGGATTGAGCTTGGGCAGCAGCGAGGCGAGCTCGACCCCCTCCGGCGTCATCAGGAACTGGTGCAGCGACTGCTCCTGCGGCGATCCGCCCGGATAGACCGCATCGGCGGCCAGGCCGTCGAAGAAATAGGCCGGGGCCACGTCGAGGAAGCGCGCGATCTCGAACAGTTTCGAGGCGGAGACGCGGTTGGCGCCGCGCTCGTACTTCTGGACCTGCTGGAAGGTAAGGCCGAGGGCGTCCGCGAGTTTCTCCTGGCTCATGCCCAGGAGTTTGCGCCGCATCCGGACCCGTGCGCCCACGTGCAAGTCGATCGGATTGGGCGAACGATCTTCGAAGCTGAGACTCATGGACCTTCCCTCAAGCGGAATAAGGCCCCCCGCCCTTGTTTTAGGGCGAAACCGGCTCGGCTTCATCCTTCTTTTGCGTGATCCACGATCTTTTAAGGGCAAAGGCGAGGCCCGCGACCGCCAGTAACCAAAAGAACAGGTCGCCAACCTCTGAATAGAGTGTGGGAGAGGCGGCCTGCGGCAGGTTCTGATCGATAACACCGCTCTCGCCAGGGTTAAGGCGAGCGCCCGGCAGGACACGCCCCCAGGGGTCGATCACCGCCGAAACACCCGTGGGAGTGGCGCGAACCATCGGCAGGCCCTGCTCGATCGCGCGATAGCTGGCGAGGTTCAGGTGCTGCAGCGGGCCCGAGGTGGGGCCAAACCACGCGTCGTTGGACACGTTGACGATCCAGCTCGGGCGTACCGCGCCGTTGTCGGCCAGTCCGGGATACAGGCTCTCGTAGCAGATGATCGGCTGCGCCAACGGCAGGGTCCCAAAGCGCATCGGTCTCGGCGGCGGCCCTGCCGAGAAGCTGTCGGCGATGTGGGTCAGGGCCTTGAAGCCGAGCGGGGTGAGCACGCCTTCCAGCGGCAGATATTCACCGAACGGCACCAGCCGGTGCTTGTCGTAGACGCCGACCGATTGCAGCGTGCCGCCCGGCCCGCGGCGCACCGCCATCAGGCTGTTGTAGTAGCGCTCGTGACCGTGGGGGACCTGCTGGGTGCGCGACGTGCCGATGAGCAGGATCTGGTTCGGCTCGAGCGCCTGGGCGATGGCGGGCTCGACCCAGTAGTCGGGATCGAGGGTCTGCTCGGCGGATATCGGCAGGGCGCCTTCGGGCCAGATCACCACGTCGGGATCCTTGTCGCCCATGTGCGAGGTCAGGTTCACATAGCGGTGCACGATGTCGGCGAAGGCCTGCGGCGACCACTTCGAAGCCTGCGGAACATCGGGCTGCACCACGCGCACGACGGTCGCGGTCGGGCGCACGTGGGCGCCGTCGAGGCGAATGGCGCCGGCGATCCACATGCAGGCGAGCACGATGGTGCCGATCGCCGCGATCCCCGCGCGATATTTGCGATTGCCGGCGCCCACCAGCGGCCCGAACGCGAACAGCGCAACCAGCGTCAGGACGGTGAGGCCATAGGCGCCGACAAAGGCCGCCATCTCCGACGGCGCGGACCCCGCGCGCCAGGTCTCGCCGAGCAGGTTCCACGGGAAGCCGGTGAGCACGTGGCCGCGCAGCCACTCGAACAGGGCGAACACCGCGGCGAACACGAACACGCGGCCCACGTGGGTAGGCGCGATCTTGCGATAGACCGCACACGCCCCGCCCCAGAACAGCGCGATGCCGCCCGCCAGAAAAGCGACGGCGAAGGGCGCCATCCAGGCCTGGCGCGCGTCGACGTAGAAGGCCTCCGCCACCCACCAGCAGCTCACCAGGAAGAAGGCGAAACCGGCCAGCCAGCCGTAACCGAAAGCACGCCACAGCCGGCCGCGTCCCTCGATCCGGTCGATGGCCCAGAACAGCACCGGATAACCGATCAGGCCCGGCCAGAACCCAAACGGCGGAAAGGCGAACGCCATCAGAGCGCCGCAGGCGAGCATGGTCGCATAGGTCGCGATACGCGCGGTCCAACTCATCGTGCGGGGTCCGGCGGGGGCGGCGGTTCGACCTTGCGCAGACGCAGGCGCTTCACCCGGCGCGGATCGGCGTCGAGGATTTCGAACTCGTAGCCGAGCGGATGCGGGATCACCTCGCCGCGCTGGGGCACGCGGCCGGCCAACGTCGAGACCAGACCCGCGACGGTGTCGACCTCTTCGTCTTCGAGATCTTCCGGCACGAGGTTTTCGCCGACCGCAGTCTCGAGATCCTCGAGCGAGGCGCGCGCCTCGATTTCGAACACGTCGCCGCCGCGCTGCAGAATGCCGGCGCCCGCGTGTTCGTCGTGCTCGTCTTCGATCTCGCCGACCACCGCTTCGACCAGGTCTTCGAGCGTGACCAGACCGTCGGCGCCGCCGAACTCGTCGATCACCATGGCCATGTGGATGCGCGTCGCCTGCATCTTCAGCAACAGGTCCTGCGCCCGCATCGACGCGGGCACGTAGAGCACGTCGCGGCGCAGGCGGTAGAGCGCGGGCTCGGACCAGTTCAGCGACGGCCGCGCGGGATCGGGCGCGATCAGCTTCAGCACATCCTTGATGTGCACCACGCCGATCGGGTCATCGAGGGTCTCGCGATAGACCGGCATGCGCGAATGCTCGGCCTCGACAAAGGTCTTCACGATGTCTTCCAGCGGGGTGGTGATGTCGAGGGCGATGACGTCGGCGCGCGGGGTCATCACGTCCTGCACGCGCAGCTCTTTGAAGGCCTCGGCCTGGTCGACCATGTCGACGGGCGCATCGGCGGACGCGTGGGCGGCGGTGGTCGCAGCCGGTTTGTCCGCGTCGCCCGCGGGGCGGCCGAAACGGCTGAACAGGGCCCGCAAGGGTCGCCTGGCCTGGGAGCCGTTACTTGGGCCGTCGCTCGGCATCGCTCTCGCATCGGGTCGCATAGGGATCCGGAATCCCCAGCGCAGCTAGGACCTGACGTT
This sequence comes from Caulobacteraceae bacterium, assembly GCA_036501825.1. Lineage (GTDB taxonomy): Bacteria > Pseudomonadota > Alphaproteobacteria > Caulobacterales > Caulobacteraceae > JAFECT01. The sequence continues at coordinate 73,557 of DASXZP010000013.1, read as the reverse complement.
CGAGCGCCTCCATGGCCTCCGCCTCGTCGTCGGTCCGATGGTCCCATCCTAATAGATGCAGGGTCCCGTGCGCCACCAGATGCGCAAGATGATCGGCCAGCGGCTTGCCCTGGGCCTCGGCTTCGCGGGCGCAGACCCCATGGGCCAGGGCCAGGTCGCCCAGATGCGGCCAGGCCGTCTCGGCCGCGGGGAAGGACAGGACGTTGGTTGGGCCCGCCTTGTGGCGGAAGCGCTGGTTCAGATCGGCGACCTCGGCGTCGCCGGACAGCAGGACGGTCACCACCGCGTCGGGCCGGGCCGCGCCCGCCTTCAGCGCCGCCTCAGCCGCCACGGTCGCGCGATGCTCCGTGTCCGGAAGATCGCGCGACCAGGCGGGGTCTTCGAGCTCGACTTCGATCATCCCGGGTCCCGGCGGCGGCCGTCGACCGGGTCGATGACGCCGGCGTCCGCGTCGTAGGCGCGCACGATGCGCTCGACCAGCTTGTGGCGCACCACGTCGGCGGCGCTGAACGTCGAAACGCCGACGCCTTCGACGTCGGCGAGAATCCGCACCGCCTGGGCCAAGCCGGAATCGCGCGGGTTGATCAGGTCGATCTGCGACGGGTCGCCGGTGACCACCATGCGCGCGCCTTCGCCGAGACGGGTCAGCACCATCTTCATCTGCAGCCGCGTGGTGTTCTGCGCTTCGTCGACGATGACATAGGCGTGGGCGAGGGTGCGGCCGCGCATGAAGGCGAGCGGGGCCACTTCGATGTCGCCCTTGTCGCGGCGGCGGCGCGCCTGTTCCGGACCCAGAATATCGTCGAGCGCCGACCAGATCGGGGCCAGGTACGGATCGACCTTTTCCATCAGGTCGCCGGGCAGGAAGCCGAGCCGTTCGCCCGCCTCGACCGCCGGACGCGTGATCACCAGACGATCCACCTCGCCCTTCAACAGCAGCGTCGCGCCATAGGCCACGGCGAGGAAGGTCTTGCCGGTGCCGGCGGGGCCGATGCCGAACACCAGGTCCTTCTTTTCCAGCATCGCCAGATAGGATGCCTGGGCCGCGGTCTTCGGCGCGATCGGACCGCGGCGGCCGACGGTGAGCGCTTGACCGAACCTGGTCGCGTCGCCGGCGCGCGCAGCGCCCACCAGCGCACGCACATCGGCTTCGGTCACTTCGGCGCCGGTCTCGGCGCGGTCGGCCAGGCCCTGGATGGCGCGCTTGGCGCCGGCGCGGCTTTTCGCGTCGCCGCGCACGGTGACGCCGCCGCCGGGGGTTTCGATCAGCACATGGAAGGCGTCTTCCAGCAGCGCCGTGTGGCGGCTGTTGGGACCGGACACCGCGCGGACCGCATCGTCCGATAACGGAAGAAACTCTTCGGCGCGGGGCATCAGACCAGCTCGCCCAGCAGGCTGTTGCTCACCGCCGCGGCGATGCGAACCGGGGTGATGCGCCCGATCAGCGCGCGCGCGTTCTCCGCGTGCACCGCCTGCAGATAGGGCGAGCGGCCGATGGCCTGGCCCGCCTTGCGGCCGGGCTTTTCGAACAGCACCGGGAAGGTGCGCCCAACCTGGGCGGCGTCGAATCCGTGGCGCTGTTCGTCGAGCACGGCGAGCAGACGCTGCAGCCGGTCGTCGGCAACCTCGCGCGCAACCTGGTTCGGCATGGCGGCGGCGGGCGTACCCGGACGGCGGGAATATTTGAACGAGAAGGCCGAGGCGTAGCGCACGGTGCGCACCAGGTTCAGCGTGTCCTCGAAATCCTTCTCGGTCTCGCCCGGAAAGCCCACGATGAAGTCGCCGCTGATGGCGATGTCCGGACGCGCCGTTCGAATCTTCTCGATCAGCGCGACGTAGCTTTCCGCCGTGTGTTTGCGGTTCATCGCGCGCAGCACGCGGTTGGAGCCTGCCTGCACCGGCAGGTGCAGATAGGGCATGAGTTCGTCGAGCTCGCCGTGCGCGGCGATCAGATCCTCGCCCATGTCGGCGGGGTGACTGGTGGTGTAGCGGATGCGGTCGATGCCTTCGACGCCGGCGACGCGCCGGATCAGCGCGGCGAGTGACGACCGCGCGCCCGCGGCGCCTTCACCGTCATAAGCGTTGACGTTCTGGCCCAGCAGGGTGACCTCGCGCACCCCCTGGGCGGCGAGTTGCTCCGCCTCCTGAACAATCGCCTCGGCCGGGCGCGACCACTCGGCCCCGCGGGTGTAGGGCACCACGCAGAAGGTGCAGAACTTGTCGCAGCCTTCCTGCACCGTCAGGAAGGCGCTGACGCCGGAGACCGCGCGCGTCTTGGGCAGGGCGTCGAACTTGTCTTCCGGCGCGAAGTCGGCCGCCAGCCGTTCGCCAGTGGCGCGCGAGGCGCGGGCGATCAGCTCCGGGAGCTGATGATAGGCCTGGGGCCCGACCACCAGGTCGACCACCGGCGCGCGCCTCATGATCTCGGCGCCCTCGGCCTGGGCGACGCAGCCGGCGACGGCGACGGTCATGCGGCCCTCGCCCGCGGCTTCCTTGGCGGCGCGCATTTCCTTGATCCGTCCGAGTTCGGAATAGACCTTCTCGGCCGCCTTCTCGCGGATGTGGCAGGTGTTCAGCACCACCAGGTCGGCGCCCTGGGGCGCATCGGTCAAGGCATAGCCCAGCGGACGCAGGACGTCGGCCATGCGCTCGCTGTCGTAGACGTTCATCTGGCAGCCGTAGGTCTTGATGTAGAGCCGCTTGCTCTGAGGACCTTGGGCCGGGGCGGTTCCGGACATGGCAGGGTTTATGGGGACGGGTCGCGTGGCTGGCAAGGCGACGGTCGGTCGCTAATTTCCCTTATCGTCCAATGGGACGCCGTAAAGTTCCAGCTTGTGGCCGATCAGCCGATAGCCCAGGCGGCGCGCGATGGCCTCCTTCAGCGCCTCGATCTCCTCGTCGAAGAACTCGATAACCCGCCCGGTCTTGGTGTCGAGCAGGTGGTCGTGGTGGTCCTCGGTCAGCTCCTCGTAACGCGAGCGGCCGTCGCCGAAGTCGTGGCGTTCGACCACCCCGGCCTCCTCGAACAGGCGCACGGTCCGGTAGACGGTGGCGATGGAGATGTGCGGATCGATGGCGGCGGCGCGGCGGTAGAGCTCCTCCACGTCCGGGTGGTCCTGGGCCTGCGACAGCACGCGCGCCACCACCCGGCGCTGCTCGGTCATGCGCATGCCGCGGTCGGCGCAGAGTTTCTCGATGCGATCCATGCGGGCCAGGATAGAGGCTGCCCTTTACCCTGTTAAGTCGCGACGAAGCACGAGGGCGTCAGCCGGGGGTCCGCCCTTGCGCTGGTAGTAGGCGGCGCGGAAGCCGGCGCGGTTGAAGCCGGCGCCTTCGTAGAGCTTGAGCGCGGGTTCGTTGTCGACGGCGACCTCGAGGAACAGGGACGACGCCCCGGCCTCGCTGGCCGCCTCCGCCGCGCTTTCGATCAGGGCCGCGCCGAGGCCGCTGCGCCGAAGGTCCGGCTCCACCGCGACGGTGATGATCTCAGCCTCGCCCGCGACCGCCCGGCCGATCAGGAAGCCCGACACCCGCCCGTCCGAGAGCGCAGCCAGGCCGAAGCCGCCGGGGCCGGCCAGCAGGGCCTCGATCTCAGGCGCGGACCAGGTCTCCTCGAAGCTGGCCGCCTGCAGGCGGGCGAAGCCCGGAAGGTCGGCGGCGGCGGCGGGGCGGATGCGGATGGTCACGCCGGCAGCTTGGCGTCGGCGGCGCGCAGGTAAAGGGGCTCGGCCGGAACGATCGGGTCGGCGGCCGCCAGCCGGACCAGGACCACCGGATCGGGGCTGAGCCGTTCGTCGACGGCGGCCTTGGGGAAGCGCTCGGCCAGCAGGCGGGCGCCGGGGCCGATCAGCACGGCCGGACCGGCCGGATCGATGTTGATCAACTGTGCGGACGCCTCGTCCACACTGACCGCTTCGGCCGGGCCTAGGGGCGTCATGTCTTTGAAAAACTGCGTGTAAATCTGGCCACGGCGGGCGTCGATGACGGCGGCGGTCAGGCGGTCGGACCTGGCGCTACCGGCCAGCGCCGGCAGGGTGCCGACGCCTGCGACCGGCAATCCGAGCGCTTCGCCCAGGCCCTTGGCGAAGGCGAGGCCGACGCGCAGGCCAGTGAAAGAGCCCGGCCCGACGGTCACCCCGATGCGGTTTACGCTGACGTAAGCGGCCTCCGCCTCGGCCATCACCTCCTCGACCAGGTCGGCCAGCCGCTCCTGGTGGCCGCGGACCATGGGCTCGGTGCGGGCGGCGAGAATCCGGCCGTCGTCGGCCAGGGCGGCGGTGCAGCAGGGCAGGGCGGTGTCGACGACGAGCAGGCGCATGGCCCGCTCAGACCGTCTGTTCGACGCGGGTCACTTCCGGAACGTAGTGGCGCAACATGTTCTCCACCCCAGCCTTCAGGGTCGCCGAAGAGGACGGGCAGCCGGAGCAGGCGCCGCGCATGTGCAACCAGACCACGCCGGTGTCGGGTTCGAAGCGGTCGAACAGGATGTCGCCGCCGTCCTGGGCCACGGCGGGGCGGATGCGGTTGTCGAGCAGGTCCTTGATCTCGGCCACGACTTGGGCGGTTTCGCCCTCGTAGACGCCGTCGCCGTGGCCGTCGCTTTCCCCGTTTTCCACCGTAAACAACGGCTCGCCGGCGGTGAAATGGTCCATGACCGCGGCCAGGATCGGCGCCTTCAGCTGCGGCCAGCTCAACCCGTCCTCGGCCCGGGTCACGGTCAGGAAGTCGGTCCCGAAGAACACCCCGGCCACACCCTCGAGCTTGAACAGCCGCGCCGCCAAGGGCGACTTGGCGGCGTCCTCCACCGAGCGGAAATCGTGCGAGCCGTGCTCAGCCAGGACCCGGCCGGGCAGGAACTTCAGCGTGTTCGGGTTGGGGGTGGTTTCGGTCTGAATAAACATGACGAAGCTCAGATGGACCCGCGGGAGCCGGGTGACAAGACGGGCCAAAGGCTGCGCGCGCCGCAGGCGCATAAGAAAACCGCGGAGATCGCAGAGGAAGAAAAGCCGCGGAGATCGCGGAGCGGTCGTGGATTCGATCTGCCGTTTCGGGCCCTTCCGGATTTGGAAGGTCGCTTCGCGACAAGCGCAGCCTCTCTGCGCTCTCTGCGACTTTCTCTTTCTCTGCGATCTTTGCGGTTTTCTTTCTTACGCCCCCGCCGCCAGCTCGCGGAGCGCCGCGTTGGCGATGGTGAGTTTGGCGAAGGTCCAGCCGGCGCCGGACTGTTCGATTTCGTCGACGGTGCGGCGGGCGGCTTCGACGGCCTTGGCGCGTTCGCCGATCCAGTCGCGGATGGCGGTCTGGGCGGACTTGGCGTCGGCGCCCGCGCCGGGGCTGGCGGCCTTGGCGACCGCGCGGGTGAGGGCGGCCTGTTCGGTGAGCAGGTCCTCGATCAGGCGGCGCATGGCCAGACGCTCGTAGTAGTCGGCCACCGTCAGCGACGAGGCGGCGCTGCGCAGACGGTCGAAGTCGAAGGCGGCGCCGATCTGGTGGTAGAGCCTGGCGGCCGCGTCCACCGGCCAATTCACCCGCTTGGCCAGGTCGGCCACGTCGCTGGTCGCGGTCAACGGCCGCAGCATGGCGACGGCCAGAGCCAGGTGTTCGGGGGCGCCGGCGGCGACAAAGCCGTCGGTCCGGCGTTGAGCGGCGCCGCGTTCGAAGTCCGACAGCAGCGACGGGCCCTGCGAGCGCAGCGCGTCCGCGGCCGGTTGATACGCCGCAATCAGCGCCTGCACCGAGGTTTCGCCGCGGGCGGCGCGGCGCGCCAGCCAGAAGGTCTGGCGGCGCAGGACGCCGGAGATCTCCTGGTACAGCTGCAGTTGGGTCGCGGCGGAGACCTTCAGGTCGAGGTCGTTGACGGCCTTCCAAGCTTCGTCGAGGCGGAACACCTGGCGCGCCGCTTCGAACGCGGTGACCAGGGCGGTGGTGTCGCACTCGGCGCCGGCGCGCAGGCGCTCGGGGAAGGTCGGGCCCGCCATGTTGACGATTTCGTTGGCGAGGACCGTGGCGATGATCTCGCGGCGCAGCCGGTGCCGGCGCATCTCGTCCTCGTAGCGCTTCATCGGCGTCGGGAAGTAGGTGACCAGGGTGGTTTCGAAGAAGGGATCGTCGGGCGCCTTGGAGGCTTCGATCGCTTCGCTGAGGTCGATCTTGCCGTAGGCGGTGATCACGGCGATCTCGGGCCGGGTGAGGCCCAGATTGTTCTGCGCCAGCTCGATCATGGCGCCGGCCGAGGGCAGGCCCTCGACCTGGCGGTCCAGCTTGTCCTCGTCTTCGAGCCTGCGCATGAACCGCGAATGGGCGTCGAGATCGCGCCGGGCGGTGGCTTCCTGCAGACTGATCGCCAGGGTCTGGTCGTAGTTGTGTTGTAACACGTGGTGACCGACTTCATCGGTCATCTCGGCCAGCAGCGCGTTGCGGCTGTCGCGATCCATCTTGCCCTGGGCTTCGAGGGCGCCGGTGAGGATCTTGATGTTCACCTCGTGGTCGGAGGTGTCGACGCCGGCGGAGTTGTCGATGGCGTCGGTGTTCAGCCGCACCCCCGAGCGCGCCGCGGCAATCCGGCCCGCCTGGGTCATGCCCAGGTTGGCGCCTTCGCCGATCACCTTGCAGCGCAGGTCGTCGGCGTTCACGCGCACCGCATCCGAGGCCTTGTCGCCGACCTGGAGGTCGCTCTCCAGGCGCGACTTCACATAGGTGCCGATGCCGCCGAAATAGAGCAGCTCGCAGCGCGAGCGCAGGATGGCGCGGATCAGGTCGGTGGGCGCGAGGCTGTCGTCCTTCACGTCCAGCATCGCCTTGATCTCGGGCGTGAGCGCGATGGACTTGTGCTGGCGCGAGAAGATCCCGCCGCCGGCGGAAATCTTCGACTTGTCGTAGTCCTGCCAGGAGGAGCGGGGCAGGTCGAACAGGCGCTTGCGCTCGTCCCAGGACGACGCCGGATCGGGGTTCGGATCGAGGAAGATGTCGCGGTGGTCGAAGGCCGCGACCAGTTTGGTCGCCTTGGACAGCAGCATGCCGTTGACGAAAACGTCGCCCGACATGTCGCCCACCCCGACGCAGACGAAGGGGTCGGACTGGATGTCCTTGCCCATCTCGCGGAAGTGGCGCTTCACCGCCTCCCAGGCGCCGCGGGCGGTGATGCCCATGGCCTTGTGGTCGTAACCTTGCGAGCCGCCGGACGCGAAGGCGTCGCCGAGCCAGAAGCCGTAGTCGGCGGAAACCCCGTTGGCGATGTCGGAGAAGGTCGCGGTGCCCTTGTCGGCGGCGACGACCAGATAGGGATCGTCGTTGTCCCAGGCCACGACGTTTTGCGGGCGCACAATGGCGCCGTTGGCGTCGAGGTTGTCGGTGATGTCCAGCAGGCCCGAGAGGAAGATCTTGTAGGCGCGGATACCTTCGGCGCGCACCGCGTCGGGCGCGCCGCCACGGGGCAGGCATTTCGGATAGAAGCCGCCCTTGGAGCCGACCGGCACGATGACAGCGTTCTTCACCTGCTGCGCCTTCACCAGGCCCAGAACCTCGGTGCGGAAATCGTCTCTACGATCCGACCAGCGCAGGCCGCCGCGCGCGACGGGGCCGAAGCGCAGGTGCACGCCCTCGACCACCGGCGACCAGACGAAGATTTCGCGGAACGGTTTGGGCAGCGGCAGGTCGGCGATTTCACGGCTGGCGACCTTGAACGAGATGTAGGGCTTGGGCGCGCCATCGGCGCCCGCTTGATAGTAGTTGGTGCGCTTCATCGCCTGCACGACGAGCGTGAGGCGCCGCAGCACGCGGTCGTGGTCGAGGCTGTCGACCGCCTGCAGCGCTTCCATGATCTGCTTGACCACCGCGTCGCTGCGGCGGGCGCGGTCCTGGTCCGAGCCCACCATTTTCGGATCGAACTTGGCGTGGAACAGGTCGAGGATCAGGCGGGTGACTTGGGGGTGGGCGCGCACCGCCTCTTCCTGCACCTGCTGGCTGGGGTCGAGGCCCGACTGCTGGCGATAGCGGGCGAAGGCGCGCACCAGCGCCGCCTCGCGCCAATGGATGCCGAGCTCGATGACCAGGCGGTTGAAGCCGTCGCTCTCGGTGTGGCCGTCCCAGACCGCGACGAAGGCTTTCTCGAAGGGGTCCTTCACGTCGGCGAAGGTCAGGTGTTCGCCGCGCGGGTCTTCGAGCAGGAATTCGTGGATGTGGACACCGCCGGCGTCGCCGGTGGGCGTCACTGCGTAGGAAAATTCCTCGAGCGCCTTCAGTCCCATGTAGTCGAGCACCGGCAGCACGTCGGCCAGGGCCGCGGACTTGCCGCGCCGGTAGAGCTTGAAGCGGAACTGCAGCGGCGTGTCCTCGGCGGTGCGATAGGCGCGCACCGAGATGTCTCGGTCGCCGAGCCTGGCGATCTGCTTCAGGTCGACCAGGGCTTCCTTCACGGCATAGCGGTCGCGGTAGGCGATGGGGAAAGACGGCCCCCAGTGATTGGCCAGGGCGGCGAGTTCGCCTTCCTCGACGCCGGTGTTGCGCGCCGCCTGGGTGAACAGGTCGGGCCAGGTGCGTGCGGTTTCGACCACCGCGGCTTCGACCGCGGCCTGGTCGGGCTCTTTGTGCTCGCCGGGCGAGACGCCGATGATGTAGTGCACCCGCACCAGCGGCAGGTCGGATAGCTCCGGATAGTAGGCGCTGACCCGCCCGCCCCAGGCCTTGGCGATGATCTGGCCGGCGCGTTCGCGCACGCCGGAATCGTAGCGTTCGCGCGGCACGAACATCAGCACCGACACGAAGCGGTCGAAGGGGTCCTTGCGGGTGAACAGGCGCACGCGCGGGCGGTCGTAGAGATGCAGGATGCCGGTGGAGATGCGCAGCAGATCGTCTTCGGTGATCTGGAAGAGTTCGTCGCGCGGATAGTTCTCGACGATGTTGCGCAGTCGCTTTTCGTTGTGGCTGCCGGCTGCCTTCGCCGCGCGCTTGAGCGCATTGGCCACCTTGGCGCGGATCAGCGGCACTTCGCTGGCGGGCTGGTCGTAGGCCTCGGCGGTGAACAGGCCGACGAAGCGGGTCTCGCCGGACGGCTTGCCGTCTGAGCCAAAGCGGCGGACGCCGACGTAGTCCATGTAGGCGCGGCGGTGCACGCGCGAGCGCAGGTTGGACTTGGCGACGGTGACCGCGTCGCCGAGGTCGAGCTGGCGGCGCAGCTGGGCGGTGAGCACCGCCGGCTCATTGGCGCGGCGCAGCACCGGACGCGACGCGTCGCGCAGCACGCCCAGCGCCTGTTCCGTCTGCGGCAGCGGCTCTTCGGCTTCGTAATTGCCGTCCTGGGTGCGGGGGAAGTCGTAGTTGCGCGCGCCGAGGAAGACGAAATGCTCGTCCTGCAGCCAGCGCAGGAAGGCGATGTCCTCTTCGATATCGGAGCGCTCGCGCCCCGCCACGCCCTTTTCCAGATCGGCGATGGCGCGGGCCATCCGCTCGGTCATGGCGTTGAAGTCGCCGACCGCCATGTGCACGTCGAGCAGCGACGCGCGCACGCCCTCGGCCACCGCGTCTCTGCGGTCCGACGGCACGGTGTCGACGAGCACCAAGATGGTGGATTCGCGATGCAGGCCGCCCTGTTTGCGCACGCCGGCCCCGACGCGTTCGAGCGCGAGCACCGGGTGGAACATGGCGCGCACCGACACGCCCTGCTCGCCGAGCTCGCCCATCACGCTGTCGACCAGGAAGTGGGTGTCGTCCTGCACGATCTCGAGCAGGTCGTAGCCGAGCGGGCGGCCGTCGGCGCCCTTGCCGGGCGCGAGCCTGATCTTCGGTCCCGCGCCGCCGTCGCGCACCTCGCCGAACTTCCAGAACGCGGCGAGCACCGCGGCAAAGTCGTCAGGGCTGAGGTCGGGGGTTTCTTCGGCGGCGTAGTCCTCGAAGGCCTGTTCGAGGAAGGAGGTTTCCAGCGCGTCCAGATCGCCCGGCCGGGACTTGCCCAGGGCGCGTGCGAAATTGCCTTTCAGAAGATCGAGGGTCAGGGGTGCAGCGCCGGCGCCGTCCATGAAATCAAAGTCCTCCCGCGATCGCACCGGAGCCTAGCCCGCCGGTGCGACGGATCAACCGCTCTGAGGGCGGTCTGTGTGGCCTGGGCTTAGGCGATCAGAGGCTAAAACAAAAGCCGCCGGGCGTTTGCGCGTCCGGCGGCTCTGTTAGGCGACGCCGTGGGGGGAGACGGCGAGCCCTGAGGGACGCCGCGGTCGGGAGACGAACCGCTTTGCGTCCTGGGCCGGCGTAGGGGGGAGACCGCCGGCTCGATTATCCAGATAGGGACTCGGAATAGGATTTGAAGGGGGTCGTCGCCTCACGCCGCCGTGACGGAGTTTTCCCTTGGCTTTTCGCCGGGCGGCCGGGGATCGCCGGCGGGCTCGGGCGGTTCGACCGGATAGGGTTCGCCGTCGCCCGACAACAGGATCGCCACCCAGCGCGAGCCTTCGAACTCGGCCAGGATCGCCATCACCACCACCGTCAGCGGCGTCGACAGGAAGGCGCCCGGCAGACCCCACAGCGCGCCCCAGAAGGCCAGCGAGAGCAAGACGACCACCGGGTCGATGTTCATGCTCTTGCCCTGCATGCGCGGCAGGAAGACGTTTCCGACCACGAACAGGATCGCCCAGATGCCGAGAAACAGCACCGCGGCCTGCCAGTACTCCGTGTGCGGCTCAACGAGGAAGAACAGCGGCGGCGCGACCATGGCGATGATGGCGCCCAGGAACGGGATGTAACCGGTGACGAAGATCACGAAGGCCCAGAAGGGCGCGTTCTGAACCCCCAGGATCAGCATCAGGCAAAGACACAGGACCGCGATGGCGAGGTTGAGCACCGTCTGCACCCAGACGTAGCTCTCGACCCCCGAACGCACGCGGTCGAACACGTGCTGGGCGCCCTTGCGATCGTCGCGGCGCGGGAAGATGGCGACGATCTTCTTGCGGAAGCTCTGCCGCGCGGCGAGCAGGAAGCCGAGATAGAGCAGAACGAACAGAAGCTGGGAGCCGACGTCCTGGACCGCGGCGGACAGTTTGCCGAGGTACTGCTGCGGTTCGATCTTGGCGATGAGCTGGTCGAAGCTCGGCGCCGTGGCCAGGTGGAAGCGGCTCGCGACGTCGGCGAAGATGGTGTTCAGCCGCGCGTGCAGGCCGGTGAGATTGGTGGCGAAGGTCTGGAAGCCGTCGAAGACGATCCAGATCGATCCGACAAAGGCCGCGGTGACCAGAAGAATCGCCGCCGGAAGGCTGGCCGCGCGCGGAATGAACGGCGCCCAGCGACGAACCGCGCCGGCCAGGGCGTCGATCATGATCAGCAGGAAGGCGGCCACCGCCAGGGGCGCCAGGATCTCGCGCAGCCAGAAGAGCGCCGCGCCCGCGGCGACCACGGCGATCAGAATGACGGCGTTGCGCGCGGTCAGCGACATGGCAGGGCCTCAGTCCGCCGGACTGTCGCGGCGTGCGAAGGCCGCGTCAATTGTTCGAAGACCCGCGTTTCGGGACCAGGCGATAGAGCGTCAGCGGCTGTTTGATCCGCCCGGCCTCGCGGCCCGCCGCCTCGCCGCGGCCGGTGTAGAGATCGGCGCGCGCGGGGCCCTTGATCGCGCCCCCTTCGTCCAGCGCGACGACCAGGCGTCGGTACGGAGACGAGTCGAACGTTCCGGGTTCGGATTGAATCCACAACAGTTCGCCCAGTTGGTGGGCGTGATGGTCGACGGCCACGGCGCGGCCGGCCGGAAGCGGCGCGCCGGCGGACCCTTTGGGCTGGCCGCCGTCGTCGGGCTCGAGCGCGAAGAAGACATAGCGCGGGTCGAGGTCGGTGATGGCGCGCGCCTCGTCGCCGCGGTGGTCGGCGAGCCACTGGCGGATGCGGTCGCCGCTGGTTTCGTTCGGCTTGAGCTTGTGCTGGTCGGCCAGCGGCGCGGCGACGCCCCTGAACGGCTGGCCGTTGTCGGCGGCGTAGGCCGCGCGCATCCGATGACCGTCCGGGAACGCCAGGTATCCGGAGCCCTGGATTTGCAGAAAGAACAGATCCTCCGGCCGCATGAAGGCCAGCGCCGGACCGGGCCGAGCCTCGATCTCGGCGCGGGTCAGATAGGGCGGGAACTTGCCGTCGGGGCCGCGCTTCAGATCGTCCGGGCGCGGACGGACCGGGGCGGAGAAGATTTCGTCGGGCTGTTCGCGAGCCTCGTACTCGGGCGCGAAATAGCCGGTGAGCAGGCCGGTCTCGCCCACCGGTTCGGCGCTGAAACGGTCTTCGAAGAAACGCTGTGCGTCGCGATCGTCGAGGGCGCCGGCCTTGCGCGCGGCGGCGCAATCGTCCGGATCGAGGCGCGTGGTCTGACAGGTCGCGCGATAGGCGGCAAAGGCGGCGGCGTGGTCTTCGCCCGACCAACCGGCGAGGGCGGTCAGCGGCAACGCCGGCGTGGCCCTATGCTCCGGTGGCGGACCAACCGCCGGCCGCGGTGTTGCGTGCGTGATTGGATGACGCGGCGGCGGGCTTGGGGTGGTGGCGCAGGCGCTGAGCAGCAGGCCGAAGGCGAGAAGGCCGCAACGCCCCCCTGCCCGCATCAGGCCTCGGCCGCTTCGACGCGGGAGAGGATCCAGTTCGGGTCCGAGGCGCCGATGCGGCGTTCGAAGGTCCAGAACTCCGCCGTGCGGCGGTCGTCCACGGCCTCGCCCTCGGGGCCCTTGGAGCGGGTGCGCAGCTCGGCCAGAAACCGGACGCGGGCGCGGGCGGTGTCGCCGGCGATCTCGACCCGGTCGAGGTCGGCGCGGGGCGGGTGCAGGAACTCGGTCGCCTGGCTGCGGCCTTCGGCCTCACGCTGGGAAATCGCCGCCTCGAAGGACCGGTCGACGGTCGGGGTCAAGAGGGTCTTCAGTGCGGTGCGATCGCCGATGGCGAAGGCCTTCACGATGGTCTGGTAAGCGTCACGGGCGCCGTCGAGGAACTTGCCGATGTCGAAGGCGGGCTCGCGCGCCTTCAGCGCCGACAGGCCGGCGACGTCCAGCGCGGGGGGCTCGGCCGGCTTGGCCTGGTCCTCGGGCTTGAGGGGAACGCCCGGGATCGGGCCGTCCTCGGGCTGGCGCCCGACCCGGCGGCCCAGCACGTCGTAGAGGCGGTACAGCACAAAGGCGGCGACCGCGGCGGCAAACAGGATGACGATCAGCTGTGTGGACATTTTGGCGGCTTCGACGCGGGGTCGCCCTCAGGGCTCAAGTCTCCAATATAGGGCTTAACGTACCAAGAACACCCGTCGTTGCGCGCCCTGCGGCGCCGTGATAGCAGCGCCGGTCCATTGATCAGGCCGGGAAATCCGCGCCGCTGGAGAGAATTCCGCCATGACCGACGTCGCCACGCCCACCGCCGAGACCGGCGAGCCGACGGCCGCAGGCGCCGGTTTTCGGGTCCTGGCCCAGTATGTGCGCGACCTCAGCTTCGAAAACCCGCGTGCGCCGGAGTCGCTGCGCATCGAGGGCAAGCCCGAGATCGACATGGGTGTCGAGATGAACGCGCGGGGCCGCGGCGACGGCCTGTTCGAGGTCGACATGCAGCTGTCGATCCGCGCCTCAGTGAAGGACGGCGCCCTGTTCCAGGTCGAGCTGGTCTATGGCGGCCTGTTCCAGGTGGTGGGCATTCCCGACGATCAGCTGGAGCCGATCCTGCTGGTCGAGGCGCCGCGCTATCTGTTCCCGTTCGCGCGCCAGATCGTCGCGGCCTGTTCGACCGACGGCGGCTTCTATCCGCCGTTCCTGATGGACCCGATCGACTTCGCCGCCATCTACGCCAGCCGCAAGGCCCAGGAAGGCGACGCCAGCCAGATCGGCAACGCGTAGGGCTGACGGTTTGGGTTAGGCGCTCTGCGCCGCGGCACCGTCGTCCGCGAACCACGACGTCCATAGCGACTTTTCGCCGAGGATCTGGCTGACGAACGCCGCGTGTCGGGCGCGTTCTTCCGGGGTGGAGCGTTGCGCCAGGGGGCGGGGGCGCGGGCCGTAGGTGGCGATTTCGATGACGATCTCTTCGGTCGTGACGACCTGCACAACCGCCTGGCCGAGGTCCAGCGCGCGTTCCTTGCCGCCGCGCAGTTCGAGATAGACTGCGGCCAGCAGGCGCGAGTCGATCAGCGCGCCATGCTTCTCGCGTTCCGCCAGCGAAATCTTGAAGCGTTTGCACAAGGCGTCGAGCGAGTTGTGCATGCCGGGAAAGCGCTTTTGCGCCAGGCCCAGGGTGTCGATCCACTTCGCCTCGACAATCGGCGCGCGGCCGCAGCGTTCGAGTTCGAAGTTCACGAAACCGCGGTCGAAGGCCGCGTTGTGCGCCACGATCGGCGCGTCGCCGATGAAGTCGATCAGCTCGTCGCAGACGGCGTCGAACTTCGGCTTGCCGCGCACCATCTCGTCGGTGATGCCGTGCACGCGGATGGCGTCGGGATCGATGCGGCGTTCGGGATCGATGGTCTTGTGAAAGCTGCGCCCGGTGGGCAGCAGATCCTCGATCTCGATGCAGCCGATTTCGATGAGCCGGTGGCCCGACTGGGGATCGAGACCCGTGGTCTCGGTGTCGAGGATGATCTCGCGGCTCATGGGGCGATCATTGCGGGGGTTCGCCGCGCGCGTCCAGTTTGTTCCGCCGCGGCCGAAAGTCCGGCGCGGTCACTGTCCCCAGGATCGTGCGCACCTGATCGCGCGCAACGTCGAAGCCGTGCGCGGTGTCGACCACGAAGTCCGCGCGCTCGAGCTTTTCCGCGTGGGGGGTCTGGCGTTCCAGCAGCGCCGCAAGCGTCGCCTCGTCCATGCCGGGCCGCTCCAGCACCCGCGTGCGCTGCAGTGCCTCCGGCGCGCTGACCACCGCCACCGCATCGACCAGGGCGTCGGCGCCGGTCTCGAACAACAGCGGGATGTCGAGCACCGCCACCGGAGCGGAGGCATTGGCCTGCAGGAAGAGGGCGCGGTTTGCCTGGACCAGGGGGTGGACGATGGCCTCCAGCCGCTCGAAGGCTCCGGCCTGGGCGTGCAGCAGGGCGCTCAGCCGTTTGCGGTCCACCGCGCCGTCGACGATCGCGTAGGGAAAGGCTTCGCCCACCGGCCCCACGGCCGCGCCGCCGGGGGCGTAGAGGTCGTGCACCGTACGGTCGGCCTCCCAGACCGGGACGCCGGCTTCGGCGAACAGGCGCGCGGTGGCGGTCTTGCCCATGCCGATGGAGCCGGTGAGGCCGAGGACGATCACGCCGAGGCCTGCAGACGCGGTGCGTCCATCGCGGCGATGGCGGCGCTGCGCACGTCGAGGTCCGGGGGGGCCTGGCCGAAGAAGGCCTCGAAGGACGGCTTGGCCTGGTTGATCAACATGGCGAGGCCGTCGACCGGGGTGAGCCCCCGCGCCTTGGCCGCGCGCAACAGGCCGGTCTCCAGCGGCCGGTAAGTCATGTCCATCACCGCCGCGCCTTCGGGCAGGGTATCGAGCGGCGGCGCGGGCCCGCCGGCGGCGGCGTTCACCACCACCTGCGCGGTGCGGAAGAGGGCTTCAGCCTCGCTTAGGCCGTGGGCGGACAGACTGTCGGCCTTCAGCGCGAAGACCAGCTCTTCGGCGCGCGCCGCGGTGCGGTTGAGGATGGCGATCTTGGGCGCGCCGGCCTCTACCAGAGCGGCGGCCGCGGCGCGCGCGGCCCCGCCGGCGCCGAGGATCACCACCGGTCCCGCGGTCAGGTCGAGGTGCGGGGCCTGTTCGGCGAAGGCGGCCAGCAAGCCTGCGCCATCGGTGCTGCGGGCTTCGATTTCGCCGGTTTCGTGGAACAGCAGGAGGTTGGCCGAGCCGCTGTCGCGGGCCGCCGCGTCGGTCACGTCGGCCAGGGCCAGCGCCCGTTCCTTGAACGGGGCGGTGACGTTGAACCCCCGGATCGCTCCGCCCCTCAGTCCACGGACGAACCGTTCGAAATCGTCCAATTGCGGGGCGAAGGGCACATAGGCGGCGTCGAGATTCAGGGCCTCGATCCAGAGATTGTGCAACAGGGGGCTGAGCGAATGGGCCACCGGGCGGCCCGCGATGCCCGCGACAATCGCCGAACCCGAGATGGTCATGCGGCGATGGCGCCCTCGGCGCGCAGGAAGCCGAGCAGGGGCAGAAGCGGTAGGCCGAGGATGGTGAAATAGTCGCCTGCGACCCGGTCGAACAGCTGGGCGCCTTCGCCCTCAAGCATGTAGCAGCCGACCGAACCCAGAATCTCGACCCCGTTGCGCTCCAGATAGCCGTCGAGCCAAGCGTCGCTGAAGTCGCGCGCGAACAGGGTCGCGCTGTCGGCCTCGGTGAAGACCAGTTCGCCGGCGCGCGCGACCGCGACGGCGGAGTGCAGGCGGTGAGCACGGCCGCGCAGACGACCGAGCCGCTGACGCGCGTCCGCCAGACTGTCGACCTTGTCGATCAGTGCGCCGTCGAGATCGAGAGTCTGGTCGGCGCCGATCACCAGGCCGTCGTGTTTCAGCGACGCGGCCTTGGCCTTTTCCTCGGCGAGCACGCGCGCGATTTCCGACGGTGCGGAGCCGCGGCGCAGCAGGCCGTGCTTGATGATGTCCTCGTCGACGCCGGCGCCGACGCTGATGAAAGCCACGCCCGCGTTCTTCAGCATGGCCGCGCGCGCGGCGCTCTTCGAGGCGAGGACGATCGCCGTCATGCAAGCACGCCGACGCGGCCCGAGCGCTTTTCGGTCAGCAGGTTCAGCACTGCCGCGGCGGTCTCTTCCACCGAGCGGCGGGTGACGTCGATGGTGGGCCAGCCGTGGCGTTCGAACAGGCGGCGCGCGCGGATGGTCTCCTCGCGCACGGCGTCGCTTTCCACATAGGACGAGGCGCGCTCTTCCTTCAGGCTGAGCAGGCGGTTGCGGCGGATCTGGATCAGGCGGTCCGGCGAGACGGTCAGGCCCACCACCAGCGGCCATTTCAGATTGAACAGCGACGCCGGCGGCTCGCTCTCGGGCACCAGGGGCACGTTGGCGGTGCGCACGCCGCGGTTGGCGAGATAGATGCTGGTGGGGGTCTTGGAGGTGCGGCTGACGCCGACCAGAACCACGTCGGCGCTTTCCAGATCGTGGGTGTTGGCGGCGTCGTCGTGGGTGATGGCGTAGTTCAGCGCCTCCATCCGATTGAAGTAGTCGCTGTCCAGCGCATGCTGGGCGCCGACGCGGGTGGTCAGCGTCGCGGCGCCCAGGTAGCGCGACAGGGCGCCCACCAGCGGATCAAGGGCTGCGATGGTGGGCATGTCGAGCCGGCGGCAGCCGTCCTCGAGCTCGTTGCGCAGCTCCTTGTCGACGATTGTGTGCAGCACGATGCCGGGCGCGGACTCAATTTCGTTCAGCACCCGCTCGAGCTGCTTCTTCGAGCGCACCAGGGCGTAGATGTGCTCGATCGGGATCACGCCGTCGAAGCGCGCGACCACCGCCTTGGCCATGGCGTTCAGCGTCTCGCCGGTGGAGTCTGACACCAGGTGGACGTGGAAATAGGTGGCGAGGCGCGGGCTTCCGGGTGGGAGCATGGGGACGGTTCGGTTGATCGACCGCGGGAACGGTCTGGGGACGGCTGAGGACAAACCCTTTAGCGCGACCGGGCCAGGCGCGCACCCGGGACGACGGTGGGCTTTGTGACGGTTTTATCCCCGTCCGCAAGGCGGGCGGAAAGGGGTTTTCCCGGCCTGAGGGCGAATAAGACTGTTCCGTGACGGCGCCCAGGCGACCGGTCCGAAAGGGTTAAGAAAGTCTTAAGGCCCTGAGGCGCTTGCGCCGGCGTCCCCGTAATCCCCAGGGCGGGGAAAACCGCGGTCCCGATGTGGTTTGATCCCGGCGCCGATCATCCGGACCCTGAGGACCCCAGGCTTATCCCCGCAACCCCGGCCTCCTACTACTCCCTACTATCTAATCTTAACTTCTCATTAGGGATTGAGGGGCGCGGGCCTTGAGCCCTATGAGCCTGTCGATGGCCAGCGAGCTTCGTCCTGACATTCCGCTTTTCCTTCGCGCCCTGAACGGGGAGACGACGTCGCGTCCTCCGGTCTGGTTCATGCGTCAGGCGGGACGGTATCTGCCGGAATACCGCGCGCTGAGGGCGAAAGCCCCGGACTTCGTCGCCTTTTGTCTGAACCCGGAGATGGCGGCGGAAGCGACGCTGCAGCCCATGCGGCGCTTTCCCTTCGATGCGGCGATCATCTTTGCCGACATCCTGCTGGTGCCCAAGGCGCTGGGCCAGCAGGTTGGTTTCGAAGCGGGCGCAGGACCCAAGCTCGGTCCGTTGCCGGACGTCGAGGCGATGCGGAAGAAGATCGACGACGTGGCTGAGGCGCTCGGCAATGTCGGGGAGAGCCTGAAGCGGGTGCGCGCTGATCTGGAGCCGGAACGCGCCCTGATCGGTTTCGCCGGGGCGCCGTGGACGGTGGCGACCTACATGCTCGACAGCCAAGGCCGCGAGGACCGCGCGTCGGTGCGACGCTTCGCCTACGAACGATGCGAGGAGGTCGACCGGCTGCTCGACGTGCTGGTGGAGGCGACGGCGCGCTATCTGGCCATGCAGGCGGCGGCCGGGGCGCAAGCGCTGCAGTTGTTCGAGTCGTGGGCGGAAGGTTTGCCCGACGATCTGTTCGAACGGCTGGTGATCGGACCGCACCGCAAACTGGTCGGACGGCTGCGTGCGCTGGGCGTGGCGACGCCGGTGATCGGCTTCCCGCGCGGCGCCGGCTCGAAGCTGATCCACTACGCGCAGAGCGTGGAGGTCAATGCGGTGGCGCTCGACACCGCCGTGTCGCTGCCGCTCGGCGTCGAGGTGCAGGCGCGCAGGCCGATCCAGGGCGCGCTCGATCCACTGTTGCTGCGCGCCGGCGGTGACGCCCTCGACCGGCGGGTGGACGCGATGCTCGGCTGCTGGGGCAAGGGGCCCTATGTGTTCAACCTCGGCCACGGCATCTTGCCCGACACGCCGATTGCGCACGTCGAGCAGGTGCTGCGCCGCGTGACGGGAACCTGAGCCGTGAAGGTGGCGGTCGTGCTGTTCAATCTCGGCGGTCCGGACGGGCCCGAGGCGGTGCGGCCGTTCCTGTTCAACCTGTTCAACGACCCGGCGATCATCCGGGTCCCGGGATTGATCCGTCCCCTGATCGCGCGGCAGATCTCGCGCTCGCGCGAAGCTTCGGCGCGGCTGTCCTATGATCGGATGGGCGGCCGCTCGCCGATCCTGCCGGAGACCCTGGCCCAGGCGCGGGCGCTGGAGCGGCGACTGCAGGGCCTGGCGTCTGAGGTGAAGACTTTCGTCAGCATGCGGTATTGGAACCCCTTCGCGGACGAGACGGCGCGCGAGGTGGAGGCCTTTGCACCGGACGAAATCGTCTTGCTGCCGCTCTATCCGCAGTTCTCGACCACCACCACGGCGTCGTCGCTGAAGGCTTGGCGGACCGCTTACCGTGGGCCGGGCCGGGCGCGGGCGGTCTGCTGTTATCCGCAGGCGGAGGCTTTCATCGACGCCCACGCCAAGGCGATCGAGGCGGCCTGGTCGAAGGCCGGCAAACCGGCGCCGGTGCGCTTGCTTTTCTCCGCTCACGGACTGCCGCAGAAGATCGTCGACGCCGGCGATCCGTACCAGGCGCAGGTCGAGGCCACGGCCGCTGCGGTGGCGGCAAGGCTGGGCGGCGGCTGGGACTGGACCGTCTGTTATCAGAGCCGGGTCGGGCCGCTGAAGTGGCTCGGGCCTTCGACCCTGGAGACCATCGAGGCGGCGGCCAAGGCGGGTCTCGGCGTGGTCATCTCGCCCATCGCCTTCGTGTCCGAGCACCTTGAGACCCTGGTCGAGCTGGATCACGACTATGCCGAGGCGGCCAAGGCTATGGGGTGTACGGCCTATGTCCGGGTCCCGGCGCTGGGTGACGACACGGGGTTCATCGAGGCCCTGGCCCAGGCGGTGGAAGCGGCGCTGTCGCGGGGGCCGGGGACCGAAACAACCGCCGGCGGACGCTGGTGCCCGGGGGCCTTTGCGGGCTGTCCGGCGGAAAGGAAGCGGGCATGACCATTGACTGGTTCGACATCGTCCGTGGCCTGCACATCCTGGCGGTGATCGCCTGGATGGCCGGCCTGCTCTATCTGCCCAGGCTGTTCGCCTATCACACGCGGGCCGAGGCGGGGTCGCAGATGGACGAGACCTTCGCGACCATGGAGCTCAAGCTCTACCGCATCATCATGAACCCGGCGATGATCGCGGTCTGGCTCCTCGGCCTCACCCTGATCTGGATGGCCTCGCGCGCCTATGGGCCGGGGGTGTGGAAGCCGATCGGGGTGTTCGTCACCCGGCCCTTCATGATCACAAAACTGGCCGGGGTGGTTTTCATGACCTGGTGGCATCACTATCTGGGGACCGCGAGGACGCGTTTCGCGACGCATACGAACCAACGCTCGGAAAAGTACTGGCGGATGGTCAACGAGCTGCCCTTCCTGGCGGCCGTCGTCATGGTCCTGTCGGTCACCACCAAATTCGGAGCCTGACGGCGACCCAAAGAGCGACCCATTCGCGCGGTCCGCTTGACGCGGCGCCCGGCGTATGTTTCCGCTGAGGGTGAGGCGCAAATCATCCTTGCGTCGCCCTTCTTCCCAGGCTTGCGCCGGTTCTCGGCGCCCGAAAAGCCTCTCCCCCTTCGCGCTTCGGCGCACCCTTAGACCCAAGGCCGGGCCCCTGCCCGGCCCGTACAGAGTGAATATTCATATGACCGACGAATCCGTCCTCGAGCCGGAAGTCCCGGCGCCCGAGTCGAATGACGCGCCGAACGGCGAACCGAACGGCGAGGCCAACGCCGACGCCAATGCCGGACCCGCGCAGCGCATGTCGCTGCAGGAGCTCAAGGACAAATCCCCCACCGACCTGCTGGCCTTCGCGGAAAGTCTCGAGATCGAGAACGCGAGCAACATGCGCAAGCAGGACATGATGTTTGCGATCCTGAAGACCCTGGCCGACGACGACGTCGAAATCTCAGGGTCCGGCTCGCTGGAGATCCTGCAGGACGGCTTCGGCTTCCTGCGCAGCCCCGAGGCCAACTATCTTCCGGGCCCGGACGATATCTACGTCAGCCCCTCGCAGATCCGCCGCCACGGCCTTCGCACCGGCGATACCGTCGAGGGTCTGGTGCGCAGCCCGCGCGAGGGCGAGCGCTATTTCGCCCTGGTGAAAGTCGACCTGGTCAATTTCGAAGACCCGGAGAACGTCCGCCACAAGGTCCACTTCGACAACCTGACCCCGCTCTATCCCGATCAGCGGATCACCATGGAGATCGAAGACCCGACCCTGAAGGATCGCTCGGGCCGGATCATCGACATCGTCACTCCCCTCGGCAAAGGCCAGCGCTGCCTGATCGTGGCGCCGCCGCGGGTCGGCAAGACCGTCATGCTGCAGAACATCGCCAAGTCGATCGAGACCAACCACCCGGAATGTTTCCTCATTGTCCTGCTGATCGACGAACGGCCCGAGGAAGTGACCGACATGCAGCGCACGGTAAAGGGCGAGGTGATCTCCTCGACCTTTGACGAGCCGGCCACGCGGCACGTGCAAGTCGCTGAAATGGTTATTGAAAAGGCCAAGCGCCTGGTCGAGCACAAGCGCGACGTGGTGATCCTGCTGGACTCGGTGACCCGTCTCGGCCGCGCCTACAACACGGTGGTGCCGTCGTCGGGCAAGGTGCTGACCGGCGGCGTCGACGCCAACGCCCTGCAACGGCCCAAGCGCTTCTTCGGCGCGGCCCGGAACATCGAAGAGGGCGGCTCGCTGACCATCATAGCCACGGCCCTGATCGACACCGGTTCGCGGATGGACGAAGTCATCTTCGAAGAGTTCAAGGGCACCGGTAACTCGGAAATCATCCTGGACCGGAAGGTCGCCGACAAGCGCATCTTCCCGGCCATCGACGTGCTCAAGTCCGGCACCCGCAAGGAAGAGCTCATCACCCCCAAGGACCAGCTGCAGAAGACCTATGTGCTGCGCCGGATCCTCAACCCGATGGGCCCGCAGGACGCCATCGAGTTCCTGCTCGACAAGCTGCGCCAGACCAAGAACAACGCCGAATTCTTCCAGAGCATGAACACCTGATCCCAGCCGAAGGGCTGACAGGACAGCGCCCTCCCGGCAACGGGAGGGCGTTTGCATGTGGGCATTACGGATAATTATCGTGACAGGGCCGGGCGCCGAGCGGACCTTCTGGCCATGACCTTAGCCGCAACCGCTGCGTCCCTGCCCCGCCGGATTCTCGGCATTGTGGGCCTGATTGCCGGATGGGGGTTGGGGATTGCTCTGCACCATCGGTGGGATCGGCCTACTGATTCAGCGGGGGCCCTGGCCACTGACCAACGGTTGGTTTGCGCTGTTCTCAGGCTTGGCCGCCTTGCCGGCGACGGCGTGGGTCATCCGCCGACTGACAGGTAAACGGATCTCGGGCTGGGCTCAGTTCGCCGCGGCGTTCCTGATCATCCTCGCAGGGCGCACCGCCCTGGTGATCGAACATCGGGGCGTCTTCCTACCCTCGTTTCATCACTAGGGAACCAGGATCGTCGAGCCGGTGGTCTTGCGGGTCTCGAGCGCCTCCTGGGCCTTGGCCGCGTCGGCAAGCGGGAAGCGCTGACCGATCTCGACCTTCACCTTGCCCTTGGACAGGACGTCGAACAGGGCGCCGGCGGACTCGTCCAGCTCCTGCGTGGTGACGATGTAGTCGAACAGGGTCGGACGGGTCAGGAACAGGGAGCCGCCGCGCGACAGCCGAAGCGGCTCGATGGCGGGCGCCGGACCGGACGCATTGCCGAAGGTCACCAGCATGCCGCGCTTGGCCAGGCTGTTCAGGGACGCCTCGAAGGTGGCCTTGCCCACGGAGTCGTACACGACCGGCACGCCGACCCCGCCGGTGAGCTCCTTCACCCGCGCCGCCACGTCGTCGGTGTCGTAGCGGATGACGTGGTCGCAGCCCTGGCTTTTAGCGATCTTGACCTTCTCCTCGGAGCCGACCGCCCCGATGACCGTGGCGCCGAGGGCGTGGGCCCACTGGGTCATGATCGATCCGACCCCGCCGGCGGCGGCATGGACCAGGATGGTCTGACCCTGTTTCACGTGAAACGTTCGCCGCAGGAGGAACTCGACCGTCATGCCTTTCAGCAGGCAAGCGGCGGCCATTTCGGTGCTGACCCCCTTGGGCACATGCACGGCCCGGTCCGCGGCGATGGTGGCAAATTCCGCATAGGCGCCCGACGAGCCGCCGGCATAGGCGACCTTGTCGCCCTTCTTGAACCGCTTCACACCGGCGCTGACGGCCTCCACCACCCCCGCCGCCTCGACGCCCAGGCGCGCCGGATAAGTCATCGGGTAGAGGCCCGAGCGTTGGTAGACGTCGATGAAATTCAGCCCGATCGCCTCGTGGCGGATCAGGATTTGGCCCTCCGCCGGCTCAGGCCGGTCGACCTCGACCACCTCGAGAACGTCGCGGCCGCCGGCCGCCTTGGCTTGGACTGCGCGCATCAACCGAGATTCCTTTTGAAGAAGGCCAAGGCCCTTTGATTGGCAAGGTCCGCGTCGGCCTGGTCGAAGTTCTGGCCGCCGGGACGACAGAAGGCATGGTCGCGGCCGGGGTAGCTGTAGAGCGTCACGCAGGGATGGTTCTGCAGCGCCGCCTTGATCCGCGCCTGAGCCTCCTTGGGCACGAAGCCGTCTTCCTCGGCGATCTGCAGTAACAGGGGGTTGGCGAGCTTTTCCGCCTCGCCCAAGTGGTTCTCGATGCCGACGCCGTAGTAGGCCGCGGTCGCATCGCTGTCGGTCCGGCAGGCGGTCAGGTAGGCCAGCAGGCCGCCCAGGCAGTACCCTACCGCGCCCGCGCGGCCGCCGCAGTCGGCGCCGGCGCGGGTTTGGGCGAGGGTCGCGGCGATGTCCTCGATCCCCTTGTCCACGTCGAAGGCGTTGTAATAGCCGAAGGCCTGTTTCCACTCGGCCTCGGAATGGTCGGTGATGTCGATGCCCGGCTGGATGCGCCAGAACAGGTCGGGGCAGACGGCCAGATAGCCCTGGGCGGCGAAGCGGTCGCAGGTGTCGCGCATCACCGCGTTCACTCCGAAGATCTCCTGGATCACCACCAGGCCGGGCCAGGGGCCGGGGCCCGAAGGCTTGGCCACATAGGCGCTGAACGCGCCGTCGGCGGTCTTGATCGTCCACCGCTCATTGGGCATCGCGTCATCCCGTCGATGTTGTTGTATGAGGTCCGCGAACGGTCGCTGCCGGCCAAACGCGAAGATCGCTAGGACAGGTCTGAAGCCATGAATGTCAAGATCGAGATCGACTGCACGCCCGTCGAGGCGCGGACCTTCCTGGGCCTGCCGAACGTCGAGCCCCTGAACGATCACCTGGTCGAGGAGATGAAGCGCCGGATGGACGCCAACATGGCCGCCCTGGCGCCGGAAGAGCTGATGAAGACCTGGACCGCCTTCGGCGCCCAGGCCACCGACCAGTTCCGCCAGATGATGACCGCAGCGGCGACGGCCTCGACGTCCGGCATGACGGGCGGCTCGAAGAAATGAACGACACCATCTTCGCCCTGGCGACCGCGCCTGGGCGCGGCGCGGTGGCGGTGGTGCGCCTGTCCGGTCCGGCCAGCGGCGAGGCCCTCGACCGGCTTGGCGGGCGGCGTCCGCCGGCGCGGCAGGCCGGCCTGCGCCGGTTAAGCGGGAGCGATGGGGCCCGGATCGACGACGCCCTGGTGCTCTGGCTGCCGGGGCCGGCCAGCTACACGGGCGAGGACTCGGCGGAGTTTCACGTGCACGGCGGCCGCGCGGTGGTCGACGCCCTGACCGAAGCTCTGATGGCGCTTGGGCTCCGCCTGGCAGAACCGGGGGAGTTCACGCGCCGCGCCTTCGAAAACGGCAAGCTCGACCTGGCCCAGGCCGAGGCGGTCGCCGATCTGGTGGACGCCGAAACCCAGGCGCAGCGGCGCCAGGCCCTTGGCCAGCTCGAGGGGGCGCTCGGCCGCCGCTATGAGGGCTGGCGCGCGAGCCTGGTAAAGGCCCTCGCCTGGCTGGAAGCGGAGATCGACTTTCCGGACGAGGACGTGCCGGGCGGACTGGCTGCGCGGCTGAAGCCCGACCTGGAGCGGCTTGTCGGTGAGCTCGACGAGGCCCTGGCCGACGCGCGACGGGGGGAGCGGATTCGCGACGGCTATCGCATCGCCATTGTGGGCGCGCCCAACGCGGGCAAGTCCAGCCTGTTCAACGCCCTGGTCCGGCGGGAGGCCGCCATCGTCACCGCGATCCCCGGCACCACGCGGGACGTCATCGAGGCGGTCTTCGACCTGGGCGGCTTCAGGGTTCTGCTGGCAGACACAGCGGGCCTGAGGGACTCCGACGATCCCGTCGAGGCCGAGGGCGTGCGTCGTGCGCGCGCCTGGGCCGAGGACGCGGCGCTGCGGCTTTGGGTGGTGGACGGCTCATGTTCCACGTGGAACGTCGGCATGGAGGCGACCCGCCCTGGCGACCTGCTGATCCTGAACAAGGCGGATTGTCCGAGGGGCGAAGCTACACGGGCGGCGCAGGCCCATGCCGACGCGAACGGCCTGGATGCTGTTCGGGTGAGCGCTTCCACGGGGCTCGGTCTGGAGGACCTGGAACGGCGCCTCGGCGAAGCGGTGGCCGAGGCTCTGGCGGGGGCGGAGTTCCCGGCGGCGACCCGGGCGCGGCATATGGTCCAGCTCGAGGTCGCCAGGACCCAGGTGGGCCGGGCGCTGGAGGCCCTGAACGGCTCGGCGGAGTTGGCGGCGGAGGATTTGCGGCTGGCGACGCGGGCGTTGGAGCGGATTACCGGCCGGATCGGGGCCGAGGATGTGCTCGATCTGGTGTTCGCGAGCTTCTGTATCGGGAAGTAGTGTTTCACGTGAAACATGGTCGCACCGGTCGACCCTCGCGGGCGGCCCTGTTATAAGGTCGCCATACTTTTTTCCATCGTCGGCGCCGCCGGCAGAGCCTGGAAGATCGATCCCGTGGGTTCGTGGGACGTCATTGTCATTGGGGGCGGACACGCGGGCTGCGAAGCCGCGGCGGCCAGCGCACGCGCGGGCGCGCGCACCCTGCTCTTGACCCACAAGATTGAAACTATTGGGGAAATGTCCTGCAATCCGGCCATTGGCGGCCTGGGCAAGGGGCATCTGGTCCGCGAGATCGACGCCCTGGATGGCCTGATGGGCCGCCTGGCAGACCGGGCCGGCATCCAGTTCCGCCTGCTTAACCGGTCCAAGGGCCCCGCGGTACGCGGGCCCCGCGCCCAGATCGACCGGCGGCTCTACCGCGACGCCATGTGGGCCGAGATCCTGAACTATCCGGGTCTGGAGGCGCGCGCGGAGGCGGTCGAGGACCTGATTGTGGAAAACGGCCGGGTCGCCGG
The DNA here is from genome assembly GCA_036501825.1 of Caulobacteraceae bacterium. Lineage (GTDB taxonomy): Bacteria > Pseudomonadota > Alphaproteobacteria > Caulobacterales > Caulobacteraceae > JAFECT01. The sequence continues at coordinate 47,152 of DASXZP010000013.1, read as the reverse complement.
GGTCGTGGGCGCGTCCGGCGAAACCTACCGGGCGCCGAATGTGGTGCTGACCACCGGCACCTTCCTGAAGGGCCTGATTCACCAGGGCGAAGCCCGCACGCCCGCCGGCCGAATCGACGAGAAGCCGTCCATCGGGCTTTCGGACCGGCTTTACGGCCTCGGCCTGAAGATGGGACGGCTGAAGACCGGCACGCCGGCGCGCCTGGACGGCTCGTCCATCGCCTGGGACCGCCTGGAGATGCAGCCCGCGGACGCGGAGCCCGTGCCGTTTTCCTTCCTGACCCGCGAAATCACCACGCCCCAGGTCGAGTGCGGCATCACCTACACCAACGCCGAGACGCACAGGATCATTACCGAGCGGCTGAGCGAGTCGGCGGTCTATGGCGGCCGGGCGGAGGGCATAGGCCCGCGCTATTGCCCCTCGATCGAGGACAAGGTGGTCCGCTTCGCCGACAAGTCGGCGCACCAGATCTTTCTGGAGCCCGAGGGCCTCGACGACGACACGGTCTATCCGAACGGGATTTCGACCTCGGTGTCGGCAGAGACTCAGGCCCTGTTTCTGCGCACCATCGCCGGTCTCGAGGCGGTGCGCGTGCGGCGCTACGGCTATGCCATCGAGTATGACTACGTCGACCCGCGCGAGCTTCACCCGACGCTGGAGACCAAGCGCCTGCCGGGCCTGTTCCTGGCCGGCCAGATCAACGGCACCACCGGCTATGAGGAGGCCGGCGCCCAGGGTCTGGTCGCGGGCCTGAACGCGGCCCGCGCTTCGGGCGGCCAGGACGGCGCGAGCTTTGCGCGGGACGAGGCCTACATCGGGGTGATGATCGACGACCTGGTCACGCGGGGGGTCTCGGAGCCCTATCGCATGTTCACCAGCCGCGCCGAGTTCAGGTTGACGTTGCGCGCCGACAACGCCGATCAACGGTTGACAGAAACGGGTGTCAACCTGGGTCTGGTCGGGTCTGACCGGGCGCGTGTGTTTGCCGCAAAGTCTGCGGCGCTGAGCGAGGCCCGCGCCCAGGCGCAGCGGTGGTCTCTGACCCCGCCCCAGGCCGCAAAACTCGGCCTCAACGTCAATGCGGACGGCAAGCCGCGCACCCTGCTGCAGCTCCTGGCCTATCCGGACGCGACCCTGGAGCAGTTCGCCGCTGCGTGGCCGCAGATCGGCGCCTGGCCGCGCGACATCGCCGAGCAGATCGAGATCGACGCCCTCTACGCCGGCTATCTCGACCGCCAGGCCGCCGACGTGGAAGCCTTCCGCAAGGAGGAGGACCTGCGCCTGCCCCGTGATCTCGACTACGCCGCCATCGGCGGTCTTTCCAACGAGTGCCGCGAGAAGCTTCTCGCCGTACGCCCCGCGACGCTCGGCCAGGCCGCGCGCATCGAAGGCGTGACGCCCGGCGCCCTCACCGCATTGCTCGCCCATGTCCGCAAATCCAGCCCGCGCGCGGCCTGAGCCCGCCCCCAAAAACGCGTCGCTCGACGCGTCCTATGACGCGGCGGCGTTCGCGCGCGACAGCGGCGCAGATGTGCAGGCGCTCGCCGACATCGAGACCTTCCGCGCGCAACTGGAAGAGACCAACCGCACGCTCAATCTCGTCGCGGATTCGACGATGCCGCTGTTCTGGTCGCGGCATGCGCTCGACAGCGCGCAACTGTTGACGCTGGCGCCGGACGCCAGGACCTGGGCCGACCTCGGCGCCGGCGCGGGCTTCCCCGGCGTGATTTTAGCGATTCTGTTGAAGCGCACGCCCGGCGCGCGCGTGCATCTGATCGACAGCCTGACCAAGCGCTGTCGCTTCCTGCAGGACATCGTCACGCGTCTCGACCTGCCGGCTGAAGTTCACGACGCGCGCGCCGAAGACGTGAAACTCGCCGTCGACGTCGTGACCGCGCGTGCGTGCGCGCCGATGACCAAGCTGCTCGGTTTCGCGCAGCCCTATTTCCGCGCCGGCGCGCAGGGTTGGTTCCTGAAAGGCGCCACCGTCGAGGACGAACTCGACGAAGCGCGCAAGACCTGGCGCTTCGACGCCGATCTCATTCCTTCCCTCAGCGATCCGCGCGGCCGCGTGGTGCATGTCCGGAGTCTCAACCGTGTCCGATAGCGTTCCGACGCACCAATCCCTGCGACCCAAACCGCGCGTGCTGGCGGTGGCCAACCAGAAGGGCGGGGTCGGCAAGACCACCACCGCGATCAACCTCGGCACCGCCCTGGCGGCCGTGGGCGAGCGGGTGCTGATCGTGGACATGGACCCCCAGGGCAACGCTTCCACCGGCCTCGGCGTGCCGCGCGCGCTGCGCAAATCGACCATCTACGACGTTGTGGTCGGCGGCGGGGCCATCGCCGACTGCGCCATCGAAACCGCGGTCCCGGGCCTGTGGATCGTGCCGGCGGACGAGGACCTGTCGGGCATCGAGATTGAACTGAGCCAGGCCGAGCGGCGGTCGTTCCGTCTGCGCGATGCGGTCGAGGCGATGGCCGATGATCCGCGTTCAGCGACCTTCACCTATGTGTTGATCGACTGTCCGCCATCGCTCAACCTGTTGACCGTCAATGCCATGTGCGCGGCGGCCGCAGTGCTGGTGCCGCTGCAGTGCGAGTTCTTCGCGCTCGAGGGTTTGAGCCAGTTGATGCGCACCATCGAACTGGTGCGCTCCAACCTCAATCCGACGCTGGAGATCCAGGGCATCGTTCTGACCATGTTCGACCGGCGCAACTCGCTGTCCGGTCAGGTGGCCGAGGACGTGCGCGCCCACTTCGGCGACAAGGTCTACGACACCATCATTCCCAGGAACGTGCGGGTGTCCGAGGCGCCCAGCTTCGGCAAGCCGGTCCTCATCTACGATCTGAAATGTACCGGGAGCCAGGCGTATCTGCGCCTGGCCAAGGAAGTCGTCGGCCGTGAACGCGCAAGACGCGCGGCGGCAGCGGCGGCTTAGGAGCGGGGGTATGAGCATGACCGAACGACACAGGGGCCTGGGCCGCGGTTTATCCGCGCTGCTGGGCGAAGCGGCATCGGCGGAAACGCCCGTTGGCGAGTCGGCGGCGACCGTGGCGCCTGGGCCGGGCGTGCGGATGATCCCGATCGAGCAGATCAAACAGAACCCCGATCAGCCGCGGAAGATGTTCACCGACACGGAGATCGACGAGCTCGCCGCCTCGATCCGCGAAAAGGGCATCCTTCAGCCGGTGCTGGTGCGGCCGCATCCACTGCAGCAGGGCGCCTACGAACTGGTGGCCGGCGAACGCCGCTGGCGCGCGGCGCAAAAGGCCGGCCTGCACGAAATCCCCGCCCTGGTGCGGGAGCTGGACGACGTCGAGGTGCTCGAGGTCGCCATCGTTGAAAACGTCCAGCGCGCCGATCTCAACGCCATCGAAGAGGCCCTGGCCTATCGCGCCCTGGTCGAACGCTTCCATCGCACCCAGGACGGCGTCGCCCAGGTGGTGGGCAAATCGCGCAGCCACGTGGCCAACACCATGCGCCTGCTCGCCCTGCCCGAAGAGGTGCAACAGCACGTCATGGCCGGCCGCCTCTCCGCCGGCCACGCCCGCGCCATCGCCACCGCCGAAGACCCTGCAACGCTCGCCATCCAGGTGATCGGCCAGGGCCTGAGCGTGCGACAGACCGAAGCCCTGGCCCGCGTCGGCGCCGGCAAACCGGCCAAGGACGCGCCGTCCGCGCCCCAGCACAAGAGCGCCGACACCCGCGCCCTGGAGCAGGACCTCGCCGACGTGCTGGGCCTGGACGTCGAGCTCACCGACCGCGGCGCCAAGGGCGGCGTCCTCGCCATCCGTTACACCACGCTGGAACAACTGGACGACCTCTGCCGCCGCCTGATGCGCGCAGCGCCGTCGCCCTAAGCGCGGTTGCCTGCGTCGCCGCAGCGTTGAGCGCGACTTCGACGCGCCTCCTGTCCAACGCGCAACGCTTAGAGCCCTAACCGCCGCCCCCGCTGCGCGATCGACAGCAGCAGCCGCTCCGCGATCAGCAGGTCCTGCGAGCCGGCCGTCTTGCAGGCGCGGTCCGCGTTGAGGACGTCGGGTTGGACGAGGTCGAGGTCCTGCAGGGACCAGGCGCGGACCTGGCGCAGGAATTCGCGCTCCTGTTTCCAGAACACGCCGGCGGCCTTGGCAGCTTCCTTCATGTCGGCGCCGCTTTTCGCCAGCGTCAGCGCGCGGCGGAGTTTGCCGAGGTGCATGCCGGTGGCGCGCACGGCCGCAGCGCCCGCTTCGCCCTCGCCGAAGGCGCGGCGCAGGCCGGCCTGGGCGTTCTTGCCCCGCCCGCCGAAGGCGTCGGCGGCGGCGTCCGATAGCGAGGCTTCCGGTTCGACGCCGAGGTAGGGTTCGAGCTCTTCCGGACCGACGGTGCGCGCCGAACCCGGGCCCAGAAACAGGGCCAGACGCTCGATCTCGGCGCGGACTACGCCGCGTTCGTGCGGCAGACGCGAGACGAACAGGTCGAGGGCTTCGGAATTCAGCGACAGCTTGTCCTTGGCCAGGCCTTCGCGCACCAGCCGCGCCACATCGCCGGGTTCGTCTTCGTAACAGGGGATGCAGGCGGCGCCGGCCGCCTTTTCCGCAGTCTTGCGCAGGGTGGACTCGCGGCCGAGGCCGCCGGCTTCGATGAGGAAGAAGGCGTCAGGATTGAATTCGCCGGCGGCGTGCTCGCCGAGCGCTTCGGCAGCCAGCTTGTCGATGGAGGCCTTTTCGGTGGTCATCCGCAGGCGCACCAGGCGCCGTCCGCCGGTCATCGAGAGCGCCTTCAGTTCGCCCTCCAGCCGCGCCGAGTCCTCGCTCACGTCGGTGTCGGTGACCAGCGCCACATCGAAGGGATCGTCGGGGACCTTGGCGATCTTCGCCGCCAGGCCGTCGGCGCGTTCGCGCACCACGCCGCGGTCGCGACCGTAGAGCAGCACCGCGCGAATTCCCGGCTGCGGCGACGCCAGGAAACGCTCGATCTCCGGCCGTTTGGAGAGGATCATTTTCCCGCGAGCGCGAGCGAGACGTCGGTGCGGATGATCACGGCCGCTTCTTCCGCCGCGCGCTCCTGGCTGTCCTGCTGCGCCGCGATGGAGGCGTAGGGATCGACCACCGCGTCGGCGGAGACGAACACCGGCCGCGTCTGTTTCAGGATGGTCTTGCCGGTTTCCGCATCGGCCAGGGTGTAGGTCACGTCCAGATGCAGCTCATAGCGCGTCGGCGTGTCGTCGGGGTTCAGGCCGCGCGGACGGCGCCGCTCGACGATGGCGACCGTCAGGCGGTAGCGGGGCTTGGCCTCGCGATCGACGGCGAGCTGGTCGTTCAACTGTTCGCGCAACAGATAGCCCGTGCGCGTCTGCGGCGTGGTGATCGCGATCGCGCGCATGTTCTGGGTCAGCTGCGGGTTCGCATACATCGGCGTGAAGCCGCAGGCGCTCACACCGAGGGTGAGGGCCGCTATCGCCAGTGTGCGCACGCGCCAAAGTCCCGCAAACTGCATGAGCTCATCCCACGACGATGTTGACGATGCGGTCCTTGACCACGATCACCTTGCGCACCGTCAGGCCCTCAAGGTGGCGCTTAATCGCCTCGTCGGAAAGGGCGAGCTGTTCGACCTCGCCTTCGCCGAGACCGGGGCGGACGCGGACTTCGCCGCGCCGCTTGCCGTTGACCTGGATGGGGAGAACCAGTTCCTCGTCCGCGGCCAGGGCGGCATCGTACGACGGCCAGGGCGCGTCCACCACCATGCCCCCAATTTCTGTGTTTCGTGCGCCGAGCGCGGCCCAGCATTCCTCGGCCAGGTGGGGGACCAGGGGCGCGATCAGCCGGGCCAGCGCCGACAGGGCCTCACGCTTGGCGTCGGAGCCGACGGTCTCCAGGGACGCGGCCTTGATGGCGTTCACGAACTCATAGAGCCGCGCGATCGCCGAGTTGAAGCGGAAGCCGTCGAAGCCGTCGGTGACGGCCTTGATCGCCTTGTGGGTGGTGCGGCGCAGCGCGTCTGCGGCGCTGGGGTCCGAGGCGCTGATCGAGCCCTGCGGCAACGACTCAAATTCGCCCCACACCCGGTTCACGAACCGCCAGGAGCCTTCGATGCCGCCCGGCGTCCACTGCACGTCCCGCTCGGGCGGGCTGTCGGAGAGGACGAACAGGCGCCCGGCGTCGACGCCGTAGCTGTCGAGGATTTCCTCGGGCGCGACCACGTTCTTCTTCGACTTCGACATCTTCTCGATGTCGCCGATCAGCAGCGGCTCGCCGGTGGAGATCCGCTTGGCGGAGCGGTTACCCGCGTCGTTGATGACCTCGACGTCGGTGGGCTCGATCCAGCCCTTCTGGTCGTTCAGGCGCAGGCGCGCCTCTTCGGGCAGGCGATAGGTCTCGTGGACCACCATGCCCTGGGTGAACAGGCCCGCGAACGGCTCGCGCACGCTCATGTCGCCGGCGTCGGTCAGGGCTCGGGAGACGAAGCGGGCGTAGAGCAGGTGCAGCACCGCGTGCTCGACGCCGCCGATATATTGATCAACCGGCAGCCAGTAGTCGGCCGCGGTCTTGTCGATGGGCGGCTCGGCCTTGGGATCGGCGAAGCGGGCGAAGTACCAGGAGCTGTCGACGAAGGTGTCGAGCGTGTCGGTCTCGCGCTCGCCGGGCCCGCCGCATTCGGGGCAGGTCACCTTGCGCCAGGCGTCGTGGCGCATCAGCGGATTGCCCGGCCGGTCGAAGCTGACGTCGTCGGGCAGGACCACCGGCAGCTGGTCGGCGGGCACCGGAACCGCGCCGCACGCCTCGCAATGGATCACCGGGATCGGGCAACCCCAGTAGCGCTGACGCGATACGCCCCAGTCGCGCAGACGCCAGACCGTGGCCCCCTCGCCGATGCCGTCGGCCTCCGCACGGTCAATGGCGGCGGCGATGCCCGCGTCCACGTCCAGCCCGTCCAGGAAGGCGGAATTGAACAGGCGTCCAGGGCCCGTGTACGGCTCGTCCTCAATCTTGAACGAGGTTGAATCAACATCCGGCGGCAAAACCACCGGCGTGACGGAGAGGCCATACTTGCGGGCGAACTCGAGGTCGCGTTCGTCGTGGGCGGGGCAGCCGAAGATGGCGCCCGTGCCGTAGTCCATCAGCACGAAGTTCGCGATCCAGACGGGCACGATCCGGTCCGGGTCGAAGGGGTGGCGCACTGTCAGGCCGGTATCCAGGCCCAGCTTCTCGGCGCCTTCGATATCCGCCTCGGAGGTGCCTCCGGTGCGGCACCTGACGACGAACTCCGCGACCGTCGGATCGTCGGCGGCGAGGCGTTCGGCGATCGGATGGTCCGGCGACAGGGCCAGGAAGCTCGCGCCGTACAGGGTGTCCGGGCGGGTGGTGTAGACCTCGACCCCGTTCTCGTAGCCCTCGGGCGCGACGCCCGTGAAGGACCAGCGCAGTTTCAGGCCGCGTGACTTGCCGATCCAGTTCTCCTGCATCAGCCGCACCTTGTCGGGCCAGCGGTCGAGGGTCTTCAGGCTTTCCAGCAGGTCGTCGGCATAGTCGGTGATGCGCAGGAACCACTGGGTCAGCTTGCGCTTCTCGACCGGCGCGCCGGAACGCCAGCCCAGGCCGTCCACCACCTGCTCGTTGGCCAGCACGGTCTGATCAACCGGGTCCCAGTTGACCACGCTCTCCTTGCGATAGACCAGGCCGCGCCGCATCAGGTCCAGGAACCAGCGCTGCTGGCGGCCATAGTAGGCCGGGTCGCAGGTGGCGAACTCGCGGTCCCAGTCGATCGACAGGCCGAGCAGCTTCAGCTGCGCGCGCATGTTGTCGATGTTCTGATAGGTCCAGCTTTTCGGGTGGACGCCGCGCTCCATGGCCGCGTTCTCGGCCGGCATGCCGAAGGCGTCCCAGCCCATCGGGTGCAGCACGTTGAAGCCGCGGGCGCGTTTGAACCGCGCCACCACGTCGCCCATCACATAGTTGCGCGCATGGCCCATGTGGATGTTCCCCGACGGGTAGGGGAACATCTCGAGCACGTAGTACTTCGGCTTGCCTTCGGCCTCATCGGCCGTGCGGGTGCGGAAAACGCCTTGGGCGTCCCAGGCGGCGCGCCACCGGGGCTCGACCTCTTTTGGATTGTAACGGGCCATAACCTGGCCGGTTTAGCCGCATCCCGCGCCGCAGCAAAAGACCAAAAACACAAACGCCGCTCCGGCGAACCGAAGCGGCGTCTGAAACCTTGGATCAGGCCGAAATCAGTTTCCGACGTTGGCCAGGCGCAGCTGGCGGGCCTTGGTCAGGATGGAGTTTTCCAGGTCCGTCTCGGTCTGGGCCGAGACCGCCGAGTCCACCCAGTTTCCCGAGGCGTCGCGCACCTGCTTGAACACCGTGACGTTCAGGGCGTCGGCGCGCAGGCGGGTGTCGAGGATGTAGACGGTGGTCTTGAACCGCTCATCCGGCTTTTCCGGGTTGGTGTACCACTCGGTGGCGATCACGCCGCCCCAGGGATCGGCCGAACCCAGCGGCATGAAGGACAAGGTGTCCAGGGTGGCGCGCCACAGATAGCTGTTGACCCCGATCCCGGCCTGGGACGACGCCTGGACGTGCTTCTTGTGGAACATGTGCCCGAACATGCCGTGGCTCTCGCCTTCGACGTAGACGGGTTCGCCGCCGTCGGCGGAGGCGTGACGCCCCATGCCGCAGGCCGAAAGCAAAACGCTGGAGGCGATCAGAAGGACCGACGCGCCGCGAATGAACGACATAGTTATGGACTCCGCTCAGTAAGACCGCCGCAATACCTTCCCAGGCATGCGAAGACGGTCCTTCGCCGCACCCCCTCGGCTCGTGGGCGGCTCTATAGCACGAGGCCGCCCGCCTCTGACAAGGCGACAGAATCGCGTGTCGCGCGAGCCACAGACTCGAGTTCACGAGCAGGGAACAGGCCAATCAAGGCATTCGTTTGATTGACCCCTGGGAACTGCGGCGTTATCGCAAAGTCAGCAGGATCGCCTAACTATGGTCCACAAGGCCGCGCTCTGTGCGGGGCCGGGATCGAGGTTGAAGACGATGGGACGGGGTTTTGGCATTGCCGCGACGGTGTTCGCGCTCGCTTTTGCGAGCGTGGCCGTGAGTGCGCATGCCCAGTCCGCCGGCAAACAAGGTCAACAAACTCAGGCCTTTACCGTCGATCCGAGCGTCTGGCAGCCGGCCGGTGCGGCCGGCGCGACCCGCTCGCTGCAGTGGAACGGCAACGGCCGCTGGGGCCTCAATCTGGACTACCAGAACCCCACCACCCGCGGCCTGACCGGTAGCGACGTCTATGTCGGCCCGTCCTACCGGGTGACCCGGCGCCTGCACATCGTCGGCTCGGTCAATGTCGGCGACGACGCTGCGCCGCGCTTCGCGACCCCGGACCAAAGGCCGCAGCCCCGCGTCCGTCTGGAAAGTATTTTCCGCTTCTGAGCTGATTTTTTCAGCGCGCCGTCCGTCAGCCCCGCCGCAGCGGGGCTTTTTTATGGGCCGAACGCCGCCAGCACGCCCTCGACGGCGGCCAAGCCCACAGCCCCGCTCGACCGAAGCTGCGGCGCGGTCAGGCCGGTAATCCCGCCCAGGCCATAGACCGGCAGGGCCGCCGCGGCGGCCAGGGCCGAAAACCGGTCGACGCCCAGGGCTTCCCCCGCCGACGGACTGGCGCTTGTAAACACAGGCGACAGCACTGCCGCATCCAATCCCGCCGCCCGCGCCGCTTCCAGGCCTTGCTCGCCATGGGCCGCGCCAGTGAGGATCCAGTCCGGATGCCGCGCGCGCAGCGCGGGACCTTCACCCAAGGCCCGCTCGGGCAGGTGCACGCCCTGGGCGCCGCAGCGTTCCGCCAGATCCGCGTCCAGGCCGATCAGCAGGTCGAGCCTGGCCTCGTTGGCGACGCCGGCGAGGTCGCGCGCCATCGCCTCGGCGCCGGGCAGGCCGAAGCCGCGAAACACCACGCCCGCGCCTCGCGGCAGGCGCGCCGCCACCGCGACCGGGTCCGGCGCCCGCTCAGGATCGGTGAAGAACAACAGCGGCGGCAACGGCTTTCGCAAAGCCTTTCTAAGCCCCGCGGCGCGGTTTAGGGCTTGCGCGGTCCGCCACAGAGCGCCCGCCTCTCCCTCAAATGTCCGATCCCGCATCCGAGCTTCCGTCCGCCGCGCTGGACACCGTGCGGCGCCACATCGCTAAGGCCGCCGCGGCGTCCGGCCGCGACGCGGCGGATGTGACCCTGGTCGCCGTCAGCAAGCAACAGCCCTGGGAGCACATCGCCCCGGTGCTCGCCGCCGGCCAGCGCGTGTTCGGCGAAAACCGGGTGCAGGAAGGCGAGGCGCGGTGGTCCGAGCTGCGCGCGGCCCGTAGCGACCTGGAACTGCGCCTGATCGGCCCGCTGCAGACCAACAAGGCGCGCGAGGCCGTGGCCCTGTTCGACGTGATCGAGACCCTCGATCGCGACAAGCTTGCCCGGGTCCTGGCCGACGCGTTCGCGCGGACGGGCCAGACGCGACGCCTCTACGTCCAGGTCAACACCGGCGAGGAGCCGCAGAAGGCTGGGGTCACGCCCGGCGAGGCCGACGGCTTCATCGCCGCGGCGCGCCGCGACTACGGCCTGACCGTCGAGGGCCTGATGTGCATCCCACCGGCCGAGGAAGAGCCGGCCATGCACTTCGCCCTGCTGGCCAAGATCGCGGTGCGGAACGGGCTGGCCAAGCTCTCCATGGGGATGAGCGACGACTACGAGAAAGCGGTGCGGTTCGGGGCCACCAGCGTGCGGGTCGGAAGCGCAATATTTGGGGCCAGAGGCTGAATTATCGGGCCTCCCGCCCCCACCCCTTGCGGACGCCGTCGCGCGATGCGACTTCCAGCCTATGGCCCAAGCCAAGACCATCCTGATCGTCGACGACGACTCCGACCTGCGCGAGGCGCTGGCCGAGCAGCTCGAGCTGCACGAGGAGTTTCGCGCCGCCGAGGCCGCAACCGGGGCGGAGGGCGCCAAGCTCGGCAAGGAGCTGAAGGCCGACCTGATCCTGCTCGACGTGGACCTGCCCGACCTGGACGGGCGCGAGGTGTGCCGCCTGCTGCGCAACTCGGGCGTCTCGACCCCGATCATCATGCTGACCGCGGCCAACACGGATTCGGACACCATCCTGGGGCTGGATTCCGGCGCCAACGACTATGTGACCAAGCCGTTCCGCTTCGCGGTGCTGCTGGCGCGGATACGCGCCCATCTGCGCAGCCACGAACAGTCCGAAGACGCGGTGTTCCGCATCGGCCCGTACGAGTTCCGCCCGGCAGCCAAGGTGCTGATCGATGCGCGTCAGAAGAAGGTCCGTCTCACCGAGAAAGAGACCAATATCTTGAAGTACCTCTACCGCTCCGGCTCCAAGCCGGTGACGCGCGAGGAACTGCTGGCGGAAGTCTGGGGCTACAACGCGGGCGTGACGACGCACACCCTGGAAACCCACGTTTACCGCCTGCGCCAAAAGATCGAACCCGACCCCCAGCAGGCGCGACTGCTGCTCACGGAAGCCGGCGGCTACCGGCTTCAGCCGTAGTCAGAAGAGGGTCCACGGACCCACGCGGACGCACACGGAAATAGCGAACGCATGGTCGGCACGGCGCCGAGACCAGCCGGCTAAGAATTTTATCCACGAACCACACGAACCACACGAACCGGCCTCACATCCAACCGCGCGCCCAGAGATCGATCGCCGCGCGCAGCGCCGCATTCAATCCAAGCCCGCCGGCAGCCCCCTCATCCTCGTTCGTGTGGTTCGTGTGGTTCGTGGACAATCCTCTTTCTTCTTCCGTGTGCGTCCGTGTGGGTCCGTGGACTCTCTTTCTTAGAGATACAGATCGGCCGTCACCGGCGCGTGGTCGCTGGGTCTTTCCCATTCGCGGACGTCGTCGTGCACGCGTGCGGCCGCTGAGCCCATGCGGAACGCTGCATCGCGCAATCCGGGCGTGACCCACAGGTGGTCGAGGCGCAGGCCGCGGTTGGAGGCGCGGAAGTCGGCGGCGCGATAGCTCCACCAGGAGAACAGTTTCTGCGGTTCCGGAACCGCGGCGCGCACCAGGTCGATGAAGTTGAGCGACGTTCGCAGGGTTTCCATCGCTTCGATTTCGATCGGCGTGTGGCTGATCACCCTCGACATGTACTTGTGGTTCCACACGTCGTGTTCACCGGGCGCCACGTTCAGGTCGCCGGCGACGACCAGCGGCGCCGACGCATCGCGCTTCGACATCTCCGCGGCGAGGCGTTCGTAGAAGTCGAGCTTGTGGTCGAACTTGTCGTTGATGGTGCGATCGGGCGTGTCGCCGCCGGCGGGGATGTAGAAATTCTGGAACTCGACGCCGGCGACTGTCGCGCCGACCGCACGCGCGTGACCGTTCTTGCAGACGTCGAGTTTCGGCGCGTCCTCGATCGGCAGGCGCGAGGCGATGGCAACCCCGTGCCAGCCCTTCTGGCCGTTCACGCGCAGGTGCGGCAGGCCCGCCTCGACGAAGGCCGCGGTGGGGAACTCGCCCTCGCGGCACTTGATCTCCTGCAGGCACAGGACGTCGGGCGCCTGTTCGCGCACAAAGCGGCCGACATGGTCCGCGCGCAGGCGCACCGAGTTCACGTTCCAGGTAGCGATTCTTAAGCGCATCAGAGGGAGTTAGCGGGACAAATCCGATGTCGCGAGCCCGATTTCATCGGGCTCTGGGGGCAAAAAAAAGCGCCCGGCTCGGGAGGAATCGAGCCGGGCGCTTGGAGGATCGTCTCTCTCGCCGCCGCCGGGAGGGGATTGGTCCGGTGCGGGAGGAACCCGACCGCCGTCGAGTTCCTGTGATCAAAATGACACGACGACCATAAAAACGCAAGCGAAAAGCGAGTAACGCTTGCGTGTAGCCCTCGCGGCACGCCGCCGCAGGCGAATCACCAAGCCCTAGCGGGGTTTGCGGTCGTCGTCGCCGATGATGAAGGTCTTGGGGTCGAACCCGCCCGCGGGCTTCAACGACGTCAGCTGCACCCGGGTCTTGCGCCCGGACGCGTCGGTGATGGTCCATTCCAGCAGCCGGACCGGGCTGTCGGAGAACTCCAGCGTGATGGAGCCTTCGCTGGCGTGCTTGCCATCGTGGGCGACGATTTCGAAGCCGTCCGCGGTCCGCTCCACCTGGTCGATGGCGGCGGCCTTGTCGAAGCGGATGGTCTTGGCCAGGAGCACGTGCAGCGGGGTCAGGCCCAGGGGGTAGAAGTTCGCCGTGCGCAATCTCCGGTCATAGACGGTGACGTTGTGGCCGTCGGAGACCACCACCAGCTGGGCCGGCGGGTCGTACTCGAACCGGATCCGCCCGGGCCGCTCCAGATAGAACTTGCCCTCGGTCTTCTGCCCCTTGGCGTCGGTCTGGACAAAGCGGCCCTCGGCGGAGGTCAGGCCCTGCAGATAGGCGACGGCCTTAGCCTCGAGCGCAGTCTGTTCGGGCGTCAGAGCCGAGGCCGGTATCGCGCCCACGGTCAGCGCCGCCAAAATCCCCGCCAAAATCGTCTTGGGTCGTCCGCTCACGCGCCGGTCTCCGCTGCTCTGCGCTCTCGATAACGCGTTCTGCACGCATGCGGCGCCCGCAGAAGGGCGAAAGCTAGACCGCCATGGCGTTGCCGCCCACCAGGATGTCGCGCTTGCCGGCGTGGTTGGCGGGGCCCACGACCCCTTCCCGCTCCATCCGCTCGATCAGCGAGGCGGCGCGGTTGTAGCCGATCTGCAGCCGGCGCTGGACGTAGCTGGTCGACGCCTTGCGGTCGCGGATCACCACCGCCACGGCGCGGTCGTAGAGGTCGTCGCCGGAATTGCTGTTCCCGCCGCCGCCGTAGAGATCGTCGCCGCCGTCCTCGCTCTCATCGCCCAGGGTCACGTCGTCCAGGTACTGCGGCTCGCCCTGATTGCGCAGGAACTCGGCCACCGCGCTGACTTCGGCGTCCTCGACGAAGGGGCCGTGCAGGCGGGTTACACGCCCGCCGCCCTGCATGTAGAGCATGTCGCCCTGGCCCAGCAGCTGTTCGGCGCCCTGCTCGCCCAGGATGGTGCGGCTGTCGATCTTCGAGGTCACCTGGAAGCTGATGCGGGTGGGGAAGTTGGCCTTGATGGTGCCGGTGATCACGTCCACCGACGGACGCTGCGTGGCCATGATCAGATGGATGCCCGCCGCGCGCGCCATCTGCGCCAGGCGCTGCACGGCGCCTTCAACGTCCTTGCCGGCGACCAGCATCAGGTCGGCCATCTCGTCCATGACCACGACCAGATAGGGCATGGTTTCGGGGCGGATCTTCTCCGACTCGTAAACCGGGCGTCCGCTCTCGTCGAAGCCGGTCTGCACCGTGCGTTCGAAGTGTTCGCCCTTGGCCAGGGCTTCGCGGGCGCGTTCGTTGTAGGACGCGACGTTGCGCACGCCGATCTTCGACATGCGGCGATAGCGGTCTTCCATCTCGCGCACGGTCCACTTCAGCGCGACGACCGCCTTCTTTGGATCGGTCACCACCGGCGCCAGCAGGTGCGGGATGCCGTCATAGACCGACAGCTCCAGCATCTTCGGATCGATCATGATGAAGCGGCACTGTTCCGGCGACAGGCGGTAGAGGATCGACAGAATCATCGCGTTCACGCCCACCGACTTGCCCGAGCCGGTGGTGCCCGCGATCAGCAGGTGCGGCATGCGCGCGAGGTCGGCGACATAGGGCTCGCCGCCGATGGTTTCACCCAGCGCCAGCGGCAGCACGTGGCCCGGCTTCTCGAACTCCGCCGAGGCCAACAGGTCGCGCAGGAAGACGGTCTCACGCTTGGCGTTGGGCAGTTCGATGCCGATGGCGTTGCGGCCCTGCACGACGGAGACGCGGCAGGCGCGCGCGCTCATGGAACGGGCGATGTCGTCCGACAGCGCGACCACGCGGGCGTGTTTCACGCCGGCGGCGGGCACCAGTTCGTACAGGGTCACCACCGGACCGGGACGGATCTGGTCGATGGTCCCGCGCACGCCGAATTCGCCCAGCACGCCTTCCAGCATGCGCGCGTTCTGGCGCAGCGCCGCTTCGTCGAAGGCCGCGGGCCGCGCGTCGGGCTTGGTCAGCATGTTCAGCTCGGGCAGGCGAAAGCCGCCCGCGCGCGCGAACTCGAAGGCGCCCTGGTTCTCCCGCGTTTCGCGGCCCGAGGCGCGCGGGATGCGCGGCTTCACGTCCAGCTTCGGTTCTGTCGCGCCGTCGTCGGCGTCGCTCCACGCGTCGTCTTCGTCCTCGTCTTCCACGGGCGCGGCGGGGACGGCGATCTGGGTCTTCTTCTTCACCGCGGCGACGGGCGCCGGGTCTTCGGCGAACATCGGTGCGGCGGTCTTCGGCTTGGCGCGGAAGGCCGACGCGATCCAGGCGACGGCGCCGACGAATTCACTGCGGCGGATCGACAGCGACCAACCGATCGTGGCCAGCGCGCCGCAGCCCAGGATTACGGCCGCGATGGTGTCGGCGTAGGGGACGCGGACAAAGGCGATGGCCGCGGTCACGCCGTCGAGCAGCCCCTGACCCCAGAACCCGCCCAGGCCCCGGGCCAGCGGCCAGGCGCGCGGCGGCTCGGGCATAGCCAGCACCCCGGCCAGCATCAGCACGCCCGCGAAAGCCGCCAGGGCGCGCAACCCCTGCCGTCGGGTGGAAATATCGGGCGCCGGCGTCGCGGCCCGCGCCAGGCCCCAGAGCGCGATCAGCGCCGCCAGCGGCCAGGCCGCCAGGCCGATCGACTGCAGGCTGATATCGGCGACGGTCGCACCCGCGCCGCGCAGCAGATTGTGCACATGGCCGCTCGAGGCGGTGTTCAGGCTCGGATCGGACGCGTCGTAGGAGCCGAAGGCCAGCAGCATGGCCAGGCCGGCCGACGCGATCACGCCGCCGCGAAAGCGTGCGACCAGGGGCGCCTGCCAGGTGAACCGGGCGGTCTCCACGATCCTCTCGCCCACCAGCGACGCCATACTGCGCATAGACCGCGACCCCTCTTGACCGAACCGGCCAGCATTGGCGGCGGGAGGGTTAAGATCGGTTTACGAAACCCCTAACGCGACGCGTTTCGCAGCGGATTGCAGGGGGCGAAACCGTGGCCGATAAGGACCCCCATGTCAGGGCCCACTCACGAGGTGATCGTCGCCGGCGCCGGGATGGCGGGGGCGACCTGTGCGCTGGCTCTGGCGCATGCGGGGTTCAAGACGGCGCTGGTCGATCCGCTGCCGTTTGAGGCGATGGCGGCGGAGAGCTTCGACGGGCGCGCCTCGGCGGTGGCCTATTCGTCGTTCCGGCAATGGCGCGTGTTGGGCGTCGCGGAAAAACTGCGGCCCTACGCCTGCGCCATCGAAACCATCCTGGTCACCGACGGCCGCACCCCCGGCGCCGCGTCGCGTGAACCCGGACCGTTTTTCCTTCGCTTCGAGTCCGAAGAGATCGCCGACCGTTCCGACGGCGAACCCCTCGGCTGGATGGTGGAGAACCGCCGCATTCGCGCAGCGCTCGCGGAAACGATCCTGAGCTCCGACGTCGAAGTGTTCGCGCCGATCGCCGTCGCGTCGGTGGCGCAGGAGAACGCGGTCGCGCGCGTGCGGCTCGCCGACGGGCGTGACCTCAGCGCGCCGCTCGTGGTCGGCGCCGAAGGCAAGCGCTCGGTGGCGCGCGAAGCGGCGGGCATCGACGTGATCGGCTGGGACTATCCGCAATGCGGCGTGGTCGCGACCGTCGGCTTCGAAGAACCGCACCATGGCGTCGCCCACGAATATTTTCTGAGCGGCGGCCCCTTCGCCATCCTTCCGCTGACGGACAATCGCGCCAGCCTGGTGTGGACCGAACCGCGCCGCCTCGCGGAAGCGCTGCGCACCGCCGGCCCCGAAGCCTTCCAGGCGCATCTCGAACGCCGCTTCGGCGACTTCCTCGGCGCGGTCGAGGTGCAAGGTCCGCGCTTCGTCTATCCGCTGAGTTTATCGCTGGCTGAGCGCATGTGCGCGCCGCGCATCGCGCTGCTGGGCGACGCCGCCCACGGCGTGCACCCGATCGCGGGCCAGGGCCTGAACCTCGGATTGAAAGATGCGGCTGCGCTGGCGGAAGTGTTGCTCGACGCGGCGCGGCTCGGCGAAGACATCGGCTCGGAAACGGTGCTGGAACGCTACGCGCGCTGGCGCCGGCTTGACAACGTCGCGCTGGCGGCGGCCACCGATCTGTTCAACCGCCTGTTCTCGAACGATCTGCCGCTGATGCGCGCCGCCCGCGGCCTCGGCATGTCAGCGGTGAATCAACTGGGCCCCGCCCGCCGCTTCTTCATGCAGGAAGCCGGCGGCGCCGTCGGCGACCTCCCGCGTCTGCTCCGCGGCGAGGCCTTGGTTTAAGAAAACCGCAGAGATCGCAGAGGAAGAAAAGCCGCAGAGATCGCGGAGCGGTCAGTGATGGTTTTGGCGTCGCGCTAATACGATCGAGCGCTGACTCTCTGCGATCTCCGCGTCTTTCTCTTTCTCCGCGATCTCCGCGGTTTCTTTCTTGCGCTCCGCGCGGACGCTCAGTCGTCCAGCTTGCGCGCCTCTTCCGGCAGCATGATCGGGACGCCGTCGCGGATCGGATAGGCGAGTTTGGCCGAGCGGCTGATCAGTTCGCCGGCTTCGCGGTCGTATTCGAGTGTGCCGCGCGTCACCGGACAGACCAGCACTTCGAGCAGCCGCGGGTCGACCTGGGCGTTCATGAAGTCGTCCGTGATCGGATCACTCATTGCAGCGCTCCATGGCCGCCGCCTTCAGGCTCCGCGGCGTCGATTTCGAGCAGGGCGGTCAGGGACTCGCGGCGCACTTCCAGGGTCGACGCCTCCAACAACGCCTGCTTCTCCGACGGCGCAAACGGCAGGGCCATGGACAGGCTGTTGATCAGCGCCTCTTCCGGCGCCCCGCGCACCGTGTCCCAGTCCACGTCCATCGCATGGTGGGTGAGATAGGATTTCAGCGCCGACAAAAACTTGGTCCGGTCGAAATCGCCGGCGTCCGGCGTCTGCAGGTCTTCTTCGAACAGGTCGTAGGCCGCGCGCACCTGGCGATAGGGCGCCTGCGCCGGCAATTCGTCCTGCACACGGAAACGGATCACCCCGGTCAGGGTGATCAGATAGCGGCCGTCCGAGGTCTCCGCATAGCTCGTCACCCGTCCCGCACAACCGACCTTGGCCAGCTTGGGCCGTGAGCGCATCCCGCCCGAGGTCTGGATCATGCCGATCACCCGGTCGCCGGCGATCGCATCGTCGACCATGTTGAGATAACGCGGCTCGAAAATGTTCAGCGGCAACTGGCCGCGCGGCAGCAGCAGGGCGCTGTCGAGCGGAAACACCGGGATAACCTGCGGCAGGTCGGCGGCGCGGATGTAGCCTTGAGCCATAGGCGAACGCTCTACGAAAACAGAATGGACGACAGACGCCGGCGCCCGTCGCGGGTGACTTCGGCGCCCGGCCCCGCGGCGTCGAAGATCTTCAGCAGTTGTTTGCGCGCCGCCTGTTCGTTCCACTCGCGGTCCTGTTCAACGATGCGCAACAGTTGATCGGCCGCTTCCTGAAAGCGGTTCTGCGCGGCCAGCGCCGTGGCGAGGTCGAAGCGCGCCTGGTGGTCCTTCGGATTGCGCGCCAGCGCCTGTTCGAACTGGGCGGTGTCCGAATGGCTCTCCTGCGCGCCCGCGAGCTCCAGCGCGGCGCGCACGCCCTGAATTTCCGGATCGTTGGAGTCCGCCGGCGCCATGGCCGCGATCTGGCGCGCCTGATCGGCGTCGCCGCCGGACAGATAGACCCGCGCCAGGCCCGCGATCGCCTTCACATTGGCGGGCTCGAGCTGCAGCGCCTGGGCATAGGCCTGGGCGGCGCCGCCCATGTCGGCGACCTCCACCGACTCGCGGCCGAGATCGAGCAGCCGGTCGATGTCGCTCTTGCCGGCCTCGCCGACCAGACGGCCGATGAAGGCCTTGATGTCGCTCTCGGGCAGATTGCCCTGGAAGAAGTCCACCGGCTGGCCGTCGGCAAAGGCGAACACGGCGGGGATCGACTGCACGCGCAGTTGGCCGGCGAAGGCGGGGTTCTTGTCGATGTCGACCTTGACCAGCTTCACCGCCCCGTTGGCGGACTTGACGGCCTTTTCCAGATTGGGTCCGAGCTGACGGCAGGGGCCGCACCAGCTCGCCCAGAAGTCGACGATGACAGGCTGCTTCTTCGACTCCTCGACCACGTCCTGCATGAAGGTCTGATCGGCCCCGTCCTTGATCAGGTCGGTGGCCACGGCAAGTTCGGTCATGAAAGGTCCTTGAGCGGGGAAGGCGCGCGGGCGAACCGCGCGCGGAATAAACCGGTTGTCCGGTAAAATGGTCCCGCGGGCGGCGCTCCGCAATCCGGCGAGGGCGGGGTCAGGGTGAGGCCAAGGTCAAGGTCGTGAAATCCACCACCATCGGCTCGACCCCGATGGCGCCCAGGAAGCGGCGGAAGTCGGCGGCCGAGACCGCGGTGGTCGCGGTGTTGATCATCGGGTGGAAGTTCACGATCTCGGCGTCGGCCAGGGCCTTGTCGAGCACGAAGGTCACCCGCCGCTCGCGGTCGTTGATCAGGCCGAAGGCGGTGACCGATCCGGGGCTCAGGCCCAGCACCTGCGCCATCAGATCCGGATTGCCGAAGGACAGCCGGTCCGAACCGATGGTCCGGTGCAGCTGCTTCAGATCGATCACCGTGTCCTGGCGCGCGGAGATCAGCCACAGCCGGCCCTTCTTGTCCTTCAGGAACAGATTCTTGGTGTGGGCCCCCGGCATGGACGCCCTGATCTCCGGGCCTTCGGCGACGGTGAACACCGCCGGATGCTCGTGCGTCCGGTAGGCGATGGCGTTGGCGTCGAAGAAGGCGAGCAACTCGTCGCGGGAGAAGGGCGCTGTTGAGGACATTGCTGGACGGGGAAACCTGCGTGCGGATAGGTGAGCTTTAGCCACCCAATCCGGTTCGGGAAACGTCCGATGCTCCTGGAATGCTACCCCCTGATGATGCGCCCGCCCGAGATCGTGCCCGGCCGCGTCGCGCGCGACTGGATGGACGCCTTTCCCCAGCGCCACGCCTACCGCTGCCTGCCCCTGACCATGGCCAACTCGACCGGCTGGGAGTTGCTGAATGCGATCCCCTTCACCGCCGAGTGGAACGGCGGCCCGGAATCGAGCGACATCACGCTTACGCCCGATCGTCCGCACCCGGACTTTGAAGAGCTGGTGCAGTCGCATTTCACCAGCGGGGTGCTTACCTTTTACCCCGGCTACCTGTTCCGCACGCCGCCGGGCTGGGGCGTGTGGGCGTGCGGCGCGCCGAACGCGTTCAAGGACGGGATCCAACCGCTCACCGGCCTGACCGAGACCGACTGGCTGCCCTATCCCTTCACCATGAACTGGCGCTTCACGCGGCCGGGCAAGGTGCGCTTCGAAAAGGGCGAGCCGTTCTGTTTCATCACCCTGTTGGAGCACGCGCGGATCGAGAAGTTCGAGCCGGTGCTGCGCCAGCTCGAGGCCGACCCGGTGTTGAACGGCCAGTTCGAAGCCTGGTCCACGACGCGCGACAAGTTCAACCGCCGCATCAACCGCGGGGATCCGGAAGCGCTGAAGGAGGCGTGGCAGCGCTATTACTTCAAGGGCGAGATGCCGCAGGAGCAGGGCAAGGCGCCGGCGGACCACACCAACAAGCGACGGATGAAGTCGCTAAACCTGTTGGGCTAGTTCAGCGTGAACTGCGCATCGACGGTGCGGACCAGGCCCGGCGTGATGATGCCGACGCTGCTTACGCGCACCGAGTGAATCACCGCGTCGATCTCGCGGCGCCAGTGGTCGAGGAAGCGGCGGATGCGCGGAAAGTCCGGCGCCTCGTCCAGCGTCTGCCACAGGAACTCCTGCAACAGCGCCGGGTGGTCCGGCATGTAGTAGACGATCTCCGCCGTGGTCAGGCGGCGGCCCTGAAGCTGTTCGAATAACGCACGCGACATGATGGCGCCTCTGCGAAGCCCGCGAAGACGAGGCTGACACGCCCCCGAGGGTTCAACAATGGCCAAGCCATCTGAATGTTCAATGAACACAGCGGTTTAGCAGCGGTGCAGCGTGAGTGCTGCTAGCCGCGTCCGCGGGGACGAGCGGAATTAAAGTTGCGAGACTCGACTCAGTGCTTCGCGTCGTGATCGTCGAGGATCACGCACTTGTCGGGCGTGAGTTTGCACTCGGCCCTCAGGTGCATGGACTGGCGCTTGATGTCGTCGATCTGCGGCTTCAGTTCAGCGACGATGCGGCGCGCTTCCGCGGCGGCCTCGCGTCCGGCGATCGCCTCGTCGCGCGCGCCCTTGGAGATGACGTCGATGTCGGCGCGGCTCAGTTCGAAGCGGCGGGCGTCGATCTCGGCGGCGCGCGCGTGGGTTTCGCTGGCGTCGGCCAGACGCTGGATGTCGACGGTCTTCAGGGCGGCTTCGGTTTCGATGCGCGCGGTCTGCATGTCGATCATTGCGGTCAGGCGCTCGACCGCCAGGGTCAGGTCGGCTTCGGCGGCGGCGAGGTCGCCGTCGGTGGGCGCGACATCCAGCGCGATGTTCGGAACCGGCGGGACCGGGGGAACCGGCGGGACCGGGGGAACGGGCGGGGCCGGCGGCAGGGCCGGAGGCGCAGGCGGCGCCGGCGGGGCCTTCAGATCGGGCGCGGGCGGGGCAGGCGGAGCCGGGGGCGCGGGCGGCGCCTGGATCTCGGCGGCGACGGCCTGAACGGCAGGCGAGGCGGCCAGGGCGGGAACGGCGGCGAGCGCCATCGCGGCGACGGCGGCCAAAAGCATGGATCGGCGCATCTTCGTCTCCCTCGGCCAGTTCCGCGGCTTGTCACCGGAACGCCCACGCCGCGTGATACAACGGCGTAAGCCAAGCCAGACCATCATACACCCATCAGGCGTCCCCTGTCGCCTGACCCCGAAAGACCCTCCCGGAGGCCCCATGCGACCGATCCTGAAGGGCCTCCTGGCCGCAGCCCTCCTGGCCCCCTTTTCCCTGAGTCTGGCGCCCCTGCCGGCCGGGGCGGTCACCCGGCCGCTGTACAAGGCGGGACCTGGGACCTGCGGCGGCTTTCCCCGCCTGCCCATCGGCATGCGCCCCGGCTACTGCGCCGGCCTGGTCCTGGGCCCGATCAGTTCGGTGTTCGGCAAGCGCCAGATCCGCATGCCGCGGACCCTGCTGCCGCTCGACCCCCAGGGCCGCCGCTGGCTGGTCTCCGACCTCGGGGCCTGGACCGCGGGCAAGGGGGCGGTCTGGCGCATCACCGTCGAGGGCGGGCGGCTGACGAAGGTCGAGAAGCTGCTCTCGGGCCTGGCCATGCCGCACACCCTGGCGTTCGGGCCGGACGGGCGCGTCTATCTCGGCGAAGAGAGCCGCATCTCCGCCTTCGACCCCAACGCGGCCGATCCGATGCGCACGATCCAGCCGGTGGTCAGCGGCCTGCCCGCCAATCATCTGCATGAGGATCGTCACCCGCTCTCGTCGTTTATCTTCGACGCGGACGGCAGCCTGTTGATCGACGTCGGCGCGCCGTCGGACCAGTGCCTCGACAAATCGAACGTCCCGGTCGGCAAGACGCGGTGCGAGCAGAGCGAAGGCGCCGAAGCCACCGCCGCCATCCGCCGCTACGCCTATCTCGGCGGCGGCCGCTGGAGCGGAAGCTACACGGTGCTGGCGCGCGGGCTGCGCAACTCGGTCGCCATGGCGCGGCATTTCTCCGGCACGCTGCTGCAGGCTGAGAACGGCGCCGATTTTCCGACGGCGGACGAACCGTACGAGACGATCAATGTGATCACGGCGGGCAAGCACTACGGCTGGCCCTATTGCTACGACTACGACAAGGCGAACGCGGCCTGGGCGCCGCTGAAGGTGATGGATTGCGCGTCGAGCGCGCGCGCCAAACCCGCGTCGCTGATGGCGCCGCACGCCGCGCCGCTCTCGATGCTCTACTACCGCGGTCCGATGTTCCCGGACCTGAACGGCAAGCTGGTGATGAGCTGGCACGGCTATCGCGCCACCGGCTCGCGCATCGTCGCCTTCAGCGTCGACGCCAAGGGCGTGCCGGTCACCAAAAAGGGCGCGCGCTACCCCCTCGACGCGGGCGGCAAGCTGGCGTGGAAGCCGATCACCGGCGGGCCCGGCGCCGAGCCGATCGCGATCACCACCGCCTGGCGTCAGGCCAAGGGCCTGCGCCCGACCGGCGCGCCGGTGGGCCTCGCGGTCGCGCCCGACGGAGCGATCTGGGTCGCCGACGACCGCAACGGAACCATCATCCGCATCGCCAAGGATGCCCCCTGACGGGTTTCGCGAACGCCGCTATGGTCCCGGCGTTTGGGGGAAAGCGTTTGGGGGAACACCGCGCATGATGCCCGAAGTCGAGCACCATCATCACCACCATCCGACCGGCCACCGGCGGCTCGACCTGATCCTGCCTATCTGCGCGCTCTTCGTCTCGGTGGTGTCGCTGGTCCTGGCCATTATCCACGGCCAGGCCATGGAGCGCATGGCGGACGCCAACACGCGGCTGGTGCAGGCGCAGTCCTGGCCCTTCCTGGAATATTCCACCGGCGACATCGATGAGGGCCGTCAGGAAATTGAATTGCGCGTCGGCAACGTGGGCGTCGGACCCGCCAAGCTGCGCACGGTCGAATTGTTCTGGCGCGGCCAGCCCATGCCCAATCACACCGCGCTGCTGCAGCGTTGCTGCGGCGCGGGACGGATCATGCCGCCCGGCCTGTTCATCAATCAGATCGGCAATCGCGTACTACCGGCGCGCGACACCGAAAGCTTCATCAGCTTGAGAGGAACCGACGCCAACGCCGCGGTGTGGACGCGCCTCGACACCGAGCGCCTCAACGTCAGCACACGCATCTGCTACTGCTCGGTGTTCGACGAATGCTGGGTTGCAACCCTGAACATGCAGGCGCCGACCACCCAGAGGGCGGTGAAGCGCTGCCCGGTCCCCGCGGCGCCTTATACCGGCTGAAGCCCCCAGAGCGCTGACGAGACCGCCGAACGCGGCTAGACTTCCTCACCGGTTCTCAGGGGAGGCGCCGATGATGCCCGAGGTCGAACCGCCGCACATGCATCACAGCCATCACGGCGCGGGGCGACATCTCGACTGGATTTTGCCGATCTGTGCGTTGTTCGTGTCGGTGGTGTCTCTGGTGCTGGCGCTCATTCACGGTCAGGCCATGGAGCGCATGGCCGACGCCAACACCCGACTGGTGCACGCGAATTCCTGGCCCCTTCTGCAATACACCACCAGCAACCTCGACGACGACAACCCGCGCATCACGCTCGGCGTGACTAACTCCGGCGTCGGCCCGGCCAAACTCGAGAGCTTCGAGGTGTTCTGGGACGGCCGACCCGCGCGCAACGCGCGCGATTTTCTGGCCCTATGTTGCGGCCTTCAGCCCGGCCAGATTCCGGCCATCGGCGACGCGAGAGGCACAACCGCCGAACAGATCGCCAAGATGAAGGCGTCCTCGAAGAACGGGATCAGCTCGAGCCAGATGGCCCCCCTGGTGCTGCAGGCGCACCAGGGCCAATACTATGTCGGCCTACCGCTGAACGATCAGACGGCTCCGGTGTTTCAGAGCCTGAACGGCGCGCGATTCCACGTGACTATGCGCGCCTGCTACTGCTCGGTGTTCGACGAGTGCTGGCTGTCGGACCTGCGCACCTTGCACCCGCAGCGTACCGATCGTTGCCCGGTCCCGAAGGTCCCGTTCGGCTACTAGGGCTTGCGCCGGTCGCGGTTGGCGTTCACCCGCAGGCGCAGCGCGTTGAGCTTGATGAAGCCCGCGGCGTCGCGCTGGTCGTAGGCGACCTTGCCTTCCTCGAAGGTGACCAGCTCCTGGTCGTAGAGCGAGTACGGGCTCTCGCGGCCGGTGACCGTGGCGTTGCCCTTGTACAGCTTCACCCGCACGCGGCCGGTGACCTTCTCCTGGCTCTTGTCGATCAGGGCCTGCAGCATTTCGCGTTCCGGCGCGAACCAGAAGCCGTTGTAGATCAGCTCCGCATAGCGCGGCATCAGATCGTCTTTCAGGTGCGCCGCGCCGCGATCGAGCGTGATCGATTCGATGCCGCGGTGGGCGGCCAGCAGGATCGTGCCGCCGGGCGTCTCGTACACGCCGCGCGACTTCATGCCGACGAAGCGGTTCTCCACCAGGTCGAGACGGCCGATGCCGTTGCCGTGGCCGAGCTGGTTCAGCTTGGTCAGCAGTTGCGCGGGCGAGAGCTTCTCACCGTCGATGGCGACCGCGTCGCCGCGCTCGAAGTCGATGGTGATTTCGGTCGCCTTGTCGGGCGCCGCTTCCGGCGAGATGGTGCGCTGGTAGACGAACTCGGGCGCTTCCACGGCGGGGTCCTCCAGCACCTTGCCCTCGGAGGACGAGTGCAGAAGGTTGGCGTCGACGCTGAACGGCGCGTCGCCGCGCTTGTCCTTGGCGATGGGGATCTGGTGCTTCTCGGCGAAGTCGAGCAGGGCCTCGCGGCTCTTGAACTCCCACTCGCGCCACGGCGCGATCACCGTGATGTCGGGCTCCAGCGCATAGTAGCCGAGCTCGAAGCGGACCTGGTCGTTGCCCTTGCCGGTGGCGCCGTGACAGACCGCGTCGGCGCCCATCTTGCGCGCGATCTCGATCTGCTGCTTGGCGATCAGCGGCCGCGCGATCGAGGTGCCGAGCAGGTAGAGGCCTTCGTACAGGGCGTTGGCGCGGAACATCGGGAACACGAAGTCGCGCACGAACTCCTCGCGCAGGTCCTCGATGAAGATGTTCTCCGGCTTGATGCCCAGCAGCAGCGCCTTCTCGCGCGCCGGCGACAGCTCCTCGCCCTGGCCCAGGTCGGCGGTGAAGGTGATGACCTCCGCCCCGTACTCGGTCTGCAGCCACTTCAGGATGATCGAGGTGTCGAGGCCGCCGGAATAGGCGAGGACGACCTTCTTGACGGACGGGCGCGCGCTCATCGGCGGCCTTTCATGCTGCAATGCAAAATGGACGCGGGCCTTTAGCGGCGCACGCCCTGTCATGCAAGGGCTTGGGGCCCCAATCGGGGCTCAGACGGTAACCTGGGCCCCCAGTTCGACCACCCGCCCAGGCGGGATGTGGAAGAAGTCGGTGGGATTGGCGGCGTTCTTCATCAGGAAGATGAACAGCTTATCCTGCCACAGCGGCATGCCGGACTGGGCCGAGGGAACGACGGACCGGCGCCCCAGGAAAAACGACGTCGACATGATGTCGAACTTCAGCCCCTGCTTTCGGCAGACGCCGAGCGCCTTGGGGACGTTGGGCGTCTCCATGAAGCCGTAGGCGACGGTGATCTTGCGGAAGTCCTCGTTGATCGTCTCCAGGGTCACCCGCTCGGTCTCGGGGACGCGGGGCTGATCCAGGGTCTTCACCGTCAGCAGCACGTTCTTCTCGTGCAGCACCTTGTTGTGCTTGAGATTGTGCAACAGGGCGACGGGCGCCATGTCCGGGTCCGAGGTCAGGAAGATCGCCGTCCCGGGCGCGCGGTGCGGCGGCCGCGCCTTCAGCATCTCCACCAGCTCGCCGATCGGGATCGAATCCCGCCGCGTCTTTTCGGTCAGGATCCGCGCGCCGTTGGTCCAGGTCCACATGATCAGAACCAGGCAGCCGCCGAGCGCCAGCGGCATCCAGGCGCCCTGCGGAATCTTCAGCATGTTGGAGCTGATGAACACCAGGTCGAGGCAGGCGAGCGGCACGAACAGCAAGAGGCTGCGCCACACCGGCCACTTCCACAGGTGGCGCAGGATCACCCACGCCAGCATGGTGTCGACGAACATGGCGCCGGTGACCGCGATGCCGTAGGCCGAAGTCAGGTGCGACGAGGTGCGGAAGGTGATCAGCAGCACCAGCACGCCGATCATCAGGTAGCTGTTCACCTGCGGCACGAAGATCTGGCCCGCCTGGGTTTCGCTGGTGCGCTTGATGTCGATGCGCGGCAGCAGGCCGAGCTGCACCGCCTGCTGGGTGATCGAAAAGGCGCCGGTGATCACCGCCTGGCTGGCGATGACGGTGGCGGCCATGCCGATCAGCAGCGTGGGCCAATAGGCTTCCGGCGGCACCATATGCCAGAACGGCTCGTGCCACGCGTGGGGATGCGCCAGGACGAAGGCGCCTTGGCCCAGATAGTTCAGCGTCAGGCAGGGCAGCACCAGGGTGGCCCAGGCAAACCGGATCGGGCCGCGGCCGAAGTGGCCCATGTCGGCGTAGAGCGCCTCGGCGCCCGTGACCGCCAGGAACACGCTGCCCAGGATGACGAAACCCAAAAAGCCGTTGCTGATCAGAAACACCGCGCCGTAGTGCGGCGACAGCGCGCGGAAGATCGTCAGGTCTTCGGAAATGTGGAACAGGCCGAGGCCCGCGAGCAGCAAAAACCAGATCGCGCAGATCGGTCCGAAGTAGCGCGCGATGCTCGCCGTGCCGCGCGACTGCACCGCGAACAACGCAATCAGGATGACCGCTGCGATCGGTAAGACGAAAGGCTGCACGATATGACCGAGGCCCGGCGCGTCCTTGATGCCTTCCACCGCCGACAACACCGAAACCGCCGGCGTGATGATGCCGTCGCCGTAGAACAGGGCGGCGCCGCAGACGCCCAACAGAAACACGACGCGTGACGGCTTGCCGAGCGCGCGTTGCGCCAGCGCCATCAAAGCCAGGGTGCCGCCTTCGCCGCGGTTGTCGGCCCGCATCAGGAAGATGACGTATTTGACCGTCACCACCAGGATCAGCGCCCAGAACACCAGGGAGACGACGCCGAGCACCGACGCTTCGCCGCCCCCGCCGCGCGAGTGGGCCAGGGCTTCGCGCATGGCGTAGAGCGGGCTGGTGCCGATGTCGCCGAACACCACGCCGATGGAGCCGAGCGCCAGGCCCAGGAACTTGCGCCGTCCGCCGCGGCCGTTGGCCGCCGGCGCGTGCGGGTCGACGGGGGCAGGGCTGTACTGGAGATCGTTGGCCGCCGGCGACGGGGCGGCCGGCGATGGGGCAGCGGGAGTCTGGGGCGTGTCCGCCCCCGGAAGCTTCGCGTCTAGCGTACTCGCGTCCGGGGCGTCCGCGCCGGGGGTGTCCCCAGCCATTCCTGTCCTCCGGCGGCGCGATACTGGCGCCGCCCAATGAGGGCGCGGCCTTACGCCAGTTCCGAGTAAGGTTCAATCGCTCAGGTGGTTGGGGCCCTCAGACGGTGACCTGGGCCCCCAGTTCGACCACGCGCCCGGGCGGGATGTGGAAGAAGTCGGTGGGGTTGGCGGCGTTCTTCATCAGGAAGATGAACAGCTTGTCCTGCCACAGCGGCATGCCGCTCTGGGCCGAGGGCACGACGGACCGGCGCCCCAGGAAGAACGAGGTCGACATGATGTCGAACTTCAGCCCCTGTTTGCGGCACACGCCCAGCGCCTTGGGCACATTCGGCGTCTCCATGAAGCCGTAGGCGATGGTGATCTTGCGGAAGTCCGCATTGATCGTCTCCATCGTTACCCGCTCGTTCTCGGCCACCCGCGGCTGATCCAGCGTCTTCACGGTCAGCAGCACGTTCTTCTCGTGCAGCACTTTGTTGTGCTTGAGATTGTGCATCAGGGCGACGGGCGCAACGTCGGGGTCCGAGGTCAGGAAGATGGCCGTCCCCGGCGCCCGGTTCGGCGGCCTTATCCGCAGCATCTCCGACAGATCGGTGATCGGTATGGAATCCCTGCGGGTCTTGTCGGTGAGAATCTGCGCGCCCTTGGTCCAGATCCACATCACCATGAACAGCGAGACCGCCACGCCCAGCGGGAACCAGCCGCCGTGCGCGATCTTCAGCACGTTCGAAGCGAGGAAGGTTACGTCCAGGGTGATGAACGGCAGCACGAACGCCGTCGAAGCGAGGAGCGACCACTTCCACAGCCGCCGCTCCACGATGAAGGCGAGCGAGGTGGTCACCACCATGGTGCCTGTCACCGCCAGACCGTAGGCGTTGGACAGGGCGTCCGAGGTGCGGAACAGGATCACCACCGCCAGCACGCCGAGGGTCAGCATGGTGTTGATCTGCGGCACGAAGATCTGGCCCGCCAGCGTCTCGCTGGTGCGCTTGATGTCGATGCGCGGCAAGAGGCCCAGCTGCACCGCCTGCTGGGTCAGCGAGAAGGCGCCGGTGATCACCGCCTGGCTCGCGATGACCGTGGCGACGCCGGCGAACACCACGAAGTACGGGCGCACCACTTCCGGGGCCATGACGAAGAACCAGTTCACGTCGCCGATGCCGTGGTGGTGCAGGCGCGCACTGTCCACGGCCTGGATGGCCATGGCGCCTTGTCCGAAATAGTTCAGCATCAGGCACGGGAGGGCGAAGAACAGCCAGGCGAACTGGATCGGCCAGCGGCCGAAATGGCCCATGTCGGCGTACAGCGCCTCGGCGCCGGTCACGGTCAGGAACACCGCGCCCAGGACCAGGAAGGCGATGAAGCCGTGGGCGGCCAGGAACCGGATCCCGAACCACGGATTGAGCGCGGCGAACACGCCCGGATGCAGCGCCATGTGCCACGCGCCCAGGCCGCCTATGGTGATGAACCACACGCACATGATCGGGCCGAAGTAGTTCGCCACCTTCTGGGTGCCGCGCGACTGCACCATGAACAGGCCGAGCAGGATGACCACGCTCACGATCATGGTCACCCGGGTGGTGACAAGGTGGCCGAGGTCCATGTGCGCGAAGTTGTGGATGGTCTTTAAGCCCTCGACCGCCGACAGCACCGAGATCGCCGGTGTGATGATCGAGTCGCCGTAGAACAAGGCGGCGCCGAGCACGCCGAGCACGAAGATCAGCATGGTGCGTCTGCCGAGCGCGCGCTGCGTCAGCGCCATCAGCGACAGCACGCCGCCTTCGCCGTTGTTGTCGGCGCGCATCAGGAACAGCACGTACTTGACCGTCACCACCAGCAGCAGCGCCCACAGCGCCAGCGACAACACGCCCAGCACGTCGTCGCGCGAAACGCCGCCGCGCTCCGCCGCCTGGTTCAGCGCGTCATGAAACGCGTAAAGCGGGCTCGTCCCGATATCGCCGAACACAACGCCGAGCGCGCCCACGGAGAGCGCGAGTGTCGATGCCTTCTTCGACCCGTGCCCAGGGGCGGTCGGGGCGGAAGGGACAAAGGGCGATGGTGGCGATGCGGGCTCCGCCGGTGGCGCGAGGCTCGGGGAGGCGGCCTCGGCGCCGGGGATCGACCCAGCCATTCAATTCCTCCGGCGACCGCCGAACGCGCGGCGCCT
Organism: Caulobacteraceae bacterium; assembly: GCA_036501825.1. Taxonomy (GTDB): domain Bacteria; phylum Pseudomonadota; class Alphaproteobacteria; order Caulobacterales; family Caulobacteraceae; genus JAFECT01. The sequence continues at coordinate 16,843 of DASXZP010000013.1, read as the reverse complement.
CAATGAACGGGCGCGGCCTTACGCCGTTTCCGTGCGGTGTTCAATCGTGACGCTGAGGCGGAACGCTTTCGCGGACCTGACGCGGCGGGGCTTTGATCCTTGGCCGGTCGGCCCTACCTTACGGCCCCGATCGGCGAGCCAGATGTCAGACAGCCAAAGATTTCCCGTCGCGGTCCACGCCCTGGTCTACCTGGCCCACAAGGGCGCGACCTCGGCCGAGGGGGCGGTGTCGTCGGCGGCGCTGGCCGCCTCCATGCCGACCAATCCGGTGGTGGTGCGCCGGGTGACCGCCATGCTGGCCAAGGCCGGCCTGATCGAAACCCGCGCCGGGGCGGGCGGCGGGGCGTGGCTGGCCAAGCCCGCGACCGCCATCACCCTGGACCGGGTGCTCCGCGCCGTGAACGGCTGCGCCCACCTGGGCTGCCCGCCCCCGGGCGCCGACGGCTGTCCGGTGAGCCAGAGCATCCCCCGCGCCGTCTCGGCCGCCATCAAGGCCGCCGACGAGGCCGCCGCCGAGCGGCTGGCCAAGATCACCGTCGCCGATCTCCTCACCGAGGTCGAAGAGGCCGCCGCCGCTTGATCCCCGCCGTTCGCCATGGCTGACCGCCGCCTGTGCCTGATCACGGGAGCCTCCGCCGGCATCGGGGCCGCCCTGGCCCGCGTCTACGCGTCGCACGGCTGGGACGTGGCCCTGACCGCGCGCCGGGCCGAGCGGCTGAGCGCCCTGGCCGACGAAATCCGCCTGCGCTACGGCGTCGAGACCCTGACCCTGCCGGCCGACCTCGCCGATCCCGCGTCGCCCGAAAAGCTGCTCGCCGATGTCGAGGCTCAGGGCCGGGTGGTCGACGCGCTGGTCAACAACGCGGGTTACAGCCTGCCCTCGGGGTTTGCGCCCAACGTCTGGCGCGACCACCGCGACTTTCTGCAGGTGATGCTGTTCGCGCCGACCGAGCTTTCGCACCGCGTGCTGCCGTCGATGCTCGACCGCCGCTTCGGCCGCATCGTCAATGTATGCTCCGTAGCCGGACTATTGCCCTCGACCGCGGGCGACACGCTGTACGGACCGGTGAAAAGCTATCTGATCAAGTTCTCCCAGGGCCTGCATCTGGAGCTGCGCGAACGCGGCGTGCACGTTTCCGCGCTCTGTCCCGGCTACACCTATTCCGAATTCCACGACGTGAACGGCACCCGCCCGCGGGTCAGCCAGGCGTTTCCCGACTGGGTCTGGATGGGCGCCGACGAGGTGGCGGAAACCGGCTACGAAGCGGCGGAAGCCAACCGTCCGGTCAGCGTGCCCGGCGCGCCGAATAAGGCGATCGCGGCGCTGCTGAAACTGACGCCCGACGACTGGATGCTGCAGCTCGCCGCGCGCCACGCGGAGCGGCTAGGCCGCCTCTGATACCGTCCCGGGCTTGGCGACGAGGCCTAGCGCATAGACTGCCACCGCCGCGGTCGCCAACGATCCCGCGGCGCCGACGCCGAGCGCCCAGCGCGGTCCGAAATGGTCCGCCACCCAACCGACCAGGGGCGCTCCCAGCGGCGTGCAGCCCAGCGCTACCGCGACCCTGAGCGCCATCACCCGCCCGCGCATGGCCGGCTCGCTCGACAACTGCATGATGGTGTTGGTGGCGTTGATGAAGGTCAGGCAGGCCAGGCCCACCACCACCAGGGCGCCCGCGAAGGTCCAGTAGCTGGGCGCAAGGCTGGCGGCGACGAAGGCGATGGCGAGCAGGGCCGAGCTCCACAACAGCGTCGTCATGGTCGCACGCTCGCCGCGCGCGCTCAGAAACACGCCGATGATGGTGCCCGCCGCCAGGATCGAGGACAGGGCCGCGAAGCCGCGCGCGTCGGCGTGAAAGGTTTTCACCGCCATGGTCGAGACGAAGATCGGAAAGTTCAGCGCGAAGGTCCCAATCAAGAACAACATGACCAGGATGGCGACCAGGTCCTTGCGCCCGCGCACATAGGCCAGGCCCGCGACGAAGCTGCCGCGCAGGCGCTTACCCCGGGTGGAGGGATAGAGCTCGCGCTTGCGCAGCAGAAACAGCGACGCCAGCACCGCGAAGAAGGAGAGGCCGTTCAGGGCGAACGACCATCCCGTGCCGATCGCCGCGATCAACAGGCCCGAGATTGCCGGGCCGATGAAGCCGCCGATGTTGAAGCTCATGGTGTTGAGCGTGACCGCGTTATGCAGGTCTTCTTCGCCGACCAGTTGCGCGACGAAGATCTGGCGCACCGGCGCGTCGAACGCCGCCGCGCAACCGAACAGAAACGCGAAAATATAAACATGCCACAGCTGCACGACCCCCAGGATCGTCAGTATGCCGAGGATAAGCGCCAGCGCCCCCATCGTCCCCTGGGTCAGCATCAACAACTTGCGCTGGTCCGAATGGTCGGCGGCCGATCCCGTCCACGGCAGCAACAGCAACTGCGGTGCGAACTGCAGCGCCATGACGACACCCACGGCCGCGGCGCTCTTGTGGGTCAGCACGGTCAGCACCAGCCAGTCCTGGGCGATCCGCTGCACCGAGGTGCCGATGTTGGAGACCAGGGCGCCGCCGGCCCAGAGCCGGTAGTTGTGCCGTTTCAGCGACCGGAAGGCGCTTTTACGCGGGGTACTCGCGGTCTGTGCCGTCACGCCAGGTTCGGACCCCGACCGTCGTTCAGGCTGCCGAACCGGGTGCAACAGACGAAGCCGACCAGTAGCGCGCCGACGCCGGCCGCGGCGGCGTGACGCCAGTTCCCGATGTCGAAGTTTCCGACCCGGCTCAGCAGCACGTAGCCGACCACCAGGTTGAAGAAGCCCCACAGCAGGTTGGTCATCGCCGACGACTGGCCCTTGCCGGGCGGCTTCGCGAACGGGCTGGGAAACCGGCGGCCCATCAGCCCACTGACGAAATGCGGAATGACGTTGGTCAGGAACATGCCGCCGAAAACGTAGGCGACGAGATCAAGAAGGTCGGAAGGCATGGGTCCTCACTCGGCGACGAGCCGTTGCAGCAGCGGCAGGGCCGCGGCGAGTTGATGCTGTTCGGTGGGGCTGAGCCGCGCTTCGATGACGCGCGCGAGCCAGTCCTGGCGTGCGGCGCGACCTTCGGCGAGCCACCGGCGGCAGTGATCGGTCAGCGACAGCAGGGTCTGGCGCCCATCCGCCGGATCGGGGGCGCCGGCGACGAGGTTCGCCGCTTCCAGCGCCGCGATTACCGACCCCATCGACTGTGGCCGCATGCCCTCGGCGCGGGCCAGGGCGGAGGTGGTGACCGGTCCTTCGTGCTCGATGCGGAGCAGGACGGCGGTCTGCGACGGGGTCAGGTCGCCGATGTCGGCCTGTTCGCGAAGGCGGCGCTTCAGCTTGCCCGCGATGCCGCGCAGGCCTTCGGCCAGGGCATAGGCGGGATGCGGCTGTTGGGCGACGGCGGGCATCCGGACGACATAGCTGTCGGAAGGTAAACTGTAAAGTCTACCTTCATAGTTTCTGCAGACCTCAGTGCGGCGCGGCGGCGGGTTTGGCGTAGGGCTTGGCGACCGAGTGCTGGATCACGTTGTGGGTGGCGTCGCTGATGCCAACGAGCACGAACTGCACCGCCATGGCGCACAGGATCAGGCCCAGCACCCGCACCACGATGGCCATGCCGATGCGGCCGAGCACCTTGGTGATCACCCCCGTCAGCATGAACGACAGCAGGGTCGCTACGCCGACCGCGACGATGGCGCCCGCGCCCATGGCCCATCCCGCCGGCCCGTGCTTCGCCGCCTCGCTGGCTTGAATGATCACCGTCGAGATCGCGCCGGGCCCGATCAACAGCGGCATGGCGAACGGCACCACCAGGCGCTCGAAGCGCTTGCGGGCGTAGGCTCGAATGTCCTTGATCTCGCCGGCGGTCGCGTCGGAGTCGGCGAAGGAATTCAGAAAATCGCTGCGGCTCATGTCGAGGCCGAGCAGGAACAGCAGGATGCCGCCGGCGATGCGGAAGGCCGACAGCGAGATGCCGAAGAACTCCAGAACCGAGGGGCCGGAGAAATAGAAGAGCAGCAGGAAGCCGACCGCAAAGGCCGAGATATAGATCGCCACCAGCCGCCGCTGGGCCGGCGTCGCGCCCAAGGTCGCGGCCGCGAAAATCGGCACGTTGCCGATCGGATCGATCATGGCGAACAGCGCCACGAAAAAGTTGACGCCAAGCTCGAGGAGGTTCATCCGATCCGCTCAGCCTTCGATTCGAAAATGCACCGGCGCGCCGCAGCCTAGACCTGCGCGCGCGCGCCGCAACCTGGAGCCTGAAATGAGCGCAGACCCCCGCCTGATCGTCGCCCTGGACCTGCCGGACGTGGGCGAAGCTCAGGCCCTGACCGAGCGGCTGGGCGATGCGGTCTCGTTCTACAAGGTCGGCTTGCAACTGTTCGCCGGCGACGGCATGGCCCTGGCGCGCAGGCTGAAGGGCGCGGGCAAGCAGGTGTTCCTGGACTGGAAGCTGCACGACATCGGCGCCACCGTGGAAAAGGCCGCCGCGGCGTTGGCCAGCTCGGGGGCCGACTTTCTGACCGTACACGGAGAACCCCAGGTCATGCGCGCCGCGGTGCGCGGCCGCGGCGCGGGCGGACCGAAGATTTTGGCGGTCACCGTGCTCACCAGCCTGTCCGACCACGACCTCGCCGAGATCGGCTACGTCGACGGCGCCGAAGCGCTGGTGGCGAGGCGCGTGCGCCAGGCGGTGGAATGCGGGTGCGACGGGGTGATCTCCTCGCCGGCGGAAGCGTCGCGTGCGCGCTCGATCGCGCGCGCGGCCGGCCGCGAAGACTTTCTGGTGGTGACGCCGGGCATCCGTCCCGCAGGCGCAGCCCTCGACGATCAGGCCCGCGCCGCAACCCCAGGCTCGGCTCTGCAGGCCGGCGCGACACACTTGGTGGTGGGACGCCCGATCACCGGCGCGCCGGATCCGCGCGCCGCAGCCCTCGAGATCGTGCGCGAAATGGGAGACGAACTAGCGCCGGTCGACTAGGCAAATCTTGCCGACCATTTTCAAAAACAACGGACCGCTCGTGGAGCGGCAAAAAGACCTTCAAGAATTTTCCGATCTAAATCAGTGCATTATTTGGCTCAAGAAACGCTTTTGCTCGCCTGCCGACGCATGTTACCCTTGACTCGCGTGGAACGTGCCGGGCGGTGGCTCGGCATTTTGATTCGGGACAGGTCCATATGAGCGGGAAGAACGATGAATTGACGCTCAATCAAGAGCGTCCAGGCCGTGTGCTGTTTTCCGATCCCTCCCAAGACCTGGTGTTCCGGTTGACGCCGGGAGTTGATGCGATGCGTCAGGTCAAAGAGCTGGAACAGGCCTTCTGCATGGCGGAGCAGCGCCTGGGGACCCTCCGCGCCGGCTAATCTATTAATTGCCAGCGTAGCTGCTACAAAGAGCCGTGAAAGTTGTATCGCTCTCGAATGCCGGCGACTGGGACACGCTAAAGCAGACCATCGCTGCAACAACCGTCGCTCCAGTATTGGAGACGCTGCTCGCTGCCTTCCAGACAGCTGGAGCCGCAAGCTACGTGTTGGAAGATACATATATCGATCGCGACTTCTCCGCAGCTTATGCAGCGTTTTATGCCACGTTGTTTAAGCCGTACCTAAAGCACTGCCGGCGAATACATTTTTTCCAATCAGACATACCCCAGCTTGTGGCGGGCCTCCCATCGGAAGAAAAAGCGCTAGCGGTTGAGGGGGAGCAAGAACGGTATCTCGGCTTTGTAACGCTTCGCCCGGTGGCGCACGCACCGGTTGGCATGGCTATAATGTCGGCACGTCATCTATTTGCCGACGCGGCTACTTCGATCTCCGTGCAAGGCGAATACACCGTCCATGTCCTTGGTGCGGAGCTCTCCGTAAAAGGCGTTCCTGTCACTCAGCAAGACACACGTGTGGGCGCTTGTGCGCAGGCAGCAATCTGGACGGTTGGTCGGCATCTGCACGCGCGACACAAGGCGCCTTGGTACTCAGTTGCGGACATCACTGAACTCGCGCTTAATCCAATCGATTCTACGTTGTCTCAATCTCTGCCGGCAGGTTCCGCGTTTCTGACTGTCGACAACATGGTGCGAGCCCTCCGCGCAATGGGCAGGCACCCGGTGGTGCACGTAAAGCCTGAAAAGTCAGCGTGGGCCACTTCGCCAGTCGAGCTTGCGTATCGATATTTGGATTCCGGCATCCCCGTGATCATGGGGCTGAATGCGAACAACGCGACGATCGGCCATGCGGTCGTGTTGGTCGGCCAACAGATATCTGGAATTGAGCCGGGCTCGCTGCCCACCAAGCCCACTCTTGCTGAGGGCGTTACGCACTTCATCGTGTGCGACGATCAGCGCGGACCCTACTGTCGTCTTCCTGCAAAAGAGAGCGATAGAACGCCTGACTACCAGTGGACCGTTGAGACCGACTGTCAGTACTTGATCGTCCCCCTACCGTCGAAAGTGTTTATGCCGGGAGACATCGCAGACGCCGTTGCGCGCGGCTATTTTAAGGAAATCCTGTCGAAGCGCGCCGCCATCCTGAACCAGAATTTGAAACCGATCGACCCGACAAAAATTGACGCGCAATTTGAAATAGAAGCGGCGTCGGATCAGACTGTCAGTCGAACATATTTAACCTACGGTTGGCGATATAGGTCGCGAGCGGTGAGGAACGCCGTACCAGAGGACTTGAAGGCCGAACTGCTGGATCAAACCCTGCCCCGGTATGTCTGGGTGACTGAGTTTTCTCGACCGAACGAGAGTTACTCGGTGGACCCCTGTGTTCCTCGAGTGAAGGCACACATCGTGCTCGACGCTACCGGAAGCAATCTTTGGGAAAGCGAGTTGGTTATCGAGGTGCCGGGACTCTCGCTCGCGTGGCACTACTCGCCCGGTCAACCGTATCCCGGTCAAGCCGTGGCTGCATTCGGCACAGAGGCCACACACCAATACTGGCCAAAGGTTCGCGGTTGGTCCGATTTCTCTTTCTGCGCACTACCGCCGAAGGCCTAGCTCACCGAATTCAGCGGCGACCGCCGCCGTGTGAGCGGCCGCCGCCATGCGCATGTCCGTGCGCCGACGCGGAAGCGGATGCAGACGCGCTCGCTTGCGCGAAGCCGCCGCCGCCGACCACCGGATTGAACGCGGGGTCGGCGCCGACGCCGCCGCTTCCGACGAAAAAGTCCGTACCCAGATGGATGTCGCCGAGGTCGGTGTGGGCGCGTTGGTCGTGATGGTTCCAGCGCAGATAGTGCGTCCTGCGGACCTCGACGCGTTCGACGCGCTCAACGCTCACCGCGTCGGTCTCGACGCTGGCGGCGCGTTCGGATGATGGATCGGAGGCGGCCGGAGCAGCGGTCGCCGAAACCCCCGAGACGGCGACGCTCCCTAAGGCAAGGAGGCTGACGGTGACGACTGCGGCTAGGGCTCGCGCCATGAACCGTCCTTGTACGATGCGGCCGCTCCGGCCTGCGCGCAGGGCGCCTTAGTCCGGGGCGTGGTTCAAGCGCCTGCGCCCGGCCCGCGAGTCTCCACTCGCCTAAAAGTCGACAGCGATCCCCTTTCGCTCCCAGTCGCCAAAGCGCGTGGGCTCAGGGCCGGAAGGGCCGCCCTCTTCGGCTGGAAGCGCGGACACAGCGCGCGCCGCGCGGCGCGCGGCGGCTTCGGCCAGGGCGCGTTTTGCCGCGTCGGTCAGGGGTTTGCCGGGGGCGGCGCCCAGGGTTTCTGTGTCGTCGGTCATGCGGTTCGTCAGCCGAGCTTCGAGCCCGACCTATAGACCAGCGCGGTCAGGTCCGCCGCCGCTTTCGCGTCGAGCTTGTCGCGCAGCAGGGGAAAGATTTCCATCTCCTCGCCGTTGATCACCTGCTCGACCGCGCGCCGCAGGGCTTCGATGGCCGCGCTCCAGTGGGGGTCGTCAGGCTCGATCTGGTCGAGGCGGTAGAGCTGAAACTTGATCTCCGCCTGGCGCGCGACCAGCGCGTTCACCGCATCCTCCGCGCCGTGCACCCGCGCGGCGGGGTAGACCACGGTCTCTTCCTGGAAGGCGTGCTTTTCGATGGCTGAGCGCAGGCGGGCGGCCTGCTTGCGCCGGCGCGCCGGAGCCTTGGCCTTGGAGGCCTCGATCAGGTCGAAGGCCTCGATGATCTCGAGATGCTCGGCGGTCAGGCCGTCCAGCCAGTCGCCGGCGAGGGAATCGGTGACCTCCACCGCCGCGCGCCGGCCCGACGCCACCGCGACCCCGGCCACGAGCCCCGCCACCGCCGCGCCTGCGGCGACCAGCAGCTTCTCGCGCCCGCTCGGGGCCTTGGACATGGGTTGCGTCTCCATCAGGCAGGGTGAAAGCCATATGGGAGCTTCGGGTTCCCCAAGCCAGACCGTTGGGCCGCGACGGCCTTGTTCCCCGGGGACGTTCGGCGCACAGAGCGCCAGTGAACAGCCGCCCCGCCCCCGCCGCCGCCGAAAAGTCCGCCGATCCCGGCCTCAACGCCCGCCTCGCGGCGCTGCATCTGCTGCGCTCGGCGCTGGAGCGGCGCAGCGGGCTGGACGAGGCGCTGAACGACCAGCGCTTCACCCGCCTGAACACCCAGGACCGCGGTTTCGCGCGCGCGGTGGCCATGGCGGCGCTGCGCAACCTCGGCCGCATCGATCGCATGCTGGACGCGCGCCTGCACAAGCCGCCGCCGGAAGCGGTGGTCGATCTGCTGCGTCTGGGCGTGGCGCAACTGATCGCGCTCGACGTGCCGGACTTCGCCGCGGTGGCGACGACGGTGACGCTCGCGCAACGCGAAGACGCGACGCGGCCGTTCAAGGGTCTGATCAACGCGGTGCTGCGCGGCCTCATCCGCGAGCGGCCGGAAACGCCGCTGGAAGCGAACCTGCCCGACTGGCTGTGGCAGCGCTGGCGCGGTTTCTACGGCGACGATACGGCGCGCGCGGTCGCCGCGGTGGTGACCGAAGAACCGCCGACCGATCTTTCGCTGCGCGGAGACGTATCCGACGAGCGCGTCGCGGAGCTCGACGCCGAGCGTCTGCCGGGCGGCAGCCTGCGCACGCGCCGCCACGGCGATCTCTCGACCTGGCCTGGCTTTGCCGAGGGCGAATGGTGGGTGCAGGACGCGGCCGCCGCGATTCCGGCGCGGCTGTTGAACGTGCAGTCCGGCGAGAGCGCCTGCGATCTCTGCGCGGCGCCCGGCGGCAAGACGTTGCAGCTTGCAAGCGCCTGCGCGCAGGTGGTTGCGCTCGATCGTTCGGCGCCGCGCCTGAAGCGCCTGCGCGAAAACCTGCAGCGCGTGCAGCTCAGCGCCGAGGTGGTCACCGCCGATGCGGAACAGTGGAACGACGCGCGCGCGTTCGACGCCGTGTTGCTCGACGCGCCGTGCAGTTCGACCGGCACCTTCCGGCGCAATCCCGAGAGCCTGTGGTCGACCAGTCCGCCGGACATCGCCAAGCTCGCCGACGTGCAGCATCGCCTGCTCGACGCCGCCGCGGCGCGGGTGAAGCCGGGCGGCCGTCTGGTCTACTGCGTCTGCTCCCTCGAACGCGAAGAGGGCGAGAGCCAGGCCATCGCCTTCCTGCGCCGCCATCCGGAGTTCGAGATCCTGCCCCCCACGCCCGGCGAGGCCGGCGCCCCCGAGGCCGCGGTCACGCCCGAAGGGTGGCTGCGCATCTTGCCGTCCCAGTGGCCAGAGACCGGCGGTCTGGACGGGTTTTTCGCCGCGCGCTTCGTCCGTAGACCCTAGGTCCGGCTTGCCGCACAGGGCGGCGCGCCGTAAGTCCGGAGCATGGCCGCCGCTCCCCTGATCTGCCCCTCGATCCTCGCCAGCGACTTCGCGCGGCTGGGCGAGGAGGTGCGGGCGATGGAGGCGGCCGGCGCCGACTGGATCCACATCGACGTGATGGACAACCATTTCGTCCCGGCCCTGACCATCGGGCCCGGCGTGGTGAAGGCGATCCGGCCCCACTCGAAGCTGCCCTTCGACGTGCACCTGATGGTCTCGCCGGTGGATTCGCTGCTCGACGGTTTCCGCGAGGCGGGCGCCGATCTGATGAGCGTCCATCCCGAGGCGGGCCCGCACCTGCACCGCACCCTGCGCCGCATCCGCGAGCTCGGCGCCAAGCCAGGCGTGGTGCTCAATCCCGCGACGCCGCTCGAGGCGGTGGAGTGGGTCATCGACGAGATCGATCTGCTGTTGATCATGTCGGTCAACCCCGGCTTCGGCGGCCAAGCCTTCATCGCGTCCCAGCTCGGCAAGGTCGAGCGCGCGCGCAAGCTGATCGACCAGACCGGCCGCGACATCGTCCTGCAGGTGGATGGCGGCGTGAACCCGCAGACCGCGCGCCAGTGCGTCGCCGCCGGCGCCACCGCGCTGGTCGCCGGCGCCGCGGCGTTCAAGGGCGGCGCGTCGGCCTATGCCGCCAACATCGCCGCGATCCGCGGAGGCTGACCCGCCGTCCATGGCCGCGCCCGCTCCGCCTCCCGCCGCCTCGCCGCCCCGCAAGCCCGCCGCGCCGTGGCCCGAGGCCGTAGGCCGCGCGGTGGTCCGACAGGTCGCGGTGGAGTTCTACGGCGCCCCCGGCTACAGCCTGACCCTTGCTCTTCCGAAGGCGGACGAATTCGCCTCCACCCCGCGCGATTTCCGCCCGACCGATCCCGGCGTGGGTCGCGCCGCTGCGGCGGGACGGTTCTATTTCGCCGGTGAACTGCTCGACGCCGCAGCCCCGGCCGATCCGTGGGGCGCGACGCCCAGCCGCGCCTTTGCGGTGGAGCTGCATCGCTTCGCCTGGCTGCCGCATCTGATGGCGGCGGGCGATCTCGGGGTAAAGGAGGCGCTGCGCCTGGTCATCGTCTGGCGCAAGGTGTTCGGCAAGTGGTCGCCGTTCGTCTGGGGCCGCGAGGTGCTGGCGCGGCGCGTGTTCAACCTCGCCTGCGCCGTGCGTCGTCTCGCGCAGGCGGGCGATGAAACCGTCACGCCGATGCTGGCCGATCTGCTCGCGCGGCAGGCGCGGCATCTGGTGCGCATCGCGGCGGAACCGGCGAGCGCTTCGGCGGACGCCGGCGCTGCGGCGGCGATCGCGGGCTGCGCGCTGACGGGCCGCGCGGGCGAGCGTCTGATGGCCCAGGGTCTGGCGCGTTTGGAGCGCTCCTTGCCGCGCACGATCTGCGCTGACGGTTCGCACGCGACGCGCTCGCCTGAAGCCGGCCTCGAGCTGCTATTCGACTGTCTCACCCTCGACGACGCGCTGCTGCAGCGCGGCCGCGAGGCGCCCGACGCCCTGTCGCGCGCCATCGACCGGATGAGCCTGGCGTTGCGCGCCTATACGCTCGGCGACGGGCGGCTGGCCTGCTTCCAGGGCGGCGAAGCCTCGACCATGACCAAGGTCGCCGCGGCCGGCGCGCACGAGGACGCCGAGGCGGAGGCGCCGCAGGTGCTCGCCGACGGCGCCTACCACCGGCTCCAGGGCCAGATGCTGCAGGTGATGGTCGATGCGGGCGCGCCGGCGCGCGGCGTGTTCGGCGCCGCCGCCTGCGCCCAGCCGCTGGCGCTTGAGGTGGTCTGCGGCCGCGACCGGCTGATCACCAACTGCGGCTGGAGCGCGCGCGAGCCGGACCGGCAGGGCTTTCGCCTGACGCCCGCGGGTTCGACGCTCAGCGTCGGCGACGCCTCGGTGCTGCAGCCGCTGGAGGGACGCCTCGCCGCGATCCTGGGCCCGCGCCTCGCCGGTGGTCCGCTGCACGTGGAAGCCAATCGCCAGGCCGGCGAAGGCGCGGTGCTGCTGGAGCTGCAGCACGACGGCTGGGTGCGCCGCTTCGGCCTGGTGCACGAGCGCAGCCTGTACATCGACATCCGCGCCGACGAACTGCGCGGCGAAGACCGCCTGGTCCCCCAGGGCCCGCCCAAGGGCCACGGCGCGCCCTTCGCGGTCCGCTTTCATCTGCACCCGGACGTTCAGGTGTCGATGGCGCGCGACAGGAAAAGCGTCCTGCTGCGCGGACCGTCCGGACGCGGATGGTGGCTGCGTTGCGACGCCCACGACGTGGCGGTCGAGCCCAGCGCCTGGTTCGAAAACGGCGTCCTGCGCCGCGCCTCACAGATCGCGCTGCGCGGCGTCGCCCGCGCCGACACCCAGACCCGCGTCCGCTGGAAGATCGCGCCCGCAGGCGGCGGTGAAACACAGCTGATCTAGGGTCAGCGCCGCTTCATCAAAGCGTCATCGCGTGGTAGGGCGCAGCCCTCCCCGCCCGCCGATTCTTTTACGAGGCCCCATGCCCGCCGCTCCCGCCTTTCCGCCGCCGCCCAACCACGTCAAACCCAAGCGCGCCCTGATCTCGCTGTCGGACAAGAGCGGGCTGGAGGAGGTCGCCAAGACCCTGGCCGGGATGGGCGTCGAGATCATCTCCACGGGCGGCACGCGCGCGGCCATCGCCGCGGCCGGCGTTGCGGTGACCGACGTGTCGGAGTTGACCGGCTTTCCGGAGATGATGGACGGGCGGGTGAAGACCCTGCACCCCAAGGTGCACGGCGCGCTGCTCGGCGTGCGCGATGCGAAGGACCACGCCAAGGCGATGAGCGACCACGGCATCGAGGGCATCGATCTGGTGTGGATCGACCTCTATCCGTTCGAGCAGACGGCGGCTGCGGGCGGCTCGTTCGAGGCTTGCGTCGAGAACATCGACATCGGCGGTCCGGCGATGATCCGTTCGGCGGCGAAGAACCACGGCTATGTCGCGGTGTGCACCGAGCGCGAGGACCTGGGCGAGGTGCTGGCGGCGCTGCAGATCGACGGCGGCACCACGCTGGAGCTGCGCCGCAGGTTGGCGGCGGCGGCGTTCGGACGCACGGCGGCCTATGACGCGGCGGTTTCGACCTGGTTCGCGAGCCAGGTGGACGGGGCCTATCCGCGTCGCAAGACCATCAGCGGCATGCTGGTGCAGACCATGCGCTACGGCGAAAACCCCGACCAGAGCGCGGCCTTCTACCGCTCCGGCGCGCCCCGCGCCGGCGTGACCACCGCGCGCCAGCTGCAGGGCAAGGAGCTCAGCTACAACAACGTCGCCGACACCGACGCGGCCTATGAACTGGTCGCCGAATTCGACCCCTCGGCCGAGGCCGCCTGCGCCATCATCAAACACGCCAATCCGTGCGGCGTCGCCGTCGGCGCCACGCTGGAAGACGCCTACCGCCGCGCGCTGGAGTGCGATCCGGTGTCGGCCTTCGGCGGCATCGTCGCGGTGAACCGCCGGCTCGACGCGGCGGCGGCGCAGAAGATCGTCGAGATCTTCACCGAGGTGGTGATCGCGCCCGAGGTCGATGACGAAGCGCGGGAAATCTTCGCGGCGAAAAAGAACCTGCGCCTGCTGGTCGCCGGCGGCCTGCCCGATCCGACCGGTCTCGGCGAAACGTTCCGCTCGATGGCCGGCGGGTTTCTGGTTCAGTCGCGCGACGTCGCGCGCATTACCGCCAAGGACCTGAAGATCGTCAGCCAGCGCAAGCCGACCGACGCGGAGGTGCGCGACATGCTGTTCGCCTTCACGGTCGCCAAACACGTGAAGTCCAACGCCATCGTCTACGCCAAGGACGGCCGCACCGCCGGCATCGGCGCCGGCCAGATGAACCGCCGCGACAGCGCCCGCATCGCCGCCCTGCGCGCCGGCGAAGCGGCCGAGGCTCTGGGTCTTGCGGAGTCGCTGGCCAAGGGCTCCGCCTGCGCCTCGGACGCCTTCTTTCCGTTCGCGGACGGTCTCCTAGAAGCCGCCGCCGCCGGCGCCACCGCGGTGATCCAACCCGGCGGCTCGATGCGCGACAATGAAGTGATCGAAGCAGCCGACATGGCCGGTCTGGCCATGGCCTTCACGGGCGTTCGGGTGTTCAGGCACTAACCCCAGGCCATCTTTCGTCAGAAAGAGGCCAACTAGAGATTGCCTTCAAATGGCCGAACCGGTCTGCTGCACAGCTTCTGAACCGAGGAGCGGGCGTTTGGACACCATGGCGAAGCGCTGGGCGCGGCTGGAGCCGAGCCTGGAGGTTTACGGGCCGAAAGATTCCATCCCCCGGCCGTCGGTGATCCTGTTTCACGGCTGCGGCGGCCTGCGCGACCATATCCGCCACTACGCCAAGGAGGCCGCGGCCCAGGGCTATCGCGCCTTCGTGGTCGACAGTTTCGCCGCCCGCGGCTGGACCCGCACCTTCGGCCTGATGTTCGTCTGCACCGGCCTGCAGTTCCAGGGCGGCGAGCGGGCCGGCGACGTGCTGGCCGCCTGCTGGGGCATCGAAAAGCGCCCCGATGTGGACAGCTCGAAGATCGTGCTGGCGGGCTGGAGCCACGGCTCCTGGTCGATCATGGACCTGATGACCATGCCGCTGACCACGCCCGGCGAGGCCTACATCGCCGACCCCAGCCCGGCGCCGCTGGCGGGCGTGCAGGGCCTGTTCCTGGTCTATCCCTACGGCGGTTTCGGCGCGCTGAGCCGGGTGAAGCCCTGGGTGCGCGCGCCGCGCACGCTGGGGATCATCGCGCTGCGCGACCACGTCACCTCGGCGGCCGATGCGGACCGCCTGTACCAGACCGCGCGCAACGCCGGCGGCAAGGTCGAGGTCTGGCGCGCCAACGGCACCCACGCCTTCGATGAAGAAGGCGCCGGCGGCGTCATGCACTTCGACAAGGCGCTGTCGCAGGAGGCGACCGAAAAGTTCGACGGCTTCCTGGGCCAAACCCTCGGCCCGGCCCAGGTCGCCCAGGCCAAGAGCGCCTAAGGGCCGCTCACCCGCCGATTGCCGCGGCTTGACCGCAGACCCTGCGCGGCCTCCGGTGCCGGACGGAGGGGCGGATGGATACGCTGGAGCGGCGTTGGCGAAAGCTCTGGCCGCACGTCTTGCAGTATGGGCCGGACGACGAGCGGCCGCGGCCGGCGGTGATCCTGTTCCACGGCTGCGGCGGGGTGCGCGACCACCTGCACGCCTATGCGGCGCAAGCGGTGCGCGCGGGCTGGCGCGCTTTCGTCGTCGACTCGTTTCAACCGCGCGGCTGGAGCCGCAAGTTCGCGGCCAGCTTCACCTGCCTCGGCCTCGCCTTCCGCGGCTATGCGCGCGCGGGCGACGTGCTGGCGGCGGCGTGGGGCGTGGCGCGTCTGCCCAACGTTGAGGCGTCGAAGCTCGCGCTCGCGGGCTGGAGCCACGGCGCCTGGGCGGTGATGGATCTGATGACGTTGCCGCTGACCTCAGCGGGCGAAGGCCGTCTCGCCGATCCCGATCCGCGCGCGCTCGACGGCGTCGATCGGCTGTTCCTCGCCTATCCGTATCTGAACGTCATCGCGCGCAGCCGTTCGCATGTGTGGGTGCGCACGCCGCGCGTGTTCGCCATCGTGCCGCGCAGCGATCACCTCGCCTCGGTGCGCACGCATCTGCGCGCCTACGCGGCGGCCGTCGGCGCCGGCTGTGACGTCGAGCTGTGGCCGGTGGACGGCACCCACGCGTTTGACGAACCGGGCCTGAAGGTCTCGCCGCGCATCATGCGTCATGACCCGGTGTTGGCGCGCAGCGCCCTCGAACGATTCGGCCAGTTTCTGTCGAAGGCGTAGAAGCGCGTCATGCCGTCGAGTTCGATCCGCGCCATCGGCTACGAAAAGCCCACGGGGAGCCTGATCGTGGGCTTCGTCAGCGGCGCGGTCTACGCCTACCGCAACGTTCCGGAAGCCGTGTATCTCGCCTTCAAGGACGCCCCCTCAAAGGGCCGCTTCTTCGCCAGCGAAATCCGCCCGCGCTACACCGATTTCGAACAGATCCGCGACGCGGATTAGGAAGAAAGAATTTAACGCAGAGATCGCAGAGAAAGAGAAAGCCGCAGAGAACGCAGAGAAGAAGCGCCGTCGCGAAGCGACCTTCCAAATTCAGAAGGCGGCCCGCGACTTCAGATGACGCCCACGACCGCTCCGCGATCTCTGCGGCTTTGTCTTCCTCAGCGATTTCCGCGTTTTTCTTGATGCGCCTGCGGCGCGCGCTCCACTCAGGCCGAGGCCGACTCCTCGTCCGGCATGCCCATCATGTGGAAGCCGGCGTCGACGTGGACGACTTCGCCGGTGGTGGATCGTCCGAGGTCGGACAGCAGCCACAGCGCGCAGCCGGCGACGCCCTCCATGGAGGTGTCTTCCTTCATCGCCGAGAACGAGCGGCCCTGTGAGATCATCCCCCGCCCGCCCGAGATGCCGGCCAGCGACAGGGTGCGCATGGCGCCCGCCGAAATCGCGTTCACGCGGATGCCCTTGGGGCCGAGATCGCGCGCGATGTAGCGCGTCGCCGCCTCCAGCGCCGCCTTGGCCACGCCCATGGTGTTGTAGTTGGGAATGGCCCGCTCCGAGCCGAGATAGGTGAGGGTGAGGATCGACCCGCCGTTCGGCATCAGGGCGGCGGCGCGGCGCGAGGCGTCGACGAAGCTGTAGCAGGAGATGTCCAGGGCCTGGGCGAAGGCCGCGCGGTCGGCGTTGTCGACGAACGAGCCCTTGATCTGGTCGCGGCCGGCGTAGGCGATGGCGTGGACCAGGAAGTCGATCTCGCCCCAGGCGTCCTCGACGGTCTTGAAGGCCGCTTCCATGGAGGCGTCGCTGGCCGCGTCGAAGGTCGTCCACACCTTCACCCCGATGCTTTCGCCCAAGGGCCGCACCCGCTTCTCGTTGGCCTCCATATAGGCCAGGGCGACCTGCGCCCCCTGGGCGGCGAGCTGGGCGGCGATGCCCCAGGCGATGGAGTTGTGGTTCGCCACCCCCATCACGACCCCGCGCTTGCCGGCCATCAGCGCGCCCTTGGGCAGGTTGTAGTCGTCGGCCATGGGGCGGCTCTCCGGAGGGCGG
>DASXZP010000012.1:0-142330 GCA_036501825.1 Caulobacteraceae bacterium | reverse complement strand
ATCGAGTAGGTTTCAGCCACAAGCTGAAATGCAGAGCCCCGCCGGGAAACCGGCGGGGTTTTTGTTTGGCGTCGCTGGGAAGAGAGTCCACGGACCCACACGGACACACACGGAAAAAGGTTCGGGCGCCGAAGGCGCATTGAGTGATGGCGCTTCGCGCCGAAGAATTAGCGCCGGAAACGCGACCCGTCCGTGTGTTTCCGTGTGGGTCCGTGGACTCTCTTTCCTAGCTACCCAGCGCGGCCCACGCGGCGGCGGCGGCGAGTTTGCAGTCGGCGTCCCAGGGACGCCCGAGGCGCGCGCCCATGGCTTTCAGCATCTCGGCGGCTTCGGCTTCGTCCGTGTCGCAGCGTTCGGCGACGGTGAGGGTCGCGTCCTTTTCGGCGAGGCGGGTGACGCGCAGGTTCAGGGCCTGACCGGCGGCGATCCAGCAGGCGGGATAGAAGCGGCCTTCAGCGCCATGCACCTTCATGTGCGTCTTCAGCACCGCTTCGAGCGGCGGGTCCGGCTTGGCGGCCGCGGCGACCACGCCGAGCGCCACGACCTCGTCCTGAGCGGCTGCGTGCGATTGGATGCGTTCGAGCGCGTGGCGCGCCTGGGCGATGACCTTCCCACGCTCCGCGTCAATCAGCTTTGCGGCGGCGGGCAGCGAGCCCAGCGCCTCGGCGCGGTGATAGACGAAGCGGTCTGGGTCGCCCAAGAGCTCGACGCGCTCGCGTACCAGGGCGCGCGGATGGGCCTGGTCGGTCACCACGACGACGATTGCCCAGCCGGTCTTGGGCCGGACGCCGATGGCGACCTTCGGCTTCGCATCCATGGCGGAACCCCTTCTCAACGGCCGGGAAAGCCTGGGCGCTCCGCGAGGACGGATCAAGAGCGCGCGTCTAAGCCTTTGACTCTCAAGCCTAACCTGGGTCCGGAGATTACGGCGGTGTCATGACCGCGAATTAAGCTGACTTCCCGGCGCGGCTGGGTAGCTTCCCGCTCGAAGGTTCAGGAGACGAACGATGAAGATCCAGATCGCCGCCGCCGTTCTCGCCGCCCTGGGCGTGGCCGCCATGGCCGCCCCGGCCGATGCGGCCTCTGTGGAAGTCCGGCACGCGGTCGCCCGCGTCGTGGTCATCCCCGAAGCCCGCACCGACATCAAGGTCGAGGCGATCCAGGGGACCGGCACCGCCGCCTCCCTGCCCAGGATCACCGTACGCACCGGCTTCGACGGCAAGATCATCGTCGACGGCGACCTGGAGCATAAGGTCCGCGACTGCCGCCGCTCCGGGGCCGATAAGCTCGCCGACCTCGATCCTGCGAACATCCCCGCCGACATCGTCGTCAAGGTGCGCGACTTCGGCGACGTGCTGGTAAAGGACGCGCCGCTGATCGTCATCCGCACCCCGATGGACGTGAACGTCGATGCGGGCGACGCGGTCTATGGCGCGGTCGGCCGCGCCGACAGCGTGCACCTGGGCGCCTCGGGCTGCGGCGACTGGACCGTGGCCAATGTGAAGGGCGACCTGCACATCTCGTCGGCCGGCTCGGGCGACGTGCGCACCGGCTCCGCCGGCGACGTGAAGGCGAACATCGCGGGATCCGGCGACATCAAGCTCGGCGAGGTGAAGGGCATGGAAGCCTCCATCGCCGGCTCGGGCGACGTCTCTGCGCAAGCGGCCAACGGCTCGGTCAAGGCCTCGATCGCGGGCTCCGGCGACGTCGAGGTGCGCGGCGGCCATGTCGACACGCTGAAGGCGTCGATCGCCGGCTCGGGCGATGTGAAGGTGGCGGCGGCGGTGAACGACGTGGATGCTTCGATCATGGGCTCGGGCGACGTGCACGTGGCCTCGGCGCAGCACATCTCCAAGATGGTGATGGGCTCCGGCTCCGTCGTCGTCGGTAAATGAACAAGGCTGGGAAGGCTGGCGGCGACAATGAACAGGCATTTGACCATGGCGCTCGGCGCCTTGTCCCTGGCGCTCGGCGGCGTCGCGGTCTCGGCGCCCCAGGCGCTTGCGGCGGGCTCGACCCTGAAGCTGGACCATCTGGCGGCGCGCGTCATCATCATCCCCGAAGCGCGCGACACCATCCATGCGGAGGTGCGCAACGGCGGCAAGGGCGGCCTCGGCCATCCGCAGTTGATCGTGAACGGGCCTGACCTGACCATTTCCGGCGACCTGCCGACGTCGAAGCTCCACGACTGCCGCGTCCACGGCTTCGGCCACGGCGTGAAGTTCGGCTTCTTCAATCACGTTTCCGAGGACGATCTGCCGGTGATCACCATCCACACGCCGATGGATGTGCAGGTCACCGCCGACGGCGCCATCGAAGGCGAGATCGGCGCGTCGCACGCGGTCAACCTGACTCAGAAAAGTTGCGGCGCCTGGAAGGTCGCCGACGTGGCCGACCACCTCGAGTACGAACTCGAAGGTCTGAGCGACCTCACCGCCGGATCGGCGCGCTCGACCACGGTGCGGCTCGAAGGGCTGGGCGACGTGCACATGCGCTCGACCGGCAGCCTCGACGCCAGCCTGCAGGGCCTGGGCGGCCTGACCATCGATCAGGTCAACGGGCCGGTGAAGGCCTCGGTCCAGGGCATGGGCGACCTGAAGATCAAGGGCGGACACGCCACCGAATTCCAGGCCAGCCTGGAAGGCATGGGCAGCATCCGCTTCGACGGCGTCGCCGACACGGTGGACGCGTCGGCTGAGGGCATGGGCGACATCAAGATCGCCAAGGCCACCGGCCAGGTCAGCAAGAGCCAGAGCGGCTTCGCCTCGGTGACCGTCGGCAAGTAGGGAACCTTTCCCGGGGCCGAAAGCCGATCCGGCGAACACGCTCGACGCCGCGCGCGCGGTTGGGCATGTTACGCCGTCCAATCGAGGGGGTTTGCCCGTGCGTATCCTTCGCCTGCTGGCGTGCCTGACGCTCGCGTCCGTTGTTCCTGCTGCGGCCGCTATCGCCGATTCGCCGTCGAAACCGTCGTTATCCGAACCCGCATTGTCGCCGGACGGATCGACCGTCGCCTTCATCACCGGCGGCGCCGTGTGGACCGCGCCTGCGGGCGGCGGCGAAGCGCGCATTCTGGTCAGCGACCAGGCGACCGACTCCCGCCCGTTGTTTTCGCCCGATGGGCGCCAGCTCGCCTTCACCTCGACCAAGGCCGGGCAGGCGAACGTCTATGTGCTGACCCTGGCCACCGGCGAGGTGCGCCGGCTGACCTTCGCCGATGTCGGCGAGGTGCTGAACGGCTGGTCCTACGACGGCAAGTGGATCTATTTCCAGTCGGGCGTGAACGACATCGCCCGGCAGAACGACATCTTCCGCGTCAGCGTGGGCGGCGGCACGCCGCTCGAGGTGAGCCGCGAGCGTTACCTCAACGAGTTCTTCGCCGCACCGTCGCCGGACGGGTCGCAGATCGCGCTGATGGCCAAGGGCATCAGCGGCACGCAGTGGTGGCGCAACGGACACGCGCACATCGACGAAGCCGAGCTGTGGGTCAAGCCGGTGGCGCAGGCCGGCGGCTATCGCCAGATCCTCGGACCCGATTCCAAGCACCTGTGGCCGATGTGGGCGGCCGACGGGCGCACGCTCTACTACATGAGTGACGCGTCGGGCTCGGAGAACCTGTGGCGTGTGTCGACGGACGCGGGCGCCGAGCCGGAACAGATCACGCACTTCACCGCGGGCCGCGTGCTGTGGCCGACCATCGGCTACGACGGCAAGAGCATCGTCTTCGAACGCGACTTCGCGATCTGGAAACTTGACCTGGCGAGCGGCCAGGCGGCGCAGCTGCCGATCAACCTGGTGGGCGCCGTGCCGTCGCCGGGCACGCGGCATCTGACCGAGACCAAGTTCAACGAGCTGGCGCTGTCGCCGGACGGCAAGAAGGCCGCGCTGATCGCCCACGGCGAGGTGTTTGCGGTCGGAACCAAGGACGGCGGCGCGGCGCAGCGCGTCACCCACACGCCGCAGGCCGAACGCGAGATGGTCTGGTCGCCGGATTCGCAGCGCGTGGCCTACATCAGCGAGGACGGCGTCGGCGGCAAGCTGGTCGAGTACGACTTCGCCGCCCAGGCCGAGCACGTCATCGCAACCTCGGCGGTCGACATCGCCGCGCCGTCGTTCTCACCGGACGGCAAGGTGCTGGCCTATGTGCGCGGTGAAAAAGAGATTCACACCATCGCGCTGGGCGCCAAGGGTGAGCCCGGTCAGGACAAGGTGATCTATACCGGCGCGGTGTCGGGCTTCGGCGGCGACCGGCTGAGCTGGGCGCCGGACAGTCACTGGCTGGCGTTCTTCGTCACCGACCACCGCTCATTCCGCAACATCATGGTGGCGACCGTCGACGGCGCCACGGTCGAGCCGGTCAGCTTCCTGGCCAACGGCTCAACCAGCGAACAAATCGCCTGGGCCCCGGACGGCAAGTACCTGCTGTTTGATTCCGCCCAGCGCGCGGAGGATCCATCGATCGTCCGCATCGACCTCGTCCCGCACGTGCCGAAATACCGCGAGGACCAGTTCCGCGACCTGTTCAAGACCACCGAGGAAAAGACCTCGACGCCGCCGAGCGAAAAGAAAACCACGCCCGGCGAAAAGCCCGGCGGCGCGGACGACGCTGCGCCCGCGGACAAGAAGGGCGACGACGCGGTCGGGGGCGAGGACAAGAAGGCCGCCAAGCCCAAGAAGATCGAGCCGGTGAAGATCGTGTTCGAAAACATCCGCGAACGCGCCAGCGAACTGCCGCTGGGCATGCCGGCCGTCGAGCCGGTCATCAGCCCCGACGGCAAGACCCTGGTGTTCAAGAGCGAGGGCGGCCGCGGCCAGCAAGCGCTCTATGCCTATTCGCTGGACGAACTGGCGAAGGAGCCCCCGTCGCCGCAACAGATCGCGGCCAGCCGCAAGCCGAAGTCGGGCGTGGCGTTCACGCCGGATTCGAAGGATATCTTTTTCCTCGACGGCGACGTCCTGACCCAGACGCCGGTCGAGACCCCCAAGCTGAAGACCATCGCGGTCAACGCCGAGATGGACGTCGATTTCGACACCGAGAAGATGGTGGTGTTCGACGAGGCCTGGAGCATGCTCGACAAGCGCTTCTTCGATGCGACCTTCAACGGCCATGACTGGGTGAAGCTGCGCGACGAGTGGCGGCCCTATATCCAGGGCGCGCGCACCACCGACGAAGAACGACGCGACATCAACCTGCTCATCGGCGAGTTGAACTCGTCGCACTCGGGCATGGGCGGCCCGCGCGCCAGCGGCTCGGAGCCGGTGCACGAGGGCCAGCTCGGCCTGCGCTTCGATCGTGAAGCCTATGAAGCCGGCAGGGGCCTGGTGGTCACCGAGGTGATCGCTCTGTCGCCGGCGGCCATCGAAGGCTCGATCAAACCGGGCGAAACCCTGGTTGCGGTGAACGGCGTAGCCGTCGGGCCGCACACCAACCTCGACGAGTTGCTGCTGGACCAGGTCGGCAAACGCACCACCTTGACCCTTTCGAGCGGCGGCAAGACGCGCGAGGCGATCGTGCGTCCGGTTTCCACCGCCGAGGCGTCGGGCCTGCTCTACCGGCAGTGGGTCGAGGCGAACCGCGCCTATGTGGCGAAGATCTCCGGCGGCAAGCTCGGCTACGTCCACATCCCCGACATGGGCGACGAGTCCCTGGCCCAGCTCTACATCGACCTCGACGCCCAGAACGAAGCGCGCGAGGGCGTGGTGGTTGACGTGCGCAACAACAATGGCGGCTATGTCAACGGACGGGTCATCGACGTGTTCGCCCGGCGCAACTACCTGATGATGACGCCGCGCGACCAGTTCCCGGTGCCGAGCCGCCAGGCGCTGGGCCAACGCGCCCTCGGCCTGCCGACCGTCCTGATCACCAACGAGTCGTCGCTGTCCGACGCCGAGGACTTCACCGAGGGCTACCGCTACCTGCATCTGGGCGAAACGGTGGGAACGCCGACCGCGGGCTGGATCATCTTCACCGGCGGCCAAAGCATGATCGACGGCTCGACCGTGCGCATGCCCTTCATCCGCATCCAGGACATGAACGGCCAGAACATGGAGCTGCACCCGCGTCCCGTGGACGTTGAAGTCCTGCGCCCCCTCGGCGAAACCGAGACCGGCCACGACATCCAGCTCGAAACGGCGGTCAAGGAGCTGTTGAAGAGCGTCCAATAGCTTCGTCGAGGCCTATTTATCAGGCATGCTGATGGTGATGTTCTTGCCGTCGACGCTGTAGCCGCCGAGCGCCTTTGCCTTGCCGGAGAGGACCTGGTCGAACAGCTCGACTACGTGGTCGGGCGACGGCCGATCGTTGAAGTAGCCGAAAATTAGCACCTGTTTTTTCGTCGTCAGGGTCGCGCTCCAGTGCAGGTCCGGCTCTTTGATGTCCGACTTCTTCTTTTCCACCGCGTTGATCAGGTCCGCGAGGCTGTCGGCGGCGATCACCATCACGGGCGGTTCGTCCTGGGTCATGAGGCTGATCCGGTCGGAGCGGCCATCGCTTCCATCGGCCTTCACCGCGCGCCAGAACAGCATGCCGTTGCGCCCGGATTGCAGCGGCGCCTCGGGGCACCAGAACAGCGGCTCCTCCTTCACGGCGTCCTTGGTCTTCGGGTCGTCGGCCGCCGCCATGGCCCCGCCGCCGAGCAGGCTGGTCATCATGGCCGCGCTCGCATTGGACTTCTGGTCGGTGATCAGCGACCCACGCCGTTCGGGTGTCTGGGATTTCGCGCAGGCGTCAAGCGTCGGACCCGCCGACGCCTTTGCGGCATCGGCCATGGTCGCAAGATCGGCGACGGTCGCGTCCTCGTCCGCTGCCGGGTAGGTGGCGCGGAACTCGAGAGTCCAGCCGCCCAGGTCCGCGATCCAGATGCTGGAATGGGCGCCGCCGTCTTCGCCGTAGAGCGACACCATCCAATTCAGCCCGTTCGCGCTCACCGTCTTGTCGCTGATCAGTTGCGGATGTCGGTCCGCGCCAAGCTGGGCCAATTCGCGCTTGGCCTCGGTCATGGCCGCGTCGATGCCGCTTCCAGCGCGCCGCGTCAGATACAGCGTCACGCCTCGGCCGTGGCCCGAGTAATTGCAGCCCACGTCGAGCCCGTAGTTGTCGAAGATTGACGCATCGGTCCGCTGATACCCCTCAAGGCTCGCGGGACAGACCAGGCCCGACTGCAGATGCCGGTACCCGTCCTTCTCAGGGACCCAGATGCTCAGCGGCGGAGTCTGAGGGGCCTGAGCCGCCTGCGATGGCGACGCCGCGTTCGGCGGCGTGTCGGCCAGAGCGGCCGTCGCCGCCAGCGAAAGAACTAGTCCGAATAAGAAGCGCATGCCCCGATCCCCCCAGCCGAGGCTAAACCTCAGCGGGAAACGATGTCCATTGAAAGGCGCGGGGTCACCCACCGTCACCGCCGCCGGATTCTGGGGTCTTGCATCAGTGTTGTAGTCATGTATAACACCATCAGAGCCGGACCCGAGCAACCAATGGATTCCGAGTGGAGCGACAGCCAGCCGATCTATCGCCAGCTGCGCGATCGCGTGGTGGCGATGTTCCTCGACGGCCTGCTGAGCGAGGGCGATCCGCTGCCCTCTGTGCGCGCCGTGGCGGCAGACACCCGGGTCAATCCGCTCACCGTGCTGAAGGCCTACCAGGGCCTTGTCGACGAAGGCCTGGTGGAGAAGCGAAGGGGGCTCGGAATGTTCGTGAAAACAGGCGCGCGCGACGTGCTGTTGCGCGGCGAACGGGAACGGTTTCTGGGCGAGCAATGGCCGCAGATCCGCGCCACCATCCAGCGCCTCGGACTCGCGGACGAATTGCTGGGCGCCGCCGCGCCCACGCCGCGCAAACGGGGAGAGGGTTGAGATCATGGCGGTGGTGAAAGCGCAGGGCCTGCGCAAGGCCTATGGCAAGACCGTCGCTCTCGACGGCGTCGACATCGAGGTCGGCGAGGGGCGGGTGCTGGGCCTGATCGGCCCCAACGGCGCGGGCAAGAGCACGCTGCTCGAAAGCATCCTCGGGCTCATTCCGTGCGAGGGGACCCTCGATGTGCTGGGGCGCAGTCCCTGGCGCGACCGCGACGCGCTGATGCGCGAGGTCAGTTTCATCGCCGACGCCGCGGTGCTGCCGCGCTGGCTGCGTGTGCATCAGGCGCTCGATTACATGGCCGGCGTGCATCCGCGTTTCGACCGGGCCAAGGCCGAGCGGTTCCTCGACCGGACGACAATCCGCCGCGAGAGCCGCGTCGGCGCGCTGTCCAAGGGCATGGTGGTGCAGCTTCACCTGGCGCTGGTCATGGCGGTGGACGCGAAGCTGCTCGTGCTGGACGAACCGACGCTCGGCCTGGACGTGATCTTCCGCAAGCGGTTCTACGATTCGCTCATCGGGGACTTTTTCGACGGCTCGCGCACGATCATCGTCTCCACCCACGAGATCGACGAGATCCAGCACGTTCTGACCGACGTGGTCTTCCTCGACCGCGGCCGCATCGTGCTCGACTGCAGCATGGAGGCGTTCGAAACGCGGTTCCTCGAGGTCGCCGTTGGCGCAGACAAGCTCGACGCGGCGCGCGCTCTGAAGCCGATCGCCGAACGCAGCCTGTTCGGCCGCACGACCCTCGCCTTCGACGGTATCGATCGCGCCCGCCTGGATGCGCTGGGCGATGTCCGCACCGCGTCGCTCTCCGACGTGTTCATCGCCCTGGCCGGCGGTCTCGAGTCCGAAAAGGAGGCAGCGGCATGAGTTCGATCGCCGAGGACAAGCCGTCGCCGGTCTCGCGTCGCGCGGCGTTCTACTGGTCCGTGCGCCGTGAACTGTGGGAACACCGCGCGCTCCATATCGCGCCGGCGGCCATTTCGCTGCTCGTGTTCGTGGGCTTTCTAACCGCCTTGCCCAAGCTTCCGCGCGCGATGGTGCTCGCCAAAGCCTCCATCGCGGCGCACTCGACCTATAACCCGCTGCTGTTTCCCTACGAGCTCGTGATCCTGGGCGGGTTGATCGTCGGCTTGGTCTTCAGACTGTTCTACTGCCTGGGCGCGCTTCATGACGAACGCCGCGACCGCAGCATTCTGTTCTGGAAGTCCCTGCCGGTCTCCGATGTGGCGACGGTCTTCGCCAAGGCCGTGACGGTGTTCGTCATCCTTCCGGTCGTCGTCTATGCCGCGATGGCCGTCGTTCAGTTCGTGATGTTCGCGTTGAGCGCGCTGGTGATCGCAGCCACGGGCGGCGACGTCGGCGCGCTCTGGGCGCAGATCGACCTGCCGTTCATGTGGTCGTCCATGGCCCTGGGCTTCGTCTACCTGACGCTTTGGCAGGCGCCGGCCTATGCCTGGATTTTGATGGTGTCGGGCTGGGCGCGCAGGACCGTGTTTCTCTGGGCCGCGGCCCCGCTCGCGATCGACTGGCTGGCGGAAAGCCTGATCGCCCACAAGCCGCGGATCGAGACCTTCATCTTCCGCCGTTTCGTCGGCGGCGCCGAAGAGGTCTTCACCGTCCATGGTCTGGGCAAGGCGCCCGTCACGCAGATGAGCGAGCTCGAACCCGCGCACCTGTTCGGCGACCCGCAACTGGCCATCGGCCTGTTCGCCGCCGCCGCCTTCGTCGCCATCGCCGTCTTCCTGCGCCGGCGCGCCGCCCCGATCTGATCCACCGAAACGCTCAGCCGAAAACTCAGCCGAAAGCTCAGAAGGAGTTCTCGTATGATCCTGCACCTCCACCCCGCCATGCCGCCGCTGGTGCGTGACACCGCCGATGCGATCCTGATTGTCCATATCGTCGGCGGCGGTTTCAGCATCGTGACCGGATGGATCACCGTCCTGTCGAAGAAGGGCGAGCGGCTGCACCGGCGCTTCGGCGCGCTCTTTGTTCTGTTCATGTTGATCATGGGATCGGCCGCGACCTACCTCGGCGTCGTGATCCCCGAGGCCAGCAATGTCCTGGGTGGGATCTTCGCGGTCTATCTGGTGCTCACCGCCTGGGTCGCGGCTCGTCGCCCCGACGGACCAATCGGCGCCTTCGAGCGCGCCGCCATCGTCGTGCCGGTCGCAATCGCCATCGCCGACCTGACCTTCGCCCAGTTCGCAGCGCACGATCCGAAGGGCGTCTTCGACCGCTTCCCGCCGCCGTTCTACTACGGCAGCGCTGCGATCATGACGTTCACCGCCCTGATGGACCTGCGCACGATGCTGGCGGGCCAGCTCGCGGGCCGGGCGCGGATCGCGCGCCACGTCTGGCGCATGTGCTTCGCCTTCTTCTTCGCCTGCGGCTCGTTCTTCCTGGGTCAGCAGAAGGTGATGCCGCACTGGATGCAAGGCTCGCCGGTTCTGCTGGCGCTCGGCCTCGCGCCGCTGGGCTTCATGGTCGTGTGGTTGCTGATCGTGTGGCTCTCGGGGCGGTTCAGAACGTCCGGGTTCCAGGCGGCCGTGGCCGCAGGGGGCGCCTGATGGACCGTCCTCCGCCGGCGAGCCGCTGAGGCTTGAGGAGAGCTCGAATGCTCACGCGCCTGTTCCCGAAATCTATCGACAACCTGTATCGCGGCCGCTGGATCGCCGTCTGGCTGCTGGTTCCGATCATCCTGTTGCGGCTGGTCATCGGTTTCAACTCGATGGCCTTCACGCACCGGATCGCCACCTCGGCCGACGGCATATCCCTTGATAGCTTTGGCCCCGGTGCGACCGCGGAGGTGATGCAGGAGTTCGCCTTGCTCGGGCTCTATACGTTCGGCTCCGGCGTGATTGGGGTGGTGGTGCTGACCCGGTACCGGGCGATGATCCCGCTCTTCTATCTGGCGCTTCTGCTGCTTCAGATCGGGAGCAAGGCGCTGCAACTTGCCCGCTCGGACGGGTTGACGCTTGCGCCTGGCGCCTACGTGATCCTGGGCATGCTGGCGGCGGCGGCCACAGGCCTCGTCCTGTCCCTTTGGGATCGCCCCGCCCGTGTCGCCGGGTAAGAAAAAGCCCCGGAGGCTTGCGCGTCCGGGGCGTCAAAAGGCGGTGGGCCGGCCTGATGCGATCAGCCGCCCATTGTGGAGGAAATAACGTAGATCGTGGCCGCAAGGGCCAGGAAGGCGAATGCCAGGTAGTGCATGGGAACCTCGGGCGCGGGCCGGGGAGGGGGAGGAGAGTCGCCCCGCGCGATGAGGCTCAGGTAGGCGCCAGGATGGCGTAAGGGAAGGGGCTGCGCCCCCTCAGCGCCATAACTGTGGCGCTTTGGCCACAAAGCGTGGCGCGAAGTCCTCGAGATGGGGTGAAATTCACTTGAGAGGCCGAGGGCGGCGCAATAATCGACCGCGCCGCGCCCATCCGCCGCTTTCCGCCCAAACGCCTTGACGCGCTTGGAATCTGCCGTCATAACCCGCGCCTCTTGTTGAACCGGCTGTGCCTCTCGGGGCAGACGCGGCTCGCAGGAACGACCTAGTACAAGCCGTTCATCAGAACGCGCTTTGGGTTCAGGGCCCTCGCGGGCGCACCGCGCGGGCCTGTCGTTTTTGCGGACTTTCGCGTCCTTGGGCTCTCGGGCCTGAGAAGTTGGTCTTTGAAATGGTTCAGAGGACGCGGGCGTCACAGCCTTCAGGAATACGAGCTTTATGGATCGTCAGAACATCCGAATTCGGCTCAAGGCCTTCGATCACCGCGTGCTGGACCATTCCACCCGCGAGATCGTGAACACGGCTAAGCGCACCGGCGCTACCGTTCGCGGCCCGATACCGCTCCCCACGCGCATTGAGCGCTTCACCGTCAACCGTTCGCCGCACGTCGACAAGAAGTCGCGCGAACAGTTTGAAATCCGCACGCACAAACGCGTGCTCGATATCGTCGATCCGACGCCGCAGACCGTGGACGCGCTGATGAAGCTCGACCTGTCCGCCGGCGTGGACGTCGAGATCAAGCTGTAAGGGCCGATCCATGCGCACGGGTGTGATCGCCAAGAAACTGGGTATGACGCGCTTCTTCGCCGACGACGGCGCGCACGTACCTGTCACGGTGCTGGCGCTGGACGGCTGCCAGGTCGTGGGTCACCGGACCAAAGACAGAGACGGCTACGTCGCGCTCCAGCTGGGCGCCGGCAGCCGCAAGGCCAAGAACACGTCGAAGGGCCTGCGCGGCCACTACGCCAAGCAGCTCGTCGAGCCGAAGCGCGTGGTGCATGAGTTCCGCGTCTCCGACGACAACCTGATCGACGTCGGCGCGGTGATGACCGCGGACCACTTCGTCGAAGGCCAGCCCGTCGACATCCAGGGCGCGACCATCGGTAAGGGCTTCCAGGGCGGCATGAAGCGCTGGAACTTCGGTGGTCTCCGCGCCACCCACGGCGTGTCGGTCTCGCACCGCTCGCTGGGTTCGACCGGTCAGCGTCAGGATCCGGGTCGCACCTTCGCCGGCAAGAAGATGGCCGGCCACCTCGGCGACGAGACGGTCACCACGCTGAACCTCACCATTTACCGCGTCGACGTTGAGCGCGGCCTGATCCTGGTGAAGGGCGCTGTGCCCGGGGCCCAGGGCTCCTACGTGAAGATCCGCGACGCGGTGAAGAAGGCGCTCCCCGCCGACGCGCCCAAGCCCGGCGCCTTCAAGAAGGCCGGCGAAGAAGCTCCGAAAACCGAAGCGGCCTCTGAAGCCGCCGCCGAAGAGCCGGTCGAAAATCTGGTCGCGGAAGCCGAAGTCGTCGCCGCCGAAGGCGAAGCTCAAGCCTCCAACGAGACCGCCTCCGACGGGGGTGAACAATCATGAAAATCGACGTCCTGAAACTCGACGCCTCGAAGGGCGGGTCGATCGACCTGAACGACGAGATCTTCGGCATCGCCGAAATCCGCGCCGACATCCTGGCGCGCTGCGTCAACTGGCAACTCGCGAAGCGTAGAGCCGGCACGCACAAGGTGCAGACCCGCAACGAGAACTCTCGTACGGGCAAGAAGATGTACAAGCAGAAGGGCACCGGCGGCGCCCGTCACGGCTCGCGGCGTGCGCCGCAGTTCGTCGGCGGTTCGCGCGCGTTCGGCCCGGTGGTCCGCAGCCACGAGTTCAGCCTGCCCAAGAAGGTCCGTGCGCTGGCGCTCCGCCACGCCCTGTCCTCCAAGGCGCAGTCGGGCGACCTGGTGATCCTCGAGACCGCGGATCTGAAGGAAGCCAAGACCTCGGCGCTGAAGGCTCACCTGACCAAGCTGGGCCTCGGCAACTGCCTGGTGATCGCGGGCAAGGAAGTCGACAGCAACTTCCTGCTGGCCTCGCGCAACCTGCCGCACATCGACGTGCTGCCTGACGCGGGCCTGAACGTCTACGACGTGCTGCGCCGCCACAAGCTGGTGCTGACCCGCGCCGCGGTGGATGCGATCGAAGCGCGTTTCTCGGACAAGAAGCCTGAAGGGGAGGCTGCGTGATGGCCGCGACCGCTCGCCACTACGACACGATCCTCTCTCCGATCATCACGGAAAAGTCGACCCTGCTGTCGGAGCACAACAAGGTCGTCTTCAAGGTCGCCAGCGACGCGTCGAAGGACGAGATCGCGGCGGCCGTCGAGGCCTTGTTCAATGTGAAGGTCACCAAGGTCAACACCGTGGTGCAAAAGGGCAAGCGCAAGCTCTTCCGCGGCAACATGGGCAAGCGCCCTGACGTCAAAAAAGCGATCGTGACCCTCCAAGAGGGCCAATCGATCGACGTGACGACCGGACTGTAAGGCGGGATCGGAACGATGGCTCTCAAGCAATTCAATCCGACCTCGCCGGGGCGCCGCAGCCTCGTTCTGGTCGACAAGTCCGAGCTGCACAAAGGCAAGCCGGAAAAGACGCTCGTCGAAGGCCTGACCAAGTCGGGCGGACGCGGCGGCGGCGGTCGTATCGCGGTGCGTTTCCGCGGCGGCGGCGCCAAGCGCCTGTACCGCATGATCGACTTCAAGCGTCGTAAGTGGGACGTGGCCGCCACGGTCGAGCGTCTCGAGTACGACCCGAACCGGTCGGCGTTCATCGCGCTTCTGTCCTACAAGGACGGCGAGAAGGCCTACGTCATCGCGCCGCAACGCGTGCGCGCCGGCGACGTGCTGGTGGCCGGTGAGAAGGTCGACGTGAAGCCGGGCAATGCGATGCCGCTGCGCTCCATGCCGGTCGGCACCATCATCCACTGCGTCGAGATGAAGCCGATGAAGGGCGCCCAGATCGCCCGCTCGGCCGGCACCTACGCCCAGCTGGTCGGCCGCGACGCCGGTTACGCTCAGATCCGCCTGATGTCGGGCGAACTGCGCATGGTGCTGGACAGCTGCATGGCCACGGTGGGCGCGGTGTCGAACCCCGACCACATGAACGAGAGCCTGGGCAAGGCCGGCCGCAAGCGTCACATGGGCTTCCGCCCGCACGTGCGCGGCGTGGCCATGAACCCGATCGATCACCCGCACGGCGGCGGCGAAGGCCGCACCTCGGGCGGCCGTCACCCGGTTAGCCCGTGGGGCCAGCCGACCAAGGGCCGCAAGACCCGCAAGAACAAGGCCACGGATAAGTTCATTATCCGCAGCCGCCACAAGACCAAGAAGGCGCGCTAATGACCCGCTCCGTTTGGAAAGGTCCGTTCGTCGACGGCTATCTGCTGAAGAAGGCGGATGCCGTGCAGAACTCGGGCCGCAAGGATGTGATCAAGACCTGGTCGCGCCGCTCGACCGTCGTGCCCCAGTTCGTGGGTCTGACCTTCGGCGTGCACAACGGCCACAAGCACGTGCCCGTGCTCGTCAGCGAAGACATGGTGGGCCACAAGCTCGGTGAGTTTGCACCGACCCGGACCTTCCATGGCCACGCCTCGGACAAGAAGGCGAAGAGGTCCTGATGTCCAAGCCCAAGAACATTCGCCGCGTCGGCCCCGCCGAAGCCCGCTGCAAGCTGGTCAACCTGCGCACCAGCCCGCGCAAGCTGAACCTGGTGGCCCAGTCGATCCGCGGCCTGAAGGTGCAGCACGCGCTGAACGAACTCGAGTTCAGCCACAAGCGCATCGCCAGGGACGTCCGCAAGGCCCTCTATTCGGCGATCTCCAACGCCGAGAACAACCACAGCCTCGACATCGACAACCTGGTCGTCGCCGAAGCCTTCGTGGGCAAGAACCTGGTGATGAAGCGCTTTGCCGCCCGCGCCCGCGGCCGCGCCTCGCGGATCACCAAGCCCTTCTCGGAAATCACCATCGTGGTGCGTGAACTCGGCGAGGCCGCGTAATGGGACAGAAAGTCAATCCGGTCGGCTTCAGGCTCGGCATCAATCGGACCTGGGACAGCCGCTGGTTCGCGCGCCGCCAGGACTACGCCCGTCTGCTGCACGACGACCTGAAGCTGCGCGCCGCGCTGAAGAAGCGCCTCGCCGGCGCCGGCGTCTCGCGCGTGATCATCGAGCGTCCGCACAAGAAATGCCGCGTCACCATCTATGCCGCCCGTCCGGGCGTGGTGATCGGTAAGAAGGGCGCCGACATCGATAAGCTGCGCAAGGACATCTCGGCGATGACCGAGGGCGAGGTGTTCCTGAACATCGTCGAAGTGCGCAAGCCCGAGACCGATGCTCAGCTCGTCGCCGAATCCATCGCGCAACAGCTGGAGCGCCGCGTCGCGTTCCGCCGCGCCATGAAGCGCGCGATGCAGTCGGCCATGCGCCTGGGCGCCAAGGGCGTCCGCATCAACGTGTCGGGCCGCCTCGGCGGCGCCGAAATCGCGCGGATGGAATGGTATCGCGAAGGCCGCGTGCCGCTGCACACGCTTCGCGCCGACATCGACTACGGCTTCATCGAGGCTCACACCACCTACGGCCAGATCGGCGTGAAGGTGTGGATCTTCAAAGGCGAAGTGCTCGAGCACGATCCGATGGCCCAGGACAAGCGCTGGACCGCGGAAGCCGCCGGCCCCTCGTCGTCCGAAGGCCGTGAGCGTGACCCCCGTGGTCCGCGTCCGCCTCGCGGCCCGCGCCGCGACCGCGGCCAGCGTGAGGGCTAACCGTTATGATGCAGCCTAAGAAGACCAAGTACCGCAAGGCGTTCAAGGGCCGTATCCACGGCTCGGCGAAGGGCGGCTTCTCGCTGAACTTCGGCTCCTACGGTCTGAAGTCGGTTGAACCCGAGCGCCTCACCGCGCGCCAGATCGAAGCGGCCCGCCGCGCGATCACCCGCGAAATGAAGCGCCAAGGCCGCGTGTGGATCCGGGTGTTCCCCGACCTGCCGGTCTCGGACAAGCCGGCCGAAGTGCGGATGGGCAAGGGCAAGGGCTCGGTCGAGTACTGGGCTGCGCGCGTTCACCCGGGCCGGATCATTTTTGAAATCGACGGCGTGCCGGACGACGTGGCGCGTGAAGCGCTGCGCCTCGGCGCCGCCAAGCTTCCGGTGAAGACCAAGGTCATCACGCGCCTCGACATGGGCATGCCGGAGTAAAGATCATGGCAGACATCGACGACCTCCGCCGCATGACCCCCGACCAGCTTCAGGAAGAGCTCCTGAAGATGAAGAAGGAGCGCTTCAACATGCGCTTCCAGGCGGCCACCGGCCAAACCGAAAAGACCCACCGTTCGAAGGTCGCGCGCCGCGGCATCGCCCGCATCAAGACGCTGCAGCGTCAACAACGTCCGTCCTAGGGAGCGACCGAATTGCCAAAACGTATTCTTGAAGGCGTGGTCGTCTCCGACAAGGGTGACAAGACCGTGATCGTGAAGGTCGAGCGGACGCTTCTGCACCCGGTGCTGAAGAAGACCGTGCGCCTCAGCAAGCGCTACCACGCCCACGATGAATCGAATTCGTACAAGACCGGTGAGCACGCCCGAATCGTGGAGTGCGCGCCGAAGTCCAAGCTCAAGCGCTGGGAAGTCCTGCCCAAGGGCTCCTCCGCGGCTTGATGAAAAGACAAGGTAGTTCGTCATGATCCAGATGCAGACTAACCTCGACGTTGCCGACAATTCCGGCGCGCGTCGGGTCATGTGCATCAAGGTGCTCGGCGGCGCGAAGCGTCGCTACGCCTCGGTGGGCGACGTGATCGTCGTCTCGGTGAAGGAAGCCATTCCGCGCGGCCGCGTGAAGAAGGGCGAGGTGCTGCGCGCCATCGTCGTTCGCACCGCCAAGGACATTCAACGCAAGGACGGCTCGGTCATCCGCTTCGACCGATCCGCGGCGGTGATCGTCAATAAGCAGAATGAGCCGATCGGCACGCGTATCTTCGGCCCGGTTCCGCGCGAACTGCGCGCCAAGAACCACATGAAGATCATTTCGCTCGCGCCGGAGGTGATCTGATGGCTGCAAAGATTAAAAAGGGCGACCGCGTCGTCGTTCTGGCCGGCAAGGACAAGGGCCGCCAGGGCAACGTGACCCGCGTGTTCCCCGAACTCGATCGCGTGCTGGTGGAAGGCGTCAACGTCGTCCAGCGTCACACCCGTCCGTCCCAGACCAATCCCCAGGGCGGCATCGTCAATAAAGAAGCGCCGATCCACGTGTCCAACGTGGCCTATGTCGCGAAGAACGGTGAGGCGACCCGCGTCGGCTTCCGCACTGAAGGCGACAAGAAGGTTCGCTTCGCCAAGAAGACCGGCGAGGTCATCGATGTCTGATAACGAAGATAAGAACGCCGAAGCCGCCGCTCCCGAAGCTGCTGCGCCCGCAGCCGCCGCGGACGCGCCTGCCGCCTCTGCACACGAAGCGTCACCGGAAGGCGAGCGCGCCAAGGCCAAGGCCGACAAGAGCGCTTCCAAGGGCTCGGGCCGCAAGCGTGGCGACGTGGGCGCCGCCGCCGGCAAGGCGCACGGCCGCGTGGCCAAGACGCCGGACGGCAAAGACTACGAGCCGCGCATGAAGCAGATCTATCGCGAGAAGATCCGCGCGGCGATGAAGGAGCAGTTCGGCTACTCGAACGAGATGCAGATCCCGAAGATCGAAAAGATCGTCGTGAACATGGGCATCGGCGAAGCGGTGGCCGACTCCAAGAAGGCCGACGCCGCGATGAAGGACCTGGCCGCGATCACCGGTCAGAAGCCCTCGCCGCGCAAGTCGCGCAAGGCGGTCGCTGCGTTCAAGCTGCGTGAGAACATGGTCGTGGGCGCCAAGGTCACCTTGCGCCAGGACCGTATGTACGAGTTCCTCGATCGTCTGATCACGATCGCCCTGCCGCGCGTCCGCGACTTCCGCGGTCTGAACGGCAACAGCTTCGACGGCCGCGGCAACTTCGCCATGGGCCTGAAGGAGCACACCGTGTTCCCGGAGATCAATTACGACGAGATTGATCAGACCTGGGGCATGGACATCGTGGTCTGCACCACCGCGCGTTCCGATCAGGAGGCCAAGGCCCTCCTGAAGGAATTCCAATTCCCGTTCACGAACTGAGAGCGGGAGAAAGAACGAAATGGCCAAGAAAAGCGCCGTCAACCGCAACGAGATGGTCAAGCGTCTCGTCAAGCAATACGCCGAGAAGCGCGACGCCCTGAAGGCGGTCGCCAACGACGAGTCGCGTCCGCTGGAGGAGCGCTTCGAAGCGCGCCTGAAGCTGGCCGAGTTGCCGCGCAACTCGTCGAAGACGCGGATTCGCAACCGCTGCGTCCTGACCGGCCGTCCGCGCGCCTATTACCGCAAACTCAAAATGTCCCGTATCGCCCTGCGTGACCTCGCGTCCGCCGGTCAGATCCCGGGCATGACCAAGTCGAGCTGGTGAGGTCGAAATGTTTGTGAACGATCCCCTCAGCGATCTGATCGCCCGCATCAAGAACGCGGCCACGCGCAAGCGCTCCAAGGTGCTGACGCCGGCTTCGAAGCTGCGCGAGCGCGTGCTGACCGTGCTGCAGGACGAAGGCTACATCCGCGGCTTCCACCTGGTGGAAGCGCCGGGCGAGCACCCGCAGTTCGAAATCGAGCTGAAGTACTTCGACGGCCAGCCGGTGATCGCGGAAATCGCGCGCGTCTCCAAGCCGGGCCGCCGGGTCTATTCGTCGATCCGAGATCTGAAGCCGATCAAGAACGGCCTCGGCATCTCGATCCTGTCGACGCCCAAGGGCGTCATGAGCGACAACGCCGCACGCGACGCCAATGTGGGCGGCGAAGTGCTCTGCCGCGTCTACTAGGGCAGGGCGAAGGGAACCTACGATGTCTCGTATCGGCAAATTGGCAATCGCGGTCCCGTCGGGCGTCCAGGTGACGCTCAACGGCCAGACGGTCACGGTAAAGGGGCCCAAGGGTCAACTCGCCTGGACGGTCGCCGACGAAATCCACGTCCAGCAGGAAGCGGGCGAGCTGAAGCTCACGCCGCGTGACGACTCCACGCGCGCCGCCGCCATGTGGGGCCTGTCGCGTTCGCTGGTGAACAACATGGTCCACGGCGTCACCCAAGGCTACGAGGAAACCCTCGAGCTGGTGGGCGTCGGCTACCGCGCCGCGATGAAGGGCAAGGCCCTTTCGATGCAGCTCGGATTCTCGCACGACGTGGACATCCCCGCGCCGGACGGCATCACCTTCGCGGTGCCGAAGCAGACCGAGATCAAGATCTCGGGCATCGACAAGCAGCTGGTCGGTGAACTCGCCGCGCGCATCCGCAAGCTTCGTCCGCCGGAGCCCTACAAGGGCAAGGGCGTGCGCTACGCCGGTGAGAAAGTCCGCCGCAAAGAAGGCAAGAAGAAGTAAGCCATGGCCCTCACTCCTCGCGACCTTTCCGCCCGGCGTTCACAACGCAACCGCACGCGGCTCAAGCACGTGGCGAACGGCCGTCCGCGCCTGTCGGTCTTCCGCTCGTCCAAGAACATCTCCGCCCAGATCATCGACGATCTCAAGGGCGTTACGCTGGCCGCCGCCTCGACGCTCGAGAACGGCAAGACCGGCGGCTCCAACAAGGACGCCGCGGCCAAGGTCGGAAAGCTCCTCGCCGAACGCGCGCAGAAGGCCGGCGTCAAGGACGTCGTCTTCGATCGCGGCGGTTATCTCTTCCACGGCCGCGTCAAGGCGCTGGCGGACGCCGCGCGTGAAGCCGGCCTGAACTTCTAAGGGTATCGCAATGGCTCGCAGAGATGACCGGGGCGGCGATCGCCGGCGCGACAACGCCGAAGACCGCGAAAACGAACTGGTCGAAAAACTGGTCCACATCAACCGCGTCGCCGCCACCGTCAAAGGCGGCCGCCGCTTCTCCTTCGCCGCCCTGATGGTGGTCGGCGATCAGAAGGGCCGCGAGGGTTTCGGTCACGGCAAGGCGCGCGAAGTGCCCGAAGCCATCCGCAAGGCGACCGAAGAAGCCAAGAAGACCATGATCCGCGTGCCGCTCCGCGAGAGCCGCACCCTGCACCATGACGGCAACGGCCGTTGGGGCGCGGGCAAGGTGATGGTTCGCGCGGCGCCTCCGGGCACCGGCGTGATCGCCGGCGGTCCGATGCGCGCGGTGCTGGAAACCCTGGGCGTGCAGGACGTGGTGGGCAAGTCCACCGGCTCGTCCAACCCCTACAACATGGTGCGCGCGACGTTCGAGGCGCTGAAGGTGCAATCTTCGCCCCGTCAGGTCGCCTCCAAGCGCGGCAAGAAGGTGGGCGACATCATCGGCCGCCGCGCTGACGGCGCGTCCGCGCCGGACGCCCTGGAAGGCTGAGGACTGAGACATGGCTGAGATCACCATCAAACAGACCGGCAGCCCGATCCGTCGCAAGTCGGATCAGCGCGCGACCTTGATCGGCCTGGGCCTGAACCGCCTCGGCCGTGAGCGCACCTTGAAGGACACGCCGGAAGTGCGCGGCATGATCGCCAAGGTCCACCACATGGTGGCCGTGGTCGAGAAGCCTGCCAAGAAGTAAGAACCCGCTTCAAGCGGAAGACAGAAACCAAGCCGAGTCAGAGTGTTTGCTCTGGCGCTTATGCTCCAAGGAGAAGGCTGAGATGACCAAGCTGAATGAAATCCGCGACAACGCGGGCTCGCACAAGAAGCGCATGCGCGTCGGCCGCGGCCCGGGCTCGGGCAAGGGCAAGACCTCCGGTCGCGGCGTGAAGGGCCAGAAGTCCCGTACCGGCGTTGCGCTGGCGGGCTTCGAAGGCGGCCAGATGCCGCTGCACATGCGCATGCCCAAGCGCGGCTTCAACAATCCCTTCGCGCTCAAGCTCGTCGAAGTGAACCTCTGGCGCATCCAGAAGGCCATCGACGCCAAGAAGCTCGACGTGAAGAAGACGGTCGATGCGGACGCGCTGCGCGCCGCGGGCGTCATCCGCCGGGCCAAGGACGGCGTGCGCCTGCTGGGCAACGGCGAGCTGAAGGCCAAGATCGAGCTGGTGGTCTGGTCGGCGACGGCCTCGGCGGCCAAGGCGGTGGAAGCCGCCGGCGGCAAGCTTACGCTCACCCGTCCGGCCCCGGCCAACGACGAAGCCTAAGGTTCGTAAGGCTTTTTTGGTCCACCCCTCGCGGTGGGCCAAGCTTTCACCTATTTGAGACGCCTCAGTCTCGGGGAATGCCCATATGGCTTCGGCAGCCGAACAGTTAGCCGCCAACATCAACTTCGGCGCCTTCCGCAAGGCGACGGAGCTGCACAAGCGCCTGCTCTTCACCGTAGGCGCCCTGATCGTCTACCGCTTCGGCACCTTCATCCCGTGCGCGGGCGTGAACACCGCCGCCTTCGCCAAGACGGCGGCGGGCTCGGGCAAGGGCATCTTCGACACCTTCAACCTGTTCTCCGGCGGCGCCGTTCAGCACATGGCGATCTTCGCCCTGAACGTGATGCCCTACATCTCGGCGTCGATCATCGTGCAGTTGCTGCAGTCGATCTATCCGCCCTGGGAAAAGCTGAAGAAGGAAGGCGGCGAAGCCGGCCGCAAACAGCTGAACCAGTACACCCGTTACCTGACCGTGGTGCTCGCCCTGGCCCAGAGCTTCGGCATCGCCATCGGCCTGCAGAACAGTCCAGGCGTGGTTTCGACCACCGGGCCGTACACCGGGATCTTCTTCCTCACCGGCACCATCGCGACCCTGACCGGGGGCACGCTGTTCCTGATGTGGCTGGGCGAACAGGTGACCTCGCGCGGGGTGGGCAACGGCAACTCGCTGATCATCTTCGCCGGCATCGTGTCGCGTCTGCCGACCACCGTGGGCAACATGCTGGGCAACAGCGGCAAGAGCGGGGGCATGTCGCCGGTGGTGATGCTGGCCATCGCGGCCGGCGCGATCGGCCTGCTGGTCTTTGTCGTGTTCATGGAGCGCGCCCAGCGGCGCCTGCTGGTGCAATATCCCAAGCGCCAGGTGGGCAACCGCATGTTCGGAGGCGAGAGCTCGTTCCTGCCGCTGAAGGTCAACACCTCCGGCGTGATTCCGCCGATTTTCGCCTCATCGCTCTTGCTGTTGCCGACCACGGCCATGGCGTTCGTGGCCGGGTCCCATTCCAAGTGGGCGAGCTGGCTGCAGCCGGTGACCACCCAGCTGCAGCACGGCCAGCCGCTGTTCATCCTGTTCTACGCGGTGTTGATCATTTTCTTCTGCTTCTTCTACACCTCGGTGGTGTTCGATCCGAAGGAGACGGCGGAGAACCTGCGCAAGTACGGCGGCTTCCTGCCGGGCATCCGGCCGGGCGCGCGTACCGCGGAATACCTCGACTATGTGCTGACGCGCCTGACCGCGATCGGCGCGCTCTACGTCATGGGCGTCTGCCTGATCCCCGAGTTCATCACCAACGTCACCGCGATCCAGCTCGGTTTCACCGGCACCTCGATCCTGATCGTGGTCTCGGTCATGATGGACACGGTCGCGCAGATTCAGTCGCACCTGCTCGCGCACCAGTACGAAGGCCTGATCAAGAAGTCGAAGCTTCGCGGCGGCAGGGGCCGATAGGGAAGGGTCGCTAAAATGACCGGGGGGTCGTTCAATCTGATCCTGTTCGGACCTCCGGGTTCGGGCAAGGGCACCCAGGCGAAGATCCTGGTCGAGAAGCGCGGCATGATCCAGCTCTCGACCGGGGACATGCTGCGCGCCGCGATCGCGGCCGGCACGGAGCTCGGCCAGCGCGTGGCGCCGATCATGGCCTCCGGCGGCCTGGTCACCGACGAGATCGTCATCGCCCTCATCGAAGAGCGCATGGACGAGGCCGAACATGCCGGCGGCGCCATCTTCGACGGCTTCCCGCGCACCGTCGCCCAGGCCGAGGCGCTCGACCGCATGCTTGCGGGCCGCGGCCGCGCCATCGATCGGGTCGTTCGCCTGGTGGTCGATGAAGCCGCGCTGCTCGCGCGCATCGCCAAGCGTTTCGAAGAGGGCGGCCGCCCCGACGACAATCCGGAATCGTTCAAGGTCCGGCTCGCCGCCTACAACGCCCAGACCGCGCCGCTGCTGCCGTACTTCGAAGCCCAGCGGAAACTGGTCGAGGTGGACGGCATGCGCCCAATCGGCGAAGTCGAAGCGGCCATCGCCCAGGCTATCGACCGCGTCTGAGCCATGATCCTGCGCCGCTGGTCAGCCCTGATCCGCAGCGAGGACGAAGACGCCTACCGCGCCTACATCGAAGCCACCGGCGGCGCCGACTATGCATCGACCCCCGGCAACCTCGGCTTCCAGATGCTGTTCCGCGCGCTCGGCGACGGGCGCACCGAAGTCACGACATTGAGCTGGTGGCGCTCGCTCGACGACATCAAGGCCTTCGCCGGCGAAGACATCGACATCGCCCGCTACTATCCCGAAGACGCCCGCTTCCTGCTGACGCAACCGCGCACCGTCGAGCATCATCGAGTCGTGGCGACATCGAACCTTCAATAATTCCGCTCATCCCCGCACAAGCGGGGACCCAGGCTTTTTTGACCACGGAAAACACGGAAAGCACGGACGCTGTTGCTCGCGTCCGCGAAGAGAAGATTGTCCACGAACCACACGAACCACACGAACGGTTCGCGCATCCGGAGCGATCTTCGGCGCGGAGCGCCATGAATAGGCCTGCGCCTACGGCGTGAAGCAGGCTCTTGTTGGTGTGGTTCGTGGACTCAAAAAGACCCGATCCCCGCTTGCGCGGGGCTGAGCGGAAGTTGAGGCTTAGGGATGCGCGCCGGCTAGGCGGGCGAGGTCCAGCGCCTTGTCGAGCGCCTGGTCGGCGGGGACGTCGACGTCGGGCTTCACGCCGACGCCTTCCCAATCGAGATTGGTGTCCGGATCGTAGGTGCGGCCCACGGGGATGAACGCTGCGAAGCGCTTGCCGATCGGAATGGGGCCGCCGTAGTGGCCCGCGCCGCGAGTGGTTTCGCCCACCAGGATGGCGCGATGGGTGCGCTTGAACGCAAAGGCCAGGTGCTCGGCGGCCGAGGCGGTGTAGTGCGCGGTCAGATAGTAGACCGGCACATGCTGCAGGCCGGTGTATCGCGTGTCCGGTTCGACGTACTGGTCGGCGCGCACCACGCTCTTGGGCGAAGGCTGCAGGTGCAGGCTTTTGAACGGCAAGGGACCGTCGCCCGCGGCCGAAGCGCGCGTGTCCATGCGCACCAGCATCGTCTCCTTGGCGTAGAGCAACGGCAGGAACGCATCCATCACCGACAGGCCGCCGCCGTGGTGCTTGCGCGCGTCGATGATCACCGCCTTGGCGTCCTGGTGCGCGATGAGGAAATCGCGCGCCGCGGCGGCGACCTTGGGATCCTCGGGGAAGAGGCTGAAGCGCAGATAGGCGACGTCGCCGATCATCTTCGTCTCTTCCAGGCCCATCGTATCGACCTTCGGCATCGCTTCCTTGCTGCGCAGGTCGGCGGGCAGGCCGCGTTCCTCGGCGATGGTCATACGCAGGTGGCCGTCCTTCGCCACGGCCTGCAGATCGGCGGTGACCTTAGTGGCGAACGCCTTCGGATCGGTGAGGTTGGCATAGGCGCCGCTTTTGGCGTTGGCGCGCAGCATGGCGGCGTAGCGATCGGCGGCGTCGGGGAAGACGAAGTTGTCCTGCAGCTGCTGCGCCAGGTCCTCGAGGGTCGCGCGCTGCTCGTCGGCGGTCATCGGACCGGTCGGCGCGTCGGGCGCCTTGTCGATCGTGGGCAGGGCCTGGGCCAGGACGGGCGAGGCGAGGGGGCTGAGAGCGCCGGCCAGCAGGGCCGAGGCGAGAAGGGCGGTGAGGCGGCGCATGGGCGGGCTCCAGGCTCCGAGTCTGAAAATAGTTTTGCATAAAACTGTTTTGGAGCAAATTAAATCGCAGTAAGCTGGCCCCATGCCCGAAAAGCCGCCCATCGCCTTTGGCCCCCTCGACGCCCGCATCGGCTACCAGCTCCGTCGCGCCTTCTTCCGCTCCAACGGCCTGTTCGGCCGGCTGGCGGGGGAGGCCGGGATCGCGCCCGGCCAGTTCGGGGTGCTGAAGTTGGTCGAGTTGAACCCGGGCCGGTCGCAGACCGAGATCGCGGCGGCGGCGGGACTGGACCGATCGTCACTCACCCAGCTGCTCGATCAACTGGTCAGCCGCGGCCTGATCGAGCGGCGCCCAGGCCGGGACCGGCGCACCGTGAGCCTGCATCTGACGCCGGCCGGCGCGGAAGCGGTCGCTCGGGCCGAACCCAAGGTCGAAGTTCACGAGGCGGCCCTGCGCTCCGGCCTTTCCGACGACGAGGCCGTTGTTTTACTGGAGCTTTTGAACCGGCTGCAGGTTGAGCCGGCGGGGTCCGCCGCGACCGACCGCCCCGCCGCTTGAAATCCGGTTAAGGCCGGCCCATTTAGGCCTCCGAACCCCATTGACGTAAGCGTTCCGATCCCTATAACGGACCGCTTCCGCGAAACAGCGCGCGCTCGCCGGCTCCTGAGTTCCCATTTCAGAGCCGGGCGTCGGCGTCGCGTTATTGCGCGTTCAGGAGACTTTTGACGTGGCCCGCATCGCCGGCGTGAACATTCCGACCAACAAGCGCGTGGAAGTCGCGCTGCAGTACATCCACGGGATCGGCCCCAAGCGCGCCAAGGACATCATGTCCAAGGTCGGGATTGAGGACGCTCGCCGGGTCAACCAGCTGACCGACCAGGAAGTCCTGCAGATCCGCGAGACCATCGACAAGGATTACAGCGTCGAGGGCGACCTGCGCCGTGAAGTCGCGGTCAACATCAAGCGCCTGATGGACCTGGCGTGCTACCGCGGCCTGCGTCACCGCAAGAACCTGCCGGTGCGCGGTCAGCGCACCCACACCAACGCCCGCACCCGCAAGGGCCCCGCCAAGCCGATCGCCGGCAAGAAGAAGTAAGGGCTGATCTCGATGGCCAAGGAACCGGCCGGTCGCGTCAAGAAGCGCGAACGCAAGAACATCATCTCGGGCGTGGCGCATGTGAACGCCTCGTTCAACAACACCATGATCACCATCACCGACGCCCAGGGGAATGCGATTTCCTGGTCCTCGGCCGGGACCATGGGCTTCAAGGGTTCGCGTAAGTCGACGCCCTACGCCGCGCAGATGGCCGCCGAAGACGCCGGCCGCAAGGCGATGGAGCATGGCGTGAAGACGCTGGAAGTGAACGTCGCCGGTCCGGGTTCGGGCCGTGAGTCGGCGCTGCGCGCTCTGCAGTCCGTCGGCCTGACCATCACCACCATCCGCGACGTGACCCCGATTCCGCACAACGGCTGCCGCCC
The DNA here is from genome assembly GCA_036501825.1 of Caulobacteraceae bacterium. Classification (GTDB taxonomy): domain Bacteria; phylum Pseudomonadota; class Alphaproteobacteria; order Caulobacterales; family Caulobacteraceae; genus JAFECT01. The sequence goes on along the minus strand of DASXZP010000012.1, from coordinate 115,850 downwards.
GCCCAAGCGGCGTCGGGTCTGACCGCGTACTGAAATTTCCGCCGCCGGCCGCGCTCCTCACGGCCTGCGCAACCCGTTCGAGGGACCGAATGATCGAAAGAAACTGGCAGCAGCTGATCCGTCCCGAAAAGCCGCAAATCGAGACCGGCGCCGACGCCCAACGACGGGCGCGTCTGGTGGCGGAACCCCTCGAGCGCGGCTTTGGCGTGACGCTCGGCAATGCGCTGCGTCGCGTTCTCCTGTCCTCGCTGCAAGGCGCGGCGGTGACCGCGGTGCAGATCGACGGCGTGGTGCACGAATTCTCCTCCATGGAGGGCGTGCGCGAAGACGTCGTCGACATCGTGCTGAACATCAAGCAACTGGCGCTGCGCATGCACGCCGAAGGCCCCAAGCGCATGACCCTGCGCGGCCAGGGCCCCGGCCCGGTGACCGCGAGCCACATCGATGCGCCGTCGGACATCGAGATTCTGAACCCTGACCACGTCATCTGCACCCTCGACGAGGGCGCGACCGTGCGCATGGAGTTCACCATCGAGAACGGCAAGGGCTACGTCCCGGCCGAGCGTAACCGTCCCGAAGACGCGCCTATCGGCCTGATCGCGGTCGACGCGCTCTATTCGCCGGTCAAGCGCGTGGCTTACCGCGTCGAGCCGACCCGTCAGGGCCAGTCGCTCGACTATGACAAGCTGATCATGGAAGTGGAGACCAACGGCGCGGTCACGCCCGTGGACGCCGTGGCCTACGCCGCGCGCATCCTGCAGGACCAGCTGCAGATCTTCATCACCTTCGAAGAGCCGAAGAAGCCGTCCGCCGACGAAGGCGCGCCGGAGCTGCCGTTCAACCCGGCGCTGCTCAAGAAGGTCGACGAGCTCGAGCTGTCGGTCCGTTCGGCCAACTGCCTGAAGAACGACAACATCGTCTACATCGGCGACCTGATCCAGAAGACCGAAGCGGAGATGCTGCGCACCCCGAACTTCGGCCGCAAGTCGCTCAACGAGATCAAGGAAGTGCTGGCTTCCATGGGCCTGTCGCTCGGCATGGACGTGCCGAACTGGCCGCCGGAAAACATCGAAGACCTGGCGAAAAAGTTCGAGGATCAAATCTGATCCACCGTAAATACGGTGAACTACGAGCCGGCCGCGGGAAACCGCGGCCGGTTTCCTTTTTATAGGAGCGTGAATTTCGCGTTTCTGCTCGTCGGGAAAGAGCCAAGACCTTGTCCCGGCGACCTCGGTGATCCTTCGGGAGCGCCGACGTCCGGAACGGGCGGTCGCCATCAGGCGCCGCCTTCGCTTTCGGGCTCGATTTTGGGGGATCGGCGAGGCGCCGGTCTCAGGAGACGAAACGATGCGTCACGGTAACGCTTTCCGCAAACTCGGCCGCACGGCCAGCCACCGCACCGCCATGTTCGCCAACATGGCCGCGGCCCTCATCAAGCACGAGCAGATCGTCACCACCCTGCCCAAGGCGAAGGAACTGCGTCCCTTCGTCGAGAAGCTGGTGACCCTGGCCAAGAAGGGCGACCTGTCGGCGCGCCGCCTGGCGGTTTCGCGCGTGCGCGACCAGGATCAGGTCCAGAAACTCTTCGCTACCATCGGCCCGCGCTACAAGGACCGTAACGGCGGCTATATCCGCGTGCTGAAGGCGGGCTTCCGCTACGGCGACGATGCACCGCTCGCGGTCATCGAGTTCGTCGATCGCGATGTCACCGCCAAGGGCCAGGACTCCGGCCCGGCGCCGGAGACCTTCGGCGAGGCCTAAGCGTTGCGCCGCGCCCCGCACAGGAACGGCAAGAGCATCGGGCGCGCGCTGCTCGCGGGCGCTGCGGTTCTCGTCATGGCCACGGCGGCGCCGGCGCTCGGCGCCGGTCAACAGGTGTTCCAGAGCGATGACGCGCCGCCCCCGGCTGCGCCCTGGTGCCAGAGCGCGGCGCCTGAGGCGTCGCCGGATTCTCTGAGCCTCAGCATGGTCTATGTGCCGTCCGAGTATGCTCAGGTGAAGGCGCGCACGATCCTGCAGGACGCCAACTACGAGATCCTGACCAAGGAGATGGCGGCCGATCTCGGCGTTCCGCCCGAGTTCGTGACGCCGAACAGCTACCTGGTCCGCGCCGGCGGCTTCTTCCAGCCGGAAGGCCGTCCGGACCGCAGCGTGCAGGCCTATTTCGATCCGGGCGACGGCCTGCTGCAGATCAACACCTACGCCGCCTCGACCTCGAACGCGCCGATCAACTGGGCCGCCGTGGTCGTGGCGCCGGGCGAGGTCAACGGCATTCGCTCGATCTGCGTCCCGACGGGCGGCTGAGTCACCCATGGACAGGCTCGGCGCAGAAGTCCGGGCCGAAGTCGCCCGGCGTCTCGATACGATCGAACGCGAGAACGGCGTGCGCATCGTTTTCGCCGCCGAATCCGGCAGCCGCGCGTGGGGCTTCGCTTCGCCGGACAGCGATTACGACGTGCGCTTCGTCTATGTGCGACCGCTCAACGACTATCTGGCGCTTTCGCCGCCGCGCGACGTGATCGAGACGCCCCTCGAAGGCGTGTGGGATGTCAACGGCTGGGACCTGCGCAAGGCGCTGCTGCTGCTGCGCAAGGGCAATGCGGTGGTGATCGAGTGGCTGCGTTCGCCGCTGGTTTACCGCGAGGTCGGCCCGACCGCGGACGCCATGCGCCGCCTCGCCGAACGCTTCGGCGATCCGGAGAGTTCGATCCGTCATTATGGCGGCCTGATGCACGGTCTGATGCAGCGGCGCATCGCCGGGCGCGTCGAGGTGAAGCTGAAGTCTTACATCTACATCATGCGCTGCGCCTGTGCGCTGGCGTGGGTGCGCCAACGCGGAACCGTGCCGCCGATGGCGCTGGCCGATCTGCGGGCGAACGATCTGCCGGCGCCGGTGTCGCAGGCGCTCGACGACCTGCTGGCGGCGAAGACCAGCGCCGACGAACTGGGGCAGGGCGCGCGCATCGCGATCCTCGACGACTTTGTGGCCGACCAGGAGGCCTGGGTCATGGCCTCGGGCGCGCTCAACCCGCGCCTCGAAGACCCCGCCTTCATCGCCGCCACCGACACCCTGTTCCGCACGGCGGTCCTGGGCGGCTGACGCCGCGTTTCCGCCGCCGCCGCCAGGAGGAGCATCGAGTCAGAGCGTCCCTTGCATATAGTTGTCAAAAATGATAACTATTGCACAATATAGGAAGGATACCGTCATGGCCGAGGCCCATAAGCCGCCCACCTTCGGCTCGAGCGTCTACTACGAGGATCCCATGGCCGCGCTGGAGTGGCTCGAGCGGGCGTTCGGGTTCGAGCGGTCGATGGTGATTGTCGATGGCGATGGGAATCTGGCGCACTCGGAGATGACCTTCGGCGACGGCTACATCATGGTCGGCAAGCCGTGGGCGGACTTCATCGCCGCGCCCGGCCAGGTCGGCGGCAAGAACACCCAGATGGTGCATGTGCACGTCGCGTCGGACATCGACGCCCTGTGCGAACGCGCGCGCGCCGCCGGCGCGATCATCAAGATGGAATGTGAAGACCAGTTCTACGGCGATCGCACCTTCCGCTGCGTCGATCCGGGCGGCCACACCTGGAACTTCGCCCAGACCGTTCAAAAGTTGTCGGTGGAAGAGTGGGACAAGGCCAGCGGCGGCCTGAAGACCACGCTCGGACCGGGGTGGAAGGGATGAGCGAGCAAGGCTATCCGCTCACGCCGTCGCTCGCCTACCGCGATCCGGAGGCTGCGATGCAATGGCTGCAGGACGCTTTCGGCTGCGAGATCGATACCTTGTTGACCGACAGCGACGGCAAGATCGCGCATCTGGTGATGAGTTTTCGCGGTCAGCCCTTCGGCGTGATGCGCGAGTGGGAAAGCGAAGCGCTGATCGGGCCTGCAAAGATGCGCAGTCCCGCGTCGCTCGACAACCACGGCTCGTCCTTCATGCGCGCCACCGTCGACGACCTCGCCACCCACTACGAGCGCGCCCGTGCGGCCGGCGCCCGCATCACCCAGGAGCCGACGCTGCAGTTCTACGGCGACCGCACCTATCGCTGTCTAGACCTCGAAGGGCATGTCTGGAACTTCCAGCAGAAGGAAGTGGACGTGTCGCTGGAAGAGATCGAGCAGTCGATGGGCTTAAAGACCGTGAAGGCATGAGCCGCAACGCGCAGGCCGTCGATCGCACCTTGGAGGCGCTCGCTGATCCGCATCGGCGGCGCGTGGTCGATCTGTTGAGTCAGCGACCGCGCCGCGCGGGCGAGCTGGCTGAGGCGACCGGCCTTGGCGCACCGGCGATGAGCCGGCATCTGCGCGCGCTGCGTCAGGCGGGGCTGGTCGAGGAATCGCATCCGGAATTCGACGCGCGCGTGCGCATCTATCGTTTGAGGCCCGAACCCATGGCGCATCTCAGAGAGTGGCTCGAACGGGCCGAACGGCTGTGGAGCGAACAGCTGCTGGCGTTCAAGGCGCATGTTGAAAATGGCGCGCGCAAATGAGCTCGCGCGTACTGGTGTCGGTGCGGGTGAAGGCCGACCCGGTGCGCGCCTTCGACGCCTTCACCCAGGAGATCGGCGAATGGTGGCGGCCGAACCTGATGTTCCGCTTCACCCCGCGCAGTCCCGGCGTCGTGTCGTTCGTGCAAGGCGATGACGGCGCGTGGGAAGGCGGCCGCTTCATCGAGACCCTGCCGGGCGGCAAGGTGTTCGAGGTCGGAACGATCAGGGTCTGGAAACCGGGCGATCAGCTCGTGTTCGGCTGGCGCTGCGCCTGGTTCGAGCCCGGCATGGACACGGAGGTCCAGGTGCGCTTCGAGCCGGTGGGAGACGAGACGCGCGTCACCGTCGAGCATGGCGGCTGGGACACGGTGCCGGTGGAAAATGCGGCGCGGCACAACTTCCCCAACGTGTTCTTCCTCAAACACGAGGCCGAGTGGTGGACATCCATGCTCGCCTCCTTAAAAGGCCGAGCGTTATGAGCGACACCCTGCCCGAAGAGCCCATCGACCTGCCGCCGCCCACGGGCGCCGCCGCCGGCAAGGGCGGCTTTGCGTTCGTGCTGATCACCGTTCTGCTGGACGTAATGGCGCTCGGCATCGTCATTCCGGTGTGGCCGGCGCTGATTATCTTCTTCAACGGCAGCGCCTCCCAGGCGGGCCTGTGGGTCGGCATTTCCGGCACGACTTTCGCGGTGATGCAGTTTTTCTGTCAGCCGATCATCGGCGCTCTGTCGGACAAGATCGGTCGGCGGCCGGTTATTCTCGCGTCGAACCTGGGCACGGGCATCGACTGGTTCGTCATGGCCCTTTCGCCGAGCCTCTGGTTTCTTCTCGTCGGTCGGCTGATCTCGGGCGCCACGTCAGCGACCTTCGGCACCGCGGCCGCCTACATCGCCGACACGACGGAGCCCGCAAAGCGGCCCTCGAGGTTTGCGATGATGGGCGCGATTTTTGGCCTGGGCTTTGTGCTCGGTCCCGCGCTCGGTGGTCTGCTCGGCGATCCGCAGCGTTTCGTCGCGATTCCCGGAACCCACTGGGTGCTGCACGGCGGCATGCGCGTACCCTTCTTCCTGGCCGGGTTCTTCTCGCTCATGAACTTCACCTACGGCTATTTCGTCCTGCCGGAGTCGTTGCCCAAGGACCGTCGCGACCGTTTCCGCTGGTCGCGCGCCAATCCTGTCGGCGCGCTGCAACTGCTGCGCTCGCATCCGGACCTGGTGCCGCTGGCCTTTATCGGTTTCCTCGGTCAGCTCGCGCACCTGTCGCTGCAAACCGTGTTCACCCTTCACGCCGCCGCCAAGTTCCACTGGCATTCGGACGAGATCGGCTTGGCGATGATGGGCATCGGCGCTTGCGGCGTCGTGGTTCAGGGATTTCTGGCGGCGCCGTTGATCAAGTTGTTGGGCAAGCGCGGCGCGATCGTCGTTGGCACGCTCTTCGGCGCGGTCGGCTTTGCGATCTACGCTCTGGCGCCGGATTGGAAGGTCTTCATGATCGGGGTGCCGATCATGTCGCTGTGGGGCATCTCAGGCCCCGCGATCCAGACGCTCATGAGCCACCGCGTGGGCGTGACCGAGCAGGGCAAGCTGCAAGGCGCCGTGCAAGGCGTCAATTCGCTCGCCTTCATTATCGGGCCGGGCTTTTACGGATCGCTCTACTGGCTGTTCAATGGCCAACTCAGCTACCTCGGCATCCCGGGTTTCCCGTTCCTGATGTCGACGGTCTTCCTGCTCGGCGCCATGTTCATGTCCATGCGCGCGGCCAGGGATGCAGGCCGGCGTGAGGCGGCCGCCGCGGCGGAATAGCACCTGCGGATACCGGAACGGGGCGTCCGCGCTATAGTGGCGCCATGCTCAAGCCGTTGCGGTTTGCTCTGCCGTTTCTGTTCCTCGCCTCGGTCCCGCTGGGCCTTTGGCTGGGCGGCGGCTGGTCGTTCCTGACCGTCGCCGTCATGCCGCTGGCGATCGCGGGCCTGGACGGCGTGCTGGGGTCGGCTGAGGGCGCGGCGGGGTCCCCCCGCGATTGGGTCTACCGCCTGCTGCCGTGGCTCTACATTCCGGCTCAGCTGGCGGTCGGCGCCTGGGCCGTGATCGAGGCGCGCGATCCCGCAACAACCACGCTGGAGTTAGCAGGCCTCACCGTTTCGGTCGGCCTGACCGCGGGCGTGTTCGGCATGCTGGCCGCGCACGAGATGGTGCATTCGGCGTCGGACGCGGAGCGGGCGCTGGGCCTGAGCTTCCTCGCCAGCGTCGGTTACATGCAGTTCCGCATCGCCCACGTCCACGGCCACCACACACGCGCAGCGACCCGCGAGGATCCGGCGTCGGCCCGCCGGGGCGAGAACGCCTATCTGTTCGCCGCGCGCTCGGTCGCCGGTCAGTGGCGCGAAGCCTGGGCCTTCGAAGCCGAGCGCTTGCGCCGCAAGGGCCGGCCGGTCTGGAGCGTCGGCAACCGCATGCTGGGCTATCTCGCGGTTGAGCTCATCGTTCTGGCGGGCGCTGCGTCGCTGGGGCCGCGGGTGCTGGCGTTGTTCGTGGGCCAGGCGGTGCTCGCGGTCTTCATGCTGGAGCTGTTCAACTACATCGCCCACTACGGCCTGGAGCGGCGCGTGCAGGCCGACGGGCGGCCCGAGCGGCTGGGGCCGCGGCATTCGTGGAACTCCGCGCGGCGGATGAACAACTGGTCGCTGTTCAACATGGGCCGCCATTCCGACCACCACCGCTCGCCCATGGAGCGATTTCACCGGCTGCAGGCGGTGGAGGGGTCGCCCGAACTGCCCGCCGGCTATGCCGCAGCGATCCTGATGGCGCTTGTCCCACCGCTCTGGAGCCGGGTCATGGACCCGAGGGCGCAGGCCTGGATCGGGGCCTGGCCCGAACCGCCCCGCTAAGGGCTGGCGTTCGCCGCAAAGGCGTCCCAAATATCGGGGAAACAGAACCAAACCGGAGCGGCGCCACGGATGTCCAAACCCCGTTTTCTCCTGCCCCTGTTCGCCCTGGCGGCGGCCTGCGGGCTGATCGCCGGCGAGAGCCTGGCGCAACCGTCTTCGACGCCAGTGGGCATGCCGGCCCTTGCCGAGCCGGTGCGCCACGTCCCGACCGACGCGGCCTCCATGCGCATCTCGTTTGCGCCGGTGGTGAAGGCGACCGCGCCGGCGGTGGTCAACGTCTACGCCAAGAAGGTCGTGCGTCAGTCGATCGACCCGTTCTTCTCCCAATTCGCCATGCCCGGCCTGACCCAGGAGCGGGTGCTCCAATCGCTGGGTTCGGGCGTCGTGGTCCGCTCGGACGGCGTGATCGTCACCAACAACCACGTCATCGAAGGCGGCCAGGACATCATGGTCGTGCTGTCGGACCGGCGTGAGTTTCCGGCCAAGGTTCTGCTCGCGGACGCGCGGGTCGATCTCGCCGTGCTGAAGATAGACGCCGGAAACGAAAAGCTGCCCGTGCTGCCGATCGACGATCGCGGCGACCTGCAGGTCGGCGATCTGGTGCTCGCGGTCGGCAATCCGTTCGGCGTCGGCCAGACGGTGACCAACGGCATCATCTCCGCGCTCAACCGTTCCGCCGCCGATCCGGGCGGCGAAGGCGGGTCGAGCTATATCCAGACCGACGCGCCGATCAATCCGGGCAACTCCGGCGGTGCGCTGGTCGACATGGACGGCAACCTGATCGGCATCAACAGCTTCATCGTTTCGCGCTCGGGCGGTTCGGTGGGCGTGGGCTTCGCGATCCCCGCAGCCCTGGTGAAGCGCGTGGTGGCGAGCGCCGTCGGCGGCGAGCATACGCTGGTTCGCCCTTGGCTCGGGACCAAGACCGACGCGGTGACCGCCGACATCGGCCGCAGCCTCGGCATGGCCGCTCCGACCGGCGCCCTGGTCACCGACCTCTATCCCGGCAGCCCCGGCGCCAAGGCTGGCATCAAGATCGGCGACGTCATCGTCGGCGTCGACGGCGGCCAGGTCTCCGACCCCGGCAACCTGAACTACCAGATCTCCACCAAGACGCCCGGCGAGGCGACCAGGATCGAGCTGCTGCGTGACGGCAAGCGCCTGAGTGTCAGCGCCCGCGTCGAGCCGCCCCCCGCCACCCCCGCCAAGGACGAGCAGACCCTCACCGGCCGCAACCCGCTGACCGGCCTGACCGTGGTCAACCTCTCTCCGGCCGTGGCCGACGAACTGGGCGCCGATCCGTTCGTGAAGAACGGGGGCGTCCTGGTGTCGAACGTGTCCCGCGGCTACGCGGCGTCCCTGGGCTTCCAGCCGGGCGACATCGTACGCGCCGTAAACGGCAAGGACGTCGCCACCGTCGAGCAGTTGCGCAAGCTGCTGGATGCCGGCGCGCCCAACGGCCAGTGGGTCCTGGTCATCCAGCGTGGCGGCCAGACCATCACCGCCCGGGTCCGGGCCTGAGGCCTACGCCCCGCCAGGTGGTTTCTGCTAGGTTCGGCCCTGCGCGCGGCCGCTTTGCCGCCGAAAGGACCGCCATGCCGCTCCGCCCGGGTCTCAGCCGAGTGTTGGCCTGTTTTGCGTTGATCGGGGGCCTCGCCCTGGCGGCGCCTTCGGCGCTTGCGGTGACGCCGCCGAAGCCGGACTACGACCCGGCCCAGCTGGTCCAGTGGATGAGCGGGGTGTTCCACCCGGACTTCCATCACCAGACCATGGTCGGCAGCCGGGTGAAGAAGCTCGACGCCGGCGGCGAGATCATGGTGCGCATCGACGTGAAGGACGACGACACGCACACGCGCGACTTCTGGTTCTACGGCGTCAGCCGCGGCGGCAAGGACGCGTTGATCGTGCGCCAGTACTGGGTGCTGGGCGACGACCGCCAGACCTATGCGGACATCAGCCCCGGGCGCGATCGTCTGGTGCGCAAGGAGGGCTGTGCGATCCGCCTGCGCTCGCACGGCGGCGCCTATGTCGGCAAGGTGGATCCCAAGACGTGCAGGGGCGACGTGGACGGCCGCCTGTTCCGCGTGAACCGCGAACTGTCGGTCGACTATCAGTCGCTGACGCCGACGGTGAAACCTTCCGCCGCCGAGAAGCGTAAACACCCCGACGACACGGGAACCCAGATGTACTTCCGCTCGGCAACCGGATGACCGACCTGTTCCAGGCTGCGGGACTGGAGCCGAGCGCGCCGTCGCCGCTCGCCGACCGGCTGCGTCCGCAGAAACTGGAAGACGTCGTCGGCCAGGACCACCTGCTCGGCCCCGACGGCCCGATCGGGCGCATGGTCGAGAGCGGCCGGCTGTCGTCGATGATCCTGTGGGGTCCGCCGGGCACCGGCAAGACCACCATTGCGCGCCTGCTGGCCAAGGCCGGCGGCTATGAGTTCCAGCAACTATCCGCCGTTTTTTCCGGCGTCGCGGACCTGAAAAAGGCGTTCGAGACCGCGCGCACGCGCAGGCTCGCCGGCCAGTCGACCCTGTTGTTCGTCGATGAGATCCACCGCTTCAATCGCGCCCAGCAGGACGGCTTTCTGCCGTTCGTCGAGTCAGGGACCGTAACCCTCGTCGGGGCCACGACCGAGAACCCCTCTTTCGAACTGAACGGCGCGTTGCTGTCGCGCTGTCAGGTGTTCGTCCTGAAGCGGCTCGACGACAAGGCGCTCGAAAGCCTGCTGGAAAAGGCCGAAGCGTTCGAGAAAGCGCCGTTGCCCGTGACGCCCGATGCGCGGCACGCACTGATCGCGCTCGCCGACGGGGACGGGCGGTATCTGCTGACGCTCGCGGAGACCCTGTTCGCGATCGGTCCGGATGAGCCGATGGACACGGCCGCGCTGGGACATCTGTTGCAAAAGCGCAGCCCGGCCTACGACAAGGATCGCGAGGAGCACTACAACCTCATCTCCGCCCTGCATAAGTCGGTGCGTGGTTCCGATCCCGACGCGGCGCTCTATTGGCTCGCGCGCATGCTGGAGGGCGGCGAAGACCCGCTGTTCCTGGCGCGGCGGCTGGTGCGCATGGCGGTCGAAGACATCGGCGAGGCGGACCCGCTGTCGATCCTGGTCGCCAATGCGGCGAAGGACACCTACGACTTTCTGGGCTCGCCCGAGGGCGAACTGGCCCTGGCGCAGGCGACGGTGCACCTGGCCACCGCGCCCAAATCCGTCGCGGTCTACGAGGCCTACAGCGCCGCGTCGAAGGCGGCGCGCGAAACCGGCTCCCTGATGCCGCCCGCCCACATTCGCAATGCGCCCACGCGGCTGATGAAGGACCTGGGCTACGGCAAGGGCTATCGCTACGATCCGTCAACCGAGCGCGGTTTCTCCGGCCAGAACTATTTCCCCGACGGCATGGAGCGCCGCGTGTTCTACACGCCGAAGGGCGAGGGACACGAAGCGAAGATCAAGGAACGGCTCGAACGCTGGGCGAAGATGCGGACGGACGGTGAATAATTTTATTTCCGCTCATCCCGGCGAATGCCGGGACCCAGATCATATGGCTCCGAGCTTTTGAAATGATCCGCCAGTTCGATGCGAACCTGGAAGCGGAAGCGCTTTACGATCTGGGTCCCGGCATTCGCCGGGATGAGCGGATCATTGTGGGACGTGCGCGCTGATGCCCAGAACCCCGCCTCGCGTTCGCGCCGTCGACATTCCGATTTCGCTGTCCCAGGACGAGGTCGAGTTCGCGCGCTCGCTCGTCATCTATGAAGATCAAGCGATCCTGGCCCTGAACAAACCTTCCGGCCTGTCTAGCCAGGGGGGGCGCGGGCAGGTGCATACGTTGGATGAACTGATCTGGGCGTTCGCGAAGCCGGGAAAGGCGCGGCCGCGGCTGATCCACCGGCTCGACCGCGACACGTCCGGCGTCATCCTGACCGCCAAGACCAAGCCCGCCGCCGGCTTCCTCGGCAAGGCGGTGATGGCGCGCAGCTTCGAGAAGACCTACGTCGCGATCGTCACGCCCGGCGCGCCCGACCCGCGCGACGGAGAAATTACCACGGCGCTGCGCCGCGAGGAGATCGGCCGCGAGGCCTATATGCGCCCCTGCGCCGACGACCACCCCGACGCGGAAAGCGCGCGCACGCTCTACCGCACGCTCGCGGCCTCGCACGACGCGGCGCTGGTCGAGCTGAAGCCGGTGACCGGCCGCATGCACCAGTTGCGCGTACACCTGGCGTCGATCGCGCGGCCGATCGCGGGCGACCCGCGCTATGGCGGCGCGCTGCGTGTGGGCGATCACGCGGTGGGGCGTCTGATGCTGCATGCGCGCGCGCTGACGTTTCCACATCCGGAGGGTGGGACGAAGACGCTCGAAGCGCCCCCGCCGGCCGACTTCGCGGACCTCGCCGCAGGATTGGGGCTTTAGCCGCCGGCCGTCTCGATGCCGAGGTCGGCGTAACGGAGCAACAGCGAGGCGTAGCATTCACAGGCCACCGCCTTGAGACCGGCGCGGTCGGTGATTTCGATAACGCCGCGCGAATAGTCGATCAATCCGTTGCCCTTCAGGCGGCTCGCGATCAGGCTGACGGTGGTGCGCTGCACGCCGACCATGATCGCGAGATATTCCTGGGTCAGCGGGAAGGTTGCATTGCCGACGCGATCCTCGGTCATCAGCAGCCAGCGCGCCAACCGCGCCGACGCCTCGTGCAGCGCGTTGCACGCGACGCCCTGACCCGCCTGCGCCAGGTCGCCGAGCGCGCTGTGCAGCAGTTTGTTCAGCAGGTCGGGACTCTCGCCGCAACGCGTGCGCAGCAGATCCGACGAAAGCCGAAGTCCGCCGCCGCCGATCTGGGCGAACACGCGCGTCGGCGACGCGGCATTGGTCAACCCCGGAAGAAGCCCCACCGCACCCTCGCGACCGATCGACGAGGTCTCTACGCTGGCGCCGTCGTTCATCACGGTGACGACGGAAATAACGGCCGTGCTTGGGAAAAAGACGTGGGGGGTGCGACCGCCGGCCTCGTAGAGCGTGGCGCCGCTCCGCAGGGAAATCTCCTGAAGGTGCGGAAAAAGCCATTCAATGTCGTCTTTCGACACAGACGACAGCAGTCGATTACGGAATTGCATATGGCGTCGGCCCCGATGTCCGACGCGCTTATTATACGCCTGTCACGATAGCAAATTGGTTTTATTTGGTATTTGTTTGATTCTAAAGGTCAAACGTCTCGCGAAAACACAACGATCTCTCATTCAGACATATAATGTTGAGTTCGAACATTAGATTTCGGCTAAGTCGCACATCGTGCTAAATGCCTCTCACCGCCGTATCGATCCTTTGGGCATCGGTGGCCGAGGGAGACGTGCGCTCCCTCTCGAACGGGAGGGCCATGGCCCGGTATTTCTTCGATTTCGACAATGGCGTTTCCAGCCCCGACGCCACGGGCGTGGAGCTGGCAAACCTCGGCGAAGCCCAGCTGGAGGCGTCGCGCGTCGCCGGTCGCGCGCTGTTGGCGGCGTCGCGTGGCCTGCGCGCGGCCCAGGCATGGTCGATTACCGCCCGCGACGATCGCGGACTGATCCTGTTTATGCTGAAGCTCTGGGTCGAGGATGCGCCCAGCACCGGCGGCCTGCAGGCGCCGTGACCGCTCAGCGGGTCTTGCGGTAGACCAGGAAGCCCGATCGTTCCGCGACCTTGTCGTAGAGCTGCATCGCGTGGGTGTTGGTCTCGTGCGTCTGCCAGTAGACGCGGTCCGTTCCCGCCGCCTTTGCGTTTTCGAATACGGCCTCGATCAGAGCGCGCCCGACGCCCTTCCCGCGCGCGGCTTCGACCGTGAACAGGTCCTGCAGATAGCAGGTGAGTGGGATCATCGTGGTCGATCGGTGATACAGGTAGTGGGTCAGGCCGAGCAGCGCGCCGTCACGTTCGGCCACGAGCGCGTGCACCGGCTCAGTGGGATCGAAGAACCGCGCCCAGGTGGCGGCGGTGATGTCTTCGGGCAGGACGGTCGCGCCGGAACGGCCGTAGAAGGCGTTGTAGCCGTCCCAGAGCGGGCGCCAGGCGGCGTAGTCGGCCGGCGTGATCGGGCGGATGGTAACGTTGGTCATGCGCCTGCATAACCGCCCGCGCGCCCGGCGTGGAATCAAACGAAGTTTCCGATTTCTGCGCGCGCGGGGCCGTTGACGTTCCGCATCATCTGCCGCCAACTGGTCGCCGATAAGCGACAGGAGAGCGCCCATGGTCTCGTCCAAGCTTGCCGCCGGCGCGGCGTTCGCCGGATTGATCCTCTTCGCCGCCCCCGCCTTCGCGGACCCGTCCGACTGTGTGGTCAATGTGCACATGAAGCGCGGGACCGACAGCATCGAATACACCGGCCGCCTGACCCACGAGCGCGCGAGCTGCGACTATCATTTCAAGGCGCGGGCGGGTCAGACCCTGACCTGGACGCTGCAGGGCCCCGCCACGCGCCAGACCATCGGCTATCCCGACGGCAACGGCGACGGCCCGGGCATTCCGCAGAGCATCCCGCTGCAGCAGACCGGCGAATACGTGTTCGGGGTCAGCGCCGACCTGATGGCGGAAGGCGCCTTCGGCCGCTATCGCCTGCGCCTGACCATCCGCTAGCCGAACAGCTGCCGGTCGGTCGCGTGCAGGTCGCCGCCGTCATAGAACTTGTCGGTCCAGTCGTCGGACGCGTCGAGAAACATACCCGCCGCCGCAGCCGCGGCGGTCTTCGAGGCGCCGACGTTCTTCACCGTGCTCTTGACCGCCTTGGCCTTCTTGGTCTTCGACTTGCCGACCGTCTTGGTCGCATAGCGGTCGAGGAAGTCGTAGTGGTCGATGAGCAGCAGGGCCTCGATGGCGAACACCGTCGCCACGTCGCCGTCGCGAATGGCCAGCAGATTGTCGCCGTTGGCCTGCTCGCCGCCCTCCGCCAGGTTGGATGAGCCGCAGTAGACGACAGCCTCCGGTCGGTTGAAGCCGCAGACGACGAACTTGTCGTGGATTTCGTGGCCGGCGATGCCCGGAACCTGATTGAACGGCGGCGGCAGCATGGTCGCCCCCGGCTTGCCGGTGACCAGCACGCCGGTCGTCGAGCCGTGCGGGTACAGGTAAATCCCCTCCGGCGCGTCGGAGATGCCGTAGGTGAAGGCCTTGGTCTTGGCGTGGAGGGCGTCGAGCGCGCTGTACACCGCGTTCTTCGACTTGCCCGTGCTGGTCAACTCCATCACCGCGAACAGCACCGAACCGCCGGCCTTGTCCTGCTGGGCGACGGCGTTGACGATGCCGCCCAGTTCCTTGGTCATGTACGCCGCGCTGTGGGGCGAGAAGTTGAATTCGGTCTTCGGCGTCGCGGCGCCGCTCGAGGTGTAGGACTTGGTCGCCCAGACCGATTTGGCAAAGGCCTTCTGGTTGACTTTGTCGGTCCAGGATTCCTCGAACACCCCCGCGTACCAGCCCGCGACTTCCGCGTCCTCGTAGACCAGCACATGGTTGGCGTTCACATAGAGACCGGTGACCGAGAAGTTGGTCGAGCCGGTGAGCACGCGCACCGGCTTCTTGTTCTGGTAGACGATCATCACCTTGTCATGGGCGTAGCGGCCGAACTTGCCGCGCAGCACGATCCCGGCCTTGGCCTTGTTCAGCAGGGTCTCGACCTGGTCCTCGGGCTTGGGCGGCGAAGCGTGGTGCAGGCTCGCGTTGTCGAGGATCATCCGCAGGCGCCCGTCCTTGGCCAAGGCCTGCAGGATGGTGATCACGTCGGGCTCGTTCAGGTCATAGGCAAACATGTCGAGCGTCAGCGACGCATCGCTTTGCACGGCTTTCAACACCTCGAACACCAGCTCGCGCGCGGTGTAGCCCATCCAGGCGTATTCCTGGGCGTAGGTGGACTTGTCGCCCGCCGCGTTCACGCCCGCCTGCGCCGACGTATCGTAGATCAGCGTCTTGCCTGCGGGCCGAACCGTCGCCGCCTTGCCGAAGTGGTTCACGAAGGCCTGCGACTGCATGTAGCCGCGGGTGAAGCCGATCTTCAGCGCGCCCTTCTCGAACGCGTCAACATCGATCTTCGCCGTGGCGCCGGCGCCGGCATCCAGCGGCAACAGCGACCCGTCCTTGTCGAAGTAGCGCGGCGTCACCGTGTAGGCATAGGTCCCGACCTGCGGGTCGAGACCCTGGTGCGTCTGGCCCGGTACATGCACCCAACGGAACTTCTGGAACGGCGCGTTCAGCGACGAATTGGCCGACTGCGCCGCGTCCTGAGCGTGATCGGCGGGCTGGTCGAAGCGCAGCGTGTTGTCGAGATAATAGGCGGGCCCGGTGGGCGGCTGCACCTGAATGGAAAAACCCGCGAGATTCTTCGCCTGCGCCTTGGGCAGGTTGAACGCGAGCAGGGTCTTGCGATCCCCGCGATAGGCTTTGAGGCTGAACTTGCTCGTGGCGTTCGTTGCGGTGACGCAAGTCATGGCGACTCATCTCCTGTCCGAGGCAGGGAAGAATGAACGCGGCGACGCGAAGCTTTGAAGACAGGAAAACGGCCGTTGTGCGACGGCCAGCATACAACCAAGAGCTTAGACTGTCCTGACCTGATTGATGGCCGCCGCGGCGAGGTAGCCCAGCCAGGTTGCGAGCACGCACAGGCCCACCGATCCGACGACGTTGGCGCCGGCTTTCCCCCAATGGCCGTCGCCCAGGAGCGTGAACGTCTGCAGGCTGAAGGCCGAGAAGGTGGTGTAGCCGCCGCAGACCCCGGTCATCAGGAACAGGCGCATGGCGGGACTGAGCGCCACGCGGCCGCCCGGCGCGCTGAGCCCCGCGACGAAGCCGATGACGAATGAGCCGGTGATGTTCACCAGGACGGTGCCCCAGGGGAACGCCTCGCCGAACTGCGATCCGATCAGGCCGGACAGGAAAAACCGCGCCACGCCGCCCAGCGCGCTGCCGAGGAGGACGGCCAGATACAGGTTCAGGGGCGGCATCCGGCCTCTCCGAGTCGCGCCCCTGATCCTAGCCGCCGGCGGCTATAGGCGCACGCGTCCGCCCCGCTATAAGGCTCGGCCATGACGACGCGCGAGGTAAAGACCCTGACGGTGGGCGAGGGCGAGGCCGGGATCCGGCTCGACCGCTGGTTCAAGCGGCGCTGGCCGCACCTGAACCACGTACAGCTGCAGAAGCTGTTTCGCTCCGGCCAGGTGCGGGTGGACGGCTCGCGCGCCAAGGCGGACACGCGGCTGGAGGCCGGCAATGTGGTGCGCGTGCCGCCCCTGCCGGACGCCCAGGACCGCGGCGAGCGCGGACCCGAGCGCCTGCCGCCCCGCGACGTGGCCTATGCCAAGTCGCTGGTGCTCTACGAGGACGAGCTGGTGCTGGCGTTGAACAAGCCATCGGGCCTGGCGGTGCAGGGCGGCACCAAGACCACCAAGCACGTGGACCGGCTGCTGTCGGCCTGGGGCGAGGGGCTGGAGCGGCCCAGGCTGGTGCACCGGCTGGACCGCGATACGTCGGGCGTGCTGCTGCTCGGCAAGTCGCCGGACGCGGCGGCGCGGCTCGCGGGCGCCTTTGCGCGGCGCAAGGCGAAGAAGACCTATTGGGCCATCGTCGCGGGCGATCCGAAGCCGGCCGAGGGCGTGATCGAACTGGCGCTGGCCAAACGCGGCATCGGCGACCGCGAGATGATGGTCCCGGCCGATGCGAAGGAGCACGGCGCGGAAAGCGCGGAGACCGAATACGTCACCGTCTCGCGCGCAGCGCATCGCGCGGCGTGGATGGCGCTGCGACCGCACACCGGTCGCACCCACCAGCTGCGCGCGCACATGCTGGCCATCGGCCACGCGATCCTGGGCGATCCGAAATACCTCGACGACAAGTCGCGCGAGTTGTCCGAGGGCCTGAAGCTGCAACTGCACGCGCGGAGGATCGAACTCGATCACCCCGGCGGCGGCAAGCTGATCGTCGAGGCGCCGATCTCGCCGGAAATGAGGGCCGGTTTCGAACGCTTCGGTTTCGATCAGCACGAAGCCGACGTCGATCCGTTCATCGGCGGTAAGGGACGCCGCCGATGACTAACTCTAAAGCCCTTCCTCCTCGATGGAGGAAGGGTTGGGATGGTGGTGTGCACTCCACGGTGTCGGAAGCACACGCGGGCGGCACAACCAGATACCGTCGGCGCCGGCTCGCGCCGCATCCTGGCTCCGCCTGCCCCCACCTCCATCCCCGACCCTTCCTCCATCGAGGAGGAAGGGAGTGCTGAACATTAATCGCCTGCTCGCCGTATTCGATGTCGACGGAACCCTGGTGGACTCGCGTTCGACCATCCACCGCGCGGCCATCGAGGCGGCGGACACGGTGGGCCTCGATCCGCCCGATTACGATTCCGTGCGCCAAATCGTGGGCCTGTCGCTGGCCGAGGGCCTGCGCCAGCTCGCGCCCGAGCTCACCGACGCGCAGTTCGCCGAGTTCGTCACCGGGTTTCAGGAGTCGTTCCGGCGCATGCACCTGGACCCGGACTTCACCGAGCCGCTCTACGCCGGCGCCGTCGAACTGCTAGACGCGCTGAAGGCCGACGGCTGGCGCTTGGCGCTAGCCACCGGCAACTCCCGCCGCGGCGTCGACCGCCTGCTGGAGCGCCACGGCTGGGGCCACCTCTTCGACGCCACCCGCTGCGCCGACGACGGCCCCGGCAAACCGCACCCGTCCATGCTGCTGCAAGCCATGGAAGCCGCCCACACGTCGCCCGAGCGCACGGTGATGATCGGCGACACCTCCCACGACATGCTGATGGCGATCGCGGCGGGCGCCTATCCGCAGGGCGTCGCGTGGGGCTTTCACACGGCCGAGGAAGTCGCCGCATCCGGCGCGACTCACGTGGCGCGCACGTTTGTGGAATTAGAGTGCGAACTTGGGCGGTTCGCCAGCGGCCGCTAGCCTATTTCCCTGAAACCGAGCGTACTTCGGCATTGTACGCAAGTGCATAGGATTCGGCTTTCGGCCGCAGCCGCCTGCAAGCTTCCGGTGCAGTGTCCCCGGTGCTCGCCAGCAGGACGGTTGGAAGGTTGGTAGGATTCCCGCCCGGAACAACGCCGACGTATCCGCCTAACATAATCAGGTGTTTGTCGCCCTTTGCTGTCGCCGCCAGTGCATCGCTGCGCGCTTGGTCAGGTTTGAGCCGCTCAAGTTCCGGGCATCGCGAATCCGCATCGCTCGGGCTCCCACACGCAAGGAGAGGAAGTGGGGTGAGAAAAGCGATCGTGGCGAGGAGGCGGCGCATGCACTGAGTGTGCGCCTCCTTCCCTGGCGTCCGCAACGGATCGGAAGCAGACGGTTCTCAGCGCCTGAAAAAAGAATGCCCTCCCCGCGTTGGGACGGGGAGGGCAGGTCGGGATCGGGTACCGGCCGAGCTATTGGGCGCGGGGGGCGCCTTGGGGAAGGCGTCGGCCGGAACCTGACACCCGTCTAATTGAACGTGTTCACTAGATCAATCCGTCGCTGGCCGCGACCGATTGGCTGTCGGGGAAGACGAGGGTGTCCAGCTTGGCCTTTTCGACGCCCAAGTGGTCCCGCAGCAGGCCCTTGAAAACCGAACGAACTTCGAGGGTTGGCGCCAGATCCCGGTTCTCGAACAGGCGGTTGTCGGCCAGCGTCGGCCAGTCGCCGACGATGCCGCCGCGCTTAAGGGACCCGCCGGCCAGCAGCAGGGTCGAGGCCGTGCCGTGGTCGGTGCCCGAGGTGCCGTTGATCCGCGCCGTGCGGCCGAACTCGGTGGCCATGACCACCGCGGTGTCGTTCCAGGCCGGTCCCAGGCCGCCCTTCAGCCCGGCGAACAGCTGGTCGACGTAGGCCAGGCGGTTGGCGAGCTGGCCCTTGGAGGCGCCCTGGCTGGCGTGGGTGTCGAAGCCGTCGAGGGACAGCGCCACCACGTCGGGCCCGTCGTGGGCGACCATGAACTTGGAGATCGCCGCGCCCAGGGCCTTCACGTCGTTCTGCTTCACCGTCTCGGCGCCGATGGCGTCGCGCGCCATGGCTTCGTTGGAGAGGCCCGAGGCGAGGGCGGGCGCCAGCAGCGGATCGTCCTTGTAGAGGTCCATCAGGATGCCGGCGACGCGGTCGCCCTGGGGCAACTCCGGCCCCGGGGACCAGGACGCGGTCTCCACCGGCCCGCGAATGACCAGCGGCGCCTGAGCGCCCACGGAAAGCGCGCGGCGCGTGCCCATCGCCGACAGGGCGCGGTTCAGCCAGCCGGTGCTGGTCGCGTAAACCTGTGCGGTGCCGTTCTCGAGCATGTCCTGGGCTTCGAAGTGCGAGCGGATGCGGTCGGGGATCGCCACCGCCGGCGCGATGCGCGCTTCGCCCGACTGGGTCATGGCGTAGATCTGCGACAGGGCTGGGTGCAGGCCGAAGGTTTCGTCGAGCTTCAGCGCGCCGCCGTCGGCGCCCGGCGGCGGAATCGCGATGGCGCCGCGCAGCGCCTGGTAGTTCGGATCGCCGTAGGGCGGGCTGACCGACAGGCCGTCGAGGCCGCCGCGCGCGATGATCACCACCAGCTTGCGACGGCCGCTTTCCGACGCCAGCGCCGCGCGCCCGGCGAACAGCACCGACACGCCGGCCATGCCGCCCAGCAAGGCGCGGCGATTCATCCGGAAGGTTTTCACGGGATGGGTCATCGGCGTTGAAACTCCGGCGACATGAGAAGAAGGGCGAGCGCTTCGGGGCGGCTTTCCGCGCGGGCGACCGCGGTGGCGGTGCGATCGCTGAGCCGCGCGCCGAGCGACGACTTGGCGGTGGCGACCGGATCGACCAGCGGGCCGACCACGGCGGAGAACCCCTTGGCCCACTCCAGCCGCTTGATCACCCCGTCGGAGGTGGCCCAGTCGGCAGCTTCGTCGGACCAGCCTTTCGGCGAGGGCGGACTGAACGGCTTTTGGCCCAGCGCGGTCAGGATGGCGAGATGCTGCATCTTGGTCGGCTGCACGCCGCAGGCACGGTAGCCCGAGACAACCAGTTCGTAGGGTGTTTTGAACTTGCGCGCGTCCGGGTCCCACGCCTCGGGCGCCTCGACCAGCGCACGCGCGACGACGTCGAGCTGGCCGCCGGACTTCATCCACGCATTGCTCAGCCGATCGACCAGCGCCTGCGGCGGATCGTCGGCCACGAAATGGATCGCCAGCTTGCGGCTGATGCGCTTGGCGGTGCGCGGATCGGCGGCGAGATCGTGCAGGACGGCGCGCGCCTGCGCCTCGCCGGAGTCGCCGTAGTTGCGGCCCATGATCTCACGGCCGCCGGGCTCGTGGATCGCGGCGCGGTAGAGGTAACGGCCGTCGAAACCGCGCACCGCGTCCTTCGGTCCGCCCACCGACCAGCCGGTAAGCGCGCGCGCGAACTCGGTCACGTCCGCCTGGGTGTAGCCCGCGTCGGCGCCGACGGTGTGCAGCTCCATGATCTCGCGCGCGAGGTTTTCGTTCAGACCCAGCTTGCGCGTGCGGCCGCCCAGCGAGTCCGGCCCGGCCGAACGCGCCTGGTCGAGGTAGAGCAGCATCGCCGGATGGGTGCTGGACGCCACCAGCAGGTCTTCGAAACGGCCGAACACGCGCGGTCGGATCGCCTCGCGCTCGAACGGACCGGTGACCACGGCGGACTCGAGCTTCACCGCCGAGACGGTGAAGTGGTTGAACCAGAACAGGGCCCAGCGTTCGCGGAAACTGGCGTCGGTGGCGGCGCCGAGCCGGGCGCGGGCGAGGAACTCGTCGCCGGCTTCGTCGCGCACGGTCTTTAGCTCAGTCTTCAGCATCGCGGCTTGACGCTCGGCGTCCGGGCTCATGGCGGGCGGCGCGGCGGCGGTCATGCCGGGCGTGTCCGCCATGGCGGTCTGCGCAGCCGCCGCACGCTTGGCGGCCTTGGGCAGGACGACGCCGTCGGCCTTGGCCTCCTTGCGGTCCTGGCGATAGCTGGCCAGCGCCAGCAGTTGGTCGCGGGAGTTCGGAAGCTGGCCCTGCGGCTGGTCCGCGCCGGTCGGGCGGATCTGGGCGATCAGCCAGGCCTTGGGGTCCGGCGTCGCGGCGTCGATTTCGCCCGGCTTTGCGCCGAGGCCGAAGCGGGTGGCGGCGATCGCCGCTTGCAAGCCGGCAGAGTTTTGCGCCATGTCCGTCTCCGCAAACGCCACTGTACTGGAACGGCCCCGCCGGGCCGGCTCCGTCTAAACTCTAGCCCCGGGAAGCTGACGCAGGGATGAACGACGAAGGCAAACCGCGGCGATTCTGGAAGGCCGCCACAGTCGCGCACGGTGAAGGCGGATTCACCATCCAGCTCGATGGCCGCACCGCGCAGACGCCGCGCCGCGCCCGCTTGACGCTTCCGTCGCAGGCCGCGGCCGTCCTGGTCGCGGGGGAGTGGGATGCGGTGGGCGAGCATCTCGACCTCGCGCACATGCCGCTCACACGGCTCGCGTTCACCGCCATCGATCGCGTGGGCGGCGCGCGCGAAGCGGTCGCGGGCGAGGTGGCGCGCTACGCGTCGGCGGACGCGCTGTGTTACTTTGCGGAGACGCCGTCGGCGCTGGTCGAGCGCCAGGTCGATAAATGGATTCCCGTGCTGGAATGGGCCGAGCGTGACCTGGGGCTGAGGTTCGAACGCGCCACCGGCATCCGTCACACGCCGCAACCGGAACCGACGGTCGCGCGGGTGCGCGAGCTGGCGCTGGAGCTGGACGCCTTCGCCCTGACCGGCTTCGCCTGGACCGCGTCGCTCTACGGCTCGGCGATCCTGGCGCTCGCGGTGCAACGCGGCGAACTCGACGCCGCAACCGCCTTCGACCTCTCACGCCTCGACGAAATCTTCCAGGCCGAACACTGGGGCGAAGACGCCGAAGCCGCCGCCCGCACCACCGCGCTGCGCAGCGACGCGATCAGCGCGGGGCGGTGGCTGGAGGCGGTAAGCTCGACAGGCAACTAACCCGAGCCTGCTTTCTCATAGTTACCCTCACCCAAAGGGGGAGGGTGTGGTGAAGGAAGCCGTCGCCCGGGACGACGGAACATCAAGCCGCCGGCTTAGCCTCCGCCGGCGCCTCGTCGGAGACGCACGGCAGCAGCGGCTTCATCGCCGCCTTCACCACCTTGTCCCCGCCCATGGCTTCGCCGGCGTTGCAGGCGACGAGCAGGCCCGTGCGCGCTTCGGGAAACAGGCAGATGATCGCGTACATGGTGCCGTCCGAACCCGCGTGGGTGAGCGCCGGGCCTTTGCGGCCGAGCGCGGTCGGCGATGCGCCCCAGCCGAGGCCGGCGGTGTCCGGCGGGAAGGCGGGGGTTTGCAGCTTGTGGTAGGTCGCAGGCTTCAGCAGCTTGCCGTGACCGTGCCAGCCGTCGATCTGGTCGATGGCGAAACGCGACCAATCGTCGAGCGACATGTACATATTGCCGGCGGGTCCGAAGAAACGGGGAATGGCGTCCTTTTCGCTCGCCGGATGGTCGTTCACGTGGCCGCGCGTCTGCGGGTCGTGGGTGACGCCGATGGCCGCGGTCCTCATGCCGAGCGGATCGTAGACCTCGCGCTGCATCAGGGCTTCGTAGCTCTGACCGGTGGCGTGTTCGGCGCAGGCCGCCGCCAGCAAGAAGCCGGTGTTGGAATAGCTGAACGCCGTGCCCGGGGTGTTCACCGGCGCCTCAGCGAGCGCGAGCTTGAAGTAATCGAGCCGTTGCGCGGTGGTCGGTCGCGGATCGTCGAAGAAGCGCACGAGCGCCTTCTCGTCGGAATAGTCGTGCGGCAGGCCCGCGTGGTGCGCCATCAAGGTGACCAGCGTCGCGGGGCGATAGGCGGGCTGCATGTCCGCCGCCAGCTCGGGCAGCATCTTTTCCAGCGGCGCATCCCAGCTCAACACGCCGCGATCGATCAGGCGCGCGATCATGGTCGCGGTCATCGACTTGCCGTCGGAGCCGATGTGCCACACGTCGTCCGGCGTCACCCGATCGGGACGATCGTTGCGGCGCACGCCGCGCACCGCCTTTCCCGCCACCGCGCCGTCGCGGATCACCAGCACGCCCACCGCCGGGACCTTGGAGTCCTTCAGCGCGTCGGCGGTCACGGCGTCGAGGTCGGGCAGGCCGGCCAGGGCAAAAGCGGGCGCCGCCGGAAGGGCCAGCGCCGAGGCGGCGAGAAGGGTAAAGGCGCGGCGATTCATGGCGGTCCCCCGAGTTTGCAGGAAGATACCATCGCGCCGCGCGGCTCGACGCAAATGAAGCTTTGGTAAGCTGGCGACGACATCACTGATCCGTCGCCCCCGGCTTGTCCCGGAGGCGACGAACCATGGAGATGCAGGCGACTACTTTGCGGCGGTCGTGTCAGCGGCTTGGGCGTGCTTGTCGGTCGCGGTGAGCTTGGTCAGTTTGAGAGACTTCACCGCGTCGAACGTGCCCTGATCGGCGAGGCTGAGACGCGGGTGGCCGACGATCAGACCCATGGCCATCGACTGGCGCACGTAATAGGTCTCGCCCGCCTCGATCTCGAGGGTGAGCGTGTCCTTCGCCTCGGACTCGATGACGAAGGTGTGCGTCCCCGGCTCGATCGGCACCACCGCGTAGGAGTTGTTGGCGAGCTTCACGACGCCCTTGTCGCCGTCGTGCACGGAAAAGCTCAGCAGGAAGCCCGCCGCGCTCGGCCGGAAGAACACGATTTGTCCCTTGCCTGCCGGTGGCGCTCCAACGCGCGACGTAGAGGCGTCGGCTGGCGCCGCGGGCGCGGCGGCGGCCGATTGGTCTTGCGCTACCGCGGGCGCGGCCAAGGCGCCGGCGGTGATCGCCGCAGCGGCCAGGAGGGCGAGCGAGACATGCTTCTTCATGGTTGCTTTCCTTGTGGAGCAGGCGGGGTCTGAGGTTGGGTCGGGCCGGCCGGCGCCGCCGGCGGCGTTGTCGCGGGATCTGGCGCGGGCGCCGCCGTGGGTTTGGCAACCGACGCATCGGGAGCCGGCGGATCAGCGACGAGCGCATCGGGCACCGGCAGATCGACGCCGAGTTTGGCCAGGGCGCGCGAGCCGGGCGGAAGCTCCATCTGACCGCCGTGAATGAAGATGCTCGCGAGGCCGACGTAGGGAAGGCCGGACACGGCCATCGCGATCCGGTCGCGATCCTCACCCTGCCCGCCGAGTTTCATCGCGTGGATCGGCACGTGCGCGCCGTTGAACTCGAGGTATCGCGCGGCGAGCACGAGCTTTGCGGGCGCGCCGCCGAATCCCGGCGGCGCGGTGTCGATGATCTGCCCCATACCGGGTGTTCCCGCCGGTATGATTTCACGACCGTGATACGTAATGGCCTCGGCGAGTTTGAGGGCGAACATGTCGCCCTTCTTCTGAATCTTGGTCGAGACGAGCTCGTTGATTTCGATGACGATGAGCGAGCCGGACGCGACGCGCGCCGCCGGAGCGGCGCTCGGTGTCGCAGGCGCAGGCGCGGCGGCCGGCGTTGCAATTGCTGAATTCGTCGCCGGCGGCGGCGCGGCCGGCGAGGGCTGCGCAAGCGCGCAGGTCGAGCTGCAGGTGACCACGACCGCCGAAGCGACCGCAACTATCTGAATTCGCATGAATCCCCCCGAAGCTTACATATACGACCTGAGGGTGAATGGCAACGCTTGCCCGAGCGCGGTGTGAGCCGAACGGGAACCGCTTCAGCGCCGCGCGGCTGTCGGCGTGGGCCTGCAAGGCGACGCGGGCGCTGGGGGTGCAGGCCGTCGGCGCCGCGGTCGGCCAGGCGCCCAGGAAATCGTGCAGTTCCGGGCCGACGCGAGGACGGCTGGATCCATGAGCCGATCATCCCGCAAAGCGGGCCGGCGGCAAGGGCCAAGACTGTGCCGTCCGGCAGGATCAGTAGGCGAACACGCGGTAGCTTTCGCCGCCGGCGGTGGCTTCCTCGACCGTGTCGAACACCGGGTTGAAGCGCAGCCACCGGCGTGCGCGCTCCGGTAAGCGCTCAAGCGTTGGACGCGGCACGCGGATGCTCACCTCGGGGCGGAACAGCCAGCGGCGCGAATAGCCGACCACCGCCATCGGCCGCGGCGTGTCGCACGGGTTGGGGGTGCCGCGGTGGATGTGGCGCACATCGCGGATCATCACGTCGCCGCGGTTCATCAAAGCCTCGACCAGCGGGATGGCGCCGCTCGCGACGGCGGCGAGACCATCGGCCTTGGACATCATGTGCGTGCCCGGCGCGTACTGCATCGGCCCGTTGTCGGCCGTGACGTCGACCAGCGGGAAGTTCACCGCGAGCTGATAGGCGGGGGTCTCGGCGCCCGTCTCCGGGAACAGCAACTGCGTGTCGCGGTGCAGGTCCTGATACTGCGAGCCGGCCACGGGCGTGTCCGCCGCGAGTTGGCACAGCACCCCGTCGGCGCCGATCAGGCGCTCGACCACCGCCATGATCGCGTCGTTGTCGATCACCGCCGGGTCGGCCCACAAATCGTGAAACGGCAGGGTGGTGTAATAGCGCCCGGCGCCGCGATTGGGATCGTCGCCCTCGGCCGCGATGGTCGCCTGCAGCAGCGGCTGGAACGCCGCGTTCCAGCGATCGATCACCTCGACCGGGATGGCGCCGCGCAGAATGGTGGCGCTCGTCGCGCGCACCTCGTCGGCGTGCGCGTCGGCCTGCGCGGCCGTGAAGCCGAAGATCGGGGCGTGAACAGTCATCGCGGTTCCCTCGATTTGGGAGGGAGAAAATACGACCGCGTGTCCGGCTAAGCTTGGCGGGCGGATTGCCGCAGCGCCATCTTTCGTCAGAAAGAGGCCAAGCTTGAAAATCCTAATCCTGTGATGGGCGCAGTGCGAGTTGCGCGAGTTTGCCGTCGGGCGCGATCTGGACCGCCCAGTCGTAGTTGGCGCCGCC
Source organism: Caulobacteraceae bacterium (assembly GCA_036501825.1). Lineage (GTDB taxonomy): Bacteria > Pseudomonadota > Alphaproteobacteria > Caulobacterales > Caulobacteraceae > JAFECT01. The sequence continues at coordinate 89,623 of DASXZP010000012.1, read as the reverse complement.
GGCGAACTCCGCCCGCAGGAAGATCACCTTGGCGTCCTTGTCCATGATGACCGCTTTCAGCACCTTCAGATCGCCGAGGCCGACCAGGATGTTGTGGATGTGCTCCGCCTGGGGCGCGATCTGGGTGTGCAGCTCGTCGGTCATGGTGGCGTAGTCGACCTTGCCGCTGCGGAACGCCTCGATGGCGGCGCGGACGGCGTCTTCCGCGGCCTTCGCCTGCTCGGGGCTCGGATCGACCATGTTCGGATCGACCTGCGACGGCGCGGGGGCCGCAACCGGGGCGGGGCCGGCCGTCTGGGCAAGGGCCGGCGCGGCGGCGAGGGTCGAGGCGATGAGCAGGGCGGCGGCGATTTTCATGGAGGCGGTCCGGGTCCGGTTGAGGCGCGAGATTGCGGGCGGGCGAAGGCATAATGAAGGCCTCCACATTACACCGGAATATCAACGCCGGGTCACCCCCGCGCCCGTCGCGGAAGCTTGCGCGAGCCTAAGAGCGCCGCGACGACGATGGGGATCACCACCGCGGAGATCGTCATCCAGATCGGCTGGGTCGTCCGCGTCAGCATCCAGACCCCGCCGCCCAGCGCCACCAGGCCGCCGACCCAGGCCATCTTCGGGCTGCCGCCCCAGCGCACGGCCGCGACGCAGGTCGCCAGCGAACTCACCGTCCACACCGCCATGATCAACAGCTTCGCCGTCACCGGCGCGCAGCTCAGCACCGCGCGCACCATGGCCGGGTCGGTGACGCTGGTCCCCGGCGGCAGGGCGTAGATCTCCGCGATGGTCCACAGACCGGCCAGCGCCAGCACCGCATAGACGATGACCGACAGCAGGAACGCGATGATCAGGCGCATGCGTCGTCTCCTAGGCGTTGTCGAGTTTGCGAACGGGAAGGCTCGCGACGAGCGCCGGGTCGAACATCCGCATGTTCACGCCGGTCCGGTCGATGTTGTCGACGAGCGGCGACCAGTGGGTGACGACGCCGCAAGTCTTGCACCGATGCAAGGCGAGCATGCGATCGCCCCAGACGTAGGTGTCGGTCTCGCCGGTGACGCTCAGCTCCGCGACCCGATAGTACGCCCACAGCCCGCCGTGGCGGCGGCAGATCGAGCAATTGCAGTCGGCGACGTCCTTCGGCGGACGCGGAAGGGTCAGGCGCACCGCGCCGCAATGGCAGGAGCCTTCGAGCATGGTTGGTGCGGACCTGTTTGCGTTCTTTGAATAGGGCGTTCCGTCGTGGGGGACAAATGAACATCTGCAGCCGCTCCGCGCCGTGAGCTGATCGCGCCGCCACAGGATGCGTGGCCGGACTGGCGCCGGCCGTCCGAAATTGCGAAGCTTGGCATTGAGCCGCGGCCTGTGGCGGCGAACCACCTCGGGAGCCTCGCCATGTTCGCCAGACCTTTCAAATCGGCCCTGGTCCTGGGCTCAGCCCTTCTCGCCCTCGCGTCCCCCGCCGCCCTGGCTGCGCCTAGCGACTCAGCGTCGGCCAAGGCCTTCGTCCAAAAGCTCTACGACAAGCACGTCCGCTCCGACGCCTCGGTCTACGACACCGGCCTGATCGCCCTGATCCGCAAGGACCGTCGGTTGGCCCACGGCGAGGTGGGCGCGCTCGACTTCGACCCGATCTGCCAGTGCCAGGACGCCGGCGGCATGAAGGTAGAGGTGCTCGACGCGAACGCCTCGGCAAGGACCGCGGTGGTGCAGGTGCGCCTGACCTTCACCGAGGCCCAGCCGCCGGAGGTGATCCCCGTGGAGTTCGACCTCGTGCGCACAGGCGCCGGCTGGCGCGTGCACGACATCAAGTCGAAGGAAACACCGAGCCTGCGCGACTACATGCAAAAGCACGCAGGCGGGAAGTAAGGGCGGGTCGAAGCCGGTCGCCTCACTCAACCCGAAGCCGGCTTCGGGAGGAGCGCCGGATCGCTTGCCTCCCGCCCCGGTCCCCCCTAATCCGGGACTCCAGGTTTTAGTCTCAGGCGCCCGGACATGCAGGATATCCTCGAGGAACTCGACCGCCGCAGGGCCCAGGCGCGGCTGGGGGGCGGGGAGAAGCGGATTGCGGCCCAGCACGCCAAGGGCAAGCTGACCGCCCGCGAGCGGATCGAGGCCCTGCTGGACGAGGGCTCCTTCGAGGAAACCGACCTCTTCGTCGAGCACCGCTGCGTCGACTTCGGCATGGCCGACCAGAAAATCCCCGGCGACGGGGTGGTCACCGGCTGGGGCGCCATCAACGGGCGGCTGGTCTACGTCTTCTCCAAGGACTTCACCGTCTTCGGCGGCTCGCTGTCGGGGGCGCACGCGTCGAAGATCGTCAAGCTGCAGCACATGGCGCTGAAGAACGGCGCCCCGATCATCGGCCTGTTCGACGCCGGCGGCGCGCGCATCCAGGAAGGCGTCGAGAGCCTGGCGGGCTACGCCGACATCTTCCTGCAGAACGTCATGTCGTCGGGCGTGGTGCCGCAGATCAGCGTGATCATGGGGCCGTGCGCCGGCGGCGACGTCTATTCGCCGGCGATGACCGACTTCATCTTCATGGTGCGCGACACCAGCTACATGTACGTCACCGGCCCCGACGTGGTGAAGACCGTCACCAACGAAGTGGTCACTCACGAGGACCTGGGCGGCGCGCGCGTGCATGCGCAGAAATCCGGCGTGGCCGACGGTGCGTTCGAGAACGACCTCGAGGCGCTGGCGCAGATCCGCCGCCTCATCGACTTCCTGCCGCTGTCCAACCGCGAGAAGCCGCCGGTTCGCGAGAGCTTCGACAACCCGCGCCGGGACGAGCCGTCGCTGGACACCCTGATCCCGTCGAACCCGAACAAGCCCTACGACATGAAGGAGCTGATCCTCAAGGTCGTCGACGAGGCCGACTTTTTCGAAGTGGCGCCCGAGTACGCCAAGAACATCATCACCGGCTTCGGCCGACTGGATGGCCAGAGCATCGGCTTCGTCGCCAACCAGCCGCAGGTGCTGGCCGGGGTGCTCGACATCGACTCGTCGAAGAAGGCCGCGCGCTTCGTGCGTTTCTGCGACGCCTTCAACATTCCGATCGTCACCTTCGTCGACGTGCCGGGCTTCATGCCGGGCACCAAGCAGGAGTACGGCGGCCTGATCAAGAACGGCGCCAAGCTGCTGTTCGCCTACGCCGAAGCGACCGTGCCCAAGGTCACCGTCATCACCCGCAAAGCCTACGGCGGCGCCTACGACGTGATGAGCTCAAAACACATCCGCGGCGACGTGAACTACGCCTGGCCCACCGCCGAGATCGCGGTGATGGGCGCCAAGGGCGCGGTGGAAATCATCTTCCGCGCCGAAGCCAAGGACCCCGCCGTCCTGGCCGAGCGCGAAGCCGAATACAAAGCCCGCTTCGCCAACCCGTTCGTGGCCGCGCAACGCGGCTACATCGACGACGTGATCATGCCGCACGGCACGCGGCGGCGGCTGATCAAGGCGCTGAAGACGCTGGTAAACAAGAAGCTCGAGAATCCGTGGAAGAAGCACGATAATATTCCGCTATGACGGCAGGGGACTGCTTATCGTGTCCCGGCGCCGAGGCTGAGACCGGGCGTTGCGGGACACGATTAGCTGTCCCCGATGTTTTTGGCTGAGGTAAGAAGGCGTACATCGGGGACAGCTAATCGTGTCCCCGGCAGGTGTGGGCGCCGTAGCGGCGGGACACGAAAAGCAGTCCCCTTCGGCAAAGGGAATCTCATGAAAACTTCCATGTTCGTCGCCGTCGGCGCGCTGGCCTTTACGACCGCCGCCAACGCAGCGCCAGCCGACCCCGCCGCCTCCGTGAATCCCTTCGTCGGCACCGCCAACGGCGGCAATACCTATCCCGGCGCCACGGCGCCGTTCGGGATGGTGGCGTTTAGTCCGGAGGAGACGGCGCTCAGGAAGGATGGCTCGACGCGGGTGGCGGCGCCGGGCGGGTATGAGTGGAAGGCGACCCATATCCGTGGGTTTGCGCTGACGCATCTGTCGGGCACCGGTTGTGCGGGCGCGAGCGGGGACGTGCCGATTATGCCGGTGACGGAACCTGTGGTGCGATCGCCGTCGGCGGTTGAACCGTTCGGCGCTTATGTCTCGACGTTTCAGCATGCGAACGAGCAGGCGGCCCCCGGCGCCTATGGCGTGAAGCTCGACAACGGCGCGGCGGTTGATCTCGGCGCGACGGCGCGAACCGGGGTGATGCGGGTGAGCTTCCCCGCGGGCAAGCCGGCCAATCTGTTGTTCCGCACGTCGGACTCCGAGGTCGGGTCCAGCGATGCGAGCATTCACATCGATGCCGCGCATCGCGAAATCACCGGCTCGGTGACCAGCGGCAATTTCTGCGGCTATATATCGAAGGACCGGCAGCACAGCTACTACACCCTGCATTTCGTGGCGGTGGTCGACCAGCCGTTCAGCGTCGGCGGGACCTGGAGCGACCTGGCGGTGAAGCCCGGGGCGACCGACGCCAATGGCGGCACGACCTACGGCGACAAGGGCAACCCGCCGCAGGGCCACGGCTCCGGCGGCTGGATCGCGTTCGATGCGGCGCGCACGCCCACGGTGAGCGTGCGCATCGGCGTGTCCTACGTCAGCGAGGCGGCGGCGCGGGCGAACCTCGCGGCGGAAGGCAGCGCGGGAGCTACGCTCGACCAGGTGCAGGCGCAGACACGCGCGGATTGGGACAAGCGGCTGGGGGAGATCGCCGTCGAGGGCGGCACGCCGGACGAGCGCGTGGTGTTCTACACGGCGCTGTACCACGCCCTGCTGGAGCCCAATCTCTACAGCGACGCGGACGGCCGTTACCTCGGCTTCGACGGCGCGGTCCATGCGCTGTCGCCGGGGCAGGGGGCGCAATACGCGAACTTCTCCGGCTGGGACGTCTATCGCTCACAGTTGCAGTTGGTGACGTGGCTCGATCCCAAGGTCGGCTCGGACGTCGCGCAGTCGCTGTTGAACCAGGCGAACCAGAACGACGGCGTGTGGGATCGCTGGACCCACCTGACCGGGCGCACCGGCGTGATGAACGGCGACCCGTCCGCCGCCGCGATCGCCGACATCGCGGCCTTCGGCGGCGAGGGCTTTGACGAAGGCGCCGCCTATCAGTCGCTGATCATCGCCGCCACCCAGCCGACGCCCGGCGACGAGAGCCATGAGGGCTGTCCGGTCCTGTGCGGCGGCCAGCGCCCCGGGCTCACCGAAGAACTGGTGCTGCACTATCTGCCGCAAGGCGCGCCAGGCTGGGGATCGGCGGCGGACACGCTGGAAATGGCGAGCGCCGACTTCGCCCTGTCGCAACTCGCCTTGCGTGAGCATCAGGACCTGATGGCGCATGCCTTGCGCGTGCGCGCGGGCTGGTGGCGCAATCTCTACAATCCGAAGGCGACGCGGGACGGCGGCTATATCGAGCCGCGCAAGACCGACGGGACCTGGCCGGACAAGTTCGACCCCAACGTCGAGGACGACGACAACTTTGTCGAAGGCTCGCCTGCGCAGTACCTCTGGATGGTCCCGTTCGATGCGCACGGTCTGTTCGAGACCCTGGGCGGGGTGAATGCAGCGCGGGCGCGGCTCGACCGCTTCTTCTATTTCCCCGACGGAAAATTAGCGGTGACCAACGCGGGCGGTTCGCACGCGGAGCTGAACAACGAGCCGTCGGTGGCGGCGCCCTGGCTCTACGACTTCGCCGGCGAGCCGTGGAAGACGCAGGAACTGGTGCGCGCCACCGAGACGCAGATCTGGACGGTGAAGGCTTCAGGCATCCCCGGCAACGACGACCTCGGCGAAATGTCGTCGTGGTACGTGTGGGCCGCGCTCGGCCTCTATCCCGAGTGGCCCGGCCGCGCCGACCTGGTGCTGGGCAGCCCGCTGTTTAGCGAAGCCCGCATCGACCGCCCCGGCGGCGCCGTGACCATCCACGCCCCGGCCGCCGCCACCGGCAAGCCGTACGTCACCGGTCTGCGCGTAAACGGCAAACCGAGTTCACGCCCGTGGCTCCCCGCTGAGTTCGCGACAAAAGGCGGCGTGCTCGACGTGGACCTGTCAGACAAGCCCGATCCAAAGTGGGGCTCATCGCCGAGCGACGCCCCGCCGTCGTTCGGGCCGGAGCAATAACGCCCGCTCAGTGTGAATCGCCACCGCCGCTGCCGTAGTCGAAGTCCGGTTGGGCGCGGCTCTTGGGAACCGCGCCGAGCGCGATGGTCAGGCCGAAGAACACCGCGCGGTCGTTCTGCTCGGTCGTGCCGCGGCCGCGGAGCAAGGGGCTGTCGTAGACGCTTTTTCGGCCGCTGGTGTCGAACAGGTCCTGCACGGTTCCGACAAAGGCCAGACGGTCGGTGAGTTTGCGGCGGTAGCCGAAGTTCACCGTCGGCTCCGTATCGGTGTAGCCCTGCGGCGTCAGGGTGCGCCCGTTGGCGGTGACGTTCACTTGCAGGAAGTCCTTGGGATCGGCCTGCCAGTTGATCGAAGCGCGGCCGGAGAGGGTTGTATCCGACCGGGTTTCGGTCTGGCCGAGGACCGAGCCGTCGATCTTGTTCCAGTAGACATTGCCGCTGACGTTGTAGCTGAAACCGTGCGGCAGATTTCCGGCGGCGACCAGCTCGAGCCCCGCGTTTTCGCTGCGCGTCAGGTTTTCCTCGGTGCTCAGCAGTACGCCGTTGCCGAGGTCGGTGCTGACGTTGGTAACGCCGCCGGTGCTCGATTTATAATAGAGCGTCGCCAGATACGAGGTTCCCGCCGCCTGGTACTGCCACCCGGCCTCGTAGCTCTTGGTCTGTTCGGGTTGCAGATGCGGGTTGCCCTGATACTCGTAGAAGGTGCCGAGCACGCGCAGGAACGGGTCCAACTCCGCCGCCTGGGGCCGTTCGATGCGTTCGCTGTAGCTGGCCGACAGGGTCTGGCGATCGTCGAGCGCATATTGCAGGTGCAGTGTCGGATAGAGATGGACGTCATTGTCGCGCACCTCGGTTGACGTGGTGGCGTCATTGATGTCGAGGTTCTCACCCTCGACGCGCAGGCCGCCCAGGATGGTCAGCTTGCCGATCGGCTGCTGATAAGTGAGATAGGCGGCGGAAACCGTGCGGCGGAAATAGTAGCGGTCGGTCTGACTCGGATCGTCGGGCGCGGTCGGCGACGTCGCGTTGAGAAAGCCTGAGGAGAGCGTGTCGTTGTCGTTCGTCGTGACGTCCCAGCCAGCCTTCAGCTTCGCACCGCCGGGCATCGGGCGGCTGTAGTCGCCGGAGAAATCCAGGGCCTTGAGGCCCCCGTCCTGGTCGGTCCGCTCGAAGGTCTCCGGTGACGCGGGCGTGATCAGCGTCTCGGTGAAGCGCTGGTCGGAGACGTGGTCAAAGCGGTCGTACCAGAGGCCGATCGTGAGGTTGTGATCGTCGCCGGTGAAGTCGCGCCGATAGGTAAGGTTTGCCCCGTCGTACAGGGAGTTGGAGCGGACCGAGGTCGTCTGCATCAGATCTTCCTGAACCGCGCCCGTACTGTCGGTGAGCACGAACCCGCTGCGGACGCGGAAATCTCCATCACCGTGCGTCGCGTTGAGGCCGAAAGTGATCTGGGTCTTGGGGTCGGGCGCCCACATGACGGTCGCGCCGCCGCCGAAGTTCGAGCTCTGAAAGGCCGTTGCGCTATGCGACGCGTTCGAGGTCAGGAGTTGACCGGTGGCGGGATCGTAAGCGTCGGTCACCCCGGACCCGGTGCGCGGCCACCCGTTGCGGGACTGGTAGATCGACGACGAAAACGTCAGCTTCTCGGTCTTCACCGAACCCGAGGCGCTGGCGCGTTCACGCTCGGCGTCGGCGGCGGACACGCGTATCGATCCGGTCGAGCCGCTCGGGTGGTGCTTTTTGCTGATCAGGTTGATGATCCCGGCGGACCCCTCGGGCGAGAAGGCGGCGGAAGGATTGGTCATCACCTCCACCCGTTCGAACTGATCGGCGGGAATCTGCAGCAGCGATCCAGGGCCCGAGAGCAAAGGCGAGGGCTTGCCGTCGACCATGACCGCGACACCGCTCTGGCCGCGCAGGGTTACGGCGCCGTCGATGTCGACAGCGACCGAGGGGATGTTGCGCAGGGCGTCGGCGATCGAGCCGCCGTTCTGAGTGGTGACGTCCTTGGACAGGTCGTAGCTGCGGCGGTCGATGTCGGTGCGCACGGGCGGCGCTTCGGCGGTGATGGTGACGCCCGAGACGGCCGTGGTCTTGGGGGCTTCGGGCTTTTTGCCCTTGTCGGTCTTGCGGGCGTTGCCGTCATCCGTCTTCTGACCGGAGGGCGCGGGAGTCTGGGGTTGGGTCTGAGGCGCTTGATCGGTGGCGGGCTGAGTCTGCGCGAAGCCCGTCCCTGCGGCCATCAGTGTCGCAACCGATAGAAGGCCAGATATCGCAAGGCGGTGGCGTGACATCAGTGCTGTCCGCCGCTGTAATCGAAGGCCGGTTCCTGTTGCTGCTTCGGCGCGGCGCCGAAGGTGAGGTTCAGGCCCAGGTAGATGGAGCGGTTGTGGTAGTCGGTCACTCCGCGGCCGCGCAAAAGCTCCGTGTCATAGACGTTGACCGATCCGCCGCGGTCGAAGACATCGCCTACCGTGGTCACCAGGCTGAGTTTGTCGGTGAGCTTGCGCCGCCAGCCGAGGTTGACGATCGGACCTCGCGACTCGAAGATGCTCTGTGGCATTAGAATACGCGAAGGAGAGTAGGCGGTGATCTGCAGGAAATCCTTCGGATCGGCCTGCCAGTTGATCGAGGCGCGAGCAGTGATCGTTGTCTGCGCGCGCGTGACCGTGTCGTTGAGCACCACGCCGTCGATCTGGTTCCAATAGGCGTTGGAGCTCAGGCTGTAGCTGAAACCGTGAGGCAGCTTACCGTTGAGGACCAGTTCGACCCCCGCGTTCTTGCTGCGGGTCAGGTTTTCCGCCGTGCTCAGCAGCACGCCGGCGCCGACGTCGGTGGTCACCTCCGTGACGCCGCCGGTGCTTGACTTGTAGTAGGCTGTGGCGAGGACAAAGGCTCCGCCGATGCGGTCCTGCCAGCTGGTTTCGAAGTCCTGGGTCTGTTGCGGCTTGAGATGTGGATTGCCGGTGTCCTGATTGAATGGGCCCAAGACGCGTAGGAAGGGATCGAACTGACTGGGGTCGGGCCGTTGAATCCGTTCGCTATAGCTGGCCTGGAGGTGCTGGTCGTCGTCGATAGCGTAATCGAGGTGAATGGTCGGATAGAGATGCACGTCATCGGCGCGGACGACCGTGCTGGTGGTGACATCGTCGATATAAAGGTTCTCGCCCTCAAGGCGCAGGCCGCCCATCACGGTCAGCTTGCCGAACGGCTGCTGGTAGGTGAGGTACCCCGCCGAAACCAACCGCCGAAAGTGATAGTGGTCCGATTGTCCAGGATCGTCGGGCGCCGTGGGGGTCGCGGCGTCGAGAAAACCCGATGTGACGCTCAGATCGGTCTCGTCGTTGATGTCCCATCCGGCTTTCAATTTCGCGCCGCCTGACAGCGGCCGGTTGTAGTCGCCGGAAAAGTCGATCGTTCGGGTGATGTCGTCGTTGTCGGATCGCTGAAAGGCGTCCGGCACAGCGGGGAAGGCGAACGCTTCGGAGAGGAGCCTGTCGCTGGAATTGGCCGATCGGTCGACGCTCAAGGCAAGAGTCAGGTCATGCTCGTCGCCGGTGAATTCGCGGCGGAATTTCAGCTCGCCGGTGACATCTTCGCCGCTGAGGTCGTTGAGGTTCTTCTCGTTGACATCTTCGATGAGTGCGCCCGATGGGCCGGTCAGGGTGGTTTCGCCAATGTCTTCCGCTTCGTTGCTATGGCGATATCCACTGAGCCTGAAGGTCAGTTGCGATTTCGGGTCCAGGTCCCAGGTCGGGACAATATCCGCGTACTGGTAGCGCAGCCGAAGAAGCGCGTTGTCGCGATCCGTCGTCGAAGTGAGAAGACCGCCTGCGGAATCGAAGGCCTCGGTATCCCCCGCGTGCGGCTGGGTTCGCTCGTCGCGGCCTTCACCGGCGTAGAGCACCACGGTCACCTTGTCGTTCTTGATGGAGGCGCTCCCGCCGCCGCGATAGCGGTCTGCGTTGTCCACCGCGACGCGGGCGAAGCCGAAACTGCCCATCGGGTGATGCTTCTTGGTGATCAGATTGATGATCCCGGCCGCCCCATTCGGCGAAAAGGCGGCGGAAGGGTTGGTCATCACCTCAACGCGTTCGTATTGGTCGGCGGGGACCTGCAACAGCACGCCCGGGCCGGCGAGCATCGGCGAGGGTTTGCCGTCGACCATGATAGTCACGCCCGCCGCGCCGCGCAGGGTGACCTTGCCGTCCACGTCGACGTCGACCGAAGGCACGTTGCGCAGGGCGTCGGCTATGGAGGCGCCGTTCTGGGCGGCCAGATCCTTGGAGATATCGTAGCTGCGCCGGTCGATGTCGGCGCGGACGGCAGGCTTATCGGCGGTGACGGTGACGCCTTTCACCGTGGTCGATTTGCCGTCGCTCTTCTGGTCGGAGGGCGAAGGCTGGGCTTGGGTCTGACCGCCACCCGCCTGCGACTGCGCCCAAGCGCCGCCTGCGATCCCGGCGAGCGCGGTGAGCGCTGCGAAACCGCTCAACGCGATGTGTCGACGCCAGCGCGACATGCCCCCGCACAGCCTCCCGTTTAGGGGAGATTGGCTATGCAATTAGGCGATGTAAAGGCAACGCCTGCCTTATCGCCGCCCTCAGTGCGGCGGGGCGCCGGCGCCGGGGGTTTGGTCGCCGTAGTCGAAGTCGGGCTGTTGGCCGCGGCCGCGGGGGCCGGCGCCGAAGGTGAAGGTCAGGCCGAAGAAGACGGCGCGGTCGTGCTGATGGAAGCTGTTTCCGCCGCGCAGAAGCGCGCTGTCGTACACGGTCTGCTCGCCGCCGGTGTCGAACAGGTCCTGCACGGTGATCAGGCCGCTCAGTTTATCGGTGAGCTTGCGGCGGTACCCCAGGTTTACGGTGGGCTTGGTCTCGGTGAAGCCCTGCGGCGTAAGCGTACGGCCGCGCGCCGAAACATTGACCTGCAGGAAGTCATTGGTATCGGCCTGCCAGTTGATCGAGGCGCGTCCCGCCTCGGTGGTGTCCGAACGCGTCTGCGTAAAGCCGAGCGCCGAGCCGTCGATCTCGTTCCAATAGACGTTGCCGCTGACGTTATAGCTGAAGCCGTGGGGCAGCTTGCCGCTCGCCACCAGCTCCAGGCCCGCGTCCTTGCTGCGCGTCAGGTTTTCGTTGGTGGTCAACAGCACGCTGTTGCCGACGTCGGTGGTGATGGTGGTCACCCCGCCGGTGTGTTGCTTGTAATAGATGCTGGCGATGTAGAACTGGCCGCCGCCGCGGTACTGCCAGCTGCCCTCATAGGATTGTACCTGCTCCGGCTTCAGGTGCGGATTGCCCGCCGATTCCGAGAACGGTCCGTTGACGCGCACGAAGGGGTCGAACGAGCGGTCGTCCGGGCGCTGGATGCGCTCGGAATAGCTCGCCATCAGGGTCTGGCTGTCGTTGACCGCGTAGCTGAGGTGCAGCGTCGGATAGGGATGCAGGTCGCTCGACTTGACGTCGATGTGCGAGGTCTGGCTGTCGATGTTCAGGTCTTCGTTCTCGACCCGCAGGCCGCCCAGCACCGTCAGCTTGCCGAAGGGCTGCTGATAGGTGACGTAGCCGGCGGACACGGTGCGCTGGAAATGAAACAGGTCCGTCTGAGTGGGATCGTCCGGCGCGGTGGGCGTGGACGCGTCAACGAACCCCATCGAAGTCGAGTGGTTGTCGTCGCGGGTAATGTCCCAGCCGGCCTTCAGCTTGCCGTCCGACGGCATGGGGCGCACGTAGTCGCCGGCGAACTCGGTGGTGTTGTTGATGTTATCCTGAGCCGACCGCTGGAACGCGTCCGGCAGCAACGGTGTGACGAAGGACTCGGTAAAGCTTTGCGTGTTGTCGAAGTCGCCGCGGTTGTGATTCAGCGTGACGGTGAGGTTGTGGTCGTCGCCCTCGAAATCCTGACGCCACTTGACCTCGCCGCGCACGAAAGTGCCGCTGACTAAACTCTGTGTCGTCTGCAACTCGTCTTCCAGCACCGCGCCCGATCCATCGGTTACCACGTCGTTGCCGTGACTATCGGCTTGCCCTTGAAAGTGAAAGGCGTTCAGGCCGAAGGTGAGCTGGGTCTTCGGTGCCGGGCTCCAGATGACGTTGCCGACGCCGTAGCCGAACTTGGAGCGGAACTGACCCTCACTGGTTCCGGCGTTGGTGGTGATCAGATCTCCCGCCGGATCGAAGTTTTGAGTCTTGCCCGAAGACTCCTGCTTTTGCAGATCTTCGCCGCCGCCGGCGTAGAGCACGACCGTGGTTTTACCCGCGCGCATAGTGCCGTTCACGCCGCCGCGGAAGCGATCCGTATCGGCGACCGAGGCGCGCACCGAACCGAAGCTGCCCATCGGCTGACGCCTCTTCGAAACAAGGTTGATGATGCCGGCTTGGCCATTCGGCGTGAATGCGGCGGAGGGATTGGTCATTACCTCGACGCGCTCGAACTGGTCGGCCGGAATCTGTAACAGCGCTTGCGCGCCGCCCGGCCCGGAGAAAATCGGCGAGGGCTTGCCGTCGACCATGATGGTCACGCCCGCCTGGCCGCGCAGGGTCACGTTGCCGTTCACGTCCACATCCACCGAGGGCACGTTGCGCAGCGAGTCGGCGATGGAAGAGCCGTTCTGCGCGCCGAGGTCCTTGGTCAGGTCGTAGCTGCGGCGGTCGATGTCGCTGCGCACCGGCGGTGCATCCGCAGTGATGGTGAAGCCCTTCACGACGGCGGCCTTGCCCGAGGCCGGCTTGTCCTTGCCGTCGTCCTTCTTCGGCTTGTCGGTCGGCGGCGTCTGGGTTTGGGTTTGGCCCTGAGTCTGGCTCGGAGTCTGGCCGGTCGCCGGTTGCGACTGCGCGAACGCCGGGGCGGCGGCCAAGGCGGCGATCAAGGCCGCAACAGACACCAGGCCCAGTCGCGCACGCGCGCGGGGCGAAAAACACTTTACCGGCAAGACAGCCTCCCGTTTGGCCTCATATAGGCGCGCAAGTTGACGATGGAATGGCAAAGCTCGCCTTTACCCGCCCATCTGTTCAGTTGTTGTAGTCAAAGTTCGGATCCTTCCTGGACCCGCCGCCGAAGGCGTAGCTGAAGCCGATGAAGGCCGCCTGGGTCCGTCCCCGGTCATGCAGGCTCTCGCGGAAGCCGGGGTCGATGAAGTCCGATGAATTGCGATAGCTCGCGAACGCGTCCTGGGCGGTGACGAACACCGCCAGCCGCTCCGACAGCTTGTGGCGATAACCGAGATTGACCAGCGGTCCGAGCTCGGAGAATCCCTGCGGATTGAGCTCCTTGCCGCTGGCGCGAATGCTGATCTGGAACAGGTCGTTCTTGCTCGCGGTCCAGTCCAGACTGGCCCGCCCGGACAAGGTCGTCGCCGCGCGCGACGGGAAGCCGAGCTCCGCGTCGATCTCGGTGCGATGCAGATCACCGCTGATGTTGTAGCTGAGCGTGGGCAGCAGCTTGCCGTTGGCCACCAGCTCCAGGCCCGCGGCGCGGCTGTTGGTGAGGTTGGCGAAATTGGCCAGCAGCACGCCGTCAGGCTGAAGCGACGCGATGTTGGTCACGCCGTAGCGGTTGTCCTTGTAGTACAGCGTGGCAAGGTAGTAGCGTCCGCCCGCCTTGTACTCGTACCCCGCCTCATAGGCCTGGGTAATCTGGTCGCGCAGGTCGGGATTGCCCGCGTGCGCATAGAACGAACCGTCGAGATAGACGAACGGATCGTACAGACCCGCCGACGGACGCTCGACGCGCTGGCTATAGCTCGCGCTGAACTGCTGCGCGTCATCGAGCTTGTAGCTCAGGTGCAGCGACGGATAGAGGCGGAAATGGTCCGTGGTCTGGCTCAGGGCCGAGGGCGCATCGTCGACCCTGATCCGGCTCATCTCGCCGCGCACGCCGGCGAGGATGGTGAGTTGCCCGATCGGCTGCTGCCAGGTGGCGTACAGCATGTCGATCTGGCGGTGGAAATGATAGCGGTCGCTCTGGGCCGGATCGTTCGGCGCCCCGGGCGCTAGCGCCCCCAGCACCCCGGTGTTGCGATTGTCGGCGGTCTCGTCCTGCAGCTCGTAGCCGGCCTTCAGTTGCGCCCCGTGCGGCATCGGCGCCTGATAGTCCGCCTTCAGGTCGCCCAGGCCGCCGTCATTGGTGGTGCGCACACGATCGAAGGTGGTGGCGAGCGGCGGCAGGGTGCTCAGGTCGGCGAAGTCGAGGTCGAGCGCGTAGGGCGTGCGGTCGTAGCCGGCCACGATGGTCAGGTCGTGGTTGTCGCCGGCGAAGCTGCGGGTGAGCGTCGCGCTGGCGCCTTCGGTCTTGCGGCTGGTGTCGTCGGCGCCCCGGCGCGTGAACACCTGATCGGGAACGCCCGTCGCATCGAACCCGGCGAGGGTCGAGATGTCGTTCTCGTTCAGAATGAAGTTGGTGTAGTGGCCTTCGACGCTGACCTGGGTCTTCGGGTCGAGCGCGTAGCTGACGTTGCCGCGCAGATACCAGATCTGCAGCGGCCCGGCTTCGATGGCGGTCTGGTCGGTGACCTGTGTCGGGACGCCGCCGGGGCCGAGCGTGGTCAGCTTGTCCGTGTCGGTGGCGTGCTGTGGATCGTAACGATAGCCGCCGGCGATCTGCGCCGAGAGTTTGTCGCCCTTGTAGGCGCCGGTGGCGCTGGCGCCCCAGCGGCCGCGCGTGCCCGCGGTGGCGCGCATCGAACCCGACGCGCCCGGCTTGCGGGTCTTCTTGGTGATCAGGTTGATGATCCCGCCGGTCCCTTCCGGCGAATAGGCCGCGGAGGGATTGGTCATCACCTCGACGCGTTCGTACTGGTCGGCAGGGATCGACTGCAGTATCTGGCCGGCGCCCACGCCCTTGAACAGGCCCGAAGGCTTGCCGTCGACCAGGATCTGCACATCGGCGTCACCGCGGATCGAAACCGTGCCGTTCAGATCGACGCTGAGCGAGGGAATGTTGCGCAGCACGTCGGCGAGGGTGCCGGTCTGGCCCTGCAGGTCCTTGGTCAGATCGTAACTTCGCTTGTCGGGCGAACTTTGGAAATCGTTTTTCTGAGCGGTGACGGTTACGCCCTGAACCGTGCTCGAACCCTTGGACGGCGCTGACGACGTCTGTTGCTGGCCGCTGCTCGAGGATTGATCCGACTGCGCCAGGGCGGCGCCGGCGGGCAGAGTCGCGATCGCGAGCGCAATGCCCAGCCGCCGCGCGGCGGTCGGCCTGCGGCGCGGCGCGCTTCCCCTCGATTTCGACACTGAATCCCCTCCCGGCCGGGCGCCGTTCCCTACCGCGGCTGATAGACAAAGAAAAATGAAGCATTGGTAAGGCTTGCCGCGGCCCCGCGCCGCACCGGCACGCTTGTTCCCCCGCCTCGCCCGGCGTTAGTGTCAGTTTGTTACGTGAGGGGAGAACGCTGTGAAATCGTTGCTTATGGGCGCCGCCGCGCTCGCTGTCCTGGCCGCCGGGGTTGCGGTCGCCCAACCGACCGATCAGGGGGCCGACCGGCCGCTGCATTACGGCAAATGGGGCTACGACGCCGCGGGCGAGGATCCACAGGTCAAGCCCGGCGACGACTTCTTCGCCTACGCCAACGGCGGCTGGGACCAGCGGACGGAAATCCCCGCGGACAAGACGCGCTACGGCGCCGACGATGTGCTGAACGACACCGCCGAAAAGCGCATCCGCACGATCATGGAAAACGGCGCGAGCGGCGTCGAGGGTCCTGCCGCCGCCGACGCGGCGAAGGTGGGGGCCTTCTATCACGCCTTCATGGACGAGGCGCGCATCGAGACCCTGGGCGCCAAGCCGCTCAATCCGACGCTCGCCGCCATTCGCGGCGCGTCTTCGCGCGAGGCGCTGGCGGAACTGATGGGTGAAAGCCAGGGCGGCGGCTTTGTGCGCGGGCCCTTCGGCCTGTTCATCGAAACCGACGCCAAGGCGCCGGACCACTACATTGTGGGCCTGGGTCAGGGCGGCCTCAGCCTGCCGGACCGCGACTACTATCTCTCCGACAAGTTCACCGCCAAGAAGGCCGCTTATCAGGCCTATGTTGCCCAGATGCTGGGCCTGATCGGGTGGGATCATCCAGAAGAGAACGCTAAGGCCATCGTCGATCTCGAAACCAGTATCGCCCAGGCGAGTTGGTCGCGCGCCGAACGGCGCGATCCGGACAAGACCTACAATCCCATGTCGCCCGCGCAGGTCGAGGCGCTGGCCCCGGGCTTTCCGTGGCGCGCCTATCTGTCCAAGACCGGACTTCCGCCCGTGGAGCGCATCGACGTCGGCGAACCGACCGCCTTCACCAAGATCGCCGCCATCTATGGCGCCGCACCCCTCGACACTTTGAAGGCGTGGACGGCGTTCCGTGCGGTGGACGGCGCCGCGCCGTTCCTGTCCAAGGCGTTCGTGGACGCCAACTTCGACTTCCGCGCCAAGACGCTCTCGGGCCAGCCCGAACAGCGCGCGCGTTGGAAACGCGCGGTGGGAACCGTCGACCGCAGCATGGGCGAAGCGGTGGGCCGCGTTTACGTCGCGCGCTATTTCCCGCCGGAAGCCAAGGCCAAGATCGACGACCTGGTGAAAGAGATGCAGGCGGCGCTGCACGCGCGCATCGACCACCTAGACTGGATGAGCGCCGAGACCAAGGCTAAGGCCAACGCCAAGCTCGACCTGTTCACGGTGAAGATCGCCTATCCGGACAAATGGCGCGACTACTCGGCTCTGCCGGTTTCGCCCGACGATCTGGTCGGCGACCTGAAGGCGTCGGCCGCGTTCGAGTGGCACAGGCGCGTGGCGCGGCTGAACCAGCCGGTGGACCGCGCCGAATGGGGCATGACCCCGCAGACGGTGACCGCCTACTACAACCCGACCTTCAACGAGATCGTTTTCCCGGCCGCCATTCTGCAGCCGCCGTACTTCGACCCCGACGCGGACCCGGCGGTGAACTATGGCGCGATCGGCGGCGCCATCGGGCACGAGATGACGCACGGCTTCGACGACGAAGGCCGCAAGTTCAACGGCAAGGGGGTGCTCACCGACTGGTGGACCGCCGATGACGCGGCCAAGTTCGACGTGTCCGCGAAGAAGCTGGGCGCCCAGTACGACACCTATTCGCCGTATCCGGGCGTGCACGTGAAGGGCGACCAGACCATGGGCGAGAACATCGCCGACCTGGGCGGCGCCTTGACCGCGCTCGACGCCTACCACCGCTCGCTGCACGGCAAGCCGGCGCCGGTAATCGACGGCCTGACCGGCGACCAGCGCTTCTTCCTCGCTTATGCGCAATCATGGCGTGAGAAGGCGCGCGAGGATGCGGTGCGCCAGCAACTGGTCTCCGACGTCCACTCGCCCGAGCGCTACCGCGTCAACGGCATCGTGCGGAACATGGACGCCTGGTACGCGGCCTTCGACGTGAAGCCCGGCGACAAGCTGTACCTCGCGCCCGCCGACCGGGTCCGGATCTGGTAGCCGGCGCCGGAATTTGACGCACGACCTTTCCTGCGGCCATAACCACTATGGTTTCTAACATGGTGAACTATGGCGGGAACGGAGGAGATCGAAGCCCAGGCCCGTCAGGGCGACGTCCGGGCGCAGTTCGCCTACGCCGCCCTGCTGGATCAGCAGGGACGTCATCCTGAGGCGCTGGGCTGGCTGGAACGCGCGGCGCGCGCCGGCGATGCGCGGTCGGGGACGTTCCTGGGCGCCAGGCTGCTCACCGGCTACGCGGCGCCGAAGCTGCCCGACCGCGCGGCCGAGATGCTGGTGCTCGCGGCCGGCAACGGCGGCGGCGAGGCCAACGAACTGACGGCGGCGATGCGCGCATCGGGCCGGTTCTTGCCGCAGGACTGGAACGCGGCGTTCGACGCCCTGGAGCGCGCGGCGGCGGCGAAGGAGCCGCGGGCGCGCGATCAGTTGCGTATTCTGTCGGGTCCCGGCGGGCTCGATCTCGCGTCGTTGCTGGTTGTTCCCGAGCCGCGCGTGCTGTCGGCCGCGCCGAGCCTCTTGGCGTATGAGGGCTTCCTCTCAGCCGAACAGTGCGATTGGCTGATCGAGCGGGCGCGCGGCCGCATCAAGCCGGCGCGCGTGTACGATGAGGGCACCGGCGGCGGGGTCGAGAGTCGCACGCGCTCGAACGGCTCGACCGAGTTTCACCTGATCGAGAGCGATGTGATCATGGCGCTCGTACGCGCCCGCATCGCGCGCGCCGCCGGCATTGCTGTGGCGAACCTCGAAGAACTGGCGATCCTGCACTACGAGCCCGGGCAGGCCTTCGCGCGCCACGTGGACTATCTGGATCCGGAAAACGCGGCGCATGCGGCGGTCATCGCCGAGCGCGGCCAACGGGTGGCGACGTTCCTGATCTATCTGAACGAGGGGTTCGAAGGCGGCGAGACCGAATTTCCGCGCCTCGACCTGCGCTTCAAGGGCCGCAAGGGCGACGCGATCCTGTTCTGGAACGCCGATGCCGCGGGGCGCCCCGACCGCATGACCCTGCACGCGGGTCTTGCGCCCACGCAGGGCTGCAAGTGGCTGCTCTCGCAGTTCCTGCGGAACAGGCCGTGGCCGTACGAATGAGCCGGGAAGGGTAGGGTCGCGCGACCGAGATCTCGGGCAAGAGAGGGCAAGCCTGAAAGCGTGCCGCGCGACCCATTGGCGGCCCCCGCCGCCACTCGCCGCCGCCGCCGATCCGCCTGGACCGCGACAGCCGAACGCGAGCTGAAATTGGCCGTCCGGGCCCGGAAAGTCTTGCCGCGCCGAACGTGGGGAGGCTTCTACGCCAACCCCTCGGATAGCAGCAGACGGCGGATCGTCGCACTGGGCGAGCAACGTTCAGCCAACCTGGGCGGAACCATGGCTGCAGGCGGCGGTTGAACCGGAGCCTTTTGGAGTGCCCGCATGATGTCCCGACCGATCGCCGCCGCCCTGATTCTGACCGCGCTGATCGCGCTCACCGCCTGCAAGAAGGCGCCGGGCGGCAATACGGCGGCCGACCAGGCGTCCGGTGCGCCGGGCAATGCCTCGGTCCTGAACGCGCCGACCACGCCGCCTCCCGCCACCGAAAACGCCGCGAGCGCGAATCCCGACGCGGACTTCGTCACAAACGCCGCGCTCAGCGACATGTACGAGGTGCAGGCCGGTCAGTACGCCCAGGCGCACGCCCTCAGCCCCGCAGTGAGACATTTCGCTGCCGAGATGGTCAAGGCGCACACCGAAACCACCAACCAGCTGAAGGGCCTGTTGCCCGACTCGGGCGTGCAGGTGACGCCGCCCTCGGCGTTGGACGCTCAGCACCAGCAGATGCTCGACAATCTGAAATCGCCGGGCCCGGCGCAGTTCGATCGCCTCTACGTCAGCCAGCAGATCAAAGCCCACACCGACGTGGTCGCCTTGTTCACCGCCTATTCGCAGAAAGGCGCCAATGCGCCCCTGACGGCGTGGGCGGCCAAGACGCTGCCGACGATCCAGCACCACCTCGACCTGGCGCGCAAGCTGCAGATCGATCTGAAATAGGCCGCCTCAGGCGACGTCGGCGCCGCCCAGCCAGATCCAGGCCACGTGGGCCACAAAGGCGGTGATCACCGCGCCCAGGACGACGACCATGGCGTTCATCTGCGCCAGCTGGCGCGAGGCGTCGTCGCCCTGGTGGTACTTGTCGTAGGCGGCGCGGCGCACGAACAACAGGGTGTAGAGCACCAGGAAGATCGCGGCCCCCAGCAGGCTGAGCCCAAAGCCCACGGTGTTCTGCGCCTGCTGGCTCTTGAAGATCCACCAGCCGTGGCTCGCCGGCGCCCAGACGGTCGGACCGAACAGGGTCTTCATCACGTCGACGTTGACGAAGGACCAGGCGATCACCGGAAACAGCATGGCCAGGAACACGATGTGCATCCCGCGATAGAGCAGGGCGCTCAGCCCCGACACCGCGATCGCCATCACCACCTGATAGACCACCAGCGCCACGAACGCCTTGCGCCCGCTCGACAGGTCGAAGTGCGGCATGGGCACGGCGCCGAAGAAGTGCAGCAATGAAAAAGCGAAGGTCGCAATGGTGATGATCGCCGCGATCCGGTCGATCCACTTGAACAGCTCGCGCATGGTCCCCCCGAGGCGTGGCCGGCGGCGCGATCTTAGGCCATTTGGCCGAAACGGCCTACCGGGCCCCGACCCGCGCCCGGAAGGGCTTCACCGGCCGCCCGCTTCGCCTTAAGAGGCGGGGCATGGCCGCCAAGACCGTCCCGTCGAAAGCTCCCAAATCCCCCGCTCGCGCGTCCGGCGACCCCGCGGACCTGAACGAGGCCGAGGCCGCCGCCGAGCTGGAATGGCTGGCCGGCGAGATCGCCGCTCATGACGCGCTCTACTACCGCGAGGAGGCGCCGAGCGCGTCCGACGCCGAGTACGACGCGCTGAAGCAACGCAACGCCGCGATCGAGGCGCGCTTTCCGAACCTGGTGCGCGCCGACTCGCCGTCCAAGCGCGTGGGCGCCGCGCCCTCGACCCAGTTCGCGCCCGTGGTGCACGGCGTGCCCATGCTGTCGCTCGACAACGCCTTCACCGACGAAGACACCGCCGAGTTCGTCGCGCGCATCCGCCGCTTTCTGAAGCTGGGCGAAGACGAGGTCTGGTTCACCGCGGAACCGAAGATTGACGGCCTGTCGATCAATCTGCGTTACGAGCACGGCGTGTTCGTGAAAGGCGCCACGCGCGGCGACGGGCGCACCGGCGAGGACGTCACCGCCAATCTGCGCACGCTGAAAGATATTCCGCACACGCTGAAGGGCAAGGACCGGCCCGAGCTGATCGAGGTGCGCGGCGAGATCTATGCGCCGAACGACGCTTTCAACCGTTTCAACGCCGAGGCGGAGGCCGCAGGCAAGCGCACCTACGCCAATCCGCGCAATTTCGCGTCCGGCTCGCTGCGCCAGATCGACCCGACGGTGACCGCAGCGCGCCCGCTGCGCTTCTTCGCCTACGCCTGGGGCGAGCTGTCCGCGCCCTTCGCCAAGACCCAGTGGGAGGCGCTGGCGAAGTTCAAAGCCTGGGGCCTGCCGACCAACGCGCGTTCAGTGCGGGTGCACGATACCGAGGGGCTCGACGAGGCCTATCGCGCGTTTGAGGCCGAGCGCGCCAATCTCGGCTACGACATCGACGGCGTGGTCTACAAGACCGACCGCCTCGACTGGCAGAACCGCCTGGGCTTCGTGTCGCGCTCGCCGCGCTGGGCCATCGCGCGCAAGTTCCCGGCGCAGCAGGCGCGCACGGCGCTGGAAGGCATCGACATCCAGGTGGGCCGCACCGGCTCGCTCACGCCGGTGGCGCGGCTGAAGCCGGTGACCGTCGGCGGCGTGGTGGTGAAGAACGCAACCTTGCACAACGCCGACGAGATCGAACGCCTGGGCGCGCGTATCGGCGACACGGTTATCCTGCAACGCGCCGGCGACGTGATCCCGCAGATCGTCGAGGTGGTGACAGCAGAGCGGCCAAAGAACGCGCGCGTCTATCACTTCCCGACCCACTGCCCATGCCCGCTGCACACCCCGGTGGTGCGCGAGACGACCACCGGCGGGTCGGAAACGGTGGTGCGCCGCTGCACCGGCGAGTTCGCCTGTCCGTTCCAGCGGGTCGAGCACCTGAAACACTTTTGCTCGCGCCGCGCCTTCGACATCGAGGGCCTGGGCGAAAAGCAGATCCAGTTGTTCTACGACGAGGGCTGGGTGACCGAACCGGCCGACATCTTCAAACTGGCGCGGGACGAAAAACGCCTCGATGCGCTGCGCGAACGCGACGGCTTCGGGGAGACCTCGATCCGTAATCTGGTCACCTCGATCGACAAGCGGCGCACGATTTCCCTCGACCGCTTCATCTATGGGCTCGGCCTGCGCCACATCGGCGAGACCACCGCGATCACCCTTGCGCGCGGCTACGGCTCGGCGAAGGCGTTCCTGGAAGCGATGGACGCGGTGGCGAAGGGCGACGAGGCCGCCATCGCCGATCTCGACGCGCTCGATCAGGTGGGCGACGCTGTGATCGAAGCCGCCGCCGCCTATTTCGCCGAGGATCACAATCGCTCCATCGTCGAGCGCCTGCTGGCTGAACTGACCGTCGAAGACGCCGAAAAGCCCAAGACCGACACCGCCGTCGCCGGCAAGACCGTGGTGTTCACCGGCGCGCTGGAACGCATGACGCGCGAAGAGGCGAAGGCGCGCGCCGAAAGCCTGGGCGCCAAGGTCTCGTCCTCGGTGTCGAAGAAGACCGACATCGTGGTCGCCGGTCCCGGCGCCGGGTCCAAGCTAAAGACCGCCGCCGAACTCGGCGTCCAGACCATGACCGAGGACGAATGGCTCGCCCTGATCGGGGAGGCGTAAGATGAGCGAAGGGCCGACTTCGCCTCGATATGGCCTGCATGCGGATCGCTATCGCCGCTATCGTCCCGGCTATCCCGCCTGGTTGTTCGACGAAGCGGCGGAGGCGTGCGGCCTTCCGCGAGCCCGTGCGGCGGAACTCGGCGCGGGCTCAGGCCAGGCGACGCCCGAAATCCTCAAGCGCTTCGCTCACGTCATTGCGGTCGAGCCGGACGCCGACATGGCGGCGCGGATTGCCCCCGACCGCCGCCTCGAAGTGCGCGTAGCGCCGGCCGAAACGGTGAGCTTCGACAAGCCGCTCGACGCGGTCTTCTCTGCAACCGCGTTCCACTGGATGGATGCGGCGGTCGTCGGCAGCAGGGTTGCAGCGTCGCTCAGGCCCGGCGGTGTCTTCCTTGCCTTCGGTTATCGTCCGTTCGAGGTGTTGGGGCCGATCAGCGCCAAGCTGCTGGTGGATCACGAGATGCGACTGTGGAGTCCGCACATCGACCCGCGTCTCACGCAATGGAAACCCTATCCTGAACTGATGGCTGCATCCGGCGCATTCCCCGACATCTTGCCGTTCACGTTCGATTTCACCGAACAACGCACGCCGGCGGCGGCGGCCGGCCTTTTCCTCACCACCTCTTACGCGGGCCAATACGCACGCGACAGCGCCAATGAGCAGGACTATTGCGACGACTTCACCCGCCGCATGGCGCAGGCCGCGCACGGCGGGCCGATCGAGGTCGGTTTCTTCGTCACCGGCGCCCTGGCGCGCGTCTAGAAATAGTCGGCCAGCTTAACGCGCCGCACCTGGCCGTCCGCCAGGGTAAACTCGATCAGGGTTCCGGCCGGCTGCTCGGCCAGGGTGCGCAGCGCGTCGGCGGGCCAGGCGGCCTGGGGCTTGCGGTCGATCAGGGTGACGCGCTCGCCGGTTTTGAAGCCGACGGCTTCGGCAGGACTGCCGGGCGAGACGAACTCGACCTCCAGGTCGTTCGCATGATTGATCAGGGACAGGCCGAGCCGGTCGCGCACGAAGGGCGACTTGATGCGCTCGGGATCGGGGGTCAGCCAGGCGCGGTCGTGCGAGAAGTCGACGATGACATGAAAGCGGTCGATGATCGGCAAACCGACGTTGCCCACGGTCAGGTTCGAATTCAGGCCCTGGTTGGACGCGCCCGGAAACGACGTCGGCACGTCGGCGAAGTCGACGCCGGCGAAGCTCAACCGCCGGATCGTCGCGACTGTTTCGGGGTGCACGCCGCCGACGGCGCCGCCCAGCCGCTGCGACGTGCGGCGATCCTTCAACAGGCCGTGCGGGTCCGCATAGGCGGGGAAGATCAGCAGCGGCGAGCCGTTGCCGATGTCGAAGTCGAAGGGAACCGGCGGCCCGCCCTCCACCGAGACCGGAACCGCGCGGATGCCCTGCACCGGTTTCAGATGCACTTCGGCGGCGCCGTCGGGCTTCTGCAGGCGGTCGGGATCGCGGAAGGCCAGACGGCGGTTGGCGAAGTCGATGTCGACGGCAAGTTCGTTGAACACCTCGCCACCCAGCACGAAGGGCAGGGGATGGCCGATCCGCTGGCCGACCGCGGCGATGTCGATGGCGGCGATCGACGTCTGATCCAGCGTCAGGTCGCCGATCTCGATCTTCACACCTTTGACGATGCCCGCGGTATCGGCGCCGCCGGCGCCCATGGCGGTGACCGCCCCCTGGGCCTTGAGCCCGATCTGCGCCGCGTAGGCCCGGTCGACGACCGACGTTTGGGCGCCGCTGTCGAGCAGGACGACGGTATCGTGTCCGTTGATTTTGGCGGTGAAGAAGATGCGGTTGTCGCCGAAGAACTCGAACGGGATCCAGCCGGTCGAGGCCGCACCGCCCTTGAACGACGCGCGCCGCACCGCCGCCGGCCGCGCAAACAAGGCGTCCTCGAAGCGGCCGTTCAGAGCGATCTCGCTCAGGGTGATCGTCGAGTTCTCGGTGGCGATGTCGGCGATCACCGCGTCGAGAAACGGCATGCGCACGCCGCCGACCATGCGCCAGTCGCCAAAGCGTTCGAAGCGCGCCTTGCGGTTCTCGTTGATGCGAAAGCCGTCGAGCTCGCCTGTCGCCGGGTCGATGAAGGCGTCGTAG
Organism: Caulobacteraceae bacterium; assembly: GCA_036501825.1. Taxonomy (GTDB): domain Bacteria; phylum Pseudomonadota; class Alphaproteobacteria; order Caulobacterales; family Caulobacteraceae; genus JAFECT01. The sequence goes on along the minus strand of DASXZP010000012.1, from coordinate 65,072 downwards.
GTGTCTTCGTCGCCGAAGCTCACCCGGATGACGCCCCAGGTGCGGCCGTCGCGCGTCTCGGTCCCCAGATAGCGGTCGCCGGCGCCGTCCTGCCCGCGCAGGGCGTCGGTGAACTGCAGCGCCGCCTCGCGCCGCGCGTAACGCACGGCGGCCTCCTCCGCGTTTTCGATCTGTCCGCTCTGGGTGGTGTCCCAGGAGGCGTCGCCGTCCACAACCGAGGTGCTTTTCACCACGCCGAGGTCGGCGTCGCTGCGCTGGCGTCCGCCGCGCTCCATCGAGATGTCGAGCGTGCCGCTGAGACCGGCGGTCTCCAGGCGACCTTTCTCCCGGATCGAGGTCAGATGCTCGAACGCCGCGCCGCCGCGCCAGCCGACATAACGGTCGACCAGATCTGAAACCTGATCCGCCTGCGCGGCTGCGGGCGCGATGATCGCAAAAGCGAGGGCGGCGAGGGCGATGCGGAGGGTCATGCAACATGGTCCTGGGCTTCACGGGCCGGCCCGATCAGGGTGCGAAGGCCCGGCGGAAAGGCGCGGAGCAGTGACAGCGCGTTCAGCGGGTCCGCGTCCGAGGGCGCCAGGTGCGAGACACGGAGCTCCGACGCCAGGCCGGAGTGTTTCAGGCAGGCGAGATAGGCGCTGTCGCTCCACACCGCATGGCGCACCGACTGACCATCGGGCGTGAGCAGGGCGGTCAGGTGCTCGCGCGCGTCGGCGACCAGGCTGACCTGCTGGCCGGGCCAGCGCTCGGCCGCCACCGCAGCATTGCGAGAGGTCACGACGGTGAAGGGCAGGGCGGGCGTCTCGGCATAGGCGAGGCCCGCGACGGCCAAGCCGCGCCCGTGCGCCTGGGCCAGTTGGGGTGCGAGCTGGGCCAGGGGGGCGGCGAACAGGTCGAAGAGGACGATCTCCTTCGCCCGCCGGATCATGGCCGCTGCCCGCTCGAACACCTGGGCCGGGGTCGAGAGCTGGTAGATGCGGTCGTCCGGCCCGGCCGGCTTCAGGGCCTCCAGCGCGCCGAGCGCCTGGGCCCGGCGGTCCACGAAGCCCCGCTCGAGGGCGGCCAGGAGTTCCGCGGGCGGAGTCGCCCGGTAGGTCTTGGCATCCCGGTCGTCGACCAACACCGCGCCCTTCTGGGTGAGCTGCGCCAGGGCCTGGTAGGTGTTGGCCGCCGCCTTCCCGATCGATTGCCCCAGCCGGTAGCCGGTGGCCGGGCCGCCGCGCAGCAGCTCGCAATAGACCGCCGCTTCCATCTCGGTGAATCCGAGGGCGGCGAGGGCTTGTTCGGGTGGGATATTAGTAGTCATAGCTACTAGTATAGGGCGGCCTGCGGCGGAGGTCCACCGGCCGGGCCGCCGGGGGCCAATCCCTTACGACGTAAGGCTTTCCGGGCGCCGCCAATAGAGTGGAGTATTGGCCTCAGTATAGCCTCAGATCGGCGCGCAGACCTTCTCGAGCCACGCACGCACATCGTTTTCCACCTGCGGTCCGACCACTTTCAACACGCGCGCATGATAGGCGTCGAGCCACGCGCGTTCGTCGTGGTCGAGCAGCGCGCGATCGATGAGCGTGCGGTCGATCGGCGCCATCGTCAGCGTCTCGAATCCCAGCATCGGACGTTCACCGCCGGCGATCTCGGCCGCCGGCGTGACCACCTGCAGGTTCTCAATGCGGATGCCGTAGGCGCCGGTCTTGTAGAAGCCGGGCTCGTTGGAGACGATCATCCCCGGCCGCAGAGCCACAGTGTTGGGCGCCTTAGCGATGCGCTGCGGGCCTTCGTGCACCCCGAGATAGCTGCCCACGCCATGACCGGTGCCGTGGTCGTAGTCGAGGCCGTGCGACCAGAGGGGCGCCCGCGCCAGGATGTCGAGCGCACTGCCGGTGGTCCCGTGCGGGAAACGGATGCGGGCGAGCGCGATGTGGCCCTTCAGTACGAGGGTGAAGCGCTGGCGCATCTCGTCGCTCGGTTGGCCGACCGCCACGGTGCGGGTCACGTCGGTGGTGCCGTCGAGGTACTGGGCGCCTGAGTCGACCAGCAGCAGCGAACCCTTCTCCATCGCCTTGGCCAGCCGCCTGGTCGGGCGATAGTGGACGATGGCGCCGTTGGAGGCGGCGCCGGCGATGGTGTCGAAGCTGAGGTCCTTCAGCGCGCCGGTCGCTTCGCGGAAGCCTTCGAGCTTTTCTACAATCTCGGTTTCACTGGGCAGGGTCGTCTGCGCCTCGGTGGCGACCCAGTGCAGAAAGCGGGTGAGGGCGGCGCCGTCGCGGGCGTGTGCGCGCCGCGAGCCTTCGACCTCGACATCGTTCTTGCAGGCGCGCGGCAGCGTGGTCGGATCCTGACCGCGGACGACCTGGGCGCCGGCGCGTTCGAGCCGGTCGAAATACCAGGACGACGACTGCGAGGGATCGACCAGCACGCTGGCGCCGGCCAGACGATCCACCGCGGCGGGCAGGGCGTCGCCGGTTTCGAGGCTGACCCCGTTGCCGAGCCAGGCGCGAAGTTCGTCGCTGACCTTGGCGGGATCGAGGAACAGTTCCGCCGAGCCGTCCTTCTTCAGGATCGCCTGACCGAGCGGCAGGGGCGTGCGGATCACGTCGCCGCCGCGCACATTGAACAGCCACGCGATGGCCGCTGGCGAGGTCAGCACCGCCGCATCGGCGCCCTGTTCGCTCAACGCATGGCCCAGGCGTTCGCGCTTGGATGAGGAGTCTTCGCCGGTGAATTCGTGCGCCTGCGGAACCACGTGCGCTTGCGGTTGCGCCGGACGCTCTGCGCCCCACGCTTCATCCAAAGGGTTGTGGGACACTGCTTTTAGCGTTGCGCCCGCTTTTTCCGCCGCGGTGCGCAGCCAGTGCAGAGCGTCGGGCGAGTGCAGTTTCGGATCATAGCCGATCACCCCGCCGCGCGGCGATGCGCTCTCCAGATAGAGCGGCACGCCGCCGTCCACGAGGTCGCGGATCTCGAACACGCCCTCGTCCACCTGATCGCGAACCTGCAGGGTATAGCGCCCGTCGACGAACACCGCCGCCTTGTCCTTCAGCACCACCGCGGCGCCCGCCGAACCGGTGAAGCCGGTGAGCCAGCTCAGCCGCTCGTTGGCCTTGGGCAGGTACTCGTTCTGATGTTCGTCCTCGTGCGGCACGAGGAAGCCGTCGAGGCCCTGGGCGACCATGCGCTCGCGCACGCGCGGCAGGTGCCTGGGTCCGAAGGAACGGTCGGTGGTTTCATCGAAGGTCTGGCGCATGGACGCTTTCTAATCCTCCCCGGGCGGCGGCGCAAAGCGTGCTCGCGGCGATGGGGAGGCGGCGCGGGGGTGAAATGGTGCGGTGCGGAATCAATCGATCGAACCGAGTCGCTCACCTGTCGATCTGGGCGAGATCACGGCGCGACCGTTGCAGTGCGCCACGGTGGAGGCGCCGGCGTCGTGCGGAAATCGAGGGCAGGGCGACGGGCGTGAGCGCGCGTTGTGCGGCCCGCGCCGCAAGGCCTCAGCGCTTGCGCAACACCAGCGTCTGCCACGCATCGCGGGGAATGCGGCGCTCCAGCGCGAAGCCGCGCGCGAGGTAGGCGGCCTTCACCTGACGCTCCTGCGTGCGCAGCAGGCCCGAGAGAATCGCCAGGCCGTTCGGCTTCAGCGCCGTGCGGATGTCCTGGGCGAGCGTAATCAGCGGTTTCGCCAGGATGTTGGCGAAGACGAGATCGTAGGGCCGCCCGGCGCGGACGGTCGGATGATCCAGGCCCGAGGCGTGAACAAAACGCGCCCGCGCGCGGTTGAGCCGCGCGTTCTGGCGGCTGATGCGCACCGACACGGGGTCGATATCGACGCCCAGCACGCGCTGCGATCCGGTCCTCGCCGCGGCGATGGCGAGCACGCCGGTGCCGCTGCCGACGTCGAGCACATGCGCGAACAGGCGCCGTTTCAGCAGCTGATCCAGCGCGCTGAGACATCCCGCCGTCGTGCCGTGATGACCGGTTCCGAATGCGGCGCCGGCGTCGATTTCGAGGCTCGTTGCGTTGATCGGAATGCGCGTCGAGTCGTGCTCGCCGTACAAAACGAATCGCCCTTCGAGCACCGGAGGCAGCCCGGAAAGGGCCATTGCGAGCCAATTTGCGTCTGCGAGGCGAATTTTTTTTATCGTCAGTGCACGGAACGCATTTAAGTGTTCAGCAAGAACTTCGGCTTCTTCTGCTGTGTTCGGAAAAGCATCTATTTTCCAGATGTTTAAGTCTTCATTCTCGGCGAGAAGGCTGTACGCAATGCCTTCCAGACGATAGTCCGCCTCGAAAATTTCACTCGCCGCTTCAACATCCTGGCGAGTACCGCGTGCGATTATTTGAATTGAGTTTTTGGACATTTGACTCAGTGAAGTTACACTCTCGAATCGTATCAGCCCGGATACGCGCGTGTGCGTATCGCAACCAACCGGGGGTGCTGTACATGGCTAAGAGCGTAAGAAAGAAACCGGCTGCCAAACGTAAGGCCGCCAAGCGTAAGCCCGTCGCCAAGCGCGCCGCGGCCCCGAAGCGGAAGGCCGCCAAGCGGAAGTCCGCCGCCAAGAAGCGTCCGGCCAGGAAGACGGCTCGCAAGACCGTCCGCAAGGCCGCGAAGCGGAAGAGCGCCAAGAAGACCACGAAGCGCAAATCCGCCGCCAAGAAGCGCAAGGCTCCTGCCAAGCGCAAGGCTGCTAAGAAGACCGCCCGCAAGCCTGCCAAGCGCAAGGCCGCGAAGCGGAAGTCCTCTCGCAAGAAGAAGGTCGCTGCGGCTCCGGCTGCTTCGTAAGACCTGACCTGCAAGTCGACAGGGGGTCGGCGCTCGTCGCCGGCCCCCGTCGCATTTCTAGAATCTCTTATTTATAAGCGTTTTTCACGTTTTTAGCGTGCGCATGCGCGTTGCGAGTTCGCGGTCGCGCGCGTCGTCCGACGCCTCCAGCGCCGCGATCACTGCCCCCCGATCGGCCGCGCTCCGGTTCTGCGACAGCTTCCGTTTCGCCTCGATGCGGGTGATCTCCACCCGCACGCCGACGATGGCGCCCAGCAACCGCTCGACGTAGGCCGGATCGGCTTCGTCCACCGACCAGGGTGGGACAATGTGGGTTTCGTGGCGCTCGGTCAGGCGCTGGACCGTCGATCGCAGCGCGTCCCCATCCTCGAACCAGGTCAGCCGGCCGCAAACGTGGACCGCCTCATAGTTCCAGGTCGGCACGTGCCGCTGGTCCCCGGCTGTGGACCGGTACCAGCGCGGCGAGACGTAGGCGTCGGGCCCGCTGAACACGACCAGGGCGTCGTCGCCGCCGCCCGCCATCGCGGGATGCGGATTGGCGCGCGCGACGTGGCCGGTCAGCGTCTTGTGCTCCGCGTCGTAGAGAAACGGCAGGTGCGTGGCGTTGAGACCGTCGCGGCCGTGGGTGATCAGCACGCCCAGCCGCGCGGCGGCGATCATGGCGTCGATTTCGGCCGGGTCGGTCTCGGTGAAGGCGTCGGGCGTGTACATGCCCCCTCTCTACTGTTCCGGGCGAAGAGGACAATTCCTGTGGACAGTCTGTGCGCTCGAATCGGGCAACGGGGGACTATCCTCCGAACGCGGTTCAATTCGCCCCCGGTTTTATAAACGATAACCGTGGTTTCCGCGGCGCGCTTCGCCTTGGTTTTACTCGGTTTGACAAGCCTTCCCCCCAAGGCGAGGGTGAATGCACCTAAGTCATTCCAGCGTAACGGCGGCCCGCCTTTTCAGGTCGCTGCGGTCGGCGCGGTGACGCCGGCCGGAACCCTATTCTGTTAACCCCCCATGGCTGGCGGAGGGACGATGCGGACTTTAGCGGTGCTCTCGCGCAAGGGCGGGACGGGCAAGACGACGGTTGCGCTGCATCTGGCGACGGCGGCGTATCGGGATGGACGCTCCACCATCCTAAGCGACATGGATCCCCAGCGCTCGGCGCTGGACTGGCGCCGAGAGCGCAAGATCGCCGGCCCCGACGTGGCCGAGACCAAGGTCGGCACCCTGTTCACCGCGCGCCAGGCCGCTGTGCGCTCAGGCGTAGACCTGATGGTTCTCGACACCCGCCCGTCCAGCGACATGGAGAGCGCCGAGGCGGTGCGCTTCGCCGACCTCTGCCTGATCGTGGTGCGGCCCTGCTATTTCGACCTGAAGGCCATCGTGCGCACGGTCGAACTGGTGACCAACATGAACCGCCGCGCCCTGTTCGTGCTGAACCAGGCGCCCATCCGCCACCGCGGGACCGAACCGAAACTGATCCGTGAGACGGTGAGCGAACTCGAACGCCTGGGCCTGCCCGTCGCCGACGTGGGCCTGCGCTATCGCACCGCCTACCAGAACGCGGTGCGCCAGGGCCTCTCCGCGCAAGAGGCCGAACCGGGCAGCAACGCCGCCGTCGAGATCAACGCCCTGTGGCGCCAGGTCAGCCGCGAACTGTGGCCGCCGGTGATCGACGCCGCCGTGGAGGCGCCGCTCGCTGCGCGAGAGCGTGTGCTCGCGCTGGGCTGAACAAACGCACTTAATTGCGCTCATTCCCGCGGAAGCCGGGAGAATAGCCGCCTCAGGCCCGCCGGTTCAGCGTGACCGCTTTTGTATCCACCACATTGGCGCGCGCGTTGGCGCCGTAGGTGGAGACCGGTTTGCGCTGGCGCTGGATCTCGGTGGCGATGGCGCGCACCAGGCCTTCGGTGAGAACCTTGGCGGCTTCGAGCACGCGCGAGTGCTTGGCGAGCACGGCGTCGAACTTTTCCGTCGCCGCGCGCAGACGCTTCATCGCCGGCGCCGGCGCGCCGGAGATCAGCGACGGATCGGCCTTCACCTTTGCGGCTTCGCGCCGATAGAGGTTCGCGAGGTTGGCAGTCTCGGGCAGGGTCTGCGCGGTTTCGTGCGGCTTGCGCTTCTCGAACAGCACCAGTTCGGCCCCGAGACGCTCGGTCAGACGTTCGGTCAGGGTGATGAGCTGTTCCACCCGATCGTTCGCATCCGTCGCCGACAGGGTCATCAGTCCTTGTCCTCGTCGGTTGCGGGCGCCTTCGCCGTAGCGGCTTGCGCGGTAGTCGCCGCAGCCGCGGTCGCGCCGGCACCGTTCAGGGACTGCATGCGCACCATCTCGCGTTCGATGGTGGGCGCCAGGCCGATGCCGCCGGCCTTGGCCATCTGTTTTGCCATGGCGTCGACCAGGAACGAACGGAACGCGCCTTCGCCTTCCCCGCCGCCGAAGGGCGCTGCGGTCGACAGGCCTTCGAACATTGGCGACAGCATCTGGCCGATGAAGCTCGCTTCGAACGCCTCCGCGGTCGACTTCAGCTTGGCGCGCGACGCGGTCGATGGCGCATAGCCGAGACCTGCCATGGGACGAAGCAGATTGATCGGCGTGGAGAGGGTCGCGGCGGCGGCGGCGCTCATCACATCACCTCGATGTCGGCTTGCAGCGCGCCGTCGGCCTTGATCGCCTGCAGGATCGAGATCATGTCGCGCGGACTGACGCCCAGCGCATTCAGACCGTTGACCAGGGTCGAGAGCGACACGCCGGACTTGATCACCACCAGCTTCTTGCCCTTTTCCTCGTCGACCGAGACCTGCGACTGCGGCGTCACCGTCGTCTGGCCCTGGCTGAGCGGAGCCGGCTGCGAAACCTGCGGCTTCTCCTGGATCGAGATGGTCAGGTTGCCCTGGGCGATGGCGACGGTGGAGACGCGGACGTTGTCGCCCATCACCACCACGCCGTTGACCTCGTCGATGACCACCTTGGCGGGCGTGTCCACGTCCACCGGCATCTGTTCCACCGAGGTGATGAACGAGACCATGTCCTGGCCCTGGGGCGCCTTCACCGCGACCACCGTCGGGTTCTCGGACTCGGCCGAACCGGGATAGCGGCTGTTGATCGCGTCGGCGATGTGGCGCGAGGTGGTGAAGTCGGGATTGTGCAGAGTCAGGCGCACGATCGGCATCTGGTCGAGCTGGAAGGCCACTTCGCGCTCGACCGTGCCGCCCGAGGCGATGCGGCCCGAGGTCGGCACGCCCTTGGTTACGGATGAGCCCGACGCGCCCGAAGCGGAAACCGAGCCGGTCTGCACCGTGCCCTGGGCGACGGTATAGACTTGGCCGTCGGCGCCCAGCAGCGGGGTCACCATCAGTGTGCCGCCGAGCAGGCTCTTCGCATCGCCCATGGCCGAGACCGTCACGTCCAGGCGCGAGCCCGCGGCCGCGAACGCCGGCAGCTCGGCGGTGACCATCACCGCGGCGATGTCCTTGGTGTCCATGTTGGCGTCGCGGGTGTTGACGCCCAGGCGCTCGAGCATGGCCTCGAGGCTCTGCTTGGTGAACGGCGAGTTGCGCAAGGTGTCGCCCGTGCCGTTCAGGCCGACCACCAGGCCGTAGCCGACCAGCTGGTTCTTCCGCACGCCCTCCACGTCGACAATGTCCTTGATGCGCGAGGCCGCATAGGCCTGGTCACAGCCGAACAGGAAGAGGAGCGACAGCAGAGAGACGGAGCCGAGGTAGCGGAGCATGCGGGGCGGTCCCCTTAACCATAATTTCCCTCCGCGCGATGCGAACTCCGTGCCAGCCTCAGCGTCGAAATTTCCCTTTTAAATCAAAGCATATGAGTCGCTGTCCGCGACCTTTGGCGCCGGGCGGCAGAAACTGCCGGGCCGTTAAGAATTCAGGAACCCGCCGGCCCAAGACTACGCCTCACGAACGCGGGGTTCGGGGATTCGCATGAAGGTCACTGGCCCGGGAGGCATCTCACAGACGGCGTCGGGCTCTGGCTCGAAGGCCGCGGCCGCGCCCGGATTCCAGGTCGAGACCCCCGACACGACAGAAACCGCAGCCGCTTCAAAGCTTTCCGCGCCCGGAGCCGTGACCTCGGTCGACGCCCTGTTGGCCCTGCAGGAAGCGGACGGGCCGGCCGAGCGAAAGAAGAAGGCGGTCCGTCGCGCCGGGCGGCTGCTGGATATGCTGGACGAGGTGAAACTGGCGATTCTCGGCGAGGGGCAGGGGACCGCGGCGCTGCAGAAACTGGCCCAGGCGGCCCGGGAAGAGCGGGCCCAGACCGACGATACTCGCCTCGAAGAGGTCCTGAACGAGGTCGAAACTCGCGCCGCGGTAGAGTTGGCCAAGGCGGAAATGTCACGCCTTGCGGCGTAAGGAAGCTTTACCGTTGTCCGCTACCTTTGCCCGATTGTCGGCCACAACGGACGTGGCTATAAGCCCGGTCCTCTAATGGGGGCGTTGCTTAGCGTGAAGCGCATGAAGGCGACCGCGTCAGTGATCATCGTGGAGGACGAGTATCGTCCGACCGATGCCGAGCCGTTCATGAATGAACGGCAGCTCGAATACTTCCGCCAGAAGCTGCAGGGCTGGAAAGAGGACATCCTGAAGGAGTCCAACCAGACCCTGACCAATCTGCAGGCGGAGACCGAAAACCATCCCGACCTGGTCGACCGCGCCAGCTCCGAGACCGACCGCGCGCTCGAGCTTCGGACCCGCGACCGGCAGCGCAAGTTGATCTCCAAGATCGACGAAGCCCTGCGGCGGATCGAGGAAGGCACCTACGGTTACTGCGAAGAGACCGGCGAGCCGATCGGCCTGGCCCGCCTCGACGCCCGCCCGACCGCGGTGCTCAGCGTCGAAGCCCAGGAAGCACACGAACGCCGCGAGCGCGTGCACCGGGACGACTGAGGGGGCTTCCCGCCGCCGCTCCGTTGCCTAGTATCGGCGTGTGACCGACGCCGCCCTCACCAGCCTGCCTGCATGGATCTATTCCGATCCGGGCTTCTTCGACCTTGAGCGCGAGCGCGTCTTCCGTCAGGCGTGGCAGGTGGTGTGTCACCTCAATGACGTGCCGAACCCAGGCGACTACTACACCCTCGATTTTCTCAACGAGAAGGTGCTCACGGTTCGTGGCGCGGACGGCCAGGTACGCTCGTTCCACAACGTCTGCCGCCACCGCGCCTCGCGTGTCCTCGAAGGCGACCGCGGCAACTGCGGCCATCGCATGGTGTGCCCGTACCACGCGTGGAGCTATGGCCTCGACGGCAAGCTGATCCGCACGCCGGCGTGGCAGGGGTTCGAAGGCCTCGATCCCACAGCCCACGGCCTGGCGCCGGTGGAGCAGGAGATTTTCTGCGGCTTCGTGTTCGTGCGTTTCGCGCCGGGCTTGCCGAGCGTGGCGGAGATGATGGGCCGCTATGTTGATGAGCTGACCGTGCATCGCCTGGAAGAGCTGGTTCCATTCGGCCGCGTCACCATCCGGCCGCGACCGGTGAACTGGAAGAACATCGGCGACAACTATTCCGACGCCCTGCACATCCCCGTCGCCCATCCGGGCCTGACGCGCCTGTTCGCGGGAACCTACGCGATGGAGGCCGACGCCTGGGTCGAGAAGCTGTGGGGCGACATCACCGAACGGCCGTCGTCCAACCCGAGCGAGCGCGTCTATCAGTCTCTGCTGCCGCACTTCGAACATCTGCCCGAACAGAGGCGCCGGCGCTGGGCCTATTACAAGCTCTGGCCCAACATCGCTTTCGACATCTATCCGGACCAGGTGGACTTCATGCAGTTCATCCCGGTGTCGGCAACCGAGTCGGTGATCCGCGAAATCGCCTACGCCCTTCCCGACGAGCGCCGCGAGGCCAAGGCGGCGCGCTATCTGAACTGGCGCATCAACCGCCAGGTCAACAAGGAAGACACCGCCCTGATCGCGCGCGTGCAGGCGGGCATGGCCTCCTCATCCTACGACACCGGCCCCCTGGCCAAGGGCGAGGTCGGCCTGACCGCCTTCGCCGAACGCCTGTGCCGCTTCGTGCCGGAGACGCTGCAGGGACGGCCGGGTTCGGTTCCTCGCGTCTAGAGCTTGATGCCGTCGCGCGCGTAGTCTTCAGCCACGAACGGGTCCAGCGCGAGCGCCGCCTTGACGTCGGCCTGGCCTTCGTCGGCGTGGCCGAGCCGGATTTTCACGACGCCGCGCATGTACAGCGACGACGCCTCTTCCGGCGACAGGGTGATGGCGCGGTCGTAGTCCTTCAGCGCCTCGTCCAGCTTGCCCATCCGGAACCAGACGAAGGCGCGGCTGTCGATGATCATCGCCGAGCGCGGAGTGATGTCGAGGGCGGCGTTACAGTCGGCCATGGCGCCGTCGAGGTCGCGGTTGGATTCCGCGCGGGCAAAGCATCGCGCGTTCAGCGGATCGGCCAGATCGGGCTTTGCCTTTATGGCTTCACCGAAGTCGGCCATGCCCTTGTCGTACTGACCCATCCGGCGCCGCGCTTCGCCGCGATCCATGTATTCCTGCATCGAGGTCGCATCGCGCGTCGCGCGGATGGCGATCTCCGCATCGTTGTCGCGCCAGAACAGCGGGCCCTGGATATAGACGACATCCTCGTGCAGGTCGCGCAACTTGTTGTGGTCGGCCAGGGCCTGGGCGGCGGTCACCTCGGTGACCAGGGCGCGCGCCGTTGTCTCGGTGGCGACCGTGCCCTTGTCGAGTTTGACCTTGCGAGCATATTCGACCCCCGACAGCGTGGTCTGAATATCGCCCGCGCCGCTCAGCGAAAAGCCCTCACCCCCACGCGGCAGGAGGATGGTTTCGACGCTGTGGTCGAAACGCGGGAAGCCAATGGCGAACGGCAAATCCTTATCGTCGGGCGCCTCGCGCTTGGTTGCAAAGACGTCGCCGATCTGGCCGACGTCGGTCTGGTACCGCAACGGCTGGCCGCGCGCGAGACGCTCCCAGTCCATCTGGCCCGAACCGTCCGCCGTCACCTCGAAGGCGTGTGTCTTGTCGTTCCAGCCGCCCGAAATCTTATCGATCGAGACCCAGGCGTAGCCGGTCACGCCGACCATGGCCTTCAGGCCGTCATCACGCTTATCGGCGGGCGCGTTGTCAAACAGCAGCTTCAACTGGTAACCGGCGTCGCCGCGCATGACGTCGACGATGTGAACCGGCGCCAACCCGAGCCCGCCGCGAGCGTCGATGCGCGCCGTCATCTCCACAAGCGGTTGCGCGGGCGGTGTCGCTTCGATCTTCGCCAGGGTCGCGCCGCTCGTCTGCACCGGCAGCCCCCAGACAAAGGCGGGTGCGGAAAGCTGATCAATGTCGTCGTCGCCCAGGCGCGTGCCGTCGAGCCAATAGGTCTTCCCCTCGATATGTGCGCGCACCAGCACGTGATCGAAGGACTCCATCGCAGGCAGCCGTTCGTCCAGGCCATCGCCGAACTGCGAGGATACGAACACCGGCTGCGCCTCGATGCCGAGTTCTTTCAGCAGCGCCATCAGCACGACGGTCTTGGCCTTGCAGTCGCCGAACTTCCGGGTCCACGTCACGTCGGCGTCCGCCGGCGTATAGGCGCCCAGGTTCATGCCCAGGTAGAGATAGCGGATGCGATCTTCCACCAGGCGCAGCGCCGCCGATGCCCGGACCTTGGGATCGGTGCTCGCCGCCGCGATCTTTGCGGCCTCGGCCTTGAGCGGAGACGTCGCGCTCAGGTTTTCCGCCTTGGCGTAGAGCGGCGCCATCACCGAGGAGACCTCGGCCCAGTCTGCAAACTGAGTGAACTCGAAGGTGCCCTTTATCCGGTAGCGGGTAGGGGCGAACTCGGGAAACTTGAGCGGCTTGACGTCCTTCAGATCGAACACGACTTCGGTATCGCCGTCGGCGGTCGTGGTCGTCTTGGGCTGAGGCAGGTCCTTGGTCTGGTACAGCCGAACCGGCTTGTCCTTGGACCAGACGAAGCGACCGAACGCGTGGTCGATCGGAATCGTCCCCTCGAGGTGCCCGTAGAACTCGGAATGGTTCTGCAAGGTCGGATCGTGCCTGCGAATGGTGTAGGCGAAGTCGATGATGTCGCCGACCTGCAACCCCTCGGGTTGAATAACCGCGGTCAGGCTGCCGTCCAGCATGGCGCGCTCGAGATTGTTCTCGCGCCGCAACACCGTGGGCTTCTGGGTTTTCAAAACGTCGATCGTTTCGGCCCCGCGCAGGATGCGGATGTGATTGAGGGTCAGCACGTCGGTTTCGGGATTCCACGCGATCGCCAGATTTCCGACCGCCAGACCCTGCGTCGTGAGAACCTGCACCGACTTGTGCGTATAGAATTCATCCGCGTCCGGTCCGAACCGCCCCTGCAGCTCGTCGGAAATATCGCGCAGGGGGCCCGGGATGGTGTCGGTGGGCGCCTTGACCGGCGGCAGAGGGTGGATCCAGGCCGCTTCGGGCGCGATCAACGGCTTGTCGGCCGCAGGCGGAGCGGGCAGAGGCGCCGAAGACGGGACGGGGGCCGTCTGGGCCAGGGCCGGGGCCGCCGGAAACACCGCGCACGCGGCCAGCGCTGCGCTCAAAACTCGAACTCGATTCACGAATAACCCCCCGGGACTGGTCCCGGCGGCACCATACCACGATCACGGCCCGTGCAACCTGGGGGCGGCCTGATCCCGCCTTGACACCGCGCCAGCGGTGACCGACCTAACCGCCTCGCAAGAGGTCGCTTTTTCCATGTCCGTCAAAGTCCGTTTCGCGCCGTCGCCGACAGGCCGGCTGCATGTCGGCAATGTCCGCACCGCCCTGGTCAACTGGCTCTTTGCCAGAAACCAGCAGGGCCGGTTCGTGCTGCGCATCGACGACACGGACCTGGAGCGCTCGACCAAGGCGTTCGAGACCGGGATTGAGACCGACCTGACCTGGCTCGGCCTGGGCTGGGACGAGTATTACCGGCAGTCGGAGCGCTTCGCGGTCTACGACGCGGCGGCGGAAAAGCTGCGCGCGTCCGGCAAGCTCTACCCGGCCTACGAGACCCAGGAGGAGCTGGACCGGCGTCGCAAGGTGCAGCTCTCGCGCGGCCTGCCGCCGATCTATGACCGCGCTGCACTGAAATTGACCGATGAGGAGCGCGCCAAGCTGGAGGCCGAGGGCCGGCGTCCGCACTGGCGCTTCAAACTCGACGGCCGCCGCGTCGCGTGGAACGATGAGGTGCGCGGGCACTGCGAGGTCGACACCACCTCGATGTCGGATCCGGTGCTCATCCGCGAGGACGGCGCCTATCTCTACACCCTGCCGTCGGTGGTCGACGACATCGACATGGCCATCACCCACGTGATCCGCGGCGAGGATCACGTCGCCAACACCGGCACCCAGAGCGAGATCTTCCAGGCGCTGGGCGCCAAGGAGCCGGGCTTTGCGCACATGGCGCTGCTGGTCGGCGCCGACGGTCAGGCGCTGTCCAAGCGTTTGGGGTCACTGTCGGTCGGGCAGATGCGCGATGACGGGTTCGAACCGCTCGCCATCACCAGCCACCTGGCCAAGATCGGAACCAGCGACAACCTCGAACCGGGCGTATCGCTGGCCGCGCTCGGCGCGGAGTTCGCCTTCGACAAGATGGGCCGTCACCCGGCGCGCTACGACACCGCCGACCTGGAGCGCCTGAACGCCCAGGTGCTGCACGCCATGGACTATGCGACCGCCCAGCCGCGCCTTGCCGCGCTGAACGCGGACCTGGGCGAGCCGTTCTGGCATACGGTGCGCGCCAATCTCGGCAAGTTCAGCGATGTGACCACCTGGGCCGAAGTGGTGCGCGGTCCGCTTGCGCCGTCGCAGGACGATCCGGCGTTCCTCGCCAAGGCCGCGGAGCTTTTGCCGCAGACCATGGACACGCAGATGTGGCCGACCTGGACCGAGGCCGTGAAGCAGGCCACCGGCGTGAAGGGCAAGGCGCTCTACATGCCGCTGCGCAAGGCGATCACCGGCCAGGACCACGGCCCCGACATGGCGACCCTCGCGCCCCTTATCGGGCGCGAGAAAATCGAGCGCCGTTTGCGCGGGGAAGCGGCATAAGAACGCGAGTCCACGGACCCACACGGACTCACACGGAAAAAAGAAAACCGAACCACGAAGACCACAAAGGCCGCGAAGAAGATTGAAAGCGGCTCCGCCGCATCAGAAACGCGCCGAAGGCGCGTCGTGCCTCGCAACGCCGATCGCGAAGACACGACCTCTTTGTGGCCTTCGTGGTTTTTGTGGTTGAATCTCTTTCCGTGTGAGTCCGTGTGGGTCCGTGGACTCTCTTCTTCCCTTCTTACGCCTTGGCCGCCGCGTTGCAGGTGGCGAGGTCTTCGGGGCTGAGGGTGTGGCCCTGCCAGGTGAAAGCGGTGACCGGGCCGAGTTGCGCCACTACGCGCTTGCAGGCGCGCAGCGGCAGTTGCGACGCGCCGCCGGAGGCCAGGCAGATCCCCGCCGAGCAACGCCAGAACGCGCTGTCGATGATCGCGTGATCAGGGGTCTTGGACGAATCCTTCAGCGTCAGGCTGGTCCCGACGGGCTGGGCGAGGGCGGGGAGGGCAAGGCTGAGCGCCAGCGCGGCGCCCGATACGATCTGAATGAAACCACGCATGAACGGTCTCCTGGGTTCGGCGCCGCCGCGCGACCAGTTCGCGGTTCGGGAGGGCGCGAGCGGATGAGTCCGTTTTTAAAAGAGACTGTCAAGTGAGTTTTTATTGAAAACGTACTTTCGAACATGAGCGTTGTTAAGTTATCACGGTTCACTTACCCGAAAGGCGCCTTTCAGGCCTCTGCGGCCTGGGCCTCGAGCGCGGGCAGTATCGCCTCAACCCGGTCGACCGCAGCGTAAGCGCCGGTGAAGGCCGGCGGCGTCAGGCGGGCGTCGACGGTATGCTGGAACAGCTCGAACAATGGGTCCCAAAACCCTTGAATATTCAGGAAAACTACCGGCTTGCGGTGCAGGTCCAGCCGCTTCCAGGACAACAGCTCGATGATCTCTTCCAGGGTTCCGATACCGCCCGGCAGCACGGCGAAGGCGTCGGATTCTTCGAACATCCGCAGCTTGCGGGTCGGCATGTCGTTCACGACCACGGTCTCGACCGCGCCATAGATGCCTTCCCGGTCGGTGAGGAACTCGGGAATGATGCCCAGGACCCGCCCGCCCGC
The DNA here is from genome assembly GCA_036501825.1 of Caulobacteraceae bacterium. Taxonomy (GTDB): domain Bacteria; phylum Pseudomonadota; class Alphaproteobacteria; order Caulobacterales; family Caulobacteraceae; genus JAFECT01. The sequence goes on along the minus strand of DASXZP010000012.1, from coordinate 49,140 downwards.
CTCGTGCGCCGCCCGGGCCGCCGCGCCCATCAGCCCCACCCCGCCGCCGCCGTAGACCAGGCGCGCGCCGTTCGCCGCCAGATGCCGCCCGAAATCCCCGGCCGCCGCCAGGAACGCCGGATCGGCGTCGTTGGACGAGCCGCAGTAGAGGCACACCGAGTCCACGCGCCGGGTTCGGCGTTCGGCCGCCTCTGCCATTTCATCCTCGCTGAATGACGGCGCGTGCTTGCGCCCGCGACACGGTCTAACGATCTTGGGGCTAACAATCTTGGGCAACCATCCCAGGGTCGGGTTTCCAGGTTCTGAAGGCAAGCAGAATGCAGATCAAAGCTGGCGTCCTCTTTTTCATCGCCGCCGCCGGCCTCGCGCTCGCGGCGTGTGGTCAGAAGGACGCGCCCGCGCTGCTGGCGGCGCAGGACTCGTCGCGTGGCCAGACCGATTATCTGGCGCCGCCCCAGGTTCTGTCGGTGAGCGCCCTGCCCGGGCGAGGCCTCGAGATTCGCGGCGCCGCGACGTCGGACCCCCGGACGCCGGACGCCCGCGTCAGCGGCGAGGCGACCGACCTGAAGCGCTACGGCGCGACCGTCGGCAAGAACGGGCGTTTCGTGCTCGAGATGCCGGCGGCCACCGCACCGGAGCTGATCGCCATCTCCGAGGAGAGCGGCCGCCGCCAACTGAAGACCGACGGCTACCTTTTCGTGCCGCCCGACGCGCCCGATCATGCGGTGGTGTTGCGCGCCGGCGTCCCCTCGCGGGCGCTGCAGGCCGGCCTGATCGGAACCATCGATTTCGATTCCGGCGGCGGCGTCGCGATTGCAGGCGTCGCGACGCCGGGTGCCGCGGTCGACGTGTCGGTAGACGGCAAAGCTGTGGCGCGCGCCACCGCCGACGGTCAGGGCTTCTGGGAGGCGCGGCTCGGCGTCGACAAGCCGGGCTCGCATCAGGTGCGCGTGTCGAGCCGCGGCCTGGATGTGGTCGATCGCGCGTTCGACTTCACCGCCGGAACCACCACGCAGATCTACACCGCGACCCGTGAACCGGACGGCTGGCGCATCGCCTGGGCCATGCCCGGCGGCGGGGTGCAGACGACCCTGCTGCTGCTGGGAGCATCGCGTTCGTGAACGGACGCAAGGGCACGGGCCAGGGCAGGGGACGCGGCAAGGACCGCGGCGCGAGCGAAGCGCCGGCGGAACGCTCCACGCCGTTTTTCGAAGCGATCGTAAACCTGGGCAAGCTGGTGCTGCGCTCCGGGGCCCCTGGCCTCAGCTGGCGATTGACCGCGGCCATAGTTTTGACCGTCGTCGGCAAGTTCATCGGCGTGATCGCGCCCCTGATTCTTGCAGCCGGGCTAAATCGCATCGCCAAGGTGCATGGCGTCGAATTTTCGCTGGCCGTGACCTTTACGTCCTTCGCGCTCTTGTGGGCCCTGGTGAACTTCGCCTCGGCAGCGGCGCCCCAGGTGCGCGACGCGATCTTCGAAACGGTATCAATGTCGGCTCAGCGCAGGGCCGCATCTGAGACCTTCAGCCATGCGCTCTCGCTGTCGCTCGACTATCATCAGACCAAGCGATCCGGCGCTCTGTCGCGCACCCTGGACCGCGGCTCAAGGGCCGTGGATTTCCTCCTCGGCATTCTGGTTTTCAACCTGGCGCCCACCGGGTTGCAACTGGTGTTCACCGCCGTTGTGCTGTGGGGCAAGTACGACTGGCCCTTCGCCGTGACCGCGTTGACAACCATCGCACTCTACGGCGCGCTGACGTTCGCAATCTCCAACTGGCGCATCCGGCATAGGCGCGAGTTGAACGAGGCGGACAACGAGGCCGCTGGGCGCGCCGTCGACGCGCTGCTAAACTACGAAACGGTCAAATCGTTCGGCGCTGAGGCGCGGGCGGTGGAGGGATATGACGAGGCGCTGAAGGCGTATGCGCGCGCGTCCGTGAAATCTACGACATCGCTGTCGGTGCTCAACAGCGTGCAATCTTTTGTGATGAACCTCGGACTCGCAGGGATGGCGGTGCTTGCGGGCCTGCGCGTCATGGACGGCAAGATGACCATTGCCGATGTCATGGCGGTCATCTCCATTCTCGGCAACCTTTATGCGCCGTTGAACATCCTGGGTTTCGCCTATCGCCAGATCCGGCAGGCTTTCATCGACATGGAGGCGATGGAGGATCTGCGCGCGGTGGATCCCGACGTCGCCGATGCGCCCGGTGCAGTCGACCTGCCGCCGGCCGACCGGCGCGGCGCCGAGCTGGTGTTCGACCAGGTCGCCTTCCGCCACACCGCCCGCAGCGCCGGCCTGGAGGACGTGAGTTTCACCGCCCGTCCCGGCATGACCGTCGCGGTGGTCGGACCGTCGGGCGCCGGCAAGACGACGCTGATCCGCCTGGCGCTGCGCCTGATCGATCCGCAACAGGGCGCGGTGCGCATCGACGGCGTCGATCTGCGCCAGGTGCGTCAGGCGGCGCTGCGCAGCGCCGTGGCGCTGGTGCCTCAGGACGTGGCGCTGTTCAACGACAGCCTGCGCGCCAACGTCGCCTTCGCCAAGCCGGGCGCCACCGATGCGGAGGTGTGGGAAGCGCTGGACGCGGCCGAACTCGACGAGTTCGCCCGCAACCTGCCGGACGGCCTGGAAACGCGGGTGGGCGAGCGCGGCCTGAAGCTGTCCGGCGGCGAACGTCAGCGGGTGGGCCTTGCACGCGCGCTGCTCGCCGACCCGCGGCTGCTGATCCTGGACGAAGCCACCAGCGCACTGGACAGCCGCACGGAAGCCGCCATTCAGGAAACGCTGAAGAAGGCGCGGGTGGGCCGCACTACCCTGATCGTCGCCCACCGCCTGTCGACGGTCGCCGACTCCGACGAAATCCTGGTGCTGAAACTCGGCCGCATCGTCGAGCACGGCACTCACGCCGCGCTCATCGCCAGGGGCGGCGAATACGCCCAGCTCTGGAAGCGCCAGATCCGCGAGAAGGTCGAGGTTGAGGCGTGATCGCGCCGGTCGCGGGCTGTGAGGCCGAGCTGCTGGCGTTGAACAATGAGCACGCTGAAGAACTGTCCCTGCTCGACGCGGCGGACCTCGAGGCCCTGTTGGGGGAGGCGTTCTACGCTAGGCGCGTCGGCGCTCTGGACGCCGCGCTGATCGCCTTCGATCAGGACGCCGCCTATGCCAGCCCGAACTTCCTGTGGTTCAAGGCGCGCTATCCCCGCTTCGTCTACGTAGACCGTGTGGTCGTGGCGCCGTCGGCGCGGGGACGTGGCTTGGCGCGCACGCTCTACGAGGACCTGTTCGCCACTGCGCGCGACGCAGGGCACGAACGCGTGGTGTGCGAGGTGAACAGCGTTCCGCCCAATCCCGCTTCAGACGCGTTCCACGCGCGCCTGGGCTTTGATGTCGTGGGCGACGCATCCATTCACGGCGGCGCCAAGACCGTCCGCTACCTCATGCGTTCGCTCTAGGCGTCTACTCCGCGGGGTGCGGCGCGGGTTGCTCCCACGGGCCCGGTGCTTTCGCTTCCTTCTTTCGCGGCAGCCAGCTCATGCGGTCCATCAGCACGCCGGGCAGGGCGAGCATCACGGGCGTGAGCAGCAGCGTCAGGAGGGTCGAGAAGCTGAGACCCCACACGATTGCGCCGGCCATCTGCACCCACCATTCCGAACCCGGCGGCTTGTATTCGATGTGCCCGGTGCGGAAGCTGGGCTCGATCTGGAACATCAGCGGCAGCAGGCCGATGACGGCGGTCAGGGTGGTGAGCAATACCGGGCGGAACCGTTGCACCGCGGCCTTCAACGCGGCGGTCTGGCGGTCGAGGCCCTGGTTGCGGCGCAGCTGATAGTAGGTGTCCACCAGCACGATGTTGTGGCCGACGATGACCCCGGCGAGCGCCACGACCCCGGTGCCGCACATGATCACCGAGATGTAGTTGAAGGTGCCGAGCAGGTTCACCTGGATGCCGAGCAGCACGCCCATGGTGGACAGCACGACCGCGAACAGGGTCGCAAACACGCCCCACAGGCTGTTGAACTGCCACAGCAGGATCATCGCCATCAGGAACAGGGAGGTCAGCATCGCGTAGATGAAGAAATGGCCCGCGTCCTGGGTGTCCTCGTCACCGCCGCGGAATTTCCAGTGCACGGTGGAGTCCATCTGCAGCTTGGTCAGCCAGGGCTTCAGATCGGCGATCACCAGGTTGGCGGCGACGCCCGGGCGCGCGTTGGCCTGAAGCAGCGCCAGGCGCTGGCTGTCGCGGCGCTTGATCGAGTCGATCTGCGGCCCGGCCTTGCGGGTGACGAAATAGCTCGCCGGCACTGGCCCGTTGGGGGTCGTGATCTTCAGGCTGTCGAGCGCCGACAGCGAACGCTGGCCGTCGGGGAAGCGCACGCGGATGTCGAGCTCGTCCTGGGCGTCGTCGGGGCGGAAACGTCCGACGAGAATGCCGTCGGTGGCAAACTGGATCGCTTGGCCCACCTCGAGCACGCTCACGCCGTAGCGGCCGGCGGTTTCACGGTCGACCGCCATGTCCCACTCCATGCCGGGCGAGGTGCGGCTGTCTTCCAGATCGGTCAGGCGGCGGTCCTGCTGCAGGTGCGCCAGCACCTGGTCGGCGGTCTTGTTCAGGGCCGCGTTGTCGGCGCCGCGCAGTTCGATCTGGATCGCCTTGCCGGGGTTGGGCCCGTTCTGCGGCGGCCGCACCTCGACGCCGAGGCCCGGCGTTTCGCCGACGCGCTTGCGCACGGTGGCGACGATGTCGTCGCCGGTGAGACCCATCGTCTTCAGCTGCTCATACTTCAGGAACTGGAGGTTGATGCGGCCGATGGAGTCCTGCGGCGGTCCGCCGAAGCCCAGCGAATTCACCCGGCCGACACGCACGTACATAGAGTCGACGCCCTTGATGCCGACGAGCTTGCGTTCGACCTGGGAGACCAGGGCGTCCTGGGCCTGCACCGACATATTGCCGCGCGCCTGGACATAGACGGTGACGTTGTCCGGATCCTCGTCGAGGAAGAACTCGATGCGGTGCGGCTGCTGGCCGAACAGGCCCATCTCGGTGGTGACGAACCAGCCGGTGATGCCGGCGATAACGAGCGCGCCCGCGCCCAGAATCGCGACCGGTCGCTTGATCGCGCCGGCGACAAAGCGGGCGTAGAAGCCCATGAAGCCCTTCATCTCACGCGGATCGCCGTGTTCGGAGATCTCGATCTGATCGGCGCTGTGGTCGTGCTCCTCGTTGCGCTTGCCGAATACCGAGCCCAGCGCCGGGGTGAAGATCAGGGCGACGAAGATCGACGAGGCGAGCACGAAAAACAGGGTGATCGGCAGGAAGCTCATGAACTTGCCTGGGATCGAGTTCCAGAACAGGAACGGCAGGAAGGCGCAGAGCGTGGTGGCGATGCCGTTGAACACCGGCCAGAACATGCGCTCGCCCGCGAGGCGGTAGGCCTCCTTCTTGTCGTGCCCTTCGGCCATTTTCCGGTCGGCGTATTCGACCACGACAATGGAGCCGTCGACGAGCATCCCCACCGCCAGCACCAGGCCGAACATGACCATCTGGTTCAGGGTGATGTGGCTCGCTTGCAGCAGCAGGAAGGCCAGCATGAAACAGCACGGGATCGCCGCGCCGACCAGCAGACCCGCGCGGATGCCGAGCGAGGCGACCACGATGACCATGACCAGGATCACCGCCATGATCAGACCGCTTTCCAGCAGGTTGAGGGTGCGGTTGATGAACTCGCTCTCGTCGTCCTGGTATTGCACCTTGATGGTGGACGGGAACCGTACGCGTTCGTCCTCCACCGCGGCGCGGGCGTTCTTCACCGTATCCAGGATATTGGCGCCGGGGCGCTTGACCACTTCGATGGTGAAGGCGCGTTCGCCGTCGATCCGGGTGTTGGTGGTCGATTCCTTGAAGGTGCGCCGCACCTCGCCGATGTCGCCCAGGGTGACCACCTTGTCGCCGCTGGTCTTGATCGGAAGGGCCAGCACGTCGGCGGGTCCGACCACCACGCCCGGCACCTTCACCGCGAAGTCGCCCTGTTTGGTCTGCAGATCACCGGCCGGGATGAGCTGGTTGTTGGAATTGATGACGCGCGCGAGGTCGTTGACCGTGACGTTGTAGGATTCGAGTTTGACCGGATCGATCGTCACTTCGAGCTGCTCGTCGCGGGCGCCGTAGAGGTTGGCGTTGATCACCCCCGGCACCGCTTCGAGCCGGTCCGCCAGTCGCCGCGACGCCTGGTACAGCGCCCGCTCGGGCGCCTTGCCCGACAGGACGACGGTCAGGACCGGGTTCTGGTCGACGTTCTGTTCCTCGATGGTGGGCGGCAGGGCGTCGGGGGGGAAGCGGCTGCGCGCCTGGTCGACCTTGGCGCGCACGTCGTTGAGGGTTTTCTCCTTGTCGAAGTTGACCTCGAACTCGAGCACGACGACGGCCGCGCCGGGAATGGCGGCGGCGTTCATCTCCTTCAGACCTTCGAGCGACTTGAACTGGGTCTCCAGCGGGCGCACCAGCAGCCGTTCGGAATCCTCGGGGCTGACGCCGGGGAAGGGAACCGTAATGACGATGTAGGGCACGGTGACGTCGGGCTGCGATTCCCGCGGCAGGCTCAGATAGGCGAACAGGCCGAAGATCGAGCCGATGACGGTGACCACGATCACCACCGTCCGCCGCTTGATGGCGCCGCCGATCAGGGATCCGATGAAGCTCATGTCTTCCCCTCGGCCTAGCGCTGCGAAACGCGGACGGTCTGCCCTTCAGACACGTAGGACTGGCCGACCGTGATGATGCGCACGGGCCCGTCGAGCCCCGCGACCCACACGCCGTCGGCGGTTTCCTCCAACGTCCTCACCGGCGCGAAGGCGACCTGGTTGTTGGCGGTGACGTAGCGCACGCCCTGGCGGCCGTTGGTGTCGAGCACCAGGGCCGAGGTCGGCACCAGGTGCGCGGAGCCCTGGCCGGCCTTGATCGAGATCTCGCCCGACAGACCCGCGCGGAAGTCGTGGCCCGGGTTCGGCGCGACCACTTCGACGTGGTAGGTGCGCGTCTGCGGGTCGGCTTCGTGCGCGACGTAGCGCACGCGACCGGTCAGCACGCCGCCGGTGGTCAGCTTCGCGCTCGCCGGCTCGCCCACGGTGAGTTTGCTGGCGTCGGCCTCCGGCACGTCGCCGACGATCAGGATCGGGTCGAGTTCGACGACGGTGCCGCAGGATTGGCCCGGCGCGAGATAGCCGCCGACTTCGACGTCGCGCGTGTCGAACACGCCGGCGAAGGGCGCCTTGATGTCGATCTGTCTGATCGCGACCTGGGCCGAGCGCACCGCCGCCGACGCCTGGTCGAGGTCGGCCTTGGCCGCCAGCACCTGGGTCTCGGAGCGGAAGCCCTTGGCGGCGAGTTTCTGGTTCGCCTGGTAGGTCAGATCCATGGAGCGCAACTTGGCCTGGGCCTGATCGAGCGACGCCTGGCGCGCATCGACCGCGAGCCGGCACAACACCTGGCCCGCATGCACCCACGATCCTTTCACCGTCGGCGTCTCGGCGACCAGGCCCGAGGTTTCCGAGCGCACCTGCACCGTGCGCGGCGCCTCGGTGCGGCCGCGGATGGTCACGTCGTAGGCGCGCAGGGTCGGCGCGATCAGGTTGACCTGCACCGCCTGGGTCTGCACGCCCTTGCTGGTCGCCGCTTCTGCGGGCTTCGACTTGGCCCCGAATACGGCCGAGAGGGCGAAGAAGCCCACGACGGCGCCTAAGATCGCGCCTGCGAAAATATAGGATCGCTTGATCCGCATGTTGCGCCCTGAAAACTCTTGCCGCGCCGCCTAGCCCCTTGGCCCCGACGCGGTATTCTGGTCCGGTCATGCGACCGGCCCCTTTGGCTAACAAATGAAATCGCGGTAATTCTGGGCCGGTTAAGGTCTGGATTAAGGCCGAGCCGTTGCCCGGCCTGAGCAACCCCGAATTCAACTTAAATATCCGTAATGCCGGAGGACGCGATGATCTTGAAATTCGTCAGCTTGGGCGGGGTTGCGGCGTTGGCCCTGACCGCCTCTGCTTCGATCGCCGCCAAGGCGCCGGTCCCGCTGCAACCGAGCGTCGCGTGCGACGTACAGCTGAACGTCGTCGACAAGGACCCCAAGGGGCTGAACGTGCGCGCCACGCCCGAGGTCCTGCCCAACAACATCCGCACCGTGATCCGCCCCGCGGACTGGATCCGCGTCCATGTGGTGGGCATGGCCGGCGACTGGTACCAGATCGACCGCTACGAGGTATTCCCCGACAACGGCGACGACGACAGTGAGCATGACCTTCCCGGCGGTCATCTAGGCTGGGTGCACAAGTCGATGCTGGGCGACGTGCGGGTCTGGCACGGGGGGCGGATGTACGCCGAACCCAGCGCGCACGGAAAGCCGATCTATACCTTCGGGCCGGACGAGTACGACGTCACCGTGCTCGGCTGCCGGGGGGCCTTCCTCCAGATCCGCTACCGCAACACCGTAGGCTGGAGCGGCGACATCTGCAGCAACGACCGCACCACCTGCGCGTGAGCCTCGCGACGGAAGCGCGCGGCGGCGCCGTTCAACGGTAAGTTCAGCGTAAGACGCGGGGGGCGCACAACAACAGGAGCGTCCTTATGGCCTATCGTTCGGTTCTCGCCGTTTCGGTTGCTTGTGTCGCGTTCGCGTTCGCCGCGCCCGTGTTTGCCAGTCCTCCAGGAGGCGGCGGGGGCGGCGGCGGAGCACCGCTGAGTTCGAGTAGCAGCAGTTCCAGTTCAAGCAGCAGTTCCAGCTCGAGTTCGAGTGGCGGCGGCGGCTCACACAGTGAGGGCGGCGGTGGTGGCGGCGGCGGCTCCGGCGGCGGTCACTCGGGCGGCGGCGGATCGGTCAGCGGTCGAGGCGGATCGTTCGGCGCCGGCGGCGGCGTCCATTCCGAAAACGGGGGGGCCCGGGCTGTCGGCGGCTCCGCATCCGCTGCGGTTCACAGCGAACCTCGCGGCCCCGGGATGAGCGTTCGCGAAGGCGCCCGCGATCAGCAGGCTTCGCTCTGGCGTCAGAGACACGTCGACGTCGATCACAACACGGCGTGGAAAAAGAGCGGCGGCGACTGGTGGAAGGGCCGTTCAGGCTTCAAAGACTACGACGGACATCATCATCACCATCATCGCTTCATTCCCGATATCGGCTATGTCGACGAGAGCACCGATTGCCGGTTCGACACCATCGAAGTCGGTGTGCTCGCACCGCCCTGTGCGACCGCCTACGGCCTTACCGACTGGTCGTCCTACGGCCTGCCGCGGCCGCCGGCCGGGTGCAAATGGGTCTGGCTCGACGGCTCGATCGCGCTGGTGCAGGAGTCCGACGGCTACGTGATCCAGATCCTGCGCAATGTGTTCTGAAGGGTCCGGCGCCGGCTAAAGCTCAGTCGCCGTTGGCGGCCTGGGCGAGGCGCTCGGCCTCGCACAGCGCCTTGGTGCGGAAGATGAGGTAGTCCTTGTACGGCTGTGAGCGTCGGCAGTCGGCGGCCATAGCGCCGGTCGTGGTCGTCTTGGTCTCGGTCGGCTCGCACACGTAGGCGGCCGACTGGAAATCCTTCAGCAATTGTCCGTCGACCACTTGGCATTTCGCCTTGGCGGGATCGTGCGCCCAATCGAACGCCCAGCGGCCTTTCAGTTGGGCGGTGGGTGAAGCGGCCGAGGCCTGGGCGGCCAGGGCCAGCACGACGACGAAAGCGGTCCAGCGGATTGGTGTCATGATCGTCTCCCTCGCGGCCATTGTCGCAGCGGCTAGGTGCGCCCGCCACGAAAAATCGTGCGTTTCCCGGCCGTGGGCTCTAGCTTGCCCCTGCCGCCGACCCCCGGGGCCGGGCGAGGCGGCGCTCAGCGATATTGCGCCCCGTCCGGGAGATACCCAGTGACCCGCTCCACCTCGCGTCGGCTCGCCGCCCTCATCACGCCCAGCCTTGCCGTCCTGGCGCTTGCTACGGCCGCCGCCGCCGCTCCGGCTAGGAAGACCGCGCCGTCTCCCGCGTCGCCGCCCGCGGCTACGGTCAAGGTGGACCCGGCGGTCTACTCCGGCCTCCACTGGCGCGGAATCGGCCCCTATCGCGGCGGCCGGGCTATTGCGGTGAGCGGCGTCGAGGGCCAACCCGGCGTCTACTATTTCGGCGGTGTCGCGGGCGGTGTGTGGAAGTCCACCGACTCCGGCGCGACCTGGAAGCCGATCTTCGACAGCGTGGACGAATCCTCCATCGGCGCGCTCGCAGTGGCGCCGTCCAACCCGAACGTCATCTATGTCGGCTCGGGCGAAGGCGCGCTGCGCGGCAACATCACCTGGGGTAACGGCGTCTACAAGTCGACCGACGCGGGCAAGACCTGGACCCATATCGGGCTCGAGGACACGCGCCAGATCGGCGCGGTTATCGTTGACCCGACCAATCCCGACATCGTCATGGTCGCCGCCCTCGGCCACGCCTTCGGCCCCAACAGCGAGCGCGGCGTCTTCCGCTCCGCCGACGGCGGCAAGAGCTGGACCAAGGTGCTCTACCGCGACGACCACACCGGCGCGATCGACGTCACCTTCGACCCGAACAATTCCAAAATCGTCTACGCCGCGCTGTGGCAGGTCGAGCGCCAGCCGTGGACCTTCACCAGCGGCGGTCCGGGCTCGGGCCTGTTCCGCTCCACTGACGGCGGCGTCACCTGGAACGAGTTGAAGGGCAACGGTCTACCGGCCGGTCCCCTCGGCCGCATCGACGTCTCGGTGTCCAAGGCCGACTCCAACCGCATCTACGCCATGGTCGAGGCGCACGACGGCGGTCTCTATCGCTCCGACGACGCAGGGAAGAGCTGGAAACTGGTCTCCACCGACGGCCGCATCCGTCAGCGCGCCTGGTACTTCTCCAAGACCTACGCCGATCCGAAATCGCCCGACACGGTCTACGTATTGAACACCGGCGTGCTGCGCTCCACCGACGGCGGCAAAACCTGGAACCTGGTGCCGGCCAGGCACGGCGACCACCACGGCCTGTGGATCGACCCGAGCAATCCCAGCCGCATGATCAACGCCAACGACGGCGGCGCGTCCGTATCCGTGGATGGCGGCGACACCTGGTCGACCGAGGACAATCAACCGACCGCCCAGTTCTATCACGTGGCGGTGGACACCAAGCGCTGGCCCTACTGGGTGTACGGCGCGCAACAGGACAACTCCAACGTCGCGATCGCCAGCTATGACGACACCGGCGTGATCGGTCCGCGCGACTGGTTCCCGGCCGGGGGCGGCGAGGCGGGCTATGTGGTGCCCGATCCGGACCATCCGAACATCATCTATTCGGACTCGGAAAACTCCTTCAACAAGTACAATTCCGAAACCCAGCAGGATGAGGACATCTCGCCCTGGCCGGTAGACAACTCAGGCCACCCGGCGTCGGAGCTGGCGCACCGGTTCAACTGGACCTCGCCGCTGATGATCTCGCCGCATGACGCGAACGCGCTCTATGCGGGGTCGGAAGTGCTGTGGAAATCCACCGACCACGGTCAGAGCTGGAAGATCATCAGCCCTGATCTCACCCGCAACGACCGCACCAAACAGTTCGCCTCGGGCGGCCCACTGACCAAGGACATCACCAGCGTCGAGTATTACGACACCATCTTCTCGGTGAACGAGTCGCCGCTGACCAAGGGCATGCTCTGGGTCGGCACCGACGACGGCCTGGTGCAGCTGACCCGTGACGACGGCGGCCATTGGTCGAACATCACGCCCAAGGCGATGCCGGCCTGGGGCTCGGTGGACTCGGTCGAGCCGTCGCACTACGACGCGGACACCGCCTACATCGCCGTCGACCGGCACAAGCTCGACGACATTCAACCCTACGCCTTCAAGACCGTCGACGGCGGCAAGAGCTGGACGCCGATCATGGCCGGCATGCCCAATGGCGCGGTGGTGCATGTGGTGCGCGAAGATCCGGTGCGGCGCGGTCTGCTCTATGCCGGCACTGAGAAGGGCGTGTTCGTGTCGTTCGACGACGGCGCGAGCTGGCAGAGCCTGCAGCTCGACCTGCCGCCCTCGCCGATTCACGATCTCGCACTCCACGGCGACGACCTGATCGCCGCGACCCACGGGCGCTCCTTCTGGATTCTCGACAATGTGACGCCCCTGCGCCAAGCCGGCGCCGTCATGGCCGATACGGTGCTTTATAAGCCCGAGACGGCGCTGCGGCTCAGCTATCCGGACTCGGTCGAGCATGGGCCGTTCGGCGAGAACCCGCCCGCCGGCGCTCAGATCGACTACTATCTGAAGGCCGCGCCTGCGGGCGAGCTGACCGTGGACATTTACGACACGTCCGGCGCCCTCGTGCGTCACCTGTCCAGCACCCACTCGGACAAGCCGGTGCAGCCGCCGGAATGGCCCGACCAGATCGTGCCTGATGACCGCATCGCGGCGAAGGCGGGGATGAACCGGTTGGTATGGGACCTGCGCCGCAGTGACCCGGAACAGATTCCGGGCACCTTCTATTCCGGCCCCACGCCGCGCGGCCCGCGGGTCACGCCCGGCGTCTATCAGGTGAAGCTGAGCGTGAACGGGCAGACCTTCGCCCAGCCTCTGACCGTGGTGGTCGATCCGCGCGTGCCGGACTCCGAACCCGCCATCCGTGCGAAAGCGGCGCTCGCCGTGGCGACCGAGGCGGACATCGATCGTCTGCACCGGGCGGTGAATGAAATCCGCGCGACCAAGACGGCGCTGGAAAAGGTCAAGACCGACTCCGCCGCCAAACCGCAGGACAAGAAACTGATCGCCGACGCCCAGGTGCTCGAGGGTCAGCTCACCCCCATCGAAGAGCAGCTGATGCAGGTGAACATGAAGGGATCGGAGGCGAACCTCGCCTTCCCCGGCATGTTGAACGAACAGTACGCCACCTTCGCGACGACGCTGGACGACGCCGACACCATGCCCACGGCTCAGCACCAGGCGATGTACAATTCCCTGCACGCCCAGTTGGAAACCCAGCTGGCGAAATGGGAGGCGCTGAAGAGCGGCCAGGTAAAGGCGTTCAACACCCGCCTGACGGTGGCGGGCCGGGGGTCGCCGGCGACGGGGAAATAGGTCCCGCGTTCCGTATACGATTTTCTTGAGGCCTGGGCGGGGTCTGCTAGGGTGTGACCTCGGTAATTTGGGGGAACCACCCATGCGCAAGTTCCGCGCGACCTTGGCCGGCCTGGCTCTGATGCTCGCGGGCGCCCCCGCTTTCGCCCAGGAAGCGCCCAAACCTCCGCAGGCGCAGGGGCCGGCCTTCCGGTTCTTCGGGCCCGACGACGGCAATCGCGTCGCCGCCATCGAAGGCGTGCCCAGCGACCCCAGCGTCTATTACGCCGGCGCCTCCTCGGGCGGCATCTGGAAGTCCACCGACGGCGGGGTGAAGTGGAATCCGATCTTCGACGACCAGGACGTGGCCGCCATCGGCGCACTCGCGGTTGCGCCGTCCGATCCGAACATTGTCTGGGCCGGCACCGGGGAGGCCTGGGCCATCCGCGACATCGACGTGGGCGGCGACGGCGTCTACCGCTCGGGCGACGCGGGCAAGACCTGGAAGCACATGGGCCTGCCCGACGCGGGTCGTATCGGGCACATCGTCATCGATCCCGCCGATCCGAAAATCGTCTTCGTCTGCGCGCTCGGCCGCATGACCGCGCCGCAGCAGGAGCGCGGCGTCTACAAGACCACCGACGGCGGCGAGCACTGGACCCACGTGCTGTTCGCCGACGCCAACACCGGTTGCTCCGGCCTCGCCATGGACCCGCACGACAGCAAGACGCTGTTCGCGGGCATGTGGCAGGTCGAGATGCACCCGTGGGCGGAACTGTCCGGCGGTCCGGGCAGCGCGCTCTATGTCTCCCACGACGGAGGCGAGAGCTGGAAGCGGCTCGAGGGCCACGGCCTGCCCAACTCGCCGGTCGGCAAGATCGACGTCGCGGTGGCGCCGACGGATTCCAAACGCGTCTACGCGCTGATTCAGACCGCGAACCAGGGTTCCGTCTGGCGTTCGGATGACGGCGGCGAGACCTGGGCGGTGAGCAGTTGGGATCGCACCCTGATCGGTCGCGCCGGCTATTACATTCGCATCGCAGTGTCGCCCGGCGACAAGGACAAGGTGCTGATCGCCAACTCCGGCTTCCACGTCTCCACCGACGGCGGCAAGACCTTCCCGGAAGTGCACTGGGGCGGCGACAACCACGACATCTGGATGGATCCGAAGGATCCCCAGCGCTTCGCCATCAGTTTCGACGGCGGCCTCGGCATCACCACGGTGGGCGGCAAGGGCTTCCGCTATTCCGCCCTGCCGATCGGCCAGATGTATCACGTCGCGGTCGACGATCAGATTCCCTACGACATCTACGGCAACATGCAGGACGACAGCACCATGCGGGCGCCGGTCTATCCGATCGGCCGTGATGGCGGCTGGCAGCATGCGCTGGGGGGTTGCGAGTCAGGCTTTACGATTCCGGATCCGCGCGACGCCAACATCGTCTGGTCGTCCTGCTACGGAGGCGAGGTGACGCGGTGGGATAACCGCACCAAGCTGGCGCGTTCGGTGCCGCCGTGGATTCACACGCTGGATTCCCAGCCGGATCAGGTGCGCTATCGCTGCCACTGGACCCCGCCGCTGGCGGCCGATCCGTTCCAGCCGAACACCATGTATTTCGGCTGCCAGATGGTGCTGAAGACTACCGATGCGGGCCAGACCTGGAGCGAGGTGAGCCCCGACCTGTCGACGCGCGATCCCAGCCACGTGGTCTCTTCCGGCGGCCTGATCGGCGACAACCTCGGCCAGTTCTACGGCGAGGTCGTGTTCGCCATCGCGCCCTCGCAGGTCAAGCGGGGCCTGGTCTGGGCCGGCACCAACGACGGCAAGGTCTGGTACACCACCCGCGGCGGCGGCGACTGGACCGACGTCACGCCCAAGGACATGCCGAAGTGGGGCGCGGTCACCTCGATCGAGCCGTCGCACTTCGATCCGAATACGGCCTACCTCAGCGTGGACGCGCACCTGACCGACGATCGCGATCCGTACATCTACAAGACCGCGGACCTCGGAAAGACCTGGACGCGTATCTCCGGCGGCCTGCCCAAGGGCGAGCTCGCCTATGTTCGCAACGTGTCGGAGGACCCGAACGTGCGCGGCCTCTTGTTCGCGGGCACGGGGCATGCGCTGTTCTATTCGCTCGACGACGGCGCGCGCTGGACCCAGTTCAAGGAAGGCCTGCCTCCGGCGCCGGTGACCTGGACCGTGGTGCAGAAGCGCTTTCACGACCTCGTCGTGTCGACCTACGGCCGCGGCTTTTACGTGCTCGACGACATCACCCCGCTCGAACAGCAGGCGCTGAAACCCACGACCGCAAGCGCGCGCCTGTTCGACCCGCGTCCGACCTGGCGCTTCAATCGCGGCGAGAACGCCTTCGTCGATTTCGAACTGAAGGGCACGCCGGGCGCCGCGGCCAAGGTCGAGATTATTAACAGTGCGGGCCAGGTGATCCGCACCCTGACCCAGCCGGCGCGCCCGGGTCTGAACCGGGTGAAGTGGGACCTCCGCTACGAAGATCTGCACACGGTCATCCTGCGCACCCTTCCGCCGGAAGACCCGCACATCTGGGAAGAAGCGCGGTTCAAAGGCAAGGATTCACGGCCGGTGACCCACTGGGGGATGTCTACGCACCAGCGCGGACCCATGGTGGCGCCGGGGCATTTCACCGTGCGCCTGACCGTGGACGGCGCGACGCAGACGGCGCCGCTCGACATTCTGCTCGACCCGCACAGCCCGGGCTCCGCCACGGACCTGAAGGCGCAGACCGACCTGCAACTGCGCATCGCCGCCGACGTCGATCACGTCGCCGCGAAGATCAATCTGCTGGAGCAGATGCGCCATCAGATCGAAACGTGGCGCGCAAAGACCAGCGACGCGACGCAGCTGGCGGCCTACGCCGCCATGGACGAAAAACTGCACGCGGTGGAGAACGAGATGTTCTCCAAGGACCTCGCTCCCTCCGACGACAAATATTACATCTCGGCCTACAAGGTTTACTTCAACCTGCTGTGGCTGAACGCCGAGATCGGGCAGGGCGCCGGCGACGTTGCGGGCGGCGCTGAACACGGTCCCACCACCGCGCAGCCGAAGGAACTGGCCTGGGTCGAGGGTCAACTCGCCACCGCCGACACCCACTACGCGGCCCTGATGTCCGGCGATGTCGCCGTCTTCAACCAGGCGCAGTCGGCCAAGCATCAGCCGGTGCTGCGCACGAGCCTCGACACGGCGTCGGACGCCGAGAAAAAGCGTCGCGCCCAGGAAAACAAGGAAGCCGACGAGGACTACGCCAACGACGACTGACCGCGCCGCGCCTTCGGCGCCGCCAGCGTAGCCATTGCGGGTCCACAACGCCTCTCCCGGTTGTGGACCCAAAGCCGCCTCTCAATCGTTGGGCTTGCGTCGCCCCGCCAGCGGGGCGTTGGCGCGTGCGGGGGAGGCCGATGGCGCAGATTTTCACGCCCGCGGCGGACACCTGGCTCAGGGCGACGACCTTGGCGACCGTCTTTCTGCTGACCCTCGGCGCTTTCCTGTTCGCCGGCTATGTGAACTCCGACTACGCAACCGGCGTCGGCATGGTCGTCGACCAGCCCGTGCCCTTTAGCCACAAGCATCACGTCGGCGACCTCGGTATCGACTGTCGCATGTGCCACACGGGCGTCGAGACCTCCGCCAACGCGGGATTTCCGCCGACCCACACCTGCATGACCTGTCATTCGCAACTCTGGACGGGCGCCGCGGCGCTGGCGCCGGTGCGCGACAGCCTGGCTGAGGACAAGCCGCTGGTCTGGAACCGGGTGTCCGAGGTTCCAAACTACGTCTTCTTCAATCACTCGATCCACATCGACCGCGGCGTGCCGTGCGTCGCCTGCCACGGCCGCATCGATGAGATGCCGCTGACCCAGCGCGCGCATCCGTTCCTGATGCGGTTCTGTACCGACTGCCACCGCGATCCTGGCCCGAAGCTGCGTCCGCCCGATCAGGTGACGCGCATGGACTGGAGCGCCTGGGATTCGGTCCCGGAACATCGCCGCTACGGGATCGAGGCGATGAAACACTTCGGCATCGAACCCTCCCGCCTGATCAATTGCGAGACCTGTCACCGGTGAAGGCGCGCGTGGACATCGACACTTCGCGACTCAGCAGCCGCACCGGCCGCCGGTTCTGGCGCGCCGTCGAGGCGCATGACGGAAACCTCGACGCGGCGATCGAGGCCGAGTTCGCCGCGGCCTTCGAAGGGCTCAGCGACCGGGGACGGCGCGAGCTGTTGAAGGTGATGGGCGCCTCGCTGGCGCTGTTGGGCGTCGCGGGCTGTTCGCAGCAGGGCGACGTGCGCGCCATGCCCTACGTCACCGCGCCCGAGTTCGAGACCGCGGACAACCCCAAACACTACGCCACCGCTGTGATCATGGCCGGCTGGGCGCAGCCGGTGATCGGCGTGACCCATGTGGGGCGCCCAACCAAGCTCGAAGGCAATCCGAAGCATCCCGCAAGCGGCGGCGCGACCGACGCCTTTACCCAGGCGGCCTTGCTTGGTCTCTACGATCCAAACCGCGCCCAGGGTCCGAAGTTCGAGGGGCGGCCCGCGGCGTGGGCCGCGTTCGACGACGCGATGGTCGAAAACGCCGCGCGGTTGAACGCGCGGCAGGGCGAAGGCTTTCGCCTGCTGACCGGCGCCTCGACCTCACCGACACTGGCGCGCCAGCTGAACGACTTGATGCAGCGCTGGCCGAAGGCGCGCTGGCATCTATTCGAACCCTTCGACGACGGCCTGCGTCTCGAAGCGGCGCGGCTCGCGTTCGGCAAGCCTCTGGACCGGCGGCTGCATGTCGACCAGGCGGAGGTGATCGTCAGCCTCGACGACGACCTGCTGGGCCCAGGCCCGCAGCAGACCCTGAACGCGCGGCAGTGGAGCACGCGCCGGCGCGCCTTTCAGACCGGGCAGGGACAGGCGCGCCTGTTCGTTGCGGAACCCACCCCGAGCCTGACCGGCGCGGTGGCCGGCGACCGCCTGATCGCGGCGCACGGAAGGATCCCCGCCTTGGCGCAGGCGCTTTCCTCCGCGCTGGGCGACAGCGCGACCATGCCGACCCTGTCGGCGCTCGAACAGCAGTGGCTCGAGCGCGCGGCGCGCGCGATGAAAGCGGTCCAGGGCCGCGCCCTCGTCACCGTCGGCGCCCAGCATGCGCCGGAGGTGCAGGCGTTGGCCGTTGCGCTCAACGCCCGCATCGGGGCGCTCGGCCGCACGATCGCCTTCGCCGAACCGGCCGCCCTGTCGCCGCCCGACGGCGCGCAGTCGCTCGCAACCCTGGTGCGGGACCTGCAGGGAGGCGCGGTCGATACGCTGGTGATCCTCGACGCCAACCCGGTCTTTACCGCGCCTGCCGATCTCGGCTTTGCGCGGGCGATGGAAAGGGCGCGCGTGCGCGTGTACGCGGGCCTGCACGACGACGAGACCGCAGCCCTTTGCCACTGGCGCGCTCCGATTCAGCACTGCCTGGAGAGCTGGACCGATGCGCGCGCCGTCGACGGGACCGTGAGTCTCGTGCAGCCGCTGGTGCGTCCCTTCTATGACGTGCGGTCTGCGCACGCGGTGCTGGAAGCCGTGCAGGGCAGGCTCGGCGCCTCCGACCACGATCTGGTGACGCAAACTTGGCGTGGGGCGTGGGGCGGGGCGTTCGACGAAACCTGGCGTACATCGCTGCTCGACGGTTTCATCGCGAACAGTGCGCCCGCTGAAGCGGCGGTGTCGGCGGCGCGCGTTGCGGCGGCTTTCGCATCCGAGGCGCCGGGGCTCGAGGTGCTGTTCCGGCCCGATCCGTCCCTGTGGGACGGACGCTTCGCCAACAATGCCTGGCTGCAGGAACTGCCCAAGCCGCTGAACAAGGTGACCTGGGACAACGTCATCGCAGTCAGCCCCGCGTTCGCGGAGGCAAACCATATTGGGAGCGGCATCGACAGCGGCGACATAGTTCGCGTGGAGGCTGGAGGCCGCAGTGTCGAGGGCCCGGTCTGGGTGACCCCGGGACAGGCGCGCGACAGCATAACCGTGTTTCTGGGCTACGGGCGGCGGCTGCCGGGTCAACTCGGCGACGGCCACGGCTTCGACGGCTATCCGTTGCGCACTTCGGTGTCGCCCTTCGCTGTCGGCGGCGCCCGGTTGACCCGTGTGGACGGAAAGCGCTTGCTCGCCTGCACCCAGGACCACACGGCGCTGCAAGGCTTCGATTTCGTGCGCACGGTTTCCCCGGACGCCGCACGAAGAGAGCGGTCCGGGCCGTCCAGCGCGTCTCGCGAGCCGAGCCTCTATCCCGACTGGCGCGCTTCCAGTCCCTCCTGGGGCATGTCGGTGGATACCGACGTCTGCATCGGCTGCAACGCCTGCGTCACCGCCTGCGACGCCGAGAACAACATTCCGATGGTCGGCAAGGACCAGGTCGCCAAGGGCCGCGCCATGCACTGGCTGCGCATCGACCACTATTTCGAGGGACCGGCGGACGATCCGAAGCTGTTCTTCCAGCCGGTGCCCTGCATGCACTGTGAAAAGGCGCCTTGCGAAATGGGGTGCCCCGTGGGGGCGACGGTCCACTCGCCGGACGGCCTGAACCTTCAGGTTTACAACCGCTGCATCGGCACGCGCACCTGCTCGTCCTTCTGCCCGTACAAGGTGCGCCGGTTCAACTGGTTCGACTTCACCGGCAAGGATCCGCCGGAGCTGCAGGCCGCGCGAAACCCGAACGTCACCGTCCGCTCCCGCGGAGTGATGGAGAAATGCACCTACTGCATCCAGCGCATCAGCGACGCGCGCATTGCCGCGGAACTGGAGGGCCGGCCAATCGCCGACGGCGAGATCAAGACCGCCTGCCAGCAGGCCTGTCCCACCAAGGCCATCGTGTTCGGCGACGTGATCAATCCCGAGAGCGAGGTGAGCCGCCGCAAGCGCTCCGCGCGCGACTACACCCTGCTGGAAGAGGTCAACACCCGCCCGCGAACCACCTATCTCGCCCGCATCGACGACGGTGAAGAGGGGGAGGGCGCCTGAGCATGGCACGCGCGCGCACGCCCAAACCCCGGATCCTGCCCAAGGCCTGGCGCCCGGTCACCGACGAGATCACCCGCATCCCGCTGCAGCACCCGCAGACACGCAATTGGTGGATCTGTTTCGCCATCGCCGTCCTGCTGTTGCTGACCTACCTCATTTCGGCGGGCGTGCTGTTCTGGAAGGGCGTCGGCGTCTGGGGAAACAACATCCCGGTGAACTGGGGGATCGCGATCTCCAACTACATCTGGTGGCTGGGCCTCGGCCATGCCGGGACGCTGATCTCGGCCATGCTGCTGCTGCTCGGCCAGAAGTGGCGCAACTCGCTCAACCGTTTCGCCGAGGCGATGACGCTGTTCGCGGTCGTCTGCGCCGGGCTTTATCCGATCCTGCATCTGGGGCGGCCCTGGTACTTCTACTGGATGGCCCCCTATCCCTCGACCATGGGGGTATGGCCGCAGTTCCGCAGCCCGCTGACCTGGGATTTCTTCGCGGTTCTCACCTATCTGATCGTCTCGGTGCTGTTCTGGTACATCGGCATCGTGCCGGACCTGGCGTCGGTGCGCGATCGCGCCAAGAGTCCCGGCGCGCAGATCCTCTACGGCCTGTTCGCGCTCGGCTGGCGCGGCGCGTCGCGGCATTGGGCGCGCTGGCAGAAGGCCTATCGCCTGACCGCGGCGATTGCCGTGCCGCTGGTGGTGTCGGTGCACTCGGAAGTGTCGCTGTTGCTGGCCGCGGGACCCCTGTCCGGCTGGAACTCGACGGTGTTCCCGCCGTACTTCGTCCTCGGCGCCGCCTTTTCGGGATTTGCCGTGGTGGCGATGATCGCGGTGGTGCTGCGCCACGCCTTTGCGCTGCAGAATCTGGTGACCGAGCGGCACCTCGATCTGCTCGGGCTGTTCATCCTGGCGACCGGTCTGATGACCAGCTACGGCTATGTGACCGAGGTGTTCAACGCGCTATATTCCGGCCAGCCCTTCGACCTGAACACGCTTTCCTCACGCCTGACCGGGCGTTACGCCTGGAGCTACTGGGGCGCGGTGGTGTTGAATTTCGCCTCGATCCAGCTCCTCTGGTTCAAGCGCTTCCGCATCAATCCGTGGTCGCTGTTCGCCATCGGCCTCGCGGTCGCTGTCGGCATGTGGCTCGAGCGCTACATGCTGCTCACCACCACGCTCTACCGCGACTATCTCGTCTCGTCCTGGCGGCACTATCACGCGAGCTTCTGGGAATGGTCGCTCTACATCGGCTCACTCGGCCTGTTCTTCACGCCGTTCCTGCTGTTCATCCGTTACCTGCCGATGATCTCGTCGTTCGAGATCAAGGAGTCTATCGTTGAGACGCAGGAGGCCGCCCATGGCTGAGCCGCGCCTCTTCGCCCTCGTCGCGGAGTTCGACCGTCCCGAGGCCCTGCTCAACGCCGCCAAACAGGCGCATGCCGAAGGCTTTACCCGCGTCGAAGCCTATTCGCCGTTCCCGGTGGAGGGCGTGTCCGAGGCGCTCGGGTTCAAGGAACGGTGGATCTCGCTGATCACGCTGGCGGGGGGGATTGTGGGCGCCCTGGCCGCCTACGGCATGCAGGTTTACGTCAATTACGACTTTCCGCTCAACATCGGCGGCCGGCCGCTGACGCCGCCGCCGGCTTTCATGCTGATCACCTTCGAGCTTCTGGTGCTGTTTTCGGTGCTGGCTTGCATCGTCTCGATGCTGGCGCTGAACGGTCTTCCGCGACTGAACCACCCGATCTTCGACGTCGAGGGATTCCGACTGGCCAGCGCCGACAAGTTCTTCCTGGCGGTGATGGCGGACGACGCCCGTTTCGAACCCGAGGCCACGCGACAGTTCCTCGAAGGCCTCAAGCCTGTTGCGGTTTCGCAAGCGCCGCTGAGCGGAGTTCCGGAATGAGGCGCCTGATGCTCCTTTTGGCGCTGGCCGCCGGCGGATGCGATCAGATGGCGCGCCAGCCGCGCTATGATGCGTTCAAACCGGCAACGCTATTCCGAGACGGCAAGGTGATGCAGGCCCCGCCCGCAGGCGCCCTGGCGCAGGAAGACGCGCCGCAGCTCGCGGCTGAGCAGACGCCGCCCGCCATGACGCCGGCACTCATCCAACGCGGCCGCGACCGCTACGACATCTTCTGCGCGGCCTGCCACGACCGCGCGGGCTACGGCGAGGGGATCGTGGTCGCCCGCGGTTTTCCGAGGCCGGAGAGCTTTCACACGCCTGCCCAACGTGCGCTGAACGACCGTCAGATGTTTCAGGCGATCGGGGACGGCGCCGGCGTCATGTACGGCTTCGGCGATCGTCTGGCGCCGTCGGACCGCTGGGCGGTGGTCGCCTATATCCGCAGCCTGCAGCTCAGTCAGGCGGCGCCCGCGGCCAGCCTCACCGCTGACGAGCAGGCGAAGGTGGACCATGGCCGCTGATCGCCCCGTCGCGGTTCCGATCGTCGCCCTTGCGGGCGCAGCCCTCAGCGCCGCCGCTGTCGTGCTGGCGGCGGCGAGCGGCGGAACCGCGTGGCGCGCGTGGATGGCGGCGGCGTTTCTCGCCTTCAGCGCCTCGGCCGGATCGATCGGCTTTCTGATGATGCTGCGCATCATTCCAGGCGCCTGGCGCGAGGAGTTGGCGGGCCTGTTCGACGCCCATACGCGGCTCTTGCCTATCGGGCTGATCGCGGGGCTGCCGGTTCTGTTCACCCTGGCCAGCATCTACCCGTGGCCGCACCGCCACGAGGCGACGGAGTTTCGCGCGGCCTATCTCTCGCAAGGTTTCTTCATCGGCCGCACCTTGATCTGGTGGGCGGTGCTTGGCGGCCTGGCCATCCTGCTCACCGGGCCGAAGGGGCGCAGCGTGGCGCTCGCTTCGATCGGCCTGATGCTGTTCACCCTTCTGGGAACCACCGGCGCGGTCGACTGGCTCGAGTCGATCGATCCGAACTTCGCCTCCTCCGGCTTCGGACTCTACCTGATCTGCACCCAGCTGCTCACCGGGCTGGCGCTCTGTGTGCTCGAAGCCGCCGCGGGAAAGGCGCCCCTGAAACGACCGCAGGTGCTGGGCGGCGTGCTCGTGGTGCTGCTCCTGCTGTGGAACTACCTCGCTTTCATGCAGTATTTCATCGTGTGGTCGGGCGACCTGCCGCCGGGCGCGGCCTGGTACATCCGCCGCGTACGTCACGGCTGGGGCGCGGTGATGTGGGTCGTGGCGTTGAGCCGGCTCGCGCCCCTGTTCGCCCTGTTCTTCGGCCCGGTGCGCGCCAGCCGCCGCTGGCTCGCGGCGATGTCGGCGGTGATCGCCACGGGTACGGTGTTCGAATTCGCCTGGTTGGCCTTGCCGCGTGACAGCCGAACGGTCGGCGCCGCCGAGGCCGCGGTCTATCTGCTCGGCGTGGCGGGTCTCGCGCTGATCGGCGCCGCCCTGCTGCGACGGCTTCGCGCGCGGAGTCAAAAGGAAGAGGCCGCCATCGGCGGACTGGAGGCGACGTCGTGACGCGCGCCGCCCGCCAAACGGCGAAGCCCAAGGCTCAGACCGGCTATGAACGCCAGGATGCGCCGCCGAAGGCCGTCGTCTACGCGCTGGCCGCGGTGTTCGTGCTGATCGCGGTCACGGCTGGCCTGATGTTCACCCTCTATCGCGCAATCGAAGCCGAGCGCCGCGTTCCGCCGCCGACGCCGCTCGAACGCCTTGCCCAGGTTCCGCCGCCGCCGCGACTCGAAGCCTACCCAAAGCGCGATCTCGCCGCCGTGCGCGCCCAGGCGCAGGCGCGGCTGACCGGCTACGGCTGGAGCGACCGCCGCGCAGGCCTCGCCCACATCCCGATCGAGCGCGCCATGCAGCTGCAGGCGCAACGCGGCTGGACCGATAAGCCCGCGGGGACTGCGCGATGAGGATTTGGCTTCTCGTGGTCGCCGCCGCTTCTCTCGCTCTCGCCGGCGCGGCGTACGGCGCCGACGACCTGCATGCCTTCGATCCGTTCAGGGTTGCGGGCATCGATCGAACCCCGGGCGCCGACTTTCCGATGAACCTGCCGTTTCGCGACGCGAGCGGGCGGACGGTCACCCTCGCGGGCATCGCACGCGGCAAACCCATCGTGCTTGTGCCGGTGCAGCACCATTGTCCGAACATCTGTGGCTTCACCCTGAACGGCGTGGCTCGGGCGGTGGCGGGGCAGGGCTTCGTCGCCGGGCGCGACTTCGAGGTGGTCGCCTTCGGCTTCGACCCGCGCGAGAAACCCGCCGACGCGGCGGTATCGGCGGCGCGCCTGCGCAAACTGATTCCGGCGAAGGATGCCGACGGCGTCCATGCCCTGGTGGGCAGCGCGGCCGACGTCGCCGCGGCCATGCGCGGCATCGGCTATCGCTACGGCTGGGATCCGCGCATCGGTCAGTACGCCCACGTCGCCGCGGTCGCCGTACTGACGCCGGACGGCCGGCCGGCGCGCTGGCTCTACGGCGTGCAGCCCCAGGGCGACGACCTGAAACTGGCCCTGGTCGACGCGGGGCGCGGCAAGATCGGCAACCTCGGCGACCAGCTCTTGCTGCTCTGCTACCACTACGACCCGCAGTCCGGCCGCTATGATCCGTTGATCTGGATCGTGCTGCGTATCGGCGGCGTCGCGACCGTCGCGGCCCTGGGCGGTCTCATCCTCTTCATGGTGCTGCGCGAGCGCAAGGCGGGGAGGGCGTCCGCGTGACCCCCCTCTGGCCACCGATCGCGTCCCACTACGCCGCGCATGTGGATGCGCTGATCTGGTGGTACACGCTGGTCGTGGTCTTGCTGACCGCGCCGGTCTTCATCCTGATCGCGGTCTATGCGCTGCGTTACCGGCGCGGGCGCGTCGCCGACCGGCGGCTGAAGACCAATTCGAGCATCCTGATCGAGACCTCGTGGTCGGTGATACCGTTCCTCATCACCGTCGCCTTCTTTGTCTATGCCGCGATGCTGTTCTTCGGCCTGCACAACGCGCCGGCGAACGCGATGACCATCGACGTCGAGGGCAAGCAGTGGATGTGGAAGTTCGAGCACCCCGAGGGTCAGCGTGAGCTCAACGACCTGCACGTGCCTGCGGGGGTGCCGATCAAGCTGGTCATGACCTCCCAGGACGTGATCCACAGCTTTTACCTGCCGGCCTTGCGCATCAAGCAGGACGTGCTTCCCGGCCGCTATACCAGCCTTTGGTTCAAGGCCGACCGGCCCGGCCGCTATCGCCTGATGTGCTCGGAGTTTTGCGGCACGGACCACTCGTTGATGGGCGGATCGATCTATGTGATGCAGCCGGGCGACTACGCCCGGTGGCTGCGCACGGCCGGGTTGGACGCATCGCTCGCGGTGCGTGGCGCGTCGCTGTTCCGCGCTCTCGGCTGCAGCGGTTGTCATACGGGCCAGACCGGCTCAGCAGCGCCGGATCTGGCGGGTCTCTACGGCCGCCCCGTGCCGCTGAGCGACGGCCGCGTTGTGGCGGCCGACGACCAGTACATCCACGACAAGATCCTGACGCCTAACCGCGACGTGCCCGCGGGCTATCCGGCCGCGATGCCGACCTACGCGCACCAGGTCAGCGAGGATCAGATCCTCGAGCTCACCGCCTATGTGAAAAGCCTCGAATCCGCCAACGGGGGAACGCGCCCATGACCACCGCCGACTGGGCCAACGTCGAGACCCCCGAGGAAAAGGTCAGTTACCTGCGCGCCGGTCATACGCTCAGATCCTGGCTGTTCAGCACCGACCACAAGCGCATCGCCATCCTCTATCTGCTGGCGATCAGCTTCTTCTTCCTGATCGGCGGGCTGGCGGCGGCGGCGATCCGCATCGAGTTGATCTCGCCCACCGGCGTGTTCCTCAGCAACGACGCCTACAACCGCGCCTTCACCATGCATGGAATTATCATGGTGTGGTTCTTCCTGATCCCCTCGATCCCCAACACCTTCGGCAATTTTCTGATTCCGTTGATGATCGGCGCGCGCGACCTGGCGTTCCCCAAGCTCAATCTTCTGAGCTGGTACATCTATGTGATCGGCGGCTTCGTCACCCTCTACGCCCTGATCATGGGCGGGGTGGATACGGGGTGGACCTTCTATACGCCGCTCTCCAGCCTCTACGCCAACGGGCACGTGGTCGCCGTCGCCGCCGCCGTGTTCATTGTCGGCTTTTCCTCGATCCTCACCGGTGTGAACTTTATCGTCACCGTCCACAAGCTGCGCGCTCCGGGCATGACCTGGGGCCGTCTGCCCTTGTTCGTCTGGTCGCATTACGCGACGTCGCTGGTGCTGGTGCTGGCGACGCCAGTGCTCGCGATCACCCTGGTGCTGTTGGCGGCGGAGCGGCTGTTCGGGCTCGGCGTGTTCGACCCTTCGATGGGCGGCGATCCTCTGTTGTTTCAGGATCTGTTCTGGTTCTACAGCCATCCGGCCGTCTACATCATGGTGCTTCCGGCGCTGGGGGTGGTGAGCGAGCTGGTCGCAGCCGCGGCGCACAAGCGCGTCTTCGGCTATTGGTTCGTCGCCTATTCCAGCGTGGCGATCGCGGTGATCGGCTTCCTCGTCTGGGGCCACCACATGTTCGTCTCGGGACAGTCGCCGTACGCCAGCGCGATCTTCTCGTTCCTGAGCCTGGTGGTCGCTGTGCCCAGCGCCATCAAAGTCTACAACTGGACGGCCACGCTCTACAAAGGTTCGATCTCGCTCGACCCGCCGTTCCTCTACGCCATGGGTTTCATCGGCCTGTTCGTCGTCGGCGGTCTGACCGGTCTGATGCTGGCCATGCTCGCCATCGACGTGCACGTGACCGACACCTATTTCGTGGTGGCCCACTTCCACTACATCATGGTGGGTGGAACGGTGACCGCCTTCTTCGGCGCGCTGCACTTCTGGTGGCCCAAGATCACCGGGCGTCTCTATCCACTCGCCTGGGGCCGCGTCGCTGCGGTGCTGATCTTCGTCGGCTTCAACTTCACCTTCTTCCCGCAGTTCATCCTGGGATACCTCGGGATGCCGCGGCGCTATCACATCTATCCGCCCGAGTTTCAGCCGTTGCATGTGCTGTCGTCGGCCGGCGCCTCGATCCTCGGCCTGGGATATCTGTTTCCGCTGGTCTATCTGCTCTGGTCGCTGCGCAACGGAAAGCCTGCCGGGCCCAATCCGTGGGACGCGAAGGGCCTGGAATGGACCACGCCCTCGCCGCCGCCGAAGCACAACTTCGAAGAAATCCCGGTGGTGACCGAAGAGGCCTACGCCTATCCGCCGCTGGGCGAGCACAGCAAATGACCGAAGACCTGGTCGTCCATGAACCCTACGCCGGCCTCGAGCAGCAGCGCGAGGCCGACTATCTCGGCATGTACGTCTTTCTCGGCAGCGAGATCATGCTGTTCGGCGGCCTGTTCGCGGCCTTGTTCACCGTGCGCCTGTTGCATCCGCAGGCGCCGATCGAGGCGGCCGAGCATTTCAAGCTGTGGTTGGGCGCCGCCAACACCGCGGTGCTTCTGACCTCGAGCCTGTTCGTGGCCCTGGCGACGCTGGTGGTTCGCGATGGCCGGCGGCGCACGGCCTCGGTCCTGCTCGCGCTCGCCGTCGTCTGCGGCGTCGCCTTCCTGTGCATCAAGGGCGTCGAGTACCGGCTGGAGTATCTGGAAGGCCTGATGCCGGGTGTGGGCCCGAAAATCTCGCCGGTGCGCAGCGAGCCGGCCGGGTTGATCGTCGACCTGTATTTCATCGCGACCTTCCTGCACGCTATCCACCTCAGCATCGGCGTCGGCCTGCTTGCGACCCTGGCGATCCTCTTGCTGAAGCGCGACGGCGCCGCGCCGCCCCGGCCGATCACCGTGGTGATGGCCGGCCTCTACTGGCACCTGGTCGACATCGTGTGGATCTTCCTGTTCCCCGTCCTCTACTTGCCGAGGCCGTGAGCATGGCGCGCGAGATCCGCCTCTATGTCCTGGTCTGGGTGGCGCTGATGGCGTTGCTCACGGCGACGGTGGCGCTGACCTTCGCGCCGATCGGACCGTTCAAGACCGCATCGAACCTCGGCATCGCCGCGATCAAGGCGGCGCTGGTGTTCTGGGTCTATATGCACCTGAGCCGGCGTCCCGGGCTCGAGCGCATCGCCGCCGTCGCGGCCATCGCCTGGCTCGGCATCCTGCTTACGCTCACCGGAACGGATATCGTCAGCCGCGGCTGGTTCCAGGGCTGAAATCGTTCCCCATCCCTGCGACAGACCGGGGGGGTGATCGATCATGATATTCTTTCGTGAGAGAGTGAGTATTGACGCCCCCGAGGCGGCCGGTGCATGCTCGCTCCGGACATCGACGCCCAGGATCGATGCCGTGGGAGGAGGGCCCCTGTGAGGCCGGTCGGCGCGCGGGCTCGCGCGGGGGTCCAGCTATGACGTCGCAGAGCGTTTCCGCGCCGGCAAGGGCGAAGGCGGGCGCGGGCGCGTGGACGGCGCTCATCATCCTCTGTTTCGTCTACATCCTGAACTTCATCGACCGGCAGCTGCTGTCCATCCTGGCCAAGCCGATCCAGGACACGCTGCACGTCAGCGACAGCCAGCTCGGCCGCATCGGCGGACTCTATTTCGCGCTGTTCTACTGCTTCATCGCCATTCCGGTCGGCTGGGTCGCCGACCGCACCAACCGCTCACGCGTGCTGGCGTTCGCCTGCGCCCTGTGGAGCGCGGCGACCATGGCCTGCGGTCTGGCGCGGACCTATCCCGAGCTTGTCGGCGCGCGCATGGCGGTGGGCGTAGGCGAGGCGGGCGGCGTGCCGCCATCCTACGCCATCATCACCGACAGCTTCCCGCCGGGCCAGCGGGGCACCGCGCTCGGCTTCTACAATCTCGGGCCGCCGATCGGGCAGGCCTTGGGCATTGCCTTCGGCGCCTCGATCGCGGCGGCCTACAGCTGGCGCCACGCCTTCATCGCCATCGGCATCGTGGGCATCGCGACGGCGCTCATCGTCTTCATCTTCGTGCGCGAGCCTAAGAAGGGCGCCCTCGACGTGGTCGTCGAAACTGTGGCGCCGAAGGCCGGGTTCTGGCCCACCACCAAGATGTTCTTCTCCACGCCGGCGCTGCTGCTGATGGCGCTGGCCGGCGGGGCCGCCCAGTTCGTCACCTACGGTTCGATCAACTTCACCACGCTTTTCCTGATGCGTGAAAAGGGCATGACCTTGCAAGAGGTCGCGGTCTGGTACGCGATCGTCACCGGCGTCTGTATGAGCGCGGGCATCTTCTTCGCGGGCTGGCTGTCCGATGTGTTCGGCAAGCGGTCCAAGCGCGCCTTCGGCATCATTCCCGCCGTCGGGCTGCTATGTGCGGCGCCGCTGTACGCCGGTTTCGTGCATGCGCCGACGTGGCGGATCGCGCTGACGTTCCTCGCGGGTCCGCTGTTCTTCAACTACTTCTATCTGTCACCGGCCGTCGCCTTCGTGCAGCAGGAGGTGCGGCCCGAGCAGCGCGTGCTGTCCGGCGCGCTGTTGCTGCTGGTGATGAACGGCATCGGCCTGGGCCTCGGCCCAACCTTTGTGGGCGCGGCCAGCGACTATCTGAAGGCCTATAGCCCGCACCATTCCCTGCAGCTGGCGCTCTACGCGCTGCTGCCGTTCTATATCCTGTCCATCGTGCTGTTTTTGTGGCTCGCGGCGGTTCTGCAGCGCGGACCCAAGACCCAGGGAGTTTCGGCCTGATGTCACCGTTTCTTCGTTTCGCAGCCGCGGCCTTCGCCGTCGTTTGCTTAGGCGCTACGCCGTCGTTCGCCGCCGGTCCGCTCATGCAGGCGCCCGCGGGCTCGGCCGAGGGCGTGTCGCAGGGCGATCTGAACGTCTTCAAGGGGTTGCCCTACGCCCAGCCGCCGGTGGGTCCGCTGCGCTGGACGCCGCCGAAGCCGCTGGATCACTGGGGCGGGGTGCGCAACGCCAGCCAGTACGGCGCGCCGTGCGTCCAATCGAAGCCGCAGGGCGGCAGCGCCAACATCTATGCCGAAAACCTGCCGCCGGTGAGCGAGGACTGTCTGTTCCTCAATATCTGGGCGCCGAAGAACGCCAGGAACGCGCCGGTGTTCGTGTGGATCCACGGCGGCGCCCTGAGCGGCGGCGCCAGCAGCGAGACCATGTACGACGGCGCCAAGCTCGCCGCCCAAGGCATCGTGGTGGTGTCGATCAACTATCGTCTCGGCGTGCTGGGCTATCTGGCGCACCCGGGGCTGAGCGCGGAGTCTCCAGACGGCGTGTCGGGCAACTATGGTCTGCTCGACCAGATCGAAGCGCTGCGCTGGGTCAAGCGCAACATAGCAGCGGTTGGGGGCGACGCGTCCAACGTAACCATCGCGGGCGAATCCGCCGGCGGTCTCAGTGTGATGTATCTGCTGGCCTCGCCCCCGGCGCGCGGCCTGTTCAGCAAGGCGATCGCCGAAAGCGCCTATATGATCACCACGCCCGAGCTGAAGGGCACGCGCTTCATGCCGTCGTCCGAACAGATCGGCGCCTATCTCGCCGGCAAGCTGAAGGCGCCCGATGTCGCGGCGCTGCGGGCCATGGACGCGCAGAAGATCACCGACGCGGCGGGCGCGGCAGGCTTCCTGCCCTTTGCAGCCATCGACGGCCATGTGCTCACCAAGCAGCTGGTGGAGACCTTCGACGCGGGCGAACAGGCGCCGGTTCCCCTGCTGGCCGGGTCCAACAGCGGCGAGATTCGCTCGCTGCTGATGCTGCTGCCGGCCGAACCCAAGACGACGGGCGATTACGTTGCCATCATCAACAAGCAGTACGGCGAGCTGGCGCCGGCGTTCCTGAAGCTCTATCCGCCAAATCCCCTGCGCGAGAGCATGCTCGCGACCACGCGTGACGCCATGTACGGCTGGACCGCCGACCGCTTGGTGAAGAAGCAGGCCGCGATCGGTCAGCCGTCCTATCTCTATTTCTGGGACCACAGCTATCCGGCCGCCGACAACAAGGGCCTGCACGGCTTTCACGCCAGTGAGCTGCCCTATGTGTTCGGAACCGCCGACGCCGCGCCGCCGAACTGGCCAAAGGTCCCCGACACGCCTGCCGAGCGGAAGATGTCGCAAGACATGACGGCCTACTGGGCGAGCTTTGCGAAGACCGGCAATCCCAAGGCGCCCGGCGCGCCGGATTGGCCGCGCTATGACGGTGACGCCGCCTATATGCGCTTCACCGATGCGCCGCATCCAGGTCAGCACCTGAACTCCGCCGCCTATGCGCTGGAGGAAGAGGTGGTCTGCCGACGGCGCGCCGCGAACGTGCTGTGGTTCGTGAACTACGGCGTCGCCTCGCCGCCGCTGCCGCCCAAGGCGCCCGGCTGCTGATCCTGCCACCTGAAACAGTCTCCCCGAAGCGCGCGGCCTGACGGCCGCGCCGGAACTCACGAAGGACTCCTGATGAAACTGCAGTCGCGTATCGCCCTGGTCACCGGCGCCGGTGGGGGCCTCGGCCGTTCGCACGCCCGCTTGCTCGCCCGCTATGGCGCGAAGGTGGTGGTCAACGATCTCGGCCAGGCGAACGCCGAGCGCGTGGCGGAGGAAATCCGCGCCGAGGGCGGTGAAGCCCTGGCCATCGCCGCCTCGGTCACCGACGAGGCCGCGGTGAAGGCCATGGTCGAGCGCGTGATGGCCGAGTGGGGCCGCATCGATATTCTGATCAACAACGCGGGCATCCTGCGCGACAAGACCTTCGCCAAGATGGACCTGGCCGATTTCCGCCTGGTGCTCGACGTGCACCTGATGGGCGCGGTGATCTGCACCAAGGCGGTGTGGGAGATCATGCGCGAGCAGCGCTACGGCCGCATCGTGATGACTACCTCCTCGTCGGGCCTCTACGGCAACTTCGGTCAGGCGAACTATGGCGCCGCGAAGATGGCCCTGGTGGGCTTCATGCAGACGCTGGCCATCGAAGGCCAGAAGTACGACATCCGCGTCAACGCCCTGGCGCCCACCGCGGCCACCCAGATGACCCAGGGCGTGCTGGCCGAAGAAGGTCTCGAAAAGCTGTCGCCGGATCTGGTCAGCCCGGGCCTGCTGGCGCTGGTCGAGGACAAGGCGCCGACGCGCGCGATCCTCTGCGCCGGCGGCGGCCACTTCGCGCGCGCCAACGTCACCCTGACCATCGGCGCCTACGTCGGCGGCGGCGCGGACGCGGGCGAGCTGGTCATCGCCAACTGGCGTGAGATCGGCGATCGCGAAGGCGAGATCGTGCCGGAGTACGGCTTCACTCAGGCGGAGCGAGAGCTGGCGTCGAGCGGCTTTCAGGCGCCGGCAGTGGCGGCCCAGCGCTGAGGCGTCACGGGGTCTTGTCGGTCTTCAGCGCGAGAAATCCGGCCGCCATGAAGCGCGCGATGCGCTGCTTCACCGCGGGGAAGTCGTCCGAGTGACAAAGGCCGCCTGACAAGCGGTCTATCCGCCCTGTCCGCGCCAGGGTGTTCATCAAGGCGCCGGTCACGAAGTGGTAGCCCCAGAAGATGTCCTCGTCGCTGTAGTCGGGCAGGGCCTTTTTCAGGATGCCGACGAGCCGCAGCACGACCGCGTCGAAGTGGGTGTCGAGCAGCGCGGCGCCTTCGAGCGTGTTGCTGTGCCGCGCCCACAGGGTCGCATAGTTCATCCAGAGTTCGCCGCCCTCGAAGTAGAGATCGAGATCGGTGTCGAGGAAGGCGTGCAGCGCGCCTTCGACTGTGGGGTGGTCCCCTGCCTCCGCGTCGTACTTGTCCAACGCCGCCATGCGCCGACCGCTCGAGACGCCGGCCCGGCGTCCGAAGACGGCTTCGAACAGGTCCTGCTTGTCCTTGAAATAGTAGTTGAGCAGGGTCGTGTGCACGCCGACGCGGTGGGCAACGTCGCGCAGGGTAACACCGTGCAGGCCGCTTCTGGAGAACAGGAATTCGGCGGCGTCCAGAATCTGTTCGAGCGTCTCCGCCCGCTGTTCGGCCTTGCTGCGGCGTGCGCGCGCCGGGGAGGAACTGGAAGCCATCGAGATAAGCCTATCGTCCGCCGTAAGCGTGGGCGAGCCCAAACCGCTCAGTGGTTCACGCCCTCGAGCTTACCGTTTACGTAGTCGGCACGCAGGCGATTTTTGTCAATCTTTCCCGTGGCGGCCAGGGGCATGGCGTCGATCTGGACGATCTGGTCCGGCATCCACCAATCGACGATCTTGCCCTTCAGCGCGCCCAGCAAGGCTTGCGAATCCACGTGTTCGCCCTGGCGGGCTTCAACGATGAGGACCGGCCGCTCGCCCCATTTGGGGTCCGACCGCCCGATCACCGCCGCCTGGCCGACCGAGGGGTGGCGGCCCACGATGTCCTCGATCTCGGCAGGATTGATCCACTCGCCGCCGGACTTGATCAGGTCCTTGGTGCGGCCGCAGACGGTCAGATTGCCGTCGCTGTCGATGCTGGCGAGGTCGCCGGTGTCGAAATAACCCTCGGCGTCCAGCGCGTCGGTCTCGGCCTTGAAATAGCGGTCCACCACGCTGGCGCCCTTGACCCACAGCCGCCCCACCACGCCGCGCTGCTGCGGCAGGGTTACGCCGTCGTTGTCGGTGAGCTTGAGGTCGAGACCGAGCGGCGGACGGCCTGACGCGCGCAGACGCGCCGGCGGTTCGTTGGCGGGCGCGACGGCGCCCAGCGGCGACAGCTCGGTCATGCCCCAACTCGTCTGCACCCGCGCGCCGAGGCGCTCTTCCATGCGCTGGATCAGGGCGTCGGGGCATTTGGAGCCACCGATGGTGATGCGCTGCAGGTCGGGCAGGTCGCCGCCGGTGGCGTCGAGGTGGTCGAGCACGCCCACCCACACAGTCTGCACGCCCGCGGCCACGGTGACTCGTTCGTCGCGCATGAGCGTCGCGAGCGCGGCGCCGTCGAGATGACGCCCGGGCAGCACCAGCTTGGCGCCCACCGCCGGCGCGGCGAAGGGCAGGCCCCAGCCGTTGGCATGGAACATCGGCACCGCGATCAGCAAGGTGTCGGCGCGGGTAAGCGCAAAGGCGTCCGCCTGCAGACAACGCAGGGTGTGCAGATAGTTCGAACGGTGGGTGTAGAGCACGCCCTTGGGCTTGCCGGTCGTGCCCGAGGTGTAACAGAGGCCCGCGGCGGCGTTTTCGTCGAAGTCGCCCCAGACCACGGGCGCGCCGCGCGCCTCGAGCAGGGCTTCGTAGCGCCAGATTTTCGCCGGATGGCCGCCGAGGCCGAAGGGTTCGGACTCGCTGTCGAGCAGGATGATGTGTTCGAGCCGCGGGCAGAGCGGCGCCAGGTCGCTCAGCAGGGGCGCCAGGTTGGCGTCGATCGCCAGCGCGCGGTTGTCCGCCTCGTTGATCATCGCCGCGAGATGCGCCGCGGACAAACGCGGGTTCAGCGTATGGCAGACCAGACCCACGCCCATCGCCGCGTAATAGAGCTCGAGATGGTGCTGGGTGTTCCAGGCCAGGGTGCCGACCCGGTCGCCGAAACGAAGACCGAGCGAGATCAGGGCGCCGGAGAAACGATTGCTGCGATCGCGCAGGGCGGCGTAGCCGACGCGTTCGGCCGGCTGGCCTGTTTCTCCCGTCACGACCTCGCGATCCGGCGACCACTTGGCGGCGTGATCGAGGAACTTGTCAACGGTAAGGGGGTAGGACTGCATCTTCGTCCTGAAAGGGGGAGCGAAAAATACGGCCGCCGGCTGGGATAATCAGCGCGGCGGCCGTCAGAGTCGTCAGGAGGACTAGAAGGTCTTCATGATGCTGATGCCGAACTGACGCGGTGCGCCGGCCAGCCGGATCGGCGACGCCGCAGCCGACACGTAGTGATCGTCGGTGAGGTTGTAGCAGTAGAGCGTGGTCAGGATATCGCCGTGCTTCCAGGCGATCGACGCGTTTACGATGTCGCGCGGCGTGAGGTAATCCCCCGCCGCCGGGTTGTCGAACAGCGTCGCATACTGCTTGGAGATGTGGCTGTAGCTGACGCGCGGGGTCAAGGTATCATCGCCGGCGAGGTGGTAGTCGTATTGGACGCCGGCGTTGAACGTGAAGTTCGGCGCGTAGGTCTGCGGGTGTCCCTTCAGGTTGATACAGCTGCCTACGCCCGGCCCTGTGGTCGGATTGCAAACGGCTTCCAAGATCGGCAGCCTGGGGTCCTGCGTGTAGAAATCCGGAAGTGAACTGTGCGCCAGGGCGACGCCGATATCGGTCGCCCAGGGGCCGAACACGCCTTGAGCCGAGGCTTCGACACCGTAGAGCTTGGTGCTGCCGGGGACGTTGAGTTCTTCCGTCTGGGTCGGCTGATCGGGGATCGGCAGTATGACCTGGAAGTTGCGGAACTCGTTGTAGTAGGCGCCGAGTTGGGTACGCAGGTGGCCGTCCATCATGGTCGACTTCCAACCCACTTCGTAGTCGGTCACATACTCCTGCTTGAACGGCGGGGTAAGCGCCGCAGCGCCGAAGAGACCGCTGAAGATCAACGGCGTGCCGAGGCCGCCCGGCTTGGCGCCGGTCGCGACGAACGCATAGGCGAAGTTGTGGTCGTCGATGTTCCAGTTCAGCGTCACCTTGCCGGTGAGGTTCTGGCCCGAGTAGGTCTGATTGATCGGGAAGGTGTACCCGAAGGCGACGAACTCCGGCACCGTCCAGGCGCCGAGGTTCTTCGTGTACCAGCCCGAGTAACGCGCGCCGACCTGGAGTTCCAGACCGTGCGGCAGCTCAAAGCTGACCTGTCCGAACGCTGCTTCCGTGTGCGTGCGGTTCGTGCCCTCGAGCGCCTCGTCGAGACCGCCCGGCGGGAAGCCGATGTCGAACTGTCCGATCGGGAAGTTGTAGACGTTGCTCTGGTAGTAGGCGCCGAGCACCCACCGCACCGGACCGGTGTTGGGCGAGATGAGGTTGAATTCCTGCGACAACAGGGTTTCATCCACCGCTTCGGCGATCGAAACTTCCGAGAAAGCGGTGCCGTCGATGTCGCCGGTCCAGGCCGTGCGACCGGTCTGGCCGCTGGTCACCGACCGCAGGGTGATCCCCGAATCCATGACGTAGTCGATCTTCAAGGTGGAGCGGACAAAGTCGTCCACCGCATAGGTCGGGAAGTCGTTGGAGAAGCCGTCGAACAGGTGGCTCGTGCCTTTGTTCAGCAGCGAGTCGCCGAAATAGCCGCCGTTGTCGAGATAGCTGGCGTCGGTCTTCCACGACACGGTCAGTTGCGGCGTGGGCGTCCACAGCAGCGAGAGACGCAGGCTTTCCCACTTCAGGTTCGGATCGCCCGTCCAGGGACCGCCGATCTTGTAGAAGGTGTCACGGTATTCGGTGTTGAACGAGACCCGCGCCGCGAAGGTGTCGCTGACCGGAATGTTCACCGCGCCCTGAAGGCCGAAGTCGTTGTAGTTGCCGTAGTGACCCAGCAGATAGCCGGTGTAGCCGCCGTTGATCACCGGGTTGACGGTGTTGACGATGATCGCGCCGCCGGTCGCGTTCTGGCCGGCGAAAGTCCCCTGGGGACCGCGCAGCACTTCGACATCGGCGACGTCGTAATAGGGCTCTTCGGCGAAGTACCCCGGGAAAGTGACCGCGCCGTCGCGGTAGGTGACCACGCCGGTGCCGGTCTGGGTGTTGTGCTCGCCCTTGCCGATGCCGCGGATGTCGATGTCGTTGCCCTGACCGAAGTTGTCTACGGTCAGCGAGGGGCTCACGAACTGCAGCTGGTCGACGGTGAACACGCCGTTCTTTGTCAGGTCGTTACCGGAGAGCACGGTGGCCGCGATCGCGGTCTTCTGCAGCGGGGTGGTGCGCCGCTCGGCGGTCACCACGACCTCCTGAACGGTCGTGTCGGATTTGCTGGCCGTCGAGGACTGGCCGCCGCCTTCGCCGCCGCCGTCAGGCGCGACCGCAACGGTCGCCGTCGATTGCTGGGCGTACGCCGCCCCGCACCAAGCCAGGCTGAGCATCGTCGCGCACAGCAAGAGCGCCTTGTTCTTCATGATCCTTCCCCATGCCGAAATGGCTCGCGCTCTATCGGCGCATGAAGAGAAGGTCGCGCCAGTCCGGTTTCCTGTCAACGCTAATTCTATCGAGAGCGAATATCCTGAGGCAGGTTTCACCCGTGGCGGGTGGCTGGGGGCGGCGTTTCGGCAAGTTATTTCGTAAAATCAATGAGCTGACACGGATGCCAGCCCCGGGCGGCGAAGATCTCGACCCCCGGGGAGGCCGTCTTTCTCTGCGGCCCCAATCCTGCGATGGAGGCGGACACAGCAGGGAAGGCCGGTCGATGATCACACGATTTCTCGTTGCCTTGGGCGACAGGACGTTCACGGCGCTCGTCGAGGCCCGGGCGCCGGCGACCGTCGCGTGGCTTGCGCACCGTTTACCCCTCGAGGGCCTGGTCACGCACGCGCGGTGGAGCGGTGAGGCGGGCTGGGTCAGGCTCGCCGAACAGCCCGACATGCCGTTCGAAAACTCAACCGCCTATCCGGCGCCGGGACAGCTGCTGCTCTATCGCGGTGACCTGAGCGAACCCGAAATCCTCTTGCCCTACGGCCCTTGCGCCTTCGCTTCCCGGTCTGGACTGCTCGCCGGCAATCACTTCGCCACCATCCGCGACGACCTGGACGCCTGGCGCGCCGCCGGCGAAGCCCTGGTGGTGACCGGCGCTAAGACGTTCCGTCTGTCCGCCGAAGAGTGAATCAGCCGAAGGGCCAGATCGCGCCGGCGGCGTGCAGCAGTTGCGCGCCGAGTTCGCAGCCGGCTTCGTGGACGCGACGCAGGGGCGCATCGACGGGCTCGGTTACCGGCAGGGGCAGGTCCGCCTCGGTGATGCCGCCGAGCACGAGGTCGCTCAACGCCTTGCCGAACACGGTTCCCGGCGCGATGCCGCGCCCGTTGTAAGCGCTGAATCCGATCACGCGCGGCGCAAGGCGATGAAAGCGCGGAATACTGTCCTCGCTCATGCCGATCATGCCGTACCAACCCGAGGTCAGGGCGACGTTGCCGAGGTGCGGGAAAATGCGCGCGATAGCGCGTCTGGCCCAGGCGCGATGCACGGCTGTGCCCGTGCCGCGAAGCGCGCCCACGCTGCCGAAGATCAGCCGGCCGTCGCGGTCGAGCCGGAACGAGCTCAGCACCTTCTTGGTGTCCCACACGCCCTGCCGCTCCGGCAGGATGGTCGACAGCACATCGCGCGGCAGAGGGTCGGTCGCAACCTGGAAATAGGGCAGGCGGGTGATCTCGGCGCGGACCTCGGGCCAGGGCGTGGTGGTGTATGCGTTGGTGGCAACGACCACCCAGTCGGCGCGCACGCGGCGGCCGGTGCTCGCGAGCATCCAGCGATTGCCGTCCGCCTCGATCCGGCCGACCCGTGCACCGTCATAGACCGCGGCGCCGGCCTTCAGCGCGGCGGCCGCCAGGCCACGGACGTAGGCGAGCGGTTGCAGCGTGCCGGCGCGGTGGTCGAGCAAGGCCGCGCAGTAGGCTGAAGAACCGACCGCTTTTTCGGTTTCGCCGGCGTTCAGCAGTTGCACCGGGGCGCCGCGCTCCAGCCACTGCGCGGTGCGCATCTCCAGGTCGCGCCGGCCGGCCTCGCCCACGCCGCAGTGGAGCGTGCCGGTCGTGGTCAGCTCGCAGTCGATGGCGTGCCGGCCGATCAGGTCGCGCACAACGCCGGGGGCATCGCCCAGCAGGGCGAGCAGGCGTTCGCCATACGCCTGGCCCAGGGTTGCGATCACGTCGCGCGGCGGCAGCCACAGTCCCGCGTTCAGCAGCCCGACATTGCGGCCCGACCCGCCGTGCCCCACCGTCTCGGCTTCGAGCACCGCCACGCGCACGCCCGCCTGCGCCAGATGCAGCGCGGCCGACAGCCCGGTGAATCCAGCACCCACAACCGCGACGTCGACGTCCACGTCGCTTTCGAGGCGCTGCGTGTGCGGCGCCGGCGGCGCGGTGCGTTCCCACAGTCCATGCGTGCGTGACTCAGGCGATGGGTTCACGGGCCTCTCCAGATCGCGCGTCCTTACTAAGGGAAAGCCCCGCGGGTCGCCACAGGGGCGGACAGATTGGCCGTGACCTGGGACGAGATTGTGCGAAACTCACCGCATGAGCCGCCCCCAGAACCCGATCCGCGACGTCACCCAGGCCGAGCGGGACGCCTACGCCCGTGACGGCGCCGTCGTGCTGCGCGGCATGCTGCAGGCCGACTGGATCGAGCGTATGCGCGAGGCGGTGGACCGTGCGGTCGCGGCGCCCAGTTCCGCGGCGTCGGAATATACCGAGGAGGGCGCGGGCGGCCGTTACCTCGGCGACTTCTTCGTCTGGCGGCGCGATCCGGTGTTCCGGGCGTTCGAACTGGAATCGCCCTTGCCGAGGGTCGCCGCCCAGATGATGGACGATGCGGACGAGGTCACCCTGTTCTACGACCAGCTGCTGGTGAAGGAGCCGATGACGCGCGAGGAAACGCCGTGGCATCAGGATCTGCCGTATTGGCCGGTCCGCGGCAACGACATCCTGTCGCTGTGGGTCGGTTTCGACCCGGTCCCGGCCGAGGCGGGCGCCATGCGCTACGTGAAAGGCAGTCACAAGGCCGGCGTGCTCTACGCGCCCAAGGCGTTCGGCAAGAACACCGGCTTTGCGGAGGTTTTCGAACGCGCGGGTTTGCCGCCGTTCCCCGACATGGACGAGGTGCTGAAACAGGCCGAGTTGCTGGTCTGCGAAGTCGAGCCGGGCGACATCGTCGTGCATCACCCTCTGACTTTCCATTGGTCGCCCGGCAACCTGCGCAAGGACTTGCGCCGCCGCGCGCTCGCGGTGCGCTATCTCGGACCGGACGCGGTGTTCGATGCGCGGCCAGGGACCTTCCTGGAAAACCGAAAGCTGGATGCGGTGCTGGCCGAACCGATCACCGCGCGTGACGGTGAACGCCTGGGCGGCGCCAACTTCCCGACCGTTCAGGTCAACTGAGCCCAGCGGAGACTTTTTTTCTTCGCGGCGGCGGAGCTGTCGGGCTCGCTTACCCGAAGACGACCGTGCGCGCACCGCTCATCATAACCCGGCGTTGTGCATGCCACTTCACCGCGCGGGCCAGAACGACCGCTTCGATGTCGCGACCGATCTCGACCAGGTCCTCTGGGGATTTGGTGTGATCGACCCGTTCGACGCCCTGTTCGATGATCGGGCCTTCGTCGAGGTCCTCGGTCACGTAGTGCGCCGTGGCCCCGATGATCTTCACGCCGCGGGTGTGCGCCTGATGGTAGGGCTTGGCGCCCTTGAAGCTGGGCAGGAACGAGTGGTGGATGTTGATGCAGCGGCCGCTGAGCGCCTTGCACATCGCGTCCGACAGGATCTGCATATAGCGGGCAAGCACAACGAGATCGGCCTTGGTTTCATCCACCAGCGCCAGGATCTGCTGCTCCTGCTCGCGCTTTGTTTCGCGCGTCACCGGCAGATGGAAATACTCCAGGTCGTTCCAGCGGACGAAGTCGCCCATGTCCGGATGGTTGGAGAACACGCCCACGATGTCGACCGGAAGGATGCCGGTGCGCCAGCGATGCAGCAGGTCGAACAGGCAGTGGCCGAACTTCGACACCCCGAGCAGGACGCGTGGACGATAGTCGCCGTCGGTCACTTGCCAGGCGAGGTCGAAGGTCTCCCCGATGGGCTGGAGCGCTGCGCGCACCGCCGCCAGGTCCACCTGCGGTTCGCTCACCGAGGTAAACGCCGCGCGCATGTAGAAGGTCTGGGCGTCGTTGAACTGGTTGGCCTCGCCGATGGTGAGGCCAAGGTCGGCCAGACAGGTCGCGACCGCGGCGACGACGCCGCTGCGTTCGGGGCACTCGAGGGTCAGGACGCCGCTGCGGGCAAACTCACTCACGAAAGTCCCGTGGCTGCATCGGTGAGCCACGCCTCCAGGTAGTCAGCCAGGGCAATGTCACCGATCACGTCGAGTTCAGGACCGGCGCCCGGCCGCAGAATCATCACCGAAACCTGCGCCAGCAGCGTGGGCGTGCAGGCGCCGGGCGCGAA
Source organism: Caulobacteraceae bacterium (assembly GCA_036501825.1). Classification (GTDB taxonomy): domain Bacteria; phylum Pseudomonadota; class Alphaproteobacteria; order Caulobacterales; family Caulobacteraceae; genus JAFECT01. The sequence goes on along the minus strand of DASXZP010000012.1, from coordinate 8,075 downwards.
CACCGCAGGATCGAGGTCCAGGCTGCAGCCGCGCTGAAGCAGATCCGCGCCGCATTCGTTCAGCCGCCACCGCGCCCGCGAATGACCGACATCGGTCAGGTGGTGCAGGATGTCGCCGAGCTTGCCCGACCAGGCGTCGTCGGCGCCGAGAACTACCCATTCGCCGGGGCCCACACGCACGTTCCGCGCCGCCTGATCGGTAAGGCGCAGCGGCTCGACGCCGAGGGCAAAGCCCAGGCGTTGCGACGCCGCGGCGACCTCCGCGTCGGTCGGACGGAACAGGCGCAGGATGGTCAGGGGACCGGTCTCGATCCGGGTCACGGCCGACGCCATGCGCACCGGCGTCAAGGCGGAGAGCTTGGCGTCATCCATTGAGGCGCTCTCCCTTCGGGTCGTAGGCGGCGGCTTCGACAATGCGGACACGCTGGCCCGAGCGGGTGGTGACGAGTTCCTCGCCGATGCGCGCGCGACCGCCCTGGATCATGGCCAGCGCCACGCCGCGTCCCAACGCCTCGCTGTACCCGGACGAGGTGACATATCCAATGGTCGGCTTATCGCCCTTCGGGTCGCGGACGTGTTCGCCGATGGCCAGGACCTGGCCGCCCGCTTCGCTCAAACCGACCAGTTGCGGCCGCGACGGGTCCTGGTTGGTCTCCCACAGCAGCGAGCGCTTGCCCACGAAATCCACCGGGCGATTGGCGACCTTGGTCCAGCCCACGTCCGCCGGGACCGTCGTGCCGTCCGTGTCGGAGCCGACGTGGAGGAAGCCCTTCTCGGTGCGCATCTGCATCAGGGCATCGATGCCGAACGGCTCGATCCCGAACGGCTTGCCGGCCGCGTACAGACGCTCCCACAGGTCAAGCGCGCGATCGGCCGGCACATTGATTTCGTAGGACGCTTCGCCGGTGAAGCTCACCCGCATCACCCGCGCCGGAATGCCGCCGACGGCGCCGGTGCGGAAGCTGAGATGCTCAAAGCGCTTCGGGTCCGGATCGAAGTCGCAGCCGACGGCGGCTAGCACCTGCGGCGATGCGGGCCCCGCGATGTTGATCACCGCCCAGTCGGTGGTGACCGGCGCGACCAGGACCTTAAGGTCGATCCATTCGCACTGCAGCCATTCTTCCATGCCGGCGGCGATCTTGTCCGCGCCCCCGCTGGTCGTGCCGACCAGAAAGGTTTCCTCGTCGAGCCGCGCGGCGACGCCGTCGTCGATGATGATCCCGAGCTCGTTCAGCATCAGGCCGTAGCGCAGCTTGCCGGGCTTCAGGGTCGACATGGTGTTGGCGTAGATCAGATCGACAAAGCGCGCCGCGTCCGGTCCGCGCACCTCGATCTTGCCGAGTGGGCTGGCGTCGAACAGCCCGCAGGCCGTGCGTACGGCGCGACATTCACGGCGCACCGCCTGTTCGTGATCTTCGCCCGGCTGCAGATAGAGCGCGGGACGCTGCCACTCGCCGAACTCTTCGATCTTGCCGCCGTGCGCCAGATGCCAGGCGTGCATGGGCGTGTGACGGTAGGGACGGTACAGATCGCCGCGCAGGCGTCCGCGATAGCTGGCCATCGACACCGGGGTGAACGGCGGGCGGTAGCGGGTCGTGCCGACCTGGGCGGGCGCGCGTCCGGTCGCTTCGCCCATGACGGCGAGAGCGTTGACGTTGCTGGTCTTGCCCTGGTCGGGCGCCATGCCGAGCGTGGTGTAGCGCTTCAGGTGCTCGACCGAGACGAAGTTCTCGCGCGCCGCCTGGGCGATGTCGCCGGCGGTGACGTCGTTCAGGAAGTCGACGAACGCCTTGCCGGGCGCATCGACGCGCCACAGCGGCTCAATCGCCGGTTCCTCGGTCTGCGGCGACGCCGGCGCCCCGGCGCGTCCAAACGCTGCCGCCTCATGGCCCTCCTGCAGCGCCGCCGCGAGACCCAGCGTTCCGTTGCAGGCGCCCACACAGGCGATCGCGTCGCGCACGCCGTCGGGCCGGAAGAAGGCCCGCGCGTCCTCCCAGCGCAGCTTGCCGCCGGCTTGCGAGTACAGGTGAACGGTCGGATTCCAGCCCCCGGCCATCAGCAGACCGTCGCAGGCGATCCGCCGCGTGCGGCCCGCGCCTTCGCGGACCGTCACCCCCTTCAGCACGGTGTCGCCGTGGGTTTCAATGACCGCGCCGCCGGTGATCAGCTCAGCGCCGCAGGCGGTGATCTGCTTTTGGCGCTGCGCGTCGACGTTCGCGCGCGAGTCCACGACGGCGATCAGGCGCGCGCCGGCGTCGGCGGCGGCGAGGGCGGCGTCGTAGGCGCTGTCGTTGTTGGTGAAGACCACCAGGCGGTCGCCGGTGCGCACGCCCCAGCGGTTGGCGTACTGCCGCGCCGCCGAGGCCAGCATGATTCCGGGCTTGTCGTTGCCGGGGAAGACGATGGGGCGTTCGAGCGCGCCGCAGGCATAGATCACCTGCTCCGCGCGCACCTGCCACAGCCGCTCGCGCGCACCGTCGCGAGCCTCGCCTTCACGGCCGGGCACGCGTTCCAGGAGGACCACGCTGTTATAGTCATAGTGACCAACCGCGGTCGTGCGCGGCGCCAGGCGGACATTGGGCTGGGTGGACAAGCCCGCGACCGTACGGTCGACCCAGTCGCGGCCGCGCAAGCCTTCGACCTCGGCGTCACACCACAGCAGCGAGCCGCCGAACCGCGTATCCTGATCGCAAAGTATCACGCGCCGGCCGCCCGCCGCCGCCGCTTTCGCCGCGGCCAAGCCCGCCGCGCCGCCGCCGACCACCAGCACGTCACAGTGCGCGTAGGCCAGTTCATAGCGATCGGGATCGGCTTCGGTCGAAGGTTGTCCAAGGCCCGCGGCGCGGCGGATGAAGCCTTCGAACAGCATCCAGTGCGGCCACATGAAGGTCTTGTAGTAGAAGCCCGCGCCGAGCCAGCGGGAGAACAGGTTGTTCACCGCGCCGACGTCGAAGCGCAGCGACGGCCAGCAGTTCACCGGCGCCGCCACCATCCCGTCGTAGAGATCGACTTCGGTTGCCCTCAGGTTCGTGGTGCGCCGGCCGCCTTGGCCAACGGTGACGAGGATGTTGCTCTCCTCCGGGCCGGCGGCGATCAGGCCGCGCGGCCGGTGGTACTTGAACGAACGCCCCGCCAGGCGGACGCCGTTGGCCAGAAGTGCTGAGGCGAGGGTGTCGCCCTCGTAGCCTTCGTACTCGCGACCGGCAAAGCGGAACTTCAGCGTGCGGCCGCGCTCGACAAGGCCGCCCGACGCGCTGCGGAACGACTGCGTCATTGGCTGGGCCCCCGTCGCGGCGCTGTTATCGGATAGACCGAGCGAATTTCATGGGTGACCGTGTCGCGCGCGAGGTTGAACCACTGCCGGCAGCCGGCGTGATGCACCCAACGTTCGAAATGGACGCCGCGCGGATTCTCACGCGCGAACAGATAGGCGCCCCATGTCTCGTCGGACACGTCCGATGCGGGCCGCTGGATGTGGCTTTCGCCGCCACAGCGGAATTCGATTTCGTCGCGCTCGCCGCAGAAGGGGCATTTGATCAGGAGCATGGCGGGGGACTCTAGTGCGCGATGCCGGCGCCGGCGGCTTCGTCGATCAGACGGCCGTTCTCGAAGCGCTTGCGGTTGAAGGGCTTGCCGATGTCGTGCGGTTTTCCGGTTGCGATGTGGTGGGCCATGACCCAGCCGCCGGCCGGGATCGCCTTGAAACCGCCGGTGCCCCAGCCGCAGTTGATGTACAGCCCCGGGACCGGCGTCTCGTCGAGAATAGGGCTGGAGTCGTGCACCACGTCGACCAGCCCGGCCCATTGGCGGAGAATGCGCACGCGGCCGAAGGACGGATACTGCTCGGCGAGCGCGCCGACCGCATGGATCGCGGTGGGGAAGTTTCCGCGCTGGGCATAGGAGTTGTAGAGGTCGAGCGGACCGCCGAACACCAGGCCGCCCTTGTCCGACTGGCTGACATATATGCCGGTGGCCAGCGACCAGGAGACCACGTCGAGCACCGGCTTCACCGGCTCGCTGACGAAGGCCTGCAGCGCATAGCTGGTGATCGGCAGGCGGAAGCCCGCGCGTTCGGCCAGCAGCGAGGAACTGCCCGCCACCGAGATCACCACCTTGTCGGCGGTGATGACGCCCTTCGACGTTTCCACGCCGACGACATGCCCGTTGCTCGCCTTGCGGAAGTCGGTGACTTCGCAATTTTGAATAATGTCCACGCCCAGGCGGTCCGCCGCGTGGGCATAGCCCCAGACGACCGCGTCGTGGCGCGCGGTGCCGGCGCGCCCTTGGGTGAAGCCGCCCCACACGGGCCAGCGCTTATTCTTTGTATCCAGCGCCGGGACGCGCCGCTTCACTTCGTCGGCGCTGATCAGGCCGACGTCGACGCCATAGGCCTGCATGGCGCCGGCCCAACGGTTCATCAGCTCCATGTCGTGGCGGCTGTGTCCGGCGATCACCATGCCGCGCGGACTGAACATGACGTTGTAGTTGAGCTCGCGCGACAGGCCTTCGTACAGCTTCACCGACATGTCGAAGAGGGCGATGCTCTCGGGATAGTAATAGTTGGAGCGGATAACGGTGGTGTTGCGCCCGGTGTTGCCCTGGCCGATCCAGCCGCGCTCCAGCACCGCGACGTTTCGCACGCCGTGATTCTTCGCGAGGTAATAGGCGGTCGCCAGACCGTGGCCGCCGCCGCCGATGATGACGACGTCATAGCGCGGCTTCGGTTCGACCGCGCGCCAGGTCGGCTTCCACCCGGTGTGCCCGCGCAGACCCTCAACCAGCAGTCGGAAAGCGGAATATTCCTTCACCGTCGCCCGAGCCGGATAACCGGCCATCGCCCCATGCTCATATATCCCGGCCAATACATAACTGTATCGTCCGCCGCGTCAACCCGCTTTCGGCTTGGCAGCCCCCGAAAATCATTGCGCAACTTGTTCTGCGGCCACAGGCAGGCGGTCCAAATCTGCGTCAGCCGCAGCGTTGGCGGATCGGCTATGCTCCTGTAGGTAGAGGCCATGGCCAAGGCACTGCGAAAGAAGGCGAAGGTCGAGGCCTTGCGGCCTGCGCCGCCAAAGGAGCGCCCGGCGCCCAGCGGCGAATCGTTCACGCGCGAGGAATGGGTCGCCAAGGCGCGCAAGCTGCTCATCCGCGACGGCATCGCCGGGGTGAAGATCGACCGGCTGGCCAAGAACCTCGGCGTGACTCGCGGCGGGTTCTACTGGCGCTTCAGCGGGCTCAACGATCTGCTCGACGCCTTGCTCGAGGACTGGCGCACCACCAACACGCGCTCGGCGCTGGAGGCGCTGCACGGCGGCGGCACGCCGGTGCAGCGATTCGCCAACCTGATGCATGTTTGGATCGACGAGATCGACTTCGATCCGTCCTACGATCTCGCGGTGCGGGACTGGGCGCGGGTGTCGCCGAAGGCGGATCAGGCCGTGCGCAAGTTCGACGACGAGTTCGTCGAGGCCTTCGCCGAGCTGTTCCGCGAGGCGGGCTATCCGCCCGACGAGGCCCTGATCCGCGCGCGCATCGTCCACTATCACCAGGTCGGCTACTACGCGATGCGGGTGAAACAGAGCCGCGACGCGCGCTACAAGACCGGCGACCTCTACCTGCGCATCCTGACCGGGTTCGAAGGCAAGTTCTTCGACGAAATCCCCAAACGGTAGCCTGAACGGCTGGAGCCGGACCCGAGCGTCGGGCGGCCCGCCGCACAGCCGCGCGTACTGGCGGTCCGGATAGTTTATCTTATGAAATCAGGAGGATGGCTCCGCGGGTAGGATTCGATTTTCACGTGGAAACGCTTGCGGAGTACGGAAGCTATAAAAACGGCTTAGTCAAAAGCCAACACGCAGGCCAACCATTGCGTTTAAGCGTAACGCGCCCTGACAAAGCAACGGCGACCCTTTCGGATCGCCGTGCGTCCTGAAGCCTTAAGCCGCAGGAGGGGTAGGTGAGTGGGGCGGCGCGCCATGGTTCATGGGGTCCGGGGAGGGCGGACCGGACCTCACCCGCCGGAAGCGGGCAGAGACGAACCAACTACGCGGCGAACTGACGCCGCCCCACTCGGTCCCGACTAGGGGACGGTCCGGGCCAGTGGTCGGTCGGACCCTTCGATACGTCTCACGACATTCGTGAAACGTCAACCGTCAGATGAGATGACCGACGACGGCGCCGACTGCCAGGGCGATGAGCGCCGACCAGCGCGGATGCGATACGATGAACTTGGCGACGCCGCCGGTGAAGGTCTTCACTTCGCCTTCGGCGGTGTGGACGATGGCATCGAGGGTATCGTTGGCGTTGGACATGGGAAAGTCTCCTGGGAACGTGGCCATTCATCGCACAGGTGACGGCGCTCCACAAGCGCGTTGCATTTCAACAAAAGCGTGAGTATGGTTCGGGCATCCACCGGGAGCCGCCTGTGTCCGAACCGATCCGCTTTCTGCGCCTGCCCGACGTGCTGTCCCTGATCGGGGTGAAGAAGACCCAGCTTTACGCTCTGGTCCGCAAGGGCGAGTTCCCGGCCCCGCGCAAGGCCGGCCGGATGAGCTATTGGCCCGACTTCGAGGTCGCCGCCTGGCAGCACGCGCGGCTCGCCGGATGAGGGAACATCAGAGCCAACTCGCGCCGGCCGAAAACAAATTCCACGTCGGCAACGGGGATGACGGGAAGCATTATTGGCTGACACCCCCCCCTTTTATACGAAACGCTGAATGCTCGCTTCGCCTTCACTTTCGATCCGTGTCCGTTTCCGCTTCCGGAAGGTTTCGACGGACTGACGCGGCCATGGGGTGCGTCGAACTATGTGAACCCCCCGTTCGGTTCGATCATGCACGAGGGTAAGAAAAAAGGTCCCACGGCGTGGGCGCGCAAAGCCATCGCCGAAGCGCGGCAGGGCAAGCGCGTCGTGCTCGTCTACCCAATCGACAAATGGGTGCTGATGCTTCTCGCTGCTGGCGCGAAGGTTGAAAACCTGGGCGACGTTCGTTGGTTGGCCACTGAAGATCAATCCGAAGGGAAGGGGACCGGCCGTCACATCGCGGCCTTCATCCTGGAACCCGAAATGGATTTGATCGGATGAGCGACGACGAAGACCTGATCGGCGCCCTGCCGCGCAAGGGGCCGAAGGTCGGGCGGCCGACCAATGCGGAAAAGGCCGCGCGCGAGCAAGCGCGCAATGAAGAATTGAACCGCGCGCTGCTGGTGTCGCAGGCCAAGCATCAGGGACGGTCGCTGCTGGGCGATCCCTACGTCATGCAGAACGGCGTGAACGTGACCTGGCTGTGCCAGGCGTTCCGGCAGGATATTAAGACGGTGCGCCGCAAGCTGGCCAACCTGAAGCCCATCGGCATCGGCGCGCGCAACGTCGAGATTTACGATTTTTCCCAGGCGGCGTCGTTCCTGGCCAAGCCGCCACCGAACCAGCTTGCGGAGTTTCTGCGCGGGCTGCGGGTGCAGGACCTGCCGGTGCATCTCCAGCATCCCTATTGGGCCGCGATGCGGATGCGGCAGTCCTACATGCGCGACGCCGGGAACCTGTGGCGCACGGAAGACGTACTCGAGGTTCTGGGCGAATGCTTCAAGACCATCAAGGCGACGATGCAGTTATGGGTGGACAATCTCGACGCTCAGAGCGAACTGAGCAACGACCTGCGTGTGCTGATCACCCGCATGGTCGATGGGCTGCAGGACGACATGCACCGCGCGCTGATCGACATGCCTAAACAGCGGCAGACGAAAAGTTCGGCTGACGCGCCTGAGTCCAACCCGGACGGTCCCGATCTCGACGAAGACATCGACGGGGATCTGATCGGATGATGATCGAGTTCGGTTCGGTGTGCTCTGGCATCGAGGCCGCATCGCTGGCGTTCGGGCCGCTCGGCTGGAAGGCGGCGTGGTTCAGCGAGATCGACAAGCAGGCGAGCGCGTTGCTGACCTATCGCTATCCGGAGACGCCGAACCTCGGCGACATGACGACGCTGCCCGCGCGCGTGCGGTCGGGCGAAGTCCGGGCACCCGACGTGTTGTGCGGCGGGACGCCGTGTCAGTCGTTCAGCGTGGCGGGCCTGCGC
>DASXZP010000011.1:0-2135 GCA_036501825.1 Caulobacteraceae bacterium | reverse complement strand
CGATGATCAGCTCGCGCTGGCCGCGGCCGATCGGCACCAGGCTGTCGACGATCTTCAGGCCGGTCTGCACCGGCTCGTTGACGCTCTTGCGCGGGATGATGCCGGGCGCCTTGACGTCGACGCGGCGGCGCTCGGCGACGTTGGCGATCGGACCCTTGCCGTCGATCGGGTTGCCGAGCGCGTCGACCACGCGGCCCAGGAGGCCGCGGCCGACCGGCACGTCGACGATCTCGCGCAGGCGCCGGACCTCGTCGCCCTCGGCGATCGCCCGGTCCTCGCCGAAGATCACGATGCCGACGTTGTCGCGCTCGAGGTTGAGCGCCATGCCCTTCACGCCGGCCGAAGGGAACTCCACCATCTCGCCGGACTGCACCTGGTCGAGGCCGAACACGCGGGCGATGCCGTCGCCGACCGACAGCACCTGGCCGACGTCGGAAACGTCCGCCTCCTCGCCGAAGTTGGCGATCTGGGTCTTCAGGATGGCCGAAATCTCGGCGGCGCGGATGTCCATCTTCGGGTCTTACGCTCTCTTGAGGGCGAATTTCAGGGAATCGAGCCTCGACTTCAGCGAAGCGTCGTAAAGGCGGGAGCCGACCCGCACTTTCAGCCCGCCGAGGATGGCGGGATCGACGCGGGTTTCGATTTCGGGGTCCTTGCCGAGCGCGGTGCGCAGCGAGGCGGCGAGCGCCTTGGCCTGCGCCTCGGTCAGCGGCATGGCGGTGATCACCTCGGCGGAGACCGCGCCGCGATCCTCGGCGGCGAGCGTCTCATAGGCGGCGATCATGCCGGGCAGGGCGCTGGCGCGGCGGTTGGCCGCAACGAGCCCCAGGAACTTCTTGGTGGTGGCGGCAAAGCCGGCGGCCTCGGCGACGGCGGCCAGGCCCTTGCCCTTCTCCTCGGCGTCGAACGCCGGCGAGGCGATCAGGGTGCGAAGATCGGCGCTGTCGGCGCGCATGGCCTTCAGGCTCTTCAGGTCGGCTTCCACGACGGCCGCATCGCCCTGCGCCTTGGCCAGCTCGAAGAGCGCCTGCGCATATCGGAGGCCTACGTCAGCCTGTTGGGAATCGTCCGCCACGAATTATGACCGTCCGTCGACTGGCAGCGCCGGATGCAAGCCACGCCTGAATCCGACCTAAAGGCTTGAAAGCGCTTGGGAAAGCACGTGGTCTCGAGGGTCGCGAGAGACCCCCTCGTCCGAAGCCGCGCGCCTGATAGCATGCGCCCTTCGCACTCGCAACCAAGGCTGACTGCAGGCTGAACACCCCCAAAAACAAAGCGGGCGGCCCCCGAAGGGACCGCCCGAGGGGGCGACTCAAGCAGGCCAGGAAAAGCGAGGGTCAGTGGGCGGCGGCGACCGAGGTCTTCGGGGCCAGGCCCGCGTTGCACTTGTCGAGCTCGGCGGTGTTCAGGGTCTTGGCCGTCGAGGTCTTGAAGTCGGCGACGGCGACGCCGGCGTTCTTGGCCACCGAGCGGCACTCCTGTGCGCCGAAATACATCGTCTCGACGCCGCCGGAGACGCAGGTCGTGCCCGCGCAGTCCCAGAGGGCATGGTCGACGATGAACTGGGTCGGCTTGGCGACCGGTTGCTGGAGCGTCGCGGTGGTGTCGGCGAAGCTGTGGGTGGCGAGCGAGAGGCTGGCGACAAGGCACGCCAGGGCGATTGCGAGCTTCATGGTGAAAGCCCTCCGGGAAGGAATGACAAGGAAAGCCTGGATCGGGAGAACTCAGGGAGCGAATTGGCCGTCAGACGCCGCGCCCGGTTGACCGCCAGCGTATCCCCACGCCGACGCAGGCACGAAACCTAACACTGCTTACTTAGCAGTGTTCAGATCGCCGAAGCAAGCGGGTTTTTCTTAAATTTTATATAGGTCCAGCCACGTTTTTTGCGGTCCGGCAGGGCTTGAAAACCGGCCCGCGCGACCTACTGCGCCGCCAGCGCCTCGGCCTGGCGCAGGTCGACGCTGACCAGCTGGGAGATGACGCGCTCGGGCATGGTGACGCCGTAGAGCCGGTCCATCCGCGACATGGTCAGCGGGTTGTGGGTGATGGCGACGAAGCGGGTCGGCGCGCGGCGACGCATCTCGTCCAGCATGTTGCAAAAGCGCTCGACGTTGGCGTCGTCGAGCGGCGCGTCC
>DASXZP010000010.1:0-1718 GCA_036501825.1 Caulobacteraceae bacterium | reverse complement strand
CTCGCTGGGCGGCGTACCGCCCGCGGCCGGACGACATCATCATCGCCACCTACCCGAAGTGCGGCACGACGTGGACGCAGAGGATCGTGGCCATGTTGTTGGCGCGGAGCGCGGCCGCAGCGCCGGTGGGCGGGCCCTGGTTCGACTTCCGCCTGAGAGGACCTGTCGAGCCGATCGCCGAAGCGGCCGAGGCCACGCCAGGGCGGCGGCACCTGAAGTCGCATCTGCCATACGACGCGCTGCCGGTCGCGGAGGGGGTGAAGTTCATTCACGTCGCGCGCGATGGGCGCGACGCCGCCCTGAGCATGCACAACCACATGCGCGGTTTCAGGCCCGAAATGAACGCGATCATGGACCAGGTGAGCCTGAGCGATCCGAAGTTCGGGGACGCCTCGCCGCCGACACCGGAAGATCCTGCGGAGTCATTCCACGAGTGGCTGACCGATGGCGGCGCGCGCGGCGATCCCGGCGCGTCGTTCTGGGAGGTCGAGCGCAGCTATTGGGCCGCGCGAGCGGACGCCAACATGCTCCTCGTCCACTACAACGACATGAAAGCCGACCTCGCCGGCGAGATCGCGCGCATCGCCCGCTACCTCGAGATCGCGCTGCCGGACGCGGTGATGGATCAGGTCGTCGCGGCGGCAGGTTTCGAGGCCATGCGAGAACAGGGCGAGGCGTTGATGCCGGGCGCCGGGATGGCCTGGGTGGATGGGGCCAAGACATTCCTGAACAAGGGCGTCAATGGCCGCTGGCAGGGCGTTTTCACCGACCAAGACCTTGCGGCATACGAGGCTCGCGTCGCCGAAGAGTTCACCCCTGCGCTTGCAGGCTGGCTGGAGCACGGTCGCCTGGTCGCCGGCGACCCGGCTCTCTTACCAGACTAGGCAGCCTTCCCGCGACCCGGGGCTTGGGGTCGGAAGCTGCCCTTCGACCGCCCTAAGAGTCCGCTTTCGGGTGCCGCGGCAATGTCCGGTATTGGCGCGTTTCAGCCGCCTAAAACTCGCGCCTAGCCCCGCGCCAACGCCTCGTCAGTGCGTGTGGTCGTGGTCGTGGCCGTCGACTTCGGGGTCGAGCAGCCGGTGGGCGTGGATGATGAAGTAGCGGGTCAGCGCGTTGTCGACGGTCGCCTGCGCCTTCGCCTTCCAGGCCGCGAACGCCTCGGCGTAGCTCGGGTAGGCGCCCACGAAGTCGATCTTCTTCAGGTCCTGGAACTCGTGCGCGCCGACCCCGGTCAGCTCGCCGCCGATCACGAGGTGCAGCAGCTGGGGCATCGCTTGGCGCTCCCTATTTGCCGGCGATCGCCAGGGCGTCGATCAGCAGCGACGGCGCGTTGGCGGCGCCTCGGAACTCCAGGTCCGATCCGGGCACTACGCGGCCGTAGGCGTCGATCAGGTTGCCGGCGACGGTGATCTCGCTGACCGGAAAGGCGATCTCGCCGCCCTCGAACCAGAAGCCGGCGCAGCCCACCGACCAGTCGCCGGTGTTGGCGTTCAACGACGGCCCGAACATGGTGGTGATGAGGAGGCCAGCGCCCGCCTCGCGCATCAGGCCGGCCTGGTCGAGCGCGCCCGGCTGCAGCGTGAGATTCGAACAGCTGACGCCCGGGGGCCCGGCGAGCCCGCGGGACGCATGGCCGGTGGTCTCGAGGCCCAGTTGCCGTGCGGAGGACGTGTTCAGCAGCCAGGTGGTCAGCACGCCCGCCTCGATGATGTTCATCG
>DASXZP010000009.1:0-73739 GCA_036501825.1 Caulobacteraceae bacterium | reverse complement strand
GTACTTCTTCGCCGTAGCGCCGCCGCTCTTCGCCAGCACCATCGTGATCGCCGCCGTCAGCGTCGTCTTGCCGTGGTCCACGTGACCAATCGTGCCGATGTTGCAGTGCGGCTTGTTACGGTTGAACTTTTCCTTGGCCATGGATCACCCTTCCGGCGTCATGAGTTGGGGGCCACGGCCCGTCCCCGAACCCATGCCGGGGGCGACTCCGCAGTCGTAGGGGCGCGCCATTACCACCCGTTTCCTCACCCGCAAAGGGGTAGGCTTGAGATGGCGATGTTCGGCGGATCATCTCGATCGGAACCGATCAGGCGGCTGGGACCGGTTTTGGGGGAGGCACGGAGCACAATGCTCAGAAATTCAAGGATTTTTCGGATTTTCTTGGCCGCGATCGCTTTCGGGGCGTTGCACGGCTCGGCATTTGGGGAAGAAAGGGCGGCCCTGGACCCAGACGCCGGCAGCATAAAGCGCGCGGTCTTTGCCAACGACGCACTTTGGCTTCTGACGGACGACGGCCGACTGTCCGAGCTTGTCCCCGACAAGGGCAAACGGACTGAGGTCACAGCGTTGGGCCCCGTCGCCGACATTTGCAGCTCAGGCGGGGGCCTCTCGGCACTGGTTCAAAAAAAGGATCACGCCGATCGTTTTACGATCTTTGAATTCACCATCGACGGGCAGTGGGCCGACGTTCTGAACGGCCTCCTTTTCATCGACAGGCCTGAAGGCGGACCTCAAGCGATGCTGTGCCCCAGGGACGGCGAGCCGGTGATTGTGACCCGTGAGGAGATGACGCACGTCGGCACCGACTATTTCCATATGGCCGCGCTGTGGCGGCAGAAGCTCAAACCCGCTCTGGACAAGAAGTTCATGCCCGGTCCCGTGTTGATCACCGCCGCTCGCGACGACGGTGACGCAACTTTGGTCGGGTACACGCAGGGCGAATGGGGCGGCGGAATCTTGCGCATCGATCGGCGCACGGGTGAAGTGCGCAACGCTCAAACGCTCAGCGACCGCCAACTCAAGAAACTTCATGACGGTTCAGCCCCAATGCCGGGAGACGATAGTGCGAAGGACGTCTGGCTGGGAAACGTAAACGGCATTGAGCCAGAGCCGGACAAGCCGGGATGCTTCATCGTTGCTCAGGGCTTGGTTCATTTCATGCCCGACGGTGAGCTCGACGAACTTTGTCACGGCAAGCTGAAGCGTCTCTATTCGAAGCGATTCGAACGATCGACCGTCGCCTTCTTCGGCTTGGCGAACATTGGTGGCGAGATATGGGCCGTAGGGATCGACGGGCTCTATCGAATGAAGCGCGACGGAACGGTCGACTTCAAGCCGCGCCCCGAATTCCACAACGTCGGCGGGGTTTGGGTAAACTTCGACGATCCGCGTTTCGTCCTGGTCATGACCGAAATCAACCGACGCAACTCGCTGAGCGGCGCCACGCCGCTTCTAGTGCCTCGTTAGGACGGCTCAGCAGCCGTCGCCGGTGGGCGCTCGGGGGGTGGAGATCAGGTCGTCCGTGTCCGCCCGGATACGGTCCGCGCCCGCCCGTTTGGCGTCGGCGTAGGCGGCCTTGGCGTCCGGATCGGAACAGACGTCCTGGCTCGCAGCCTGGTCGCGAAACCGCTGTTTGTAGGCCGCCAGCTTGTCCAGCGTGGCGGTCGGGTCGTTGGCGACAATGAACGCGTCGACCCGCTTGATCGAGCTCGCAAGCTCAGCCTGGAGCGCGGCGTCCTCGCCCCCGTGGCACTTTTCGGCGGCGACCTGCGTCGCGATCAGGATTTTCCAGACACAGAGGACTGGCGCGTCCTTCATGGAAGGCCCGGCTTGGGGCGCCGCCGGCTGCTGCTGGCCCGAGGCGGCGTATGGAACCGACAGGGCGGCCGTGACCAGCAGGCCCACCATGGCGTTGCGCAGACGAACCATCCGCCTCGTCCTTCTTCTCGTGAACCGCCGCACGGTAAGGCGCAGCCGTTCGCTCCGCAATCGCGCCCCTAGCGGGCGCGGGTCGCCGCATAGAGAGCCACGGCGGCGGCATTGGAAACGTTCAGGCTCTCGAACCCGCCCGGCATCGGGATCTTGGCCAGCACGTCGCAGTGCTCGGCCACCAGTCGGCGCACGCCCTCGCCTTCGGAGCCCATGACCAGCACCGTCGGCTGGCCGTCCAGGGCCGTCTCCAGGGTCTCCTCAGCGCCTCCGTCCAGGCCCACCGCACGCCAGCCGAGTTCGGCCAGCCGCTCCAGCGCCCGCGACAGGTTCACCACCCGCGCGCAGGGCAAGGTCTCGATCGCGCCGGCCGCCGCCTTGGCCAGGGCGCCCGACAGTTGCGGCGCGTGCCGGTCCTGCAAAATCAGCCCCTTGGCCCCGAAAGCTCGGGCGGAACGGAAGATCGCGCCGACGTTCTGAGGGTCGGTCACCTGGTCCAGCATGACGATGACGCCCGACGCCGGCTCGGCGAAATCCTCGACCGCGACGCCTTCCAGAACCGGCGCCCGCAGCGCCATGCCCTGGTGCGAGGCGCCCGCCGGCAAAGCCCGCGCGATGTCCGCCGCCTCGAGCGTTTCGATGCGCAGGTCCTTGCGTCCGCGCGCCGCCCCCTCCTCCAGCGCTCGGGTCGCGCCTGGCGTCGCGAGCACCCGGAACGGTCCCTCGCGGGCGGCGTTCTTCAGCGCCGCCTCGACCGCGTGACGGCCCCAGATCCAGCCGTCGAGGTCCTCGCGCTTGCCGCGATGACCGCCGCCGCCGCCGCGGTGGGGCTTGCCGCCGCGGGGGTCGAATCCGCCGCTGGAACCCTGATTGGACCGGGGTTTGCGGTCGTTGCGTTCACGGAAGGATGACACTATAAGGCGCGCTCCGATTTCGGGCCCTGAGGCCGTCGGGCCACGGGCTAGCTCATCTCTGAGCAAGCTGAAACCGTGCCCGCCGGTTTTATTGGTCTCGATGCGCGCTGGAGGAATGTCCCGAGTGGCAAAGGGGGCGGACTGTAAATCCGCTGCATTTATGCTTCGTAGGTTCGAGTCCTACTTCCTCCACCACGCGCGCTTTTGAACATCGGACGCCCCTCTTGGGGCGCGGCGCGGGTATAGCACAATGGTAGTGCAGCAGCCTTCCAAGCTGAGGATGCCGGTTCGATCCCGACTACCCGCTCCATCCTACTTCGCTCCTGCAGAGCTTCGTAGGACAAGCCCCACCCTCTAAGTCGCAGTGGGATACCCTTCGAAGCTCCAGAGGAGCGAAGTAGGGCTGCTTCGTCTCCCTTTCGCGGCACGGCCCACGAGTTCAGTGTGGCCTGCGGTCCTGCTGAGCGCGGATGCCAGCCAGGAGCTCACGCGTTTCGTTGACGAGCGAAATCGCGGCCGCTTGGGCCTCTTTGCTCCATAAAGGTCGTCGAACGCCAAAAAGACCCCCCACGTAACTTTCGCGTCTGAGCGGCGTAAGGTACGCGGCACGGGGCGAATGACGGAATTTCAGGTCCTCTATGAGCGGTATGCTCCGGACGTGCGGAGGTTCGCCCTCTATCTCTCCGGCGACCCGGCCATCGCTGACGACATCACTTCGGAGACGTTCGTACGCGCGTGGACGGCGCCGGGGCCCCTGCGCGCAGAGACCGTGAAGGCCTATTTGTTCACCATCGCGCGAAACCTGTATCGCGACACCTTACGCCGCGCGCGGCGCCACGCCGTACTGGACGAAAGTATACCCGACGAGAGCGCCTCCGCTGAATCACGC
This sequence comes from Caulobacteraceae bacterium, assembly GCA_036501825.1. Taxonomy (GTDB): domain Bacteria; phylum Pseudomonadota; class Alphaproteobacteria; order Caulobacterales; family Caulobacteraceae; genus JAFECT01. Next base: position 70,007 of record DASXZP010000009.1, on the reverse strand, counting down.
GCCGAGGACCGCTCCCAACTCGGCCTCGTCATGGCAGAGATCCAGAAACTCACAGAAATCGACCGCGCCGCGTTGCTCATGCGGGCGCAGGAACAGATGTCTTATCAAGAAATTGCGCGCGCGTTAGGCCTGACGGTCGCCGTGATCAAGGTGCGGATACACCGCGCGCGGCTCAAACTTGTGCGCTCGACCCGACTGGTCGACGCCCGCCGTTCCGGATTGGAAACGCCATGAATATCACCAAGGACGTGATCAAGGATCTTCTGCCCGTTTACCTCTCCGGGGAGGCCACCCCCGCCACGTGCAACCTCGTCGAAGACTATCTGCGGGACGACCCATCGTTCGCAATCGAGGTCGCTGAAACGTCGAAGGTCCTTTCCAGTCTCTCGGACGCGGCGCCCCCGGAAGCGGGCTTGGAGCGCGCGGCGCTAAAACGCACCAAGCGCGAACTGCTGAAACAGAAAATACTCATTGCCGTCGGTTCGACTCTGACCCTGAACGCGATTTCGCTCGGCTTCAGTTTCGAGATTGGCAAAGGCGTGTTTCGCGTACACTGGCTTGCGTTGCCGGGCCAGATGACGACGGTGCTCGCTCTGGCGGCGGCATCCGCGGCCCTATGGGCTTACTATTTTGCGGTATCACGACGCATCCGCATCCACATTCTGGGATGAGGCGGCCGCCTTTCCGTAACTTTCTGGGCGCCCCGACGTAATTAGGCAAAGATCGAGGAGTCAGAGCATGAAAATCCTTTTGTGCGCCGCCCTAACAGTCATTTGCCTGTTCGCGCCATCCCTGACGCTAGCTGACGCTCGCGCGTCGGTCGAGTTGGCAAATAAGACGCTCTACATTCGCGTCGTGGTCGCCCGGAGGCCATTGTGGTTCGTGCTGGACACGGGAGACAAGTACGCGGTCATCGATCTCCCGACGGCGCAGAAGCTCGGCGTGGCGCTGGGTGACCCCATCCCAATCGGCGGGGGCGGCGACAAGACAGTCATGGGCGCCTTGGTGAAGGGGACGTCCTTTACCGTTCCAGAGGTGGGGAATTTCTCGCAACCGCTGTTCATTGCCGCGCCGTTAGGAGACTTGGCGAAGATCAGCGGCCATGAGTTTGCGGGCGTGCTCGGTTACGATTTTATTTCGCAATTCATCGTGGAGATCAACTACGCGTCGCAGACCGTCACGCTGCATGACAAAGACACCTATCACTACGACCGCGGCGGCGAGAGCTTTCCCATTACCTTCAATACCTCGGGACATCCCATGGTGCACGGCGAGGTCGTCGACGACGACGGGCGCACGGCAACGGGGGATTTTGTGCTCGACATCGGCAACGGCGCGGCCTTGATCCTGAACACACCATTCGTGGACGCGCAGCACTATCTGCAATCGGGGCGCCGCACTCTGCCCTGGATCGAAGGTCGTGCGTTTGGCGGCGGCGTCGACGGGGTCGTCGGCCGGGTGCGCGCCTTCCGGCTCGGACGCTTTGAGATCGCGAGGCCGTTGACGGTGTTCGCCCGCACGGTCCAAGGTCCCTTCGGCGCCGCCGATCAACAGGGGAATATCGGAGCTGCTATCCTCGAGAAGTTTCGCGTCGTAATCGACTACCCGCACAATCGCATCTACCTCGAACCTAACGCCCAGTTCAGCGCTCCGATTCCGTACAACCGGACCGGCCTGTCCTTGACCTCGTCGGGTGACGATTTCAGGACCTTCTTGGTGGATGCCGTGGCTGACGCGTCGCCCGCTTCGGAGGCGGGATTGCAGAAGGGCGACATCCTTGTCGCCATCGATGGAAAGCCGGCCATGGACTTCACTCTGTCCGCGCTGCGCGAAGACCTTCAGCACATGCAGCAGGCCATACTGACCATTCGGCGCGGAGATCGGACCATCGAAACGACGATTCGGCCACGCGACCTGGTCTGAGCGGATGGAAATTCGACCAGGGCGATCCTGAGCAGCCGTCGGGGGTGTGGCGCGGCGGTGCGCTAACTATTGGCGCCAGCGCGGTATCCAGACCGAAGCCAGCGCAGACGACGTGGCCGATCTCGCGCGACAACTCGGCCTCCATCGCGAGATTGGGTCATTTTGGGCCGAAATGGGGACGTTTGGGGGTTAATCTATTGAAAATATTTAATATTACCCAGCCTTCCAAGCTGAGGATGCCGGTTCGATCCCGACTACCCGCTCCAATCCTGCTTCGCTCCTGCGGAGCTTCGCAGGACAAGGGCTGTGGCCAACATTCGAAGTAGGATTGCCCTTCGAAGCGCCGCAGGCGCGCAGTAGGGCGGCAATGCCGTCCGTCCCCCCGGCCTTCCCCCCTCCAAACCCCTCTGGTAAAGGTTAACGGCCTCCTGGAGGGATTGCGCCATGGCTGGACGTTCGATCTCCCGATTTGCCCTTATCGCGCTTGGCGCCGCCGCGCTCCTCGGCGGCTGCATGAAGCAGGTCGACCAGCAGGCCTCCGTCGCCCCGCCCCCGCCCCCTGAGCAGCCGGCCCTGATGGGCGCAGCCCCTGACGCGGCCCCCGCCGCCTCGACCGACACCGCCACCGCTGCGGACGCGGTCGCCGCCCAGGCTCAGGCCAACGACGACGCCTATGTCGCGAGCCTGCCGCCGGGCCTGATGGCCGTGCATGTTCGCGACCCCGCCACGGGCCGCATGTTCCTGCGCATCTCCAACTATCCGGTCGCCAATCCGGCGCTGCGCCTGCGCGTCGCCCATGCGCGTCACCACACCCGGCTTGCCGGCGGTCCCGCCGCGACCACCGTCGCCACCAATGCGGTCACGGTCTCCGGCGCGACGACCCCGGCCCCGGTCATAACGCCCGCCCCGACCACCATGGCTCAGGCCGCGCCGCCCGCGCCCGCAACCCACAGCACGCCCGCGACCCAGACCGCCGGCTTCAAGGGCCTCACCCTCTCGCCCGGCATGTGGCTGATCGGCGGCATCGCGCTCATCGCCATCGTCATCCTGGTGATGCTGGCCGGCCGCAAGCAACAGCGCAGAGAGCCGCTCCGGGCGTAACTACGCCGCCGCTTCGGAGCCGCCGAAGCGTTCGGTCCATTCGGCGACCTGTTCGTCTTCGATCTTCTTGAACAACACCGCGGGCACCGTGATCGCAGCGCCGAGCGTCAGGCGGTTCAGTTCCTTTTCCGCATCCGCCGACGGCCAGTCCAGCGGCGTGGTCAGGCCCACCGATCCCGCGATCGTCGCCGAGGCGAACGGAATGATCGGCTGACTGATGGCCGCAAACAGCGCCACCAGGTTCAGGCCCGTGCGCACGATCATCGCGCCGCGCGCCGGGTCGGTCTTGATGGCGGTCCAGGGCGCCGCTTCGGTCAGGTACTCGTTGCCGATCACCCAGATGCGGCGCACCGCCTGGGCGGCCTTGCGGTACTCCATCGCCTCGAACTGTTCGGTCGCTTCGGTCAGGGCGTCCGACAGCTCCGCGTAGAGCTTGCGTTCGAGCTCGCCCGGTTCGCCGCCTTCCGGCACGACGGCGCCGCAGCGCGTTTCGCAGAACTTCAGGATGCGGTTGACGAAGTTGCCCAAGATGTCGGCGAGGTCTTTGTTCACCGTGGTCTGGAACAGCTCCCAGGTGAACGCGGTGTCCGACCCCTCCGGCGCATTCGCGGTCAGCCACCAGCGCCAGTAGTCGGCCGGCAACAGGTCCAGCGCCTGGTCCATGAAGACGCCGCGGTTCTGCGAGGTCGAGAACTTGCCGCCATACCAGTTCAGCCAGTTGAACGCCTTCAGCACGTCGACCATCTTCCACGGCTCGCCGGAGCCCAGGATCGTCGCGGGGAAACTGACCGTGTGGAAGGCGACGTTGTCCTTGCCCATCACCTGCACGTAGCGGACGTCGCCCGCGCCCTTGTCGAGGCGCCACCAGCGCTGCCAGTCCTCGCCCGACTTCTCCGACCACTCGACCGTGGCGCCGATGTATTCGATCGGCGCGTCGAACCAGACGTAGAAAACCTTGTCCTCGAACCCGGGGCGCGGAAAGCCGTCCTTCACCACCGGAATGCCCCAGACCAGATCGCGCGTGATGCCGCGGTCGATCAGGCCCTCGTCGAGATGCTTCATCGCGATCGAGCGCGCCAGCGACGGAAAGTCGGTCTTCGAGGTCAGCCAGTCGCGCAGCTTCTGCTCGACCTTGGTCTGCAGGAGATAGAGGTGACGCGTGTCGCGCACCTCCAGGTTCTTCGAACCCGACACCGTCGAATGCGGATCGATCAGATCGACCGGATCTAACAACCGCCCGCAGTTGTCGCACTGATCGCCCCGCGCCTTGGGATAGGCGCAGTGCGGGCAGGTCCCCTCGACGTAGCGGTCGGGCAGGAACCGCTTGTCGTCGATCGAATAGATCATCTGATCGAGCCGCTCTTCGATCAGCCCGTTGGCCTCGAGCGTCTCGGCGAAGGCCTGGGTCAGGCGGTGGTTCGGCGGGTTCGAGGAGCGGCCGAAATAGTCGTAGGACAGACCGAAGGCCTCGCCCGCGGTCTTCTGGATCAGGTGCTGCTCGTCGCAGTAGGTCCGAACGTCCTGCCCCGCCGCCGCGGCCGCCAGCTCCGCCGGGGTGCCATGCTCGTCGGTGGCGCAGATGTAGAGCACCTCATGGCCCCGCGCCCGCTGGAACCGGGCATAGACGTCCGCCGGCAGCATCGAGCCCGCCAGGTTCCCCAGGTGCTTGATGCCGTTGATGTAGGGCAGCGCCGAGGTGACAAGAATGCGGGCCATGGACGTCCAAAGGTTCGAGGGGAGCCGCCCGATATAGAAGCGCTTTCCCCGAAGCGGAAGCGGCGCGGACGCTTTCCGAGGTCGGCAGGGCTGCGATCGTAGGCGTTGCCCCGCTTGCAACGCCAATGTTCGTCTTTTGCGCTATCCGTGGGAAAGGGCCCTATCCTCACGCTCGACGAGGCCGGTCCGAGAGGGAGCACCGTGGATTCGAAGGTAATTGCAGCGACTGACCGGCGCACCCTGCCGGGCTTGCTCGCCGGGACCGCGGCCACCGGCCCTGGGTCAGGACCCGGCCCAACGCGGCTGGTCGAGCACGCGCATCGAAAAGCGGATCGGCGGCAACTTCGCTCGCGTGTTCACGGAAGTCTGGGGGGCGTGATGCGGAGCGTGTTGCTTGCGGCGGCCGCCGCGTTTGTTCTGGGCCTAGCCCATGGAGCGCGCGCCGATGTCCCGTTTACCGCGCCCGCCGCAGACGACCGCCCGGCGCTCGACGCCGCCATGCCGAAGCTCGCCGAGGCGGTGCTCGCGACGTTCCACAACGACGACCGGCGCGCCGACCTCGACACGCGCTTTCGCCTCCAGATGGTCGCGGGACGCTGGGCGGATGCGGAGCGGTCGTTGCAGGCGCTGCACGACGTCGACGTCGCCGCCGGCCACCCCCAGGCCAAGGCCCTGAACCTGCAGTACCGCATCCTGGTCGAGGCGCGCTTGATCGAGGCGCGCGACCATGTGGCCTTCCCCGAAGCCTTCACCCGCGCCTTCCACGCCACGATGGATGCGTTGGACGATCGCACCTCCGCCCTGGTGTCGCGCGCCATCGCGGCCGACCGCTATCCGGTGGGCATCAGCCTGCATGTCCCCATGCGCGAGACGCTGGCGGGGGCGCTGCACGCTGCACGAGCCAAGACATCCCTGAGCGACGCGGACGCGCTCGCCCTCGTACGCGCCTATCAGGTGGAAAGCGCCTACCGCGCCTTCGCGCCGCTGGCGCCCGCGCTCGTCGACCAGGACGACCGGCGCCGCTATGTCATCGAACAAACCACCCTTCCCGTCGGCGACGGCGCGAGCGTCTGCGTGCAGATCGTGCGGCCGAAGATGGCGGTGAAACTGCCGGCGCTGATGGAGTTCACCATCTACGCCGACGACGCGGTGAATTTCAGCGAGGAGCGGCGTTCCGCCTCGAACGGCTATGTCGGCGTGACCGGCCTGTCGCGCGGCAAGGGCTGCGGAACCGGCGCCATCATCCCCTACGAACACGATGGCCAAGACGGCGCGGCGCTGGTGGACTGGATCGCACGCCAGCCGTGGAGCGACGGGCGCGTCGCGACCTATGGCGCGAGCTACGACGGCTTCACCCAATGGGCTATCGCCAAGCATCACCCCAAGGCGCTGGTCGCCATGATGGATTCGGTCGACGCCGGTCCGGGCATGGACAGTCCGATGGACCGCGGCGTGTTCCTGAACTTCGGCTACAGCTGGCCGTTCTACACCACCGACAACAAGACCCTGGACGCTGAAACCTACGGCGACCGCGCACGGTGGAACAGGCTGTTCAACGCCTACTATCGCTCCGGCGCCGCCTATCGTTCGCTGCCGCAGATCGACGGCGCGCCCAATCCGTCCTTCGCCCACTTTCTCGATCATCCGACGTACGATGCGTTCTGGCAGGGCCTCGTGCCCTTCGGCGATCAGTTCGCCTCGATCGACGTTCCGATCCTGACCACCACCGGTTATTTCGAAGGCTCGGGCGACGGCGCGGTGCACTACCTCACCGAACAGCTGAAGCGGCGACCGGACGCGCCGCACTATCTGGTGCTCGGCCCCTACAACCACACCCTGGGCAATCGCGGCACGATCGACGTCCTGGGCGATGAGGTCAACGAGGTGGACGGCATGGCCTTCGACGCGGCGGCGCACATCGACCTCGGCGCGCTGCGCTACCAGTGGTTCGACCACGTCCTCAAGGGCGCGCCCATGCCCGCGATCCTGCAGGACCGGGTGAACTACGAGGTCATGGGCGAAAACGTCTGGCGCCACGTGCCGACACTGGCGTCCATGGGACCCCAGATCCTGACCTTCCATCCGACTGAGATCCGCGACGGCGACATGTTCAGCCTGGCGCCCGGTCCAGGCGCGCGCGCCAAAGCGGCGACCTTAAGGGTCGACCTTGCGGACCGGTCGGATGCGGACCGGACGCCCGTCGGCGGCGGCCTGATCGACGATGTCATCGACCTGAAGGACGCTATCGCCTTCGAAAGCTCGCCCTTCGACCATGCGTTCGAGTTCAGCGGCCTGTTCCAGGCCGACCTCGATGTCGTGACCAACAAGAAAGACTTCGACTTCGAGATCGCCTTCTACGAAGTCACGCCTGACCACAAATACGTCCAGCTGTCCTACGACTTCCTGCGCGCGAGCCAGATCAACGATCCGACCCGGCGCGACCTGTTCGCCCCCGGCGTCGCCAAGCGCCTGAACGTCCAGGCCAGCCTGTTCACCAGCCGGCGCTTCCAGAAAGGCAGCCGTCTGCTGGTCCTGGTGGAAGCGATGAAGACGCCCATCAACGAGATCAACTACGGCACGGGCAAACCCGTGGCGGACGAGACGATCAGGGACGCCGGCGCGCCCCTCGAAATCACCCTGCTGGGCGACAGCACCATCTCGGTCCCGACCAAGCCCCTGCCCTGACCCGGTCGCCGATTACCCGACTCGCCCAAAGGGTCTATGCTCCCTCCGCCTTTCGGGGAGGTCGGCCATGCTTCAGGGTCTGAACTGGGTGGGCGTGATCGTGGCTCTGGTGGTTACCCAGGCCGCGAGTTGGCTTTGGTACGGCAAGCTGTTCGCCGACAAGATGAGCGTGCCGCTGTCGCCGGCGGCCAAGACGCCCGCGGGCTACGCCGAGGGCGCGGTGTTCTCGCTGATCATGCTGATCGGCATCGCCTGGGTGATCCGCAGGACCAATCGCGACAGCCTGGTCGGCGGCGTGGTGACCAGCCTCTTCCTCTGGTTCGTCTTCCCGTTCATGGGGGAGAGTCTCGACTGGCTCTATATGGGCCGGTCGATGAGCATGGTGGAAATCGACGCGGGCTACACCTTCGTCTACTTCCTGATTGCGGGCGCCCTGATCGGCGGCCTCAAGCTCGGCGGCAAGGCGGCGGCCTGACGGGTGGTGACGCCTGACGGATTCTGGCGAGTGGTGCCGGCTGCAGGATTCGAACCCGCGACCTTCGCTTTACAAAAGCGCTGCTCTACCAACTGAGCTAAGCCGGCCCCGGACGCGGTTATGCCCGGCCATGCGGGGTGGCGCAACGCGGCAGAGCGGCCGCCTCAGCTCGCCAGAAACGCCAGAACCAGCGGGATCAGCGCGCCCAACCCCAGCAGGATCATATGAGTGCGGCGGCGCAGGCGGGTCTGCCACGCCATCCAAATTCCAACGAGGGTCGAGCCGATCAGGCTCACCGCCACGCCCGCGAAGAAGACTTTCAGCAGCGCGATCGCCCAAGGATGGGCAGGCCCCTTGTGGTCATCGGCGTGGCCGCCGGCGTCGTGGTGGTCCGCGGCAGCGCCGTGGTCGTGGTGATGGCCGGCGTCTTCCTTGCCCGGGAGCTTTTGGTCCTTGTGCAGGCTGCCCAGAACCTCGAGCGCGCGCGGCGCCTGATAGGATCCATGGTCCTCGTGCAGGCTGTAGACCTGAAGCAGGCCCGTCGTGGCGAGAAAGAGCACGGTGGGGGCGATCAGCATGCCGACATAGGCATGCAGGGTCCGAAGCTGCATGAAGAAAGTCCCTGATTTGACGGGACCATCATGGCGACGCGTCGCGGCCGGCGCAACGCCCTGGTCAGAGCCGCCGCGCACCCAGGATCGGGATCGGCGGCGTCAGCATCTCGTGCGCCATGCCCGTCGCGCGGTCGTCGACGGGCGAGCGCCAGATCCTGCGCACCACGTCCATGCCGCGCACGACCTGACCGAAGGCGGCGAAGCCTTGACCGTCCGGATTGCGCTTGCCGCCGAAATCCAGCGCCGGCTGATCGCCGATGCAGATGAAGAACGCGCCCGCTGAGCCCGTGCCCGGCGTGTCGCGACCGATGGAGAGGGTCCCGTTGCGATGACGCAGGCCTGTTTTGCTGGTCGGTTCGTGCGCGATGGGCGGCAGCATCTTCTTGTCGTCGAGCAGGCCGCCCTGGATCACGTCGATCCGCACCGGATTGATGTCGTCGTCGGGCCGCACGGTGCGATAGAAGGCGGCGCCTTCGAACAGGTTGCGATCCACGTAGTTCAGAAAATCCCCGGCCGAAATCGGCGCGTGCGCCGTGTCGAGCGTGATCGTCATCGATCCCAGCGCCGTGTCGAGGGCGACCCGCACCATGCCTGCGCCCGCACGGGCGGGCAGCCCCAGGGTCGAGGCGGCCGCGCCGGCGACGACGGATCGGCGCGACATCATTTCGATCCGGTGTCCTTCTGCGATGCGCCGGGCTTCTTCGATGCGTCGGGCTTGGCGTCCTTGGCCGGAACTTCGGCCTTCGCCGCGTCCGCCTTGGCGTCGGGTTTGGCTTCCAGCGCTTCGGCCTTGGCCTTTTCGATGTCCTCGTCGTCGTTCAGCAGAAATTCGTGCGGCGGCGTCTCGCCCGCGAGGTAGCGGACAAAGTAATCCCACTCGCGGCGCTTGCCGTACGCCGAGATGTCGTGGGTCAGGCGCGGCCAGAGCAGGGTGTCATAATCCTTGTTGGCGTCCTGCAAAGCCTGTTCGAGCTGGAACGTGCCCGCCGGCGTCACGCCGACGTCCATCAGACCCTGCACGATCAGCAGCTTGCCCTTCAGACCGGCGACATAGGTCTTGGCGTCCTGCTGCTTGTAGTAATCGCCGTAGGGATATCCCTCGTAACGCTCGCCCCAGGTGGCCCAGAACAGACTCTGATCGTAGTTGCCGCTGCCCGCCACGCCGACCTTGTAGAAGTCGGGGAAGCGGAACATCCCGATAGCGGTCATATAGCCGCCGCCGGAAAAGCCGGTGATGCCCACCCGCGAAAGGTCCATGCCCGGATCGGCCGCGGCCAGCTGCTTGATGCCGGCGATGTGGTCTTCCAGGTCGCTGGCGGTTTCGGCTTTTCGATACGACGCCGCGTGGAAGGCGCGGCTGCGCTGCACGGTGCCGCGGCCGTCGATGCTGGTGACCACGAAGCCGAGCTCGGCGAGCGACGCCATGCCCTGGTAGGCGAAGTTGTCGAAGCTCTTGGGCACATAGGCCGCCTGGGGTCCGCCGTAGACGAGGTCGATGACGGGATACTTCTTGTGCGGGTCGTAGTCCGAAGGCCGGAACACCAGACCGTCAATCTCGGTCTTGCCGTCGGCCGCCGTCAGTTTCACCGGCGTGGGCCAGCGGTACCAGGACGGCAAACGCGAGGCGTCGGCGTCCTCGACTGTCGCGACTACGCGGCCGTCGCGATCGTAGAGGATGGAGCGACTGGGCTTGTCGGCCCGGGTCACGGTTTCGACGAAATAGTCGCCCGAAGGCGCCACGCCCGACAGGCCGTGCGGATCGCCGCCGGAAAAGAGGTAGACAAGGGCGTTGGCGTTGACGAGGCCGCCGGGCACCAGGACCTCGTGGTCGTCGTCGCTGGCGGTAAGCACCTTCATCGCGCCCGTGTCGAGATCGATGCGCGCCGTCTCCTGATAGTACGGATTCTTGCCTGGCGTGCGGCCGGCAATGCTGACGAAGACCTGCCGATGCGCCTCGTCCACGCCGAGCACGTCACGGACCAGCCAGTCGCCGCTGGTCAAGGGACGGATCAGCTTTCCGGTGTTAAGGTCGTAGAGATACAGATGCGCCCAGCCGGAGCGTTCCGAATACCAGATCAGCTGGTTCGCGTTCGGCAGCGGGCGCAGGGCGGCGGGCTCATAGACGTCTGAGCCCAGTTCCACATAGGTGTCGCTGGTTTCGGAGAACAGCTCCCGCGTGGCCCCGGTGTCGGCGTCCACGGCCTCCACGTGCACCGCCTTTTCGCCGCGCTCGATGTCGACGAAGTAGGCGTGCTTGCTATCACCGCTCCACCACATCCGCTTCCCGTCCATCGGGGAGTCGTTCATGCGCACGGCGGGGATGGTCTCGTAACGCACCGGCGTCTGATGCCCGTTGGTTACGTCGATGACGGTCAGGCGGAACATCGGTACGTTGACGTCGCCCGGCAGGGCGGCGTGATAGTTCACCACGTGCGACCGCACGCCATCCTTGGGCGCGAACTCGACCACCGGTAGGTCGAGGACCTGGCGATCGTCGGTCTGGGCGGTGAAGATACGCCTGGAGTCCGGCGACCAGATCACCTCAGGCGAAAACGCCGGGTGGTGCAGGGCCTCGGGCGGGACGCCGTATTCGTAGCGCTCCTCGCCGTCGGTGGTGAGTTGCGTCTCCTTGCCGGAGGCGAAATCTTTGAGCCAGAGATTGTGGTCCTTGCTGATCACGCCGAGCTTGCCGTCGGGTGAGACGGTGAAGTGCGAACGCGGCTCCGGCTCTTCGCTCAGACCCTTGACGCTGTCGAACAGCCAGGTCTTGTCGAAGGCGAAAAAGCGCACCGTGCCCGCCGCCGGATCGAGCCACTCGGCCTTGATCGGAAGATCGTTGGCGTCAACCGTGCGCCCGACGGCCTTGCCGAGCTCGGTCGCCAGACGCGCCTGGTCGAAGGCGTCGGTCTTGGCGCCCGTAGTCGCGTCCATAATCAGATAGCGGTGTCCCTGGGCGGTTTCCTCCGCGTACCAGAAGGCGTCACGACCCGCGATCCAGTGCGGGGCCACGGTTTCGTTCAGGATCCAGTGATGGGTGTGCGCCATCTCGATTTCCGCCGCGCGCTGATAGCGCGCCAGCATCTGATCCGCCGCCGTCCCGTCCGCGGCCTGCGCCGCGGCCGGCAAACCCATCGCCAGGGCGCACGCAGCGCCCATCCAGAGTCTTGAAGTCATCACGGTCACTCCGGGGTTTCTGATCAGAACTTGGCGCCAAAGGTCAGGCCGATGGTGCGCGGCGTGGAGACGACGGCCGAAAGCGCGCTCACCGCACCGACCGTCTCCGGGCCCACCGAACTGATTGCCTTCTCATCGCCCAGGTTCTTCACGTAGGCGGTGATCGTGTAGTTCTGGAATCGCACCCCGGCGCGCAGGTTCACCATCGAATAGGCCGGCAGGTCCTGGCGCGGCGCGCCGAACTCGTACTCGGACATGCGGTCGCCCTCGTAGTGCCACTCGCCGCCGGCGAAGCCCGTCAGGCTGGAACTGAGCGGCCACTCGTAGCTCGCGCTGGCCGTGGTCGAAATATAGGGCGACAGCGGCAGTCGATCGCCGGCCAGACCGCCGAAGCTCGCGGGCGTCGGCTGGGTGAGACGCGCATCGGTATAGGCCGCGCTGAGGCCCAGCGAGAGACCCGTCATCGGCCGATAGTCAATGTCGCCTTCTAGACCGCGGCTGCGCGCGGTGCCGCCGTTGGTGGCGCCAAAGAGATTGTTCACCTCGGCGATAAGCTGGATTTGCTGCCACTCGACGTCAAACACATCGAGGTCGTAGGTGATCTGGCCTTCGGCCGCGCTTCCTTTGACGCCGATCTCGTAGTTGGTGGTGCTGGAGGACTTGAACGTTTCCGGCAGGGTCGATCCCGGCAGCACGTCGTTGGGACCGCCGGGCACGAAGCCCGAGGCCACGCGGGCGTACACCATCAGGTCAGGGCTGAAGCGATATTTGGCGTCCACCGAATAGGTGAAGACGCTCTGATCGCTCTTGGTCACGAAATCGTCTGTGCCGGTGAAGAAGCCGGCGTTGACCTGGTGATAGGTCTGGCTGTTCGAGCTGTAGCGCCCGCCCAGACCCACCTCGAACGCGGACGTGACGTGATAGGTGAAGTCCGCAAAGCCCGCCCATTCGCGATAGGTCGAGGTGATGTGGTAGGCGCCGAGGTTGGGCGTGAAGCCGGTGAGGACCTGGCCGGTGGTGAGGTCGACCGGATAGAGCGGCTCATGCTCGTCGGCGGATTCGTTGTCGTAGTAGGCGCCGATGTTCCACTCGAGGGCCTGGCCCTTGTTCGAGGTCAGGCGCAGTTCCTGGGTGAAGGAGTTCACCGGTTCGATCGCCACCACCTCGGCGCCCAGGGGCTGGCCGAAGATGCCCTGCAGGATGGGGCCGTAAACCGAGGACAGGTCGCCGACGACGTACGGATTGACCTGGGTATAGCTGGTCGATGAGACCAGGTTGGCGAAGCCCACGTTCCAGTTGATCGTGCCGTTGTAGACGGTGTTGGTGACCGTCGTCGGCTGCGCGATCGCCTTCTCCTGCGTCAGCTCCCCGAAGATCGGTTGCAGCGTCGCCGCGGAAATATCCTCCTGGCCCGTGTCGCCCGCCTTGATGTGCTGCCAGGTTCCGGTCAGGCGAATGCTGAGATCCGGCGTGGGCGTCCACAACAGCGATGCGCGACCGCCGTAGCGGCGGATGTCGTTTTCATCCTTCACGCCGCGCGCCGGGTCGTCGATGAAGCCGGGCTGGTAGTCGTCTTCGCCCACAAGGCGCAGGGCCAGGTTCTCGCCCAGCGGAATGTTGACCATGCCGTGGAGTTCCCAGCCGGTCTGGCCGCTGTGATCGACTGAACTCACGCCCGCCAGCATGCTCGCGCTGTAGTGCGAGGGATCGGGCGCATTGGTCACGTACTTGAGCAGGCCGCCCATGGCGCTCGCGCCGTAGAGCGTCCCCTGCGGCCCGCGCAACACCTCGATGCGCGACAGATCGTAGGTGTCGAAGTTCGGCGCGAGGTTGGAACTGTAGGCGAACGGCCCGACCGTCGTATAGGGGGTCTCGTCCACATAGGTCGCCACCGAAGAGTTGATGCCCGCGCCGACCGAAAGGCCACGGATCACCAGCTCGTTTGACGTCGGGCCGTTCTGGACGAGTTGCAGCCCCGGCACCTGGTTGACCACGTCCTGCAGGGTCGTGGCCTGGGTCTGGGTCAGGTGATCGCCGCTGATCGCCTTGATCGACATGGGCACGTCCTGAGCGCGTTGCGTGCGCTTCTCGGCGGTGACCACGACCTCCTGCACGCTCGTCGCCTTACTTTCGCTTGCGGCGTCGGCGGCATAGACCGGCCCGACGAACAGCGCGGCGGCCGCGCCGCCCAGCAACAGGCGGCGCAGATTGCGGTCTTGGCGATAGGTGCGAGCGGTCATGACGATTCCCCCGGCCTCGATTAGTGAGGTCCTTCAGGGGGTGAGACGAACGCCTGGCCGGGCGCCCTTAGTCCGTTCGCAGAAAAATATTCACGGGGCCGTCACGCGCCCTAGAACGTCGCGGCCAGGGTCAGGCCGACCGTGCGCGGCGTGCCGATGACCGAAGTGAGTGCGCTCACGCCGCCGAGGGTTTCGGGCCCGACCGAGCTGATCGCGCGGGTGTCGGCGGCGTTCTTGACGTAGACGGTCAGGGTATAGCTCTCGAACTTCAGGCCCGCGCGCAGGTTGACCGTCGAATAGGCGGGCAGGCGCTGGCGCGGCGCGCCGAATTCGAACTCCGACATCCGCTCGCCGTCATAGTGCCACTCCAGCCCGGAGAAACCCGAGAGGCCGCCGCGCAGAGGCCGCTGGTACGCCGCACTCGCCGTCCCCGCGAAGGCCGGGGACAGGGGCAGCCAATCGCCCGCCAGGCCGCCGAAGCTCGCGGGCGTGTCCTCAGTCAACCGCGCGTCGATGTAGGCGCCGTCCAGCCCGAGCTTCAGCCCCTGGACCGGCCTGAAGCTGATGGCGCCCTCGACGCCGCGGCTGCGCGCGGCGCCGCCGTTGGTGGCGCCGTAGAGATTGTTCACCTCGGCGATAAGCTGGATGTCCTGCCACTCGACGTCGAACAGGTCGAGATCGTAGCCGATGCGGCCGTCACCGCTCGCGCCCTTGACGCCGATTTCGTAGTTGGTGGTGCTCGATGAGCGGTAGGTCATCGGCAGCGGCGAGCCGGGCAGGACGTCGTTCGGGCCGCCCGGCACAAAGCCCGAGGCGACCCGCCCATAGATCATGAGATCGGGGCTGAAGCGATATTTGGCGTCCACGGAATAGGTGAAGACACTCTGGTTGCTGCGGGTGACGAAGTCGTCGGCGCCGGTGAACACGCCCGCGTTGATCTGGTGATAGCTCTGGCTGCTGCTGCTGTAGCGCCCGCCTGCGCTGACCTCGAAGGCCGGCGTGATGTGGTAGGTGAAATCGGCGAACCCGGCGTATTCGCGATAGGTCGAGGTGATGTGATAGGCGCCGAGGCTCGGGCTGAAATCCCTGAGGACTTCACCGGTTTCCAGGTCCACGGGAAACAGCGGTTCGTGCTCGTCGGCCGACTCGCTGTCGTAGAAGGCGCCGACGATCCAATCCATACGGCCGCCCTTCGGCGACGACAGACGCAATTCCTGGGTGAAGGAGTTCACCGGCTCCTGCGCTTCGGCGGCCGCGCCGAACCGGCGGCCGAACATCGCGCTGAGGGTCGGGCCGTAAATCGACGAAAGGTCGAACCAGGAGACCGGATCGACCTGACTGTAGCTGGTGGCGGAGACGAGCGTTCCCAGGCTCGTGTTCCAGTTTATCGTGCTGTTATAGATCGTGTTCGTCGCCTTCTGCGGCTGGGCGATCGGACGCTCCTGGGTCAGGGCGCCGTAAAGCGGCTTCAACGTCGCCGCGACCATGTCCTCGGAGCCGGTGTCGCCGGCGGCGATGTACTGGTAGTCGGCGCTGAGGCGCAGGCTCAGATCCGGCGACGGCTTCCACAACAGGGACGCGCGCATGCCGTATCGCTCGACGGCGTTGATGTCGGTCTTGCTGCGCGACGGATCGTCGATGTAACCGGGGAAATAGGCGTCGCCGGCGACGAGCCTCAGCGCGGCGTCATCGCCGAGCGGCACGTTGACCATCCCGTCCACGATCCGGCCGACCTGGCCGCTGTGATCGACCGCGCTCACGCCGGTGAGCAGGCTTGCGCTGTAGTGCGTCGGATCGGGTGGATTGGTGACGTATTTGAGCAGCCCTCCGAGGGCGTTGGCGCCGTAGAGCGTCCCTTGGGGGCCCTTCAGCACCTCGACCCGCGCCAGATCATAGGTGTCGAAGTTCGGCGCCAGATTGGTGCTGTAGGCAAAGGGACCCACCGTCGTATAGGGCGTCTCGTCCACATAGGTCGCCACCGACGAATTGATCCCCGCGCCCACCGACAGGCCGCGGATCACCAGATCGTTGGCGATCGGCGACGCGCTGATCACCTGCACGCCCGGCACGTCGTCGACCACGTCCTGAAGCGTGGTCGCCTGGGTCGCGGTCAAGCGGTCGCCGGCAAGCGCGGTCATCGACATCGGCACATCCTGGATGCGTTCGGCGCGCTTTTCCGCCGTCACCACCACCTCCTGGACTTCGACCGGCGGCGGGGGCGGCGCATCCGGCGCAGACGGCGCGGCAAGGCCCAGGGTCACCACATCACCGGAACGCGACACCACCACCAACCCCGTGCCGTCCAGCAGCCGGTCAAGCGCCGCCTGTTCCGACATCGTCCCCGAGAGCGCGACGCTGCGCCGCCCGGTTACCGCGGCGTAAGGAAACAGGATGCGCAGACCGGACTGGTGCGCAAAGGCGTTCAGCGCGTCTCCGGTATCCTCGGCGGGAATGTTGTAGCGATGCAGCGCGTTCTGCGCCGCCGCGGCGCCGCCGAAAAGGGCCATGGCCGCGCCGGCGACCAGGAGGGCCCGAAGCCCGCCAGGAGCGCGACTGGTCATGATCGAGCCCCTCCCCCGAGAACTCGTCCGGATGCGGACTAGGCCGGCACCAAGTAAACCACGCCGCCGTCGCCCTCGACAGCCTTCACCCCGAACCCGGCCTTCAGCGCCTCGACGAACTTGTCCGACTCCGAGGTATCGAACGTGCCGCCCACCCGCATGGCGGCCAGTTTCGGGTCGCCGACGACGATCTTGCTGGTGCGGTAGCGGTTGAACTCCTCCACCGCCTCGCCCAGCGTCTCGCCGCGCAGATCGATCACGCCTTCACGCCATTCGGTCCGGCGTTTCAGCGCGTCCTCGTCGAGCGGTTGTGCGGCGATGGAACCCAACCCGACCACCGCCGTATTGCCGGCCGCCAGCGGCCGCGCGCCCGAGCGCACCGTAAGATCGTTGACCGCGACCAGACCCTCGGTGACCGTCACCTCCACCACCTTGTCGCGCAGACGCACGTTGAAGGCGGTGCCGACGGAGCGCACGGTCGCGGCGCCCGCGTGAACAATGAACGGCCGCTTCGCATCCTTGGCGACTTCGAACATCGCCTCGCCCGCCAGCAGGTGAACGTCGCGCTGTCCGCGTGCATAGGCCGTCGCAAGCTGGCTTGCGGTGTTCAACTCCACCCGGCTGCCATCCGACAGATTGATCGTCTTTCGCTGCCCGATCTCGGTGCGATAGGTCGGCTGGCGCGTCAGCCACCACGCCGTCGCGGCGCCGGCGCCGAGGGTCAGGAAGCCCACCGCGGCCGCGCGGCGCGACAGGATCGGCGCGCTACGGGCCGGCGGATTGGCGATGGCCTTCAGCCGCGCCGTGCGCTCCCAGGTCGCCTCGACGCGCGCATAGGCGACCGCATGCGCCGGATTATCCATCCAACGGTCGAACGCCTCGCGCGCCTCCGCCGCGACGTCGGCGTCCTGCAGACGCACGAACCAGGCGGCGGCCTCTTCGTTCATCGCTTGTCGTGTCGCGTCCGCCATGCCTGTCCTGTCTGAGGGCCCGCGGCCCGATCGTTGTCCTGGAGCGCGTCGGTCAGCGCCGCCAGGGCGCGGGTCATGTGCGCCTCGACGGTTTTGACGGATAGACCCAGTCTCACCCCTATATCCTTTACCGAAAGCTCTTCGATCCGCCTGAGCACGAACACCTCGCGCGCCCGCGGCGGGAGCTGATCCAACGCCGTCTGCAGCAGCCTCAACTCTTCCCGCGCCGAAACCGTGGATTCCGCCGACGGCTGCCAGTCGGCGATGTGCAGCACGTCGGGGTCCGGCACGCTCTCGATCGCCACCACCTTGCGCCGGCGCGCCGCATCGAAGGCCAGGTTACGGCCGATGGTGTAGAGGTAGGCCCGGCCGTTGGAGACCTGAGCCCAGTCATCCGCCGCATAGGCCCGGGTCAGCGCCTCCGCCGCGAAATCGTCCACGTCGTCCATGGCCACGCCGATCCGGCGCAGGTGGTGCCTGAGCGCAGCCTCATGGGGCAGGATCTGGGCCTTGAACCAGGCCAGACGCTGGTCGCGGTCGGTCAAGGGCGCGGGCTTTCCATGGCCGGCAAGGCTGCACGCTGGGCCGGTCGCGTGCAAGGGAGCGGCCCGTCGCAGGCGATCGGGCGGCCGCGGGGAGGGCGGCCCGGAACCCTGTGCGGCGACCTGGGTTATCCGGGCGACCGGACCCGCTCGCGTCGCTTTTCTTCCTTGAGCGGGAACGGAAATCGCCGCCTGGGCCGTGAATGCGACTAGGGACCCGATGAGCACCCGTCTTTTGCCGACGCCCTTTGGCTGCGAAGCCCCCGCATGAGCCCGCCGCGACGGTTTCGTTGGGGGTTCATCCCCCTTGCCGTGATCCTGGCGGGGCTGGTGATCTGGCTGATGAACGCCAACCACAAGCCGGCCAAGGCGAAAGCGCCGTCCACGCCGGTGACCGTGGCCAAGGCGACCGTCGTCGACATGCCGCTATACGTCAGCGCCCTGGGCGCCGCCCAGGCCTACAAAGGCGTTCTGATCAATCCCCTCGTCGGCGGGCGGCTGACCTATGTGGCCGCCGAGGGCGACTACGTGCGGCCGGGCAGTGTTTTGGCCGAGATCGACTGCTCGCCTTACAAGGCCGCCCTGCTCCAGGCCCAGGGCATGCTCCAGCGCGACACGGCGCTGCTGGCGGGCGCAGAGATGGACCGCGACCGCTACGCCACCCTGGTCAAGCAGGACTCCATCGCGCGCCAGCAGTACGACGACCAGGCCGCGCTGGCGAAACAGGATGCCGGTACGGTCACGCTCGATCGCGGCCAAGTGGCGGCCGCCGCGTTCAATGTGAGCCAGTGCAAGATGGTCTCGCCGGTGGCCGGCCGCGTGGGCGTGCGCATGGTCGATCCCGGCAACATCGTCACCACCTCGCTCACCACCGGCATCGTCAGCGTGAACCAGATCGAACCGATCTCGGTCACCTTCACCATCCCGCAAGGCGAGTTCCAGCGCCTGTCGCAGGCGTCGAGCGGCTTCACCCGCCCGCTGCCCACCCAAGCGCTGAGCCAGGAAACCGGCGCGGATCTGGGCTCCGGCGAACTGGTCGTCGCCGACAACCACGTCGATCAGACCACCGGCACGGTGCAGATGAAGGCGCGCTTCGCCAACGTCACGCACCAGCTGTGGCCCGGCGAGTTCGTCAACGTTCGACTGACCCTCGAGAACCTGCAGAATGTGCTGACCGTCCCGACCGAGGCGGTGAACCAGGGCCCCAACGGCGCCTACGCGTTCCTCGTCGGTCCCGGTCAGAAGGTGATCCAGCGGCCGATCACGGTGATGACGACGGAGGGCGGATTGGCAGTGATCAGCGCGGGCCTGCAGGCCGGGGACGTGGTCGTCACCGACGGTCAGATGTCGCTGAAGGCGGGCTCGAAGGTCAGCTATGGGCAACGCGGCGCGGGCGCGCGTAAGCCCGCGGCGGCGGCCTCGCCGTGAACATCTCGCAGGGCTTCATCAAGCGGCCGGTGGCGACCTCGCTGATCGCGGCGGCGCTGTTCGTGTTCGGTTGTGTCGCCTTCTTCAACCTGCCGGTGGCCGCCCTGCCGGAAGTGGACTTCCCCACCATCCAGGTGAACGCCAACCTGCCCGGGGCCAACCCGGAAACCATGGCGTCGAACGTCGCCTCGCCGCTGGAGCGCCAGTTCGCGCAAATCCAGGGCCTGTCCGAGATGACCTCGACCAGCGCCAACGGCACCACCAGCGTCACGCTGCAGTTCGAACTGTCGCGCAACATCGACTCCGCCGCCCAGGACGTACAGGCCGCGATCAACGCGGCGAGCGGACAGTTGCCGACCAACCTTCCCTCGGCGCCGACCATGCGAAAGATCAACCCGGCGGACGCACCGATCCTGATCATCGCGCTGACCTCGGACACGCTTCCTCTTTCCACCGTCGACGACTATGCCGAAAACATCCTCGCGCAGAGGATGTCGACCATCGACGGCGTGGGCCAGGTCAACGTCGGCGGCCAACAGAAGCCGGCCATGCGCATCCAGATCGATCCTGCGAAGGCCGCGTCCCTCGGCCTGCAGATCGACGCCGTGCGCGCGACCATCGCGTCGGAAACCGTGAATGCTCCCAAGGGCACGGTGAACGGGCCGCTCAAGAACTACATCGTCGACGACAACGGCCAGGTGCTCGACCCGACGATCTGGCAGAATCTGGTGGTGGGCTACCACAACGGTGGGGCGGTGCGCCTGCGCGACATCGGCGGGGCCGAGGCCAGCGTCGAAAACAAGCAGATCGGCGCCTTTGTCTATCCTGGCAAAGGAAACAAAGACAAAGGTCTGACCGCCGGCCAGGCGGTGCTTCTCATCGTCTTCAAGCAGCCCGGCGCCAACGTCATTCAGACTGTCGACGCGGTCAACAAAGCTCTGCCTTTGGTCGAACAGAACATTCCCGCCGGCATCGGCATCCATATCCTGGCGGACCGCACCCAGACCATCCGCGCCTCGGTGCGCGACGTCGAGATTACGCTGTTGATCACCATCTTCCTGGTGGTGCTGGTGATCTTTCTGTTCCTGCGCAACGTTCGCGCAACGCTGATCCCGAGCGTGGTGATCCCTATCGCCCTGATCTCGACCTGCGTGATCATGCTGCCGCTGCACTTCAGCCTCGACAACCTGTCGCTGATGGCCATGACCATCGCGGTCGGTTTCGTGGTCGACGACGCCATCGTCATGGTCGAGGTGATCTGGAAACGCATCGAACACGGCGAAAATCCGATGGACGCGGCGTTGGCAGGGTCGAAGGAAATCGCCTTCACCATCATGACCATCTCGATCTCACTGATCGCGGTGTTCACGCCCCTGGTCTTCATGGGCGGCATCGTCGGGCGCCTGATGCGCGAGTTCGCGCTGACGCTCAGCGCCGCGGTGATCGTCTCGATCTTCCTGTCTCTGACGCTCACGCCAATGCTCTGCAGCCGGTTCCTGAAGGCGCCGGAACCGGCGCACAACCCGTTCACCAAGGGATTGGAGTCGGGCTTCAGCTGGCTGGAGCACAGCTACGCCCGCTCGCTCGACAAGGTGCTGCGGCACAAGGTGATCACCCTGATCGTCTTCATCGTCACCGCCGCGGCGGCAGGGGTTCTCTATGTCGTGGTGCCGACCGGCTTCTTCCCTCAACAGGACACCGGTTTCATACAAGGCGTCGTCCGCACGTCCCAGGATGCGTCCTTCGACAAGATGCGCAGCAAAATCGCCCTGGTCGGCAAGGTGTTCGAGCAGAATCCCGACATCGCGGGCGTCGGCTTCTACATGGGCTCGAGCGGTACGAATCAGGCCAACCTGTCGATCAGCCTCACGCCGCGCGACAGTCGCAAAGAGTCGGCGACCGACCTGATCAACACCCTGCGGCCGCAGCTCAATCGCCTGATCGGGGTGAAAGCCTACCTGCAGGCGGCGCAGGACATCCGCGTCGGCGGCCGCGCCGGTCAGGCGCAGTACCAGTACACTCTGTCCGACGCCAACCTGCAGGAACTGGACGAGTGGGCGCCGAAATTGCTCGCCGAACTGCAACACACGCCGCAGCTCGCGGACGTCAGCTCCGACCAGCAGTCCGAAGGCGCGGAGGTAAAGCTGACCATCGATCGTGACGCGGCTGCGCGCTTCGGCATCGCCCCGTCCGACATCGACACCGCAATCTACAACATGATCGGCCAGCGGCAGGTGGCGCAGTACTTCACCCAGCTCAACGCCTACCATGTGGTGGTCGAGGCGCCGCCGAACATCCAGGCGACCCCGGGAGTGTTCGACCGCGTCTATCTGCTGTCGCCGCTCACCGGAAAAACCGTTCCGCTGTCGCTGTTCGTCAAGGTGAACCCGAACGCCACGACCAGTCTTGCCATCAATCACCAGGGCGAATTCCCGGCGACGACGCTTTCCTTCAACCTCGCCCCCGGCGTTTCACTGGGCCAGGCGACCGCGGCGATCGAAAAGGTGCGCGACAAGCTCGGGGCGCCGGCCACGGTGACCGGGTCGTTCCAGGGCACCGCCCAGGCGTTCCAGCAGTCGCTGTCGAGCGAACCGATCCTGATCGCCGCCGCCCTGCTCGCCGTCTACATCATCCTGGGCGTGCTCTATGAGAGCTACATCCACCCCCTGACCATCCTGTCGACCCTGCCTTCCGCCGGGGTGGGGGCTCTGCTGGCGCTGCTGGCGGTGGGCCAGGATTTGAACGTCATCGGCATCATCGCGATCATCCTGCTCATCGGCATCGTGAAGAAAAACGGGATCATGATCGTGGACGTCGCGCTCAGACTCGAGCGCGAGCACAACATGAGCGCCGAGGACGCGGTGCGCGAGGCGTCGCATCAGCGGCTGCGTCCGATCCTGATGACGACCTTCTGCGCGGCGCTGGGCGGGGTGCCGATGGTGCTGGGCCACGGCACCGGGTCTGAGTTCCGCCAGCCGCTCGGCTGGGCGATCCTGGGCGGCCTGACCGTGTCGCAGATCCTGACCCTGTTCACCACGCCGGTGATCTACATCTACCTCGACGGCGTGCGGAAGAAGGTAGACCCGGACGCGCGCGCCGAGGCCGCCGAGAAGCGCAAAAAGGACCGCGAGCAGAGGGGCGGGCCCGCGCCGCAACCGGCGCCGGCGGAATAGACCTCAGAACGTCAGGTTGCGGATGATCCGCCAGCGTCCGTCGGCGCTCTTGCGCCACACGGTCAGGAATCGCCCGCGCGAGGTCACCGTCTGACCGTCCGGTTTGCGGAACGTCAGGTCGCCGTGGCCCCACTCGTAGACGTCGCCGTCCGCCCTCGCGACACCGTCGTCGACCAATCCCCCGCCGACCAGCACCGAACCGCCGGCCAGCCGCGCCCGCTCCATGGCGAGGATGTTTGCCTTGCCCGACACGACCTTGCCGTCGCTCAGTACGAACACGCCGTCGTCGGCATAAGGCTCGACTACGCGGCCCGCGTCGCGCGCCTTCATCGCCGCGACCCAATCGGTATTCGCCGCCGTGATGGCCGCTCGCGCGTCGGCGGGAATCTCGTCTGCGGCGAAAACTGGCGCGGCGAGGGCTGCAAAAACGAGGGCTGCGGCGACGATCTTGGCGAGCATGACCACTCCTTCGTACTGGCCATCCTACAAAAGAGAACGGCCGCGACCTTGGCAAGGTCGCGGCCGCAAGTCGGAGAGAACGCGTCGAAGAGAACGCGGGGGGAACGCCTAGAAGTCGGCGGTGATGCCGATGAAGATGGTCCGGCCGAGGGCGTCGTACACCTGAGGATAGGTGTTGCCGTTCCCGAAGGGCGGGGCCGAGATGCCGAACGAGTTGGAGTCCACGATCGGCGGGTCCTTGTCGAACACGTTGTTCACGCCCGCGTGCATGACGATGTGATCGCGTATCCGCCACTCGCCCGACAGGTCGAGGTAGTTGAACGCCGGGATCGAGGCGTCGTCCACGTCCGGCGCCAGCGGGTTATGCAGCAGCGGGTTGTTGGTGTTGATGTCCAGCTTCTCGCTGGAGATATACCGCCACTGCGCCGACAGGCTCATGTTCCACGGCGTGACCCAGGTCACCCGCAGCTTGTGACGCCACTTCGGCGTGGGGGTGCCGCAGGTGGTGCCGAACAGGCCGGCGCAGTCGAACGATCCGCCGACGCCTGGCTCCTGGGTGAACAGCTTCTCGGTGTAGGTGCCCACCAAGTTGAACACCAGCGAGCCGTGATCGCCCATGCCCCAGTCGGACAGGTTCACCCGGTAGTTGGACTCCACGTCCACGCCTTCGGTGTGCAGCAGACCGGCGTTGACCGTCGGCAGGTTGACGAAGCCCGTCCCGAACAGCTGGCCGGTGGCCGGGTCGCGCTTGATCAGGCTGCAGTAGGTCTGGGTCGTCCCCTGCACGGTCAAGGTGGCCGTGGGATCGAGGGCGCAGGTGTCCAGCGCGACCGCCAGCGGCAGGGTCTGGATGACGCCCTTCACATTGATGTCGAACCAGTCGAGCGACAGGTTGAAGCCCGGCAGGAAGGTCGGCGTGAACACCGCGCCGAAGGACTTGGTGTTGGAGGTTTCCGGCTTCAGGTCCGGATTGCCGCCGGTCACCACGTTACACTGCGAAGACACGCACTGGACGATGCTGCCGAACTGGCCGGCCAGCACGCCCGTATTGGCGCATTGCGCTGCGGTGAAGGCGGGCGAGCTGCCGCCGCACGGATCGGTGCCGGAGGCGAGGCCTGGGGCCTGGGGGCCGAACAGTTCGTTGACGTTCGGGGCGCGAACCGCGCGTTCGAACGACCCGCGCAGGCGGATGTCCGGCGTGATTTGCCAATCGAGTCCCAGCTTCTCGGCGTCGACGTGGCCCGAGGACGAGTAGTCCGCGTAGCGATAGCCGCCTTCGAAGTTGATCTCCTTGGCGAACGGCGCGTCCTGCACGATCGGCACGCGAATTTCACCGAACAGCTCCTTCACGTCGAAGGCGCCCGCGGTCGATTGCGGCGCGCCGCCGAGGCCTGCCAAGTCGCCTGAGGTGAAGGCCGAGTCGAACTGGTTGTTCAGGACTTCACGACGGTATTCCGCGCCAAAGCTCACGCCGACGCCGTCCTTGGCCCACGGCGACTTGATGCCGTACTTCGACAGGTCGCCGGTGATGTTGGCGTTGACCACCTGTTCCTGGTTGTAGCCGGACTGCTGGGCGGTGGTTTCCAGGTACTTCAACTGCGCCGGCGTGACGCCGCCGGGGAAGGCCGGGTTGTTCCAGATGTTCCACGGCACGCAGCCCGCGGCGCGAGCGGTCGGATCGGCGCACTCGATCCCGCCGTGACCGTCGGAGATGACGTTTAAGGCCTGGTTGGTCTTGGCGATCGAGAAGAACCCTTCCTGGATCGAATCCAGCAGCGTGTAGCCGTACTGAGCGGAGACGTCGTAGTTCCACCCGTCGGTGATCTCGCCGCGGGCGCCTAAGACGTAACGGAACTCCGAGTGCTCGAGGTGGCTGACACGGCCGACGCCTTCCACGTCGCGACGGCCGACCTCCAGCGGGGTGAGCGTGCCGGCCGGAAGCGGAGCGCCGTTCACGTCTTCGCAGAAGTGTTGCTCTTCCGAGGCCGTCAGCAGCGGGTTGTTGCCGCAGTTGACGCTGTAGGCGTTGCCGAAGAAGGCGCCCGAACCCGCGATCTGCGCATCCGAGACGTCGTGCATGAACATGAACGACGAATAGATGTCGATGTGCGGGTTGATCTGGTAGTGCGAGAACTCACCAGCCGTGTAGCGCTCGTCGGGACGCTGCAGGTAGTTGAGCGGCGCGAAGTTGTAGAGCGCGGCGTTGGTGAACGGCACAACGTTGCCGCTGCCGTCGATGGTGAAGTTACACCCGGCCGGGTTGCCGCCCGAGGTACAGTGATCGACGCCGTTCTTGCCGAACGCGGTGTTGGCGTTGTTGATCGTGAAACGACCCGGGAAAGCGGTCGAGGACCCACCGCAGTACTGGAAAGTCGTGTCGGTGTTGTTGGTCGACAGCGAACAGGCCGACCAGTCACGCTTGGCCTCCAGCACCGGATCTGAGTGCTGGTAGTTGAAGTAGAAGGTCACGTTACCGTTGCCGTCGGGGGCATTGGCGCCGCCCACAATGGTCACCTGAGTACGACCGCCGTCGGTCAGAGATCCGGTCGGCAGCGCCACGTTGTTGCCGATCACGGTGGCGGAGTTGTGCACCGCCTTGTTGATCTGGCTGTTGTGCTGGTCGTGCTGGTCGAAGCCGTACTGCACGTCGATGCGCAGGCCTTCGAAGTCCTTCTTCATGATGAAGTTGACCACGCCGGCCACGGCGTCCGAACCGTACACGGCCGAGGCGCCGCCGGTGACCACGTCCACCCGGTCCACCAGGGCGGAGGGAATGAAGTTCAGATCGGGCACCGGGGTGATCGGGTCGCCGGGCTGCAGGCGCTTGCCGTCGATCAGCACCAGGGTGCGGTTGATGCCGAGCCCGCGGAGGTTGACCGTCGCCGTCCCCGTCGCGCCGTTCGATTCCATCGCGCCGAACGAGGCCATGGCCTGGGGCAGGCTGTTGATCAGGTCTTCGACGTTCTGAACGCCCTGGAGCTTGATGTCCTGGGAGCCCACCGTCGTCAGCGGACTGACCGAGGTCAGGCCCGGGTGCGGAATGCGCGAACCCGTGACGACCACTTCCTGAACCGTCGAGGCTGCGGGCGCCGCGGCGGGCGCCTGCTGGGCAAAGGCCGGCGCCGCCGACAACGCCGCCAGGGTCGCCCCGCCGATTATCGTCGAGGCCATGAGGCGCTCGCGAACCGTGTGTTTGATCAAGATCGTTCCTCCTTCAGTCGCGCGAACGTGCGGCGACAAACCAACGAGGGCGCGGATTCCCGTTATTCGCCCGTACCGTTAGGTATTTGGACTTAAAGAGGGCCGTCAATCGACGGTTTGTGGCGACACAAATCTTGTAAGTTGTTGTGCCTGCCCCGACACATACTAGCGTCGTATCGAAACTATGTTGTGTTTTTACTTTTAGTCTCGGATTGGCGACTAAAGAGACTTCGCGGCTCAAACGCTTGCCCGGCAGGGGTTGGCGCGCGCGCCCGGCTCTGAAGCCGCCGGCGAAACCCTGCGCCATAAGCGCTTCCGCGGGGCCGCAGACGGCCTGCGGCGCGGTTGTTGCAGTCGCCCGGTTCAATGTCGCAAGCGCCCGAAATTACAACACCAAGGCCGCTGGCGCGGGCCGTTCGCGGGTGGGAAAATGGCGCCGTCGGTCGCCGCAAGGCGGCCCCGAGGCCCGTCATGTCCGCTCGCGTGCTGCGTTCGCCGCTTTTGCTCGCCACCGCCGGCATCTGGCTCCTGTGCTGGGTGGTCTGGACGGTGGACAACGTCGTCGAGAACGCGCCCCACCAGCTCGACGACGGCGTGCGCGGATTCCTCTGCGACGTGGCCGGCGCTCTGTTGTGCGGCGCGATCTACCGGCTGCTGCAGCGGCTCGAACGCCGGTCGCTGGCGCTGAGGCTCGGCGCGATGGTGGCGCTGGCGATCGTGGCGACCCTTGTGTTCATGGTCATCCTCTACGCCGCCTACCACGTGGTCCTGCCGGTCGGCCCCGCCAGTCCCAACTGGCTGCGCGCGCACATCGACGTCGGCGTCGCCATCCTGTGGACCATCCTCGCCTGCTGCGGGATCTACTTCACGCTCGGCCTCGGCACGGCCTTGCGCAACACCCAGGCGGTCGCGCTCGACACCCAGAACCGCATGCTGCGCTACCAGCTCGATCCGCATTTCCTGTTCAACATCCACTCCGCCCTCGCCACCCTGATCCACGACGGCCGCAACGCCGAGGCCGAGAAGGTGGTCGATCAGCTCTCCAACTTCCTGCGCCGGACCCTCGAAAAGGACCCCTGCGTGCTGGCGCCGCTCGAGGAAGAGCTCAGCGCCATGCGCGAGTACATGGGCGTCGAGGCGGCCCGGTTCGGCGACCGCCTTCGTTTCGTCGAGGCGATCGACCCGGCGGTGCAGGGCGCGCTGGCGCCCAGCTTCATTCTGCAGCCGCTGCTCGAGAACGCGATCAAGCACGGCCTCGGTCAAAGCGCCCAGCCGATCACCATTGAACTGGGCGCCGTGCGCGAGGCGGACGGCCTCAAGCTCTGGGTCCAGGACGACGGCACGGGCAAGCTCGCGCGCGGCGCGGTGAACCTGGGGGTGGGGCTCGAGAACGTGCGCTCGCGGCTGGAAGGCCTCTACGGCGCGCGCGCCGACGTTGTCACCGAGAAGCGCACCCCCTGCGGCTTTAAGGTCACCCTCACCCTGCCCCTGGCCTACGCATGAGCGCCTCTCACGCCCTCGACCTGCGCGACGACGCGACACCCCGGCGAATGACCCTGGGCCGGCTGCTGCGCGAGCCGCTGTTCCTTTCCACCGTGCTGATCTGGGTGGCGTCGGCGGCGTTCTGGACCATCGCCGGAATCCCGCGTCAGTTCGACCGCCCGTTCGAGGTGGCGCTGCGCGGATCCACCGCCGACACCCTGGGCGCCGTCTGCTGCGGCCTGATGTACCTGGTGCTGCGCCGCATCGAGGCGAAGCCGCTGGCGGTCCGCTTCACCACCGCGTTGGCGCTGTCGTTGGCGGGGGTCGCCGTCTACATCGCCTATGCCTACTGGGTCTATTACATCTTCTCGCCGATGGCCGAAGGCGGCGGCATGGGCGAGTGGGCGATCAAGCACCTGGACGCGGCGATCGCTGTGCTGTGGACCTTCCTGGCCTGGTGCGGCGTCTATTTCTCGCTGCAGTTCGGCGCCGAGCTTCGCGCCACCGAGGCGGTGGCCGCCGACGCCCAGAACCGCATGCTGCGCTACCAGCTCGACCCGCAGTTCCTGTTCAACATCCACAAGGCGCTGAGCACCCTGATCCACAAGAACCGCAACGCCGACGCCGAGCACCTCGTGCTCACCCTGTCGCGGTTTCTGCGCCGCTCGCTGGAGAAGGACCCGCGCGCGCGGGTGCCCCTGGCCGAAGAGATCGAAGCCATGCGCGACTACATCGGGGTCGAGCGCGCCCGGATCGGCAAGCGCCTGCGCTTCGTCGAGGCGATCAAGCCCGAGGCGCAGGATGCGCTGGCGCCCAGTTTCATCCTGCAGCCCCTGCTCGAACACGCGATCCGGCGCGGCCTGGCCCAGCCCGACCTGCCGATCACCATCGAACTCGGCGCCGTGCGCGAGGGCGAAAAGCTGAAACTTTGGGTGTGGGACGACACCGCGGCGCCGGCCGACAGTGCGCCGCAGGCGGCTGACCCGGGCCTGGAATTCGTTCGCTCGCGCCTTGAGACCCTTTACGGCGCCGCCGCCGCCATGACTGTGGAGACCACCGAGCCCACCGGTTCGCGCACGGTCCTGACCCTGCCCCTGGATTACCAATGACCGCACCGCTACGCGCCCTCATCGCTGACGACGAACCGCTCTCGCTGCGGCGTCTCGAGCTCGGCCTCGAACGCATCGAAGGCGTGCATGTCGTGGGCGCGGCCCAGAACGGCGCGGAGGCGCGCAGCCTGATCCGCTCGACCTCTCCGGACCTCGTGCTGCTCGACATCCGCATGCCCGACGCCTCGGGCCTGGACCTCGCCGAAGAGCTGCAGGGCAAGAACGCGCCGGAGGTGATCTTCGTCACCGCCTACAGCCGCCACGCGGCCCGCGCCTTCGATCTCGACGCCGTCGACTATGTGCTGAAGCCGCTGGACTTCGACCGCCTGGCCGAGGCGGTGGAGCGCGCCCGCGCCCGCATCGCCGCCCGCGAGGGCGCGCAGAAGCTGGCCGAAATGTCGGCCGTGCTGGAACAGCTGCGCGACAGCGACGAGCCGGAGGGCGAAGGCTACGCCCGCGAAATCTGGGTCAATGACCGGCGCGGCCGTGTGCGGGTGCCGGTCGACCAGGTGATCTGGTTCGAGGCCGAGCGTGAATACGTGCGCATCCACGGGCCCGAGCGCAGCTATCTCGTCCGTCGCGCCCTGCGCGAACTGACCGACCGTTTGGACCCGGAACAGTTCCTGCGGCTGCATCGCTCCGGCCTGGTCAACCGCGCCAAGATCGAGCGCGTGGTGCGCCGCCCGAGCGGCGGCCTCGCCGCGGTGCTCAGCAACGGTGTCGAAGTGCCGGTGGGTCGCAAGTATCAGAACGCGGTGCGCAAGCGCCTGCGCATGTAAGGCCCGCGCATGTAAGACCCGTGTCAGGGCCTTTCGTCGCCAATCCGTGACAAGTTGAAAGTTTGTCGTGGCGAACGTGTCGTTCGTTGCTGAGACGTTTTTCGCCCAGCGACATTCGTTGCGATCCGCGCGACGTTTGCCGCATCGCTGTGGCGATAGTTTCACGATCTTGAGACGATCGCTTCAGATCGTTGGGAGATCTGCCGTGAAGTCTGATCCAATGCCTGCCAAGCTGTTGCGCGCCACCATCACCATCGACGTGGAAGCGCTCGATTATCTCGAAGCCGCCGACCACCAGAAGCGCATCGAGACCCACCTCGCCCAGGTGAAAGAAGCTTACCCAGACGCCTGGATGGTGCTCAGTGAACGCCGCCGGTCCGCCGCGTCCGGCCCGGTCGCGCCGCGCAAGCTCTATATGCGTTCGGGACGACTGAACGCCTATGAGTGAGGGGTTCGCCGCGCCGCCCCCGCGCCGGCGCGACACCATCCTCGCCGCCATCGAAGCCTTCCGCGAGGAGAGCCTGCCGCGCAGTCTCACCGGCCTGCTGCTCTTCCTCTACATCTGCGAGAACGAAGGCCTGACGGTCAGCGAGCTCGCTCACGTGGCGCGCGTTCACGTGGCCATGGCGGCGCGCATCGTGAAGACCATGGCCGGCGAGGCGCACGAGACGCCGCTGGCCCCGGAACGGGTGATCTTCGAACTGAGGAGCTCGCCCGAGGACAAGCGGCTGAAGCTGATCTACCTCAGCGGTCGCGGGCGACAGATTCGCGAGCGTTTGGAGCATCTGATCGCCGACGCGGTTCCCATAAACTCCGAAAGCGCTAAGCTGGCGACCGCGGGCCGCAGAGCCCGGACACTGGAGACCAACCATGGCTGAGGGGCGCAAGAGCGGCCTGCTTACGGCAATCCTGCTGGGCGGTCTGGTCGCCGGCACGGTGGACATCGGCGCGGCGGCGCTGATCTTTCATGCCATGCCCGACCGGGTTCTGCGCGCCATAGCGAGCGGCCTGATCGGCAAGGCCGCGGGCCAGGGCGGAATGGAGATCGTCGCGCTGGGTCTGGGGCTGCAGTGGGCCATGTCGATCGTCATCGCCGCGATCTACGATATCGCCGCGCTGAGACTGACTATGCTCGCACGGCAATGGCTGCCGTGGGGCCTCGCCTATGGCGTGGGCGTCTATGCGGTGATGACCTACGTCGTCGTGCCGCTGTCGCGCGCGCCGCATCATCCGCCGTCGTCGCTGCTGGTTCAGGGCGAGAACGTCGCGGCGATGCTGCTGTTCGGGGTGATCGTCGCCTTCTTCGCCCGCAGACTGGCGCCGGAAAAGGCATGAGCAAGCCCGCCGCGGACGCGCTCTTCCACATCGGCGCTTCCGGTCTGATGTCAACGGCGATCCAGACCGCGACTCTGATCGTCGTCCTGGTGGTGCTTACGCTGCTGGCGCGCGGGCGGGTTCATTTCGGCCGCCTGGCGTTGGCGGTGATCGCCACCGCCATCATGACCTTCGCCCTTTCGGTGCACTTCCCACGCTGGGAAAACGCCGTCCTCGCGCAGTTCGGCGTGGCCCACGGCCAGTGGAACTGGGACGGCAAGATCGTTTCGATTCTGGCGACGCTGGTCCTGATCGCCGTCATCCCCCGCGTCAGCTTCAAGGATTGCGGTTTCCGCTGGTCACAGAACGGCGGCATCGTCGCGGGTCTCCTGGGCGGTGCGCTGATCTGCGCCTTCGTCTGGGGCTCGAACTATTTCGTCGGCGCGCCCAACCATGCCACCGGCGAGACGCTCTGGTACGAGGCGACCTTGCCCGGCC
This sequence comes from Caulobacteraceae bacterium, assembly GCA_036501825.1. Classification (GTDB taxonomy): domain Bacteria; phylum Pseudomonadota; class Alphaproteobacteria; order Caulobacterales; family Caulobacteraceae; genus JAFECT01. The sequence goes on along the minus strand of DASXZP010000009.1, from coordinate 38,562 downwards.
TGCAGGAAGAGCCGTCGTTCCGCGGCCTCATGCTGCTGCTGCTGAACCAGGCCTTCAAGGATAAGCCGATCACCCTGCTGGGCGCGCCGATCGGGTGGGGCGCGGTCGCCTCGTCGGTCTATTTCGGCATGGGCCACGGCCTCGGCTGGGACAACGGCCGCATCGTCTTCGACGCGCTGACCATTCTGCTGACGGGCGCGATCGGCTTCGTGCTGCTGTGGATCCGCGAACGCACCGGCAGTCTGATCCTGCCGATCCTGGCGCACAACGCCTCGAACTTCGGGACCTATCTGTTCTTCTGACGGGCTCAGTCCGGAACGCGCGTCACCTGGGCGTAGGTCGCGCGCCAGCGGCCGTCGCGCTTTTGCCAGACATAGGCGATGCGCAAGGCGCGCGTCTGATGCTTGCCGTCCTGCGTCCAGCTCAGGTGCAGCAGGCCGCCGGTGACCGCCCCGTCGCCCCACGCCTTCGCCACCGGATCCTCGAACCGGTACGGCTCGATCTTGAATCCCGGCAGGTGAAAGTCGGCGAGAAACTGCGCCTTGTCCTCCACCGAGGCGTTGGAATTCACCAGGATGAAATCGTCGGACACCAACCGGCTCAATGTGTCGGTATCGTTGTTCGCCTGCGCGCGGTCGTAGGCCGCGACCGCAGCACTCAAGTCCGGCGGCAGGGCGTCGGCGGCTGCAGGTGACGTCGCAAATCCCGCGAGCAGAACGGCGGCAACGATCGAGCGCGGCGTCACGCGTCCGCCAGAACACTGGTCGATTGGGCGAAGAAATAGCGCCAGCCGCGATCGGTGCGCACATAGGTGTCGCTGAACCAGATCTTGCGGTCGAAGGGCTTGCCGTTTTCCGTGCCCTTGATCCACAGCTTGGCGGTCACCACCGCCGTGTCGCCCCAGACGCGGACCGTCTGGCTGGCCGCCTCCTCGTCCTGCTGCTCGTAGACCATCGCACCGGATCGCGCCTCGTTCAGCATGTCTTCGCGGGTGAACACCTTGCCGGAGCCGACCACCAGCACGACGTCCTGGTGAAAGATCTCCGCCATGGCGTCGGCGTCGTTGCGCTTCACCGCCTCCTGAAAGCGCAGGTCGAGTTCGCCGACCACGCGCGCATCGTCGGCGAGTGACGCGGAACCCGTAGCGCCGAGGCCGAGCACGGCGTCGAGCGGCAGGGCCGAGATCAGGTGCGGAATGATCGCGTTCATGGGTCTCTCGATTTTCGGTGACGGCCTAGGCCTGATCCGGCCACGCCTCGGCGGAACTGTCATCCAGCGCATCCACGCCGTCGCGACGGCGCCGCCGTCCCGGCGCTGCGGCCGAGAGGAACTCGAGCAAGGCGCCCTGTTGCCCGAAACTGAGCCGCCGCACATAGGCCAGGATCACTCGCTCGCGCCGGGTCAGGCCTTCGGGTTCGTCGACCGCCAGAATCTCGCAGGGATGACAGTCGAGCCCTTCGGACAGACGCAACAGCCAGTCGGCGGTCAGCCGCCGTCCGCCGCGTTCGAGGCTCGACATGTGCTGACGCGAGGCGCCCACGCGCTCGGCCAGTTCGCGCAGGGTCAAGCCGCGCGCTTCACGCAGGGTCTGGAGATGGTTGGGAGCGACGGCGCGGGCGACGACCTTTCCGGACGTCGGGGGCTCTGAGACCTGCGGGGCGTCGCCGAGTGCAAAGGGCCGTGCATCCAACTCTGTCGAAAGATCCACGGTGGGTCCCCATCGCTCCCAGGGCGGCAGTCTGCGACCGGGTCCCGCGCGATCAAGCTGTCTGCAATGAGCGACAATATCGACGGCGCCAGCGTCTGCGAAATGGCGCGAAGGGCTGATTTTCCGGGGGTTTCCGCCGCGCAGCTTTGCGGCTTCAATCCTTACGTTCGGCCAGCTCGAGCATTGCGACGAGGAAGTGCGGGGCTCTAGAGCGCGAAGATCTTGCCCGGATTGAACAAGTCTTTGGGGTCGAGCGCGCGTTTGATCGCGCGCATCAGGTCCACCGCGTCGCCGAGTTCGGCGACCAGCCAGTCCTGTTTGCCCAGGCCGATGCCGTGCTCACCGGTGCAGGTGCCGTCCATCGCCAGCGCGCGTTCGACGAGGCGGGCGTTCAGATGCTGGGCTTCCTCGAGTTCTTCCGGCTTGTTCGGGTCGATGACGAAGACGACGTGGAAGTTGCCGTCGCCCACGTGGCCCACGATCGGCGCGGGCATGGAGGCCGTTTCAAGATCCTTCTTGGTCTCGCCAATGCATTCGGCCAGCCGGCTTATGGGCACGCAGACGTCGGTGGCCCAGCCGGTCGAGCCCGGACGCAGGCCGAGCGCTGCGTAGTAGGCGTCATGCCGCGCCTTCCAGAGTTTGGAGCGGTCTTCCGGGCGGTTCGACCACGTGAATTCGCCACCGCCGTTGGCCGCCGCCAGCGCGCTCACCGTCTCGACCTGTTCGGCGACGTAGCGTTCGGAGCCGTGAAATTCGAAGAACAGGGTGGTGGTTTCCGGATAGTCGAGCTTCGACCAGGCGTTCACCGCCTTCATCTGCATGTCATCGAGAAGCTCAATGCGCGCCATCGGCACGCCGAGTTGGATCGCCTCGACCACCGTGCGCACGGCGCCGTCGAGGGTCTCGAACCCGCACACGGCGGCGGAAATCACCTCGGGAATACCGTGCAGACGCACGGTCACCTCGGTGATGATCCCGAGCGTACCTTCGCTGCCCACGAACAGGCGGGTCAGGTCATAGCCGGCGGCGGACTTGCGCGCGCGCCGCGCGGTTCGGATGTCACGGCCATCGGGTGTGACCACGCGGAGCGACAGCACCGCCTCGCGCATGGTGCCGTAGCGCACCGCATTGGTGCCTGACGCGCGGGTCGAGGCCATGCCGCCGATGGTGGCGTTGGCGCCCGGGTCTACCGGGAAAAACAAGCCCTGGTCGCGAAGGTGCTCATTGAGTTGTTCGCGCCGCACGCCCGCCTCGACCGTGCAATCGAAGTCGTCGGGATTGACGCGCACGATGCGGGTCATCTCGGACAGATCGACGGTTATCCCGCCGCGGACCGGCGTGGTGCTGCCCTCCATCGAGGTGCCTGCGCCGAAGGGAATGACTGGGACGTCATGGGCCGTGCAGGCCTTGACCAGCGCCACGACCTCTTCGGTCGAATGGGGGAAGACCACCGCGTCGGGCGCAATGGTGGGGAAGTGCGCCTCGCTCCGGCCGTGCTGGAGCCGGATCGACTCTTCCAGCCGCAGGCGCGCGCCGAAAATCTCACGCAGGCGCGTGGCGAGCGTCGCTGGCAGGTCTCGCCCGGTCTTGGGTTGAGTGAGGACGCCCATGTCGGACTCCAATCCCTCATGTCCCGAATCCGAAGTTCGGCCCGGGTGCGGCGAGTGTAACTGAACTTCGGGCCTTAGTGCGCGGTGGCCTGGGGTTCGACCGTGTCGCCGCCGAGGGAGACCGGCTGGGTGACCTCGCCGTGGCCCTCGAACGCCTGGGTCGGGGGCGCGACCGGGGCGGCCTGTTGCTGCTGGGCGGCGTAGACGGCGGCGGCGCGGGCGCGTTCGGCCGGCGTCTCGACGCGAGGCTCTGCGTTCGCGGCCGGCAGCGGCGTGACCTCGGCGATGTGCGCGGGTTCAGCCGTGGTCTGCCCACCGGGCGCCGGGCGCCATTTCGGATCGCGCTTCAGCACCGGCTTCAGCGCGTCGGTGATGAACAGCGCCGCAAACGCATTGGTCCAGGCGCTGGGCTTCTTCAGGGTCAGCGACTTGACGAGGTAGTAGGCTCCGATCGAACCGGAGAACAGGTGAATGCGCGCCGCGTGATTGAACCAGGTCTCGCCCTGATGCTTGTGGCGGAACATGCGAACGCCGGTCGACGCGATCTTCAGCAGCACCAGCGCGCCGAACACTTCGCCGGCGATGTGGCCGGGGCGCAGGTTGGCGAGCTTGATCTCGTGCAGCGGAAGATGATGGTTGATCGGGTGCGGCAGCGGCTCGCCCGGCTTGGGTGCAGCGACGCCCGGCAGCGGCGTGCCGTCGGCGGTATGGGTCTTGTCGTAGACGTGCTTCTCGTGCGCCAGCAGTTGCTCGACCACCAGGCCGACGCCGATGCCCACGAGGCCCGGGTGATTGCGGCAGACGTGCGCCACGGTCTCCACCAGCGCGCGACCGGTGTGGCCGTGGGTGGACATGCGGCTCTGGAACGTCTGGTGGGCGAGGTTGGTCGCCTTCGCCAACTCGGTGCCCGAGAGCGAGGTGATACGCTCGAATAGGCCGCTCATGGGTGGGGGCTCTTCACGACAGCTGTACCTTGTGAACCTAGCGGAGCGGGGACCGCGCCCGAAGCCGATTCTTCGGCGGCGGGAACAGGCCGGACCTTATAAGGTTAACGCGCCTGCGTCAGTTTCGAGGCGATCTCCTCCCCCAGTTCGCGCGCCCGCGCCTGCGACGCCTTGGCCGCCGCGGCCACAAGGGCCTCGAGGCCCCCTTCGCTGAAGCGTTGCAGCGCCGCAGCGGTGGTGCCCTTGGGGCTGGTCACCTCGACCCGCAGCTCCTCCAGCGTCCGGTCGGTGGAGTCCGCCAGCGCGCCGGCCCCTTCGAGCGTGCGCCGGGCGAGCCGTTGGGCGGTATCCGGCGGCAGGCCGAGGCCGACCCCGGCTGCGGCCAGGGCTTCGGCGAAGCGGAAGAAATAGGCCGGGCCGCTGCCCGATATGGCGGTAACGAGATCGATCCCCTCTTCGGTGTCGAGCCAAACCACCTCGCCGACGGCGGACAACAAGGCCTCGGCGCGCGCGCGGCCGTTCGCATCGATGTTGGCGGCGGCGTAGACCCCGGTGATTCCCTTCAGCACGCCGGCGGGCGTGTTGGGCATGGCGCGCACGGCGCGAAGTTCGTCGCCGAGCGCGTCGCGCAGGATCTCGATGGAGAGGCCCGCGACGATAGAGATGAGCAGTACGCCCGGCCGCGCGAACCGCTTCAGCCGAGGCAGAAGATCGCCGGCGACCTGGGGCTTCACCGCCAGCAGCACCACCGCCTCGCCCAGATCAGGCAGAGCGTCGAGGTCACGCATCAGCGTCGCGCCCGGCGCCTGCGCCACGTTGGGGTCAACGACGAAGGCCTCGACGGGCCCCGACGCCGCCAGGCCGCGCAGGATCGCCCCGCCCATGCGACCGCCGCCCACGAACACGATTGGAACGTCCATCATTGCGGCCTCCTTCCACACGCCAAGCCAGCGGCGCTGCGCCAGGAGACAGGGATTCGCCACCCCATAGAACGCCGCGACGGGGCGTTTCTACTGTTGTTGATCCGCTTCCGCGGGCTGCGGGCCGCCGCATTCCGGAGGCAGCGGCTGATCCTGGCCGGTGATGCCCGATACGAGCCCGGCGGCCAAGCCCGCGCCGAGGCAGTGCTTTGTCCTGTTGCCCGCGATCCTCTTGTCGAGCGTTCGCGCGAGGTCCGGGGATTTTACGAACTGATAGCTCGCCGACCGCGTCCAGGTGTTGTTCTTGTAGCTCTCCTGGACGACGTTGAATGTCGTTGCGTCTTGGGGCGTCACGGTGACCTTGACGGTGCTGTTTTCCCCCCACTCGATATAGCCGTTCAGAGTCGGTTCGATATAAAGGGTTTCGGTTTTCCCGTTCACCGTGCTCGTGCTTGTCAGCACGCCGGTCTGAGGGTCGCGCGTGACGTCGCCCGTGACCGCCGAACCCACCTTGTCCTTGCCGGTGAACGACAGGGCGTCGCCCTTCGTCGTCCATTGGTAGGTCAGGTAGTACATCGGATTAAACTTCACCTTGTGCTTGCGATCCTCTTTTGACGTCGTTGCAACCCAGGTCCCACCATCGAGCACGCGCACCCCGCCCCACCGCACGGTCAAAGCATCCGCACCGTTCTTGCCGGCTTGTGCGAGTTCTAGCTGTATCTGGGCTTCGTTGTCGTCGGGCTTAAGCTGGATCGCGTTCTGCAGATTGGCGGTCGCCTGCACATAGTGGCCTTGGCGCAGGTAGATTGTGCCGAGATTGAGATAGGCGAACTCTTTGTCGTCGGGAGCGGCGTCAGGCGCCTTGATCACCAACGAAAAGAGATGCGCGGCGGCGTGATAGTCGCCGCGGTCCATAGCTTCGAGTCCCGCGTTCCCGTCCTCCGCCGGGCCGGCGACGGCCGTGGCGGCGCCGGCAGCCGCGACAATCGCGACTGCCCCGCCCACTGCGCGATGCAAGATCATTGCGGATCCTGCCCCTGGGAATCGTCGTCCTGGCTGGTCGGATCCGGCGCACCGTCTTGTTCGACGAACACGCCGTAGGCCACGTCGGTGACCGAACCTGTCGATGTGTCGATCAGCAACGCATCGTCGCCGTAGCGGACCCATTCGTAGCCGTCGTCTGGTGCAACCAACCCGTAGTCGCCGTAGTCGAATATGACGAAGCTCTCGTCAGACCAGAACACAACGGGCAAGACGACGCCGACTTGGTATCGCACGTAGCGATAGCCGTGCGGCCAGCGATACCGGCTCGCATACCAAGGTGACAAATGCCGCCCGTGATAGAGATAGGCGCGACCGTGCAGGCTGCGCTTGCCGCGGAAGGTCGCGCTGTGTCCCCGCGTCACTCGCGGACCGGCGTGAGGACTGCGACCGGATGGGCCCGCGCCGCGGGTTGCGTTGCCCCCGCTTGTCTGGCCGAAGGTGCGCCCTGTCCCGCCGGCCTGCGCGCCGAAAGTCCTGCCCGCTGTTCCCACGCGTTGGCCGGCGCCTTGCGAGCCGACAGGTCTCCCGGATGTACCGGGACCTTGCCCGCCGCCGCGGGTTCCGTTCGGCCCTGTGCCTTGGCTGCCGATGTGTCGGCCGCCGGACCCGCCGGGCACCGGCCCAAGCCCGCCGGGCCGCGTTCCCACGCCGCCGGGGTGAACCCCAGAGGGGCGCATGCCGCCGCCGGTTTGGACCGTTGGCCTCGGCGCCGGTCGCTGCACGGGTTTTGCCGCCGGCTTCGGTTGTTGTTGCTGTTGATTTGGTTTCGCGTCGACGGATTGCGCGGCAAGCGCGCAGACCAAGCAAAACATCGCGGCGCCTGCGGCGCTCCAAGATAGCTTCATGCTGCCCCCCAAGTAATTCAGCGACCACGGAAATAAGTAACTGTGTCTCGGAAAAACAACGAGTTCCTGGCCCGCCCCAGGCCACAACTCCCGGATAGTTAACTCACAACCTGCTGGCTTTCAAGGCAAGGCGAACAACCCCTGATAGGGCCGGAGAAGCCCGCACTCCTCCCCCGCGGTTGCGGGGAAGAAGCGGCGCGAGGATCGGGCTTACTCGTGGTGGCTCGGGGCGTGCGAGTGGGCGCGCACCGAGTGGTAGCCGGTGAAGGTGTCGCGGCGGAAGTGGTGGCTGTCGTCGCGGACGAAGTGATGGTCGGGGCCCGACGAATAGTAGAAGAAGCCGTCGTCGCCCCAGTAGCCGTCGTTGTATGGGCCATAGTAGTCGTCGTAATAGGCGTCGACGTAGCCGTCGTCGGGCCCGTAGTAATAGCCGGCGTCAACGCCGTAGTGTTCGGCGCACGCACTGAGCCCGCCGACCGCGACCACCGCGGCGGAAGCGACGAGCGCAAGAGCAAGTTTCTTCATGGCATCCCTTTCCTGAACCCCAAGGGCCTGAGCGCGCCTTCGCACAGCTTCGGGCGTGGCCTCGCAAGCGAGGTTCGCTCGGCAAACGCGGTTAAGACGCAGAGGATGCGTATGGCGACGGTTCAGGCGCGCGGTTCGGAGAGCAGCTCGGCAATGGCGGGCCCGTAGCGGCGAAGCTCGGCCAGGTGCGCGTCGGCGAGGCTTTCCAGCACCGCTTCTGCCTGCGGCGTGAGATCGAGCGCCACGCGACGGCCGCCGGGCGCCGAGCGGCGCTGAATCAGGTCGGCTTTCTCCAGCCGATCCACCAGTTCCACCGCCGAATGGTGGCGAACGTAAAGCTCCTTGGCGAGATCGCCGACCGTCACCTCGCTGCCGCGCCGCGCGCGCACGGCAAGCAAGGCCTGATACTGCTGCGGCGCAAGGCCCGCGTCGGCTACCGCCGCCTTCGAGAACGCCATGAAGCCGCGCACCGCGAAGCGGAAGTCCGCGAGCGTGCGATAGTCCGCGTCAGTGAGCGTCTGCGTGGGAGCCCTTGCGATCAGCGCGCGCCGCCGGTGATGGCGGTGTGGCCGTTGCGGTTCTTCGCCATGCCCGCGTCGCTTTCGGACGTGTCGATCGGGCGCTCCTTGCCGTAGGAGACGACTTCGATGCGCGAGGCTTCCACGCCGTGGTTGACGAGGTAGTCGCGCACGGCATTGGCGCGGCTGGCGCCCAGCGCGAAGTTGTATTCGCGCGTGCCGCGTTCGTCGGCGTTGCCTTCGATGCGCACGTGCACCGAGGGGTAGTGCTTCAGCCACGCGGCCTGGGCGGCGAGCACCGGCGCGGCGTCGGGGCGCACGGCGTACTGATCGTAGTCGAAATACACGCGGTCGCCTGCATTGGCCTCGAAGTCCTGCGCCGAGCCCGGCAGCGGCGCGTTGGACTGGGCGGTGACCCCCTGGTCGGACGGGCCGCGGGTCGCGCCGCCGTAGGTTTCCGACGCTTGCGGCTTGGTTTGCGGTCCCGGAGCGTACTTCGGCTTGGTGGCGCAGGCGGTGGCGAGCAGGGCGACGGAGAGGACGGCCGTGACGGCCAAGGTCTTGCGGGTCAGGAACATATTTTCCACGGGTCGGGGGCTTCCACGGGCTGAGAAGGGGCGGTCGAGAACCCCGGGTATATCGTGATGCGATACGGACAGTGAGGCGATTCTGGGGCGCGCAGCCGAAAAAGGAGGCGTCAGACCTCAGCCCACAGGCGCAACAGGTTGTGGTAGGCGCCGGTCAGGGACAGGGCCTGCGGATCGTCGTCGCCCAGCCGTTCGCGCAATGCGGCCACGTCTGCGTCCAGGCGGTGCAGCAGAGCCCGATGTTCGTCGCTGCGCACCATCGACTGCACCCAGAAGAACGCGGCCCAGCGCGCGCCGCGGGTCACCTCGCGCACGCGGTGCAGGCTCGAGCCCGGGTAGACCACGAGGTCGCCGGCCGACAGTTTCACCGCATGCTCCCCGAAGGTGTCGCTGATGATGAGCTCGCCGCCGTCGTGGGCGTCCGGATCGGTGAGAAACAGGGTGGCGGAAAGATCGGTCCGTACGCGGCGGCCGTCGAGGGTGAAGCGGATGGCGTTGTCGACATGGTCGTCGAAGCGCATGCCGATGTCGTAGCGATTGAACAGCGGCGGAAACACCTTCAGCGGCAGGGCCGCCGAAATGAACGCCGGGTTGCGGCCGAGCGCGTCGAGAATCCGCGCGCCGAACTCGCGCGCCATCGGCGCGTCCTCGGGGAGCTGCAGATTGTGCTTGGCCAGCGCGGACTGGGCGCCGGCGGTGACGCGGCCGTCCACCCACTCGCCCGCCTCGAGGCGCGTGCGCATGGCGGCGGCTTCGGCGGCGGAGAGGACCGCGGGGATCTTTACGAGCACGACGCCCCTCCACTCAGGGCCCGGCGGCCGAGATCGCGCAGACGCGGCTCGTCGCGCGCGAGCAGGGCTTCGGCCATGAAACGCCGGTTCGCGGCCGGGGCGGACGCGAGCGACGCGGTGAACATGTCGACCGCCGCCTCGAGGTCGCCGTCGGCGGCGAGGCAGTCGGCGTGATTGAACTGGCCGCGGAAATAGCCGCCCGCCGCCGACCGCGCGTACCAAACCCGCGCCTGCGCCGGATCGCACGCGCAGCCCCATCCGTGTTCCAGGCAGCGTCCGACCAGGTTCATGGCGCGCACGTGGCCCTGCGCCGCCGCGCGCCGGTACCATTCCAATGCCGCCGCCGCGTCGCGCTTCAACCCGTTTCCGTCGAGCAGCAGGTGCGCGAGATTGTACTGGGCCCAGGCTAATCCCGCGTCGGCCGCGCGGCGATACCAGGGCGTCGCTTCACCCGGCGAGGCCACGGCGCCCCATCCGTTTTCGAGGCAGCGGCCGACCATGTTGCACGCGTCCGCGTCGCCATGCGCCGCCGCACGCCGGAACCACCCGAGCGCTGCGCACGCATCGCGCGTCACCCCGCGTCCTTCCAGCAGCAAACGGCCGTAGCGGACCTGCGCCTCGACGAGACCGCGCTCCGCCGCCGCCCGCACCCGCGGCGCCGCCCGATCGGGATCGGAGGCCAGAAGATGCGCCAGCCGCTCCGGCCGCATCAGCAGCAGCGCCGAGAACAGGGCCTCGGACGTCTGTGGCGGCGGCTCGAACGCGGGCGGGGCGGCGATCATGTCAGTAGGTCATCACCGCGGTGAGCAACAGCGTGCGGCCCGCGCCCGGCAATACGTGGTTCTCGACCGGCGAGGAGTAATAGGCGTTGGTGAAATAGAACTTGTCGGTGAGGTTGAAGGCGTTCAGCTGCAGCGTCAGGTGACGACTGAGTTTGTAGCTCGCCATCGCATCGAGCGTGACATAGCCCGGAATGGTGGCGACGCCGGCGACGTCGGCCGCGCGCTTGTCCAGGTAGTTCAGGCCGGCGCCCAGTTTCCAGCGATCCTCGTCCGGCTCCCAGGTCAGCCACAGGTTGGCCTGGTTCGGCGCGGTGTTGGCCACGCGCTGGCCGACCTGGCTGGGGTCGGAGGACTTGATCGTCTTGGCGTCGAGATAGGTGTAGCCCGCGATGATCTCCCAACCCGGGGCGATATAGCCCTGGGCGTTCAGCTCCACCCCGTTTACGCGCAGGTCGCCCGCCAGGATCTGCAGCGACGGATTGGTGGGGTCGCCCACGCGCGCGTTGGTCATCTCGGTGTTGAAGACCGATGCGCCGAGCGCGAGCTTTTCGCCGAGCGTCATCGCCTTCACGCCGGCTTCGAAGGTACGGTCCTTCTCGGGCGCCAGGTCGGCGGTGCGCGCCGATAGCGACAGGTTCTCCGCCGATGGATCGTAGGACGTGCCGTAGGCGATGTAGAAGTCGAGGTCCTGGGTCGCCTTGTAGACCAGCGATGTGCGCGGCGACGCGATGTTGTCGGTGTGGTCGAAGTGGGCGTGGCTGATCGGCTCGTTGTAGTGCGCGGCGAACTGGTCGTAGCGCAGCGCCGCGGTCAGGGTCCAGTGCGAGCCGAAATCGACCGTATCGATCAGGAAGCCCGACACCGTGTCGGTGCGCGTGACCGGACGGCTGGATACCGTGGTCTGATGGCCCGGGAAGGCCTCGAACGGATCGGGATCGAGCAGCGGCGTCGGCGCGATCGCGCTCATCTGGTTGGCGAAGCGCACCAGTGATGCGGATTCGCGGTCGAACTCGACGCCGCCGGTCAGGGTCTGGGCTATGTTTGAACCGATCTGCGATTTCCAGGTCAGCTCGCTCACGTTCATCGTGGTCTCGATAAGCCCCGACTCGCTTGGGCGGTCACGGAAGACGACGATCGTGTCGAGGGGCATACTCGCCAACGGCGGCGTCGCGCCCCAGTGCGGGGCGGTCTGGCGCGTGTCGAAGTAATAGTGGCCGTAACGCAGGAGGTCGGTGAAGGTCAGCGCATCGCTGAACACGTGGGTGTAGCGCGCGGTCCCGATGTTCACGTTGGTCTTCTGGGCGTCGTCCCTCACCAGGCCGTAGTAGGCGCTGTGCGAGACCGGCGCGGGGCGCGAGCCCAGGAACGGAATGCCGTAGTCGGGGGTGTTGTCCTCGCCCTCGTGATACAGGCTGACGGTCAGCGTGTCAGGCCCGCCGACGCCGAGCGTGAGCGACGGCGCGAAGCCCCAGCGGCGGTTGCGGACATAGGCGCGGCCCTCGACGCCGGCGTCCTGATCCATCCCCGTGATGCGGAAGGCGGCGTTGGAGCCGATCGGCGTGTCGAAGTCGCCGGTGATGCGCGCGTCCTTCGTGCCGCCGGTCACCGAAACAGTCGCCAGCGGATCGAGCCTGGGGGTTTTGGAAACCTGGTCGATGACGCCGCCGGTCGAGCCGCGGCCGAACAGGGTCGAGGCCGGCCCTTTGTAGACTTCGATGCCTTGCAGGTTGAACGGATCGCGCGTGTAGAAGCCGGTGTCGCGCAGACCGTCGAGGAAGAAGTCGTCGCTCGCAGCAAAGCCGCGCAGGTTGATGCTGTCGCCGTGGGACCCGCCCTCGCCCGCATTCAGGGTGACGCCCGGCACGTTCTTCAGCGCCTGCTGCAGCGACGCGACGCCCTGGGTCTCGAGCAGTTCCTTCGGCAGGACGTTGATGACCTGGGGTGTTTCCTGGATCGTCTTCGACAGGGCGACGACCTGGGGCTTGCGCGCGGTGACCACCACGTCCTGCACCCGGGTGGCGCCGTCGGGCGCGGCGTCAGCCGTCTCAGCCAGCGCCGACGCCGCGTTGGCGGCGGCGACCAGGCAGAGGCCCGCGGCCCCGGCTCCGCGCCGAACGGCATCAGGACGCAGGGCTCGACGGGCGCGGGACATGGGCGGCTTTCGGAGGGTGCAAATGCGAATAGTTCGCAACGACCGTTTCCATGCCGCCCCCGGCGCCGCTTGTCAACGCGATTGAGAATGATTTGCAATAAGGGGACCGTCGTGTGGGCCGGGCCCGGCAATTCGCGCCGTGGGCTGCAGATTTTGCCCGGCAAGATCTCGCAAACCATATCGCCCCGGCGGCGGGCCCCGGCAAAAACCTCTTTATTTACAAAGCCTCGAACCGGCAGCGCCCCTTGGCAAGCCGCTTGCTGATTGAGAGGCGGGCAAAACGCCCCCGGCCGCCAAAACGGCGCCGGACATCCTGAACAGGAAAACGGGCATGTCGCTGAACAGCGTCAACACGAACACCGGCGCGATGATCGCGCTGCAGAACCTCAACGCCACCAACAACTCCATCAATCAAGTCCAGAACGAGATCTCGACCGGTCTGAAGGTCGGGAGCCCGCAGGACGACGGCGCGACGTGGGCCATCGCCCAATCGCAACGGGCCCAGGTCATGTCCCTGGACTCGGTCAACCAGTCCCTGAACCGCGGCCTCTCGGCCACCGACGTGGCCATGACCGCCGGCCAGACCATCTCCGACCTGCTGCTGCAGATGAAGCAGAAGGCGCTCTCCGCCGCCGACACCTCGCTCGACACCACCAGCCGCGCGGCGTTGAACAGCGACTTCCAATCCTTGCGCAACCAGATCACCCAGGTGGTCACCAACGCCGACTTCAACGGCACCAACCTGATCGCGTCGGGCGCCAAGAACTACAACGCCCTGGCCAACGCCTCCGGCACCTCGACGATCACCGTGCTGGCCGAAGACCTGTCGCTGGGCGGCGCCAACCTCACCGGCCTGACCGCAACGACGACCATCGGCACCGTGACCCTGGCCACCAGCATGGCGGCGACGCTCGACACCGACATCAACCAGGTGTCGGCCGCGCTCGCCAACCTCGGCACCGGCGCCAACGCCCTGCAGACCCAGCTCACCTTCACCGGCAAGCTGCAGGACACGCTTAACACCGGCATCGGCAACCTGGTCGACGCCGACCTCGCCCAGGCCAGCGCTCAGTTGCAGGCCCTGCAGACCAAGCAACAGCTCGGCGTCCAGTCGCTGTCGATCGCGAACTCGTCGTCGACCACCCTGCTCAGCCTGTTCCGTAACATTCAGTAGTAGTAGTAGCGTGCGACAGCGGAGGCGGGCAGAAGGCCGGCCTCCCCCCACGCTTTTTTGCGTTTCGAGTTTGTGCGTTTCGAAAGCCGGTCTCAGGACCGGCTTTCGCTTTTTCAGTGGCGTCTTTTCTAGTGATCGTCGATGTGGCCGGTGTCGCTCAGGCGCACCAGGCCGGGGCCGCCCCGCGCGAGGTCGAGTTCGCTGATGCTGGCCGGCGCCACGGTCAGGCGGTGATAGAGCCGCAGCGAAATTCCCAGCGACTGAATAACCAGCGCGCGCACGACCGCATCGTGGGTGACGAACGCGATGCAGCCATCCGGCGCCGCGTCCGCCACAGTGCGCAACGCGCCTGTCGCACGCTCCGCCATGTCCGCCAGACTCTCGCCGCCAGGAAAGCGCATCTCGTCCGGCGTCTCATGCCAGAGGCGCCAGGCGTCCGGCTGTTCGCGCTCGATCTCGTCGTGGGTGCGCCAGGTCCAGTCGCCGTAGTCCAGGTCGAGCAGGCCCTCGAGCGGCTGAACCTCCACCTGCGTCGCCTGGGAAATGAACGCGGCGGTCTTAAGGCAACGCTGGAGCGGGGACGCATAGAGCGCGGTGATCCGCCAGTCGCGCGCGATCCGCGCCGCGCAGGCCGCCACGTGGCGTTCGCCCAGGGCGCTGAGGGGAATGTCGCGCCGGCCGCGGAAGCGCGCGGGCTTGAGGCCTTCGACGTCGCCGTGCCGGATCAGAAGAACTCTTGTGCTCATAAGCTGTTGCACCGCCCGTTTCGTCCGATGGTAGCGACGGCCCCCTTCTCTAGCAAAGCTGGAACCGCGCCTTTTATGTCGCGTTCAGGACCTGCGAACCAAATGCAACGATATCGCGCTGGCTGCCCCCGGAACTATCCCCTAGGGTTCCCCTTAGGCCAGTGAGTCTCGACGACGGACGCGTTCCCTCCCCCGCGCGTCGGCCCTCTGAGCCCTGTATCGGTGCGTTTGGTTCGCGCCTCTCCCGGCATCACGGGTTTCAAACCCGGCCCAGGCGCTCCTCGAGCATAGGACCGTGCGGACAGGACTGTGATGAAGACCGACAACGCCATTTTCAGCCGTCGCGAACTGCGCACCGCCGCGGGACTCGTCGCGCTTTACGCTGTGATCGTCTTAGGCTCACAGGTGTTCTCGCCGGGCGAAGAAGCGGCCAAGCCCAGCGCCATCCGCCTGCGTCCCGCCATCAGCGGCTCGCCGGAAGCCGCCGGCGCGGTCGAAGCCGTGCCGCTGGCCGCGCCGTCCGGCGATACCGTCACCACCGGCTGATCCATAGGCCCTTGCCTTCGCTCCGCTGCGCGCTAGCTTTCGCGCGGCTGGAGGGACTCATGACGTCGCGCCTTATCGTTCTCGCCGCGGTCGGCCTCGCCGCGACGCTTTCGGCCTGCGGTCCCAAAAAGGATTCAAGCGCCGCCTCCACCGCCGATCAGAGCGCGAGCGCGCCGGCCGAGGAAGCCGAACCCATCGATCCTGCCTCCAAGGCGATGGTCGCCACCCTGCCGACGCCGTTCAACACCGGCGATCCGGTGAACGGCAAGCGCATCTTCGCCCGCTGCCGCGCCTGCCACACGGTCGAACAGGGCGGTCCCAACATGACCGGGCCGAACCTGTGGGGCGTGTTCGGACGCAAGGCCGGTTCGAGGCCGGACTACGGTTATTCCGACGCCATGAAAGCCCAGGGGTATGCCTGGGACGCGCCGCATCTCGACAAATGGCTGTCGTCGCCGTCGACCACCGTGCCCGGCACCAAGATGACCTTCATCGGCCTGGACCAGCCCCAGGAGCGGATCGACGTCATCGCCTATCTGAAGACGGCGACCGAAGCGAAGCCCAAGGTCGAAGCCGCACCGGCCGACGCCAAGGCGCCCTCCGCCAAGAAATAGCGCCGGTTACGCGACGGCAGCTGCAGGCGCTGCAGCGAGGCGGCGCTTGAGGATGCGGTCGCGTACGATCAGGGCGGGACGCTCGAAGGTGACATAGAGCAGGCCGCCGACGGCGAAGGCGGCGCCCGCGTAGACCGCGATCGCCAGCGTTTGGTTGGTCGCCAGCGCATCGCCCCACGCCGCATGCACCATGTGATAGGTCGCCTTGTGCGTGAGGTAGAGGCTGTAGGCCATGGCGGCGATGGCGCCGGCGCCGGGCACGCGCCAACGCCCGATCAGGCTGGTCGCATGCGCGCCCGCCAGAACCAGCGACGCCATCCCGAACGACAGGACCGGATAGCCGACGACGTCGGGCCAGAAGGCGTGCTGATCGTGGAAAAACCAGATCGAGAACCCCACCGCCGCCAAGCCCGCGACGAGGAACAGGTTGGCGCGCCGGCCGAGCGCCTCCCACAGTCGCGGCTTGAACGCGCGCACGGCGGCGACGATGACGCCGCCGGTCAGGCCGTCGAGCCGGCACCAGGTCGGGTAGTAGAGGCGCTCCATGAAATGGGTCCACGACTGCGGCCCGTCGCCGCCCGCCCAGACCGGCGCCACGTATTGTTCCCACAACAGAGCACGCAGCAGCATGCCCCCGCCGAGCACCAGGGCGAAGACCGTCACCGCCTTCCACAACGCGGGGCGGCGCATCAACACCCACACCAAGAGCGGCATGAACAGATAGAACTGCTCCTCCACGCACAGGGACCAGGCGTGGGAGAAGGCGAAGCCGCCGCGCGGAAACTGGACGAACAGGTTCTCGGTGAAGCTCAGGTACTGCCACAGCGGCGCGATGGTCGCGCGCTCGCGGAAGAACGGCATGGTGAAATAGAGCGCGACCACGACCAGATAGGGCGGCAAGGTGCGAAACAGCCGGCGGAAATAGAACAGGCCGATGTGCTCCGGCTCGCCGCGCGCATAGGGGCGAAACAGCTGGCCGCCGATCAGAAACCCGGACAGGGCAAAGAACAGGTCCACACCCATCCAGCCGGAATCCGCCGCGAGATTGCCGTCGGGAAACAGGCCGGTCAGATAGCTGTGAGTCAGCATCACCCACAGGATCGCGATCGCGCGCAGGAGGTCGAGGCCGGGCATGCGGCTGGTCAAGCGGGCGGGCTTTCGATGCGAGTGGACGCCGGATTCCGCCGATAGCAGAGCGCGCGGATTCGCCAAGGCCCTCGAGGCCTCGCGCGTCGATCATATCGTCGTGATGCGGATTATTCGGCGGGCCTGGGTTCGGCGCCGGCGCCGCGGGCGCGCTCTTCTTCCTCGTAGGCTTCGATCTGTTTCGCGGTCCATTCCGGCGACTTGGTGAAGCGCGCGAGCAGATTGTAGAACACCGGCACCACGAACAGGGTCAGCAAGGTCGAGAAGATCGCGCCGGTAAAGACCGTCACCCCGATGGTCTCGCGGCTGCCCGCGCCCGGACCCGCCGCCAGGATCAGCGGCAGCGACCCGCAGGCGGCGGAGATCGAGGTCATCACGATCGGGCGCAGGCGAAGCGCCGCCGCCTCGATCACCGCGTCGTGTACCGAGCGGCCCTCGTCGCGGAGCTGGTTAGCGAACTCGACGATCAAAATCCCGTTCTTGGCGGCGATGCCGATCAGGATGATCAGGCCGATCTCGCTGTAGGTGTTGATCGACGATCCCGCGATGAGCAGGCCGAACAGGCCGCCGAGCGCCGCCAGGGGCACCGTCAGCATGATGATCGCCGGGTGAATCCAGCTCTCGAACTGGAAGGCCAGCGCCAGGAATACCAACAGCAGGGCGCCGCCGAAGGCCAGGCCCACCGCGTTCGAAGCCTCGAGATAGTCCTTGGCCTGACCGCCCCACTTGATCTGCATCCCCGACGGCAGGCTCTGCGCCTGCTTGCGGTAGAAGGTCATGGCTTGCTCGACGGTGTAGCCGGGGTTCAGTTGTTGCGTCAGCGTGATGGCGCGGATGCGGTCCAGGCGCTCGCGGTCGGGCGTGTCGCCGCGCACCTCGGTTTTCACCACATTGGACAGGGGCACCAGCGCGCCGGAGGCGGTGCGCACGTTCAGCTTGTCGAGGTCCTCGACCGTGCGGCGTTTGTCGAGGTCGGTCTGCAGGGTGACGTAATACTCCTGGCCGTTCTTGACGTAGGTGGTCACCTGTTTGGAGCCGAACATGACCTGCAGCGCCGAACCGATCTCCTGGGCGGAGACGCCGAGCTGGGCGGCCTTGTCGTGGTCGATATCGACCAGCAGGCGCGGCGAGGTCGGTTCATAGTCGATGCGCGGGCGTGCGAGGCCGGGGTTGGCGCGCGCGGCCTTCAGCACCGGCTGAATCCATTTGTTGATCGCTTCGTAGTCGTCGCCGGTGACGACGAAGTCGACGTTGGAGCCGCTCATGCCGCCGCGTGAGAAAGGCCCGCGCACCGCAGCGATGAACTGGGTCGAGGTGATCGAGGACAGCGTCTTGTTGATCTGCGCGGCGAGGTCGTCGGCGGTCAGGGTCCGCTTGCGCCAGTCGCTCATCACCGTGGTGCCGAAGCCGGTGTTGTACTGGCCGTTGCCGAACGACGGCACCGCAAACAGATAGTCGGTGAGCACGCCCTTCTGCCGCAAGCCTTCGAAATAGGGCTCGGCCTGGTGCACCGCGCGCAAGGTGTAGTCGTAACCCGCGCCTTCGGGGCCCTGGATGTTCAGGTCGACACGCCCGCGGTCTTCATTGGGGACCAGCTCCTTCGGCAGGACCAGGAACAGGCCGCCCGCCGCCGCCGCCAGCCCGACCACCACGACCATGGTCAGCATGGTGACGAAGCCGTTGCCGAGCATCATCTGCAGCGACGCGGCGTAGGACCGCTTCACCGACTCCATCAGATTGTCGACGGTGCGCTGGAACACCCCCGCGTTGCTCGCGGGCCTCAACAGCTTGGAGCCGAGCATGGGCGACAGGCTGAGCGCCAGCAGCGCCGAGAAGAACACCGCCGCCGCCACCGTCACCGCCAGCTCGACGAACAGGCGCCCGATATAGCCCGGCAACACCATCAAGGGCGCGAACACCGAGATCAGCACGATGGTGGTCGCCACCACCGCGAAGAACACCTGCTTGGCGCCGCGCATGGCGGCCACGGCGGGCGGCTCGCCCTCGTCCACGTGCCGCTGGACGTTCTCCACCACCACGATTGCGTCATCGACCACCAGGCCGATGGCCAGCACCAGGGCCAGCAGGCTCAAAAGATTGATCGAGAAGCCGAACACCGCCAGCACCGTGAACGTCGCCACGATGCAGATCGGCGCCACCACCGCGGGGATGATCGCCGCACGCCAGCTGCCCAGGAACAGGAAGTTGACCAGGGCCACCAGGGCGAGCGCGATGCCCATGGTGATCCAGACCTCCTTGATGGCCTCGGAGGTGAACTGGGAATAGTCGACGATGATCTTCAGCGAAGTGCCCGCCGGCAGCGACCCGTTGATCTCGCGGATCATCTTTCGCGTGTCGTTGGAGATCTGCAGGTTATTGGCCTGAGCCTGGCCGGTCACCGACAGGCTGACCTCGGGGTGGCCGCTTACCTCGAAATAGTTGCGCCGGTCGTCGGGTCCTTCCTCGATGTGCGCGATGTCGCCCAGGCGCACGATGTAGTTGGAGCCGGACTGGGCATTGGGAATCTGGGCGCCGACGGTGGGCATCTGCGAGTTGGCGCCGCGGGAGGTCGCGCTCACCGCCGACGAGGAGGTCGGCGACGCCGCCGCGAAGCTCGAGGCCGTGGTTCCGCTGGTCGCGCCGCGCGAGGCGACGACCGGCAGGGCCGCAAACTCGGCCGGGGTGTTGTACTGGCGGTTCACCCGGATCGTGTAGTCCTTGGACTGGGACTCCAGCGCGCCGGCGGGCAGTTCCACGTTCTGGGCGTTGAGCGCGTTCTGCACATCGTCGACCGTGACGCCGCGCGCGGACATGGCGTCGGAGTCGAGCCAGATGCGCATGGAATAGAGGCCGGCGCCGCCGAGGCGCACCTGCCCCACCCCCGGGATCGTCGACAGGCGCGCCACCAGATACTGGTTGGCGTAGTCGGCGAGCTGAAGCTGGCTGAGCTTGGTCGAGGTGAAGCCGAGGAACAGGATCGACTGGGCGTTGGCGCTGGCTTTCGAGATCTGCGGCGGCTTGGCGTCAATGGGCAACTGGCCGGCCACGTGGCTCACCGCGTCGCGCACGTCGTTGGCGGCCTCGTCGATGTTGCGGTCCAGGGTGAAGGTGATGTTGATCCGCGAAACGCCGTCGCGGCTCGATGAGTTGAGGAAGTCGATGCCCTGGATGCCGGCGATCTGCTGCTCGATCACCTGGGTGACGCGCTGCTCCATCACCTCGGCGGAGGCGCCGGTGTAGTCGGTCTCGATGGAGACCACCGGCGGATCGATCGAGGGCAACTCGCGCACCGGCAGGGTGAAAAACGCGGTCATGCCGATGACGCACAGCACGATGGCCGCCACGGCGGCGGCGACCGGGCGTCTTACCGAAAAGTCGGAGAGCGTCATGGCGCGGCGAGCACCTTCACCGCCTGGTTGGGCTGGATGCGGTTGAGGCCGTCGCCGACCACGCGGTCGCCGGCGCTGAGGCCGCCGACGATCTCGATGTAACCGTCCTGGCGCGCGCCGATGACGACGTTCTTCAGCTTGGCGACGGTCTTGCCGTTCTCCTGGGCCAGGGTGAAGACGAAGGGCGTGTCGGTCTCGAACTGGACCGCGGCTTCGGGCAGCGCCAGCGCGGTGCGCGCGCCCTGTTGCACGGTGACCTTCAACAGCATGCCGGGCTTGATCGCCGCGTTCGGGTTGGCGAATTCGGCGCGGGCGGTGACCGAGCGGGTGTCCGGCTTCACCCGCGTATCGATGCGCGCGATGCGGCCGGTGATAATGCGTCCGCCGAGCGCATCGGAGCCGGCGCTGATCGGCGAGCCTTCGTGCACCGACCCCATGAACCGCTCAGGCACGTCGAAATCCACCAGCACCGAGGACAGATCGTCGAGGGTGGCCAGCGGCGTGCCGGGGGTGATCAGCATGCCGGGCGCAGCGTCCGACAGGCCGATGGTGCCCGCGAACGGCGCGCGGATGACGCGGTCGTGCAGACGCGACTGGGCGGCGCTGAGCTGCGCCTTCGCCTGCTCATAGGCGGCCTTGTACTGGTCGACCGACGCGGCCGGCGCGAACCCGCGCTTGGAAAGCTCCTGCCAGCGATCGTTGTCGCTCTTGGCCTTCGCCAGGGCCGCCTCGGCATTGATGACGTCGGCCTTCTGTTCGTCGGTTTTCAGCTGCGCCAGGACCTGGCCCTTGGCGACGCGCTCGCCCGAGTGAAACAGAATCTCGGTGGCGATCTCGGTGGTCTGCGAGGTCAGGGTCACCGACTGGCGCGCCTTGGCCACGCCCACCGCGTCGATGCGGCCGACGAACTCGCGCGGGGTGACCTGGGCTACGGCGATGAACGGTGCGCGGCCCGCGGATTTCGACGCCGGCGCCTTCGCGGCGCCCGCGGCTCCCCCGCCCTTGCCGGCCAGCAGCTTGACCCCGCCCAGCACGGCCAGACCCAGCACAAAGGCCACCGCGAACATCAGGAAATAATGGCGTCTCAAGCGCTGACTCTGGGTCTGGAGGCTCCCGCCGCGCCCCGACGCGACCGGTGAGCGTGCTCAATCACACAATCATGGCGGTGAACAGGCCGATCGTATACGCCCGTCCCCGAATTTGCGTCGTTCGCCCATTAAATTCCGGCAATCCTCGCCGGGGGCGCGATCTCGTCAGCTCTTACGCGTCGTAGCCGGGCGAGAGCCGGTCGAGGCGGCGCAGCCAGCCGGGCCAGGCCAGGTTCGCAACCCACGGCACCGCCGCCGCCTGGGCCTGCACCTCGTCCTGGGCCCCCTGGGGCGCGATCAGGACGCCGTCGCGGCCGCCGGACAGGGCCTTCACCTGAGCCTCGCAGGCGCGCTCCAGATAGAACATGCCCATCCAGCACTCGCCCGGGGTCGCGCCGACCGCGAGGGTGCCATGGTTTCTGAGGATCATCAGGGCCTTGTCGCCAAGGTCTGCGACCAGACGTTCACGCTCGTCCAGGTGCAGGGCGATGCCCTCGTAGTCGTGGTAGGAAACCTGGGGCCGCACCACCATGCCGGTCTGGGTCAGAGCCAGCAGGCCCTCTTTCTGGGCCGCCACGGCCGTGCCCTGGGTGGTGTGCAGATGCATGACCCAGTGAGCGTCGTCCCGGGCCGCGTGGATGGCCGAGTGGATGGTGAAGCCCGCCGGATTGATGAAGGCCTGGGTCTCCTGAACGATGCCGCCCTCCAGATCGACCTTGACCAGATCCGAGGCGCGGATCTCGTCGAAGAACATGCCGTAGGGGTTGATCAGGAAACGGTTTTCCTCGCCCGGCACCCGGGCGGAGATGTGGGTGAAGATGGCCTCGTCCCAGCCGTGCAGGGCCACCAGCCGGTAGAGCGCGGCCAGCTCGATCCGCGTCTTCCATTCCGCCTCGCTGACCTTGTCCTTGAGCGTCGCGAGCGAACCGTCGGCCATCACCGTCTCCCTAAGGGTCCCAAAGCCTCGCGCCCCAGGTGAACGGCGTCAAGGTAAGCGGCCGGATACCATGGGTTTCCGTTAAGCGAGTTTTCATGCGCTTGGGCGAAGCTTGGCCAGGGCAAGAAGCCCTCGTCTACGGAGAATGCCGTGTCGGCCGTTCAAGCCCGCGACCTGATGGAGCTCGCCCACGGGCGGCATGAGGGCGATCGTGAGCGCCTGCTCCTGGCGGTGGCCGACCTGTGCGACGCCTCCCCCGAGGCGGCGCGCCCTGAGCTTCAGACCCTGCTCGACGACGTGTTCATGGCCCTGGTGGTCGAGGCCGAGCGGCACATCCGCAGGGCGCTGGCCGAGCGGCTGGCGACCGCGACCTGGGCGCCGCCGTCCCTGATCAATGTGCTTGCGTTGGACGACATCGACATCGCGCGTCCGATCATTCTGTCGAGCCCGCTGCTGCAGGACACCGACCTGATCCGTTTGCTGGTCGAAGCCACCATCGAGCATCAGATCGAAGTCGCGCGCCGCCCGAAGCTCGCCTCGAAGGTCGTCGACGCGATCGTCGACGGCGGCGAACCGGCGGTGATGACCGCGCTCGCCAACAATCCGACCGCGCAGATCACCGACAAGGCGATGGCGCGTCTGGTCGAGGCGGCCAAGCGCGTGGCGTCGCTGCGTTCGCCGCTGGCGCGGCATCCGAAACTCAACAAGATTCTCGCCGAGCAGCTCTACGCCTACGTCGGCGAAGCGTTGAAGTCGGCAATCTGCGAGCGCTTCCAGGTCGACGCTTCCGCGTTCGATCCGGAGATCAGCGCGGCGGTCGCCAGCGCTTCCGGTGCGAACTTCGTCGTCGCACGCGACGGCGAGCGCCAGGACATGGAAGAGCGCCTGATCGCCAAGCTCGAGTCCGCCGGGCAACTGCGTCCGGGCTATCTTGTGCGCGCGCTGAAGGAAGGCAAGCTGTCGCTGTTCATGAGCGCGCTGTCGAGCCTGGGCGGATTCTCGATCGTCGATCTGAAGCGCGCCTGCAATGCGCCCGATCCGGAACTGCTGGCTCTGGCCTGCGCCGCGGTGAGCATCGACCGGTCCGCCTTCCCCGACGTTCTGACCATGGTGCGCGATCTGAACGATGGCAAACCCGCGGGCGACGCAGCCGGCGGCAAGCGCGCGGCCGCGGCGTTCAACCGCACGCCCGAGGGCGCCGCCAAGGTCTTCCGCGAGCGCATCGGCGGTGTCGATTAGCTGACCGTCGCCGACGTCATCGCCGCCAACAAGCCAGACCTGACCAAGGTCCAGCCGGTCCTGAAGCCGGGCGGTCTGCGATCGCTTCTGCGTCCGTCGCGTTAGCTGACCAGCCAGCCGCTTCCGGTTTGACAACGCCAATTTGACAAGGGGCCCGTTAGGCGCTCGAAGCTCCGGGCCCGAACACGAGCATCTCCCGTGACCCTGAAGCTGGCCTTCACCGCGAGCGACCGTCCCGAGGCCCAGCAGGCCTGCCGCAGGCTTGCCGACCGCTACGGCGACTGCCCCCAGGCGGAGGCCGACGTGGTGGTGGCCCTGGGCGGCGACGGCTTCATGCTGGAAACCCTCCACGCCCACCTGGAAAGCCGCAAGCCGATCTACGGCATGAACTTCGGCTCGGTCGGCTTTCTGATGAACGACTTCGCCGAGGACGGCCTGCTCGAGCGCATCGGCGAGGCCCAGCGCGCCTCGGTCAATCCGCTGTCGATGACCGCCACCACCGTGTCCGGCAAGGTCGAGACCGCCCTGGCCATCAACGAGGTCTCGCTGCTGCGCGAGACGCGCCAGACCGCCAAGATCCGCATCCAGGTCGACGGCCGCGTGCGGCTGAAGGAGCTGTTCTGCGACGGGGTGCTGGTGGCGACCCCGGCTGGGTCCACCGCCTATAATCTCTCGGCCCACGGCCCGATCATCCCGCTGGGCGTCCAGGTGCTGGCGCTGACCCCGATCAGCGCGTTTCGGCCCCGCCGCTGGCGCGGCGCCTTGCTGCCGCACACCGCCGAAGTCTGTCTCGAGGTGCTGGAGCCCGACAAGCGCCCGGTCTCCGCGGTCGCCGATAACCATGAGGTCCGCGAGGTGGTGAAGGTCGAGGTCAAGGAAGTCATGGACCACGCCCTGGTCATGCTGTTCGACGCCGGAAGGACCTTTGAAGAACGGGTGCTGGACGAGCAGTTCAACAGCTGAACGCCGTTAAGACTCCGCGGTTAGCACTTTTTAAGCCGTTCCGTTCATGATGCGCCGGGATTTACGAGCCCCCGCAGGAGTCCGCCGTGTCCAAGCCGTCGTCCGCCCAGTTCATCCAGCCGCCCAACACCCTTCGCCTGAAGGTCGCCGGCGGCCGCTTCGGCGGCATCGATCCCGAAGCCGTGGCGAAGGCGGAGGCCGCGCTGAAGAGCCTGTCGGCGCAGTTCGGCCAGTGGCTGAACGACGAGTTGGCCAAGATGGACGCCGCGCGCGCCGAGATCACCGCCAAGGGCTATACGCCCGAGACCGCCGAGGCGCTCTATCTGCGCGCTCACGACCTGAAGGGCCTGGGCTCGACCTACGAGTATCCGCTGGTCACCCGCATCGCCGCGTCGCTGTGCAAGATCACCGATACGGTGCAGGCGCGCGCCAAGGCGCCCTTGTTCCTGATCGACGCGCACATCGAAGCGATCAAGGCGGCCGTGCGCGACGAAATCCGCGACGAGAACCATCCGGTCGGCAAGGCGCTGGCCGAGGAGCTCGAAGGCCGGGTCGCCGAGCACCTCGGCATAACCTGAGGCGAAGATTCGCTAGCGAAGATTGGGCTAACGCCAACCTTACGGCGTAAGGCTTTGCGGCCGACCTTGACCGGGTTCCAGGAACCCGCCGGGCCGCCGCCGCGTTTCTGATCGGTCCAGCCAAGCCGGACGTCCCTGTCGGCGCCGAACCTATCCCGACCGCCCCGTTTTCTTCATCGGCGGCCACCGGCCGACAGGGTCCCACTACCTCGCCGACCGTCCCCGCGCGGCTGCGCCCAGATGGTCAATGGATTCAACCGGTCTGTCGGTCAGGCGACAGACGGAACGGAAGGACGCGTGGCACTACGGCCAAGCCCGGTGATTCAAAACCATGACAGACAGTCTTCGGGCTTGGGGCAGGCCGCTTTTGATCAGAGAGCCATGAAAAAGTCGCGCCTCCTCGTGGGGAACGCGTTTCTTGACTCGCTGAAGGATGCGGAATTCGCCCTCCTCGCGCCTCACCTTGTCGAAAAATTTCTACCGCGTGACCTGGTCCTTCACGACCCCGGCGCGCCGGTCGACGAGGTGTTCTTCCCGACCAGCTCGATCCTTTCCGTCATCACCCTGATGGAGGATGGACGCAGCGTCGAGAGCTGCACCATCGGCCGCGAAAGCGCGCACGGCCTGCTCTATGCCTTGGGAGCCAAGACCGCCTTCAACCGCGTCGTGGTACAGATCGGCGGCGACGCGTTGACGGCGCCGGGGCAGCGGCTGCGCGACGCCGCGATGAGCAACGGCGCCCTGCTCGAAGCCGCCGCAAGATACGCGCAAGGCAACGACGTCCAGGCCGAGCAATCGGTCGCGTGCAACGCGCTGCATGACGTCGAAGCGCGTCTCTGCCGTTGGATACTGACCGCCGCCGATCGCATCGACGAGCCGGTGCTGCGCCTGACCCAGGAATATCTCGCCTTCATGCTGGGCGTACAGCGCACGACGGTCACGGCCGCGGCGCAATCGCTGCAGGCGGCGGGCATGATCAGCTATCGCCGCGGCGAGATCACCATCACCAACCGCGATGCGCTCGAGGCGTCCGTCTGCGAATGTTACGGCCACGTGCGCAACCGCTTCAACAAGGTCGTGAACGGCCGCTGACGCCCGGCAGGGCCGCCGGAAATTCTTCGCTCCCGAGCGTGGAAGTCGGCCAGGCGACCGACGCGACGGCAGGCGCATTCTACAGCGTTCAATGAACCGACCCGGCCTGGCGCCAAGGGGGGCCGCATGGCGACGTTCCGCCTCTACGGCTGCGATGCAGCCGGTAAGATCGTGTTTGGCGATTACATCGAGTGCGCCGACGAAGCCGCGGCGCGCGAGGTGGCGCGTCCGTACCTGGATCGCTACCCGACGGTCGAGGTCTGGGACGGCGACCGGCGGTTGTTCATCCTCAGCGCTGATCGCACAAAGACCTGATTATTTAACGGCTAAGCTTCGGTTTCTTCAGGCCGCGCATTGCGGACGTGTCGGCAAGCCGACATAAAAGTCGGCATGTCTGACGCCGACCGCTACCGGCAGAACGCGGCTGAGTGCGACCGGCTCGCCCAGAAGGCGACCGACGACGGCGCACGGCTTGCGTTTCGCCAGATGGCTTCCGAGTGGCGCGCCCTCGCCGCAGACGCCGCGCGACGCGAAGCGCCCCGTCAGCCGCCGACGAATCCGAAAGCGCCCGACTAGGCTGCGTTGGCGTGCTCCAGCACGCGCACCGGTTTGCCGGCGTCCGGCGCCGAGCGATCGATCCGCTCGAGCAGATAGTTCAGGTCCTCGCGCGACGCGTAGGGCTGCGAGGTGAGGAAGCGCTGCAGCACACGTTCCTGGAACAGGTCGCGATCGAGCGGACCGCCCTCGCCCTCGACCGCGCGCCAGCAATCGATCGCCGAACGAAAGGCGGGAAACAGTCGCGTGGGCAGACCGGCGCGTTCGTAGATGGCGCGAAAGCCCAGGGGGCCGGCGTCGTGCACCATCAGCCAGGTGCGCTCGTGCGGCACGCCCGAAAGTTCGGCCAGCGCGTGCTCGAAAAACAGCATCTGGCCGCGCGCCATCGCGCGCAGCAACAGCGAGGCGTTGAGGCGGCCGTTCTGATTCAGGTGCTGAGCGAACGAGGCGTAGTCGTCGGTCACCGCCGCCTGGTCCACCAGGTCCACGGTGATGCGTTCGCGCGCGACGCTGGTCAGGCGCATGGCGGTGTCGAGTTTCAGGGCGTGGTGCTCGACCAGGTGCTGGCGCACGCTGTCGGAGACGATGTCGACCAGGCGCTCGGAGATGGTGATCGGCAGCTGCTTGCGATAGGCGATGGCGCGGGTGACGTCCTCCGAACGCGCGAAGCGGTCGATGGCGCGCTGCAGCGAGGCCTCGGCGAAGCGGGCGTTGTCGTTGGCGCAGGCGGCCGCCACCGCCGGCTCGGCCCCGTAGACGGCGACCGCGGCGGTGACCTGCTTGGACAGGCTCTCGCGCTCGGCCACGGCGATCTGGCGGGTGACGGCGCCCGACTTCACGATCTCGACCAGATCCTCGTCGGTGAACACCGGCGAGGCGTTAATGATCGGCAGGGCGACGGACTCCAGGTCGCGGGCCAGGCGCATGGCCACGTCGCGCGGCAGCAGGCTCGAGGTCTTGAGGGTCACAGCCAGGGCCCGGCGGACCAGTTCGGCGGTGTCGCTGGCCAGGACCCGGATAATGCCCTGGGCGGCGGCGCGATCGTCCTCGGTCAGGCTGGCATGCTCGACCGCGCGGCAGAGTTTGTGGGCGGCGGCGGCGCGCTCGTCCACGCTGTCGCCCTTCACAAGCCGGCGGATATCCATTTCACTGAGCCGCATCGCGCGCGTCGTCATGGCTCTCACCCTGGTCGCCAGGGCGTCGACAATGGTCGGTCAACCCTAACGAAGATTTACCATTCGGGGCCCGATTCCTCGTCGATCAGGTTCAGTCGTAAACCCGACAGCAACTGTGGCTTGTTAATCTAGCCGCATGTCCGAAGACCTTTTCCCCACGGATGAGCGTCCCAAGCTGACGCTGCCGTCCGACCAGATCGAGCGCGCGATCGCGCGCCAGGCGCTCGACGCCCAGGTGCGGCTGTTGCCCTATGCGCTCGGCTTCTTCGGCATCTGCCTGCCGGTGTTCGTGATGCTGGGGGTGCGGACCCCCAACGCCACCTGGCTCGCGGTCTGCCTGGGGGCTTACGGTTTCGTCTGGGCGCTGTTCTATCTCGTGCTCGACTGGCTGCGGCGCACGCCCGGCGCGCTCGAGAACGTGGAGCTGCGCACGCGCATCCAGCTTGCCGGCGGTTTGCTGTGGGCGGTCGCCCTGTTCCAGACCTCGTTCTTCGCCGCCGGCGCCGGCTGGCTGTCGGAGACCATGCTGGTGCTGTGCGCGGGCGCCGCGGCCGGCGTCATCTTCTTCGCCTCGCCCACCCTGCCCGGCCTGCTGGTCATCGCACCGGTGGCGGCGGCGGGGCCGATCATCGTGCTGAAGAGCAATCCGCAGACCGACTATGTCGGCAATCTGGTGGAAAGCGGGCTCGCGCTATGCATGGCGCTGAGCCTGGTGCTGAACCGGCACCTGCGCGAACATTTCCTGCTGAACCTCGAACGTCAGGGCCTGATCGAGGACCGTGACGGCGCGTTGAAGGAAGCGCGCCGCCTCGCCAAGTCGAAGAGCGACATTGTCGCCACCCTCTCGCACGAAATCCGCAACGGCCTGTCCGGCGTGGCCCATGTGCTGGCCGGCGCGCTCGGCGCCGGCTCGCGCGGCGCGCCCTCGCGTGAACAGTTGAAGGCGGCGCTGCACGCGGCGCACGATCTGGTCGATGTGCTCGACGCCACCCTGGATTCCGAAACCGCGGAAGCCGGCACCTTGTCGGTCGCTACGCGTCCCATCGACGCCCCGCGCCTGGTCGAGGAGCTGGTCCTGCTCAACCGCCCCAACGCAGCGGCGAAGAACGTCGAAATCAGCGCCCAGGTCGACGATGTCCTGGCCGCCAGCTGCGGCGCCGCGATCGGCGACAGCGCGCGCGTGCGCCAGGTGCTGAACAATCTGATCGGCAATGCGGTGAAGTACACCATGCGCGGCCGCATCGAGGTGCGCGCGCACCTCATCGCCAACACACGCGTGCGGCTCGAGGTGGTCGATTCCGGCCCCGGCCTTTCCGCCGAGGAGTTGAGGCGCGCGTTCGAACCGTTCGCGCGCATCGAGCGCACCGGCGCCGGCATTCCAGGCGCCGGGCTCGGTCTTTCGCTGTCGCGTCAGTTGGCGCGGCTGATGAACGGCGAGGTGGGCGCCGAGAGCGCGCCGGGCGTGGGCTCGCGCTTCTGGCTCGACCTGCCGTACGATGCGAAGGCGTCGGTGGAGGATGTCGTCAGCGCCGGGCCCGATGCGCAGTCGCGGCCGATGCGGGTGCTGGTGGTCGAGGACGACGGGCTGAACGCGGCGATGCTGCGCGCGGTGCTGGAACAGCTCGGCCATCGCGTGCTGCACGCCCAGGACGGGCGCCGTGCGATCGACCTTTTGCGGGTGTCCGAGTTCGATCTGGTGATGCTGGACGGCCGCATGCCGGGCATGGACGGGCCCGAGACGGCGCGCGAGATCCGCGGCCTGACCGGTTCCCCCGCGGATCTGCCGATCGTGGCCGTCATCGGCGGCGACGCCGAGGAGGCCCAGTCGATGACCGAGGCCGGCGCCGACACGGTCCTGCGCAAGCCGGTCACCGTGGCCAGCGTGGCCCGCGCCGTGGCCGACGCCGGGGCGATCAAGGCCAACGGCCGCCGCAGGGCTTCCGCCGCCGCGGCCTAGCTTTTCCCCCTGAGCGGCGGATTTCGCCCGCCTAGCGCGTTCTATCGGGGCTGCGGAGGCGATCCGCCGCCGTAAGGTTCCCCAACAAGCCGTTCAGGTCCCGTTCAAGCGGCGAGGCTCAGCCTCCGCGTCAAGGCCGCCCAGGATGTCCGAGGGCGGCAGACGATGAGGGTGCCCATGAATAGATTACTCACCGCAGCCTGCGCCGTAGCCGCCCTGGCTATCCCGAGCGCGGCGCTTGCCCAGCACAGCTCCGGCGGCCACGGCGGCAGCCACGGGGGCGGTCACAGCGGATATCGTGGCGGCGGACACGGCGGCTTCAGTCCGTCCTTCCGCGGTGGCGGCGGCGGCAGCCATTTCGGCCACTTCTCGGCCGGTCCGGTCAGCCACTTCAGCGGCGCGCAGTTCGGCGCCTGGCGCGGCGGTCACTGGTTCCACGGCGGCTTCGGCGGCCGTTTCGGCTGGTGGTGGTGGGCCGACGGTTTCTGGTACCTGTATGACGAGCCGGTCTATCCGTATCCGGCCTATGTCGCTGAGACCTACGTCCCGGCGGCCGGCGGCTCCTGGTACTACTGCGACAACCCCGCGGGTTATTACCCGTACGTGCGCTCGTGTGGCGGCCCGTGGCGCGCGGTAGCGCCCACGCCTCCGCAGGGCGGCGAAGGTCCGCAAGGCGGGCCGCCGCCGTCTGACGCCGTCGCTGCGCCGCAAGGCGCGCCGCCGCCCCAGGACAGCGACGCCGGTCCGCAAGACCAGCAGGATCAGGATCAAGGTCCGCAGGATCAGGGTCCGCAGCAGCAACAGCAGGACGACCAGCCTGCGCAACAACCGCACGCTTGAGGCTTTCCCGCTAAGGCTTTGAGCGAATTTCGTTCCCAGGACAGGTCCAGGACAGCAACACGTCCCACAGTGACCTTGCCCTAAGGTCTCCTTTGACCCCGTCGGCGCGTCCCCCAGGCGACGCCGGCGGGGCTTTTTTATGCGCCGGGTTTTGGCGCGTGTTTTCAGGTCTCGTCTTTGCCGGGTCCGAACGCGCCGAGCAGTTGCGCGTCGAGCAGCGAACCGCCCCCGAGTCCATTTTCACCGTCACCGTTGAACAGCGCCATGATCGCCTGTTCGCGGCGCAGACGATCGAGGCGCGCGCCGATGGCTGCGTCCTTCATGCCGGCTTCGTCGAGCGGTGTGACGGTTTGAACCGCGACGGACGCCGAACCGCCGTCGAGCTTCGACAGATTGGCCAGCACTTCGCTCACCGATAGCGAGCGGCCGCCGCGGAAGAAGATCGAACGGTTGGCGCCGGCGGCTTCGGGAAACAGGCTGGCGGCGGAGACGCCCGGCCGCACCGCGGCGGTTTCGATCAGCTTGGCCGAGCCGGCCGGCCCCAGAAAGTGCGCGGCATAGAGTTCGCCCTCGGATGGATCACGCCCGGTGCGGCCGCGCAGATAGGCGGCATGGTCGGCCGTCATCTCGCCCGCCATCAGGGCCGAAGCCTGAGGATCGAGCTTCAGCGCCATCACGGCGCGCCGCGCCGCCGGATCGGCCACCCGCCAGCGCCCGTCGCCGCCCTGCTCGATCGCCGCCGCGTAGCCGCCGAGGCCGTGGCGGCCGCCATAACGCTTCAGCGTCGCGAGCCAGGTCTGGTCGACGAACTGGAACAGGCCGGCCGCAGAGGTCGTCTTGGCCCGGGCGTCGGGATTGAGGTTGCTCTCCCGGCGCGCCGTGCGCAGCAGGAAGTCGAAGTTGACGCCGGTCGCCTGAGCCGCGCGCCGGATCGCGGCTTCCACCCCGGCGAATCCGTTGACGGAGGAGACGGCCATGGGCCCCAGGCTGAGAAGTTATGGTTAACGAAACCTTGCCGGCGCCTGCGACGCGCGGTCCCGAGGGGGTCGGACCGTGGCGTGGAAGGGGGAATCGTGCGGTGGTTGGATCCATGCCGCCCCCTGCCGATCTTGCCGCAACGCTGCAGGCCGCCGTGCGCCGCCATCAGGCGGGCGAGCTCGCGCCGGCGGAGGCGCTCTATCGCGAGGTGCTGGCGAGGGATCCGGGCAACTTCGACAGCCTGCGCCTGCTCGGCCTGATCGCCGCCCAGACCGGTCGCAACGCCGAGGCCGCCGACCTGATCGGCCGTGCGGTCGCGGTGAACGCGGGCGTCGCCGAGACGCACAATCATTTAGGCGTCGTGCTGCAGCGGCTGGGCCGGACCGAGGACGCCGCAGGCGCCTATGAGCGCGCGGTAGCGCTCAATCCGCGGCTGGCGGAGGCCTACAACAACCTGGGCGCCGCGCGGCGCGAACTCGGGCGACTCGACGCGGCGGTGAACGCGTACGGCCGCGCGATCGGCCTGAAACCGGACTATGCCGAGGCGCACAACAACCTGGGCGTCGCGCTGCGGGAACTCGGGCGCACCGATGACGCGGTGCAGGCGTTCGAGCGCGCGGTCACGCACCGCCCCGGCTACGCCAAGGCCCTAATCAACCTCGGCGTCGCGCTGCAGGAACTCGGCCGCAACAACGAAGCGCTATCGGCGCTCGACCGCGCACTGAGGATCGATCGGTCCTTGGCCGTGGCCTGGCATGCGCGCAGCGACCTGAAGCGCTTCACCGCGGATGATCCCGACCTTGCGGACATGGAGGCGCTGTTCGCCGAGGCGTCCGCCGACGACGACCGGATCCCGCTCGCCTTTGCACTCGGCAAGGCGTGGCTCGATGCGGGCGAGGCCGAGCGCGCCTTCGACCGCCTCGACGCGGGCAACCGGTGGAAGCGGGCGACCTTCGCCTATGCCGTCGAGGCGGATGTTGCGCTGTTCGAACGCATCGCCGCGGCCTTTTCCGCTGACGTGCTCGCCGCGGACGGCGGATACGACGGCGACCTGCCCGTCTTCGTCGTCGGCATGCCGCGTTCGGGGACGACGCTGATCGAGCAGATCCTGGCCTCACATCCGGACGTGCACGGGGCCGGCGAACTCGGCGTGCTCGAGGGCGTGATCGGCGACGCGGTCGGCGCCGACGGATTTCCGGAACGCGCGGCGGCGCTGTCGGCGGCGCAAGCGCACGCGCTGGGGCGCGCCTATGCCGACAACGTCGGACGCTACGCCCAGGGCCGCAGGCGCGTCATCGACAAGATGCCGTCGAACTTTCGTTACGCGGGCCTGATCCATCGCATCCTGCCGAACGCGCGCATCATCCACTGCCGCCGCGATCCGCGCGACACGAGCCTGTCCTGCTACAGCAAGCTGTTCACCGGCGCGCAGCCGTTCGCTTACGACCTCGCGGAACTGGGGCGATACCATCGCGGCTACGAACGGTTGATGGACCACTGGCGCGCGGTTCTGCCGCCCGAGTGTTTCCTCGACGTGGACTACGAAGACGTCGTGGGCGACCTTGAGGCGCAGGCGCGGCGCCTGGCGGCGTTCTGCGGCCTCGACTGGAACGCGGCGTGCCTCGACTTCCACGCGACAGCGCGCGCCGTGCGCACCGCGAGCGCCGCCCAGGTGCGCAAACCGATCTACACCGGCAGCGTCGGACGCTGGAAAGCGTATACGCTTCGCCTCAAACCGTTGCTCGACGCCCTCACCGCGCCCTGAGAGCAAGCTCGGCCGCAATCTCGCCGCAAGTCGCACACGGTGTCGCCGCAAGCGGGGCGGAGCCTCAACTTCGGGCGTAAGCCGCCCTCGCTGCGCGCCAGGGTTAAACGGAGGACTGAGGGCCGAGAACAAAGGGGACAGTCATGATGATGCAAGCGGCAGGCGCCGGCGGCGGCGTCCTGCAATCACTCAACGAAGGCGGCGGACGTAAGCGCGTTCCGCCCTGGCTGTGGATGGCCGTGGGCATATCGATCACGCTTCATGTCGCCGGCCTGACCTATCTGTACAATCAACATTGGAAGGCGCCGGCCGAGCCGCCGGATCGCATAATCCCGATTTCGGTCTTCCAGCCGATCGACTTGCATCCGAAGCCCACGCGACCGCTGCCGACGCCAAAGAACAACCCGCTTCCGATCCACAAAGTCGACGTTCCCATTCCGACGCCGGATCAGAAGCCCACGCCGATCATTGCCGTCCCGACGACGAAGCCCGACGCCGAATCAAAGCCGACGGTTCCCACCACTCCGCCCGGCAATGAAACCATGAAGCGGCCGGGCGACGGCGCGGTGCAAGCGAAACCGGCGCCGGTCATCCTCAACCCGACCTGGCTCAGCAAACCGGACGCCGATGCGATGTCGCGATTCTATCCGCCGGCGGCTGCGGCATCCGGCATCGAGGGCTCTGCCTCGATCCACTGCATTGTCACGCTGAAGGGCACGCTCAGCAACTGCACGGTGGTTTCGGAGACGCCTGCGCGTCAGGGCTTCGGCACAGCGGCCAAGCGTCTGGCGCCGTTCTTCCGCATGAAGCCCAAGACCGTCGACGGCCAGCCTGTCGAAGGGGCCGAAGTTACGGTCCCGATCCGCTTCAGCCTGAGCTGACGTCAAGCGCCCGGCGGCTCAATGGCCGCCGGGCGTCGCTGCTTGCGGCGCGCGGATCCGCGCGCGGGGTCCTTATGACTCCCTTATGGCCCGGCCACCGGGTCCAAATCGCTTTCTGACACAGACATCGCCACCTTCCGCCTCGGCCGGCCGCCCCCGCGCCGCCGAGGAGTCTGATGTGGCTGACGCAATCTACCTGCTGATCGGCGTTGCGGTCTTCGGGGTCTTCATGGGCTTCGCCGCCCTCCTGAAGAGGGTCTGAGCATGATCGTAGGCCTCATCTACGCGGGCGCCGCGATCGCGATCGCCGTCTACATGGTCGTGGCGCTGCTGCGGCCCGACAAGTTCTGAGCGGATTGGTTCCCATGAACTGGCAAGGCTGGGCGGAAATCGCCTTCACCATCGCGCTTACGACGGCCCTGGCGTGGCCGCTCGGCGCCTATCTCGCGCGCGTCTGGACCGGTGAGAAGACCTGGCTCGACCCGGTGCTGCGCCCGGTCGAGCGGGTGCTCTATGCCGGCTTCGGCGTGAAGCGCGAGGCCGGCGCGCCCAAGGGCCAGACCTGGCTCGAATACGCCGTCGCATTCCTGATGTTCAGCGCGGTGAGCTTCGTCGTGCTGTACCTCATCTTGCGGTTCCAGAATCTGCTGCCGCTGAACCCCCAGCACTTCGCGGGGTTCAGCCCCGACCTGGCGTTCAACACGGCGGTCAGCTTCGTGACCAATACGAACTGGCAGTCCTATACGCCGGAGTCGTCCATCTCGACCTTCTCACAGATGGCCGGCCTGACCTCGCACAACTTCCTGTCCGCCGCGGCGGGCATCGCCGTCGCAGCTGCGGTCGCGCGCGCCTTCGCCGCCAATCGCGGAACCAACGTCGGCGACTTCTGGGTCGATCTGACCCGGATCAGCCTCTACGTCCTGCTGCCGGTTTCGATCGTGGGGTCGCTCGTTCTTGTGGCGCTCGGCGAACCGCAATCGCTGCTCGCGCACGTCGACGCCAACACCCTCGAAGGCGGCAAACAGAGCGTGACGCTGTTTCCGGTCGCCAGCCAGGAGATCATCAAGCAGTTCGGCACCAACGGCGGCGGGCTGTTCAACGCCAACTCCGCCCATCCGTTTGAGAATCCCAACGCCTGGACCAACCTCATCGAAGAGGTGGCGATGAACACGCTGGGCTTCGCCTGTGTGTTCGCCTTCGGCCGCGTGGCGATGGCGAGGAAGGAGTCCCGCGCCCTGCTCGCCGCCATGGTGATCCTGGTGAGCGCTGCGGCCTGCGTCATCTACCTCACCGAGACGCAGGCGCCGCCGGCGCAGGTCGCGGCCCAGGTCGACTCGCATGTGAACATGGAAGGCAAGGAGGTCCGCTTCGGCGCGCCTTCGACCGCGGTCTGGGCGGCGATGACCACCGGCGCGTCGGACGGCGGGGTCAACGGCATGCACGACAGTTTCATGCCGCTGGGCGGCGGCATGGCGATGTTCATGATCCAGCTCGGCGAGATTTTGCCGGGCGGCGTGGGCTCCGGCCTCTACGGCATCGTCCTCATGGCTCTGCTGTCGGTGTTCGTCGCCGGCCTGATGGTCGGACGCACGCCCGAGTACCTCGGCAAGAAGGTCGAGACGCGTGAGATCAAGTTCGCCATGCTGGCGGCGCTGATCCTGCCGCTGTCGATCCTCGGCTTCTCGGCGCTCGCGGCGGTGACGCCCGTCGCGCTGAAGGCGCTCGGCAACCCCGACGCGCACGGCCTGTCGGAGATCATCTACGCCTACAGCTCGGGCACGGGGAACAACGGTTCAGCCTTCGCGGGCCTGAGCGCCAACGCGCCGTTCTGGAACACCACCCTGGGCGTCGCCATGCTGCTCGGGCGCTTCGGTTACGCGATCCCGGTGCTCGCCATCGCGGGCTCCATCGCCGCCAAGCCGAAACTGGCCCCGACCGCGGGCACCCTGCCGACCAGCGGCCCACTGTTCACCGGCCTGCTCATCGGCGTGATCCTCATCCTCGGGGGGCTCTGTTTCTTCCCCGCACTGGCGCTTGGCCCGATCGTCGAACACTTCCAGGTGCTCGACGCGGTCAAGGCCCTTCACTGACATCCGGAGCTCCGTCGTCATGACGACTGCAACCCTTCAGGACGGCCGCGCATCCGCCAAGCAGGCCAAATCCGCCATCGCCAACGCGACCTTCTCGCGCGGCGTGCTGGTCCAGGCGATGATCGCGGCCTTCGGCAAGCTCAACCCGGCGAAGCTGCTCGGCAATCCGGTCATCCTTACGACCGAGGTCGTGGCGGCGCTCGCGACCGTCTCCACCGTCGCTGCGATCGCGTCGGGCAAGCCGTTCGTGTTCCCGATTCAGATCGCGCTTTGGCTCTGGGCCACGGTGCTGTTCGCAAACTTCGCCGAGAGCGTCGCCCAGGGTCGCGGCAAGGCGGCGGCGGACTCGTTGCGCGCCTCGCGGGTGACGACCAAGGCCAAGCTGATCGTCGATCCCAAGACCGGGACCACGGTGCCCACGCCCGCCCGCGAACTGGGCGCCGGCGCCATTGTGCTGGTGGAAACCGGCGATGTGATCCCCTCGGACGGCGAGATCATCGAGGGGGTGGCCTCGGTCAACGAAGCCGCCATCACCGGCGAAAGCGCGCCGGTCATCCGCGAGGCCGGCGGCGACCGCTCCGCCGTGACCGGTGGAACCACCGTCGTCTCCGACTGGATCAAGGTGCGTATCACCGCCGAGCCGGGCTCGACCTTCCTCGACCGCATGATCGCCATGGTCGAAGGCGCCGAGCGCAAGAAGACGCCTAACGAAGTCGCCCTGGCCGCGCTGCTGGCCGGCCTGACGCTGGTGTTCTGGATCGCGGTGGTGACCCTGCTGGGTCTCGGCAGATATTCCAAGGTCGACCTCGACCCCATGGTGCTGGGCGCCCTGTTCGTCTGTTTGATCCCCACCACCATCGGCGGCTTGCTGTCGGCGATCGGCATCGCGGGCATGGACCGTCTGCTCAAGGTCAATGTGCTGGCCGTTTCCGGCCGCGCGGTCGAAGCGGCGGGCGATTGCGACACCCTGCTGCTCGACAAGACCGGCACCATCACCTTCGGCAACCGCATGGCGACGGAGGTTGTCCCCGCGCCCGGCGTGCCGGCGGACAAGGCGTTGTGGGCGGCGCTGATGGCCTCGCTCGCCGACGAGACGCCGGAGGGCCGCTCGATCCTCGAACTGGCGCGCGAGAGATTCGGCCTGGTCGAGAAGGCGCCTGCCGACGCGAAGCCGATCCCCTTCAGCGCGACCACGCGGATGTCCGGGCTCGACACGCCGACCATGCAATTTCGCAAGGGCGCCGTCGACGCGATCCTGCGTTTCGCCGGCATCAACGAGGGCGAGACGCCCAAGGACATGCTCGCCGCGATCGACCGCATCGCCCGCTCCGGCGGCACGCCGCTGGCGGTGGCCGAGAACGGCAAGCTGGTCGGCGTCATCCATCTGAAGGACGTGGTGAAGCCCGGCGTGAAGGAGCGCTTTGCCGACCTGCGCCGCATGGGCCTGCGCACGGTGATGATCACCGGCGACAACCCGGTCACCGCCGCCACCATCGCCTCGGAAGCCGGCGTCGACGATTTCCTCGCCGAGGCCACGCCCGAGGACAAGCTGAAGCTGATCCGCGCCGAACAGGCCAAGGGCCGCCTGGTCGCCATGTGCGGCGACGGATCCAACGACGCGCCGGCCCTGGCCCAGGCCGACGTGGGCGTGGCCATGCAGACCGGCACCCAGGCCGCGCGCGAGGCCGGCAACATGGTCGACCTGGACAGCGACCCCACAAAGCTCATCGAGATCGTCGAGGTCGGCAAGCAGATGCTGATCACCCGTGGCGCGCTGACCACCTTCTCCATCGCCAACGACGTGGCCAAGTACTTCGCCATCATCCCGGCGATCTTCGTCGTCTCCCTGCCGGCGCTTGGGGCCCTGAACATCATGGGCCTGGCCAACCCCCGGAGCGCAATCCTGTCGGCGGTGATCTTCAACGCCCTGATCATCATCGCCCTGGTGCCGCTGGCGCTGAAGGGGGTGAAGTACCGCCCGATCGGCGCGTCCAAGCTCCTGCAGCGCAACCTTCTGATCTACGGCCTCGGCGGGGTGGTCGCGCCCTTCGTCGGGATCAAGCTCATCGACGTCCTCATCACCGCCATCGGCCTCGCCTGAAGGGACCGACAGACATGCTTTCCGAAATCCGCCCCGCCATCGTCTCGACCGTGCTGTTCACCCTGCTGCTCGGCGTGGTCTACCCACTCCTGATCACCGGCGTCGCCAGCGTGGCCTTCCCCTACCAGGCCGGGGGCAGCCTGGTGCGAGACGCGAGCGGCCAGGTCATGGGCTCGGCGCTGATCGGACAGGGCTTCGCCGCGGACCGCTACCTGCACCCGAGGCCGTCGGCGGCCGGCTCGAACGGCTATGACGCCACGGCTTCGGGCGGTTCGAACTACG
>DASXZP010000008.1:0-56864 GCA_036501825.1 Caulobacteraceae bacterium | reverse complement strand
ATCGAGATTGTACATCTCCATCGCGACACCGGCGCCGGGCGCCTTGAACACTTCGCGCTCGATCACGGTGCCGTCCTCGCCGACGAATTTCATCGACAGCGTGCCCTTGCCGGGGAACTTGATGTCGGTGGCGCGGTACTGATCGCCATAGGCGTGACGGCCGATGATGATCGGCTTGGTCCAGCCAGGTACCAGGCGCGGCACGTTCTTGCAGATGATCGGCTCGCGGAACACGACGCCGCCCAAGATGTTGCGGATGGTTCCGTTGGGGGACTTCCACATCTTCTTAAGACTGAACTCTTTCACGCGCGCTTCGTCGGGCGTGATGGTCGCGCATTTCACCCCGACGCCCCATTTCTGGATGGCGTGCGCGGCGTCGACGGTGACCTTGTCGTCGGTCTCGTCCCGGTGGTTCATGCCCAGGTCGTAGTAGTCGAGGTTGATGTCCAGGTAGGGGAAGATCAGCTTGTCCTTGATGAGCTTCCAGATGATCCGGGTCATCTCGTCGCCGTCGATGTCGACGACCGGGTTCGCTACCTTGATCTTGGCCATGGGGCAGGGGGTCCTTGTGGGGTCTGGAATCGCCCCGGCGCACAGGGCCGAAGCGGAGCGCGGTTGGCGCGCAACGGCGGCGCTATAGCCGCTCCCCGGGCCGGGCGGAAGGGCTGCGGCGGCAAGCCCCGGAAATCGCCGCTCGACCTGCCTTGGCAGCGCCCCATACCCACTCTAGAAGCGGGGCGGCGGCAAGGAACCCCATGACCGGCGAGACCCGCGAGCCCCTTCCGAAATCGGCTGTGCCCCTGCCGATCGTGGCGCTCCTCGTGCTCGCCTTTCTGCTGCTGGTCACCGTGGCCGTCGCCTCGACGCTGGGGGTCCTTTCCACCCGCGCCTTTAACCAGGACGTGGTGCACGACCAGACCGCGCGCGAGCTGACGCGCAATGTGCTGACCGACGTGCTGGAGGTGCAGTCCGGCGAGCGCGGCTACATCATCACCGGCAAGCCGCAGGAGCTGGGCGCCTATAACGCGGCGCTGGCGCGCCTGTCGGCCGACGTGAACATGCTGCAGAACGCGGCCAGCAACGACCCGGCGCAGCTGCGCCGCGTCTCCACCTTGAAGATCGACATCGACGCCAAGGTGGCCGAGTTCAAACGCGTGGTCGCCTTCGTCGCCGCCAACCGCGGGGCCGAGGCCGCCGCGCGCATGCGCGACGTCGAAGGCCGCGACCAGATCCCGCGCATCCGCGCCCTGATCAACGAGATCGACAACTTCGAAGCCAAGCGCCTGGCCAAGCGCACCCGCCAGGCGGCGCGGTCGGAACAGAACAGCTTCGTCATCAACGTCGTTTCGGTGGTGCTGGTCGCCGGCGTAGGCGCGGCGTCGGTGGTGCTGTTGCTGATTTCCATCATCGGCCTGCGCGCGTCCCGCGCCGAGGTGGCGGAGGTGAATCAGGGCCTGGAAAGGACCGTGCAGGAACGCACCCGCGACCTGGTGCGCGCCAACAAGGACATCCGCACCGCCCGCGATCGCGCCGAGACCCTGTTGCGCGAGGTGAACCATCGCATCGGCAACTCGCTGCAACTGGCCTCCAGCTTCATCGCCATGCAGGCGCGCGCGGTGAAGGGCGATTCCGCCAAGGCCGCGCTGCGCGGGACCCAGTCGCGCCTGGAGGCGGTCGCCCACATCCACCGCAGCCTCTACACCTCCGACGATGTGACGACGGTGGATCTGCACGAGTATCTGGCGGGCCTTGTCGAGGCGTTGCAAGGCTCGCTCGCACCCTATCCCGGCGGACCGCGTCTCACCTTCAAGGCCGAGCCCCTGCGTGCGCCGACCGACCGCGCGGTGTCGCTGGGCGTGATCCTTGCGGAACTGGTGACCAATGCGGTGAAGTACGCCTATCCGCCCGATTGCGGCGGCGAGATTCGCGTACGCCTGCTGGCGCCGGGCGAGCATCGCGGCGTACTGATCGTCGAGGATGACGGCCAGGGCATGGGCGAAGGGCCGCCCAAGGGTACCGGCCTCGGCAAACGCATCATCGAGGCGATGGCGGCTAACCTCAGCGCACGGATGGAATATGACGACAAGGAACCGGGCGTGCGGGCGCGGCTGGCGTTTCAGCTGTGACCAGCTGGGACCCCGATCAGTACGCCCGCTACCGCGCCTATCGCGCGCGACCGGCGAACGATCTGCTGGCGCAGATTCCGCACGACCTCGATGCGCACGAAATCTGGGACCTGGGCTGCGGCCTCGGCGAACAGGCGGTGGACTTGAAGCGCCGGTTCCCGCAGGCGCGCGTGCACGGCCTCGATTCCAGCGCGAGCATGCTGGAGAAGGCGCGCGCGCTCGATGCGTCGATCGACTGGGTGCTGGCGGACGTGACGACCTGGACTCCCGAGACGCCGCCTGACCTGATCTTCAGCAACGCGGCGCTGCACTGGCTGCCCGATCACGCGGCGCTGTTTCCGCGGCTGATGCGGACGCTGCGGTCCGGCGGCGTGTTCGCCTGCCAAATGCCGCTGTCCTACGACGCGCCGCAGCACGTGACCCTGCGCGAGACGGCGGCGAACGGGCCCTGGTCCGGGCGCTTGGAGGGGATCGACGGGGTGAAGCGGCTGGGCCGGCCCGAAGACTACTACGCCTGGCTGTCGCCGCTCAGCGCCGGGGTCGACGTGTGGACCACGACCTATCTGCACGTGCTGGAAGGCGACGATCCGGTGTTCGAGTGGATGCTGGGCTCGGGCTCGCGGCCGTTTCTGGAGGCGCTTACGGAACCTGAACGGACGGCGTTTTCTGACGCTTACCGCGCGGCGCTTTCGCGGGCTTTTCCGAAGCATCCCGACGGCGCGACTTTGCTTCCGTTTCAGCGTCTGTTTCTGACGGCGCGGCGATCTTGAACGTCTCCACCGCCTCGCGGTGCTCCGCGCGCTGTTTGCGCCGCCGCAGGAACGTCACCGGCCCGTCGAGCTTGGCCATCGCTTCGCGCGTCGCGGCGCGGCCGCTTTCCACCGCCTGATCGTAGGCCTTCCAGTCGTTCACGCTCAGGCCTTCGGGATTGGGGATGATCAGCAGGTCGGTGGCGCTGCGCGCCTCCATCAGGTCCGCCTTTGCGGTCAGGGTAGCCGAGCGGATCATGATCGCCACGATCGGCGGCCCCTTGCGCCAGGCGCCGGACAAGATCCACTTCCACCACACGGTCGGAATTTCGAGCTCGCTCGGATCGAGGCCGCGCGCGCGCGATACGTCGCAGCCGACGACGGGGCCCATGTGCCAGGCGCGCATGATATCGACCGGGAAGTTGCGGAGCACCGCGCCGTCCACCAGCACCGCGCCGTTTTCCACCACCGGCGGCAGCACGCCGGGGATGGCGATCGACGCCCGCAGCGCCTTGCGCAGCATGCCGCGCTTGTGCACCACATAGCCGCCGGACGTGATGTTGGACGACACGCAATAGAACGGCAGCCACAGGTCGTCGATCATGGTGTCGCCGTAGTGCTCGAGCAGGCGCGCATCGACTTTCTTGCCGCGCACCAGGGCGATGATCGGCAAGGTGATGTCGTCGATCGGGCTCGAGTCGACAAAGGCCTTGCGGATGCGGGCGTCGAGTTCCTGCTGGTCCCAGCCCATGGCCACGCCGGCGCAGACGATGGCGCCCATGGACGCCCCGCCTACGAAGTCGATCGGCACGCCGGTCTCGCGCAACGCCTTCACCGCGCCGATGCACGCGTAGGCCCGCGCGCCGCCGCCGGACAGCACGATGCCGACCGAGGTGCCGGTCAGCGTGCGCGCGATCCGCGCCGCGTCTTCCTTGCTGTCGATGCGCAGGTGGAACCAACGCGCCGGCGAGGCGGCGTCCAGCCACTTGGCCGAGTCCTTCGGCCGCGAGGTCTCCGGCGGATGCATAAGGATCAGGTCGACCTGACGGTGGTTGTCGAAGGCGTCGCCCTGCCACGGCCGGCCGCGCTCGGGCGGATCGCCGGCATGACCGACCAGGAACAGGCGGTCGACCTGGCGCGCGCACAGGTGCGACCACGCCACCTCGTCCCGCTCGGCGACGTAGAGCACGTAGTCGTTCTTCTCCTCGACCGCGGAGAACCATTCGGCGGCGGACTTCAGCGCCTCCGAGGTGACGGTCTTTACGGTGAAGCCGAGTGCGCGGATTTCCGTCTCGATTTCAGCCACGAAGCCGCGCACGGGGCGCGGTGATACGGCGAGGAAGCCGAACACGGTCGGCTCGGCCAGGTTGGAGGTGGACTGGCGCGCGCGCAGGATCATCAGCCGCGCCAGCTCGGTCATCAGCTCGGGATTGTCCGCCGCGGCGGCGAAGAAGGCGTCGCGCGGCAGGGCGAGGATTTCGGAGTCGCGCAATGCCACCACGGTCGCGGTGTGGGCCGTGCCGGCGATCATCGACATCTCGCCCGCCGGCTCGCCGGGGCGGATCACCCCGATGAAGTGAGGCTCCTGGCCCTCCTCGTGCTTGAACACGCCGAGCCTGCCGGCCCGGACCAGATAGAGGGTGTCGGCCGGGTCGCCTGCGGCATAGAGCCGGACCCCGCCGGGGAGGGTGAACCAACTGGCCGCACCCTGGGCGTCGTCGAACAACCGCCCGAGGATCTTTTCCAGCGCGTTTGAGTGCTCTTCCCGCACCATGGCGCAACCTTAACGGCGAATCCGTCCGCTCCGAAATCCCCCAGCCGTCCACTAAACGCAACTGGATGACAGTTCATTCACTTGCGGGCCGGGGGGCCATTTGCGAGCCTGCGCCCCAGAGGGGACAAATCATGCTCGTAGTCGAGAAGCTCACCCACGTTTATCCGAACGGCGTCAAGGCCTTGGACGATGTCAGCCTGATGGTGCCCAAGGGCATGTACGGGCTGTTGGGGCCGAACGGCGCGGGCAAGTCCACCCTCATGAGATCGATCGCGACCCTGCAGGTTCCCACCTCGGGCTCGATTCGGTTCGGCGAGACCGCCGAGATCGACGTGATCAAGGAGCCCGAGGCCATCCGCCGGACCCTGGGCTATCTGCCCCAGGACTTCGGGGTCTACCCGCGGGTTTCGGCCTACGACATGCTGGACCACATGGCGGTGCTGAAGGGCATCGGCAACGGCCGCGCCCGCAAGGAGA
Organism: Caulobacteraceae bacterium; assembly: GCA_036501825.1. Classification (GTDB taxonomy): domain Bacteria; phylum Pseudomonadota; class Alphaproteobacteria; order Caulobacterales; family Caulobacteraceae; genus JAFECT01. The sequence goes on along the minus strand of DASXZP010000008.1, from coordinate 51,738 downwards.
CGGTCGAGTCCCTGCTCAACCAGACCAATCTCTGGAACGTGCGCAACAAGGCCCTGGCCGGGTTCTCCGGCGGCATGCGCCAGCGCTTCGGCATCGCCCAGGCCCTGATCGGCGACCCGCAACTGATCATCGTCGACGAACCCACCGCCGGCCTCGACCCGGAAGAGCGTCAGCGCTTCCTGAACCTGCTGGCCGAGATCGGCGAGAACGTGGTGGTGATCCTCTCGACCCACATCGTCGAAGACGTGGCCGACCTCTGCCCGCAGATGGCCATCATGGATGCGGGCCGCATCCAGCTCGAAGGCGCGCCTTCTGCTCTGATCGACGGGCTGAAGGGGCGCGTCTGGAAAAAGACCATCGCCAAGGGTGATCTCGACGACCACAGGAAGAGGTACAAGGTCATCACCACGCGCCTGTTCGCTGGTAAGACGGTGATTCACGTTCTGTCGGATACCGATCCAGGCGACGGGTTCGAGCCGATGCCCCAGGGTCTCGAGGACGTATACTTCTCGACCCTGACCTCCGCCCGCGCTGCGGCCTGAGGCGATCATCATGTTCTGGAAAATCGCGGGCTTCGAATTCCGCTATCAGCTTCGTCAACCTGTCTTTTGGGTCGGCGCCTTCTTTTTCGCACTGCTGTCCTTCGGCTTGATGTGCAGCCCCAATGTGTCGCTGACGGGCGCCGCTTCGGCGATCCACAAGAACGCGCCGTGGGCTATCGGCCTGGCGTCGGTGGCGTTCACCGTCTGGTACATGCTGGTCACGACGGCCTTCGTCGCCAACGTGGTCATCCGCGACGATCAGACCGGGTTCGGACCGATCGCCCGGTCCACGCCCGTCTCGAAGTTCGACTACCTGATGGGCCGATTCACGGGTGCGTTCGGGGCCGCCGCGGTCGGCTATCTTGCCGTGCCGATCGGGATGTTTATCGGTTCGATGATGCCATGGGTCGACAAGGAAACGCTCGGCCCCAACGACATCGGCGTTTATCTCTACGCCTATTTCGCGCTGGCGCTGCCGAGCGTGCTGCTCACCTCGGCGCTGTTCTTCACCGTCGCGACCGTGACGCGCTCGATGATGTGGACCTATGTCGGCGTCATCGCCTTCTTCGTGCTCAACACCATCTTGGGCGTCACCCTGGCGCGCAAGCCCGAGCTGGACAAGCTCGCCGCGACGATCGAGCCGTTCGGCGGCGGCGCCTACAGCTACATGTCGAAATACTGGACCGTTGCAGAGCGGAACGCCGCGATCCCGCCCTTCGAGGGCGTGCTTCTGTTCAACCGCCTGATCATGGTCGGCCTTGCGCTGGCGCTCCTGCTGCTCGGCTATTCGCTCTACCGTTCCGGCACGCGCGGCGCCAAACTGCAGAAGGCGCAGAAGCTGCAACAGCTCGCCGCAAAGGCCCAACAGGAGGTCGCGCGCGGCGGTCCCTTGCCCAAGCCGGTGTTCGACGGCGCGCTCCGTTCGACGCAGTTCTGGAAGCGCACGCGCTTTGAGATGGCCCAGGTGTTCAAGAGCCCGGCCTATGCGATCCTGCTGCTGATCGGGCTTCTGTTGTCGTTCGTGCAGCTGTATTTCAGCGGCGACCTCTATGGCGCGCATCCCTATCCGACCACGCGCAACATCACCGAGTCCCTGATGTACGGCCCCCTGTTCATCATGGCCTACGTCATCTCCGCCTACTACGCCGGTGAGCTGGTCTGGCGCGAACGTGAGCGCAACGTGCACGAGATCGTCGGGGCGTCCGCCTTGCCGGACTGGGCCTTCATTGTGCCCAAGATGCTGGCGCTCGCCCTGGTTATGGTGTCGGTCGTGGTCATCGCCATGGTCGCCGGCCTGCTGTTGCAATCGGTCCGCGGCTTCACCGACTACGAGATCGCGCGTTACTTCACTTGGTATGTGATCCCCACTTCGATCGACTACGTGCTTGTGGCGGTACTCGCGGTATTCCTCGCGGTGATCTCGCCGCACAAGTTCGTGGGCTGGGGCCTGATGGTCGTGTTCCTGCTCGCCGACATCATCGCCAGCAGCCTTGGCTTCGGCGATCACCTCTATCGCTATGGAGGCGGTCCGGAGACGCCGTTGTCGGAAATGAACGGCATGGGCCACTTCTGGATCGGAAGTTATTGGTTCCGCGCCTATTGGATGGCGTTCGCGGTGATCCTGGCGACGCTCAGCTACACCCTTTGGCGCCGCGGCGCCGAGACCCGGCTGATGCCGCAGTTCCGCGCGCTGCCGCACCGGTTGCGCGGCGCGCCCGGCCTGCTCGCCGGATTCGCCCTGGTCGCCTTCGTGGCGATCGGCGGCTGGATCTTCACCAACACCCACGTCTGGAACACCTATCGCTCCGACAAGGAACAGGAAGATCGTCAAGCGCTCTATGAGCGTCTGATCTACGACAAGTTCCACGGCAAGGCGTATCCGGAAGGCATTCCGCACCCGTCGATCGTCGCGACCAAGTTCGACGTCGATCTGTATCCGCATGAGCCGCGCATGGTGGTGCATGGCTCCTATGTGCTGGAAAACCGGACCGGCCAGCCGCTTAACGACATCCACGTGCACATGAACCCCGACCCGGTGGTCCAGTCCTGGGTGATCGATCTGCCGGGCGCGACGAAGACCAAACTGCCCGCCGCCTATGAGGACCTGGACTATCGCATCTATCACCTGGCGACGCCGATGCAGCCGGGTCAGCGCTTGACCATGGGCTTCACCACGGTGCTCGGCACCCGTGGGTTCGGCAACGACGTGCTGAACACGCGGCTCGTCGACAACGGCACCTTCATCACCAACTTCGACTTTGCCCCGATCCTGCCTGTCGAGCGCGGCGGCCTGCTGGAAAATCCGGTGAAGCGGCGCGCGCACGGCCTGCCATCGGAAATCCGCCCGCCCAAGCTGGCCGACGACAGTGCGGCGATCCGCGCGCACAACTATCTCGAGGACGCGGACTTCCAGACCTCGGACATCACCGTGCACACCGACGCGGACCAGACGCCCCTGGCGCCCGGCGAGAAAGTGTCGGACGTGACCGCCAACGGGCGGCGCACGGCGCGGTTCGTGAACGACAAGCCGGTGCTGGGCTTCTTCGCGGTTCTGTCGGCGCGGTATGCGGAGAAGAAGGTGCCCTACAAGGGCGTCGATCTGGTCGTCTATTATGACCCGCACAACCCCTACAACGTGGACAGGATGATCACCGCGCTGAAAGTGGCGCTCGACTACTACCAGCCGAACTTCCATCCGTTCCAGTTCTCGCAGGCGCGCATCGCGGAGTTTCCGGCGCTCGTGCGCGGCCAGTCCTACGCCCAGTCCTTCCCCAACATCTTCCCATGGGAAGAGACCCTGGGCTTCACCGCAGACGTGCGTAATCCCGACAAGATCGACTACGTCACCTACGTCGCCGCCCACGAGTTCGGCCACCAGTGGTGGGCCTATCAGGTGATCGGCGCCGACATGCAGGGCGATACCCTGTTGTCGGAGACCATGGCGCAGTACTCGGCGCTGATGACCATGGAGAAGCTCTATGGTCCGACCAAAATCCGTCAGTTCCTGAAATACGAGCTCGACGCATACCTGCGCGGCCGCGGCTCGGAGGAGCTGGAAGAGCTGCCGTTGATGCAGGTCGAGAGCAACCAGGGCTACATCCACTACCGAAAGGGCGCGGTGGCGATGTATCTGCTTCGCGATCAGATCGGCGAACAGAAGGTCGACGATGCGCTGAAGAAGCTGATCGATAAGTACGGCTTCCGCGGCGCGCCCTATCCGGCGTCGATCGATCTGATCGCCCTGTTGAAGGCCGAGGCGCCCGATCGTGAACAGCTGATCGACGATCTCTTCAAATACATCACCATCTGGGACATCAAGACCAGCGAGATGAAGGTGAAGAAGCGCACCGACGGCAAATACGATGTCACCGTGACGATCGAGGCGAAAAAATTCCGCGCCGACGGCAAGGGCAAGGAGACCGATCAAGCGATGAAGGCTGAGCCCTTCGACCTCGGCCTGTTTGCGCAGAAGCCGGGCGAGCACGGCTTCGGTCCGAAGGACGTGATCGTGTTCAAGACCGTGTCGCTCTCGACCGGGACCCAGCGTTTCAGCTTCGTCGTCGACCGGGCGCCGACCTGGGGCGGAGCGGACCCTTACAACAAGTACATCGACCGCGACTCCAACGACAACCTGATCGCCGCCAGCAACTGACGCACATTCGCCTCGCGCGGGCCGGCGGTTTCGCCGGCCCGCCGCCTGGGCTAATTTCGTCTCCATGCAGACGATCAAGGACTCCGTCCGAACCTATGAAAGCTGGCTGAAAGGTCAGCTCGGCGACGAGCTGGTGGCCGCCGACCTGGCCGCCAAGCACCAGGAGATGAAGGAAAATCCCTTCCGCTTCCTGCGCGCCACCTGCTGGCGCTGGGCTGAGGTTGCGCCCGAACTGCTGCCCGATCTGGCCAAGGCGCCCAAGGTGCTGTCGGTGAACGACGCCCACGTGGAGAACTTCGGCCTGTGGCGCGACGCGGAGGGGCGGCTGGTGTTCGGGGTCAATGACTTCGACGAGGGCGCGCCGGCCCCGTGGCCCTTCGACCTGGTGCGGCTGACCACCAGCGCGCTGCTGGCCTGCGCCGACGTCGGACCTGAGGCCGCCGAGATCGCAGCGACCGTGCTCGAGGGCTACACCGCGGGGTTGAAGGACCCGCACGCGCAAATTCTCGACTTCGACCAGCCGCGCCTGCGCACGCTGATGACCATGACCGACGCGGAAGAGAGCGCGTTCTGGTCCACCATCGAGAAGTTGAAGCCCGGCAAGCCGCCGAAGAAATTCGTTGCGGTGCTGACCGACGCCCTGCCGTCCCACCCCGGCCCGATCGTTTTCGCGCCTCGGCGCGCCGGCGCCGGCAGTCTCGGGCGCATGCGGTTCGTGGCGGCGGCGACCGTGCGCGGCGGCCCGGTGGCGCGCGAGGCGAAATCCCTCGTCCCTTCCTGCTGGGCGCAGAAGGAAACCAAGAAGGCGGCGGGCCAGCGGCTGATGCATCTCGCCGACGGGCCCTATCGCTCGCCCGATCCATACTTCCACGTCACCGACGACCTGATCGTGCGCCGCCTGGCGCCGGACAGCCGTAAGATCCTGTTCGAGGGCGTGGCGCGCAAGCTGACCCGTAAGGCGCTCTCGGCGATGGCGCGTGAGCTCGCCGCCATCCACCGCGCCGACAAGGCGTCCAAGGCCATCGACGCCGACCTGGCTGGGCGCAAGAAGCGCTGGCTGGAGCGCGCCGCGCTCGACACCCTCAAGGCGACCCTGAAGGATTTCAAAGCCTTCCAGAAAGCCTGAGGCCCGGGCCTCTTGGACCTTTTCCCCGCTGCGGCGAAGCCGGTTGGATCGCGCGCTGCGGCCGGGCCTTATCGAAACGGCGGGACGCCGCTAGGGTGCTAGGGTAGGGCGTTCCGGGGGGAAACCAGTGACCTGCGAAGTGATGCTGATGAACCTGGAGGGCATCGCCCTCGCAGCGGACAGCGCGGTCACGATCGTGGATTCCCGCGGCGTTTCCACCTTCAGCCAGACCGGCGTCGACAAGGTCTTCGTGCTCGACGAGGCCGCGCCCATCGGGGCCATGGTCTATGGCCTGGCGACCTTCGCCGACTATCCGTGGAAGACGGTGATGGCGGCCTTCCTCGCGCAGTCGAAGGACCGGCCGTTCGACGGGGTGCAGGACTGCGCCGACCGGCTGATCGTCTGGCTGGGGTCGATGGACGCGTCCGGCGCCCACGGCATCGCGCTGACCCCGCAGCAGGAAGTTCAATCGTTCCGCCACTACGTCGACGGGTTCGTCGACCGCTTCTTCGTGTTGACCGCCCAGCGCGCCAGGAACGCCGACGGGTCGTTCCCGGCCGAGTTGCTCGACACCGCGCTGAACGATCTGCAGGAGGAGATCCTGCAGGAGGCGGACTACGCGCCGGGCCAGATCGTCAAACAGACCGCGTCACGCGTGGCGCGCGCCTCGATCGGCAAACCGACCGACCGGCTGGCGAAGTTTCTCGCCACGCATATGGAGCCGGCGCTGAACCGCGCGATGAAGCGCTACTTCGCCAACACCACCTTGGCGCAGCCGCTGCGCGATCGCGCGACCTCGCTGTTGACGCGCTCGGTGCTGACCGACTGGCTGCCGCCGGCGACCTGGTACACGGGCGTCGTCGCCGCGGGCTTCGGGCGCAAGGACTTCACGCCGTTCTTCGTGAACCTGCATATTCTGGGCGCCTTCGGCGGGGTGGTGAAACATCGCTTCGAAAAGGCCGGCGCGCCGATCGCGGGCCGCTCGCCGGTGGTGTTCGAGAGCTATGCTCAGAACGAGCTGATCACCGCCTTCCGCTCCGGCGCACAACAGCGCTTCATGCAGGTGGCCTACTACGCGACCGTGGCCGGCATCGCCCAGACCCTCGGTGAGATGCTGGACCTGGTCGGCAAGAAGGACGCCGCCCTGGCCAAGGAAGCGGCCGTCCTTGCAAGACGCGCGGTGACCCAGGTGCCGGCGGTGGCTTTCGGCCACGCGGTGGCCGACCGGGAGGCGTTTATCAACCAGACCCTGGGACCGCTTTTGGACAGCGCTTCGCTTGACACCTTGGGGCGCCATGCCGCCAAGCTGGTCCAGCTGTCGATCCTGGAACACGAACTGACCGGATCGGGCGCCGTGGGGCGTCCGGTGTCGATTCTGAAGATGGAGAAGGGCAAATGTCGTCTGGAAAAGGACGCCTCGGCCTAGACCGGGAAGACGAAACCGCCGCGGAAGCCGGGACCACCCAGGCCCTGCACGACGCCGCCGACCGGGTGGAGCTATGGCTCTCCAAGGTCGAGGCTGCGCGGCTGCAGTCCCGCGGCGATGCGGAAGCCGAGGCCGATGAGCCCGGGGCCGAGCTGAAGCCCTACAAGAAGGGCTTCTGGCCCTTCCGCAAGACCATCGACCCGATGGCGGACCGGACGCGCTCGATCCTGGCCGACCTGGAAGCGGTGGCCGAAGGCCGGCCCGACGCCAGCGCCTCCCACGCGGAAGGCCGCGCGCCGACCCCCTCGAATGTGGTATCTCCGACCGAACCGGTCGTGAAAGCGGCAAGTAAATAATCAATAAGAACCGCAGCTTAACAAGCTGCGGCGTCATGGACCTGCCGCCGGGAGCCGGCGGTTGCTAGTATCCGTCAAAAGACGGGCGTTGGGGCGAAGGAGAGTTTATGCGGCGTTTGGGCCTGGTCGCGGCGGGAAGCGTCGCCTGCGCGCTCGCCGGTGCGTCGCTGGGCCTCTGGAGCCGCGGCGCGGAGGCGGCGGGGCAGATCCTGCCGGCGGCGCAGCCCTCGGCCAGCCCCCACAACCTCGCCCTCGAGATGGTGATGAGCCGCGGCCATGACGTGCTGACCGTGGTGCTCAAGAACGACGGCCCGGGTCCGATCTGCGTCGACGTCGACTACACCGCGCCCGGGCGCCTGACCGCGTTTGCGAAGAACGGTGCGCCGATCGCCAATCTCGCCACGCCGCCGCGCTCGCGCAACGCCTGCTCGCCGCTCGAGGCGCGCAAGACCCTGCACGCCGGTTACGACCTGCGCCCGATCTTCCCCCTCGGCCTGCCGGGCGCCGGCAAGCTTTGTTACCAGGCGTCGTGGAAGACCGGCGGACCCAACTCCCGCGACCCGCAGATGCGCTCCTCGCACTGCATGGTGCTCCCGCCCGAAGGCGTCGGCCGCCGCTGATCCGCTAGCGCGGTTTCGCGCGCGCGCGCACCAGACCGCTCATGCCGACATTGCCGATGTGCTTCGAAGCGTCCGCGGGATCGGTGTGCGCGCACAGCAGGGCAAAGCTGTCGCCGCTCAGATAGTCGAACTTGGGCGCGTCCTGTGGCGCTCCATCGGTGCGCAGGCGCGAGCCGTCGGCGGCGAAATACATCGCCATGCCAAAATAGACCGTCTTCCTGCGGCAGTCATAACCCACGAACTGCTGGCGGATCGGCTCGTCGGCGCCGGGGTCGACGAAGGTGACGTAGGTCGAGGTGTCGGTGCGGATTTCGCGCTCAACCGAGTCCTTGTCGATCAGCACCCACCGCGGCCCGTCGCGCCCCACGATCCACCAGTCGGACGGCTCGCCGCCGGCGCCGGCGGCCAGGGCGAAAGCCAGGAGAGACGCGACAATCATGATGTCCTCCGATCCTGAGCGGTTCGCGCCCATTTTATCCGCCGCCCGCGGGCTTGTCCCGAGGTCCTGTCGCTTGCGCGAACCTTGCGGAAGGGGGTGGGTTGCTCGTTGGAGGGCCCTCGCCCATCATCCCCGTAAAGAGGGGGAAGGCCATGCGACTCGTTTCAGCCTGCGCGGCCGCTGCGGCCGTGATCACCTTTGCGGCGCCTGCGTTTGCCGACGATGCGCCAGCGTCCGCCAGCACCGGCGAGAAGCTGCGCGATCTCTGCACCGACCGGCCGACCAAGTCGACGGGGACCTGCACGGTCGATAAGGGCCACTGGCAGGTCGAGGCCGACATCGTCAACGTCACCAGTTTCCGCATCGATGGAATCTCAACCACGACCACCCTGGCCACCAGCCCGGTGGTGAAATACGGCCTCACCGACAACAGCGACATCGAGCTCGGCTTCACGCCGGACGTGATCGTGCATGTCGACGACCACAACATCGGCCAGTCGGGCACGCTGTCGGGCTTCGGCGATATGTTCCTGCATTGGAAGTATGAGTTCGCCGGCGCCGGCGGCGGCAACTTCACCGCGACGCTCGATCCCTACATCAAAGCGCCCACCGCGCGGCCGGGAATCGGCAACGGCAAGTGGGAAGGCGGCCTGGTCGTTCCTGTAAACTGGAACAGCATCGGCGGCGGCTGGTCCCTGGGCGCCGATCCCGAGATCGACGACATTCACGATGCGCTGGGCTCCGGCTATCACGTCGCCTTGCAGGCGCCGATCACCTTCAGTCATCCGATGGGCAAAAACCTGACGGGTTCCATCGAGTTCTGGGCCGGCACGGACCTCGATCCGCTGCACACGACGCACCAGTATTCCGCCGACCTCGCCGCCGCCTGGGTGCTCGGCCCGAACCTGCAACTCGACGGCGGCTTCAACTTCGGCCTGAATCGCGAAACACCCCAGGTGCAGGGCTACATCGGGATTTCGCGGCGGTTCTGAGTCAAAAAAACACTCCGCACAAAGAACCAAAGAAGCAAACAAGAACCAAAGAAAAATAAGGCGGCTTCGCCGCGGCGCGTTCGCCGAAGGCGCAAATCGATCTTCAAGCGCGACCGTGGACGCGGCGCTTATCTTGCTTCTCTTTCTTTGGTTCTTTGTGCGAAGTGTTTTTTTAAGGGACGCTTACGACGTCAACCCGAAGCGCGCGAACAACCCATCCACCTGCGGCAGCAGAACACGCGCGGCGGCGAGGTCGGTTTGGGCGCCGGCGACGTCGCCCTTGCGCAGTTTGGCGAGGCCGCGGCCGTACAACGCGGTGGGAGATTTCGGATAGAGGCGGATCGCCTGGTCGTAGGCGGCGATGGCTTCGTCGTAGCGCTTCAGTTGCAGTAGCACCAGGCCGCGCGCGTCGAAGGTCGCCGCCTGGTCCGGTTTCAGTTTTTCCGCCGTCTCGCAATCGTGCAGCGCCGCGTCGAGGTCGCGCCCGTGACTGGCGCGCTGCCAGCAGCGGCTGGTCCACACGGCGGCGTCGTTCGGATATTCGCCGACCAGGCGGTTCAGGTCGGCGATCTGGCCGTTCCAATCGCCGTTCAGATCGAAGGCGACGACGCGAAGCTCCAGCGCGGCGCGGTTCTTCGGATCCATCTGCAGCGCCGCGTCCAGGTCGCGCAGCGCCGGCTCGGCCGAACCCTTCAGCACATAGGCGCGGGCGCGCGCGGTCAGCACCAACGGCCGCCTGGCGTCAACGTTCAGGGCCAGGGTGTAGTCGGCGATGGCCTTGTCGTAGGCGCCCTTGCGCAGGTTGGCGTCGCCGCGGCCGGCAAAGGCCTCCACCGACGGCCTCGAAAGCGCGATGACCTGGTCGAAGTCGGCGATGGCGCCGTCGAAGTCGTGCTTGGCGAGCTTGGCGCGCGCGCGATCGAAGTAGACGGCCGGATCGGGCTCACGCGTCAGCGACGCGTCGAAGTCGGCGATGGCGTGATCGAGGTCGCCCAGGCGCAGCAGCGCTTCGCCGCGCGCCGCCCAGAAGGTCGGAATCGTCGGCGCGAGTCTCACGCCCACGTCGAAGTCCGCGACCGCGTCCTGGTAGTCGCCCTTGGCGAAGTAGGCGCTCCCGCGCACGGCGTAGGCCTGCAGCAGGCGCGGCGACAGGCGGATCGCGGTGGTCTCGTCGGCGATGGCGAGGTCGTATTCCTTGCGCTCCATGTGCGCGCGGCCGCGCGAGCGCAGGGCGTAGGTGTCGTCCGCATTGATTTTCAACGCGTCGGTATAGTCGCCGATGGCGCGATCCCACTGACCCAGGTCGCCGTAGACGTCGCCGCGTTCGAGGTGGCCTACGATCAGCGTCGGCTTCAGGGCGATCGCCGTCGTCGCTTCACCGAGCGCGCGGGGCAGGTCCTGTTTTTCGCGGAACGCCAGCGACAGCGACACGTGCGCCTCGGCCAGCTTGGGGTCGATCTTCAGCGCCAGGCCGTAGTCGATGATCGCCGCGTCCAGGTCGCCGCCCAGCCGGTGCGCATCGCCGCGGGCGAGCAGGGCGCCGGTGGAATCCGGCACCATCTGAACCAGCTTGTCGTAGTCCTGGGCGGCGCTGAGATAGTTGTGGGTCGCCATCTTGATGTAGGCGCGGTTGGACAGGGCGTCGGCGTTGTCGGGCTTGAGTTTCAAGGTGGCGTCGAGGTCGCTCAGCGCCTTGTCCGCGTGGCCCTGGCGCATATAGGCCTGGGCGCGGTTGAAATAGGCGTCGGAATTGTCGGGCGCGAGGCGGATGACCTCGCTGTAGTCGGCGATGGCGAGGTCGATTTGTTCGAGATGATAGTGCGCGTTGCCGCGTTCGAAGCGCGCCACCACCCAGTCCGGTTTCAGCTCCAGCGCCTTGTCGAAGTTCGCGATCGAACCGGTAACGTCGCCCAGCAGCACCTGGGTGACCGCGCTGTCGAAATAACCGCGCTCATCGTGCGGCCGCGCCGCCGCAAACGCGATGAAGTCTTTCAGCGCCAGATCGTACTGTTTGGTCTCGAGGTAGAGGCCGCCGCGATTCAACAGCGCCTCGATGAACGAGGTGTCGAGTTTCAGCACCTCGCCGAAATCGTCGATGGCCTTCTGCTTGTCGCCCTTGTTGTCGAAGGCGATGGCGCGATTGTAGTAGGCGATGGCGGTGTCGCGCGCGCTGGGCCGGCCGGCCTGGATCAGGTCGGAACAGCCGGTGATGACCTGGTCGGGGGTGAACTCGCCGGGGTCGCCGTCACACCAGACCACCGACTGAACGGCCTGGGTCCGGGCCACGGCGGGCGCGGCAAGCGCCAGGGCGGCACACGCGCCCAGGAGACCAGCCGCCAGACGCATGAAATCCCCCCGGACACGCGTAACGTCCACCAAGGGATTTACCCTAGCATCGGCCCAACCGCGGGCCAAAGCGGGCGCCGCTGTCAGGCGAATCCGTCCATTGAACGGTGGTCTGCGGATTGGCCACGACGCGCAGAGGTTGGGGGCCGAGGGCGTCCCGCAACCGGCAAAGTGCTTGATTGTGAACGACTTGTGACAGGAGGGCGGCCTCTTGCGACCGTCGATCATGTTCAACTCGGGCGTGTCGGCTCAGCCGAGCGGGGAAACCCCATGTCCTTTAGTTGTAAAGCGCTGGACGCCGGAACTTTGCGCTGTATGGTCCCCAGCATAACAGTGGAGTCCTACGCATGATTGTCGACCGGACTGAGCAACTTGACCGCGAAGTCGGAGCCCGCGTGCGCGCTCGCCGCCGGGAACTTCGGATGAGCCAGTCGAAGCTCGGCGACAAATTAGGCGTGACCTTCCAGCAGGTGCAGAAGTACGAGCGCGGGGTGAACCGTATTTCGGCCTCGTCGCTGGTGCTGATCGCCGAGGCCTTGCAGTGCCGCCCGACCGACCTGTTGGGCGTCGACGAGGGCCGTCCCAAGATCGACTGGTCCAAGTTCCACGACAACGAGGCGAACGCCGCGCTCGAGGCCTTTGCGGCCATCGACAGCCCGCGCATCCGCCGCTCGGTGCTGGAACTGATCCGCACGCTGAGCGACGCGGAACGGGGCAAGCGCCGCTAAGCGCGGCCAGCCGATCACAATCCCCCGGATTTTGACCCGCCCGCAGGGCTCCTGTAGCCCTGGGCGCAGAGCGGACGTGGCGGAACGGTAGACGCAGCGGACTTAAAATCCGCTTCCCGAAAGGGAGTGTGGGTTCGATTCCCACCGTCCGCACCAGGGGGTGGGTAGCTAGCGCCGATTTCCGACATTTCCTGTCGTCGTCCCCACCAGGGACGCCACGCGCAAGCGCATCTGAGCCGCGGTGCGCGCCGCCGGCTCGCGCGCAAACGTCGGAGCTCAGAAATAGTCCTCAAGCACCAGCCGGTGGACTTTCCCGTCCGTCATCGTCAGCTCCACACGCGTTCCCGCAGCCCCCTCGCCCAGTTTGAGCAACGTTTCGTTGGGCCAGGCGGACGGGGGCTTGTGGTTGATCGAGGCGATGCGGTCGCCGGCCTTTAGACCCGCCTTGTCGGCCGGACTGCCGGGCGAAACGAACCCGACCTCGAAGGCGCCGTCCTTTGGCAGCATGAAGATCCCCATGCGGTCCTTCGCGAAAGGCGCGTTCATCTGCGCCTCAGGCGTCATCCACATGCGGTCGTGCGAATAGTCGATCACCAGATGGAAGCGGCTCAGAATCGGGAGTCCCACGTTGCCGGATATGCCGTCGGCGTTGACGACCGAAACCGTTTCAGGCGGGAACGTCGCCGGGACGTTGGTGAACGTGACACCGCCGACCTCCACCTTGCCGACGCTCGCGACGAATTCCGGATGCATGCCGCCGGCGCCCCCGGTGAATTTTTCGGACGTGCGGCGGCCGTCGAGCAAGCCGTGCGCTTTTGCGTAGGCGGGGAACACCAACAGCGGTGAGCTGTTGCCCAGGTCAAGCTGGACCTGCACAGGCGGGGCGCCGTCGATCGAAATGGGAATCGTGCGAAGGCCGACGGGGGTTGCGAGCGGAACCTCCGCTGCGCCCTCCGGTCGCGTGATGTGCGCCGGGTCTTCGAAGGCGATGCGTCGGTTGGCGAAGTCGATATCGACGGCGAGCTCGCGGAATAATTCGTCTCCCAGAACGAAGGGGAGGGAGTGACCGAGCGACCCCGAGAGGGACTGGAGATCGACCGAAATAGCGGTGAGGTTGCTGAGCTTCAGCGCGCCGATCTCGACGGTCACGCCCTCGACGATGCCCGCCGTTTCGTCGCCGCCCGCGCCCTGGAGGTTGGCTTCGCCCTTGGGTTTGAGGCCGAACGACTGCGCCTCCCCTTTGTCGATAACCGAAGCCTGCGCGCCGCTGTCGAGCAGCACGACGATGTCATGGCCGTTCACCTTCGCCGGGATGAAGATGCGCCGGCCCCCGAAGTACTCAAAGGGGATCCAGCCGGTCGAGGAGCCGCCGTTGCTGAATGTCGCCTTGTGGACGTCGGCCGGCCGCGCGAGGCGCGCGTCGGGGAAGGGATGATTGAGCTCTATCGCCTCGGCGTGGATCGATTGATCGCCGCCGGGGGCGCCGGTGGTCACTTTGTCGTCGAACGGCATGCGAACGCCATCGACGAGGCGCCAATCGCTCAACCGCTCGAAGCGCGTCTGACGGTCCTCGGTTATACGAAAGCAGTCGAGCGCGCCCGTCGATGGATCGATGAAGGCGTCATAGGTGTCGGCGCCCCCGAAACTCACGCGCACCACCGACCAGGTCGCTCCATCGCGCTGTTCTGTGCCCAGCAGCGTCGCCTGGGCGCCGCCACGCCCCCTGAAGGCGTCGGCGAATTCGAGCGCGAGCCGATGGCGCTGCGCGTCGGCGCCCGCGCTCGGCATCGTCTCGACCTGACCGCTCGCGTTCGTGTCCCACGACTGGTCCGGTTGCGGTGTAACCACCTGGGTCTGTTTGAAGACGCCGAGATCGATGTCGACACGCTGGTCGGCGCGGTTCGACCAGATCCCGACCTTGCCGTGCAGGCCTGAGGCTTCAACCGCCCCGCTCTCATGGATGGTCTGGAGCTGCTCATACGCCCCTCCGCCTCGCCAGGCGACGTAGCGATCGACGAGACCGGACAGGTCGTCGGCGCGCGTGGCGCCGGCGGCGAGCGCAAACGCGAGTGCGAGCATCGAGGGGCGGATCATATAAATCTCTCCAGGGATGGGGTTCGGGCGCTCACGCCGCATCGGTGTTGCGTCCCTCGCGGGGGCCGATGAGCCTGCGGAGTCCAGGCGGGTAAGAGGTGAGAAGGCTGAGCGTTGAAACGGTCTTACGCTCGGCGACCGTCGACGCCTCAGCGCGCAGCTCGCTCGCTCGCGAAGAGTGTTCGACGCACGCGAGATAAGCGCTGTCGCTCCACACCGCGTGTTTCACCGACTGCGCGTCGTGATTTAAAAGCGCGTGCAGATGCTCGGACGCATCGGTCACGATGTTCATCTGCAGGCCGGGCCAGCGATCGAGCACGAACTCAGAACCCGAGGCGTGCAGGGCGAGGTAAGGCGTGCGAACCGCCCGGTCGTAGAGGAGGCCGGCGACGATCACGCCCTGGGTCGCCGCCCGTGTAAGCGCGCCTTCCAGCCGTCGGAAAGGCTCCGGGAACAGGTCGAACAACACGATCTCTCGCGCCCGCTCGATCATCGCCGTTGCGCGCTCGAAGACCTGATCGACCGACGAAAGCTGGTAGAGCCGGTCATCCGGCTGCGCCTCGTGCAATCCCTCGAGCGATTGGACGGCTTCCGCCGCGCGCGCTTCGAAGCTCTTGCTGAGGGCGGCGATCAATTCCGTGGGCGGGACGGCGCGATAGGACTTGGCCTCCCGGTCGTCGAGGAGCACCGCGCCCTTCTGGCTGAGCCCCGCAAGCGCCTGGTAGACGCCGGCGGCCGCCTTGCCGATCGACTGGGCGAGGCGATAGCCGGTCGACCCCGGCGCGCGCAAAAGCTCGCAATAGACGGCGGCTTCGGCCTCGGTAAAGCCGAGCGCGGCGAGACTCTGTTCTGGGGCAGTGTTATTACTAGGCATTGATAGTAATATGCACGCGGCGCTGAGGACGTCGAATTAATTTGCTGTAAGGCGCCGATCAGAGCGGCGCGGGGGCCTCTTCGAGCCAGGCGCGCACGTCAGGGGGTGACCGCCGTCCAGGGCCATCGACGGTGAAGACGCGCGCGGTTGGATCACGGCGCTCGTGCTCCTGCTGTGCGCGCCGCCCTCGGGCGCCGGCGATCTGGCGATCATCGCCGTGGCGTCACCGGTGTTGGTCGCCGTTGCGATCCAGGCCAAGCGCCCCCTGCTGGCGAGGTTCGGGGCCAAGACGTCCTACGCGATCTACGCGATTCACGTCCCCGTGCTGCTGATCGCCAAGTTCGTCTGCGAGCGCGAACACGTCCCTCTCCCCGCACCGATACTCGCGACAGCGGTTGCGGTCGTCGTCCTGGCCTACCTGGCGAACCGCTTCTACGACGGTCCGGCAAGGGCATGGCTCTCCACCGTCACCCTGGCCGCGGCGCCGGGTCAGGCCTGACGCGGACGAAGCCGCCATGCTGCCGACATGACGTCGAATTAAGCTGACACGGGCGTGGCCGCCGCGCACCAATTGTGCGTGCCGGAGATCCATACGATGAAGTCGCTGCTCGCTTTTGTCGCCGCTTTTACCCTGCTCGATGCGACCGGATCGGCCGCAACCGCCGCCTCCACCGTCGGCGACTGCCACATCGGCGCTTATCGGATGGGCGACGGAAGCGTCACGGTGGTTGGGCCTTCGACGGGCGACACGATGCGCTGGCGGCGGGTGGATGGGACCACGGGCGCCTTGCACCGTTCGGCGAACGGTGACTGGACGAGCACGCTCGGCTGGACGGAGCGGCCGGATGGCAAGATCGTGCGCTTCTCCGACTGCGCTCAGGCCGACCTCGACTTCAACGGACAGGCGGGCCATCGCATCGCCTTCGATACCAAGGACACGACGTTCAAGAGCGGTCCGCTGACCCTCGCCGGGCGGCTGGTGTTGCCCAAGGGCGGCGGGCGCGTGCCGATCGTGGTGCTGGTGCACGGATCGGAGAACTATTCCGGGCGCGACATCTATCCGCAGCAGTGGATGCTGCCGGCGGAGGGTGTGGGCGTGTTCGTCTACGACAAGCGCGGCACCGGCCATTCGGAAGGCAAGTACACCCAGGACTTCGACACATTGGCCAACGACGCTGTCGCGGCCATGGGCGAGGCGCGCCGGCTGGCCGGTTCGCGTGCGAGCCGCGTGGGTTTTGCAGGCGGCAGCCAGGGCGGCTGGGTGGCGCCGCTGGCGGCGTCGCGCACCCGCGCGGATTTCGTGGTGGTGGGTTTCGGCCTGCTGATCAACGCGCTTGAAGAAGACCGCGAGGAAATCGCGCTGGAAATGAAGCTGAAGGGCGACAGCGACGAGGACATCAAGCACGCGCTCGAACTGTCGGATGCGGCCGCGGTGATCGTCACCAGCCACCTGCAGAACGGCTATGAGGCCTTCGATGCGCTGCGGACGAAGTACCGCGACGCGCCCTGGTACAAGCACGTGCACGGCAACTACCTGGGCGACCTGCTGCCGCTCAGCCGCGAGGAGATGCAGGCCAAGGCCGCCGAACTCGACGTCAACACGACCTGGCGCGACGACGGCATGGCGACCCAGCGGAAACTGCATATTCCCGAGCTGTGGGAAATCGGCGCCGACGACCTCGCCGCGCCCAGCGCGGTCACCGAGCGCCGCCTGAAGGCGTTCATCGCCCAGGGCAAGCCGATCACCATCGCCCGGTTCCCGCACGCCGAGCACGGCATCTACAATTTCGAGGTGAAGCCTGACGGAACCCGCGTCGATACCCGCAACGCTGAGGGTTACTACCAGGCCTGGATCGACTTCGTCCGCGACGGCGCCTTGCACGGACGCTACGGGGAGGCGACGGTGACGCGCCCCAAGGTCTTCGCCAAATATTAATTTAACAATTAAGCAATCCATCCCAGGCACTTAATAAATATTCGCCTTCTCTTTCCGGATGGCCTCTGTGTCCACCCTTATGCGGACCACAGACGATCAAAGCCTTGCGCTAGCCGAGGTCATGAAACGTCGCAGAGCCCAGGTGCGGATGCGCACGGGCCTCGCGCTTCTATTGGCCGTCGTCTACAGCCCCTACCTGGGCTGGCTGTTTTCCGGGCTCTGGTTCCTGAGTTACGGCGCGATGCAGTTGTTCGAGATGCGCGCCTTTGCACCGGGCGGCGACCTTACCCCGGCGCGCCGCCGGCTGGTGCTGACGGTGCTCGCCGCGAACAGCCTGCTGTTCGGCGCCATGAGCGCGGTCGGACCGTTCCGCGACGGCCCGTGGAGCGTCGCCTGCCTCGGCTTCCTGCTCGGCGGCGCCATTCTGAACAGTGTCACCGCCACGATCGGGTCACGTCCCGCCTTCATCGCGTCGCTCGCGCCGTTTGTGCTCTACGTCCTGCTGATGCCGTTCGTGGCGCTGCGAGTCGGCGCCAGCGGCGCTCATGCGTTCATGATCGCCGCCGCCGGCGTCATGATCCTGGCTTCGGCGGCGATGATGTGGCGCATCGCGACGGCGTCCGACCGGGCGCGCGCCGAAGCGGAGGTCAAGCTCTTGACGGCGCTGGCGGCGGCGGAAACCGCTAATCGCGCCAAGAGCGACTTTCTCGCCAATGTGAGTCACGAGATTCGCTCGCCCCTCAACGGCGTCATCGGCATGGCCCAGGCGATGGCTGCCGACCCGCTGGAAAAAACCCAGCGATCGCGGCTGGACGTGATCCGCCGCTCCGGCGAAACGCTTCTGACCATCCTCAACGAGGTGCTGGATCTTTCCAAGATCGAAGCCGGAAAGCTGGAGCTCGAGGCGGTCGAGTTCGACCTCGGCGCGCTGGTGCGCGGCGTGGGCGCTGCGTTCGACATCGCCTCCAGGGACAAGGCGCTTGCGCTGCAGATCGACATCGACCCCGACGCCGAAGGTGTCTGGCTCGGAGACCCGACGCGGGTGCGTCAGATTCTCTACAATCTGATCTCCAACGCCATAAAGTTCACCCAGGCCGGCGAAGTGCGCGTCGCCGCCGCGCAGTCTGCCGATAGGCTCGAGATCACGGTCAGCGACACCGGCATCGGGATGAGCCCGGAAACCGTCGCCGGGCTGTTTTCGAAATTCTTCCAGGGCGACGCCTCCACCACGCGGCGTTTCGGAGGGACGGGCCTGGGCCTCTCCATCTGTCGCGAGCTGGCGCTGCTGATGGGCGGCGACATCGACGCGCGCAGCGAACTCGGAAAAGGGTCGTCCTTCGTGGTCCGCCTCGAGCTGTCCTGGCTGCGACCGTCCGATGTCAAGCCGACCGGCGCGGCCGCGCCGCTTCGCGGCCTCGACCCGGCCGAAGCGGGCCTCCGCGTCCTCGCCGCCGAGGACAATGCGACGAACCGGCTCGTGCTTTCGACCCTGCTTGGACAGGCCGGCATCGAGGTGACCCTGGTCGAAGATGGCGCCGCGTGCCTCAAGGCGTGGGAGGCGGACCCCTGGGATATCATCCTCATGGACGTTCAGATGCCGGTCATGGACGGCCTCGCCGCCACGCGCGCCATCCGGGCGCAGGAAGCGCAAACCGGGCGCGCGCCGACGCCCATCGTCGCCCTCACCGCAAACGCTCTTTCGCACCAGGTCGCCGACTATCTCGCCGCGGGCATGGATGACCACGTCAGCAAGCCCATAGAAGCCGCAAAGCTGTTCGCGGCGATCGAAACCCAGATCCTCAACGCCGCCGCCCTCAACGCCGCGACCTCAAACGCTGGAGCCACGAGCGTCACGGCACAGACCGCCGAGCCGGCGCGGCGCAACAAGGCCTGAACGACCGCTCGCCCTTCACCTTGGGGGTCATGCGCCTTATGACAGGCAGGTGACCGACACCAAACCCCGCGCCCAGGCTCACCCCAAGACGCGCCCCGTCGAGGCGCCGCCGCAGCTTCAGGCGAAGCTGAAGGCCACCAAGGCCATGCCGATCCGGGCAGGGGCGTTCGAGCTACGCAAGGCGGGGGTCGACCGGTATGATCTGAAGGACCCCTATCACATCCTGGTCACCGCCACCTGGCGCGCGTTCCTGGCCGGGCTGGTGACGGCCTATGCGCTGCTGAACATCGTCTTCGCGCTGCTGTACTTCGCAGTTCCGGGGTCGGTGGCGAATGTGAAGCCGGGCTCGTTCCTCGACGCCTTTTTCTTCAGTGTCGAGACCCTGGCGACGGTGGGCTACGGCGTGTTCGCGCCGGCCACGGTCTACGGTCACGTGATCGCGTCGATCGAGATTTTGTGCGGCATGGCGTTCACGGCGGTGGCGACCGGCCTGATCTTCGTGCGCTTCTCGCGGCCGCGAGCGCGCATCCTTTACGCCGACAATGCGGTGATCACGGTCCGCAACGGCATACCGACCTTGATGGTGCGCATCGCCAACGGGCGCATGACGGTGTTGACCGACGCCCGCGCGCAGTTGAGTGCGCTGATGCGGGAAGAGACACTGGAAGGCGCCGTCTATCGCCGGCCGCGGGACCTGTCGCTCGACCGGCCGCACCTGCCGATCTTTGCGCTGACCTGGACGTTGATGCATCCGATCGACGAGGCGAGCCCGCTCTACGGCATGGACGCGGATGAGCTGCAGAGCGAGTCGGTGCGCCTTTTCCTGTCGCTGCACGCCCACGACACGGCGTTGAACGCCGACGTCCAGGACATGAAGGACTGGGGTCCCGAACAGGTGCTGTTCCATAGCCGCTACCAGGACGCGGTGTCCTTCGACGAGCAAGGCCGAACCTACGCCGACGTAGCCCGCCTGAGCCTGGTCGAGGACGACGTCTGAGGGCCTGAAAAACCCGGGAACCTTCCCGCTGACCCCGGCATCCAAAGGGTTCAGAGGCAGGACCCAAGGGACCGATCATGACCGCAGCCCACGCTCGTTCGCTGGAGGCCCTGGACGACCTGGCGCTGGCGCAATGCGCCGCCGGGCGCGACGCCGACGCGGTGCGCCTGATCACCACCCGCAACAACCAGCGCCTGTTCCGCGCCGCCTGGTCGGTGCTGAAGAACCGGGCCGAGGCGGAGGAGGCGGTGCAGGAGGCCTACATGAAGGCTTTCGCGGCGATCGGGCGGTTCGAGGGCAAGTCGGCCCTGTCCACCTGGCTCACCCGTATCGTCATCAACGAGGCCCTGGGCCGCCGCCGTTCGGCCGCGCGCCGGTCGCAGCACCTGGAAAAGAGCGGGATCTCCGATCTCGAAGCGTATCGTATGAAACTGCATGCCCATCCCGACGGCGCGCCGAGCCCCGAGGCGGAAGCCTCGCGCGCGGAGGTCGCCCGCCTGCTGGAAGCCGCCATCGCGCGCCTGCCGGAAATCTTCCGCACCGTCTTCGTGTTGCGCGAGATCGAGGATCTCAGCGTGGAAGAGACCGCCGAGGCGCTGGGCATTCCCGCCGCCACCGTGAAGACCCGCTTCCTGCGCGCGCGGCGGCGCCTGCAACAGGAACTGGCGCCCGAGCTGAAGGGCGCGCTCGGCGAAACCTTCGCCTTCGCCGGCGCCAACTGCGAGCGGATGACCGCGCGGGTGCTGAAGGAACTCGGCCTGGACTGATCGGGCCGGATTGCCCGCCGGGCGCTGCGGCCAAGCTGGCTCACTTATTCGCGTCGGAATGCCTGATTTTCCCAGGCTTCGAGCTTGGCCAGGGACGCGGCATTGCGCCGTTTTCCTGAACTTTTCAGCCCCCGGGGAGTTTCTCTGATGCGGGCCGAAGAGGATTTCGTAGTGACAGCGCTTGAACTGTGGGGCGGATGCGAATGCACCGTCAATCGGGTCGGCGACCGCTATTTCGACCAGACCGTCAGAACAGGACGCGACACGCGCCGCGGCGATCTCGCGCGCTTCGCCGACCTCGGGATCAAGGCGTTCCGCCTGCCGTTGTTGTGGGAGCGCATTTCACCGGACCGTCCCGACGCACACGACTTCGCCTGGAGCGACGGCCAGCTCGATGAATTGAAGCGCCTGGGCATGCGCCCGATCGCGGGCCTCGTACACCACGGGTCAGGCCCGCATTACACCAGCCTCGTTGACGAGCGTTTCGCGCCGGGCCTCGCCGCGCACGCACGCGCGGTGGCGCAGCGCTATCCGTGGATCGACGCCTGGACGCCGGTGAACGAGCCGCTGACCACGGCGCGATTCAGTTGTCTCTACGGCCACTGGTATCCGCATGCGCACGACGACCGTTCCTGGATCGAAGCGCTGCTCAACCAGATCGACGCGACGCGTCTGGCGATGGCCGAAATCCGCCGGGTCAATCCCGGCGCCAAGCTGGTGCAGACCGAAGACCTGGGCTTCGTCCACTCGACCTGGACGCTGAAGGATCAGGCGCGATTCGAGAACGAGCGGCGTTGGCTGACCTGGGACCTGCTGGAGGGTCGCGTCGACGCCGACCATCCGATGTACGCCTGGCTCGCCGGTCACGGTTTCGCGGACCGGCTGAAGGCGATCGCCGACGATCCGTGTCCGCCCGACGTGATCGGGGTGAACCATTATCTGACCAGCGAACGTTTCCTCGACGAGCGCATCGGCCGCTACCGCGGCATCGAGCCCGGCGGCAACGGCCGCGAACGTTACGTGGACATCGAGGCGGTGCGCGTGGTGCGCGAGGGGCCGCTGGGCCTTGGCGCGCTGCTCGGCCAGGCGTGGATGCGCTATGCGCGCCCGCTGGCGGTGACCGAGGCGCACAACGGCTGCACGCGCGACGAACAGATGCGCTGGTTCCACCAGGCCTGGCGCGATTGTGAGCGGCTGCGCGGCGAGGGCGTGGAGGTGCAGGCGGTGACGGCGTGGTCGCTGCTGGGCGCCTACGACTGGACCAGCCTGCTGACGCGCGACGGCGACGATTACGAATGCGGTGTGTTCGATCTGCGCGGCGGCGAACCGCGGCCGACGGCCATGGCGTCGTTGCTGCGCACCTTGGCTAAGGGGGAGGATCCCCGTGAACACGACATCGCCCTGGCCTCTCCGGGCTGGTGGCGGCGGCCTTCGGTCCGCTATCGCTTCGAACCGGTGAGCGCGACCCATCCGCATGGCGTGGCGCCCGACGGCGGCGTCGAGGCGCACGACAGCGCGCCGCTGCTGATCGCGGGTCGCGGACCGCTGGCCCGCGCCTTCGCGCGGCACTGCAGGTTCCGCGGTCTGGCCTATGCGACGCTGGATCTGCGCGCCCTCGTCGATGCCGATGCGCTCGACCGCGCCATAGATCGCCACCAGCCGGTCGCGCTCATCGATGCCGGCGATCACGCCTCGGCGCCGGACTGCGCGGCGGCGCGCGGCCTGCGGGTGCTCAGCGTCGCGGCGCACGCGCCCGGACGGCTGCACACGCCGGTCGAGGCCGGCTTCTGCCACGACGACGAGCATGGCTTCGTCGCGCGCGTGCTCGACGCCCTGGCCGAGGAGCGGCCCTTCACGGTGTGCGACGATCACCGGGTGGCGCCGGTCTACCGGCCCGACCTGGTCGATGCGGCGCTCGACCTGCTGATCGACGGCGCCAGCGGCCGCTGGCGCCTGGCGGGGCCCGAGCAGCTGACCTGGGCCGGCTTCGCCCGCATGTTGGCCGAGGCGGCGGGGCACGATCCCGCCCTGGTGCGCGCCGCGCCCAAGGGCGCCTTCCAGGCCGCGCCGCGCCAAACGGACGACTGGGACGGCCATATCCCGCTGCCGCCGCTGGAAAGCGCGCTGACGCGCCTGCTGGCCGAACGCGCCGCCGCCCGCGAACGCGCGCAGCCCGGCCTGCTCTACGCCGCGGAATAGCCGTCCGCCGGCGCGCGCGCTAAGCTCTCCCCCCAAGGGTCGAGGGAGCTGCGTTCATGAAGACGATTTTGGCCTGCGCCGCCGTTGCTGCGGCGGCTGCCTCTTCCGCCGCCGCGCAAACGCCGCCGCACGCGGTGCTGCTGCGCCCCGCCCAGGTGTGGAGCGCGGGCGCGCCGGCGCATCCGGGTTGGGTGGTGCTGGTCGAGGGCGACAAGATCGCCGCCGTCGGTCCGGCCGCGTCGGTGACGGCTCCCCAAGGCGCGGAGATCATCGACCTGCCGGGGCAGACCCTGATCCCCGGTATGATGGACCTGCACTCGCACCTGTTGTTGCATCCCTACAACGAAGAACTCTGGGACGATCAGGTGCTGAAGGACACCGAGGACTATCGCGTGCTGCGCGGGGGCAAGCAGGCGGAAGCGACGCTGATGGCGGGCTTCACCGTCCTGCGCGACCTCGGCACCGAAGGGGCCGGCTACGCCGACGTCTCGATCAAGAAAGCGATCAACGACGGCCTGATCCCCGGCCCGCGGATGTTCGTGGTGACCCGCGCCATTGTCGCGGAGGGGTCTTATGGTCCGCCGGTGAAAAACTTCCGTTCCGACATCGTCATGCCCCAGGGCGGGCAGGAGGCGTCGGGCGTGGACGGCATCGTTAAGGCGGTGCGCGATCAGGCCGCCCACGGCGCCGACTGGATCAAGCTCTACGCGGACTATCGCGCGGGTCCGAACGGCGAAGCCGAGCCGACCTTCTCGCAGGAGGAACTGAACGCGGCGGTGAAGATCGCGCACGATCTCGGCCGCCCGGTCGCGGTGCACACGGCGACGACGGAGGGCATGCGCCGTTCGGTGCTGGCCGGCGCCGACACCATCGAGCACGGCTATGGCGGCACCGACGAGATCTTCAAGATGATGGCCCAGCGCGGCACGGTCTATATGCCGACGCTGACCGCGGTTGCGGCGACCAGCGAGTACTTCCAGCATTATGTTCCCGGCAAGTCGCCGCCGACGCCCGGCATGGTCACCGCCGAACACGCATTCCAGCTGGCGATGAAGGACGGCGTTACCATCGGCATGGGCAGCGACGTGGGCGTCTTCACCCACGGGACCAACTGGCGCGAGCTGGAATGGATGGTGAAGGACGGCATGACGCCGGTGCAGGCGCTGACCGCGACCACCGCCACCGACGCCAAGGTGATCGGCCACGCCAACGACCTGGGACACATTGAAACCGGCTACCTCGCCGACCTCGTCGCCATGCCGGGTGATCCGACGCGATCGATCGATGCGACGGAGCACGTCGACTTCGTCATGAAGGGCGGAAAAATCTACCGCCGGCCTTAGTGATCGTCAGTGGCCGCGGGCCGCCGTGGGATTCGCTTCGGCGGCTTCCAGTTCCGACAGCATCTGCGCCACGATCTCGGCGGCGGGCGCTTCGCGGGTGCGCGCGACGCCGCGGCCGGCCCACAGCGACAGGCGGCTTGCATCGCCGCGGGCGGCGGCGGCCTGCCGCATCGGGCGGGTGAGCACGTTCTGCAGCGGGTAGGGCGGGATCTCCGCCTCGCTGTCCTCGACCGCGCGCACGAACCGGTTGCGCAGACCCCGCGCTGGGCGCCCGGAGAAGGCGCGGGTGACGACGGTGTCGTCCTCCTCCGCAGCGAGGATCGCCTGTTTGTAGGCTTCGGTGGCGCCGGATTCCGGCGTGGCGAGGAAGGCGGTGCCGTGCAGGGTGGCCGATGCGCCGGCGTCGAGCGCCGCAGCCACGTCGCGGCCGTCCATCAGACCGCCCGCGGCCAGCACCGGCAGGTCGATCTCCGCATGGATCTGACGCACCAGTTCGAGCGTCGGCACCATCGACTGTTCGAAGGTGCCCGCAAAGGTGCCGCGGTGGGCGCCGGCCTCTTCGCCCTGGGCGATGATCGCGTCGACGCCGGAGGAGGCGAGGATGTTCGCCTCGCGCAGGGTGGTCGCGGTTCCCATGACCATGACGCCCTCGAGCTTCAGGCGATCGATGTCCTCGGCGCGCGGCAGGCCGAAGGTGAAACTGAACGCGGCCGGCTTGGCGTCGAGCACGGCTTCGAGTTGCGCGGGGAACGGATCGTTGGGCACGCCGGGCACCGCGGGGGGTTCGAGCCCCAACTCCGCGTGCATATCCCGCAGCAGCTTCATCATCGACGCCACCTGGGCGCGATTGGCGCTGCGGGCCCAGCCGCCGACGAACAGGTTGATGCCGAACGGCCGATCGGTCAGGGCGCGAATCGCGCGCACCTGGTCGCGAATCTGCTCCGGCGTCAGATAGGCGGCGGCCAGCCAGCCCATGCCCCCCGTCTCGCAGACAGCCGCAATCAACGCCGGAGTCGATGGGCCGCCACCCATCGGCGCCTGCATGATCGGATGCGTGAGGCGTAGGCCCTTAAGGAATTTATTGGTCAGCATCCGCTGCCCTGTTTTGGCCTTCAACGGGGCGATAGCGGCGTTCCGTCGCGCGAAAGGAGGATTTTCCAAGCGTAGCGGTTCGGTTGACCGGGAGGTCATCAAGGCGGACTTTCCACCGCGCCCGAAAAGGAGCCCCGTCCATGCGGTCCGAGACTTTCGATTTCCAGAACGCTCGCGGCGAAAAACTGTCCGGCCGCCTGGACCGTTCCGATGGGGAGCCCCGCGCCTGGGCGCTTTTTGCCCACTGTTTCACCTGCGACAAGACCGTGAAGGCCGCGGTGCGGATCAGCCGGGCGCTGGCCGACTGCGGGGTCGCAGTCCTGCGCTTCGACTTCTCGGGACTGGGCCAGAGCGAGGGGGTGTTCGGCCGCGGCGGGTTCAGCGCCAACGTCGACGACCTGGTCGCCGCGTCGGAAGCGATGGGCCGCCAAGGCTGCAGCCCGCAACTTCTGATCGGTCACAGCCTGGGCGGCGCCGCGGTGCTCGCGGCCGCGTCGCGCATTGCGAGCGCCAAGGCGGTGGCGACGGTGGGCGCCTGCGCCGACCCCGCGCATGTTCTCCTGCTGCTGAACGACAGCCTCGATGCGATCGCGCGCGACGGTCAGGCCCAGGTCTCTTTGCAGGGCCGCACCTTCACCGTCGACCAGGCCTTCGTCGACGACGTGCGCAGTCAGCATCTGCTCGACCAGGTGCGTCATCTGGGACGCGCCTTGCTGGTCATGCACTCGCCCATCGACCAGGCCGTCGGCATCGAAAACGCCAGCGAGCTGTTCCTGGCGGCGAAACATCCGAAGAGTTTCGTGTCGCTCGACAAGGCCGACCATCTGTTGAGCCGTCCCGAGGACGGCGACTACGTTGCGCGCATGATCGCGACCTGGGCATCGCGTTACGTCGGCATGGCCGCCGACGACGGCGCGCTCAAGCCGGCGGACGGATCGGTGCTGGTAGAGGAGACCGGCGCCGGCAAGTTCCAGGTGCAGGTGAACGCCCACGGCACGCGCTTCTTCGCCGACGAGCCGGCGGACGTCGGCGGCCTGGGGTCGGGCCCCAGCCCCTATGAGCTGGTGAGCGCGGGGCTGGGCGCCTGCACGGCGATGACCGTGCGGCTCTATGCCGAACGCAAGGGCTGGCCGCTGAAACGGACCAAGGTCGCGGTGCGCCACGACAAGATCGCCGGCGCCGTGCCGGCGGACCAGTTCACGCGCCGCATCGGCTTCGAAGGACCCCTCGACGCGGAGCAGACGGCGAAGCTGCTGGAGATCGCGGAGAAGTGTCCGGTGCACCGCACCCTGGAGGCCGGCTCCAAGGTGGTCACTGAAGCCCTGACGCCGGACGCGGCCCAGCCCGCCGCCGCGCCGGAAACCCCCGCCGCCGAAGCGACCGCGGAAGAGCATTTCCACGACATGGACGAGGCCTGCCGCGAGGCGGGGGCAGCGTAGCCCGGGCGGCCCCGGCCAGGGGGCTTGATCGGTTCCGGAGCAAGTGACATTGCGGGGCATGGACCAGATTCCTCTCGCCCAAGACGGCCTCGTCATGCCCGTGGGCTCGCTGATCGACCTGATCGGGCGCACGCCCGTGGTCGAGATCAAGAACCTGGATACCGGCCCGTGCCGGCTGTTCATCAAGCTGGAAAGCCAGAACCCGGGCGGCTCGATCAAGGACCGCATCGCCGTTTCCATGATCGAGGCGGCGGAGAAGGAAGGCTATCTGAAGCCCGGCGGCACCATCGTGGAGGCGACCGCCGGCAACACCGGCCTGGCGCTCGCGCTGGTGGGCGTGCTGAAGGGTTACAAGATCCTGCTGGTCGTGCCCGACAAGATGGCGCGCGAGAAGGTGCAGCACCTGCGCGCCCTGGGCGCCGACGTGCGGCTGACCCGCTCGGACGTCGGCAAGGGCCATCCGGAATATTATCAGGACCTCGCCGAGCGTCTGGCGCAGGCGATCCCCGGCGGTTTCTTCGTCAACCAGTTCGCCAATCCGAACAATCCCGCCGCGCACACGCGCACCACCGGTCCCGAAATCTGGGAACAGATGGGCCGCGACGTCGACGCGGTGGTGGTAGGCGTCGGCTCCGGCGGCACGCTGTCGGGATTGGGTCACTATTTCCAAAAGGTGTCGCCGAAGACCGAAATGGTGCTGGCCGATCCGGTCGGCTCGATCCTGTGCCACTACGTCGAGACCGGCGAGATCGTCGAAGCGGGCTCGTGGACCGTCGAAGGCATCGGCGAGGACTTCATTCCCGACAACGCCGACATGACTTTGATCAAGCGCGCCTTCTCCATCTCCGACAAGGAGAGCATGGACACCGCGCGCGAGCTGCTGCTGAAGGAAGGCATTCTGGCGGGATCGTCGTCGGGCACCCTGCTGGCCGCGGCTCTGAAATACTGCCGCGAGCAGAAAACGCCCAAGCGCGTGCTGACCTTCGTGTGCGACACCGGCGCCAAGTACCTGTCCAAGGTTTATAACGACGCCTGGCTGGCCGAACAGGGCCTGACCGACCGCGCGCTGCACGGCGATCTGCGCGACCTGGTGGCGCGCAAGTTCTCCGAAGGCGGGGCGGTGACCATCGGGCCGGACGAAACCCTGCTGGCGGCCTACAACCGCATGCGCGGCGCCGACGTCTCGCAACTGCCGGTGATTCAGGACGGGCGCCTGATCGGCATCCTCGACGAGAGCGACATTCTCAAAGGCGCCGAGAACGAAGACGTGGTCCGCGAGGCGCGCTTCAAACAGCCGGTGAAGAGCCAGATGACCACCAACCTGCGCACGGTGCAGGCGCACGAGGACCTCGACGCCCTGGTCGCCATCTTCGAACGCGACGAGGTGGCCCTGGTGCTCGACGGCGTCGACTTCGTGGGCATCATTACCCGCGTCGATCTGATCAACCACCTGCGTCTGCATCCCCAGGCGGCCTAGGCCGCGCACATCCGGAACAAAAGAATGGCCGACCACCCCAACCGCCTGGGCTTCTCCACCCGCGCCATCCACGCCGGGCAGTATCCCGACCCCACCACCGGCGCCGTGATGACGCCCATCTATGCGACCTCGACCTTCGCCCAGGAGAGCCCGGGGGTGAACAAGGGCTATGAGTATGCGCGCGGCAAGAACCCCACGCGCGAGGCGTTCGAACGCGTCGTCGCCGATCTGGAAAGCGGCGTGCAGGCGTTCGGCTTCGGCTCGGGCCTGGCGGCGACGTCCACGGTGCTCGAACTGTTGGACGCGGGCGCTGAGGTGCTGGCGGGCGACGACCTTTATGGCGGCAGCTACCGTCTGTTCGAGCGCGTGCGCCGGCGTTCCGCGGGCCTGAATTTCACCTACGCGGACTTTTCCGATCTCGACGTGGTCGAAAAGGCGATCACGCCGAAGACCAGGATGCTGTGGGTGGAGACGCCGACCAACCCGCTGATGAAGCTCGCGGACCTCGAGGGCCTCGCGCGCATCGCCAAGGCGCACAATCTGCTCTGCGTCGCCGACAACACCTTCGCCACCCCGTACATCCAGCGGCCGTTGGAGCTCGGCTTCGACCTGGTGGTGCATTCGGTGACCAAGTATCTCAACGGCCACTCCGACATCATCGGCGGTGTCGCGGTGGCGCGCACCGACGAGCTCGCCAAGGAAATGAAGTTCCTGCAGAACTCCGTCGGCGCGATCATGGGCCCCTTCGACGCCTTCCTCGCCAACCGCGGGGTGAAAACCCTGGCGGTGCGCATGCAGCGCCACTGCGAGAACGCGATGAAGGTGGCGCATTGGCTGGAGGCGCGGGACGGCGTCGCCCGCGTCTACTATCCGGGCCTGGAGTCACATCCGCAGCACGCCCTGGCGAAACGCCAGATGCGCGGCTTCGGCGGCATGATCTCCTGCGTGATCGACGGCGACCTGGAGCGCACGCGGCGCGTGCTCGAACGCTTCCGGATCTTCACCCTGGCCGAAAGTCTCGGCGGGGTGGAGAGCCTGGTGAACCACCCCGGCATCATGACCCACGCCTCGATCCCGCGTGAAATCCGCGAATCCCGCGGCGTCACCGACAGCCTGATCCGCTTTTCCGTGGGCGTGGAGGACGCCGACGACCTGATCGCGGACCTGGAACAGGCCTTCGCGGGGTAGGGCGGATCGGGAAAACCGCCGACAGCGACCCAGGAAATTGAAAAACTGAATATCAGAATTAATTTTCTTGACTCGCGGAGTCGAGAAACTTAAGTTCCGCCCATGAGCAAGGGTGAAATTCAGGACTGGGCGGCGTTGGCGGAACTCACCAAGGGCCGCCCGCTGGTGGTGGAGCGGGTGCGGCTGGCCGACGGCCCGCTTGCGATCGAGGGCGCCTTCGAGCTGCCCAAGCTTGCCCAGCTGTCGGCCGAGGACCAGGTCTTCGTGGCCGCCTTCGTCCGCAGTCACGGCTCCATCAAGGAGATGGAGCAGGTCTTCGGCGTCTCCTATCCGACGGTGAAGGCCCGCCTGAACCGCATCGCCGCCGCGCTGGAGCTGGTGGAGCTCGACGCCCCGACCGGCCGCGCCGAGGTGCTCGAGCGCCTGAAGCGGGGCGAAATCACCGCCGAACAGGCCATCGCCGAACTGGAGGGTCGCTAGATGGACGTCTATCAACCTGCGGCCCCGTGGCGTGACGCGCCTCGCGTGCGCCGCGCCCTGGCGCCGCGGCGGCCGTCCCGCGGTCGCGTCGTGATGCGGCTGTTCGTGCCGCTGACACCGATCGTGCTGCTGCTTTCTCCCTTCGCCGTGCTTGTCGCCCTGCTGTGCATACCGGCTGCGCCGCTGTTGCGGGTCAATCCGCTGGCCGCGGCGCTGGCGACGGGCCGGGTCCTGCTCGCGCTCGCCGGAACCGACGTAACCATCGACACGCGCGACGCCTTCGTGCGCCTGCGCATCGTTTAGGAGACGCTTATGAACGACAATCGCCGCGCCATTCTGCAGATGCTCTCCGAGGGCAAGGTCACCGCCGACGAGGCGGAACGCCTGATCGCCGCCCTGGAAACGGGTGGCCCCACGACATCGCCGCCGCCTATGGGCCAGGCCCGGCCTAACGGGGCGCCGAAATACCTCCGCGTGCTGGTGGCCGCCGACGAGCCCGGTGGCGGACCGACCGCCGTGAACGTGCGGGTGCCGATCGCGCTTCTGAAAGCCGGCGTCCGATTGAGCAGCGTCATCCCGCCCCAGGCCCGCGATCGCCTGAACGCTGAACTCGCCAAACACGGCGCGATGTTCGACCTGAACGAGATCCGGCCCGAGAACCTGGAGGAACTGGTCGATCAGCTGAACGACCTCACCGTCGACGTCGAACAGG
Organism: Caulobacteraceae bacterium; assembly: GCA_036501825.1. Classification (GTDB taxonomy): domain Bacteria; phylum Pseudomonadota; class Alphaproteobacteria; order Caulobacterales; family Caulobacteraceae; genus JAFECT01. The sequence continues at coordinate 21,019 of DASXZP010000008.1, read as the reverse complement.
AAAAGACCAAGGTGCGCGTCTACTGCGAGTGACGCAGACGCCTGTAAGACTTGCTCCTGACCGGAGACTACCTTGTTACAGGCTCGCCGTGGACGGGCCGTTTTGGAGGACAACCATGCGTAAGGTTCTGGCCGTCCTGGCCGCCGGGGTATCGCTGGCGTTGGCGTTGACGGCGCCCGCCCCCGCGGCGGACCAGCCCGCGGCATGGAGCGTCCCGTCCGACGCGGAAATCCAGAAGATCCTGGCCGACCGCATCGACACGCGCCACCAGGGCGTCGGCATCGTCGTCGGCTTGATCGACGCGCACGGCCGGCGGATCGTGTCCTACGGCGCGCTGAACCAGGGCGACGCGCGGCCGCTGAACGGTGACACCGTCTTCGAGATCGGCTCGGCCAGCAAGGTGTTCACCACGCTCCTGTTGTCGGAGATGGTCCAGAACGGCGAGGTCAGGCTCGACGATCCGGCAGCGAAGTATCTGCCGAGCGGCGACACCCTGCCCGAGCGCGGCGGTAAGCAGATCACCCTGATTGATCTGGCGACTCACACCTCGGGCCTGCCGCGCCTTCCGGGCAACTTCGCGCCGAAGGACATGGGCAATCCCTACGCGGACTACACGACCGATCAGCTCTACAGCTTCCTCAGCCATTACACCCTGACCCGCGACATCGGATCGAAGTACGAATATTCGAACCTCGGCGTCGGCCTGTTGGGCGATCTCCTCGCCAATCGTTCGGGCAAGAGCTACGAGGCGATGGTGCGCGACGGCATAACCGGGCCGCTCGGCATGAAGAGTACGGTGGTGACGCTGACGCCGGCCTTGCAGGCGCGGCTCGCGGTCGGACACGACGCGACGCTGAAGGCGGTTCCGAACTGGGATCTGCCGGCGCTGGAGGGCGCGGGCGCCCTGCGCTCGACCGGCAACGACCTTCTGACGTTTCTGGGCGCCGAACTCGGCTACGAAAAGACGCCGCTGAAGGCGGCGATGGCGGCGCAGCTGGAGCCGCGCCGGCCCACCGGGATCCCCGGGCTCGAGATCGCGCTGGGTTGGCACGTCCTGACCAAGATCGACGGCGGGCTCGTCTGGCACAACGGCGGCACCGGCGGATACCGCTCGTTCATGGCCTTCGATCCCAAGACGGGCGTCGGCGTGGTGGTGCTGTCGAACGTCAGCGACGAGCACGGAGTGGACGACATCGGCCTGCATATTCTCGCGGGGACGCCGCTGTTGCCGGCGCCGGTGGTTCATCACGTCGTCGCCGTCGACGAAAAGACGCTGCAACGCTACGTCGGCGCCTATCAACTCGGACAGGCGGTGATCACGGTCACGCGCGACGGCGACCGTTTGTTCGCGACGACGCCGGGTCAACCGGCCTTTGAACTCTTCCCGGAAGGACCGAACGCCTTCTTCCTGAGGGTGGAGGAGGCGCAGGTGACCTTTATCGTCGACAAAAGCGGCGCCGTCACCGCCCTCGTGCTGCACAAGGCCGGCGCAGACTTCACGGCCCCGAAGGTCGCCGCCAAGCCCTGACGGGCGCGCGGCGGAAACGACGCCGTGAGCGACGCCCAGGACGCGCTTTATGCGCAGGCGGGCGCGACCTGTCGCCGATCTGGAGAGCGGGGTGCAGGCGTTCGGTTTCGGCTCCGGGTTGGCGGCGACCTCGACGGTGCTCGAGCCGTTGGACGCGGGCGCCGAGGTTCTGGCGGGCGATGACCTGTACGGCAGAAGTTACCGGCTGTTCGAGCGCGTACGCGGGCGCTCGGCGGTCTGAGCAGGCGTTCGCGGCCTAGTTTCGGCCACGGACTACGCGCACCTTTTCCGTGATAAGGGGGAGCGCATGTCCATTCGGCCCTACGCGTTGTGCAGTCTAGCTGCTGGCTCGATCTGCATTTCAACACCGGCTCACGCCGGGAGCGTGGCTGACCTGCCTGAGCCTCAGAGGCAGACAGCGACCTGCATGGTTGCCGTATTGCATGAATTGCCGGAAGTGTCGGAACCACTCTTGCTCGTGTCGGACGCTGGCCGTCGCGTATTGATCCACTACTACTATCATCACAAGGACAAAGCCTACGATCCTGCGATTGCAACGATCGAGCTCAATGTAACCAACTTGATTTCCGGTAAGCAGACTGAGGTCGGCTTAGGCGGCCTGTCCCCAAAGCCAGGGCTTGAAAGTCTGGACGAAGCGGACTCGGGAATGCTTCGCATCACCGATCTGTGGCGGAAGCGTTGTGGGCTGAAGCTTTCCGTATTTACCGACTGAGGGTCAGCTAGCGAACCGCTTCGCGAACTCGCCGTTTGCCTCTTTAAATTCGCGTCCCAGCCGCGCCACCAACTCCGCGACCGGCAGCACGTCCTTCACCGAGCCGACGCCCTGGCCGGCGGACCAGACTTCCTTCCAGGCCTTGACCTCGTGGTCGAGCTCCTTGCCGAGATCGATCTTGGTCTTGTCGGGCAGGGACTTCGGGTCGAGGCCGTTGTTGACCAGCGACTGGGTCAGGAAGTTTGCCGGGATGCCTGAGATCGCCGGCGTGTAGGTCACGTCCGCCGCATGGGCGTCGAGGATCATCTGCTTGTAGGCGTCGGGCGCCAGGCTCTCGGCGGTGGTGATGAAGCGGGTGCCGAAATAGCCGAAGTCGGCGCCCAGCATCAGGCCCGAGGCGAGATCGCGCCCGGTCGACAACGCGCCGGACAGAATGATCGTGCCCTCGAAGAACGAGCGCACCTCGTCGACCAGCGCAAACGGCGACCAGACGCCGGCGTGACCGCCGGCGCCGGCGCAGACCAGGATCAGGCCGTCGACGCCCGCTTCCGCCGCCTTCTTCGCATGACGTACCGTGGTGACGTCGTGGAACACCAGGCCGCCGTAGCTGTGCACCGCATCGACGATGTCCTTCACGGCGCCCAGCGAGGTAATGACCAGCGGAACTTTGTGCTCGACGGTCACCATCATGTCGGCCATCACCCGCGGGTTGGTGTTGTGCACGATGATGTTCACGCCGTACTGGGCGTCGTTCGGACCCAGCGCCGCCTTGATCTGGTCGAGCCACTGGGAATAGCCCTCGGTCGTGCGCTGGTTCAGCGCCGGGAAGGTCCCGATCACCCCTGACTTGCAAGCCGCGATCACCAGCTCGGGCCCGGAGACCAGGAACATGGGCGCGGCGATGACCGGGAGCTTCAGCCCCTGCTGGAGGGCGGCGGGAATGGCCATGGGCGGTCCTGGGTTGGGTTCGGGCTTCCGCCGTCCATAGCCGCCCGGACCGTTGCGGCAAAGGTCACCTAAGGGAAAGGGCTTCCCGTCGGGCCGCGTTGGCCTTAAGGCGCGGCCATGACCACCGATACCTCCAAGCTCACCCAGCTCGGCCGGCCGAGCGCCATCCCGGACGGTCCCGAACACGCGACCCTCGAGCGCGTGCCGAACCCGCACCCCGAGGCGCTGTACCTGGCGCGCTTCACGGCGCCCGAGTTCACCTCGATCTGCCCGGTCACCGGCCAGCCCGATTTTGCGACCCTGGTGATCGACTATGCGCCGAGCGCCTGGCTGATCGAGAGCAAGAGCCTGAAGCTGTACCTGCAGAGTTTCCGCAACCACGGCGCCTTCCACGAGGACTGCTCCGTCGGCATCGCGCAGAAGATCGTCGAGGTCGCCGAACCCAAGTGGCTGCGCATCGCCGGCTTCTGGGCCCCGCGCGGCGGCATCCCCATCGACGTGTTCTGGCAGACAGGCGAGACGCCGCGCGGCCTGTGGGTCCCCGATCCGGGCGTAGCGACGTACCGGCTCAGATAAAATAACGCTCGCGGCGGGTGAGAGGGCCATGACAAGCCAAACCCGCGACAGGCTGCCGCTCGAGCAATGGGGACGCCGCCTTCTCGCGCGCATCCAGGCGCAATCCGACCGCACGCGGCTCGGGCGCTGGGCGTTCGAGTTTCTGATGTTCGGGTTGAAGCAGGGGTGGGCGTGCCTGTTCGGCGCGATCATGCTTGCGCTGTTGTTCGGCACCAACCTGGTGTGGCCCAAACACGCGCCGGTCGCGCGCTACGATTTTCTGGTGGGCGCTGCGCTGGTGGTGCAGGTCGCGATGTTGCGGCTGAAGCTGGAGAGCTGGGAGGAGGCGAAGGTCATCCTCGTCTTCCACATCGTCGGCACCGTGATGGAGGTGTTCAAGACCCACGTAGGCTCATGGATCTATCCGGAGCCGAGTCTGCTGCGCATCGGCGGCGTGCCATTGTTCTCGGGCTTCATGTACGCGTCGGTGGGCAGCTATATCGCGCGCGTCTGGCGCATCTTTCGCTTCAACTTCGACCGCTATCCGCCGTCGTGGAGCGTGTGGCTGCTGGCGGCGGGCGCCTACGCGAACTTCTTCCTCGATCACTGGAAGATCGATCTGCGCGACGAGCTTTTCGCGCTGGCGGCGGTCGTGTTCTGGCGCACCTGGGTCTGTTTCACGGCGGACCGCGTTCGCCGCCGCATGCCGCTGCTCATAGGCTTGGCGCTGGTCTCGTCGTTCATCTGGTTCGCCGAGAACATCGGCACCTTCTCGCGCGCGTGGCTTTATCCGGCCCAGGCGCACGCCTGGGCCCTGGTCGGGCCGCAGAAGATCGGGAGCTGGTTCCTGCTGACGGTGATCAGCTTCGCGCTGGTGGCGCTGGTGCACCGGCCGGAGCGGGCGGCCGCGCCCGCGCTTCAGCCGGCCCAGTAGCGGGTGATCTGTTCCACGTCGGGCCGGGCGCGTTCGAGCGGCGCCTCCGCCGGCGTGCCGATGTGCACGATGCCCGCCACGCGTTCACCGGACCCGAGGCCCAGGATCGCGCAGCACGCCGGATCATAGGCGTACCAGTCGGTGATCCAGTTCGCGCCATAGCCGAGTGCGGCGGCCGCGGTCAGCAGCATGGTGCACACGGCGCCCGACGAGAGCTCCTGCTCCCACTCGGGAATGTCGCCCCCGCCGGTGACGCGCGAGATCACCGCGATGCTGAGGGGCGACGAGGACAGTTTGGCGAGTTTCGCGGTCGCCTTCGGCGCGTCTTCACGCGCCACCGCGATGGCTTCGAAGCGGCGCACCAGCTCGGCCTTGGCCGGCTGTTGCAGCACGATGAAGCGCCAGGGCGCGAGCTTGCCGTGGTCGGGCACGCGGGCGCCGAGGCGCAGCAGCAGTTTCAGTTCGTCATTGCCGGGCCCGGGCGCGCCCAGGGTTTGCGCCGAGGACGAACGCCGCCTGGCCAACAGCGCGATGGTCTCCGCACTGGCCTGGGGCGCGAGCGGATCGCCGAATTCGGGCGTGGGGGGCGTGGTTGTGGTCTTGGCGTCCATCTAGGCCTTGATGCCCTGGCCGCCGTCGGTGTCCTTCACCTGCGGACGCAGATCGAAGCCGTCCTTGCCGTCATGCAGGCGATAGACGGTCTCCAGGTCCTTGCGCCGCTTGCCGTCCACCGTCACCTCCTCGCGCAGCTGGTTCGGATCCGCGCCGCGGTAGAAGGTCTGGCAGATGGTCTTGCCGTCAAGCTCGGCCAGCGAACTGACCACCGCGTCGCGCAGGCCGTTGGCGGCGTCCGCAGGAACGCTATGACCCTCGAGGGTGAAGGCGATGGGGAGCGTCGAGGCGGCGACCTTGCTGCACACCCGGTCGCCGTCGACCACGTCGACCTCGCCGATGAAGGCCTGCAGCCGCGGACCTTCGCTGAGCAACAAGGTGGTGGTCTCGGCCAGGCGCCCGTCCGGCGCCAGGGTGATCAGGGTGACCGCCTCGCAACTGCCGTTCTGGGCGTGGAAGTCGTCGCACCAGAGCAGTTCGCGCTTGGCCAGGTCGCGAATCTCCTGGGCGTTCAGGCGATGCTCGGGCCCGGTGGGGACGACCGGGGAGGCGGCGGCGGAACCGGCGGCCGCGAGGACGGCGGCGGCGAGGGGGAGGAGAAGCTGTTTCATGCCGCAATCCGTTGAGGGCGCCCGCAGCCCGCGCCATAGCTCGGACCGAAGTTCAATATAGGTACTGTCGACAAAGGTGAGCAGGGCATGAACGACGAACCCTCCTGGGGCGCAGCCTTGGCGAAACCGCCCCCATGGCGGAGCGGCGAGGGCCGCGAGCATTTCGAGAACCCGTGGCTGAAGTTGGTCGAGTACCCGGCGACCGCCCCCACCGGCCATGAAACGCGCTTCGGCGTGGTTCGCTTCAAAAATCGGGCGGTGGGCGTCCTGCCGGTGCACGACGACGGTACGGTCGTGCTGGTGGGGCAACACCGGTTTCCGCGCATGAACTACTCCTGGGAGATGCCGGAGGGCGGCTCGCCCCTGGCGGAGGACCCGCTGGCGGGCGTGCGGCGGGAGCTGGCCGAGGAGGCGGGCCTGGGCGCGGGCCAGTGGCGCGAGGCGTTGCGGCTGGAACTGTCGAACTCGGTCACCGACGAAGAGGCCCTGTGCTGGGTCGCCTGGGACCTGGCGCCGGCGCAGGGGCGCAAAGACCCTACCGAGGCGCTCAGCCTGGCGCGTGTTCCTTTCACGGCGCTGCTGGCCGAGGCCGTCGCGGGCCGGGTGCGGGACGCGCTGACGGTGGCGACGGCCTTTCGGGCCTACCATATGGCGCGGGAGGGCGAGCTTCCCGAAGGGCTGGCCCAGTCCATGCTTGGCAAGCGCCTATGCTAGGTTAATCGGCGAAGCGGAGGAGAGCGCCATGCCCCAACTCGAAGTCCTGCCCGGCGGCAAGACCGTCTGGTCGGCGTTGCGCGAAGAGGCCCTGGCCGCCGCCCGCACCGAGCCGGCCCTGGCCTCGCTGATGCACGCCGTGATCCTGTCGCACAACGATCTGGCCGCCGCGCTCAGCTTCCAGCTCGGGCGCAAGATCGGCGACGCCGCCGTGGGCGACATGACCGTGCGCGAACTCTGCGCCGAGGCCTACGCCGCCGAGCCCTCCATGGTGGCCGCCGCCGAGGCGGACCTGGTCGCCGTGCTCGAGCGCGACCCCGCCGCCCGCGGCTATCTGCAGAGCTTCCTGTTCTACAAGGGCTTCCTGTCGCTGCAGACCCACCGGGTCAGCCACCACCTGTGGAAGCGCGGCCGCGAGACCATGGCGCTGTTTCTGCAGAGCCGCATGTCGGAGCTGTTCCAGGTCGACATCCACCCGGCTGCCCGCATGGGCTCGGGCGTGTTCATCGACCACGCGACCGGCGTGGTGATCGGCGAGACCGCCGCCGTGGGCGACGACGTCTCCATGCTGCACGGGGTGACCCTGGGCGGCACGGGGGCCCAGCGCGGCGACCGCCACCCGAAGATCGGCCGGGGCGTGCTCCTGGGCGCCGGGGCCAAGGTGCTGGGCAACATCACCGTCGGCGACCACGCCAAGATCGCCTCGGGCTCGGTGGTGCTGAAGGCCGTCCCCGCCCACTGCACCGCCGCCGGGGTGCCCGCGCGCCTGGTCAAGTGCCCGACCTGCGAGGAGCCCTCCAAGAGCATGGACCACACCATGCCCGAGATCCTCGACTACGTGATCTGATCTCGTTGCCCTCCGCCCCCGGACGGCCTAAGGGTCGCGCCGAGGCAGCCGAGGTCCGACCGTGAACGAACAAGAGATCCAGCGCGTGGAAGCGCACCTGAAGCGGACCTTCGGCAACCCGAAGATCGCCGTGAAGCTGCGCACGAAACCCAAGGATTCCGCCGAGGTCTACGTCGGCGACGAATTCCTGGGCGTCCTCTACAAGGACGAGGACGACGACGGCTCCTTCATGTTCGAAATGGCCATCCTCGCCGAGGACCTGGTCTGAGCCGTCCCTGACCCGGCGTCGAAGCCGGACTTGACCGCCGGGATCGTTGCGAAGGACAGTCTGCGCAAGATCGATCCGGGGGGCTGGACCCATGCGGGGAATTGCGGTTGCGGCGGCGTTGGCGCTCGGACTGGGCGCCTGCACATCGATGGTCATTCCACTCTACGTCGTGCCGCTGGGCCGGCCGGGCGCGACCTTTCAGGATTTCATGAACGACCGGATGGCCTGCCTGCAGGCGGCGTCGCATCGCGTCGCGGCGGCCGGCGCCACGGGCCGCCGTACGACCATCGTCGAGGAGCCGAGCGCGTCGCTCTACATCAACTGCATGTACGCAAAAGGCTGGACGCGGCAGAAAGGCGGCTACGTCCCGCCCGCCGCGGTTCCCATGCAGCCCTGAGACGGCCTTCGCCGCCGACTACCAGAATTTGCACTTCACCCGCGGCGACAGCAGCGTCCTGACGCTGAACCGGCAGGTGTTGGCCTTTTGCGGCGGCGCTCCCGGTTGCGGCGGCGGGGCATTGTCGATGTGCGGCGTGGCGTCGGCGATGCGACCGAGCCTGTCCTCGCACGCAGCCCGCTCCTTTTCCGTCGGCTTCATACCGAAAGGGTGACAGGCGGCCAATCCATGCAGCGTCTTGCGCATCCCTTCGACAGCGGCGGCGTCTGAAGCCGCGTCGTTCTTCGGATTGGATATGGGCGACGCGACGGGCGACGCGGTCGGAGCCGCGACCACCGGCGCCGCGTGAATCGGAACGGCGGCCGCTGAGCGCGTCATTCGGGGCGGCGCCGGCGAGACCTTCGGGGGCTTGAACTTTTCGCGTTCGGAGGGGCGCGGAAGTCGGACCAGGGTGATCTGATAGGACGTCGTCCATGGCGGCGGTGGGGAATATTTAGTCGTCGCGGAAAATACGAACAGCGCAAGAAAGACGAGGTGGACCGCGCCGGTGATTCCCACAGCCACGGCGATGCGCCTGTAGCGGCGCGTCTTCCGCGTCGCCGCACGGCCATCCTCCTGCGGAAATCCCAAACGCATCCGGCTGCCCCCGCAGGCCGATTTCTGCTGAAATCGGCCCGCGTTTATCCAAGTTAGGCGAGCGCGTAGATCACGCACGCCTGGGCGGTCATGACCTCCATCGGCGGTTCGAGCGGCAACAGGGTGTCATCCTGCGCCCCCTGCTCCTGATTGGGTTGGCCCACTCCGGCCTTGTCCGCACCCGGGTGTGCGTAGTTGAAGTAGAACTGCACATTGCCGTTCCCATCGGGCGCGTTCGCGCCGCCGAGAATCGTCGTGTTTGTGCGGCCGTTGTACCCCCGCATATCGATCGCGCCAAAGTAGCCGTCGGCCTGAACTGGCGTCGGCGTCAGTTGCGGCGGGCCATACGAAGGCCACCCCGCCAGCACGTCGGTCTGACAGGCGCGTCCGGTTTGATCGATCAGCTTGACGGCGCCGCGCTTTGCGCCCGCCGCTTCCACCGACAGGTCCGCCCGCCGCGCTGCGTCCTTCACCGCAAGAACATAGAGCCGCGATTTCGCTTCATCCGTTGGATCTAGCCAGAAGTTGACGGTGCTTGTCGATGTCGGCTTAGCCGCGATCACGGTCGCGTAGGTGGCCTCCAGGAGGTCCATGTCGCGAACCTCAATGCTGATCGTGGCCTCTACGGCATAGCGGTCGATTTTATCCGCCCGCTGGTTCTCGACCAGGTTGCCATCCTTATCGCGATACTGTTCGTAAAGTGGGCGCGAGGTGAAGGACGTCTGAATGTGGACCTTGTCGGCGCCGGCGCCTTGGAGCGTGCGCGCCAGTGCGCGGACCTTCTCTACCGCCTTTGCGGTTGCTTCGGGCGCCGCGCGATCGACTACTTCGAAACTTGTGCTGAAATTTGCGCGGTTGGCGGGCAGTTCAATGCGGACATAGCCGATCGACGGGATCACCGGCTGGTTCATCCACCAGGGCGCCGGCACATTGGGCGCGCCGATGGTCGCGGGCGGGGTCTGGGCGAAGGCGGTTACGGGAACGGCTGTGAAGGCGAGCAGCAAGCTTGAAGCGATGACGCGCATGAGAACAGCTCCTCGTGACGGCCGAAGCTCGGCCGTGGGAAGCTCCCGTGCAAATGGCGCCGCTTCACGCCCCCGCGACGGCAGGTTGTGGGTCAGAAAGTTTCGCTGGCGCGTCGTTACCGCGGCGAAATTGCGGCCTGCGGTCTGGGCGAACGACGCCAGGACGGCGGACCCGCCGCCCTGGACGCCTTGTCAGATCAGATCACCCCGATCATCGAGGCCACCAGCGGGTGGCGCACGATGTCGCGTTCGGCGAGGCGGACGACGGCGATTTCGGAAAGCTGTTCGAGTTTTTCGGCGATGCACTTCAGACCCGAGAGTTCGGGCAACAGATCGGTCTGGCCCGGGTCGCCGGTCACCACCATGGTCGAATGCCAGCCCAGGCGCGTGAGCAGCATCTTGAGCTGGACGTAGGTACAGTTCTGCGCCTCGTCGATGACCACGAAGGCGTTGTTCAGGGTGCGGCCGCGCATATAGCCCACCGGCGCGATCTCGATCAGGCCCTCGGCGATCAGCGCACGCACGCGCTTCATCGACAGACGGTCCGACAGGGCGTCGTAGAGCGGGCGCAGGTAGGGCGCGAGCTTGTCTTCCATGTCGCCGGGCAGAAAGCCGATCGATTCGCCGGCCTCGACCGCGGGGCGCGACAGCACGATGCGGCCGACGCGGCCGGCTTCGAGCGCCTCGACGGCTTTCGCAATGGCGAGATAGGTCTTGCCGGTGCCGGCGGGGCCGAGCGCAAGCACGAGGTTTCGGCTGTCGATGGCGCTCATCAACTGCGCCTGGCCCTCGGATTTCGCTTTTATGGTTTTGAGGTAGCCCTGTTCCCTTTGACCGTGGCGATCGTTCGCTCCTTCGTGTCCGTGCGGAGTCCAGCCGCCGCGATCGAGAGGCAGCCGACGGATCTTGGCGTCCTCGAAATCGGTGGTGTTGAACTCGCCTTCGCGGGCCATACGCTTGAGCGCTCGCTTGGTCATGAACAGCTCCTCAGTGGACAAGAAAAAAGGGCGTGACCGGAATGGCCGCGCCCTCGACAGGGAAGATCGAAAAAGCTGACGGATGCGCCTTCGCCCGGCGGTTCGGGGGTGGCTAGAGATCCTGGTCGTGCACCGATCACTCCGGTGAAACGCGACACCCGTTACTCCGTTCTCTGGCCGAAGCGAACCGCTCCGGCTACGCATTCGATGCGGGAAGCGCCCGTCTCGAATCGCAGATACAGTTTGATCCTAACGACCTTTCTGAACCGTTAAATTACAGAATTGTCGCAGTTAAGGGGTGTTCGGATGAATGTTTACGACCTGGATGGCAAGCAACCGCGGTTACCGCCTCAGGGCGAATACTGGATAGCGCCCAATGCCGTCGTGTTAGGAGACGTGATTCTGAAGAAAAACGCCAGCGTCTGGTTCGGCGCGGTGATCCGCGGCGACAACGATCCCATCACCATCGGCGAGAACACCAACATCCAGGACGGCTCGGTGCTGCATTCCGACCCGGGCCTGCCGCTAACCTTGGGAAACGACGTCACCGTCGGCCACATGGCCATGGTCCACAGCTGCACCGTGGGCGACGGCAGCCTGGTCGGCATCGGCGCGGTGATCCTCGCCCGCGCCAAGATCGGCAAGAGCTCCATCGTCGGCGCCGGCGCCCTCGTGCCCGAGGGTAAAGAGTACCCCGACGGCGTCCTGATCCTGGGCTCACCCGCGCGCGTGGTCCGCGAACTCACCGAAGGCCAGATCGCGGGGCTGAAAGCGTCGGCGGATCACTACGTCGCGAATTGGAAACGCTACGCGACGGGACTGAAGCCGGCGCGATGAGTCTTTTTTACATCCGCTCATCCCCGCGAAAGCGGGGACCCAGGCTTTTTTCGTTTCGAGGTGGGAAGCGCGCGCGACGTGCGGTGTAGACGAATCCGCGCTCAAACATCGCCTGGACGACGCGCGCTAAAACACCCGGGTCCCCGCGTTCGCGGGGATGAGCGGAAGAGACGGGATGTGTCGCTAGGCGATCCGTCGTCCATCCACCGCCGCTAGCCGCAGCGAGGGGCCGATGCCGCCGGGGCGGCTGGCGCCGGCGTAGACCGTCAGGCGATGGAAGAGTTCGGTGACCGTTTCTTCGTGCAGCCGGACCAGCGCCGAGATGGGCTGGCAGAGGCCGACGAGGCGGTCGACCTTGGCGTCGGGGCCGGTCAGCGGGCAGATGGTCATCTCGAAGCCTGCGCGGCGGTCGTGGTCGGTGCGGCCTTCGGCGTAGAGGATGGCGGGACTGACGCCGCGGATGGCGGCGACGGCGGCGTCGCGGATGGCGGCGCGGCTTTCGGACGCCCACAGCGACAGGAAGCTTTCACCGTGCAGCGGCTTGCCGTGCAGGTCCTCGAGCAGGGCGCCGGCAAGGCGGAACGGCAGACCCGCGGTGCGGCTCAGCATGAACGCCTGGGGCAGGGCGCCTTCAAACACGCCCGGGTCGAAGTGGGACCGCAGCGGCGCGGGACCGACGCCTTTCAGCTCGGTCCACACGTCAATCAGCCGCTGTGTATTGTTATGAAACACGACACACGCTCCCGACGGCTTGGTCGCAAGACCAGGGCCGCGGGCGTATACGCCTGCGCCCGCAAGGGGTTCGGGGTTCCGTCGGGGCAGCCTCGGCCGATCCGTCCCGAACCGGCGCCGCGGCTTGGTAAAGGATTTCGGAAGGTTTTTTGCGTGTAATCGGCGGTCGAGCGGGAGGCTCCCGATGCACCATCTCCAGAAAGCCTTGTTGGCCTTGGCGGTCGCCGGCAGCGCCGGAGCGGCCGAGGCTGCGTCGCCGCCTCCGCCTCCGCCCCCTCCGCCGCCCGCCCACCACCACCATCACCACGAGCGGCGGCGTCCCGAGGACTTCAAGCTGAACGTCGAGGCTCAGGCCCAGGCCGGCGCCCAAGCCGGCGCGGGCGCCGGGTCCTGGTCGATGGAGGAGGGCTCTCCCACCATCATCGGCGCCCTGGACGTGGACACCGGCGAGCGCAGCGAGGTGCGCAAGGTCGCCTACGAGGCCAAGCGCAAGATCACCGAGAAGGTGGTCATCCAGGCCGTCTGCATCGACGACCGCACCGTGCCCCATCCCGCGTCCCAGGTTCACGCCGAACGCGACGTGGACGAGGCCTACGAGGGCGAGCTCTATCGTTGCATTGCCGGCACGCATCTGCAGGCGACCATCGCCAAGTGGACCGGCGAGGTGCGCTTCGACAACGGCACGATCATCGACTGTTCGAAGAACCAGGCGCTCTACAAGGGCCCCCACGGCGACGTGGGTTGCCGCGAACAGATCCCGCAACGCGACTGCAACGAACGCAGCCTGCTCCGGCGCTATGGCGCGGGAGTCAAGGTGCTGGTGATCACGCGCGAGGAAACCTACACCGCCTACCGCGAGGAGACGGTGACCACGCACGAGCAGTCAAAGAGCTCCAGCCTCATCCTCGACGGCGGCGTCGGCGGCGTGGTGCGCTAGCGGCCGACGTCGGCGCGGTGGCTGACCGACTCTAGAGAGTCCACGGACCCACACGGAAACACACGGACGAGTCGCGTTTCCAGCGTGAGTCTTCGGCGCGAAGCGCCATAAATCGATGCGCCTGCGGCGCTGAGTCTCTTTCCGTGTGGGTCCGTGTGGGTCCGTGGACTCTCTTCTCTAGTCCGCAGCCGCCGCCGTAACGGCGACAGTTCTGCCCGCGTCGGCGGTCTTGGTTTCCGGCACCACCACCAGCTTCCAGGCCTTCGAGTCCACCAGCCACTTCTTCGCGGCGGCCTGCACGTCCGACGCCGTGACCTTTTCCAAACCGGAGATGGTGGAGCGGACGGCGTCCAGGCGGCGGGGGTCGGTTTGGGCGCCGATGAGTTGGCCGATCCAGTACTCGTTGGACTGCTGTGCCTTGGCGAGCGTCGCGAGCCGTGGTTTGACGGCGCGTTCGAGCTCGTCGGCGCTCACCGGCTTGTCGCGCAGGTCGCCCGCAATCGTGTTCACCGTCGCGAAGAAATCGTCGAGCTTGTCCGGCGGCGCCTCGATCGACGCCGACACGTAGCCGTAGCCCGGGAAGCTCCACGCCATGTCGAGGCTGGTGTTGGGCGAATAGGTCACCGCCTGTTTCATGCGCAGGTCATCGATCAGACGCAGCTGCATGACCTGCTCCATCACGCGCAGCGCGCGCGCACCTTGCGGGTCGCTCGGGAAGTCGGTGGTCGGCCAGGCGATGTAGGCGATGGCCTGATCGGCGCGGCCCTTGTGGGTCAGGCGCACGGGCTCGGCGACCGGCGCCGGGAAGCTGATCTTGGTCGCGCCGGCCAGCGGGGCTTCGGCGTGGCGGGCGGGCAGGGCGCCGAAGGTCGCGCCGACCAGCTTGATCGCCTGATCGACGTCGACGTCGCCGACCACCACCACTTCCAGCGGATCGGTGGTCAGGTGCGCGCCGATCAAGGTCTTCAGGTCGGTCAGCTTGGCGTCCGACATCTGCGCCTTGGTCGGGAAGGCCCAGCGCGCGTCGCCGGAGTGCAACAGCGCGCTGCCCTCGCGGCTGAACACGCCCTCGGGCGTCGAGTTGAGCTGGGTCTGCAAGGTTTCGCCGTAGGTGCGCATGCGCTCGAACGGATCGGGCCGCCAGGCCGCGTCGGTGACGTAGGCGGCGAGCACCTGCAGCTGGGTCTCGATATCCTCGCGGCGCGTGGATCCGGACAGGGTGAAGGCGTCCTCGCCGATGCCGAGGCCGGCGCCATAGACCTTTGCCGCCAGAATCCTGTCCATGTCCTCGGCGGTGAACTTGCTGACGCCGCCTTCGGTCAGCACCGAGCTCGCCGCCCAGGTCGGGACGACGCGGTCGCGCGGCAGGTCCTGGAAGCCCGCGCCGGCGGAGACCGACACCAGCACCTGGTCGTCGCGGAACTTGGTCGGCTTCACCGTCAGCCGCACCCCGTTGTCGAAGCGCACGAAGGTGATGCCCAGATCCGCGACTTCCTTGCGTTCGGCGACGCCGCCGGCCTTGCCGAAGTCGGTATAGCTCCACGCCTTCGTCGACTCGGTTTTGGGCGGGGTGACCTGCGCGAGCTGCGCGCCCGAAAACGCCTGCGCCACAGCCTTTTCACCGCCATCCACCGGCGTCGGGCTGGTCATGAACACCAGGGGCCCCTGACCGTCGAACTCGCTCTTCAGCTGGGCCGAAACCTCGGCGGCCTTCAGGCCCTTCACGTCGGCGTCGAACTCGCGCAGGTCTTCGGCCGGGGTGGTGACCACGTCGTCGTCGTTGAGCTCTTCGACGATTTCGCCGGCGAGGTCGGAGGTCTTGCGCGTCGCCGCGCCCGCGACGGCTTCCTGCAGCGCGGTGCGCATCTCGGAGATCTCGCGATCGATTTCGTCCTGGCCGACGCCGTATTGCGAGGCGCGGCGCACCTCGGTCTCGGCGGCTGAGATCGCCTCATGCCATCCGCCCGGCTGCGACGAGATCGAAACCTGGGTGATGTCGGCGCTCTTCAGTTCGGTGTAGCGTGACGCGCCGGCGGCGATGAACGGCGGGTTGGCGCCGCGCGCCAGCGCCTCCATGCGGCGGTCGAGCACCGCAAAGCCGAGTTCGCGGATCACGTGCTCACGGCGCAGCGCCAGTGAGTCTTCGCGCAGGTCCGGCGGGTTCAGCCACGAGATGTCGACGGTGGTCGGACCGCCCGGCTCGATCATCAGATGGGTCTCTGACTTGCGCGATTCCGGCGCGCCGAGGTCGGGGTTGGCGCGGTCGGGCGCCTTGGCCTGCCAGCTCGAGAAGCCGGCCTTGATCTTGGCCTCCACCTGATCGACGTCGACGTCGCCCACGACAACCAGGGTCGTGCGCTCGGGGCGGTAGTAGGTGGCGTAGAGATCCGCCAGCTTGTCGCGCTGCGCCGTCTTGATGGTCTCGACGTCGCCGATCGGGAAACGTTTGGGCGCGAGTTGATCCTTGAACAGGAAGTCGTACTGCTGACGCGCGATATGCATTTGCGGCGTGTCGCGCAGACGTTCTTCCGACAGGATGACGCCGCGCTCCTTGTCCATCGCCGCCTGGTCCAGCGTCAGTTCGCTCGCCGTTTCGCGCATGAGCATAAGCCCGGTATCGAGCGAGTCCGCATCGGTCTGCGGCAGGTCGAGTTCGTAGACGGTCTGGTCGAAGTTGGTGAAGGCGTTGGTGTCGGGACCGAAGGCGAGGCCGTGACGCTCCAGCGTTTTGATCATCTCGCCGCGCGGCACGTGTGTCGAACCCTCAAACGCCATGTGCTCAATGAAGTGCATCAGGCCGAGCTGACTGTTGTTCTCTTCGAGCGAACCGGCGGCGACGCGCAGACGCAGCGACGCCTGGCCCTTCGGCGTGTCGTTCTTCAGAATCACATAGTGCATGCCGTTGGGCAGCACGCCGGTGCGCAGCGCCGGATCGATCGGCACATCGACCGAGGGGGTGGCGGCGGCGAGTCGGGCCGGGCTCGGCAGGACGCCCGAGGCGGCGGAGGCCGCGGCGGCGGCCAGGAGCAAGGCCGTGGCGGCGACACCGGCCGTGGCCGCACGCTTGAAATGTCTGTGCAAGATAAGGAACTCCCGACCAACGCCCAGGGTCAGGGTGATCCTCCGAGGAGACGGAAACAAGGCGCCTGCGGCGATCCGCGCTGGCCTTGCGCCATCTTCGCAGCGCGAAGAAGCCCAGAAGGAAGTCTGAGCCTCAGTAGCGCCCGCGGCGGACGTCCTCGTCGCGGTCGGCGTTCCAGCGCGCCGGATCGGCGCGGGTCGTGCCGTTGTTGCCCTTGGCGTTGTCGTAGGCCGGCGTGTAACCGCCGGTGATGCCGGTCGTCCCTAGCGGGTCGTGGCGCGCATCGAGACAGACCTGCGGGCCCGGCGCGCCATAGAGGTTGGCCATCATCTCCAACACCGCGCGCTCGACCGTCGAGCGCACCGCGAGCTGCAGCGGCTCCATGCCGGCTTCGCCCACGATCGGTTCGAAGCCGTTGTGGTTGATTATCTGGAAGGCGCCGACGCCGACCTGACGCGCGATGATCTGCTTCTGGTAGGACACCACATCGACCACTTCGAGCGTGCGCGTTTCCACCAGGCGCAGGTCGAGGCCGACGTTCATCACGTAGAGCTGGCCGCCGGCTTCCGCCTTCAGGTCCTTCAGCTTGGGTCCGCCGCCGGCGATGTCGAAGCCCGACGACTTGATGTTGTAGTTCAGCTCGGTGATGCCGCCGACGATGTAGAAATCGGAGCCGGGCACCTGGCCCGAGGTGATGCGGCGATAGGGCGCCGGTGTGCCGGGCGTGGCTTCTGCGCCGTCGGTGATCAGCTTGTTGTTGGCGTATTTCAGCTCGAGTTCGGAAATCGAGGTGTCGTAGCGCTCGACCATGCGCGCGCCGGACTTGGCCAGGGCCGACATCGCCATCAGCGACGCGCCCTGGGTCAGCTTGCGCCCGCCCTCCGGTTCGTCCTTGGCGGTGTAGTCACTGATGCGGCCGACCGCGATGCGCGGCGAGGGCAGGTTGTGGGCGCGGGCGTAATCGCCCAGGCACACCAGCGCTTCGGAATAGGGCGTCGGGTTCGGCGTGACCGGCGCATTGCCGATCGGCTTTGCATACAGTCCGTCGGAGCCCGCCACCGGCGAAACACAGCTCGACAGGGTCAGCGCTGCGCCCGCGGCGAGCAGCAGCGCCCGCGCCGGGCGGAAATCAGTTCGGGCCATTGAGGTCGATCTTTCCGTTGAGGTCCGCGCTGGCCTGCGCATCGGCGCCGGCTTGAGCAGACGCCTGGGCCCTGGTGCGCCAGTTGCCTTGGGTGAGGACGGTCAGGTGGTCGGCGGGCACGACGCTCGCGCCGCCCTCCGCCGCGCCGAGCACGACATCGGCGACGCCGCCGCCGGTCGCAACCGGTTCGTCGATCGGTCCGTGCGGCAGCAGCGAGCTGTCGGCGAGCGTGGTCAGACGGCCGTCGAGGTCGACCGGCCGGTTCTCCTGGCCGGGCAGGCGGCCGTAGCCCCCATTAAAGGACCCGGCCGTGGTCGAAAGGCTCTGGCCCTCGGCCGCGCCGGAAAGCCCGAGCATGGCCAGGACGAGACCCGCGCCTGCCAGGCGCACCGGATTGCCAGTCATTGGGCGCACTCCCGCCGTTAACCGTTTGCGGCAGGGTCGGCCCTCTAGGTTAAGAACCGCTTGAGACGGGGGCTTTAAGTCCCGGACCCGGTTGGCTTCGTGGGCGGCGGCCGCCCCGTGCAGCCCCGATCGTGCTGCCGCGTTCATTCTTGCGGCGGCGTGCTAAGAGTTAACGGGCTCGGGGCGTGAGGCGGTCAGGTGAAGCGTCGGTTCAACCAGTTTGTGGTCGCGCCCTGGCCGTCCTATCTGGCCGCCGCGTCCATACCGCTGCTCTACCTCTTCCAGATCCAGGTCCATGACCAGCCGGCGCTGATCGCCAACTTCGGCCTGTCCTCCACGGGCCTGCGCGCGGGGCAGTGGCAGGAGCTGCTGACCTTCCAGATCGTGCACGCGAGCTGGGTGCATGTGGGCGGCAACGCCTTCTTCGCTCTTATCTTCGCGGCGGTCTGCGGCGGGGCGATGAGCCGGCTGCTGGGAATCGGCTGGCGCGGGGTGGCGGCCTTCTTCGGCTTCTACGTCTTCTGCGGGATCCTGTCGGGCCTGGCCTTCGTGGCCGCCAACCTGAGCGGCGAGTTCGCGGTGATCGGCGCCTCGGGCGCCGTGTCGGGCCTGCTGGGGGCCAGCGCGCGGGTGTTCGGTCGCGAGCGGACCGTCAGCCCGATCCTGACGCCCGGCGTCTTCCTGGTCACCGTGGCCTTCATGGCGCTCAACCTCCTGATCGTGGCGGTCGGTCCAGACGCCGGCTGGACCAGCGACGACGACATGCCCGTGGCCTGGATCACCCACGTGGCGGGCTTCGTCGCCGGCCTGCTGCTGATCGGGCCCTGGGTGACCGTTTTCGGCGAGCCGCGCGCCGAAGCGGAGCCGTTTGCGCACGAGGAGCTGCCCGAGCTGGCGGCCGAACCGGCGCCGGAACCGGTGGAAATCGGGGACACAATCCAATTTCCCAGCGCCTGATCGGGTCCCTCAAGACGGAAATTGGTTTGTGTCCCCGATTTCTGACGCTCCCGGCCGGGGACAGGCCGATCACAGTTACGCGTGGCCGTTGATTCTCCAGCCGATTGGAGCGACCCTCCAGACCTCGGGGTGTGCGTTTAGTTGTTGGGAACGGCGCTAGGAGGCGAACATGCTTGTCGCCCAGATCCTCCAAGACAAAGGCAACGACGTCTTCACCTGCGCGCCGGGCGACAGCCTTGCGCGCGCCGCCTCGGCCCTGGTCGAGAAGCGGGTGGGGGCGATGGTGGTGATGGCCGGCGACCGGGTCGCGGGCATCCTGTCCGAGCGGGACCTGGTCCGCGCCATGGCCCGCGACGGCGCGGGCTGCCTGGACCGGCCGGTCGAGGCCTATATGACCGCCGACGTCATCTTCGCGCGGCCGCAGGAGACCGCCGACGACCTGATGGAGCGGATGACCGACCGCCGAATCCGCCACCTGCCGGTCTGCGAAAACGACCGCCTTTTGGGCATCATCTCGATCGGCGACGTGGTGAAGACCAAGATCGCCGAGACGGTCTACGAGGCGGAAACCCTGAAAGCCTATATCGTCTCAGGCTGAGCGGGCGCCGGCCCAAGCCTTGTCCGGACGCCTGCGACTCCCGCGGCGGCCGGTCGCAACGGCAAAGATTCTCTGGCTTTGCGCCGATTTGGGGTTGCTCCCCGAAAATGGCCCCTCTATAGACGCGCCTCCGCCGGACAGCGGGCCCTGCCAGGGTCGTGAGTTTGTCAAAAAACTCTTGATCCAAAACGGGTGCTCCACTATCTTGCGCACCTTCAATCGAATCGACGGACCTTGAGGGAAGCCCCTCGGCGGCCCCAGTCGACTTTTGCGTTCAATTTCGGGGGTTCCCCGGTATCCGCAAAAAGCTCGCAAGAGCCGATTGACACGTCTTTTGGAGGCGACTAGTTAGCCGCCTCTTCGCCGCCGCCGGGCGTTAATCGGCGGGGCCGGGGTTCCCGGTCGGGTCTTTGACATCGTTGATATGGAAAGAGAAACGCAGGCGGCGGCGTCCTTGCGATGAGCTTCGAGCTCATCTTCGACGTCGGATGTTTGCGGTCTCTTGATACACAACCATGAACTTCGTCCTTCGGGGCGAAGCTTGTGGGAACTCGTCAAGATACTACGCAGACGAACGCCCGAGATTGGGTTTTCCCCCGATCTTGGAAACGAAGTCAGACGTCAACTCAACCTGAGAGTTTGATCCTGGCTCAGAGCGAACGCTGGCGGCAGGCCTAACACATGCAAGTCGAACGGAACCTTCGGGTTCAGTGGCGGACGGGTGAGTAACACGTGGGAACGTGCCTTTTGGTTCGGAATAACTCAGGGAAACTTGTGCTAATACCGAATGTGCCCTTCGGGGGAAAGATTTATCGCCAAAAGAGCGGCCCGCGTCTGATTAGCTTGTTGGTGGGGTAAAGGCCCACCAAGGCTTCGATCAGTAGCTGGTCTGAGAGGATGATCAGCCACACTGGGACTGAGACACGGCCCAGACTCCTACGGGAGGCAGCAGTGGGGAATCTTGCGCAATGGGCGAAAGCCTGACGCAGCCATGCCGCGTGGATGATGAAGGTCTTAGGATTGTAAAATCCTTTCACCGGGGACGATAATGACGGTACCCGGAGAAGAAGCCCCGGCTAACTTCGTGCCAGCAGCCGCGGTAATACGAAGGGGGCTAGCGTTGCTCGGAATTACTGGGCGTAAAGGGCGCGTAGGCGGACAGTTCAGTCGGGGGTGAAAGCCCGGGGCTCAACCTCGGAATTGCCTTCGATACTGGCTGTCTTGAGTACGGGAGAGGTGTGTGGAACTCCGAGTGTAGAGGTGAAATTCGTAGATATTCGGAAGAACACCAGTGGCGAAGGCGACACACTGGCCCGTTACTGACGCTGAGGCGCGAAAGCGTGGGGAGCAAACAGGATTAGATACCCTGGTAGTCCACGCTGTAAACGATGAGTGCTAGTTGTCGGCATGCATGCATGTCGGTGACGCAGCTAACGCATTAAGCACTCCGCCTGGGGAGTACGGTCGCAAGATTAAAACTCAAAGGAATTGACGGGGGCCCGCACAAGCGGTGGAGCATGTGGTTTAATTCGAAGCAACGCG
>DASXZP010000007.1:0-1683 GCA_036501825.1 Caulobacteraceae bacterium | reverse complement strand
CCCGACCCGACCAATCGGGATGCCGCCGATCATGTCCATGATCTGTTGTCGCGCGGCTTCGGCCGTGCCGCCCGTATTGCGCTGGATCTCCGCGATCTGCTTTGCCGCCCCCGACGTCTCGATGAACCCCGGTGACACCATGTTCACCCGCACGCCACGAGCGGCGACGGCGCGGGCCAGGCCCTTGCTGTAGGTGCGCAGCGCCCCCTTCGCCGCCGAGTATGCCAGCGTAGAGCCTGGCTGGGGCATCAGGTGCGCGATCGACCCGACGTGGATCACTACGCCATCGCCGCGTTCCGCCATCTCTGGCACGAAAGCTCGATCGAGCCGCACCGGCGCCAACAGGTTCACTTCGAGAATATTCTGCCAGAACCCGTCGTCGAGCGCGTCGAACCCACCCGGTGGCGCATTGCTGGCGCCCAGATTGTTGACGAGGACGTCGAGCCCGCCCCAGCGGGATCTCACCTCACGAACGACGTGGTCGACGCCGTCGGCGGTCCCAAGGTCTGCCTCGATGACAAGCAGCCTCGCGTCGACATCGCCAGGCGCGGTTCTGGCCGTGATGGCGACTGCCGCGCCGGAGCCCGCGAAACGCTCGGCAATCGCTCGTCCGATGCCCCGCGTGCCCCCTGTCACCAGGACACGCCTGCCCTCGAACTCCAAGCCTGACGCCCGCTCTTTGCCGTGCATGTCGATCTCCTTCGCTAGCGCGCTTGCGGCGACCAGCTGGCTTTGTTCAGCAGGATGATGAGCTGGGTGATCTTGCCGTCCTCGATGTTGAAATAGTTGGTCAGAACGACGGGGTCCGGCAGGTTGGTCTTGTCGAAATCACCGTCGTAGGCAGCATGCAGAACAACGCCGCCGCGGTGCTCGAAAGCCGCGACCACCTTCACCGTGACTTGGTCGCCGAAGATCTCCTTGTCCGCCCAGGTTCGGATCGCCGCATGGCCTAGAAACTCGCGCTGCGCGTCATTCAGCAGCGCGTCCGGCGCGAACGCGGCCAGGAAAGCCTCGGGGTCCGGCGTGTTGTGCGCCTCGACGTAGGCGGCGATCACGTCCGGGAGCGTCTGGGTGATGTCTTTCATGAACGACCTCCATTGATTGGGGACCGTACATGGGCGGCCGTTCTGACAGTTTTTGTCAGAAGCGTGCCTGGTCGCCGACCTGGGCTCGAAAGCGCTTTACGAGGGCAGAGCGTCGCTCAGGGTATCGATCGATCTCCTGCGCGGTTGCAATGCGATCGACCCGAAACATGCGGAAGTCCTGGCGGAGCTCGCACCAGGCCGCCAGGATCTGCGCGTCGTCGAGGAACGCCAGGGCGAAGGGCCAGACGGTTCGCTCCGTCTGGCGTCCCTCGCCATCGGCATACGAGATCGCCAGCCTGCGTTGCTCGCGAATGGCCGCTCGCAGCCGAGGCAGCGCCGCGTTCGCCGGAGGGGCGCCATCGGGGCCCGGCAGAGTGATCGGGGCGTCGCGCGTCGCCCGGACCTCGGCCGAAAGAACGGAGTCGATCTTCGCCGCTGCGCTCGCCGCCGCCTGCCGCAGCGGGGCGTCACCACGCTGATCGACGTAGCGCAGGCCCAGCATCACCGCCTCGACCTCCTGGTCGCCGAGCATCAGCGGCGGAAGGAAGAGGCCGGGCCGCAGGACGTAGCCGACGCCAGCCTCGCCCCTGATGGGAGC
>DASXZP010000006.1:0-3080 GCA_036501825.1 Caulobacteraceae bacterium | reverse complement strand
GCCGGGTCGTCGTTGAAGACGGTGGCGGTGGCGAAGTCGCCGTGCGTCACCCGCACGCACTGGCCGTCCTTCAGGTCGATGGCGGGATAGAGGATCACGGCCGCCACTCCAGCGCGTTGGCCAGGAGCCGCGCGCCGGAGCCTTGCGACTTCTCGGGGTGGAACTGCACGCCGGCCACATTGCCTTTCAGCACCGCGGCCGCAAAGCGCCCGCCATGATCGCTGGTCGCGGCGACGTCAGCCTCGTGGGCCGGATAGATCGCGAACGAGTGGGTGAAGTACATATGCGGCGCGTCCGGGAGCCCTGCGAAGAGCGCCGGCGGCAGCGCCCCGTCCAGTGAATTCCACCCCATATGCGGGACTTTCAGGCGCCGATCGGCCGGCTCGATCCGCTTCACGTCGCCCTCGATCCAGCCCAGCCCCGGCGTCTCGCCGAACTCCAGCCCGCGTGTCGCGAGCAGCTGCATGCCGACGCAGATGCCGAGGAATGGGCGCCCGCGGCGCTGCACCGCCTCGGTGATCGCCTCGACCACGCCATCGCGGGCGGCGAGCGCGCCCATGCAGGCCGCGAAGGCGCCGACGCCCGGCAGCACCACGAGGTCGGCCGCCGCGATCAGCGCCGGGTCGTCGGTGGTGACCACTGTCGTAGGCCGCGAGTGGCTGGCCGCGGCCTTCTGCAAGGCTTTCTCGGCCGAGCGCAGGTTGCCCGACCCGTAATCGATCAGGGCGACGCTCTGCATGGGAGGAGTTCCTTAGAGCACGCCCTTGGTGGAGGGGGCGTGGCCATGGGTCTTGGGGTCGGGCTCGACGGCCATCCGCAGCGCGCGGGCGAGCGCCTTGAAGCCGCTCTCGGCGATGTGGTGACTGTTCTCGCCGTAGAGGGTCTCCAGGTGCACGCAGGCGCCGGCGTTCATGGCGAAGGCGTGGTGGAACTCCTTGAAGAGTTCGGTGTCCATCTCGCCCACCTTCGGGCGGCCGAACGTGACCCGCCAGATCAGGTAGGGCCGGTTGGAGAGGTCGATCGCGCAGCGGGTCAGCGTCTCGTCCATCGGGATGTAGGCGTGGCCGAAGCGGCGCACGCCGGCATAGCCCGCCAGCGCCTCCTTGAACGCCTGGCCGAGCACGATGCCGGTGTCCTCCACCGTGTGGTGCATGTCGATGTGGAGATCGCCCTTGGTCTCGACCGTCAGGTCGAAGCCGCCGTGGCGCGCGAAGCTCTCCAGCATGTGGTCGTAGAAGCCGATGCCGGTCGAGACACGCGCCTCGCCCGTCCCGTCCAGATCGACGGCGACGCGCACCTGCGTCTCCTTGGTGTTGCGGCTGACATCCGCGGTCCGGCTCATGGCGGCGCCGTATGGTTGCCTAGGGCCGGGATGTCCAGGAATTTTCAATGGTCGCGCCTTCCCCAAATCGACGCAATTCGACTGTATGACGCCTGCACGGCCGACAGGTGGTCACCTGTCCGGCCGCTCGGGGGGCGCCTCGGCATGGAAGACATGCAGAAGGAGTTCCTCATGGAAAACCAAGCACATCAGACAATGCGGGCGGTGGCGATCGACGAGTTCGGCGGGATCGACAAGATGAAGCCGCGCGAGCTGCCGGTGCCGGAGGTGGCGACCGACGAAATCCTGATCCGGGTGGCTTCAGCCGGGATCGGCGTATGGGATCCGTTCGAGCGCGAGGGCGGGTTCGCCAAGGAGTTCGGCCTGCAGCCCCACTTCCCGCTCGTGCTGGGGTGGGACGGCGCCGGAACCGTGGAAGCGGCGGGCAAGGATGTTCACGACATCAAGCCAGGCGATCGGGTCTACGGCATCAATCCGGCGGGTCCGAAGGGCGGCTTCTACGCTGAATACACAGTGATCAAGGCCGACAACGCCGCGATGATCCCGCAGGCGTTGTCGACGCGAGACGCCGGCGGCCTGGCGACGGACGGCGTCACC
Organism: Caulobacteraceae bacterium; assembly: GCA_036501825.1. GTDB lineage: Bacteria > Pseudomonadota > Alphaproteobacteria > Caulobacterales > Caulobacteraceae > JAFECT01. The sequence goes on along the minus strand of DASXZP010000006.1, from coordinate 1,141 downwards.
GCGCTAGAGGGCCTGGATGAGGCGATCCAGCTCGAGAGCGGCGAATCCATCCTGATCCTCGGGGCGAGCGGCGGGCTTGGCCATCTGGCGGTTCAACTGGCCAAGCGCATGAAGGCGCGGGTCCTGGCCGTGGCCTCCGGCCCGGACGGGGTCGCGTTCGTGAAAGGTCTGGGCGCGGACAGGGTCATCGACGGGCATCGGGAGGACATTCTCCAGGCGGCGCGCGATTTCGCACCGCAGGGTCTGGACGCCGCCTTGCTGACGGTCGGCGGGAAGGCGGCGGAACAGGCGATTTCGGCGCTGCGGGATGGCGGTCGGGCCGCCTACCCGAACGGCGTTCCGGAGGCGCCCCAGGCGCGCGATGGAAAGAAGGTCGTGGGTTATAGCGGCAGACCCACCCCGCAGGCGTTCGCCAGGCTCAACACACTGATCGACGGCGGACCGTTCGAAGTCCACATCGCCAGGACCTTCAGTCTGGAGGATGCGGCCGCGGCCCAACGGGCGCTTGGCGATCACTACCTCGGCAAGCTGGCTCTCGTTCTGAACTGATCGGGCCGGACGCCCGTCCGCGAGCTGGCCGAGCGCGCTACGCGCCCAGGAACAGTTCGCGCGACGGGCAGAGGTCCGCCACCACGCACTCGGCGCATTTGGGCTTGCGGGCCACGCAGACGTAGCGCCCGTGCAGGATCAGCCAGTGGTGGGCGCGGCTCTTGGCGTCGTCCGGGACGATGGCCATCAGGTCGCGCTCGACGTCGTCCGGCGTCTTGCCCTTCGAGAGCCGCAGGCGATGGGCGACGCGGAAGACGTGGGTGTCGACCGCGATGGCGGGCTCGACGCCGAGCTCGTTCAAGACGACGCTGGCGGTCTTGCGACCGACGCCGGGCAACGCCTGCAGCTTGTCGCGCAGCAGCGGGACTTCGCCGCCATACCGCTCGACGAGGATGCGCGAGAGCGCGACGACGTTCTTGGCCTTCATCCGAAAGAGGCCGATCGAGGAGATGTACGGGGTGAGCCCCGCCTCGCCGAGCGCGATGATCTGCTGCGGCGTCGAAGCGACCGCGTAGAGTTTCTCGCTCGCCTTGTTCACCGACTTGTCGGTCGCCTGCGCCGACAGCACCACCGACACCAGCAGCGTGAACGG
>DASXZP010000005.1:0-171830 GCA_036501825.1 Caulobacteraceae bacterium | reverse complement strand
AAGGATGACGAAAACTTTTGAATGAGGCCCGTCATCCTTGGCGGGGAGGCGCGATCAGCGCCGAGCCGTCGAGGATCCAGCAAGCGCGACGTTGACGCCGCTCCATCTCTGAAGGTCAGCCCGAAAGCGACCTTTGGTTCGTTCCCGCAGACTTTGTCACCGCTTGTAAACCTTAGGGCCGCGTGGTCCTATCCGCGCCAGGGAACACCGCCTTGGCCGTTAAGAGCCTGTGGCGACTGGGGAAATCTAAGAGGGTTCATGCTCACCGTCATCAATCTGGCCGGCGCTCTGATCACGCTTGTCACCGGCTTCCCGGTGATGCTGCAACTCGCCAAGACGCACCCCAAGGGCCTCTTCGTGCTGTTCTTCGCCGAGATGTGGGAGCGGTTTTCCTACTACGGGATGCGCGCGATCTACGTGCTGTATCTGACCCAGCATTTCCTGTTCGAGGACAAGTTCGCCAGCGGTCAGTACGGCGCCTATACCTCGCTGGTGTATCTGATGCCGCTGGTCGGCGGGTTCCTGGCGGACCGTTATCTCGGCACGCGCAAGTCGGTGGCGTTCGGGGCCATCCTGTTGGTGATCGGCCAGCTCGGCATGGCGATCCACGCCGGCCCGTCGAAACAATACATTACCTACGCGCCTGCCGGCGTTGCGACCGCCGTGCACTACGACGTGCAGGCCGGTGACGGCCGCGACGGCAAGTCGACGCTGCTGATGGTCGGCGGCAAGGGCTACGAGATGGGCTCCAACAAGACGGGCGATCTCGTGATCAAGAACCTGCCGGCGACGGCGGGCTTGCCTGCCACGCTTGCGGCCGGCACCTTCAAGAAGGTGACAGAAAAGGATCCGGTCTTCGTCACCATCATGTATCTGGCGCTCGGCTTCATCATCATGGGCGTGGGTTTCCTGAAGGCGAACATCTCCGCCATCGTGGGCCAGCTCTATCCCCAGGGCGATCCGCGGCGCGATCCCGGCTTTACCCTCTACTATTACGGCGTGAACCTGGGCGCCTTCTGGTCGGCGATTCTGTGCGGTTGGCTGGGCGCCACCTACGGCTGGGGCTATGGCTTCGGCCTCGCCGGCGTGGGCATGCTGCTGGGCTTCATCGTCTTTGTGCTCGGCAAGCCGCTGCTGCAGGGCAAGGGCGAACCGCCGAATCCGGAAAAGCTGAAGCAGAAGGTGTTCGCCGGCCTCTCGCTGCAAACCCTGATCTACGCGATCGGCGTCCTCGGCGTCGGCGTGGTGTGGGTGCTGTTGCGCGCCGACGGCGCCGCGCGCGAATGGATCAGCGACGCCATCGCCCAGGCGACCGCACACGGCGGCAAGACGCCGATCGGCCTCGGTATCGCCAACTTCTTCGCCGTGGTCGGCAGCATCCTCGCCGTCGCCTCGATCGGGGTGCTGGGCTACCTGGCCTGGTTCATGACGACCAAGTGCACCAAGATCGAGCGTGAGCGGCTGATGCTGGCGATGGTGCTGCTGGTCGGCTGCGTCGCCTTTTTCTGCCTGTTCGAACAGGCCGGCAGCTCGCTCAGCCTGTTCGCCGACCGCAACACCGACCTGAACGTCGTCTCCAAGCCGATCCTGTTCGACCTGTTCGGCAGGACCATCGCCATCGCCACGCCGGCGCAGCTGGCGGCGGCGCATCTGGATCCGGCCAAGGTGCTGTTCTTCGACGCCACCATCAACGCGGGCCAGACCCAGTCCTTCAACGCGGGCTTCATCCTGGTCTTCGCGCCGATCTTCGCGGCGCTGTGGACCTGGCTCGGCCGCATCAAGAAGGATCCCGGGCCCATGGTGAAATTCGGCCTGGGGCTGATTCAGGTCGGCGCCGGTTTCCTGCTGCTGGTCTGGGGCTCGCAGTTCCACGACGCGGCCTACCGCCTGCCGATCTATTTCCTGGTGGGCGCCTATCTGCTGCACACGACGGGCGAACTGTTCCTGTCGCCGGTGGGCCTGTCGGAGATCACCAAGCTCGCGCCGATCACGATCATCGCGACCATGCTGGCGGTCTGGTTCCTGGCCACCGCCTGGGGCCAGTGGCTGGCGGCGCTGGTGGCGTCCTCGACCAGTTCGGCGACGGTGGGCGGCCAGGTGCTCGATCCCGCCGCCGCGCTCGCCCAGTACGTCAGCGTCTTCCAGATGATCGGCATCGCCGGCGCGGCGGTGGGCGCAGGATTCCTGGTGCTCGCGCCGTTCATCACCAAGTGGGGCCACGGCCATGCCGATCCGGAAGCCAACGCCTCGGGCCTGACCGACCGCATGCAGGAGCTCTGAGCGGCGGGCGGAGGAAACCAGCATTTTGGCGCCGTGCCGGATTCGGCTAGAGTCCGGCCGCCAAAGAGTTCCGGGGGGATGTGATGGCGACTTTCGATCCGTGGACGGCCGCCCAGGTCCATATCGCGGCCATGTCGCCGGCCGCCCAGGCCAAGGCGATCGCCTATACCCACAACGCCCACTGGATGCTGCTGTGGGGCTTCCTGGCCGCGACGGCGGTGTCCCTGATCATCCTGTGGACGGGCGTGCTCAGGCGCACCCGGGACGGGCTCGAGAAGAACGGACCGCGGCCCTGGCTGACGTCGCTTGTGGTGGTGCTGATCAGTTCGGTGATCGGCGCGGTGCTGTCCCTGCCCTGGGACATCTATAGCGATTGGTACGTTGAGAAGTCCTTCGACATGACCAGTCAGCCGCTCTCCGGCTGGCTCGTCGAGCATGCGATCAACGCCGTGCTCGGGATCATCGGCGCTCTGATCTTCTTCCCCCTGTTCTATCTGGTGCTGCGGCGGGCGCCGAAGACCTGGCCGATCTGGGGCGGGGTGCTGGTCGCGGTGTGCGTCGGCGTGGTGTTGGTGATCGGGCCGATCTTCATCGAGCCGCTGTTCAACAAGTACACGCCCGCGCCTCCCGGGCCGATGCGCGATGCGGTGGTGACGCTGGCGAAGCAGACCGGCGTGCCGTCGGACAAGATCTTCATCTACAATGGTTCGAAACAATCCAACCGCTATACCGCCAACGTCTCCGGCATCTTCGGCTCGGCCCGTGTGGCGATGAGCGACGTGATGTTCAAGAAGGGCGCAACGGTGTCGGAGGTGCGCGGCGTCGTCGGCCATGAAATGGGCCACTATGTGCGCGGCCATTCCTTCGTGCTGATGGGCGCCTTCGGCGTCCTGGCGATGATCGTGTTCTTTTTGGTCAAGCTGTTGTTCCCGATGGTGAGCCGTATCGTCGGCGGGCGGGGGATCAGGGGCGTGGCCGATCCGGCCGGCCTGCCGGTGCTGAGCATCACGCTCGGCCTGGTCATGCTGCTGGCCACGCCGCTGCAGTCGACCATCCAGCGAATGACCGAGGCGGACGCCGACCGCTTCTCGCTCAAGCACGCCCACGACCCCGACGGCATGGCGACGGCGCTGGTGAAGACGGCCGACTATCGCGCACCCAACCCCACGCGGCTCGAAGAGATCGTGTTCTACGACCACCCGAGCGTGTTCCATCGCGTCTATGACGCCATGGTCTGGAAGGGGAAGCATATGGACCTGGTGCGGCAGACCGAGGCCTATGACGCCGCCCTGCAGAAGGCTTACGACGCTCAGCAAGCGGCTGCGGCGGCCGCTCCCGCTTCGGCGCCGACGCCCGCGAAGAAGTAAGCTTTGTGTAAGGATTGATCCCCTGTTTTGGGGCTATGTCATTAACCTTATGCGACAATTCCGCAACGAACGCGCGCGGTGAAAACGTCCGGGCTGCTCAAATCCAGATTGCATCTTTACGGCCAAGCTTAATTCCTTACATCACGCTTGCGCCAAAACGGCGTCAGTCTTCTCTCGTTGGGAAAAACAAAATGAAGCTCGCTTTTGCAGCTGCGGCGGTGGCCGCTGTGGTCGTGGCCTCGCCTGCGTTCGCGGCGGACGGCTCTACCGATGGTAAAATCAACTGGTACGGCAACGTCGGTTACACCGAGACGGATTTCGGCGGCGGCGTGGACCTCGGCACCGTCACGGGCCGGATCGGCGCGCGTTCGACGCACTTCGGCATCGAAGGTGAAGGCGCCTTCGGCGTAACCTCCAAGGACGTCTCGGGCGTCAGCGTCAAGGAAAACGACGAATACGCGCTCGACGCGGTCGCGTTCCTCCCGATCAACGGCGACAGCGACGTGTTCATCCGCGCCGGCTACGGCCGCATGGACCTGAAGGCTTCGGCGGGCGGTTTCAGCGTTTCCGAAGGCGACAACGCCTGGAACGCCGGCATCGGCGCGCAGACCTTCATGGGCAAGAACGGCGCTCGCCTCGAGTACACCTACTACGACCTGAGCAACGGCGGCGGTCACGTGAACGCCTTCTCGCTCAGCTACGTGCGCAAGTTCTGATAAGAGCTCTCGCAATCGAGATCAGCGGCGCGCTCCGAAAGGGGCGCGCCCGTTTGCGTTTGGCACGAGAAAGACTGTCCACGGACCCACACGGACGCACACGGAAATAGCAAACGGGCGGCAGGCGTTTGCGGGTGAGTTCGATCGATCAAGAAATTCGCCCACGAAGAACACGAACCAGAAACCTGATTGCGGCGCTGCGCGCCGCTTTCCTGGCTGATCACGCGCAACGTTTCGGTTCGTTGTCTTTTTCCGTGTGCGTCCGTGTGGGTCCGTGGACTCTCTTCTCTTAGACCCGCCGAACGAACACCGTTCCCGCCGAATAGCCTGCGCCGAAGGAGCAGATGAGGCCGAGGTCGCCGGACTGCAGGTCGTCGCTGTGTTTGTGGAAGGCGATGATCGAGCCCGCGGAGGAGGTATTGGCATAGTCGTCGAGGATGATGACGTTCTCCTCGCGCGTCGGGTCGCGGCCCAGCACCCGGCGGCCGATCATCTCGTTCATGTTGATGTTGGCCTGGTGCAGCCATAGCCGCTTCAACGACGCGGGCTCGATCCCGAGGTCGGCGGCGTGGTCGAGGATCATCTCCGAGACCATCGGCACCACCTCCTTGAACACCTTGCGCCCCTGCTGCACGAACAGCTTGTCGGGCAGGTCGCGGCCCTCGGGCGCCGCACGGTTCAGAAAGCCGAAATTGTTGCGGATGTTGTTGGAGTACTGGGTCTTCAACCGCGTGCCCAGGATGTCCCAGCCGCCCGCGGCTTCGTCCGCCCGCTCGACGATCACCGCCGTCGCCACGTCGCCGAAGATGAAGTGGCTGTCGCGGTCGCGGAAGTTCAGGTGCCCGGAGCAGATCTCCGGATTGACCATCAGCACCGCATCGCACGAACCGGTGGCGACATAGTCGACCGCGGTCTTGATCCCGAACGTCGCCGACGAGCAGGCCACGTTCATATCGAACGCAAATCCGCCGAGACCGAGCGCCGCCTGGATCTCCACCGCCATCGCCGGATAGGGCCGCTGCATGTTGGACGCCGCGCACAGAACCGCCCCAAGCCTTGTGCGGGGCTTGCCCCAGCGTTCGAGCGCCTGTTCCGCGGCGTGCACCGCGATCTCGGCGAGCAGCGAAACTTCGTCATTGGTGCGTTCGGGCAACACCGGCCGCATCATCCGGTGATCGAGGATTCCGGCCTTCTCCACCACGAAGCGTGACTTCACGCCGGAGGCTTTTTCGATGAACTCCACCGACGAGGGCTCGAGCGCTGTGACGCTGCCCGCGGCGATGGCTTGGCTGTTTTCCTCATTGAACTCCGCGACATAGGCGTTGAACGCCTCGACCAATTCCGCGTTTGAGATCGCGTGGGGCGGCGTGAACAGACCGGTCGAGGCGATGACGGCATTACGCACTGGGCGCTCCGGGCAGGACGAACGGGACCACGGCAGCATTACCACGCTGTCATGTTCGCGCGACACACCGCCCAGCTTTCGCCTTTGTACGGCCCCGTCTGCGCCCGACGCCGCTGGTCAAAGACCGCCGGGCTGAGGGGCCAAGAAACGCAACCCCCACTCAAGGAGTACTGCTTTGAAACTCGCTCTCATCGCTGCCGCATCCGCTGCAACCCTGGCCATCGCGGGCTTCGCTGCGCCTGCGCTCGCGCAGGACGTCGCCGCGAACGCGCCGGGCGCCATCACCTGGTACGGCAACCTCGGCTACACCGGCGTCGACGCCGATCATGCCGATCTCTCCGCCATCGACGCCCGCCTGGGCGCCCGCTTCGGCCGCTATCTCGGCGCTGAAGGCGAAGTCGCGGCCGGCGTGAACAGCTCCAGCGTCGGCGGCGGCGCCAATGTGCGCCTCAACGACGAAGAAGCCATTTATGCGGTCGGCTATCTGCCGGTCAGTCCCAAGCTCGACCTGCTCGTCCGCGCCGGCTACGGCAACGAGGACTTCCACTTCGGCGGCTCCGCGTCGGGTCACGAAAGCACCGGCAGCTGGAACTACGGCGTCGGCGGCCAGTACTTCGTCACCGACAGGGACGGCGTGCGTGTCGACTACACGCGCGTCAACACGATCAGCCACGCGGTGCCCGACGCCAACACCTGGGGCATCAACTGGGTCCACAAGTTCTGATCCAAGCCTGATCGATCCTGCAAAAAAGAGGCGCGCGGCGTGAGCCGCGCGCCTCTTTCTCAGGCCGTGCTCTCTTCTACTGAGGGCGCTTGAACGGCTTCGCGCGCAGGTCGATGTGCTGCACGGGCGCGCGAACGGCGAACCCACGATTCGTCACCACGCCGCTGCGACAGCCGTTGAGGCAGGCAAACGTTCGCGGCGCGCCGCGGACCGTCACCTCGGAGGCAAACTTCGCCTTGCCGTTCTTGCAGTGGCCCTGGCCGTTCTTCGAGCAATAGATGAACGGCCCGACGTCGGAGCTGATCGCCACTTCGCCGTCCTTGTTGATCGCCCACGCCTGGTTGTCGACCGAACCCGCGGGCTCGATCAGGGTGAAGGTCGTCATATCGGCGGCCAACAGGAACGAGTGCGAATTGCCGCTCGCGTCGCTGTACGAGCCGGTCATCACGCCCTGGTCATTGATTCCTTCGAGGTTCGTGCCGGTCTGGGTGGGGTCCGGATAGTTGATCACCGTGACCGTGCCGTTCTTCATGATGAAGCCGCTGGTCCCGGTGGAGCTGGCGGTGAAGAACAGGCCGACGACCGTCCCGCTGTTGTTGATCGCGCGGGCCCGAACCTGAATCGTCGGGAAGGGCAGCGCCAAATCCGAAGTCCACTGTCCGTTGAAGCCGTAGAAGCCGTTGACCGCCGAGGCCGGCGAGCCGCCAGGATAGTAACCGCCCACGAAGACGTTGGAGGCGTTGAAGCCCTGCGGGATGCCGAGCAACTGCACGCCGTTCTTGTTGATCGGCATGATGGTGAGCGCCGGAGTCGCTTCGAACATGGTGCCCATGTTCACCGGGTCGATGGAATCGGCGTTGCCGAGGCCGGTGATCCAGCCCGTGTTGCTGATCGCGCGCGGCTCGGTGCCGTTCGCGTTCACGCCGGCATCAAACAGCGTGTATGGCCCGTTGGCCTGTCCGACGAAGCCGTGCTGGTGCCCGTCGCTTCCGACGTAGGAGCCGGTGATCATGCCGCTGTCGTTCAGGCCGAGCGGCGATGTCGAGAATTGTACGCTATTGGGAACTTCCGTGATCGCGACCATCTGACCGGCGTTGGCGACGCCCGTTGCAAAGAAAAATCCGATCGACACAAACAAAGATTTCGAGACGCTACCAAAACGAGTCATCGCGGTGTCCCTCCAGATAATTCCGTCGTTCGTTCGAACGTTCGCGCAATCTGCCCCGGCGGATTTTCTGCGGCAAGGCGGCATAGCTAAACTCGCCATTTTTGTCGGCCGCGACATGTTGAAGTGACTGTGCTTTTAACGTTGACGCGGATTTATGCTAAAGCTTGGCGCCCTAATGAGGGGTAGGTTTTCGTCAGCGCAGCGTGGGGAGGTTCAGGCCGATGGCCGGCTGGGCGGCCGCGCGCTCGCGGGCGAAACGGTAGAGCTCGGCGGGACGTCCGCCGGTTTCGAGTTCCAGGCGCCCGAGCGGCTCCACCAGGTCGGTGCGTTCCAGCGCGCGGCGAAAGTTCTGTTTGTGCAGGCGCACGCCGGTGATCGCCTCCACCGTCCGCTGCAGCGCCGACAGGGTGAACTCCGGCGGCGTCAGTTCGAACACCACCGGGCGATAACGCAGCTTGCCGCGCAGACGGCCGAGCCCGGTCGCGAGAATGCGCCGGTGGTCGGAGATCATCGGCTCGCCCAACGCCGGATCGAAGCGGTCGATCGCGGGCGCCGCGCGACCCGCGGTCAGCGCCCGGTCGCGCCCGGCTTCGAAGGCGAGACCCGCTTCGTAGAGCAGCTCATAGCGCTCGAGCACGCGCTCTTCCTTCCACGGCGCGCCGTCGAGCGCGAACAGTTGCCGCGCCCGCGCCGCGCGCGCTTCGGACGCGGCGCCGCGCGTCTCGCTGATCCAATGGTCGAGCGCCGGCGCGATCAGACGGTCCAGCGCAGCGGGCCGGCCGCCCCGCCAATCCTCCCACGGAAAGAACCGCGACCAGGGCGCCCAGGCGGTATCCGGCGCGCGCGTCTCGTCGGCCGAGGCAGCGAGCGCGAGATAACCCACTGACACTACCCGCGCCTGGCCTGCGCCCACGTCGGCCAGCGGTGCGTCGCGGCCGCGATCGCCGAAGGTGTAGAGCTGTTCCACCCAGCCCAGGTCGAAGCCGGTCTGTTCGGTCACGAAGGCGCGCAGCGCGAGTTCGAAGGTGCGCGTCGCCGCCGGATCGAACGGGCCGAAGGGCAGGCCCGGCATCTCAGCGTCGGGCGGGCGCACGGTCAGCACCACCGCCTCCGCGTCGCGCACGCCGACCACCACCGCCGACAGGCCGATGACCAGACCGGGATTATTCGAAGCTGACTTCATTCGGTGTCGAAGGCCGCCGGGTCCGCCGGCGTCTCGGCGCCGGTGGCCTGCATCAGGGTATGGCAGCGCTCGAGGTAGCGCGCCTGGGCGATCTCGGCGGCGAGCGGTTCGATCTTCAGTACGAAGCCGGGCAGGGGCTCGCCGAACAGCTTGAGCGATTCCTCCCAGCCGAAGCCCGCGAGCTGGGTCGCCTCCAGAAAGGCCGAGGCCTGGTCCGCGCGCTTGATCAGCACCTTCACCGCCGCCGGCGTCTTGGGCGGCAGGCCGAAGCGCACGTGGATCGCCGCCTCCAGCCGGTCTTCGAACTTGCGATAGTCGAAGCCCAGCGCCGCCTTGAACGGCGAGATCATGTCCCCGATCACATACTCGGGCGCGTCGTGCAGCAGGGCCGCCAGCCGCCACATGGGGGCCAGGCCCGGCGACAGGTGGGCGGCCAGGTCCTCGACCACCAGCGAGTGCTGGGCCACCGAGAAGGCGTGGGGGCCGGTGGTCTGGCCGTTCCAGCGCGCGACACGGGCCAGGCCGTGGGCTATATCCTCCAGCTCGATATCCAGCGGCGAGGGGTCCAGCAGGTCGAGCCTGCGCCCCGAGAGCATCCGCTGCCAGGCGCGCGGGCTTTCCTTGGCTTTTCCGGGGGATTGCAGCCTTTTCGCCACCGGTTCGTTCCCCAGTTTAGCTTGGCTCCAGTGCCGTTGGTCCAAGCGTGAGTTTGAGCGTCATAAGCGAGGGGCGTGGAAGATCAATGCCGTCGGACGCGATCAAGTCTGCCAGCGACAGGGCGGTCAGCCCCAAGTCCGCCAGTGACTGGGGCCGCATCGTGGTTCCCGTGGCCGGCGGCGAGCGTGACGGGGCGGCGATCGCGGCCGGGGCGGCGGTGGCGCGCCGGCACGAGGCTGAGCTGCGCATCGCCTACACCCCGCCCGACCCGTCGGAGCTGACGCCCTGGCTGACCGAGGGCTTCATCGGCGGGGTCCAGGCCAATACGGTCGAGACTCTGCGCGAGGCCGGCGTCGAGGGGGAACGCGCCGCGCGCGCCGCCTGCGAACGCGAGGGGTACGCGAACAAGAAATTCATCGCGCTGAAGACGCCGGTGTGGCGCGCCATGGCGGTGGAATGCCGTCTCGCCGACCTGGTGGTGTTCGGCTCGGAGGCGGCGCAGGGCAAGGGCCCGCTCGCGGAGATTTTCGAACTGGTCTTGATGGAGGAACGCGCCGCGACCCTGGTGGCGCGCGGCGACCTCTATCCTTCGGGCATCGCGGTGGTGGCGTGGAACGGCGGCGATCCCGCCAGCCGCGCGGCGCGCAGGGCCGTGCCGTTGCTGCGTCACGCCAGCAAGGTGGTGATCACCGGCGCCCTGGCGTCGGACCAGGTCTGCGGCCTCGACGATCTGCAATCCTACTACGCGTCGCGCGGCGTCGCGGCCGAGGTCCGGCCGATGGATCTGGTGTCCGACATGGGCGCGGCGCTGATCGCCGCCGCCGAGCGCGAGGGCGCGGGCCTGCTGGTGGCCGGCGCGTTCGGACGCACGCGATTGCGCGAGTTCATTTTCGGCGGCGCCACGCGCGCCCTGTTGCACGGCGACGGCCCGTCGCTTTTCCTGGCACACTAGAGCCCTTCGGAGGCGCTTCATGTCCCCTTCCCGTATCGTCATGCGTCTCGCGCGCAACCCCGGCACCGAGTTTGCCGAGGGCGACGACCATCGCGGCTATACGCTGGTGGCGCCCCTGACCGACGACGGCCTGATCGACGAGAACGAATACAAGCGCGAAAAGAAGAGCTGGACCGTGCGCCGCTTCGCCCCCGACGAGGACGCCCAGGAAGGCAAGCTGGCGCGCCGCGGCGAGCAGTGGTTCTTCGACTACGGCGAAACCGACGACGAACCGGTCTACAAACTCGGCCACCACAAATTCGCCACCGGCGAATACGTCGCCATCGCCGACGAAGACGGGCGCCTGCTGACGTACAAGGTTACGGACGTGCAGGCGGTGTAGGGGGCGGGGTCCCGTTTCCCTCGCCCGTTCTAGCTCCCCAGAGCTGTCCCGAGGTGTTAAACTTCCATACCGCAGGTGGGTTTCGCGGAGGGGGCGTTGCAATTCCGGCTGACCTATGAAGGGCAATTGCTCGGCGCCAGCCGGGAGAACTCGCGCGCCGCCCACAAGCACGAAATCCGGTCAAAGCTTCACCCTCAGCTAAAGCGACTCTGGGGAACTAGCGCGTGGCTGAGTCAATTGGGGGGCTACAGGTTTCCCAACTATGCGGCTGCAGTTTCCGGCCACACGCTCAAGAATTCGAACTGGGCAAAGGAAAGGACGTACCCGGAAGTGGTCGCGGCCAATTATCAGTCCCATGGCCGTCATTGGCTGCCGCTGGTCGGCGAAGACATGAACCTAACTTGCGGCTTGGATATACTTTTTTTGCGGCCCGGTAGCCGCGGGAACCTGCTGAACGTCGGCGACATCGATGGGCGCCTGAAGACGCTGTTTGACGCCCTAGCCATACCGACGAGCGGCGCTGGCCTTCCCGAACCGGAGGCAAATCAACCAGTTTACGTATTGCTCAGCGATGACCGGCTTATATCCAACGTCGCGGTGGAGACCGACGAGCTACTTGAGCCGACGTCTGTGGCTCCAGAACGACACGATGCGCGGCTGATCATCACCGTGAACGTCAAGCCGATGCGAGCGAACTGGTTCACCTTGGGGTTTTCGGCTCTTTAGATGCTGCAACTTCCTTGATAGCTCGCTCGCTGGTCCAGCTTGGGGAACACACGAGGCGTTGAGTGAGCGCTCCGTGCGAACCAGCACACGGCCCGAAATGGAGTGAAGGCTCGTGCAGAGCACTCGCGCAACCCTCTGGAGCTTGCGGAACGATGGGCCCCCGGAACAAGTCCGGGGGTGACGGATGAATATTGGGGAGGTGAGCCCTACGGTTCGACGTTCTTCTTCACCAGGTCTTTGGCCCAGCGGAAGATCGGGTCTTCGTGGCGGTCTTTGCTCTTGACCACGGCGATGACGATCGGGCCGCCGCGGGGGCCGCGGGCTTCGTAGCCGACGGTCTTCCAGCCGGTGACGTCGCCCTCGTCGTTGGCGATGATGTAGGTCATGCGCACGCCGTTGCCGTTGTGCTTGGCGCGGATTTCGGCGGCGTGGTCCTCGGCGCGGATCGAGACGTCGTTGTTGTCCGAGGTGATGTTCACCCGGCCCGACTTCTTGCCGCCCTTGTCGTCGTCGGCGTCGATGTGGATGCCCGCGATGTTGATATGAGCGCCGCCGTCGTCGGCGTCGACGCGCAGACCGGGCAGCCGCACGTTGGCGCTGTCGCCGTGGCTCTTCACTGACAGGCCGGGCAGTTTCACGTCGGCGCTGTCGCGCCGGCCGCCCGCATCGTCGGCCTTGTCAGACGCATCGTCGGCGTGATCGGAGGCCTTGTCGGCGGCGTCGGACGCCCGGTCGGCGGCGCGCTCAGCGGCGTCCTGGGCGCGATCGCTGGCGGCCTCGGCGCGGGCTTCCGCGTCGTCGGCGGCTTTCTGGGCCTTGTCGGCAAGCGCCTGGGCGTGATCGGCGTCGGCGCGCGCGCCGGTCTTGCCGTCATCGTCCTTGGCGAGTTTGGCGAAGGCCGTCGGCATCAGCGCCGCGAGCTGGTTCTCGAACGGTTTCAGGACGGCGGCCGGGTCCTCGTTCGACTGCACCTTGACCAGGCTCAGCGTAACCTGCGACCCGCGGGGCCCGGCGTAGTCGCACGAGGCGCCGTCGGGCGCCGTGCGCACCCGCGTCAGATCCCCCTGGTGATCGGGGCAGACCAGCTGCGTCACCACCCGCATCGCCTTGTCGTCATCGTCGTCGATGTCGAGGTGCTTGCTGATCTTGAGGCCGTGCCCGTCACAGCCGGCGAGGGCGGCGGTTGAGAAGACGGCGGCGAGGAGGAGTTTGCGCATTCCGGGGCTGGCTCTGAAGTGTCCTAAGGTTGAACCTTACCCGCGTTCACCCGAGGCGCCAGTGAAATCGCGGTAACCCGCGGAAACCAAGGCGCTCCGGGGATTTCGGCGCATGGGTTCATCAGGACGGTCGCGCAAGGCGGTCCAGCATCGTCTGGACGAACGCGGTTACCTTGGCCTCATCCCCCGCCGCGTAGGTGACCCGCAGCTCCACGTACCAATCGCCTTGGGCCGCGACCCAGACGCCCTGTCGTGAGCCATCGGTGGCTTGCCAGAACGCGGATTTGATCGGGAGGGCCGTGCTCACCGCGCCGGGCGCCGGCAGATCGTGATCGACCGGTGCGTTCGCATGGCCGTCGCGGACATAGTCGCTGAACACCTTGTCCAGCGTGTTGCCGCGATAACGCGTGTCGAAGACTGAGAACCAACTCTTTTCCGCGTAGTAGTGACAGGACACGTCGAGCCCGTGCTCGGCGGGATTGATCACCCGCATCTCTTTGCGGACGAAACCTCCGATCTGCGCTGGGCAATCGAGGCCGGAGGGCGGGTGCCGCGCCGAACCGTCAGCCTGGGCGAAGAAATAGGTTCCGTCGGCCTCCTTGAACGCCTTGATGTCCGCCAAGCTGTTGGTGTCGAGCACGCCGAGGCTTACCTCGCCTGTCTTGATGTCCATGGTCGCCGTTGGCGGCGTGGTCCCGGTGAGCGCGGCTTTCATGCGTCGCGAGAGGTGATAGTCGTCCGGAATGACGCGCGAGAATTGATAAACGGTGCGCCTGTCACCGTCGGCAACGACGATCGCCAGCAGGCGGTCGCTGAACTGAGCCGGTGTATTGTTGTCCTTCTGATATTTATCGAACCAGGCCGCCGCCTGTGCCGGGTCGGGAACAATGGCCAGGAAGACGACGCGCTGGGTCCGGTCGTTCACCGCCCAGCGCGACGGCGTGTCCTTGTCGTCGCCCCAGATCTGCCAACGCTCGCTGCCGACCACAAACTCGCCGCGCAGGCAGGCGTCCTTGTTCTTGGCGATGTCTTCGGCGGGAAAGGTCCCGGGTTCGAGCGCGAGCTGCAGCGCAATGTTCAGGCCCTTGGTGACGGTCGGGTCCTTGGCGTTGAATGACATCTCGGTGACATTGGCGTCGCCGGTGTCGTGGCAAGCCGGCGCCGCGTGCGCGGCGGTCGCGATGGCGAAAGCCGTCAGGGCCGCGGTTGCGGCGATCTTGATGGTCATGACAGCCCCCCCTGTCTCTGCGCGAGCTTAAGCGCAGAGTTCGGGGTCTGGCAACGTGCGCGTGTATCAGGCGCCCGGGCGGGACCCTTCGCGGCGGGCCAGGAAGGCCAGGCGTTCGAACAGGTGGACGTCCTGCTCGTTCTTCAACAGCGCCCCGTGCAGGGGCGGGATCAGTTTCTTGGGGTCGCGTTCGCGCAGGGTCTGTTCGTCGATGTCCTCGACCAGCAGCAGTTTCAGCCAGTCGAGCAACTCCGACGTCGAGGGCTTCTTCTTCAGGCCTGGGACCTGGCGGATGTCGTAGAAGATCTTCAGCGCCTCGGCGACCAGCCGCTGTTTGATGCCGGGGAAGTGCACCTCGACGATGGCGCGCATGGTCTCGTCGTCGGGGAAGCGGATGTAGTGGAAGAAGCACCGGCGCAAAAAGGCGTCGGGCAGTTCCTTTTCGTTGTTCGAGGTGATCAGCACGATCGGGCGCACCTTGGCCGCGATCGTCTCGTTGGTTTCGTAGACGTAGAACTCCATGCGATCGAGTTCCTGCAACAGGTCGTTGGGGAACTCGATGTCGGCCTTGTCGATCTCGTCGATCAGAAGCACCGGGCGCTTGGGCGCCTCGAACGCCTCCCACAGCTTGCCCTTGCGGATATAGTTCTTCACGTCCTTCACCCGCTCGTCGCCGAGCTGGCTGTCGCGCAGCCGCGTCACCGCGTCGTATTCATAGAGCCCCTGGTGCGCTTTGGTCGTGGATTTCACGTGCCAGGTGATCAGCGGCGCATCCAGGGCCCTGGCGATCTCATAGGCAAGGACCGTCTTGCCGGTCCCCGGCTCGCCCTTGACCAGCAACGGCCGCTCCAACGCCACGGCGGCGTTCACCGCGATCTTCAGATCGTCGGTCGCAACATAATCCTGGGTGCCTTCAAAACGCGCGGCCATACGCCCGATATCTCCTGGGTTAGTGGTGGTAACCTAGGGGAGCGGACCGATGGAAACAATCGGATCATTCACCCGCGGGCGGGAAGCGGCGGCCCATGTCGATTTGGGTTTGGCGAACTCGGGATAAGGGAGACCCCAAGGGCCGCGATCAGCCAAACGGCGGCGAGCGCCGCATCGCCGAGCCAGGGCGCAGGGCGGGTGGCCAACACGCTCAAAAAGGCTGCGGAGCCCGTCAACATCGCAAGAGGTAGGATCACCACCGGCGACCAGCCAGCGTCCCTAAAGCGTCCCTGGATCAAGAATACCCAGCCCATTAGGATCAAGATCAGGCTGGCCGGAGTCATAAACGAGAACCAGTGCGATGCGCGCAGATCGGGCGACACGGGGATCTCGACGAGAGCGATTATTGTTGCGGCGCCAAGGGCGACACATAACGCTGTGCCGACGAGATACTCCGACCTTGCGATCCTGCCATCCCAAAGCCGGCGAAGCAGGCGCCGTGCCGGCATGGCGGGCGCGGCGGTCTTTACGTTTTCGGGCGCCTCTGCGCTCTTCCATCTCGCGCGGGCCTGATTGAACAGAGCAACGAGTTCATCAGTATTGTCATCAATCACTCGCGTACTCAGCAAGGCGAAGTCGGCGCCGGTGGCGTCGCGCAGGGGATTGATCGCGCCGGGTCTTGCGACATCGAAACCCACCCAGTCGGCGCCGCGAAACCGGACTTTGCGGAATCCGCTGACCTCGTCCCAAAGCCAGAGCTGACGTCGCCGCAGGAATTCGTAAAGGATCCCCTCCGAGGATAGGGTGATCCGAGGGGGCGCGGCAATCTTGACCCGAATGTGGTTCGCGATGCCGACCAAGCTAATCAGCAAAAACAGTGCGCCCAAACCCAGAAGTGACCGCATCTCGCGGTCGCCCCACGTCTGGGTGATGAGAGCAATGCCTACAGCGCCGAAAGCCAAAAGGATCAGCACCTTGCGTAGCGTTGTCATCGGCAACGCCCAGCGCTTGGTGACAAAGACCACCGGCGGATTGTCCAGGCTTCCGATCATGCAAAACCCCCGACGCTCAGCGCCGCCAACCTATGGGATAGATCAGAGCTGTACAATTACGGGCGCGGAACCTGCACAATTTCTGGCCCTTTGGGTGGTGGCCCGAAGGCATTGGCGCCGGGCGTGGACGGGAGGACGCCGGGGAAAATGAGCGCTGCCGATCCAACAAGTAGCGCGCTGACGAGGAAAATCGCATCGACGGACCCGGTCAGGGTCGCGCTGATCATAAGCCCCCAAGCCATGCCCATCATGCAAACAACCGATTTCCAGTCTCGCGCGCCTGCCCCGAAGTCGCGCAGACGCGCCAGAACGGGGCAGCAGAGAGCGGAATAGCCGATGCTCAGCGTAACGAGCGCAATCGCTATTGCGTTCGAATAGGCGAGTTCGATCAAAGCCACGAGCGGCAGCAGGCATGCGATTGTAAACCAGTATTCCCGGCGACTGATGCGCCCAAAAAACAAACGCCAGAGCAGCCCTCGCTGGGGTGAGCGGAGAATGGAATCTTCGTTGGTGGGGATGGCATCGGCTGATTTGTTCCACCGATCACGGGCCTCGTTGAGAAGCGCCGCCAAAGCATTCAGATCAACTCTCGGGTCTCCACTCCGCCAGAGGATCGCGTCCGCGCCATAGTCCTTTCGATAGACGGAGCGTGCGAAAGTCTGGCGGTTTGCGGCGCCGATCAGGTCGAAAGCGATGGCGCGGCCGGCTTGGGTTGAAACAACCCGAAAGTTGCGCATGTCGCTCCAGGTCAGGCGCCGCTTCGACCACGCGAACGTCGTCACGATCCCCTCGGGCCCGACTTCGAGCGTCGCCGGTGAGATCATCGCCCAACCCCGGACGACGATGATATAGGCTCCGGCAGCCAGAATGACCGCGCCCAATAACTGGTCCATGATATGCGCGAACGTCGGGTCGCTGCCTTCCCGAAGCCAGTGGAATTGGCCGGTCGCCAGCGCCAAGCCGGCGGCGGTGAAGGCGACGCTGATCGTGAGCGCCGTCAGGGTCGATCGGTTGGTCGCAAACCGCGGCGCACGGATCATCACCGGCGGATTGTCCAGGCTTCCGATCATGCAAAACCCCCGACGCCCAGCATCGGGGGTTTTGGGTCGCCGTCAAGTTGTCCTGGTCAGGTGATGTGCTTCACCGAGACCGGGTCGGAGGCGGGGAAGGTTTCCTCCAGGCCCTCGTCGATCAGAGCGTCCTGGCGCTTCTTCTCCTTCTTGGCCTCGGGCTTCGCGGCCACAAGGTGGTCGTGTTTCTTGTCCGGGTTCAGCGGCGTTTCCGCGGTCTTGGCGTGGGGCTCGATCACCTTGGGCGGGAGATCGATGTCGTCGGCCTTGGACTGAGGCTCGAAGGTCTTGTGCTCGGGCTCAGGCTGCGGGTGCCAGCGCACCAGTTCGATTTCGTCCGCGGACTTGGTCTCAGGCTTGGTTTCGGGTTTGGTTTCGGCAGGGCGTTTGGCAGTCATCGCTCGCCTCCTTGTTTGTCGCGGTAGCCGAGTTCCTCGAGATCCTGGTCATCGAGTTCGCGGCGGGATTCAAAATGGGCGGCGCTGCCCTGGGCGCCTTTCAGCGCCTCCACGTCGGGCACGAACTGCAGCGGCGTGTCGCGCCGCACCGGCCGCGTTACGCCATCGAGCAGGTCGAGGTTGGGTGGGGTCTCGAGGTCGGTTTCGTCGTAAGCGTCGGTGTCGGGCGCTTCGTCGCCGTCGTCGCCCTTTTCGTAGAGGCCCTCTTCGAGATCTTCGTCGGTTTCGGCCTCAAGCTGGAAGTCGGCTTCATCCATTTCCGGATCGTCGCGGTCGTCGCCCTGGCGGCGCGTCACGTCCAGCACATCCGGGGTTTCCTCGAAGGTGCGATACTCCGGCCCGGGGCCGCCGGTTTCGGATTCATCGAGATTGTCCTCGTCGAAAATCTCCGACTGGTCCTGGTCGTCCATCTCGGGAATGTCTACGGGCATGGCGCGCGCTCCCTCTCGGCAAGGGAAACGGGTGGGAAGCGCGGGTGTTCCGCTCAGAGCGCCTGCGGCAAAGCTTTCACAACCTCGGCCATGACCAGGTCCCAGCGGCCGAGCGTCGGCGTCACGAAATCGCGAACGGTGGGATACCAGGGATGCCGGTCGGTCCCCAGCATCGGCCAGTCGCCGGCGCCGCAGAGCAGCCAGACGGGCGCGCCGCAGCTTGCGGCGACGTTGGTGGTGGCGTTGGCCGGTCCGATCACCAGGTCCAGCGCGCAGCTCAGAGCGGCCACGTCGTCGAGGTCGTCCTTCAGGTCGATCCCCGGCGGGTTCCAGACGTTGAAGCCCTCCGCCTTGGCGCGCGCCAATTCCTCGGTGCAATCGCCGTACTGCAGGTTCACGAAGGTGAAGCCCGGGAGGGCCAGCACGTCGCGCCACAGGTCGAAGGCCGCGAAGAAACGGCTGCGCGCCGCGTCCATGCGCAGGCTCTTCCACAGCACCCCGACCTTGGGGTCGGGACCGAGCGCCTTCAGTTGCTCGCTCCAATGGGTGACGCGGGCGGGATCGGCGCGCAGGAACGACGTGCGGTCGGGGAAGGCGTCGACGCCCGGCCGGAACCGTTGCAGCAGACTGCCGAGCGGCGTCCAGAGATCGATGGTCTGCGCCTCGACGAACGCGGCGGTGCGCACGGTGAAACGGTCGTGCAGGCGGAAGGTCTCGTGCGGCCCCACGTGCGCGTCGGGGAACGACTGCTGGAACAGCTTCACCTGGCGCGGTTCAACCGCGAGCGTCAGCTTGCCATTGGCGCCAAGCGCCTCGACCACGTCGGGCAACACGTTGCCGAACAGAATCTCGTCGCCCAGGCCCTGTTCGCCGATGACCAGCAATGACTTGCCGTCGAGCGCGTCGTCCCGCGTCCAGCGCGGGCGTTCGATGAGAAAGCGCGTCGCTTCGCTGTAGTTCGGGTCGTTGCGCACCTCGTACTCGGCCCAGCCGCGCTCCAGATCGCCGCGCGCGATCAGCGCGAGCGCCCGGGCCAGCCGCATCATCGGCGCGTCTTCCGCATCGGCCTGTTCGAGGGCTGTGCTCACATCCTCAAGCGCGCCGTCGAGGTCGCCTTCGGTCAGGCGCGCATTGCCGCGGTTATACCGCGCGCGGGCGAAACGCGGATCGAGCCGCACCGCCTCGCTGTAGAACACCAGCGACTGCTCCACCTCGCCGCGCTCGTTCAGCACGGTGCCCAGCGTGTTCCACATCAGGGCGCTGGTGGGATTGGCGGCCAGCGCCGGCTTCAGCACCTCGATCGCCGCGTCGTAGGCCTGCCGGTCGCGCAGAGCGCAGGCGAGGTTGTTGGCGGCTTCGGGATGGTTGGGGCTGTGGGCCAGGAAGTGGGCGAACAACTGCTCCGCCACGTCCTTCTGACCGCGGCGATAGGCCAGGCGGCCGAGGTCGTTGGCCACCGCGTCCTGGTCGGGCAGCAGTTGCAGCGCGGCGTCATAGCAGTCCAGGGCGCCGTCGAAGTCGCCGGCCTTCTCGCGGCAGATCGCCAGCAGCCACCAGGCCACCCCCGACCGCTCGTCCACGTTCAGCGCCTCGAGCGCCTGGTCCGAACCGGCCTTCCAGTCGCCGCGCTTGATCGCCGCCACCGCCTGGTCGAGCAGGGGCTTCACGGCGGCGAGCTTCAACCCATCGACCGCGGCCTTCAGACGCACCGTGGCCTCCGGCGAGGCGGCGTCGCCGGCGGTCATGCCCTGGGGCCGGGCGAACAGGGGCTGGGCCGAGATCTCGACCATGCCGGCCACGGAGGACACAAGTGTTTGTTTTTTCGAAGATTGTGACATGGAGACCGGCCGCGGACCGTCCCAAGGTCGCGGCGAAATGCTTAACGCCCGGCTAACCGGCGGGGGCCGCGCGCAACATCCCGTTAACCATGACTCTTTAGCCTCGCTTCAGCACTGTCGGCCGAAAAATCGGCGCATCCGGAGGCTGGGGCTATGCCGCTGAAACTGTCGCTGAAGCCCAGTGAGAAATTCGTGCTGAACGGCGCGGTGGTCCAGAACGGCGACCGCCGCGGCACCTTGATTCTGCAGAACAAGGCGTCGGTCCTTCGCGAGAAGGACATCATGCAGCCGGAAGACGCCAACACGCCGGGTCGCCGGGTCTATTTCCCGGTGATGATGATGTACCTCGACGAAACGAACGCGGCCCAGTGCCACGACGAATTCGTCAAGCGGGTGGGTGAGTATATGGGGGCGGTGCGCAACGCCGACATTCTTGCGGACTGCATCGGCATCTCCAAGCACGTGATGAGCAAGGAATACTACAAGGCGCTCATGCTGTGCCGGAAGCTGATCGAATACGAGGACGAGAGGTTGTCGGATGTCGCTACGGGCGTATCAGAAAGTCGCGCAGCGGGCTGAAAACCCGCGCGAGCAGGAATACCGCCTGTTCGGCGAAGTGACGCGCGCCCTGTTGGAAGCGTCCAAGGCCGATCCCAAGGATTTCAAGGCTCGCATCAGTGCGCTCGACTGGAACCGGCGCATGTGGTCGGTGCTGGCCACCGATTGCGCGCAACCGTCCAACTCGCTGCCGCCGACGATGCGCGCGACGATCATCTCGCTCAGCCTGTGGGTCAGCCGCCATTCATCGGCGGTGATGCGCGGCAAGGAAAGCTTCGATCCGCTGATCGAGGTGAATCGCGCCATGATGCAGGGCCTGGGCGGCGGCTCCGCGGAAGCGGCCTAACCTGAAAATCCACCATCGGCCAGGAAGGCCAGTTCTTCCGGCGTGCTTTCGCGACCAAACGCGGCGTTGCGATGGGGGAAGCGGCCGAAGCGTTTGATGATGTCGCGGTGGATGTTGGCCCACTTCAGGGTGTCCGCGTCGCCGCCCTCGTCAACCCACTGCGCCACCCGCTCGCAGCCGAAATCCTGGTCGGCCAGGAACTCGGAATGTTCGAAGGGCAGGTAGAAGAACGGGCGCACCGCCTTGTCCGCCGCCCGGTCGAAGCCGCGCTCCAGCGCCTGGCGTGCGAACATCCGCGCCAGGGGGTCGGTCGCAAAGGCGTGGGCCGAGCCGCGGTACATGTTGCGTGGGAACTGATCGACCAGCAGAAGCAGGCCCAGCAGGCTCTCGCCGGTCGCGGCCCAGGCGTCCAGCTCGCGGCGCGCGGCGGCGAAATGCAGGGCCTCGAAGCGGGCGCGGATGTCGGCGTCGAAGGCCTCATCCTTGGCGAACCACTTGCGGGGACCGGCCGCGAGCCAGTAGGCCACAACCTCGGCGGAAGGAATCGTGCTCATGGCCACCACGTTAAGCGCGCCCCTGCCGGTTTTCTATGACCGGGACGCCGACCCCGGCCTGATCCGCGCCCGCAAGGTCTGCGTGGTGGGCTACGGCAGCCAGGGCCGGGCCCAGGCCCTGAACCTGAAGGACAGCGGCGTCCGCGAGATGCGGATCGGCCTGCGCGAGGGATCCAAATCCGCCGCTGCCGCCCGCGCGGACGGATTCGAGGTGGCGACGGTCGCGGAGGGCGCGGCCTGGTGCGACGCGCTGGCTTTGCTGACGTCCGACGAGGCGCACCGCGATCTCTACCGCGACCATATCGCGCCGTATCTGAAGGATGGGTCGGCGCTGGTGTTTGCCCACGGCCTGTCGGTGCGTTTTGGCCTGGTCGAGCCGGCGCCGTCGCTCGACGTGGTGCTCTGCGGGCCCAAGGGTATCGGGCCGCGCATCCGTGAACTGTATCAGGCGGGCGAGGGCGTCTACGGCCTGCTCGGCGTGCATCAGGACGCGACGGGGAACGCGAAGGCGATCGCGCTGTCGTTCCTGTCCGCGCTCGGCTGCGGCCGCAAGGGCATTCTCGAGACCACCTTCCGCGACGAGTGCGAGAGCGACCTGTTCGCTGAACAGGTGGTGTTGTGCGGCGGCGTGCCGGAACTGGTGCGCCAGTCGATCATGACCCTGGTGGACGCCGGCTATCCGCCCGAGGTGGCGTGGTTCGAAAGCTTCTACGAACTGAAGCTGGTCACCGACCTGATGTTCGAAAAGGGCGTCGCCGGCGCCTTCGAAAAGATCTCCAACACCGCCGAATACGGCGCCTATCTCACCGGCCCCCAGGTGATCGGCGAAGCCTCCCGCGCCGCCATGCAGGACGTGCTGAAAGCGGTCCAGGACGGCAGCTTCGTCCGCCGCTTCATGGCCGACTACGACGCCGGGTTCGCCGACCTGAAAGCGCGCCGTGCGGCGCTGGCTGCACATCCGATGGAGGCGATGGGCGAGCATCTGCGCGAGGTGGCCGACAAGGCAAATCCTCCCCCGGCCGAAAGGCCGTAGGGGAGGGGGACCGCGAAGCGGTGGAGGGGCCGGCGCGACGAAGATGATTATCCGGAAGCCGAGCGCGACGTTGAACGTGCAAGACGCCAACCACGGCGCGTCGGCGCCGGCCCCTCCGTCGACCTCCGGCCGACACCTCCCCTACGCGCTGCGCGCGGGGGAGGATTTTAGATCGACGTTGTCCGCCTAGGCGGCCACCGGCTGCAGGCGTTTTTCGCGGACGGCGCGGACGTTGTCGCGCCATTGCTTCAGCGCCGCGAACGGCTCGATCACCGAAGGCGGGATGCCGTCCAGCGACCCGTCGGTGAGCTTGTCGACCGAGTGCAGCAGCTTCAGATCGGCGATGGTCAGGCTGTCGCCGACCAGGAAGCCGGTCGAGCCGTTGTCGCGGATCAGCTTTTCGAAACGCGCGAAGTTGGCGGGGATGGTGCTTTCCGCCATGTCCTGGCGCATCGCGGCCTTGCGGCCGGCGTCTTCCTCGCGGATCGAGGCGCCCATCGGCAGCATCATATCGTCCACGCCGTCCATCGCCTCGTCCACGCGCAGCGCCTGCGCGGCGTCGGACGGATAGAGGCCCGCGAGCTTGCCGGCATAGCGCAGGATGGCGGTGCTCTGGCTGATGGTCTTGCCATCGACCTTCAGGATCGGCACCGCCCCGAAGGGCAGCTCGCCCGACGCCTTCATGGCGCCGAAGGTTTCGAAGTCGACGTGCTTGTCTTCGAACGCCACGCCGCCGATGCGCAAGGCGTCGCGGATCGGCGCCGCGCGGCCGCCGAAGGGGAAATAGACCAGGGTCAGGGACGGCGTGCTCATAGGGCGGACCTTTCAGGGGAGGGGTCAGGCGTCTTCGGCGTCGCTCTCGGGCGCCTGGCTCTCTGGCGCCTCGCTCTCGGACGCCGGGGCTTCAAAAAAGGGCTCGACGGGCCCCTGCAGTTTCAGGGTCAGCGGGTTGCCGCGGCGATCCATCGCCTTGCCGGCCTGGACGCGGATCCAGCCTTCGCTGACGCAGTATTCCTCGACGTTGGTCTTCACCTGGCCCTTGAAGCGGATGCCGATGCCCCGCGCGAGCAGGGCCTCGTCGTAATAGGGGCTGCCGGGATTGGTGGAGAGGCGGTCGGGCAGAGTGTCGGTCATGGGGCGGTGACATAGCGCCTCGCCCGCAAGAATCCAATCCGCCGAATCCGGCGCCGGTCAGCCGGTCATGTCCGCGAACAGGGCCTGCTGGGCCGCGAAGATGCGCTTGCGCTCGGCTTCGTTGACGCCGGTGTCCCAGACGCCTTCCTCGTGCGTGCCGCCGAGCATGATCCCGTCGTGGCGGGGGAACATGTAACAGTCGCCGCCCATCAGGTTGTAGTCGACCTCCGGCTGCGGCAGCAGCACGATGAGCTGGCCCTTCACCGGCATGATCCCCGCGTCTCCGAACAGCTTGCCGGCGCCCAGGCCGGTGCAGTTGTAGACCACCGGCTCGGGCAGGGCCGCGACCTGGTCGGGCGTGTCGAACTTGCGCACCTCGATCTGTCCGCCGGCGGCGAAGAAATCCATCATCACCGCGTGCAGATAAATCGGCGGCTCGATGTGCATGGCGTCGAACTGCTGCAGCCAGTGATTGCCGAACGGATGCTCGCCCGGCGCATGGTTGATCGCCTCCGGCGCCAACCCTTTCAGCGGCCCCGCGGCGCCGGGCAACTGCGCGTCCGGCAGCGGCTCGTCGCGCACGGTAAAATTTCGCCGCCACGCGACGCCGTAGTAGGGCGACAGCATGGTCTGGTAGCGGCGATAGGCCAGGTTCGCGGCCTGGACGAACTGGTCCTTGAACGCGTCGGTGATCTTGTCGTGATCGTAGACGAGATAGGGCCACCACTGGGCGCCGGCGATGTTCGACGTCGTGTCCGGCGGTAGCTTGTCGGCATAGATCGTGACCTTGCCGCCGCGCTCCTGCAGCAGCCGCGCAGTCGCGAGCCCCACCGCGCCGCAGCCCAGCACCGCGTACTTGCGATCCGGTCCCGCGAAGCCGAGCGGCACCGCCAGCTCCGACGTGCCCCACGACAGCGTGACGCCCCCGCCGCCATGCCCGTAGTTGTGCACCAGCACCTTGTCGCCGAGCTTCTCCGCGCGCACCACGAAGCCTTCCGGACGGTAGGGGCGCAGGCCCACCACCGTGCGCGTAATGCGATCATCGTTCACCCACACCTTGGCGAGTTTCAGCGGCGGCCGGTTCTTCGACGGCGGCGTCGCGATGGCCAGCGACCCGGTGGTCGTGCAACCGCCCACGGCCGCGGCGGCGAGGGAGGCGGTGAACAGGCGGCGTGTCGGCATGGGCGGACCCCGAAAGAGAACGGCCAAGCTATGCACAAGGCGTGGGCGATTGCACGACCGCGCGCCGGTAAAATCTTAGAGACAGAGCTTCTCGTTCTCTTCCGCCACGTGGAAGCCGTTCTTCACCACCTCCTCGCGCGCCGGTGAGGTCTTGAACCGCGCCGGGTTGGACCAGTTCAGATGGATGAAGCGAATCTTCGCGCGCTCCGTTTGCGGCAAGGCCGCAAACCGCGCCATCGACCTGGTGATCATCGGGTGCGGGATCTTCGACATGTCGCGGCCGGGCAGTTCGCCGTCGGCGTAGAAGGTGCCGTCGAGATAGGCGACGTCGACCTTGGCGATCTCGTCCTCGACCTTCACGCCCTGGGCGTCCCAGTCTTCCCAGCGATCGATGTCGGGAATGAACAGCACCTTCTTGTTCGGCCCCTCGATTCGGAAGCCGACCACCTCGGAATATTCCTGCCGGTGCGGCACGCGCAGCGGGATGATGCTCAACTGCTCGCCGATCTCCACCGGCACGCGGTCCTGCAGCGGCTTCAAGACGATGTTGCCCAGGCTGACCAGTTGCGACCACGGCCCGTTCTTGGCCAGAAAGTCGGCCATGCGCGGCATGGCGAACACCGGCAGCCCCTTGGCGCCCATGCTTTCGTTGCCGAAAAACATCAGCCCCGTGTAGTGGCCGATGTGTGCGTGGGTCAGGAACACGCCGTCGAGGCCGGGCGCCGGCCCGTTGGTCTTGGTCATCACGTCGAAACGGTGAAGCTGGTCGCGCACGTCGGGGGTCGCTTCGATCAGCCAGCGCTTGCCTGCGCGCCGGTCGATCAGGCCGAGCGAGCTTGCGGTGCGGACCTGTTTCTTGTCGCGCCAGGCGGGATCGTCGTCGTGGCCGAGCTGGGGCGAGCCCCCGTCCTGGGCCGACCCCAGAACATAGAGTTCGACCTGACAGGACTTGGAGTTTGCGGGCGTCGCCATGATCAATCCTGCGGCGAGCACGCTGAGGACCCAAAATCGTCCGATCATCGCCGATACCTCTGAACGCTCCCCGTTAGCGGCTTCCAACCCGCCCGAAAAGGCGCCTAATAACCGGATGCGCCGTATCGCCTCACTCTATCTCGCCGGGCCGGACCTGTGGTTTCCGGACGCCCTGGCCCATGCCCAGCGCAAGCGCGCGCTCTGCGAGGCGGCGGGGTTCAAGGGTGTGACCTGCATCGACGGGGTGCTGACCGAGACCGAGCCGTCCGAAGCCATGGCGCGCGAGATCTACGCCGACAACGTCGCGCGCATCCGCCAGTGCGACGGCCTGATCGCCAACCTGACGCCCTGGCGCGGACCGGGCTGCGATCCGGGCACGGCGTTCGAGGTCGGCTTCGCCGCCGCGCTCGGCAAGCCGGTGTTCGCCTATCTCAACGTCCCCGACGAAGAGGAAGCCGACCACCGCGGCCGCGTCGACATGATCATGGGCGCCAGGCGCGACGAGGAAGGCCGCTGGCGCGACGGCCTCGGCAACGAGATCGAAGATTTCGGCCTGCCGGAAAACCTGATGCTGTGGGCCGAGGCCCGCCGCTTCGTCGTGATCGTCACGCCGGACCCGTACTCGGACCTGACCGGCCTGGAACTCGTCCTCGACGCCGCACGCATCTACGCGACGGCGTGAGTTAGAGCCACTCCAAGTCCTTCTCCCCGCGCAAAATCGCCTCCGCTTGCGGGGTGTGTTTGGCGCCGGAGCGGTCGTGCAGGATGAGCGGCGGCAGCAGTTGCAGCGGCGCCTTGCCGGTTTTCACCGCATGGATCAGCACGCGCTTTGCCGGCTCGTCGGCGTAGGGGTGCACTGGCCTGACCTGGAACGATCCCGCCTGGCCGGCCAGCAGCGCGATCACGTCGAAGGCGCGGTCGGCGCGATGGATCAGAATCACCCGCCCGCCTTCGCGCACCGCTTTCAGCAGAAACCGGGTCCAGGCGTCGAGACCGGTGTCGGCGATCCAGGCGTCCCGCTTTTCCGGCGCCGGCGCGCGCAGGCTGTCCGGGTCGTCGAAGAAGGGCGGGTTGGCGATCGCGAGGTCGAAGGGCTTTTCGCCGGGTTCGAGGAAGCCCTGACCGGCGAATCCCCGCCCGACGTCGCCCGCGCGGACAACGACCCGGCCCTCCGCCGCGTTCAGGACGATGTTGCGTTCGGCCAGGGCCAGCGCGTTCACGTCGCGCTCGATTCCGGTGAACAGACTCTGCGGCCGCCGCCGGAAGGCCTGAAACAGCACCGCGCCTGCGCCGCAGCCGGCCTCCAGCGCCCGTTCGCCCGGTTCGAGGTCGCAGGCCGCCGCCAGAAGCGCCGCGTCCATCCCCGCCCGATAGCCGCGCGCGGGCTGCAGCAGCCGGACCCGGCCGTCCAGCAGCCGGTCTTCGGTGGTCGCGATTTCGGTGGCTGGGCTGTCGTTCATCCTGGCCAAACAGGGATTTGGGCGCTTCTGCGGCTTGACCCTCCAGGGCCGGATAACCATTGTGCGCCGCGAGAGCCGGGGCGCGCCAGCCGCGCGCCACCGCTTTTTTGGAGCCCCCTTTGGACGCCGCCAACGCCGCCCTCGTGAGACGCCCCGGCGACGTCGAGACCCTGGTCCGGCTGGCGGCCGGCGATATGGCCGAGGTGGACCGGCTGATCCGCGACCGGATGCAGAGCGAGGTGGCGCTGATCCCGGCGCTGGCCGAACATCTGATTTCGGCCGGCGGCAAGCGGCTGCGGCCTCTGATCACGCTCGCGGCCGCGCGCGTCTGCGGCGGCGGCGGCGACAACGCGGCCAAACTCGCGGCGGCGGTCGAGTTCATCCACACCGCGACCCTGCTCCACGACGACGTGGTCGACGGCTCCGAGATGCGCCGCGGCAAGACCGCGGCGCACCTGATCTGGGGTTCGGCGCAGAGCGTGCTGGTCGGCGATTTTCTGTTTTCGCGCTCATTCGAACTGATGGTCGAGACCGGTTCGCTGCGCGCGTTGCAGATCCTGTCGCGCGCCTCGAGCGTCATCGCCGAGGGCGAGGTGCTGCAGCTCACCCGCGCCCACGATCTGAAGCTCAGCCAGTCGGTCTATCTCGAGATCATCGCGGCCAAGACCGCCGAACTGTTCGCCGCCGCCGCCGAAGCCGGCGCGGTCGCCGCCAGCGCCGATGCGCCGCGGGCCGCGGCGTTGCGCAGCTACGGCCTGAACCTCGGCCTCGCGTTCCAGCTGGTCGACGATGCGCTCGACTACGGCGGCCAGTCGGAAGTGCTGGGCAAGAACGCCGGCGACGACTTCCGTGAAGGTAAGTCGACCCTGCCGCTGCTGCTGGCGATCCAGCGCACCGCGGGCCGCGAGGACGCGTTCTGGGAACGCACCCTGGTGCGGCGCAAACAGACCGACGCCGACTTCAAGCGCGCGCGCGAACTGATCCTGGGCACCGGCGCCTGGCGCGCCACCCTCGACCTCGCCGGCGACTATGCGGACGCAGCGAAGGATGCTCTGGCCGGCCTTGCGGACAGCGAGTGGCGTAGCGCGCTGGAACAACTGGCGGACTTCGCGGTCAGCCGTACCGCCTGAACGCGCTAAAGCGCGCCGCCGTGGGCGGTGACCGACGCCATGACTTCTTCGATCGACTCTTTCACCGCCTGGGACATTGAACCCGCGACAATGACCGCGCTGGTCGTCGCGCCGAACAGGCCCGGCTGCGGCGTCGTGACCATCGTCACCGCCGGCGCATTAATCCAGATCGACGTGTCGTTCGGTCGCGTGAATTTCGCGAACTTGTCCTTCAGTCCGATCCGCGACAGGAAGCCGTCGACCGGTTCTCTGATCTTCTGATAGTTCGCGCCCAGGCCGAAGACGCAGGTAATCTCCGCGCCGCTTTCCGCATCGCGGTCCGCAACCGCGACCACGGCGTCCGCGCGGAACGCGACGTCGAGGCCCATGCTGTTGGTGAAGCTCGGCATGGGATTACGTCAGGCTGGCGCAGAATCGTTGAATGCGCCCGCACGCGTCTTCCAGCACCTCGGTCGACGTCGCGTACGAAATCCTGAAGAACGGCGACAGGCCGAAGGCCGCGCCGAACACCACCGCCACGCCCTCGTCGCCCAGCAGCTCCGACGCGAAGGTTTCGTCGCTGTCGATGACGACGCCCGACGGCGTGCGCTTGCCGATGCATTGCTGGACCGACGGATAGACATAGAAGGCGCCTTGCGGCGTCGCGCACTGAATGCCCTTGGCCTGGTTCAGCATCGAGACCACCAGATCGCGGCGGCCTTCGAACACCTGGCAGCGCTCGGCGATGAAATCCTGCGGCCCGTTCAGCGCCTCGACCGCCGCCCATTGGGCGATGGAGCAAGGGTTCGACGTCGACTGGCCCTCGACCTTCAGCATCGCCTTGATCAGCGGCTCGGGGCCGCCCGCATAGCCGATGCGCCAGCCGGTCATGGCATAGGCCTTGGACACGCCGTTCATGGTCAGGGTTCGGTCGTACAGTTCCGGAACCGCCTGCAGCAGGGTCACGAACTCCAGCCCGTCGTAGAGCAGGTGCTCGTACATGTCGTCGGTCAGCACCCACACCTGCGGATGGCGCGCCAGCACGTCGCCCAGGGCGCGCAGCTCCTCGCGGGTATAGGCCGCGCCGGTCGGGTTCGACGGTGAGTTCAGGATCAACCACTTGGTGCGCGGCGTGATCGCAGCCTCAAGCGTCTCGGGCTTCAGCTTGAACCCGGTCTCGGGCCCCGCCACCGCCACGCGCGGCTCGCCGCCGGCCAGCAGAACCATGTCGGGATAGGACACCCAGTAGGGCGCGGGCACCACCACCTCGTCGCCGGGCGACAGCGTCGCCATCAGGGCGTTGAAGATCACCGGCTTGCCGCCGGGGGCCACGTGGATCTGCTGGGGCTTGTAGAGCAGGCCGTTCTCGCGGCGGAATTTTTCGACAATGGCGGCCTTCAGCTCGGGGATGCCGTCGACGTCGGTGTACTTGGTCTCACCGCGGCGGATGGCGGCGATGGCCGCTTCCTTGACGTTCTCGGGCGTGTCGAAGTCCGGCTCGCCGGCGCCCAGCGAGATCACGTCCTTGCCCTGGCGTTTCAGCTCGCGCGCCTTGGCGGAGACCGCCAGGGTTTGGGACGGCTTCACCCGGCGCAGGGCTTCGGACTCCAGGACAGCGGGTTGGCTCATTACGGCGCGACTCCATCTCGCAGGTGCGAAAAGCGGGCGGGAAGCTAGGGCCGCCAGGGGCCGAAGTCCATTAAGTCGACGGTGAAATTTCGTTGCGGACCTTGCAGCCCGGCTCCCAGCAACCTCCCAGCAACCCAGCCAACGATTGCGCGCGCCGGGGGAGGGGTACAATCTCCACGCCGGGGATGGCGCATGTTCAAGGCGTTCGCGGCAATCGCTTTTTCGGCTCTCGTGTTCGGCGCTGCTCCGGCTCTGGCTGGGGACAGCCCGGGGTCTTGTAGCCTCGAAAGCTGGAGTGACCCTTGGGACTGTGCGGCCGAACGCGATTCCACGAGGCTCGCGGCCTACGGTCTCGATCCAATCCGCGCCGTGGCCAAGCCAGGGGGTTTCCTGCTGCGTGTGATGTTCAGCGACGACTATGATCGCCCCCTGCCTGCGATCATCGTCGAACGTTTGCCTTCGGGCGGGGGGCGGATGACGGTGGTCGGCCTGTTCAATGACGGTCCTTCCGGATCGGTGTTCATGAACATGGCGGCTTGGACCCATCCCAGGCGGACCGTTCGCGTGGCGACCCTCGCCTCAAACGACATGCGATCGCTGCTTAGCGAAGCCAGAGGCGTTTTTGAGTCACCTGACCAAGTCGCGACGGTCGAAGACCGCTCATCGGTCTGTATGCATCCGCGGTTTGCGACCGTTGAGGTCGCCGAAGGCGACCGCTGGGTTTCACGGGGCCGCAACGGTTGCGACGCCGATGAGGTCTGGGCCTTTGCCAAAAAGGCTGCCGAGTTCGCTGTTGAACACCTGTCGCCCTGTGCCGCGCTCGACCCGGGAAATCCATACTATCGCCTTCAGGACTGCCTGAGGCTGACGGGAGACCGAGTCGCGGCGGCGGAGGTGCTGAAGGCTCTCACCCCGCGAGACTTTCAAGATGCTGCTGCAGAGCGCGCCTATCAGCTTGAACTCAGGGCGCCCGCCGTCCGGCTCGAATGGGCGGGGGAGCCCGTGGTCACCGGGCGTGAGGCGGAGATGGCCGCCTGGGACCGTCTGACCAAGGATGTCGGCAACATGTCGGAAGGCCGTTTCTTCCACACCGGCGGCGCCGTCTTCACCGGGATCAGTTCGTCCGAGGTCATGGTCTCTGAGACGGTCTGGTATCTCATCGAGAAGGATGACTCGGAGACGGCGATTTCGGCGCATGCGTCGTACCGCTGGCGCCTTGGCCGCGATCACCGCTGGCGGGTCGAGGAAATCTCGGTGGGTCCGTTCACCCCGACAAAGATCTGACGCCAACGCCCTGGCGTCCGTTATAAGCCCCCGATGCTGAGACTCTGGCGGTTTCTGACCAGCATGGACGCCAAGACCGGCCGCGCCATTGGCGTGACCGTGGGGCTGTTTGCGACCGTGGCGTTGGTGTTCTTCTTCGGCAAGACCGAGCTAGGCCGGGCCACCGAGGGGAGTTTCGAAGCCTGGCTGACCGGGTTTGCGGGCAGTCCCTGGGCGCTGCCGGCGGCCATTTTCGTGTTCACCGCGGCGTCCTTCATCGGCGCGCCCCAGTTCGTGCTCATCGCCGCCTGCGTGGTCGCCTTCGGGCCGGTGGAGGGGTTCTTCTACAGCTGGATCGCCACGGTGATTTCAGCGGCGGCCAATTTCTTCGTCGGCAGACTTGCGGGCGCCAAGGCGCTGCAGCGGTTCGGCGGCGAGACCGCCAACCGGCTGTCGGGCTACGTGGGCAAGAACGCCTTCTACGCCTCCTTCATCATCCGCAACGTGCCGTCGGCCCCCTTCATCGTGGTCAACATGGCCTTCGGCGTGTCGCGTGCGCCGTTCCTGGGCTTCATCGCAGGCTGTGCGCTGGGCGTCCTGCCCAAGACCCTGCTGGTCGCCGTATTCGGCCGCTCGGTGATGGCCATGAGCCGCGAGGGCGACTGGCGCCTGGCGCTGATCATCGCGGTCATCGGCGTGGCCTGGCTGGGGCTCATGCTGCTGGCGCGCCGGGTGCTCGAGCGGCTGCGCGCCGCGCCGGAAAAGCCTGATTCTTCAAAGGATGCGAAATGAAGCCCGAGCTTTATTACTCGCCCGGCGCCTGCTCCTTGGCCCCCCACATCGCGCTCAGGGAGGCCGGGGCCGAGTTCGACCTCCGCCCGGTGAAATTCGCCGAAAACCAGCAGCGCTCGCCGCAGCATCTGGAGCTGAATCCGCTCGGCCGGGTGCCGGTTCTGACCACCGCCGACGGAACCCTGACCGAGAACCCGGCCATCCTGGGCTGGATCGCCCGCAGATGGCCCGACGCCAAGCTCGCGCCGCTGGACGACCCGTGGGCCCTGGCTCAGGTCGAGAGCTTCAACAGCTTTGTCGCATCTTCCGTACACGTTGCATTTTCGCACCTGTTCCGCCCCGGCCGCTGGGTCGATCCCGAGCCTGCGCGGAAGGCGACGGCGGCGAAGGCGCCCGAGACGCTGCGCAATCTGTTCGACATCGTCGAAGCGAAACTCGCGGCGGGACCGTTCGTGCATGGCAAACGATTCACCACGTCCGATCCGTATCTGCTGGTCATGAGCCGCTGGTTCTTGCGCGCCGCCCTCGCCGACGTATCGCGCTATCGGCGCGTGCGAGCGCACGCCACGCTGATCCAGGAGCGTCCGGCCACGCTGGAAGCGCTTGCGGCAGAAGGCCTCACGGCGATTTGAGAAGGGCATGAAATCCCTTGTGCGGACAAGGGTTTGGGCCCTAAACGCTGCCGTGGAGGGGCGCTGCGGGGTTGACCCGCTTCTTAGCGCTTGAAATCGCCGGTGCGACAAGGCACACGGACCCAAGCCGGCGGCGAACAACGAACCATGAGAATGCGCGGGGGGTCGTGCATCGTGGACGTAGACCAAGGGCCGAAAGCCTGATCCCGGATTCACAATTCGACTGGTTACGACCCACACATGCTCTCACCCCTGTTCGGCATGATCTCGAACGACATTGCCATCGACCTCGGCACCGCCAACACCCTGATCTACATGAAGGGCAAAGGCATCGTCCTCAACGAGCCGTCGGTGGTCGCGCTCCGCAACGTCGGCGGGCGCAAGGTCGTCCACGCCGTGGGCATCGAAGCAAAGCAGATGCTGGGTCGTACCCCCGGCCACATGGAGGCGATCCGCCCCATGCGCGACGGCGTCATCGCCGACTTCGAAGTCGCCGAAGAAATGATCAAGCACTTCATCCGCAAGGTCCACAACCGCAAGGGTTTCGTGAACCCCAAGGTGATCGTGTGCGTACCCTCGGGCGCCACTGCGGTGGAGCGCCGGGCGATCAACGATTCCTGCCTGAACGCGTCGGCGCGCCGCGTCGGCCTGATCGACGAGCCGATGGCGGCTGCGATCGGCGCCGGCCTGCCGATTCACGAGCCGACCGGTTCGATGGTCGTCGACATCGGCGGCGGCACCACCGAGGTGGCCGTGCTGTCGCTCTCGGGCATCGTCTATTCGCGCTCGGTGCGCGTCGGCGGCGACAAGATGGACGAGGCGATCATCTCGTACATGCGCCGCAACCATAACCTGCTCATCGGTGAAACCACCGCCGAGCGGATCAAGAAGGACATCGGCACCGCGCGCGTGCCGCACGACGGCGAAGGCCTCTCCATCGAGGTGAAGGGCCGCGACCTGATGCAGGGCGTGCCTCGCGAAGTGCGGATCTCGGAGCGCCAGGCGGCGGAAGCCCTGGCCGAGCCGGTCAGCCAGATCATCGAGGCGGTCAAGGTCGCCCTGGAAGCCACCCCGCCGGAGCTGGCGGCCGACATCGCCGACAAGGGCATCATGCTCACCGGCGGCGGCGCGCTGCTGCGCGGCCTGGACGCGGAAATCCGCGATCAGACGGGCCTGCCGGTGTCGGTGGCCGACGACCCTCTTTCCTGCGTGGCTATCGGGTGTGGCAAAGTGCTCGAGCATCCGCGCTGGATGAAGGGTGTTCTGGATGCGACTCTGTCCTAATTAGCCAGACGTTCCCCGAGGGCGTGCGGGGGTGTGTAAGGGGTCGGGCCCGTGGCGTACCGGGATGGACCATTCGAAAATCTGAAAGTCCCGCTGGGGTTGACGGCGGCGTTCGCCGTGCTCGTCATGGGGGCGGTGGCGGTGCTGCTGATCGTCTCGGACAAGCGTGACAAGCCCCAGGCCGACGGCTTTGCGCCCGTGCGCGGCGGTTTCAGCCGCGTAACCGCGCCCGTGTCCGGCGTGTTCGCGGCGCCGGTGCGCTGGGTCGGTCACGCCACCGATTACATCGGCGGCTACTTCGATGCGGTGGACGAAAACCGCCGCCTGCGCAAACAGGTGGCCCAGCTCGAAGCCGTGCGCGACAACGCTATCGCGCTCGAGAACATCAACCGCCGCTACGAAGCGCTGCTGAACATCCGCACCCAGCCGCCGGTGCCGATGGTCGCCGCCGACCTGGTGTCGGAATCGCGCGGCCCCTTCGCCAACGCCCAGCTCATCGACGCGGGCACCAGCAAGGGCGTGCGCGTCGGCAATCCGGTGATCAACGAACACGGCCTGGTCGGCCGCGTGATGGGGACGAGCCCCACCGCCAGCCGGGTGCTGATGCTGACCGACGTCG
Organism: Caulobacteraceae bacterium; assembly: GCA_036501825.1. Classification (GTDB taxonomy): domain Bacteria; phylum Pseudomonadota; class Alphaproteobacteria; order Caulobacterales; family Caulobacteraceae; genus JAFECT01. The sequence continues at coordinate 137,479 of DASXZP010000005.1, read as the reverse complement.
CCAGCCGTACGCCGGTGCTGGTCGACCGTTCCGACGCTCGCGCCATTCTGGTCGGCGACGGCGGCCCGAACCCGCGCCTCGACTTCCTGCGCGGCACCGACTCGGTGAAGGACGGCGACCGGATCATGACCTCGGGCGACGGCGGCATGCTGCCCCGCGGCCTGGCGGTGGGCGTCGCGGCCAAGGCGCTCGACGGGACCTGGCGGGTGAAGCTCTACGCCGGCGCCACCGACACCGACGTGGTGCGCATCCTGCTGTTCGACGACTTCTCACAGCTGCTGAAGCCCGACTCGATCAACGCCGCGCCTCTGGCCGGCATGGGCACCGCGCCGCAACCCTCGCCCGATCTCGTCGCCAAGATCGACGCCCTGCACCCGCCACACCCCGCCGCGCCGCCGCCCGCCCCGGCCCAGACCACGGCGCCGGCCGCAGCCGCCGCGACGACGACGACGCCCCTCAAACCTGCCGCTGCAGCGCCTCAGCCGGTGACGGCGCCGGCGAGCACCGACGCTGCTCCCAAGACCGCGACGCCGAAGAAAAAGCCCAAGGCTGACGATGCGGGCGCGACCGGCAACGCCGCCGAACACAAGGCCAGGCCGAAGAAGCCGGCGGTGAAGGCGGACGTCATTCCGCGCAAACCCGTGCCCTATACGGCGATACCGCAATGATCGGGTCTCCAGCGCGCAGGTCGGGCGCGACGGTGCGGGTGGTGGGACCGCTGCACTGGGTGATCTATCCGGCGCTGCTGGCCTGCGCCGCGACGCTGGTGCTGTCGACGCATGTGCGCCTGTTCGGCCTGCCGCCGCCCGAGCCGATCTTCGGCCTGATCCTCGCCTTCGCCTGGCCGCTGATCCGGCCCTCGATCCTGGGACCGGTGGTGCTGTTCCTGGTCGGCATTTTCACCGACCTCGAGCTCGACTCGACGCTCGGCGTCTGGACCCTGACCCTGCTCGCCGTCTACGGCGTGACGCTCGGCGCCCGCGCCTTCATCGTGGGTCAGCAGGTGGGTGTGCTGCTCGCCTGGTATGTCGGCCTCACCACCGCCGCGATCCTGTGCGTCTATCTGTTCACCCTCGTCGAGGCCGGCGTGGCGCCGACCATCGTGGGGACGCTGCTGCAGTGGCTGCCGACGGTGGTGCTGTTCCCGCTCGGCTATGGCCTGATCCAGCGGTTCGACGACGGAGACGTGCGCTTCCGATGAACGAACCCGCGATCTTCTTCGAGGACGTCAACGAGCGTCAGGGCGGGTTCCTGCGGCGGACCTTCCTGCTGGGCGGGTTCACCGCGCTCGGCATGACTGCGCTGGTGACCCGCCTGGGCTATCTGCAGCTGGTCGAGAACAACCGTTACAAACAGCTCAGCCAGCACAACCAGTTCAACTACCGCATCGTCCAGCCGCCGCGCGGGGTGATCAAGGACCGCAACGGCGTGGTGCTGGCGGGCAATCGCGCCAGCTTCCGCGTGCTGGTGGTGCGCGACGAGACCAAGGACCTCGACGGCACGCTGAACATGGTAGCCGAGCTGCTGCCCGCGACGGCTCTGAAGCGCCGCCAGCTGATCGCCGAGATCAACGAGAGCCCGCGCTTCGTGCCCGTCGCCGTCGCCACCGATCTGAACTGGGACGACTTCGCGCGGGTGAACCTGCACGCCACCGACCTGCCCGGCGTTGTCGCCGACATGAACGAGAGCCGCTTCTATCCCTTTAGCGGCGCGTTCGCGCACGTGATCGGCTATGTCGCGAAGATCTCCGACGACGACGTGAAGAAGATCAAGGCGACGCACAACGGCGATGTCGACCCGATGCTGCTCAGCCCCGGCTTCCGTATCGGCAAGCAGGGCATCGAGAAGGCCTTCGACAAGGAGCTGCGCGGCGTGCCCGGCGGCCAGAAGGTCGAGGTCGACGCCCGCGGCAAGGTGGTGGGTGAAGATCGCGCCGGCGACAAACCCCCGACCCCCGGTTCGGATATCGTCCTCACCCTTGACGCCGACGTGCAGAACAAGGCGCTCGAGGTGTTCGGCGACGATTCCGGCGCCGCGGTGATGATCGACTGCCGCAACGGCGACATCCTTTGTCTGCTCTCGGCGCCCAGCTTCGACGCCAACGCCTTCGTTTCCGGCGTGCCCGGGCCCGCGTACAAGGCGTGGTCGGGCTACGATCACAAGCCGCTACTCGACAAGGCGCTGAATGGTCTGTTCCCGGCGGGGTCGACGTTCAAGACCATGGTGTCGCTGGCCATGCTCGAAATGGGCATGAGCGAACACACGACGCACACCTGCAATCAAGCCTGGCAGTTCGGCAACCACGTCTTCCACTGCGACAAGGCGCACGGCACGCTCGACCTGCACCGGGCGATCGTCACCTCGTGCGACATCTATTTCTTCCAGACGGCCGTCGCAGTCGGGCCGGAGCGGATCACCGCCATGGCGCGGCGCTTCGGCATCAACGAAGTCTTCCCCGAAATCCACATCGCGCAGAGCAAGGGCACGTTGCCCGATCCGGAATGGAAACAGCGCGTCTATCACCAGCCGTGGTACGCCGGTGAAACACCCAGCCTCGGTATCGGCCAGGGCGCCTTGCAGGTAAACCCGCTGCAGCTTGCGGTGATGTGTTCGCGCATCGCCAACGGCAATGTCGCGCTGCGCCCGCGGCTGGTGAAATCGGTCGGCGGCCAGGAGTTGCCGCGCGGCGACGAGGCGCCCCCACTCAACCTTTCGCCACAGTATCTGCAGATCGTGCGCGCCGCCATGGCCGGCGTGACCAGCGAACCCGGCGGCACCGCCACCGGCAAGCTCGACCTCAGTCTCGGCGACATCAAGTGCGCGGGTAAGACCGGCACGGCGCAGTCCCACTCCGGCAAGACCGCACACGGCGCCCAGGGCGCCTGGAACCTGCGCGACCACGCGTGGTTCATCGCCTTCGCGCCGGAGGACAAGCCGATCTACGCCATGGCGGTGCTGGTCGAGCACGGCGGCTTCGGCGCCGACGCCTCCGCGCCCAAGGTGCGCGAGATCATGCGCGCGGCGCTGATCAAGGACCCTGAGATCAAGGCGCGCCTCGGCGGCGTCATTCCGCCCGACACCAAGGCCGGCAAGCCCACGCCGCCCGCTGAGCCCGACGCGCCGGTCGAGGACAGCACGCCCGGCCAGACCGCTGCACTGACCACCCCGACCAAGGCGGGCGCCGCATGACCGTTTCCGCCCTTACCCGTCCCGGCCAACGCGACCGCATCTCCGAAAAGCTCGGCGAGATCGACTGGCGTCTGGCCGCGTTGCTCGCCTTCGTCGCCGGCGTGGGCGGGATGATGCTCTATTCCATCGCCGGCGGTCACTGGGCCCCGTGGGCGAGCGCGCAGCTGACGCGCTTCTTCCTGCTGTTCGGCGTGATGATCGTCTTGAGCCTGATCGACCTGAAGGTCTGGTACAGCCTCTCGTATCCGATCTACATCGTCGCCCTCGTCCTGTTGGTGGCGACGGCGGCGGTCGGTCAGACGCACCTGGGCGGCAAGCGCTGGCTCGGCGTCGGCCACTTCACCATCCAGCCGTCGGAGATCATGAAGATCGGCTTGGTGATGGCGCTTGGGCGCTTCTACCACAGCCTCACCGCCAAGCAGGCGCGCTGGTCGTGGAAGCTCTTGATCCCCGCCGCCATGATCGGCGCGCCGGTCCTGCTCGTCGCCAAACAGCCCGACCTCGGCACCGCCATCATGCTCGCGGTTACCGGCGGGGTGATGATGTTCATGGCGGGCCTGACCTGGAAGGTGCTCGTCGCGGGCTTCGTCACCGTCTCGGCGGCGGCCGTACCGGTTTACATGTTCCTGCTGAAGGGCTTCCAGAAGTCGCGCATTGACGTGTTCCTGCACCCGGATCGGGATCCTTCCGGCAAGGGTTATCACGTCATCCAGGCGGCGATCGCGGCCGGGTCCGGCGGCCTGCTGGGCAAGGGCTACATGCTGGGGAGCCAGAGCCAACTCAACTACCTGCCGGAAAAGCAGACCGACTTCATCTTCGCGACCGTCGCCGAAGAGTTCGGCTTTGTCGGCTGTTTCATCCTGCTGCTGGCCTACGGCATGATCGTCGCCGCGGGCCTGCGCATCGCGTCCACCTCGCACAGCCACTTCGGCCGGATGGCCGCCGCCGGCGTCACCGCCGCTTTCGGTTTCTACGTGTTGATCAACGGCGCCATGGTGATCGGCCTTGCGCCGGTGGTGGGCGTGCCGATGCCCCTGATGTCCTACGGCGGGACAGTGATGGTGACGGTGATGGTCGGCATGGGCCTGGTGCAAGCCGTGCGCGTGCACCGCTATTCCGAACTGCCGCGCGGCAGAGGCTTCCTGTTCTAGAGACAACCCCATGACGACGCGCCGGTCCTTCTTTGGTTTAGCCGGCGCCGCCGCCCTCGGTGTCGCCCGCCGCGCCGACGCTCATACCGACACCGCCGCGTTTACGGCCTTGGTAAAGACCTACGCCGACCGCGCGTTCACCGACGGCGTGGTCCTGATGGCGCGCAATGGTCGCCCGGTTTTCGAAATAGCCGTGGGTTACGCGGATCGCTCGCGAAAAATTCGCAATGACATGCGGACTCTCTTCCACCTCGGCTCAATCACCAAGCAATTCACCGCCGCCGCGGTGCTGACATTGGTGGACGACGGCGCCCTATCTCCCGATGACCACGTCGGCAAATACATCTCCGAGGCGCCGGCGTCATGGCGCGACGTCACCGTGCAGCATCTCCTGGCCCACACCTCCGGCATCCCCAACCACACCGCTGTACTTGGCGCCAAGTTCGACAGCTGGATGGGTAAGCAGCCAGAGGACGTGATCGCCCTGGTGCGCGACCTCCCGCTGGAGGCTCCGCCGGGGACGAAGTTCAAGTACGACAATACCGGCTATGTCCTGCTGGGCCTGATCGTGGAGCGGCTCACCCGTCAGACGCTCGACGTGTTCATGCACAAGCGCTTCTTCCAGCCGCTCGGCATGGCGCATACCGGTCTCGCCGGCGACATCGCGCCGCCGCACCGCGCGGTCGGTAACCTCGAAGAAAACGGCAAATGGATCACCACCGCTTGGGCGGTGAACGTCCGCGCTTCGGGCGCCGGCGCGGTCTATTCCACCGCCGGTGATCTCCTCAAATGGGAAGACGCCCTGTTCGCGGGGGGCGTGCTATCGAGCGCATCCACCAAGGCCATGTTCACCGACTGGGGCCACGGCTTCGGCTATGGCTGGGTCACCGACAAGGTCGCGGGCCATCGCGCCTGGTGGCACAACGGTCACGGCCCAGGCTTTGGCGCCGTGGTCTACCGCGTTCCCGATCTCAACCTGACCGTGATCGTTCTCTCGAACGACGACGAGGCGCGCATCGAGCCGTTGGCGAAGGGCTTGATCGGGCAGTACGTTGCTTTCAACAAGTAAGACGGACCACGAAGCGCACGAAGCACACAAAGATATGAAAAGGACCGCGCGCTGCGCGGTCGATCAATCAAATGCAAGCGGCGCTGGACGGGCGCGCGACGGCTTCGTGCGCTTAGTGCGCTTAGTGGTAAATTGCCCTTACAGCTTGAACGCCTCGTCCGTTGCGCGCACCAGGGCGTCGATGATGCCCGGTTCGGTCGAGGCGTGGCCCGCGTCGCCGATGACCTCGAGGTTGGCTTCCGGGAACGCCTGTTTCAGCGACCAGGCGCTTTCCATGGGCGTGACCATGTCGAAGCGGCCCTGCACGATCCAGGTCGGGATGTGGCGGATCTTGTCGACGTTCTTCAGGATCCAGCCTTCTTCCGGCAGGAAGCCGTTGTTGACGAAGTACCAACACTCCAGCCGCGCAAAGGCGATGGCGAAGTCGGCTTCGGCGAACTTCTCCGGCCGCGCCTCGGGGCCGCGCACCGAGATGGTGTCGCCTTCCCAGGAAGACCACGCGACCGCGGCTTCCAGACGCTCGTCCGGATCGGCGCTGGTCAGGCGCTTGTAGTAGGCGCCCATCATGTCGCCGCGCTCGGCCGCGGGGATCGGCGCCAGGTAACGCTCCCACGCATCGGGGAACACCATCGAGGCGCCGTCCTGGTAGAACCAGGCGAGCTCGCGCTTGGTCAGCAGGAACACGCCGCGCAGGATCAGCGCGTCGACGCGGTCAGGATGGGTGATCGCGTAGGCCAGCGCGAGCGTCGATCCCCACGAGCCGCCGAACACGGTCCACTTTTCCACGCCGCAACGTTCGCGCAGGCGCTCGATGTCCTCGATCAGCTTCCAGGTGTCGTTGTCGTCCAAGATCGCGTGCGGGCGCGAGCGGCCGCAGCCGCGCTGGTCGAACAGGGTGGTGCGCCACTTGGTCGGATCGAAGAAGCGCCGCATGCCGGGGTTGATCGCCCCGCCCGGGCCGCCGTGGAGCACCACCGCAGGCCGCCCGCCCGGCAGGCCGCATTCTTCGTAGTAAACCTCGTGCTTCGACTCCGTCGGCATCCAGCCGTAGGCGAAGGGCTCAATCTCGGGAAACAGCCCCCGGCGGGAGGCATCGGTCTGGAACGCGGCCATGCGGACTCTCTCGCCAGAGATAGTTGAGAGGTCAAGGGTTTTCCGGCTGGCCCGGTTTTCGGCGGAAGGCTGTGACCAGCAGGCCAAGCCAGCCAGCCATCATCAGCAGGCCACCGAGCGGGGTCACCGGCCCAAGGATCGGGAGCATGGCCGCCATCGACGCGCCGGACGGCTGGGTCGCGAAAGCGAGGGCGTAGATCGAGACGCCGAACAGGAAGGCGCCGGCCGACATCAGCAGCGCGCTCCAGCGCGAGCGGGACAGAACGGCGGCGGCGGCCGCGCCGTGGATCAGCTGATAGAGCGCGCCGGTGCGGATCAGCTCCTTCGCATGCGGGTCGGCGACGCCGTGGGTCGCCAGCGCGCCCAGCGCCACGCCCAGAAACCCGTTCAGCGCCGCCAGCGCCAGGATCCATCGGTTCGACAAGGCCATGGCTCAGGTTATAGCAGCCCCATGCTGAAAACGAGCCTCAGCGGCGGCGTGTGGCGGTTGGCGCTCTTCTACGCGGTGACCTTCGCGGGCACCGGCGTCAGCCTGCCGTTCATCGGGCGCTGGTTCTCCGCCCACGGGCTGAGCGGGGCGGAGATCGGGGTGGTGCTCGGCGCGCCGATGCTGGCGCGGCTGGTTTCCAGCCCGCTGATCGCGGTCTGGGCCGACAGTTTCACGCTGCGGCGCACGGCCATCGCTCTGCTGGGGCTCGCGACCTTCGCGGCCTATGTCGCCATCGGCCTGACGCGCGGCTTGGCGGCGTGGCTGGCGCTGTGGTTCGTAGCTGCGACGGCGCTGGGCGCGATCATTCCGCTGATCGACGTGCTGTCGTTGCGCCGCTCGCGGCGCGAGGGTTATCGCTTCGCCGTGCCGCGCGGCGTGGGCTCGCTCGCCTTCATTCTGGCTAACGTCGTGATGGGCTGGCTGATCACGCGAACGGGCACCAATGCGGTGCTGGTCTGGATGATGGCGGCGATCGCGGCATCGTCGCTGGTCGCGGCGCTTATTCTGCCGCGCGAGCCGGTGAACGACGACGGACCGGTCAGCCGCGCGGCGCGCTTCCAGGGCCTCGGCCGTCTGGTCGGCGATGGGAAGTTCATGACCGCCATCTGCGCCGTGGGCCTGATCCAGGCGGCGCACGCGACCTACTACGGCTTTTCCGCGATCCTGTGGAAGGCGCAGGGGCTGAGCGACCAGACCACCGGCCTGCTGTGGGGCGCCGGCGTCACCGCCGAGATCGTCTTCTTCTGGTTCTTCGAGCCGTGGCGGCGAAAGGTCGGGCCGTTGAATCTGGTGCTGCTCGGCGGCCTGGGCGGGGTCGTGCGCTGGACGGCCTTCGCCTTCGCGCCGCCGCTGTGGCTGCTCTGGCCGCTGCAGATCCTGCACGCGCTGACCTTCACCGCCTGCTACATCGGCGGTCTGCACCTGGTGGAAGAGATTGCGCCGCGTGAGGCGCAGTCCGCGGGCCAGACACTGAGTTCGGCCCTGTCGTCGGGCGTGCTGATCGGGCTGGCGACGATTCTGTCGGGCGCTCTGTACGACCGTTACGGCGCCTACGCCTATCTGGCGATGAGCGCGCTGTCGGTGATGGGATTGGTGCTCGCGTTCAGGCTAGGGCGAGGGCGGCCGTCCGCGGCATCAGGCTGAAGGCAAAGGCGGTGGCCGCGGCCTTCACGGCGCGTTCCAGATCGTCGAGTTCGACCGGAACATCGACTCCGTCGCGCTCGAAGAAACGCGGGATGTGCAGAAATCCGACCGGCGGTCCGTCGACGCCGTCACCGACGCCGGTCAGCAGGCGGTAGAAGCTGAAGTTGCAGAGATAGTCGCCCGCGTCAGACGAGGCGACGCTCGGATAGCCCACGTCCTGAATGGCGCGGACCATTTCCGCCACCGGCGCGGTCGACCGCGCGACGGCGGGACCGGTGGGGTCGATCTTTTCGTTACGCCACAGCTTGCCGTCGGCGTCCGGCTTGTGGCGGTCGACGTGGTTGCGCGCGCGCATCTCGACGCGGAACTCGCGCGCCTTGCCGGCGACCCCCAGCAAAAGGGCGCCGTCGCAGCGGCCCTCCCGCAAAGCTTCATCGATGGTTTCGGCCGAGCCGGACCAGCGCACTGGCGCGACCAGGGCCCGCACGCGCGCGCCGCGAGGCGACCAAGCCTGGTCGATCAGACGTTGCACGATTTCTGCGGAAGGATTGACCGGAGCGCCCGGGAACGGACCGAACCCCGTGATCAGCAGCGCGGTCCGGGCGGACCCGGCGTGGTCGGACGTATCCATGTGCCCCCGGCGCATGTCTGACAGGACGCCGCGTCATCAAACTGTCGGGGAGAGGGGCGACGGTCAAGCGTGAACGGTGATCCGCTGAACGAATCGCCCCGCGAAGGGTCGAGGTGAGACCGATTGGCCTCACTCGCGCGGGTTATCCACAGGCTTATCCCCAGAGGGCCGCATCGGGCGGCGCGATGGTCGATCCGTCGATGCGCAATCCGGGCTTGCGGTCGTGCGCCAACAGCAACGGTGCGTCGAGGTCGACGACCGCGGCGTCCTGTGCGCACAGCGAAGCCGGCGCGATCGATAGCGACGTCGAAACCATGCATCCGATCATGAGTTTAAGGCCCCGTGCGCGGGCTTCGCGGCTGAGCGCCAGCGCTTCGGTCAGGCCGCCGGTCTTGTCCAGCTTCACATTGACCGCGCCGTAGCGCCGCGCGCAGGCCTCGAGTTCCGCCCGCGTGTGCAGACTCTCGTCGGCGCAAAGCGTCACAGGACTGTCATAGTTCTCCAAAGCCTCATCGGCCCCTGCCGGCAGCGGCTGTTCGATCAGCTCGACGCCGAGCCGCGCAAACTCGGGCGCCAGGCGGGTCAGGTCTTCGAAGCTCATGGCCTCGTTGGCGTCGACGATCAGCCGCGCCTTGGCCGCCGCGGCGCGAACCGCCTGGACCCGTTCCAGATCGCGGCCGCCGCCGAGTTTCAATTTCAACAGCGGCCGGTCCGCCGCTTCGCGCGCCGCGGCCGCCATGGCCTGCGGCGTATCGAGCGAGATGGTGAAGGCGGTGGTGACCGGGTGCGGCTCGGCCAGGCCCGCCAGCATCCACGCACGCCGGCCAGATACCTTGGCCTCCAGGTCCCACAGGGCGCAGTCGACCGCGTTGCGCGCGGCGCCGGGCGGCAGGCGGCTCTGCAACAGGGCGCGGTCGAGGCCGGCTTCGAGGTCGTCGCGCACGGCGTCGATCTGGGCCAGCACGCCCTCGACGCTTTCGTCATAGCGCGGATAGGGCACGGACTCGCCCCGACCGCGGGCGCGGCCGTCTTCATCCTCGATCTCGACGACGACGACGCGGGTCTCGGTGCGGGAACCACGCGAGATGGTGAAGGGCCGAGCGAGCGGCCAGACTTCCTCGCGGACTGAAAGCCGCCGCAACTAGTTCAGGTCGCCGATGGCGGCGTCGATCAACAGGAAGGCGCGGCCCGGATCGGAGTTGAGCAGCGCCTGCACGCGGAAACCGTCGTGATCCTTGCGCGCCGCCTCATCGATCAGCGCCTCATAACGGATGGCGAAACGGTCGGCGGCGTCGCGCAGACCCTGTTCGGTGAGGATGCGGCGCGCGATGCGGCGCACAGCGGCCGGCGCCACGCGGCGCGCGACCAGGCGGGCGCCGTCGTAGTCGCCGCGTTGATAGGCGGCGGCGGCTTCCTCGATGCGCGTGCGCGGCAACAGGGCGTTCGGATCGACGCCCAGGGCCGCGATCTCGTCGATGATGCGGTCCGACAGATTGTCGAGCTCCGCGTCGTCCACGCGCGCCGCGGGCGGTTCGGGCGACTTCGGCGGCGCGGCATCGCCGCCGCCGCGATTGTCCATGCCGTTCAGCAGGTCGCGCCAGGTCCAGCCCTCGACCTCGCGACGCGGGGTCTGTTCGAAGGCGCTCTTCACTTCGTTGTCCGCCTGGGTGGGCGTCAGGCGAAGCCGCGGACGCAGGGCGGAGGAGCCGCCGGCGGGCGCCGGTTCCGGCTGGGTCTGCGCTTGCGGCTGCGGCTGCGGTTCGGGCCTGCGCATGACCGGTTGCTGAGGCGTAACAGCCGGCGTTTGCGCGACCGGCGGAGCCACAGGCGCTTGCGGCGCGGCCTTGATGTCGGGCGTCGCGAACTCGTCGTTGCGTTGCTGCAGGCGCTCGGCGCGGGCCTGGGTGCGCACCGAGAGGCGCGGCTCCGACGCCGGATCCGGTCGCGCCGACGTTGCCGCCGCGGCGCCGTTCACCACCGTCATCAGACGCACGGCTTCGGTCAGCATGTCGTAGTTGCGCTTCACCCGGTCCTGGAACGCGGCGTCGACCGCCAGCGTCTCGGCGGCGGCTTTCTGCGCGGCGGCGGAGACCGAGGCGATGCCGGCTTCGACGGCGATCTTGATTTCGTCGACGCGGGCGCGCGCGGCTTCGGGCAGGCGCGCGGCGCGGCCGTCGATGTCGCTCAGCGCATGGTCGAGGTCGCTCAACGCCGCGCGCACGGCGGCGAGGTTCGATTCCAGACGCGCGGCGGAGCGTTCGCCCGCCTCGTCGATCATCACCGCGGACTGATCCACCAGCGCATGCGCGCGTGCGGCGGCGGCGGCGAAACGTTCGTCGGCCTGGCGGTTGGCCTGGTCGAGCATGGCGGTGGACTGATCGGCGACCGCGTGGGCGCGGGCGGCGGCCGCGGCAAAGCGTTCGTCGGCGTCACGGCTCGCCTGATCGAGCAGGGCGTTGGACTGGTCGGCGACGGCGCGGGCGCGCGCGGCGACGGCGCTGAAGCGTTCGTCCGCGGCGCGGCCGGCCTGATCCAGCAGGCTCGAGGACCGCTCGATCAGCGACTCCGTACCCTGGGCGACGAGGCCGAGATGCTCGTCGGCGCGGCGGCCCGCTTCGGAAAGCATGGCGGCGGACCGGTCGAACATCGCCTGGGCGCGTTCAGCGGCGGTCTGGATGGTCGAGTTGAGATGACGGCCCGCTTCGGCCGCGTTCTCGTTCAGCTGTTCAATGCGCGCCTGGGCGGCGTCGACGGACTCTTCGGCGAGGCGGCGCGCGTCGGTGGCGGCATTGGCGATGTGCGACAGGCCGCGCTCGGTCTCGCGCAGCAGGGCGTCGCGGGTGTCGGCGGCAAGAGTCTTGAACTTCTCCACGCCCACGGCGGCGTCGTCGTGGAAGGTGTTGCGTTCGCGATCGGCGGCGTCGGCGAGGACCTTCATCTCTTCGCCGGCCTTGTGCACCAGGGCGTTCAACGCCTCGGAATTGCGCTGGGCGATGTCGGACAGGTCGGCCGACGCGAGCCGCGCGTGGCTGAGCGTTTCGATCAACTGAGCGCGCTGGGTTTCCACCTGGGCCGAGAAGTCTTCCTGCTCGCTGCGCAGCGCATAGGCGGCGTTGACCAGGGCGCCGCGCTGTTGCGACAGGCCTTCTTCGACGGAGCGGATCTGTTCGGCTACGCCGGAGCCCGCGGTCTCCAGGCGGATGGTCTGGCGCGCAAGATCGTCGGCGGCGAGGCGCGCGGCGTCCTGCGCTTCGGTGGAGGCGGCGGCGAGGTCGGCGGCGCGCGCGGCGAGCGCCGCCTCCGCTTCGCCGAGTTGCGTCTGCGCCAGGTCCGACGCGTCGGCGACCATGCGCGCCTGACGGTCGACCGCTTCCAGCACATTGCCCGACTGCTGGTCGAGGTGGGCCGCCAGCTTCTGCATCTCGTCGCGTTCGAGGCCCATGCTCTCGCGCAGGGTCTTGGCGCCGCGTTCGGCTTCGACGGCGGCGTCGGACAGTTCGCGCGTCTGGTCCTTCAGCGCGTCGCGCAGGTCGGAGAGTTCGCTGCGCGCACGCAGGGCGGTCGCGGTGGACTCGTCGATCTCGGCGCGCAGCGCCCGGACCAGTTCGACGGTTTCCTTTGCCGCCAGCGCCGCGGGCGCCACCATGGCTTCGGAGAGATCGCGCGCCCGGCGTGTCTCGGCCATCAGCCGTGCGCTCTGCCGCATCAGTCGCGCGGCGGTGAAGATCAGACCGACCGGTCCGAGGGCGACGATCGTCAGCATGGCGAGGTTCAGGGGCGCCATCTGCAGTTCGCCGAGGCCTGCCTGATAGAAGGCCCAGCCTCCGACCGTGCCGACCCACAGGACCGAGACCGCGGCGGCGATCAGATAGGCGAAGCGGCCGCCGGCGGCGGGATCGGTGTCGCCGGCGACGGTGCGGATAGCGGCGGCCTTGCCGCGGGCGCGCTTGGAGCGGCCATCGAAGGTGGCGACCGGCGTGATGATCGGCGTTTCGGGCGCAGGCGTCGGGGCGAGCGCCGGCGCCGGATCGGGGCGCGGCGCGACCGCTTCCGGTTGGGGCTCGGGCAGCGGCGGCTCGGGACGAAGGTCGGCTGTGCGCAGCGGCGGCCGCATCTCGTGGGCCGGATTGGAGAAGACCGGCTCAGGGGCTTCGACCGGCGTGTTGGGGATGGGGTGGCTGAGGATCAGCGGCGCGTCGTCGTCATCCTCGCCGGCGGACGGCTCGGGGTCGCGCAGGTTCAAGGTGATGCGGCCGGAACGGGCGAAGACGCCCTCGGACCGGTAGGTCGCCGCGACCGGCGGCGCATCGACGCCCGCCGCCGGCGCTGCGTGGGCGTCCGGCTGGGGTTCGGGCGTGGGCAGCACCTCGTGGGCGAGGTCGGCATGGGCCACGGCGTCGGCTTCCAAGTCCGCGGCGTTCGGATGTGCGTCGTGCGCCGGGGTTTCCGCTTCCGAGTCCGGGGCTTGGCTCGTCTCCAGGACGTCCGACGGTTTCAGGACCAGCGGTTCAGGCCCGGAAAAATTCAGGGGGGAGCGGGGTCGGACTCTCATGGGCGCGGCTCATGTTCAGGGCGCGGCAGCTCACGCTTTCTGCGTTTCCAAGTTCGCGCGTTAGACGAAACCCTAACGGTAAGTAAACCGCGCGCAAAGCGGAATGAGGCGTTCAGCCGCCCTTTCGGCCGACCGTCGGAACCGCAGGCGCGGGCAGGCGTACGACGTGCGCGGCGGCCTTTATCCCAGGCATTTGGCCAGGCATCTGGCCGGACATCTGAGAAGGCAGCTGGCCATGGGCCGGAGCGCCGCCTTGGACGGTGCGGCGCACCTCGGGATTGGCGGCGGTTTGGGCGCCGGGCTTGGAATCCAGGGTCACCCCGAACTGGCCGAAGGCGGCCGCAGCCAGGACCGTCACCAGTGTGAAGAGGAAATCGAGCATAGCCCTTCGCCCATGCCCCAAAGCGGGGGCGAGGCGGGCATTATCCTCCTTCGCTCCAACCGCCGCAACGCTGAAGGCAATGAACTTTCGGTCACCCGCAGCGTTGCCGTGGGCGCGCGCGGCTCTAGAAACAGCCACGGCCGAGGACCCGCACGGTGCTGCTGAAAGCTGGGGACAACTGCTGGCGGGTGGAGAGGGCGGGGCGGTTTTCCGTCCTGATGGAGAACGCCGCCTATTTCGAGGCCCTGGCCGAGGTCCTGCCCCGGGCCCAGAAATCGATCCTGATGCTGGGCTGGCAGTTCGACCCCAGAACCCGGCTGCAGCCCGACGGCGGGGTCCACGACCGCGGGACCGAGATCGGCCATCTGCTGCGCCGCCTCGTGCGCGACAACCCCGCGCTCAAGGTCCGGCTGCTGATCTGGCGCATGCCGCTGCCGCTGGCCTGGGGTCAGGATTTCTTTCCCCAACGGGCCTTCGACTGGTTCCGGCGGGGGCCGATCAATTTCCGCCTGGACCGGGCGCGGCCCTTCGGCGCCTGCCACCACCAGAAGGTGGTGGTGATCGACGATAGCCTGGCGCTCTGCGGCGGCGGCGACGTGTCGGTCGACCGTTGGGACGAGGCCGCGCACCGCGACCAGGACCCGCGGCGCTGCACCCCCACCGGGATTCTTTTTCCGCCGCGGCACGAGACCATGTGTCTGCTCGACGGGCCGGCGGCGCGGGCGCTGGGAGACTTGGCGCGTGAACGGTGGTTCGAGGGCACGGGCGAGAAGATCGACCCGATCACCGAGGCGTTCGACCACTGGCCGGGCGACATTGCGCCCGACGCGATCGATGTTCCGATGGGGATCGCACGCACGGAACCCGCATGGCGCGGCGCCGCGGGGATCCGCGAGAACGAACAGCTGCATCTCGAGGCGATCGCGAGCGCGAAAAAACTGATCTATCTCGAGAACCAGTACTTCACCTCGCCGATCATCGCCGCAGCGTTGGCGCTTCGCCTTGAAGAACCGAACGGACCCGAGGTGGTGGTGGTATCGACCGCTCGGGCGCCGTCGTGGTTCGATCATTTCGCCATGGACAGCGCGCGCCGCGCCATCCTCGACCGGCTGCGTCGCGCCGATCTGTACCATCGCTTCAGCGCCTGGACGCCGCGCACGCGCCAGGGCCACGACATCATCGTCCATGCCAAGGTCACGATCATCGACGACCGCATTCTGCGCGTCGGCTCGACCAATCTGAACAACCGCTCCGGCGGCTTCGACACCGAATGCGACGTGGCCATCGAGGCCGAGCAAGAGGGTGACGCGGTGTCGGAATTCATCCGCCGTCACCGCGCCCGCACGGTGGGCCATTTCCTCGGCGTCGACAGCGAATCCTTCGACTGGGCCTACGCCGCCAGCGGTTCGCTGAACGCGACGATCGAGGAATTGAACGACGGCCGGCTCTCGTTGCTCTCGCCCGGCAAGGCGTCGTTCGGCTCAAAATGGATGGCCGAATGGCAGATCGGCGATCCCGCAACGCCGGCGGATTCCTGGCGGCCGTGGCGTAGACGGCGGCTGTCGCGAATTCTGAAACGCACCGTGGCTCAGGCTGCCGATGCGGCGGCGGCGGACGAGAGCTGGAAGTCGACCACCAGCGGCAAATGATCCGACGCCATCCGCGCCAGCGGCGAGAAGGGCGCCTGCACCTGGGTGACGGTCACCCCGGGGCTGATGAAACAGTGGTCGATGCGAAGTACGGGAAAAGCCGAGGGGAAGGTCGGCAGGGTCTTGGCGATCGCCGGCGCCTTCTGTGCGTCGAACAGGCGCGCCGCCAGCCGCTGATACGGACGCGTCAGCGACGTCGCGTTGAAATCGCCGACCAGCACGACGGGATCGGCGCAATCCGCATGACCCAGCCAATCCTTGCCGACCAGCGCGGCCGCCTGCAGCCGCTGCTCGCGCGGCACCAGACCCAGGTGCGTGTTGATGACATTGAGCTCGACGCCGTCGAAGTCGACCGCGACCCACACCGCGCCGCGCGGCTCCAACCCCTTCACGCCCTTCAGCGTCGGCAGGGCGCCCTTGTGCACCAGCCGCTCGGGCCGGTTGGTCAATATGGCGTCGCCATAGCTCTCTTCTTCGACGTGGAAGGCCGCGTTGAAATGGAAGGTCATGGCCAACTCGCGCGCGAT
This sequence comes from Caulobacteraceae bacterium, assembly GCA_036501825.1. Lineage (GTDB taxonomy): Bacteria > Pseudomonadota > Alphaproteobacteria > Caulobacterales > Caulobacteraceae > JAFECT01. The sequence goes on along the minus strand of DASXZP010000005.1, from coordinate 121,583 downwards.
GGCGTGGGCCTGATCGACCCGGCCGGTGCGCGCGCGGCGCACGTCCACCTCCTGCAGGCAGACGATGTCGGGTTCGTGCTCGCCGATGACCGCAGCGATGCGGCCCACGTCGAGGCGCCGGTCCACGCCGACGCAGCGATGCACATTGTAGGTCAGGATGCGCGGCATGGCTTACCCAACCTAGAACGCGCGAACCCGCAGAAGAACCCACCCAAGCCGGCAAACCCTTGAATTTGCCGTGATCTGGACCCCGCTCAAATCTCGATCAGGCGGTCCGGGAGCTGGTTCGGGTTTGGCCCGTTGGCCGGGAAATGCTGGGCCAGGACGTGGCCCACGTGCTTGATCGCGTCGATGTAGCCATCGGCGACCTTGCCGGCCTTGATGCCGGCGGCCAGGCGCTGGGCCGCGCCTTCCCACTGGTCCTCGCCGGCCTTTTCGTGGATGTCCTCGTCGGCGACGATCTCGACCATCCGCTCGGCTTCCGAGGCGAAGATCAGCACGCCGGTGCGGCCCTCCGACAAGTGCAGCGCCTTGGCGAAGAACTGCTCCAGCGCCGCGCGGCGCACCCGCTCGCGCTTCAGCGCCTTGGGCGTGAGGAAGCGGCGCACCGGCGGCAGCAGGAAGACCAGCAACAGCACCACGAATAGCACCGCTTGCGCGAGCGCATAGGCGATCAGCGCGTTGGTGACCGCCCCGTCGATGCCGGACGATTGCACGGCCTTCCAGTCCGCGCCCAGGAACGGCAAGGGGAGTTTGTCGGGGGTCAGGCCGAAGGGCACGCCCGCGAACGGCAGCGCCAGGGCGAACACCGCGGCCCAGGCGAAGGACGCTTCGCGATACTCGCCGACCTTCTTGGCCATCACGCAGAAGATTTCGCCGGAGGTCTTGGTCTCGGCTTCGGCGACCGCCGCAGCGATGCGGTCACGGTCGGCATCCGTCAGTTTCAGCATCTCACCAACCCCCCGAAGCGCCGCCGCCCCCGAAGGAGCCTCCGCCGCCGCTGAATCCGCCGCCGCCGCCGCTGAACCCGCCGCCTCCGGACCAGCCGCCGCCGCCGAAGCCGCCGCCGCGCATGCCGCCGAGCAGGAACAGCGGCCAGAAGCCGAGGCGCCCGACGACGACGACGAGGATGATCAGGAAGACGATCGCCTGGATCGGGAAGCCGTGGCTGTGCCGCGCGGGCGCGGCCTGCTGCGCCTGTTGGGCGGCCTTCACATTGGCCGCCGCCTGATCGGGATCGAGGGTGAGCTGCTGGATGACCGAATCGACGCCGTCGCTGACCCCGCCGGCCATGTCGCCGGAGCGGAACTTCGGCAGCACCTTGTCCTGGATGATCGTGTAGGACAGCGTGTCGGTCAGCACCGGCTCCAGGCCATAGCCGACTTCGATGCGCACCTTGTGTTCGCTGGGCGCTACAAGGAACAGGACGCCGTTGTTCTTGTCCTTCTGGCCGATCTGCCACTTGCGGCCGAGTTTGTAGCCGTAGTCCTCGATCGTGTAGCCCTGCAGCGAGGGCACGGTGACGACCACCATCTGATCGGTGGTCTTGCCTTCGAGGTCGGCGAGCTTTTCCTGGATCGCGGTCTGGGTTGCGGCCGGCAGGATGTGCGCATCGTCAACGACGCGGCGTCCGTTCAGCTCCGGAAAGTTCGGATCGGCGCGCGCGGGCGCCGCCACCAGGACCAGAGCAGAGAAGGCGAGCGCGGCGAACCTTGCCGCGCTCGCGAGAGCGAACAGTCTCATTTCGCGGGCGGCGCGGCAGGCGCTGCGGACGGGGTCGAGAAGTCGACCGTCGGCATGTTCTGCGCGGCCGCCGACGCCGCGAACAGCGGCAGCGGCTTGTAGCTGGACTGGAAAGTGTTGTGCCAGAGCAGGGTCGGGAAGGTCACCATCGAGGTGTTATAGGTGTTGGCCGCCGCGTTGTAGTCGCGGATCGCGATGGTGATGCGGTTCTCGGTCATCTCCAGGCTGTTCTGCAGCGCCAGGAAGTTGGTGTTGGACTTCAGGTCCGGGTACTTTTCGACCACCACCATCAGGCGGTTGAGGGAGTCGCCGAGCGAGCCCTGCGCCGCCTGATACTGCTGGAACTTAGCCGGGTCGTTCAAGGTGTTCTGATCGACGTGGATCTGGCCGGCGCTGGCGCGGGCCTGGGTCACTTCGACCAGGACCGATTTTTCCTGGGCGGCATAGCCCTTCACGGTGTTGACCAGGGCCGGGATCAGGTCGGCGCGGCGCTGATAGTCGGCCTGCACGTCGGCCCACTTGGCCTGGGCGGCGTTCTTCTGGGTCGGCAAGGTGTTGTAGCCGCACCCGGCGAGCGATAGCGGCACGACGACGGCGGCGACGAGGGCTGCGATACGCTTGGCGAAGGTCATGGTCTTCCCCGGTTCAGGTGGACGTCGCGAGTGACGGTTGCCGGCTATATAGGACGGCCGCAACGGAACGGCCAAGGCGGTTAGATTACAACTCGTTTACCTGGGCCAGGTCTTCCACCGGCGGTCCGAGCGCCTTTTCCCATTTGGCGACAACGGCTGCGGCGATGGAATTGCCCATCACGTTGGTGGCCGTGCGGCCCATGTCCATGATGTGATCGACCGCCAGGATCAGGGTCAGGCCGGCCAGCGGCAGGCTGAAATAGGCCAGGGTCGCCAAGATCACCACCAGCGACGCGCGCGGCACGCCCGCCAGTCCCTTCGACGTCACCATCAACAGCAGCAGCATGGTGATCTGCCGCCCCAGCGTCATGTGGATGTCGTAGGCCTGACAGATGAACAGGATGGCGAAGGTCGCATAGACCATCGAGCCCATCAGGTTGAACGAATAGCCGAGCGGCAGAACGAAGCTCGCGATGCGTGGCGCGATGCCGAAGCGTTCGAGCTGTTCCAGGGTTTTCGGATAGGCCGCTTCCGAACTCGTCGTCGAGAAGCCGACGAGGATCGGTTCGCGCACGGCGACGACCAGTTTCGGCGCCCGCATGCCGATGAACAGCCACGCGGCGCCGATTGTCATTGCCCACAGGATCAGAAGCGCGAGATAGAAACCGCCGATGTAACCGGCGTAGGTGACCAGGATCGACAGGCCGTGCTCAGCCACCGTCGACGCCAGCGCTGCGAAAATCGCCAGCGGCGCGGTCATCATCACAAAACCCGTCACCTTCAGCATGATCTGCACGATCTGTTCGACCAGCTCGACCACCGCTGGCGCGCGCTTCTGCAGGCTCGCGATGGCGATGCCGACGAGGACCGAGAAGATGACGATCTGCAGGATCTCGTTCTTCGCCATGGCGTCGATGATCGAGGTCGGGATGATGTGCGCGATGAAGCCCTCGGGCGTGAAGTCGCCGGCGCTGACGCCTTCGGGTTTCGCGCCGGCCGGGGGCAGCGGCAGGTGCAGGCCCGCGCCCGGGTGCAGCAGGGTCACGATCACCAGACCCAGCGACAGCGACACCAGCGACGCGACGATGAACCAGCCCAGCGCGCGCACGCCGACGCGCCCGACGGTCGCGGCGTCCTCCATCTTCGCAATGCCCAGGACCAGGGTCGAGAACACCAAAGGCGCGATGATCATCCGGATCAGGCGCAGGAAGATGTCGGTGATCAGGCCCAGGTCGTCGGCCGCCTGTTTGGCCGCCGGCGCGTCGAGCCAGGCGTTGCACGCCCAGCCGACCAGGACCCCCAGCACCATGCCGGCGACCACGAAGAGGGTAAAATTACGATTCATGAACTTGTGCGATCCCCTTTGAGCACAACGACCTTAGCGATTTCGGCAGCGCGGTTGCAATGGCGTCCGATTTCGCCCTCAGGGCGTAGTCACCGAATAATAACGAGATTACGCGAATCTGACGGGAGTCAGGGAACACTCTCGTGCTGAAGGTCCTGTCCTGCGTTCTGGTGGACCACGACTGGCGGCTCGTCCTCGTGGCCGCCGTCGTCTGTGCAACCGCCGCCATTACAGCGTTCCGGTTCTACGCCCTGGCTGCCCGTAGCCAGGGCGGCCTCAAGCTCGCCTGGATCGGATTTTGCGGTATCGCGGCCGGCTGCGGCATCTGGGCCACGCATTTCATCGCCATGCTGGCCTACCAACCGAAGCTCACCACGGGCTACGAACCCCTCGGCACCGGCCTTTCCCTCATCCTGGCCATCGTCAGCACCGGCCTCGGCTTCGGAATCGCCGCGGCACGCCCAAAGCTCGCAAGCCTCGCCGTCGGAGGCGCCCTGTTGGGCGCCGGAATTTCGGCCATGCACTACGTCGGCATGGCCGCCTTCCGCATCCAGGGCGCCCTGTACTGGGACGCGGGCTATACGGTCGCCTCGGTCGTCGTCGGCGTCCTGATGGCCGCCGCCGCAGTCGCCGCCGCCGGTCACGCTCAGCGCCTGCGCGAGCAGGCGATCGGCGCGGGCCTGTTCACGCTCGCCATCTGCAGCATGCATTTCACCGGCATGAGCGCCGTAACGATTCTGCCTGATCCCACGGTCAGCGTACCGCACCAGGTGGTCGACCGTGCGGTCATGGCGGCGGCGGTCGCCGCGCTGGTCGCCGTGATCGTGATGACCGCCGTCGCGGTCGTGGCGATCGAGAACTCTCTGCGCCGCGTTTCGCTCGACCGCATGCGTGTCGCGCTCGATGTCATTCCCTACGCCCTCGCCGTGTTCGACGTCGAGGACCGTCTGATGCAGTGGAACTCGCGCTATGCCGAGCTGAACAGCGGCGTCGGCGCCCACATGACCCCGGGCGCCACTTTCGAGACCTTGCTGCGTGCGGGTGTCGCCTGCAATCACTACGCCGAGGTCGAGCTGGACGGAGGCGCGGACGCGTGGGTCAAGGAGCGCCTGGCGCGCCGCCGCGCGGCGCCGTCGACCTTCGAGCAACGGCTTTCCGACGGGCGCTGGCTGCGCATCGAAGAGCGGCGCATGCCCGGCGGCGGCGTCGTCTCGGTCTGCGTCGACCTGACCGACATGCAGCGGGCGGCTGAGGCGCTGGAGAAGGCGCGCGACGACGCACAGAGCGCCGACCGCGCCAAGAGCGAATTCCTCGCCAATATGAGCCACGAAATCCGCACGCCGCTGAACGGGGTGATGGGTATCGCCGACGTGCTGGCGCGCACCGAGTTGGCGCCGATGCAGCAGGACATGGTGCAGACCCTGCGCTCCTCGGCGGTGACGCTCGAGCGGCTGCTCACCGATGTGATCGATCTGGCCCGCGTCGAATCCGGGCGCCTCGAAATGCGCGCCGAGCCGTTCAACCTCGCCGCCGCAGCGAGCGCCGTGACGACGCTCTACGAGGCGGTGGCCGACGAAAAAGGCGTCGCGCTGGTCTTCGACGCCGCGTCCGACGCCGACGTCACGGTTTTGGGCGACGCCGAGCGGTTGAAACAGATTCTCGCCAACCTCGTCTCCAATGCGATCAAGTTTACCGAACGCGGCGAGGTGCGCCTGGGCGTCAAGTCGGACGGCGCAGGGCGCTGGCTATGCACGGTGTCCGATACCGGCATCGGTTTCCCGGCCGAGGTGAAGGCGCGCATCTTCGGGCGCTTTGAACAGGCCGACGGTTCCGTGACCCGCCGTTACGGCGGCAGTGGCCTGGGCCTGGCGATCAGCCGCCAGCTCGCCGAATGGATGAACGCCCGGCTCGACTGCGACAGCACGCCAGGGGTTGGCTCGGTGTTCAGCCTGTCGATCCCGCTGGCGACCTGCGCGGCGCCCGTGTCACAGGACGACGAGCGTCCCGCCGCCGACACGAGCGGCGCCCTGCGCGTGCTGCTCGCCGACGATCACCCGACCAACCGCAAGGTGGTCGCTTTGATGCTCGGCCAGGTCGATGTGGACCTGGTGCAGGTCGAGAACGGCGAACAGGCGGTGGCCGCCTTCCGCGACGGCGGCTTCGATGTGGTGCTGATGGACATGCAGATGCCGGTGATGGACGGGCTCAGCGCCACGCGCGCGATTCGCGATCACGAGCGCGCCCAGGGCCTCACGGCCACGCCGGTGATCATGCTGACCGCCAACGCCTTGCCCGAGCACCTGGAGGCGAGCCGCGCGGCCGGCGCCGATCGTCACCTGACCAAGCCCGTGGGCGCCGCCGCCCTGCTGGGCGCCCTGGCCGAGGCCGCGGAAGCCGCGGAGCGCCGCAAGGCCGCCTGACCCGACGCGCAAGACTGTCCGAGCAAGACTGGGCGCCATTTCGCGCGTTATGCTGGCGCGATGATTCCGTTCGATGTGGATGTGACCGTGGTGGGCGCAGGCGCCGTGGGCTTGGCCTGCGGCTATGCCCTGGCGCGGCGCGCTCGCTCGGTGGTGGTGCTCGAGAAGCAGACCCTGATCGGGCAGGGGATTTCCTCGCGCAATTCCGAGGTGATCCACGCGGGGCTGTACTATCCGACGGGTTCGTTGAAGGCGCGGCTGTGCGTCGAGGGCCGCCGCGCGCTCTATGCATTCCTGGAGGCGCACAAGGTCCCGCACGAGAAGTGCGGCAAGCTGGTGGTGGCGCCGCACACAGAGAACATCGCCGAGATCGAAGCCATCGCGCGCCAGGCGGCGATCAACGGCGTCGAGAACGTCTCGCTGATCTCGGCCGCCGAGGCGCGGGCGCACGAGCCCGAAATCCGCTGCGAGATGGCGCTCTATTCGCAAGAGACCGGCATCTTCGAAGCCCACGGCTACATGCTGGCGCTCGAAGGCGAGATCGAGGACGCCGGGGGCGCCATCGCGCGCGCCTCGCCGTTTGCAGGTGCGACGCCGCTGGAAGGCGGCGGCTTTGAGGTGCGCGCCAGCGGGGAGGAGCCATCCACACTGCGTTCGCGCGAGCTGGTGATCGCCGCCGGCCTCGGCGCCCAGACCTGCGCCGGCATGATCGAAGGGTTTCCCAAGGCGCAGATCCCGCGCCTGCACTACGGCAAGGGCAGCTATTTCGCGCTGGCGGGTAAGCCGCCGTTCCGCATGCTGGTCTATCCGCCGCCGATCCACGGCGCGCTGGGCCTGCACTACAAGCGCGACCTGGGCGGACGCGCGCACTTCGGGCCGGACCTGGAATGGGTCGAGCACGAGAACTACGAGGTCGACCCCGCGCGCGCCGGTTATTTCTACGACCGCGTACGCAGCTTCTGGCCCGGCCTGAAGGACGGCGCCCTATCCCCCGACTTCGCCGGCATCCGCCCCAAACTCCACGGCCCCGACGAACCGCAACCGGACTTCGATATCTGCGATCCGGCGATGCACGGCCTGCCGGGCCTCATCGCCCTGTTCGGCATCGAAAGCCCCGGGCTGACTTCATCCCTGGCGATCGGCGAGGAAGTGGCCGCGCGGTTATCCTAGTCGTGTTGCGTGGCTACGCTCACTGCGGGGTGTCGCTCGGCGGCGGGGTGTCGGCGCTCCGGTCCGCGGCGCGTTGGGCGCGCGCCGCAGCGCGGTTGGCGGCGTCGGCGCTCTGCGCGATCGAAGCCTGCGCCGCCGCGGCCTGGCTTTGGGCGGCCTGGGCCTGAGCGGTCTGAGCCGCGGCGGCCTGCTGCGCCGCCGTGAGTTGGCTGGCGGCGTCAATTTGGCCTTGGGTCTGGCCTTGCTGGTAGGCGTTGCTGACTGCAGCCTGCGTGGCGTTGGCGTCCGCCGTTTGATTGTTGCGGCTCACCACCATGTAGGCGACGGCGATAATAGCGACGACCGCGACAAGGCCGGCGATCCAATAGCCGGCGCGGCTGGGCGCTGCATGCACGACACGGGTCGTGGTCCCATCGGGGTTCACGGTGGTCTGGACCGTGGCTTCGTCGTCGGAAACTAGGTTGCTCATGGCGTACTCCGTCCGGCGCCCTCGCGCCGTAACCGCAAACGCAGTTGCACCGGCGCCGTTCCGCCCAAGCTCGGCGGCACGGCCTAGCCGGCCTTCTGCATAAGGTAAATGAAACCGCCACTGGCTTACGGCTTCACCGTCGCGGCCGGCGTCGGCGTGTCATCCGAGGCCGCGTCACCATCCCTCAGAGGTGAGAGGACCACCGGAGCCCTCTGCGCGCCGGTCAGGTCTTTCTGCCACGGGTTCATGCCGACGCAGTAGCCGGAGAGATCGCCGCACGCGCGCAGTTCGCCGGTGTTGCTGTCGACGACGACAATCACGGCCTGATCGTTCGCCGTCTTTGACGCCTTGTTCGGCTGTTGCGCGTCCTGCAAACGACGCCAGGGGTCCGAGGGCGTATAGATACCGACGCCGAGATAGCGTCCCTTCGCGTGCTGGCCGCCGTGCAGGCTCTCCGAGATCTTGTGGCACCCGCCCAACGCCACGGCCGCAACCAGCGCCGCACAAAGCACGATTGGAGTTTTCATGGTCACCGCTCCCGCCCCCGGCCAGCGGTCGTGAGCTTAGCCCCAGCTTCGCCATTTCGTCATCCCCGGACTTTTCCGGGCGCGTCGCGCTCTCGGTCTTTGGCGCGGGGCGTGGTAGAATGCGAGAGTGCTCAGGGTCTTTGACATCGATCCACGACGGCCTGGGACGCCTGGAAAAGTCCGCACGCACCGTTAGTACGGTGCCTTTACGGTGGAAGCGATCAGCCGGCCTTTTTTAGCGCGCTCGCGGCGCCGAAGCCTGCCGTGGCCGCAACGGTCGAGACGATCATGCCCCAGCCGAGGTCGAGCAGGGTCAGTTGCGTCGCCCAGACCTTCAGGGTCGCCTGGTTGGTCAGATCGTAGGTGGCGTAGGCGCACAGACCGTAGAGGGCGCCGTTTAAGAGCGCACGCTTTATGCCGCCGCCGTTCAGGGCTGGCGCAATTGCAAAAAAGGTCAGGCCCGCGAGATAAACTACATAAAACGCGATCGCGGGCCCGACTCGAAGTGCGGGGGAGAGCAGTTCGCCGATGATCGGCCGGTAGATGGTGGCATTGGTCTGCGACAGCCATGTGAAGTCCATGACCAGGAACACAGCCGCCGCGGCGACAAACGCTACGACGTAGCGCACCTCACGCCGCTTTCAGGCGATAGTGGCTGACCGCCCACTCGCGGCCCTGGGAATCGCCGAACAGGCCGGCGGTGGCGAGGAAGAACAGACGCCAGCGTTGTTCCCACAGGCGCGCGTCGCGGCCGTAGGTCGACTTCAGGATCGGACGGAGGACATCGATGCGCGCGTCGAAGTTGGCCAGCCAGTCCAGCGCGGTCTTCTGATAGTGGGCGCCGTTCCACACCCATTCGTCTTCGACCTCGAACAGGTCCGGGAAGCGCTTGATCAGGCCATGGCTCGGCATGATGCCGCCGGTGAAGAAGTGCTGGGCGATCCAGTCGGACTTGTCGGCGTGGTCGAAACGGTAGGGGGTCGAGCGGTGGGTGAACACGTGGATGAACACGCGCCCGTCCTCCTTCAACCAGCCGCGCACGCGCGCGAACAGACTGCGCCAGTTGGACATGTGCTCGAACATTTCCACCGAGACCACGCGATCGAACCGCTCGCCGGTGCGGAAATCGTTCATGTCGGCGGTGACGACGTTGAGATTAGTCAGGCCGCGCGCCTGGGCCTGGGCCATGATGTGGGCCCGTTGGGTCGCCGAGTTCGACACCGCCGTGATCGTCGAATGCGGGTAGCGCTCCGCTATCCACAGCGACAGCGAGCCCCAGCCGCAGCCGAGCTCGAGCACCGCCTGGCCGTCCTTCAGGCCGGCGTGGGCGCAGGTTTCGCTGAGCGCGCGGGTTTCCGCATCGGCCAGCGAGGTCACGCCGTCGTCATAGAGGCAGCAGGAGTATTTCAGGCGCGGGCCCAGCACCTGCCGGAAAAACGCCGAGGGTACTTCGTAGTGCTGGGCGTTGGCGGCGTCAGCGTGTTCGGCGATCGGGCGCGTGGCCATGGTCTCGGCGAAGTGCTGTTCGAAATCGGACGGCGCGCGGGCCAGCCGCTTGCGCGCGGCGCCGACGAGCCAGGACACGGCCTGTTTGCGCAACACGTCGGGCAGGGGCGCCGCTTCGAGGGCGGTCACCGTGGAGGCGAGCAGGGTCATCGCTTTGTTCCGGTCTTCGAGGAGGGATTCTTGGGGGAGGGTTTTTGAGCGGACTTCGCATCGACCTTCTTACGCGGCGGCAGCAGCAGGAAGGTGGACGTCTTGGCCTTGTATTCGTCCCAGGCCTTGCCGCGCGAGGCGGCCATGGATTTTTCGAGCGGCGGCACGCCGGTGCCGAAACGCAGCACGGCGAACATCACCACGGGCGCAATCAGGGATAGCCAGCTCACCGGGTCGTCGGTCGAGATCGCCATGACCGGATAGGCGAGCCAGACGATCCACTCGAAGAAATAGTTCGGGTGGCGCGACCAGGCCCACAGCCCGGTGTCGCAGATCTTGCCTTGGTTCTTCGGGTTCGCCTTGAAGCGCTTCATCTGCGCGTCGGCCAGGCTTTCGCCGCCGAGCGCTGTGGCCCAGATCAGGATCGCGAGAATGTCCTGCACGCCGAGCTCGTACCGCTGCGGCCGCGCGGCGAGATAGGGCGCGATGGCGAACAACGCCGCCGCCGGCGCCTGGACCAGCACGAAGCCGAACAGATTGACCTCGAAACGACCGCCCCACTTGCTACGCAGCTGGCGATAGCGCACGTCCTCGGCCGAGCGTGCGACGCGCAGGGCAACGTAGGTTCCGAGCCTGGCCGCCCACAGCAGGATCATGATCGCCACGATCCAGCGGCGCACCGGCGAGACCGGCAGGGCGTTCACCGTGTCCGCATTCACCGCGATCAGGGCGACGGCGGCGCCGCTGACGCCCATGCCGTAGCTCCAGAACACGTCGACCCAGCCGGTGTTGTGGGTGAGCTTCTGGGTCAGCCATGACGCGATCATCACGAGCGCCATGAAACCGAGCACGCCCGCGAACAGCATGAGGATGCTGACGCCCGAACCGGCGGTGACCGGGTCCACGCTCAGACGCCGGCAGCGGCGCGGATCAACCGGCCGAACCAGTCACGCGCGACCAGCGGCCCTTCGGTCGCCGCTAGGCACAGACAGCCGCCGTCGTCGGGTTCGACCACCGGCTGGTGCGAATGCTCAGGCCCGCGCTCGCAGAAGTCGCCTGCGGCGAACACCTCGCCATCGTCGTTCAGGGCGCCTGACATCACCTGGGTGAACTCGGGGCCCGAGTGGGTGTGATCGAGACCGCGCAGACCGGCGCCGACATAGAGCAGATACACCTTGTCTTCGCGTCCCACCGCCACGTCGACCGGCTGCACCCAGACCTTGGGCGCGAGCCAGCGGCGGCGCTTCAGCGGCAGGCGCTGCAGCAGGGGGCGTGGGTCGCGTACGGGTTCGGGCGGCGCCGGCTCGTCGAGCCGCGCCATCAGTCGCGACAGCGCGTCGGCTTCGACGGCGGCGGGGGCGGCGTCCTCGATCGCGCCGGCCTTGGCGCTTTCGAACAGGCGCACCGTTGCGCGGCACGCGGGGCAGCGCTCGAGGTGCGCGGCGACCACCAGGTCGAAGCCCGGCTTCAAAGCGCCCGCCGCATAGTCGGCGAGGATTGCGTCGGCGGGATGATGACGCACGCTCACTTCAGGTCCTCCAGACGTTCACGCAGGCGCGCCATGGCGAGCCTCACGCGCGACTTGACCGTCCCCAGGGGGATGCCCAGCGCATCGGCGATCTCCGAATGCGCCTTCTCCTGAAAGAAGGCCAGGCGGATCACCGCGGCCTGGTCGGACGGCAGGGTCTTCATGGCTTCACGCACCCGGCCCTCGCGCTGCGTCGCGCTCACCTCCGCATCGGGTTGTTCGGGGGCCTCGGGTTCGTCGGTCACATCGACGGCATAGGCGAGCGCCGTGCGCTCACGCCGCGCCGCGTCGATGCGCAGGTTACGCGCGATGGTGAACAGCCAGGTCGCGGCGCCGGCGCGGGAGCGGTCGAAGGACGCCGCCTTGCGCCAGACCGCGAGCAGGGTCTCCTGCACAAGCTCCTCGGCGGCGGCGGCCGATGTGCCGAGCCCCATCAGATAGCTCTTCAGGCGCGGCGCGAAATGGGCGAACAGGCTCGCAAAGGCGTCGCGGTCTTGCGTGCGCGCCACCGCCTCGATCAGGTCCGCCGGATCGGCGGTGGTCTTCACCGGCGCTATGTCCGCCTCCCGCACCTTATGCCGCCAAGGCCTGAGCGCACGCCGCCCCGCCTGCGGCCGAAACAACCGCAAGCGGGGAAACGCGGGGGAGAGCGCCAGACCGTCCATGGCAAGCAATACGCTGCAGCCGCCCGGCCGGATCACTGTTCGCTTTCGCGACGTCGCGGTGATCTGCCCTCGAACCCGAGCCGTATGCCTCATGTCCGGCGCCTGCCGGCCGGACGCCCGCATCCGATCGGACGCCCATGATCCCCTTCACGTCGAGAGACCCCCGCGCCGCAGCGCCGCTCAAGGTCGCGGTGATCGGGACGGGGATATCGGGCATGTCGGCGGCATGGCTCCTCAGCGAACGCCACGACGTCACGGTCTACGAACGCGACACGCGGCTGGGCGGGCACTCCAACACGGTCGATGCGGTGTTTGCGCAGGGCGTGACGCCCGTGGACACCGGTTTCATCGTCTTCAACGAGATCAACTATCCGAACCTGACCGCCCTGTTCAAACACTTAGGCGTCGAGACCAAACTATCGGACATGACCTTCGCCGTCTCCCTCGACGAAGGCCGCACCGAATATGCCGCCAAGGACCTGACCGCGCTGCTGGCGCGGCCGTCCAACCTGTTCAGCCCCAGGTTCTGGTCGATGGCCGGCGAGCTGATGCGCTTCTACCGTCGGGCCAAGGTCGACATTTCACCGACCGATCCGGACCTGATCTCGCTCGGCGACTACCTCGACGCCGAGGGCTATTCGCGCGCGTTCCAGAACGAACACCTGTTGCCCCAGGCGGCGGCGATCTGGTCGGCGCCGCCGGATGCGATCCGCGACTATCCCGCCTGCGCCTTCGTGCGCTTCTTCGAGAACCACGGCCTGCTGCAGTTCCTGGCGCGCCCGCTCTGGCGCACGGTCGAGGGCGGCAGCCGGTCCTACGTCGAGAAGATCACCGCCCGCTACGCCGACACGGTGCGCCTGGGCCGCGGCGCCCGGCGGGTGCGCCGCACCAGTGAGGGCGTCGAGGTGATGGATGCGCAGGGTTCAGTCGAACGCTTCGACGAGGTGGTCATCGCGACCCACGCAGACCAGGCCTTGGCGATGCTCGAGGCGCCGACGGTGGACGAGCGCCGCCTGCTGGGCGCCTTCCGCTACACCAAGAACCTTGCAGTGCTGCACACCGATCCCGCCCTGATGCCCAAACGCAAGGCCCTGTGGTCGGCGTGGAACTACGTCGGACGCTCGTCGGGCGGCGACGTCTGTTCGGTGTCCTACTGGATGAACAGCCTGCAGGGCGTGACCACGCCCAAGCCATTGTTCGTCACCCTGAACCCGCACCACGCGCCGCGCCCGGATAGCGTGCTGAAAGTCGAAGCCTACGACCATCCGCTGTTCGACGCCGCCGCCGTGCGCGCGCAACGCCAACTCTGGTCGCTGCAGGGCGAGGGCGGGATCTGGTACTGCGGCGCCCATTTCGGCTCCGGATTCCACGAGGACGGGCTGCAGGCGGGGTTGGCGGTCGCCGAACAGCTGGGCGGCGTACGCCGTCCCTGGCAGGTGGCCGACGAGTCCGGCCGGATTACGCTGGGGCCCGCGCCGCAACGCGTGCCGCTGGAGCGTGTCGCATGAAGTCGGCGCTCTATCCTGGTGTTGTGCATCACGCACGGCTGAAGCCGCAGCCGCACAAGCTGCGCTACCGCGTGTTCATGATGCTGTTCGATCTCGACGAACTAAGCGAGATGGACCGGCGTCTGACCCTGTTCGGCTACAACCGTGCAGGCCTGCTCAGTTTCCACGACCGCGACCATGGCGACCGCTTGAGCAGCCCGCTACGGCCCTGGGTGGAAGCCAAACTCGCCTCAGCCGGCATCCCCTTCGATGGCGGACCGATCCGGTTGCTATGCATGCCGCGGGTGCTGGGTCACGTGTTCAACCCGCTCAGTCTGTTCTTCTGCTACGCCCGCGACGGCGTGCTCGGCGCCATCCTGTACGAAGTGAACAACACCTTCGGCGAGAGCCACGCCTATGTCCTGCGCGCCGACGCGCCCGACGCCGCAGGCGCCGTGGTGCAGAGCTGCGACAAACGCTTCTACGTCTCCCCGTTCCAGCCCATGGACCTGGCCTACGACTTCCGCATCCGACCGCCCGGCGACGAAACAACCACCGCCATGGTGGTCAAGGGCCCCGACGGTCCCGTGCTCACCGCCTCGTTCCACGGCAAGCACGAACCCCTCAGCGACGCCGCCCTGCTGCACCAATGGCTCGCCCACCCGCTGCTCAGCCTGAAGGTCCTGGCCGGCATCCATTGGGAAGCGGCGTCCATCTGGCTGAAGGGCGGCAAGTTCCATGTAAACCCGCGCTTCGGCCGCAAGCCTAACGCGCCAAGGCTTTTCCCCAGCGCACACGAATCCCGCTAGCCTCCCGCTCCGAAGGTTCGCCCCGGAGTTCCCATGGCCTCGCTGGAGGTCCCCAACAAGTATCTGGCGCTTGCGCCCATCGTCGTGACCTCCCCCACGGCGCGGTGCGGCACCACGCTCGTGCAGCGGTTGCTGACCGCGTCGGCCAACGGCTTCGTGTTCGGCGAGGAGGTCGGCAACCAGGTCCGGGTGCTCACCTCCTGGTTCGTCGGCGAGATGCAACGCGTCGACCGCTCCGGCGCGGCCATGGACGAGGAGTTCAAGCAGGCGCTCGAAGGGCGTCCGGCGGACTGGCGCCCGGGACTGTTGCCGCCGTCGTCGGTGCTGATGAAGGCGTGGGTCGAGACCTATTACCAGCTGCCCTCGGTGCTCGCGCAGTACGCGGACTCGATCGGGCGACCAATGTGGGGCTTCAAGTACCCCGGCCTGACGCGCGACGCGATCAAGGCGCAGCTGCAGCTCATGCCCCGGACCAAGGTGGTCTACGTCTTCCGCAATCTCTACGACGTGCTGAAGTCGGCCAAGGCGCGGCGGTTCGTGAACACGCCGGAAGAAACCGTCGAGTTCTGCGCCCAGTGGGCGACCAACATGAACGAAATCGCGCCCCTGGTCGGCGACGAGCGCATCGTCTTCCTCAAGTACGAGGACTTCGTCGGCCAGCGCGTCGAGCACATCCGCTTCCTCGAAGAGCGGCTGGGCGTCACCGGCCTCGATGCCGGCGTGTTCGACGCCAAGATCAATACCTTCAAGGGCGCCGAGACCGGCGGCTTTTCGCCCAGCGGCTACATCGAACCCGCCGCGCTCAGCGAGCAGGACCGCACGACGATCAGCGAGACCGCGGGCCCGGTGCTCGAACGTCTCTACGACGCCGCATGAGCTGGGCGGCGTGAGCGAGCTGCCGTTCATCGCCTATGTGGTGCCGGGGCGTGAGTTGGTCGTGCGTCCCGCGCCGTTCGAGCGCGACTGGATGGACGCGACGGACCAGCGTTTCGCCTATCGCTGCCTGCCCCTGAACATCGCCAATGCCCATGGTTGGGAGATTCTGACGCCGTCGGGGTTCACCGCGGGCTGGACCGGAGGCGATGGGCTCGACGCGATCCTGATCGCGGGCGACGGGGGAAGCGAGGCGCCGGCGATTTCGGTGTTCGGGCGCGGCGGTTTGACCTTCCATGTGAACTTCCTGTTCCGCACCCCGCCGGGCTACGACCTGTTCGTCACCGGGCCGATCAACCGGCCGAAGGACGGCATCGCGGCCTTGTCGGGCATTGTCGAGACCGACTGGGCGCCCTTCACCTTCACCATGAACTGGATGTTCACCCGCCCGAACATGCTGCTGCGCTTCGAAGCGGGCGAACCGTTCTGCCACGTCTTCCCGGTCCGCCGCGGCGAGATCGAAGCGATGCAGACCGAGATGCGCGACCTGTCGAGCGATCCCGAACTGAAGAGCCAGTACGAAACCTGGTCGAAGAGCCGCAACACCTTCAACGACGAGCTGAAAAAGCCGGGCTCCACGGCCCAGGCGATGAAGTGGCAGAAGCACTACTACCGAGGCCAGGACGCAGCGGGCCAGGACGCAGGCATTGAGGACCACCGCACCAAGGTGCGGGTAAAGCCCTTCGAGCGGAAGTGAGGGCTACGAACCGTCTGGCCGGGGCCGCGGTTGGTTCACTCTTCGTCCGCGACCGCGGCGGCGGGATAGCGGACGAGCAGGCTCGCGATCGTGGGGGCGTGCCGGCGTAGCTCTTCGAGGTGAACCTGGGCCAGGTCCGCAAGGACCGCCTCCGCCTCGTTGGTCAGCTCCAGCACGATCCGGCGTCCGTCGCCGTGCCGGCGCCGCGCCAGGCCCGACTGTTCGAGCCGGTCGATCAGACCGACGGCGGTATGGTGCTGAACGTAGAGCTCCTGCGCCAGGTCGCCGACGGTCATCTCGCGGCCGCACCGCGCGCGCAGGGCGAGCAGCGCCTGATACTGCTGCGGCGCAAGCTTGGCCTGAGCCACCGCCGACTTGCTGAAGGCGAAAAACCCTCTGAGCGCGTAGCGAAAGTCGGCGAGAAGACGGTAATCCTCGTCGGTCACCACGCGCGGCTTGGATTTCGTCATGGCGATCCCGGCGTTGCGGAGCCTATCGCGCCCCGCTGAGCAGCGTGGTGTGCGCGTTGCGATTGTGCGCCCACGCCTCCTCGCCCGAGCCGGGGTCCATCGGCCGCTCCTTGCCATAGGAAATGACGGCGATCCGCGCCGGATCGACGCCGTGCGAGACCAGGAAGTCACGCACCGACTGCGCGCGGCGGGCGCCCAGGGCGAAGTTGTATTCGCGCGTTCCGCGGTCGTCGCAATTGCCCTCAATCCGGATGCGAACCGCGGGGTAGCGATTCAGCCAGGCCGCCTGAGCGGTGAGAACAGGCGCCGCATCGGGCCGCACCGCGTACTGGTCGAGATCGAAATAGATCCGGTCGCCGGCGTTGATGACGAAGTCCTGTTCGGAACCCGGAAGGGGCGCCTGCGACCGCGACGTGACCCCGCCCTGGGGCGCAGGCGGGGCCGTATAGGCTTCCGCCGGACCCTTCGCCGGCGCCGGGGCCGGCGCGTGCTTCGGATGGCTGGCGCAGCCGGTGACGGCGGCCAGGGTCAGAACGGCCAGAGCAAGTCTGGAAAAGGTCAGCAGCTGTCGCACCGGCGGATCCTCTGTCGGAGTAAAAAAATTTCGCCCCGCCCATGACTTTAATATCGTATTCCGATATTGGGAGGCAACACAACCACGTGAAGAGATTCTTTTCCGCATGTCCGACGCCACGATCGGGGACACCGGTCCCGCTCGCGTAGCCCTTACGACCCCACGCTCCGCCTCCACGACCGACGAGCCGGTCCGGCTCAACCTCGTTCAACTTTCGCTTCTGGCCCTGGTGGTCGGGATCGTCACCGGTCTGGGCGCGGTCGTGTTCCGCGACCTCATCGGCGTCCTGCACAATCTGTTTTTCGTCGGAAAATTCTCGGTCCATTTCGACGCCAACATTTTTACGCCGCCCGCGCCCTGGGGCGCGTGGGTCATCCTGATCCCGGTGATCGGGGGGATCGGCGTGACCTTCCTGGTCAATACCTTCGCGCCCGAAGCCAAAGGCCACGGCGTGCCCGAGGTGATGGACGCGATCTACTACAAGGCCGGGGTGATCCGGCCGGTGGTGGCGGTGGTGAAGTCCCTCGCCTCGGCGCTGGCCATCGGCAGCGGCTCCTCGGTCGGCCGTGAAGGACCGATCATACAGATCGGTTCGGCGCTGGGCTCGACGCTCGGCCAGATCGTGCGCATGCCGGCGGGCCAGCGCATCGCCCTTGTTGCGGCGGGCGCCGGCGCCGGGATCGCGGCGACCTTCAACACCCCTATCGGCGGGGTGATGTTCGCCATTGAACTGATGATGCCGGAGTTCAGCGTCGAGACCTTCCTGCCGGTGGCGATCGCGACCGGGGCGGCGACGTTCGTGGGTCGCTGGTTTTTCGGCGACTACCCGGCGTTCAACGTGCCGCCGCTGAACCTGGCGTCGACGGATTACACGGCGCTCGCGACTCTGGTTTTGTTCGCTGTCCTCGGCGCGCTCACCGGGATCGCCGCCGCTGCGTTCATCAAGGGTCTGCATCTGGTCGAGGATGTCTTCGACAAGATCCGCTCTCGCTACCTGCGGCACATCCTGGGCATGCTGATCCTGGGCGTGCTGATGTACGTGCTGTTGAAGACCCTGGGCCAGTACTACGTCGACGGCGTGGGCTATGCGACGGTTCAGGCCATTCTATCCGGGAAGGAGTCGACCTTCTGGCTGTTGGGCGTCTTGTTCCTGTGCAAGATGGCGGCGACGTCGCTCAGTCTCGGATCGGGCTCGTCGGGCGGCATTTTTTCGCCGTCGCTGTTTTTGGGCGCGACGCTCGGGGGCGGATTCGCCGCGGCGGTCAACGCGATGGCGCCGGGACTGAACATCAGCGTGCCTGCCTTCGCCATGGTGGGCATGGGGGCCATGGTCGGCGGCGGCACCGGCGCGGTGATGACCGCCGTCACCATGATCTTCGAAATGACCCTCGACTACGCCATCGTCATGCCGATGATCGTCGCGGTGGCCATGAGCATCGGCGTTCGCCGGCTGCTTTCGCCCGAGAATATCTACACCCTGAAACTCGTGCGTCGCGGCCAGGTCATTCCCAAGGCGCGGCACGCCAACATGTTCCTCGTTCGCACCGCCAAGGAGGTGATGGACACCGACGTGCTGGTCCTGCCGTCGACGGTGAGCTTCGATGCCTTTCTGCGGATGCCCGAACACGAAGGACGTCTGCGCCATGTGGTGGTGGTCGCAAAGGGCAGGCTGTTCGGCGTGGTGAGGGTCAACACGGGCCTTCGACGCGGCCTGGAAGGCGCGGATACGAACTTGACCCTCGGCGACGTGGCCAATCGCAATTTCACCGTGGTCGGCGAGCAGGATGTCGCCTTCGGCGTCATTCAGCGGATGTGGCGCAAGAACGCGATGATGGCGGTGGTGGTCGCCGCGGGTCCGGGCGTTCCACGCGGAGAAGACGTGGTCGGTGTCATCACCAAGGAACACGTCGCCGACTCGGTGGCCAGCAGCATCAGCATCTATCCCGCCGGCTGACGCAAGCCATGTCCGCGCCCTCCGATCACGCACCCTCCGATCAAGCGATTTTCGACTTCGCGCGCAACGCCGTCGGTTCGGTCTGGGCGCTGGAGCTGATGCTGCTCTTGCGCAGGACGGCGCCCAAGGCCTGGACTCCGCAGGCCCTGGTCGGCGAAATGCGAGCCTCAGCCGCGATCGTGGACGCAAGCCTGGCGCGTCTGGAAACCGCCGGCCTTCTGCACAGGGACGATGATCTCTTGACCTTCGCACCCGCATCGGCCGCGTTGACTACTCTGTGCGACGCGCTTGAAGAAAAATATCGTACGAGCCCGGTCCTGCTGATCAACGCGATTGCGTCGCCGGCAAAAAGCGGGCTCCAGGCTCTGGCGGACGCTTTCCGCCTGAAAGGAACCGATCCATGAACGATATGGCGGGCACAACGGTCTACATGTTGTGCATGTTCACCAGCGTGGCTTGCGCCGCGCTGTTGTTCAGGACATGGCTGCGCACCCGCGCCGCCCTGATTCTTTGGACCGCGCTTTCCTTCGTGTGTCTTGCCGCCAACAATCTGTTGCTGGTGGCGGATCTCGTGTTCCTGCCCGACATAGACCTCAGGCTGCCGCGAGAGCTCGCGGGGCTCGCGGCCGTCTGCGTGCTTCTCTACGGCTTCATTCGGGAAACGTGACGATGGACCATGCGATTCTCCTCGCCTTTCTCGGCGGCCTGACCGCCATGGGCTATCTGGTGGCCGGCGTTTTCTTTTTCAAATTCTGGCGCCAGTCGCGCGATCCTCTGTTCCTCGCGTTTGCCGCTGCGTTCGGATTGATGGGCGCCAATCAGGCCATCATCGTTCTGGTTCTTGGCGACCAGGAAAGCCAGGGGGAAGCCTATCTGCTGCGTCTGGCGGCGTTCGTTCTGATTGTGGCGGCGATCCTGCGAAAGAACATCACCAAGTCGGGTCCGCGGTCGGGGTGAAACTCCTCCTGCGGCCGTCGTTCATCTGTGGCCGCGTGACCGGCTCGCGGTAGGCGCCTAGTTCTCGCACTTGGCGAGGGTGCACAGCACGCCATGCACGTGCTCGTAGGTCGCGGCGTCGGGTATGACGACGGTGCTTTGCCGCTCCGTGCCGCCGGTGGGCGCCTGCGCGTTGGGATCGTCGTTGAAATAGGACACGATGGTCAGGGGAATGCACTCTGATCCGTCCGTACAGTTAAACGCGATGAGCGGCTGCCCGGCGCTTCCGCGGCTGACGGTCACCTGTGCAAAGGGCACCCGCACCCTGGCCACCAGGCGCAGGGCAACGCCGCCGTCCACGCGCGTGACGCTCGATGACACGGTGTAGGTAATCGCGTCATGATCGACCGCCTCGACGTCCGTATCGATCGCGAAATTCACCGGGCCGGACACGCGGCTGTCGGTGGTGTTGTTTCGCTCGCCATGCAGGTGCAGGCCCACGAGGCTTTGGGGCCCGGACTGCGCCGCCGCCGGTTGGGCAGACGCCGCGGCAGCCAGCGCGAGCGACGCGGCAAACAACACGCCCGAGACGGCGAATTGCCGAGAACTGGGTAGGTTTCCACGCATCCTGGCGCTCCTTACGGGACGAAGGGACGCCTAAGCTCTCACGATCCCAGATGCTTGTCGAACCAGCCCACGATGCGATCCGCCAGGTCGTGCACGT
The DNA here is from genome assembly GCA_036501825.1 of Caulobacteraceae bacterium. Lineage (GTDB taxonomy): Bacteria > Pseudomonadota > Alphaproteobacteria > Caulobacterales > Caulobacteraceae > JAFECT01. The sequence continues at coordinate 100,844 of DASXZP010000005.1, read as the reverse complement.
GTTCGGGTTTGCGGATCCCGTGGCCTTCGCCGGGGTAGATGACCAGGCTGGTCTCCACGCCCATCGCCTTTAAGCCGTGCCAGTATTCGAGCGATTGCGGCGCAGGGCATTCGACGTCGCGTTCGCCGACGTAGATGAAGGTCGGGGTGTGGGCGTTCTTGATGTAGAAGATCGGCGACAGTTTCTCGTAGATCGCCGGGTCGTCGTAGAACGACGCGCCGAAGAACGGGATCATCCACTCGTCGATGCCGTTCTCGCCGTAATAGCTGGTCCAGTTGGCGATGCCGGCGCCGGCGACCGCGGCATGGAAGCGTTGTGACTGGGTCACCGTCCACATGGTCATCAGGCCGCCGTAGCTGTGGCCGTAAATGCCCAGGCGCTTGTCGTCGATGGGCGCGAACTTTTCGACCGCGTCGACGCCCGCCAGGATGTCACGCAGATCGCCGCCGCCGAAGTCGCGCACATTGGCGCGGGTGAAGGCTTCGCCCTGGCCGTAGCTGCCGCGGGGATTGGGCTCGAACACGTAGTACCCGTGGGCGACGAGGTCGTTCACCGTGCCGTGCGACAGATAGTTCGGCGCCGCCGCAGCGCTCGGTCCGCCGTGAACCTGCACGATCATCGGATAGGTCTTGCCGGGCGTGACGTCGCGCGGGCCGATCAGCCAGCCCTGCACGTCGAAGCCCTCGTTCTTCCAGGTCACGCTGCGCGCGCTGACGAAGGCGGGGGCTGCGTCGTTGTCGTGGGTGATTTGCTTCATCGCGGCGACCGGACCGGCGAGCAGAATCGGGGCGTGTTCGAAGTCCTGCGCCTCGGTCGCGGCCATGCGGCCGGACGCGTCAAAAGCGAAGCGGCCGTTGAACGCGCTGGCGCCGAAGGACGCCGCCGCGGTCGAAATAATCTTCTTCGGCCCCTTCACCGGGTCGAGGGTGACGAGCTCAGTCTGATCGCCCGCCAGCACCGTCGCGTAGGTCTCGCCGCCGGTCATCGACAGGGAGGTGAAGGTGCCCTTGAAGTTCGGCGTGACGTCGACGGGCTCGCCGCCCGCGAACGGAGCCGACCACAGATCGCCGCCGACCGGGCCGAAGTCGCTCATCAGGCCGCCGATGTAGATCACCGACTTGCCGTCGGCGGTCACGCGCGGATAGTTCGCCTGGGTCTTCGGCGAGGCGATGATGCGCGCCGCGCCGGTGGCCGCGTCAAAGGCTTCGATCTTGGCGACCCACCAGTTGTTGTCGCCGTTGCCCTTGGCCGCCGTGCCGACGAAGCCGCGGCCGTCCGGCGTCCAGCCGTACTCGTAGACGAAGGTGTCCGCGGGCGAGGCGAAGCGGATGTCGGCGCCGCCGGTGGCGGGCACGATCGCGATGCGTTGTTCGTCGTTGGTCTCGCCGATCTCGCCGGTGAGTGGAATGCCCGCCTGGGTCGCGCCGGTCAGCTTGCGCGCGCCGACGGTGGCGAGAAACGCGATGGACTTGCCGTCCGGCGACCAGCGCGTCTGATCGCCGACGCCGCTGAACGTGGCGGCGGTGCGCGGCTTGCCTTGCTCGATGACGATGAGCTGGGCGGCGAACTGCTTCTGGTCCACCGCCATGACCGCGAGGCTGTCGCCGTTCGGCGACCAGGCCGGCGAGAAATAGCGGCAGGTGGGGCAGGGGTCGTAGCTCGCCAGGATCTGGCCGTCGCGCGTGGAGCGCACGACCAGGGCGGGGTGCATGTCGTGATTTTCCTGGCCGGTCTCGACCTGTTCGACCGCGGCGAGCTTGTCGCCCGAAGGCGAGAGCGCGAGGTCGTGATACTGGCGCACGGGCGGCGCTGAGGGCGCGGGCGCAGGCGTGGCTTGAGCGGCCACCGCGGCCGCCGCGAGCAAGGCGATCATGCAAACTCCCCGGAACAGACTTTTCTGTGCCGGCGAGGGTTACGCGACCGCGTGCGGGCGGTCTAGCGCATGCCTCTATTGCGCGCTTCCGGCGCGGGTGCTCCAGAGCACGCCGATCAGGCCGCCCTTGGCGACGCGCAGCAGGGCCAGGGTGATCAGCGTCAGCGCCGGCAGCAGGGTGGCGCAGAGCAGCGCCGGGCTCCACTCGTGCATGATCGGCAGCAGTACGAAGGGCGCGACGAACAGGTGGCCCACGATCAGGATGGTGAAATAGGCCGGGCCGTCGTCCGCGCGGTATTCGCCGGTGGCGTGGCCGCAGGCGTCGCAGGCGGGACTGACTTTCAGATAGCCGCGGAAGAGGCGGCCTTCGCCGCAGTTGGGACAACGGCCCTTCAGGCCGCGGCTGAATCCGGAGGCGAAAGGACGAGGTTCCATGGCGCCCACATAGGCGCTTCGAAGGAAATTCACCAGAGGGTGAAATGGCGCATCAGACGCCCTTGCCGAGCACCAGGCCCACCGCCAGGTCGGCGACCTCGTCGGGGCTGAACGGACCGGCCGGGTCGAACCAGGTGTGGGTCCAGTTGATCATGCCGAAATAGAGCATGGTCAGTGGCCGCTTGGCCCGCGTGGTGGCGAGGTCGGGGCGCACCTCGCTGATCAGGGCCTCGGTGTCGCGGATCAGGCGGCGCTGGCGCTGAACGATGGTGTCGCGCCGGGCCGGCGGCAGCTGGTCCAGCTCGTTCAGCAGCACCTTGTGACGGTCCTGGGCGCCGACATAGAGGCCCATGAAGCGGTGGGTGAGGTCACGCAGCTTGCGCTCAGGGGCGGCGCTAGACCCGGCCACCGTCTCCACCGCGCCGGTCAGCATCAGCAAATGGGACTCCATCACCTCGAACAGGATGTCTTCCTTCGAGGGATAGTAGTGATAGATCAGCGACTTGGAGAGCTCGCAGGCCTCCGCCAGGTCGGCGACCGAGGCCGACGCATAGCCGCGTTTGGCGAACAGGCCCGCGGCCCTGGCCACGATCGCTTCGCGCCGCTGCTCGTAGTCGGCCGCCTGCTTCCGGGCCATGGCTCAAATCCAGAATCGTTTGACGGCCCCGAGATTAGCTTGCCAATTAATCGACCAAGCGGTCTATTAATTCCCATCCCGAGCCGGAGACTCCCCCAATGGCTTCCGTCGCCTCCGCCGACGCCTCCACCGATGGGCGCGTCGGGTCCAACAGTCCCGACCCCGATTTCGATTGGCGGAAGGTCGCCTGGTGCGTGCAGCTCTCGCGCGCCATGGACGCGCTGGAGGAAGGCACGCTCGTGCCCGAGCGGAAGATTCTCTACCAGTTCAGCGCGCGCGGCCACGACATGGCGCAGGTGCTGCTGGGCTCCAAGCTCACCGACCGCAACGACGCGGCTTGCGGTTATTACCGCTCGCGTCCGATGCTGCTCGCGCTCGGCGTCGATCCGGCCGATGCGATCGGCTCGAACATGATGAAGGCCGGCGGCTATTCGGACGGGCGCGACATCGGCGTGGTGTTCAACTATCCGAACCCGTCGGGCGCCTCGGCGCTGCCGATGTGCGGCGGTGTGGGCGCGCAATATACCCCGACCGCCGGCTGGGCGCAGGCGGCGGAATACCGACGCACGGTGCTGAACGATCCGGCGTGGCGCGACGCGATCGGCGTGGTGCTGGGCGGCGACGCGTCGGTGGCGACCAACGGTTTCTGGTCGGCGCTGACCATGGCGACGACGCTGAAGCTGCCGATGTTGTTCTACATCGAAGACAACGGTTACGGCATCTCGGTGCCGGGCGCGATGCAGACGCCGGGCGCCGACATTGCGGCCAATCTGAAGAGCTTCAAGAACCTCGAAGTGCTGTCCGGCGACGGGACCGAACCGCACGAAGCGTCCAGGCTGATCAAACAGGCGCTGGCGCACGTGCGCGGCCGAAGAGGTCCGGTGCTGCTGCGCCTTACGGTGCCGCGGTTACAGGGCCACTCGGCCCAGGACACCCAGACCTACAAGTCGGCCGAGTTCGTCGCGTCGGAGTGGGCGCGCGATCCGCTGCCGAAGCTGCGTGACTACCTCGTGCCCTCGCTGTTGGATGAAGCCGAGTGGGACGCCATCGCCGCCGACGCGAAAGCAACCCTCGATGAAGCGCTGGCGCGCGCGGAAGGCCGCGACCTGCCCGATCCCTCGACCGTCACCGACGGCGTGTTCGACGAGGGCGCCCTGCAGGGGCAGGGCGGGTTGTGGGCGGAAGGCTGGCGCCCGCCTTCGGCGTCGAGCGAAGCGGTTACGTCGGGCCAACGCATCAACATGGTCACCGCCATCCGCCGCACGCTCGAACACGAACTGGAGACCAATCCCAAGGTCGTTCTGTTCGGCGAAGACATCGGCCCCAAGGGCGGCGTGCATGCGGTGACGCTCGGCCTGCAGGAAAAGTTTGGCGAGGCGCGCGTGTTCGATACTTCGCTGTCGGAGGAAGGCATCGTCGGCCGCGCCGTCGGCATGGCGCTGGCGGGCCTGATGCCGGTGCCGGAGATTCAGTTTCGCAAGTATGCCGATCCGGCGGCGGAACAGATCAACGACTGCGGCACCATGCGCTGGCGCACCAACAATCGCTTCGCCGCGCCGATGGTGATGCGCATCCCGGTAGGCTACTTCAAATGCGGCGATCCCTGGCACAGCCAGACCGACGAAGTGCGCTTTGTCCACGCGCCCGGCTGGAAGGTGGCCTGTCCCTCCAACGCCGCTGACGCCGTGGGCCTTTTGCGGGCGGGTCTGCGCGGCAACGACCCGGTGGTTTTCCTCGAACCGCGCGCGATGCTTGACGCGGCGTGGGCGCGCAGGCCCTATCCGGGCGACGACTATGTGCTCGAGTTCGGGCGGGGGACGATTACGCGGGCCGGCGACCAGGTCACCATCGTGACCTGGGGCGCCATGGTCGAGCGTTGCGAAGCCGCCGTGCAAGCTTCGGGTAAGTCGGTGGAGATCATCGACCTGCGCACGCTGATGCCCTGGGACAAGGAGATGGTGCTGGACTCGGTCGCCAAGACGCGGCGGTGTCTCATCGTGCACGAAGATCTGCGCACCGGCGGCATGGGGGCCGAGATCGCCGCCGTGGTCGCCGACGAAGGCTTTATGGATCTCGACGCGCCGGTGATGCGCGTGACCATGCCCGACGTACCGAGCCCGCATAGTCCGCGCCTGCTTGACGCGGTGGTCCCATCGGTCGACTTGATCGGGCGCAAGATCGAGGAGCTGACGGACTTCTGATGACCGCCGTTGCCGAAATCCGCGCGCCGCTCGAACAGGAAGGCACCAAGGCCGTCGTGCGCAAATGGCTGAAGGCCGTGGGCCAGGCGGTGCGGCTCGACGAGCCGGTGGTCGAGTTGGAGACCGACAAGGTGGCCGTCGAAGTGGCCGCCGAATCCGACGGGGTGCTGACGGAAATCATCATCGAAGCCGGAGCCGACGCTGAGCCGGGCGCGCTGCTGGGCCGTCTCGAACCGATCGGGGTCGGGCGCCCCGCGGCGGCGTCTGTCGTGAAAGCCGAACCCGCGCCTCCGCCGTCTGAGGATGGCAAGATCGGCTGGCCCATGCGGCCGCCGCGCCGGCGCATGGCGTCCTTCGATCCTGACTTGAAGCTTTCACCGTCGGTGCGGCGACTGCTTGCGGAAGCCGACGTCGATCCGGCCGGTCTGAAGGGCAGCGGCCGCGACGGCCGCCTGACTCGCCAGGACGTCGAGAACGAAATTCATCGCCGCGAGAAGCATGGAGCGCCGGCGTCGGCCGCGTCGGCGTCGGCCACGCGTTCGTCGTCACCCTCACCCTCGCCCGCGACGCGCGCCGGCGGCGTCCGCTCGGTCCCGCACGACAGCATGCGCAAGCGCATCGCCGAGCACATGGTCCACTCGGTCTCGACCGCGCCGCACGTGACCGCCGTGTTCGAGGCGGACTTCACCGCCGTCGCCGCCCACCGCGCCCAGTCGAAGCCGGACTTCGAACGTCGCGGGACCAAGCTGACCTACACCGCCTATCTGGTGGCCGCCGCGGCCCAGGCGATGGCGGCGGCGCCAACGGTGAACAGCCGCTGGTACGAGGACCGGCTCGAGGTGTTCGAGGACGTGAACATCGGCGTGGGGACCGCGCTCGGCGAGAAGGGCCTGGTCGTGCCGGTGATCCACCGGGCCCAGGCGCTCTCGCTGTTCGACATCGCAGCCCGCCTGCAGGACGTCACCGAACGCGCCCGGAGCGACAAGCTCACGCCCGCCGACGTCCGCGACGGCACCTTTTCGATCTCGAACCACGGGGTCTCCGGCTCGCTGATCGCCGCCCCGATCATCATCGCCCAGCCGCAGTCGGCGATCCTGGGGGTGGGCAAGCTGGAAAAACGCGTGGTGGTGCGCGAGGTCGCCGGTTCCGACGCCATCCAGGTCCGCCCGATGGCCTACGTCTCCCTGACCATCGACCACCGGGTCGTGGACGCACACCAGACCAACGCCTGGCTCAGCCGCTTTGTCGAGGTCATCGAGGGCTGGCGCTGAGACGTCTTGTCGCCGCTCGCGTGTGCTTTTCGTGTTTCAGGCGAGCGGCTTTCCGCTTCTGAAAGCCGTAGAAAGATTGGTTTTCGCCGAACCTGATCGTCGGCCGACCTTGCGCGACTCGCGGCTTTGCCGCATTTTCGCGCGCACGGGGCGACGTTGGAGGGGCGAGCACGCGCGGACCGGTGAAACGGGGCGAAAGCCGCCGGTTCGCCCGGTGCGGGAATTGTGGCGCAGACCCTGACAATCTGCTTCGGGACGCCTTCTTGACAGGGCGTTAACCAAGTCCAATGCTGGCTTCAACTACACTGGGCTGACAAATAACTCGCGCGCGACGTGAGGGCCCAGAGGTCGGAGGGGGTTCCGTCTAGTCTTTTCGGTGACCTGTGGAGTCTTGGAGATTCACCAAGGATCTTCATACGAAGACAACACGGGTGGCTAAGTTATTTCTCGAGTCCAACTCACGCAGCAGGAAGGTGACATGTATCGGTTTCTAACCACGGCGCTGTTCTCCACAGCCATCGCTCTTGGGGGAGCGTCTGTCGCCTCCGCCCAAACGCACACCGTCCACGCGGACGGCCAAGTCTTCACCGTGTCGGTATGCGGCGACACCCAATCGACCGGCATGGCGCGCTGCCATGCGCACGTGGTCACCGACTCCAGTGGCAACTTCAAGGTCAAGACGACCGCCCCGGCGATCACGCCGAACGGCTGGAGCCCGTCGGATCTGCACTCGGCTTACGCCACCTCCGCCACCGGCGGTACGGGCGTGACCGTCGGCATCGTCGACGCCTTCGGCTACAACAACGCCGAAGCCGACCTGCAGGTCTATCGCTCGCAGTACGGCCTGCCCACCTGCACCACGGCGAACGGCTGCTTCCGTAAGCTGAACCAGGGCGGCCGCGCCGGCCCCTATCCAGCTCAGGACTCGGGCTGGGCCGATGAAACCGCGCTCGACCTCGACATGGTCAGCGCCATGTGCCCGAACTGCAAAATCCTGCTGGTCGAAGCCAACAACAACGGCAACGCCAACCTCGCGACCGCGGTGAACGTCGCGATCAACAACGGCGCGACCGTCGTGTCGAACAGCTACGGCGGCGGCGAAGGCGGCTCGCAAACCGACGAGTCGGCCTATGAACACCCCGGCATCGCCATCACCGCCTCCACCGGCGACGAAGGCTTCGGCGCGCAGTTCCCGGCCACCGATCCGGAAGTGATCGCGGTCGGCGGCACGCACCTGGTGAAGGACGGCTCGACCCGCGGCTGGACTGAAACCGCCTGGAACGGCGGCGGCAGCGGCTGCTCCAGCATCTACGCCAAGCCCGCGTGGCAGACCGGCGTGACCGACTCGCTCTGCTCCAAGCGCATGGAAGCGGACGTGTCGGCCGTCGCTGACCCGAACACCGGCGTGGCCGTCTACGGCCCGGCGAACTTCGGCTTCCACTCGTCCTGGCTCGTCTTCGGCGGCACCTCGGTTGCGGCGCCTCTGATCGGCGGCATGATCGGCTCCTCCGGCAACTACACCGGTGAAGGCGCCGAGCTGACCTACGAAATTTACGGCGGCAACCACGCTGTCGTGAACGACGTGACCGGCGGCCACAACGGCTCGTGCGGCGGCACCTACTTCTGCACCGCCGGCACGGGTTACGACGGCCCGACCGGCCTTGGTACGCCCCACGGGACCTCGCCCTTCTAATACGGTCGAGCTTCTGTAAGGCTTCGGTTCCGGCCAGAGCGGCAATACGCCCTCTGGCCGGAGCTTTATCGGGGGTCCATGTGCGGACACCCGTTCAGTTCCAGCGTAACGATCCAATCGGGGTGGATCCTTGTTCAAGGCCGATCGCATTGCGTTGCAGGACCGTGGCTTCGCCGCCGCGGCGTGGCTGTGCGCGGCGATCACCCCGGTGCTGATGGGCCTGGTTCTCTTCGCCCTGGCGCCGGGCTCCGCCCGCGCCCAGTCCGCCGGCGCGGTCCTGGTCAGCGCCACCTCCGCCGATCTGGACAGCGGCGACGTCCAGCTGACCTTCACCTTCGCTTCGACCGCGTCGGGCTTTCAGCTGATCAAGAACGACACCGACACGCCGTCGATCGCTTTCGCCGCCGTGCGCGGTCCTTCGCTGACGCTCCCGCCGGGCGGCAAGGGTCTGCTGAAGAGCCTTCAGCCGGAGCAGGCGGACACTATCCTCGTCCTGCACATGACCACGGCCGGTCCGGTGCACATGACCGCCACCAAGATCGGCGACAAGGTGATCGTGCTGACCATGGGGCGCAAGTCGCACACCCAGGTGGCGCAACAGACCATGTCGGGCCCGAGCGGCCCTCTGCCCGAGCATGTCGAGCGCGATCCCGGCCAGGACGGCTTTGAGGTCGTGTCGCTGAAATACGCCGACGTCAGCGAGATCGTGGGCCTGCTCACCGACGGCCAGTCGGTGAAGCCCAACGACAGCTTCACCCCGCACGAGCCCGCCTTCGGTTCGGCCGGCATGGGCGGCGCCTACCAGGCCCCGCAACCGGTGACGCCGGAGACCGCGACGGACCAGCCGTTCGCGCAGTCGGTGGACGAGGCTATCGGCATCGACCGGCGCCTGAACGCCATCATCCTGCGCGGCTCGCCCGAGCGCATTGCGCGGCTCAAGGCCAAGATCGCCAAACTCGACGTGCCGGTCACCAGCGTGGTGCTGGAAACGACCTTCGTTGAGTTGACGGAATCCGGCGCCAAGAACCTCGGCCTCGACTTCAACAACGCCAACAACCAGATCGCCGTCGCCTCCTACCAGTCGGGCCAGTACAACACCGCCCAGGTCGGCAGCTCGAAGGGTCTGGCCAGCGTCTCGCTGCAGGGCGCCATCTACGCCCAGGTGCAGAAGGGCAACGGCCGGATCATCTCGCGGCCGCGCATCTCGGCGCAGAGCGGCGGCACGGCGAAGATCATCACCGGCGACGCCCTGCCGATCCTGACCTCCATCGCCCTGTCGGGCGTGAACGCGGTGTCGCAACAGGTGCAGTACGTGAACGTCGGCGTGACGCTGCAGATCGCGCCGCGCATCTCCGATGACGGCTTCGTCACCAGCCATGTGTTCTGCGAAGTCTCCAGCGTGACCGGCACCTCGCAGGGTTATCCCACCATCAGCCAGCGCGAAGCCTCGACCTCGGCGACGGTGAAGGACGGCGAGGCCTTCGTGATCGGCGGTCTGACCGAAGAAAACCAGCTCTCGACCAATTCGAAGTTGCCGATCGCGGGCGACGTTCCGATCGCCGGCGGTCTCTTCCACGTGAACAAGAGCACTCTGTCGAAGACCCAGCTCTACATCGTGGTCACCCCGCACATCGTGCGCGGCGACGGCGCGGACGCGGCGTTCGCCGCTGATGTCCTCAACAAGGCGAATTGAGGTTGTGATGGGTGGTCGCGCGGCAAGCTTCAGGATTTTCCTCCCGGGTTCGGGTTCCCATAGTCGCGGCGGATTTCAGGTCCGGCCCGCGTTAAAGGCCAAGGCGGCGTCATGATGGTTCGCAAAAACGGCCGGTTCGGATCGGGACATGTCACCGCGCTCGCGGCGACGCTGGCGCTCGGGTGCGCCCCGCTCGCCCACGCCGAATCCACTGCGCCCGGCCCGGCGGGCCTGACCGGCGTCGACGTCAGCGCCACGCCCGACGGCAAGACCCATGTGGTCCTCACCTTCAACAAGATCCTGCCGACCTTTGCGGTCACCGCCAACGACGCAGGGGTGGACACGCTGGTCTTTGCCGGCGCGGTGCGCAATTCCAGCGCGCGGGCGCCGAACGGGCCGCAGGGCCTGCTCGCGTCCATGGCCTTTGCCCAGGGCCCGAACGGCGCCTTGACCGTCAGCCTGACCGGCACCCAGCCGATCCATCTCAACGCGACACCGGGTTCGACGCGTTCGCTGACCATCGACATCCTGCCCGCCAAGGCCGCCGCGACGGCGCAGGCGGCGAGCGCGCTGCCGGCCTACGAGGACCGCAGCCTGGGTCAGGACGGTTTCGAGGTGGTGCCGCTGAAGTACGCGGACGTCAGCGAGATCGTGGGCCTGCTGACCGACGGCCTGTCGGTGAAACCCAACGACAGCTTCACCCCGCAGGAGCCGGCGTTCGGCTCCGCCGGCGTCGGCGGATCCTACCAGGCGCCGCAACAGCCGAACGGCGTGTCGCCCGGCTCGGTGCAGCCCAGCGATCCGATCGGCCAGTCGGTGGACGAAGCCATCGGCATCGACCGGCGCCTGAACGCCATCATCCTGCGCGGCTCGCCCGAACGGATCGCGCGGCTGAAGGCCAAGATCGCCAAGCTCGACGTGCCGGTCACCAGCGTCATCCTCGAAACCACCTTCGTGGAGCTGACCGAGACCGGGGCGAAGAACCTCGGCCTGAACTTCAACAACGCCAGCAACCAGATCGCCGTCGCCTCTTACCAGTCGGGCCAGTACAACACCGCCCAGTTCGGCAGTTCGAAGGGCCTGGCCAGCATCTCGCTGCAGGCCGCGATCGCCGCGCAGGTGACCAAGGGCAACGGCCGGATCATCTCGCGGCCGCGCATCTCGGCGCAGAGCGGCGGCACCGCGAAGATCATCACCGGCGACGCCCTACCGATCCTGACCTCCATCGCGTTGTCAGGCGTGAACGCGGTGTCGCAACAGGTGCAGTACGTGAACGTCGGCGTGACGCTGCAGATCGCGCCGCGCATCTCCGATGACGGCTTCGTCACCAGCCACGTGTTCTGCGAAGTCTCCAGCGTGACCGGCACCTCGCAAGGCTATCCGACCATCAGCCAGCGCGAGGCCTCGACTTCGGCGACGGTGAAGGACGGCGAAGCCTTCGTGATCGGCGGCCTGACCGAAGAGAATCAGTTGAACAGCAATTCGAAGCTGCCGATTGCGGGCGACGCGCCGATCCTGGGTAATCTGTTCCACGCGCGCACCAGCACGCTGTCGAAGACCCAACTCTACATCGTGGTCACGCCGCACGTCGTGCGCGGCGACGCGGATGCGGCGGCGGCGGCCGAGGCGCTCAGCAAGGCGAACTGAGGTCCTATTTCCCGCTCATCCCGGTTTTCAGGGCCAGCAGCGGATGCACGGGCGCGGCGTGGCGCCCGGCGGTGCAGATGCGATCGATCGGCCGTCCGGCGGCCAAGCTTGCGACCGGCGACAGTCCGGATGACGGACCGTCCTGGGGCGACAGGGCGTGCTGAGCCCAACCGGCTGCAACCGACGCGGCGAGCGCGAAGAAAATGGCGGCGGCACGGGTTTCAGCCGTATAGTTCACCATGCGGCAAACTATTATGCGGAGCGCCGGCCCCTGTCAACTTCGCCGCTCAGGCGAGTGGTCAGGCCACTCTGCGGCGGCGCACGGCGCCGTGTTCGAACGCCTCGATGTAGTCGCGGGTGATCGGCACCGCATCGACGCGCTTGGTCAGTTGCAGCTGGAAGACCATGTGGCCGCAATAGCGGAAGGCGATCTCGCTGGACGCCAGATAGAACTCCCACATCCGGCAGAAGCGCTCGTCATAGAGCGCCACGATTTCGGCGCGTCGCGCGGTGAAACGCCGGCGCCATTCGCGCAGGGTTTCGGCGTAGTGCAGCCGCAGGATCTCCACGTCGCTAACCCACAGGCCCGCGCGTTCGATGTGGGGCAGAACCTCGGACAGGGCGGGGATATAGCCGCCGGGGAAGATGTACTTGGCGATCCACGGTTGGGTGGTGTTCGGTCCGTCCTTGCGGCCGATGGAGTGGACCACCGCAACGCCGTCGTCCTTCAACAGCCGCGCGATGGTGTCGAAATAGGTCTGATAGTTCGGCCGGCCCACGTGCTCGAACATGCCGACCGAGACGATGCGGTCGAACGGCCCGGTCACGTCACGATAGTCCTGCAGACGAAAATCCGCGCGCTCGGCAAAGCCGCGCGCCTTGGCGCGTTGCTGCGCAGTGGCGAGCTGTTCGTCCGACAGGGTTACGCCGGTGACGTGTGCGCCGTGTTCGGCCAGCGAGAGCCCCAGGCCGCCCCAGCCGCAGCCGATGTCGAGCACGCTCATGTTCTCTTCGATCAAGAGCTTGGCGATCAGGTGGCGCTTCTTTGCGACCTGGGCTTCCTCGAGCGACACGCCCGGGTGATCGAAATAGGCGCAGGAGTATTGCAGGTCCTCGTCGAGGAACTTGCGATAGAGATCGAGCGACAGATCGTAGTGGTAGTGGACGTGGGCGCGCGCTGCGTTGCGGTCGTTCCACTGGTCGAGCAGGCGCTTTACGCGCGCGAAGGGGCCCGGGCTCTTGACCGGTCTCAGTTCGCGGTTGCGGCCGAACAGATCGAGGAAGCCGTAGATGTCGCCTTCGACGATCTCGAAACCGCCGTCCATATAGGCCTCGCCCAGCGCCAGCGACGGCCGGCGCGCGATGCGCAGCGCGGTCGCATAGTCGCGGATGCGGACGACGACCTCGGGCGCGGCGGGGTCGCCGACGCTGATCCGCTTGCCGCCCGGCAGCAGGAACTGGATGGAGCCTTGTTTGAAAAAGTCCCGAATGACGCCTTCGATCACGACCGACCTCCCGTTTGCCGCATAGGCAACAAGCGAGTTACGGCGCCGGTTCCCGCTTAGCGCGCAGGCGTCGTTACCAGGTCAGGGATTTTCGCGCGCCAGGGGATTGGGGGTCGGCTCGGCGACCTTGTGCAGGGTGTTGCGGTCGGTGTGGGCGAAGGGTTCCTCGCGGCCGTGGACCTTCAGCGTCGTCTCTTCGAAATAGCTCCATGAGCCGTCCGGATTGACCGTAACCACCATGCGGAAGGCGTCGGTGCGGAAGGCCGCGTCGAGGAAGGGGCCGGAGACGATGCCGTTGGTGGTCGATCCGCGTACGGCGGACACCTCGAACCGGGTCGCGTCGGCCGTCGCCTTGCCCAGCGCGAGCACCGCTTGGCCGCGCGGGATGGTCAGGGTGTGGATGATGGTTTCGCCGGCCGGGTCCCACAGCCAGTAGCCGACCTGGTCGTGATAGGTCTCGATCTCGCCGGGCTTCACGATATGGGTGTGGTAGCGCAGGCCGTAGAGCACCTGAGGCCCGTTCGACTGGGGGTCGCACGGCTGCAGCTCGATCCGTTCCACGTAGGGCTGGCGGCGCGGCTCGTGGATATAGGGGTTCACGTCCAGGCTCTTGTCGCCCTCCCAGATCCCGGCCAGGGCGCGCAGCGGCCCGAGGTTGGCCAGCGTGTCGTCGTCGACGCCTTCCTGCTCGGTGAAGATGTCCGCGGGGAGGGATTCGGCCATGGGCGGCTCCGGGGCTGAACGGTTGAGCCCCTCTAGCGCAAGGCGCGCGTAAGGGCACGGACCATTAAGCCTGAAGCGCCATACTGGGCCCCGGCAAACGAAAGGAGCGCTCCCATGCGCGCCATGATCCTGACTTTCGTCGCCGCCGCCGGCCTCGTCGCGGTGTCGGCCACGGCCCAGAGTCCCGGCTCCAAGCCCGCCGGTCCGCAGATGACCGTCTGCGTCGATAGCGAGGGGCAGCGCCACCAGGCGATCTGCCGGCCCGGCGTCGACGTGGGGGACGCGACCACCTGCTCCTGCCAGGAGGGAACCACAGCGGTGACCGCCCCGGTCTGCGCCGCCGGTGAGAGCCCCGCGGAGTCCAGCTCGGCCGCATCGCAGGCGATGAAGCAGTCGCTGAAGACCGGCACGCTGAATGACGTCCAGGTCGGCGGCAAGCGTCTGTGCATCGTGCCGCGCCACCGCGGCGGCACGCCGAGCGTCAACACGAACTAGATGGCGTTCATCGTCAGCAGGTCGTAGCTCGCGACCGTCTCGCCGTCCTGGTTGGTGACCAGCACGTCCCAGCGCACTTCGCCGTATTCGTCGTTGCGTTGCGACTTCGATTTCGCCGTCAGCCGCACCTGGATCGCATCGCCCGGTGACACCGGCTTCAGGAAACGCAGGTTGTCGAGGCCGTAGTTGGCGAGCACCGGCCCCGGCGCTGGATCGACGAACAGACCCGCCGCGAAACTCAGGATCAGATAGCCGTGCGCCACGCGGCCGGGAAAGAACGGGTTGGCCGCAGCGGCCTCCTCGTCCATGTGGGCGTAGAAGGTGTCGCCGGTGAACTCGGCGAAGTGCTCGATGTCTTCGAGGGTGATGGTGCGCGGCTGGGTGTGCAGCGACTTGCCGATCTCGAGTTCGTGGAAGCGCAGGCGGAACGGATGCGGCGGGCCGGTGTCTTCCGGCGCGCCGGGGATCCAGCGATGCGACACCGCGGTCAGCATGCGGGGCGAACCCTGCAGCGCGGTGCGCTGCATGTAGTGGTGCACGCCGCGAACGCCGCCCATCTCTTCGCCGCCGCCGGCGCGGCCGGGACCGCCGTGGATCAGGTTGGGCAGGGGTGAGCCGTGGCCGGTGGATTCCTTCGCGGTGTCACGGTCGGCAATGAGCAGGCGGCCGTGGAAGGCGCCGGAACCCAGCACCACCTCGCTCGCCACCTGCGGGTCGTGGGTGAACAGCGACATGACCAGTGAACCCATGCCGCGATTGCAGAGCGCGACCGCGTCGTCGATATCCTTGTACGGCATCAGGGTCGAGACCGGGCCGAAGGCCTCCACGTCGTGCACCGCGCGGCCCTTCCACGGCTCGTCGCAACGCAGCAGGATCGGTGACAGGAAGGCGCCTTTCTCGGCGTCGGCGCCGGTGGTCGAGACCGTGGCCGGATCGCCGAACACGATGCGGGCTTCACCGGCCAATTCGGCGACCTTGTCGCGCACGTCCTTGCGCTGCGCCTGGCTGACCAGGGCGCCCATGGTGACCCCTTCGACGCGCGGATCGCCGATAACGACTTTAGACAACCGCGCCTTCAGCGCCTCTTCGGCGGCGTCGAGCAACGAGGCAGGCACGAACGCGCGGCGGATGGCGGTGCACTTCTGACCGGCTTTCACGGTCATCTCGCGCGCGACTTCCTTGATGAAGAGGTCAAACTCCGGCGTGTCCGGCGTGCAGTCCGGGCCGAGCACCGTGGCGTTCAGAGAATCGCGTTCGGCGATAAAGCGTACGCTCTCGCGCGCCATCACCGGATTGGCCTGCAGCTTCTCGGCCGTATAGGCGGAGCCGGTGAACGACACGACGTCCTGGCAAGTAAGGTGATCGAGCAGATCGCCGGTGGACCCGACAACGAGCTGGATCGCGCCCGCCGGCAACACGCCGGCCTCGATCATGATGCGGAAACAGGCTTCGGTCAGATAGGCCGTCGCCGACGCCGGCTTCACGATCGCCGGCACGCCGGCGAGCAGGGTGGGGCCGAGCTTTTCCAGCATGCCCCAGACCGGGAAGTTGAAGGCGTTGATGTGCACCGCCACGCCCTGCAGCGGGGTGAACACGTGCTGGCCGACGAAGCCGCCCTTCTTGGACAGGATCTCGGGCGCGCCATCGACCAGAATGCGGTCGTTGGGCAGTTCGCGGCGGCCGCGCGAGGAATAGGCGAACAGGGTGCCGGCGCCGCCCTCGATGTCGATCCAGCCGTCGGTGCGCGTGGCGCCGGTCTCCGCCGACAGGTCGTAAAGCTCTTCCTTGCGGTCCATGACCGCCTGGGCGAGCGCCTTCAGCGCATGCGCGCGCTGGTGGAAGGTCATGGCGCGCAGCGCCGGGCCGCCGACCTTGCGGGCGTGCCGGGCCATGGCGCCGAAGTCGAGCCCCTGAGAGCCCAGCTCCGCCACCGTCTCGCCGGTCACCGCCGAGCGCGCCTCGGCGAGGCCGCCGGCCGCCCCGTGCCAGGTATCCTGCGCATAGTTCATCAGCTTCAGCGGCTTCATCGGGCGGCCCTCGATTGTCCAGCGATCCTCCCCCGCGCGAAGCGCGCAGGGGAGGGGGACCACGAAGCGGTGGAGGGGCCGGCGCCGACGATCAAAGGTTGGCGCGCTGTGCGCACAACGGCCGACGTCGCGTTGGCCCCTCCACCATGCTCCGCATGGTCCCCCTCCCCTACGCGGCTCTGCCGCGGGGGGAGGACCTTTCGAATGACCGTTAGAATTAGCCGACCGATCGGTCAACTAATCCGTGCTGGCGGTCCGGGCGGAAGCGTTATAGTCCGCGCCCCATGGCCGACCTCGACACCGTCTTCGGCGACGCTGCGCCTCTGGGCCGCGACCGCGCGCGGCTGGAGGCGCTGCAGCTCGAGCGCCTTAAGGCGACGCTGGCCCACGTCGAGGCGCACAATCCGCACTATCGCAAGGCCTTCGCCGACGCCGGCGTCCTTGCGGCCGAGGTGACGTCGCTGGCCGATCTCGCGCGGTTCCCGTTCACCACCAAGGCGGACCTGCGCGGCCACTATCCGTTCGGGTTCTTCTCCACGCCGATGGCGCAGGTGGTGCGCGTCCACGCCTCGTCGGGGACAACGGGAAAGCCCACGGTGGTCGGCTACACCCGCGACGACATCGACGCCTGGGCCGAACTGGTCGCGCGGTCGCTGCGCGCGGCCGGCGTGCGGCCGGGCATGAAGGCGCACATCGCCTATGGCTACGGCCTGTTCACCGGCGGTCTCGGCGCCCACTACGGCGCCGAGCGGCTGGGCTGTTCGGTGATCCCGATGAGCGGCGGTCAGACCGAGAAACAGATCCAGCTGATCCTCGACTTCGAACCCGACGTCATTCTGGTGACGCCGAGCTACATGCTGAACCTGCTGGATGCCTTTCACCGCCAGGGCCTCGACCCGCGCGCGACCTCGCTGAAGGTGGGCGTGTTCGGCGCCGAACCCTGGTCCAACGCTGTGCGCGCCGAGATCGAAAACGGCTTCGGCATCGACGCGGTGGACATTTACGGCCTGTCGGAGGTGATGGGCCCGGGCGTCGGTTCCGAGTTCGTGGAAACCAAGGACGGCCCGACCGTCTGGGAAGATCACTTTTTGCCCGAGATCGTCGATCCCGAAACCGGCGCCGTGCTGCCCGACGGTGAAGAGGGCGAGCTGGTCTTCACCACCATCGCCAAACAGGCCATGCCGGTGATCCGCTATCGCACGCGCGACCTCACGCGCTTGAAGCCGGGCCAGGCGTCGTGCATGCGCGTAATCGAGAAGATCACCGGCCGCAGCGACGACATGCTGATCGTGCACGGGGTGAACGTTTTCCCGACCCAGATCGAGGAACTGTTGCTGACCTGTCCGGGTCTGGCGCCGCACTACGAACTGCAGCTCACCCGGCCGGGGCGCATGGACATGCTGGCGGTGATGGTCGAGGCGCGCAGCGGGCTCGAACCGTCGCACTGGGCGCACCAGGGCGAGCGCCTGCAGGCGCAGATCAAGTCGATGATCGGCCTGACCGTCGAGGTGCGCGTGCTCGACCCGGGCTCGATCGAACGCTCGGTGGGCAAGGCCGTGCGCGTGCGCGACCTGCGCCCAAAGGCCTGACCGACGGCGCCGCAAACCACCGTATTTACGGTCGGCTGGTTCTCTCCACCCACCGTAAATCCACCGTAGTTACGGCCGGCGATGTTTTCGATTGTCAAAGACCGCAGATCGCACAGAGCTGGGGTCGCTGCGGTCGTCCGTCCAGGCCAACGGGGCGCTCATTAATTTCCACTTTGCGACGCGGGTGTGCGTCGTCTAAGAAAACCGACTGGCGGCACGGAGGGCGTCCCTTGACCATCTGGCACGGCGGCAAGTTTCCGATCGAGGCGATGAACGCCTTTCCCAAGACCACGCTGGTCGGCACGCTCGGCATTGAAATCATCGACGCCGGCGACGACTGGGTGAAGGGCAAGATGCCGGTCGACCAGCGGACCAGACAGTACGCGGGCATCCTGCACGGCGGCGCCTCGGTGGCCCTGGCCGAAACCCTCGCCTCGGTCGGCTGTTACTGCACCCTGGACACCACGACCCACGGCTGCGCGGGTATGGAGATCAACGCCAACCACATCCGCTCCGCGTCGGAGGGCTTCGTCTACGGCGTCGCGAAACAGGAGTCGGCGGGCCGCTCGACCCAGGTGTGGACCATCCGCATCACCGACGAGAACGACAAACTCGTGTGCCTCTCACGCTGCACGATGGCGGTCATTGCAGCAGCACCAGGGTAAACGGCGGCTTGGATCGGCGGCCTCATTCTCTCGACCCTCTTCGCGCACGTCCTGCTGCTCATGCTGCTTTCTGCGCGGATCAATGCAGCGGACGACAAACGTAGGATCAAGGCGCGTGCGCCCGAGGTCTGGAATCGAGCGCAAGGTCTTGCGCTGGTTGCTTGGATATTCAGTGACAAATACAAAGAGCTGAAGGTTAGATTCGTGCCGATCGTCATATGGCCTCTGCGTATAACAACGGTGCTGGTGACGCTGCCTGTCGTGCTCTTGCTAGTCGCCTTGGTTCGGGCGGTGATCGGTGTTTAACGTGAGCGGCCCAGCTTCATCGTCGGACGTCGGATGCTAGCGCCGGATGACGAACGAGCCGCTCATTTCGGACGCGATGCCGACCTCGCGCAGCGCCTTCGTGAGGCGGTCGACAAACGCCTTGTCCTCAGGAGCGAACCGGCTGAACGCCATGAGCCGGGCGCCGGAGATGATGTAGTCCTCTTCGACCGTCCCTGGCGGGATCGTCGGGTGCGCCAGCGGCGGCGATCTCCAGCGCTCCGCCGCCGCAGTCCGCAGCAAGCTCAACGCCTTCGGCTTGAGAACGCCGCGTTGTCTCACCGTCATCGACTTACGAGTCCAGGCACGCTCGGTAACCTGCCCGGTATCGAGATCGACCATCAGCCAGTTGCCCTCGGTCGCGAATTCTCCGGTGAAACTAAAGACGATTGCCCGCTCAGGAATGGGAAGCGGCTCGTCCTTTCGACCCAACTCCGCGTCGACGCAACGCGGGCACGGCGCGCTCACTGTCGCTCGCCAACCGGAAACTGACGTTGCGCTCATGGCGATCGTCAGGAAACTGGTAAGGACATACGCGCGCAATGGATCACCGCCCCGCCGCAAGACGTGCGACGAAGCCGAGTACCGCCAGACCGCCGTTGAGCAACACGAAGATGTTCGCCAGGGCATAAATCCAGAACCACTGCGGGCTCTGTTTGCGATTTGCGCCGCCTTGCATGGCGAAACCCCAGAACGCGTACATATCGCCGGTCGAGAACCCCCGCATCAGGCAAATGAGCGCAAAGGCGCCGAAACCAAGCGAGACGACGAAATAGAGCAGCGCCAGCGGCGTTCCGAAGCCGGCGATCGCCAAGCCGAACGTCGCCAGCACGCAAACGCCGGCAAAGGAGAGGGCCAAGCCGAGCATCGCGCTTTTGCCGCGATTGGACAGCAGACGGGCGAAGCCGTCTGGGTCTTCCTCGCGCCGAACCTTCAGGCCGCGGGCGCCCTTTCGGACGATCACGCCGCTGTTCGACGCGGCGAGGTAGGGAAAGAGGTTCTGAAAACACAGGAACAGCCCGCCCAGCAGCGCGCCTACACTCGCCATAACCAACCAGCCCATATCGCCCCCCTTGGCGTTGCTCGGGACCTTGGCTACGGTTGTCCCATGAGAACCTTCGCGTCAAGGCTGCCATGTACATAGCGATCGCTTTGGCTGCGTTGGCAGGCGTCGTCCTTTTGCTGTGCTGGATGGCGCCGTGGGCTGCCATGTTCTTCGGGATTGCCAAGGACAAGCGAACGTTCAAGAGCGCAGACGATCGTGAACTCGAGTCCCTCTCCCACGACCTCAAGGACGCCGAGGAGCGGCTGCTGCATAAATCAAAGCCTGATGGGTCCGACTAGCGCCCCGTGAACTTCGGCGACCGCTTCTCCGTGAACGCCGCGACGCCTTCCTTGTAGTCGTCGCTGAAACCGAGTTCGCGCATGGCGTCGCGTTGCAGGTCGAGTTCTTCATCCAGGGTGCGCGACCAGGTGGAGCGGATCAGGCGTTTGGTTTCGGCGAGGCCGCGGGTGGGGCCCTGGGCGAATTTCATCACCAGCGCGTCGGCTTCGGCGGCGAGTTCGCCGTCGTCGACGCATTTCCAGATCAGGCCCCAGTCAACGGCCTGTTCGGCGCCGACCGGTTGGCCGGTGAGCGCCATGCCGAGCGCGCGCGCCTGGCCGGCGAGGCGCGGCAGGGTCCAGCTGCCGCCGGAGTCGGGGATCAGGCCGATGTTGGCGAAGGACTCGATGAACTTGGCGCTCTTCGCCGCAATGACGATGTCGCAGGCGAAGGCGATGTTGGCGCCGGCGCCGGCGGCGACGCCGTTCACCGCACACACCACCGGCATCGGCAGGGCGACGAGCCGGCGGACCAGCGGGTTGTAGAAACGCTCGACCGAATCGCCCAGGTCCACCGCCGCCCCGCCGGGGGCCACCGCCCGGTCGGCCAGGTCCTGGCCCGCGCAGAAACCGCGGCCGGCGCCGGTGAGCAGCAGGGCGCGCACGCTCTTGTCGGCCTCGACCTTGGATAGGGCGTTGGCGACCTCGCCGTGCATCTGGATGGTAAAGCTGTTCAGCCGGTCCGGCCGGTTCAGGGTCAGCCGCGCCGCGCCGTCGGCGATCTCGAACAGGATGGTCTCGTAGGTCATGGAAGCCTCTTCGGTCGCGTTTCGATAGGAGCTATCCCGCCCTCGAACAATCTCCCTTCCTCTTCGATAGAGGAAGGGCGGGGATGGAGATGTGCGCGCCGACGCTGGGCCAGATGGCGCGGGCGGCGGTTCGTATGATTCGGTATCGCCTCCCGCGGTTCCTTTCTGATCGCCCTGTGCCCTCATCTCCATCCCCGGCCCTTCCTCCATCGAGGAGGAAGGGAGAAGAAGTGAGGGGTTCGGCCGGGTAGAGACTTTCGCCGCCGTCACCCGACCGCTACATCCCCTGCCATGACCACCGACGCCGACCGCCGCGCCCGCGCCATTGCGGACCATATGCTGAGCCAGGAGGGCACGGGTCCGGCCTGGGGGATCGAGATCGAAGAGGTGCGCGAGGGCTACGCGCGCATCGCCATGATCGTCCGCGCCGACATGCTGAACGGCCACCGCATCGCCCACGGCGCCATGACCTTTGCGATCGCCGACACGGCCTTCGCTTACGCCTGCAACTCGCGCAATGTCGCGACCGTGGCGCAACAGGCGTCGATCGTCTTCCTGTCCGCCGCGCACGAGGGCGAGCGTCTCGTCGCCGAGGCGAAGGAGGCGGTCGTCCAGGGCCGCACCGGCGTCTATGAAATCACCGTTACCGTGGGCGATCGCACGGTCGCCGTTTTCCAAGGCCTGTCGCGCACCCTCGGCGGTCCGGTTTTCGAGGAGCTGTCATGAGCGAAGCCTTCATCTGCGACGCGATGCGCACGCCCATCGGCCGCTATGCCGGGTCGCTTTCGCACGTGCGGCCCGACGATCTCGCGGCGATCCCGATCAAGGCGCTGATGGCGCGTAACGCGGACGTCGACTGGTCTGCGTTGGATGACGTGGTGCTGGGCTGCGCCAACCAGGCGGGTGAAGACAACCGCAACGTCGCGCGCATGGCGGCGCTGCTGGCGGGGCTCGGCGAAGGCGCGCCGGGGTCGACGGTAAACCGGCTCTGCGGCTCGGGGCTCGATGCGCTGTCGATCGCCGCGCGCGCGGTCAAGGCGGGCGAGGCGTCGCTGATGCTGGCCGGCGGTGTCGAGAGTATGACGCGCGCGCCCTTCGTTACCGGCAAATCCGACAGCGCCTTCGCCCGCGCGCCGGAGATTTTCGACACCACCATCGGCTGGCGTTTCGTCAATCCGAAGATGAAGGCGGGGTTCGGCATCGACTCCATGCCCGAGACCGCGGAGAACGTGGCGCAGGAGTTTCAGATCTCGCGCGCCGACCAGGACGCGTTCGCGGTGCGCAGCCAGGCTAAAGCGGCGGCGGCCCAGGCGTCGGGGCGTCTGGGCGCCGAGATCGTCGCGGTGACCATTCCCCAGCGCAAGGGCGATCCCATTGTGGTCGATCGCGACGAGCATCCGCGCGAGACCAGCGTCGAAGCGCTGGCCAAGCTGAAACCCATCGTCCGCGCCGACGGAACCGTCACCGCCGGCAATGCGTCCGGCGTGAACGACGGCGCCGCCGCGATCATCGTCGCGTCGGAAGAGGCGGTGAAGCGCCATGGCCTGACGCCGCGCGCCCGCGTGGTCGCGACGGCCGTAGTCGGTGTTCCGCCGCGGATCATGGGCATGGGCCCCGCACCGGCGACCCGCGCGGTGCTCGACAAGGCCGGGCTGAAACTGTCGGACCTGGCGGTGATCGAGCTGAACGAGGCCTTCGCCGCCCAGGGCTTGGCGGTGCTGCGCGACCTCGGCCTCGCCGCCGACGATGCGCGCGTGAACCCCAACGGCGGCGCCATCGCGCTCGGCCACCCGCTCGGCATGAGCGGCGCCCGCCTGGCGCTGACCGCGACCGAGGAGCTGCAGCGCGAGAAGGCCCGCTACGCGCTCTGCACCATGTGCATCGGCGTGGGGCAGGGCATCGCGACGATCCTGGAACGGGTGTGAAGCCGCCCACAATTTCGCCCAGCTTTGCGGTCCATCCTCCCTCGATGGTTTAGGGAGGCCGCCATGCTCGTTCGCGTCGTCTGTGCTGCTGCACTCGTCCTGGCGCCGGTTGCGCCCGCCTATGCCGGGGGCGTCATGCCCGGGCCGTCGGCGACGGTTTCCGCCCACTGTCCGGAGATGGCGATGGTGCATGTCGATAGCCTGCCGGCCTCGGCCTGGGCGCCGGTGGACTATCCGGCCGCTAGCGAGGACGCGTTGCGCGCCGCCGCCGGCGATAGCCACCCGATCGCCGGGCCCAGCGTGCATGTCTTTCGCACCGACGCTTCGGACGGCCGCGCGGTCAGTGTGATCGCCGAGAAGACCGGCGGCGCGTGGAAGCTTTCGGTTGCCGACAGCCGCGGCGGCAAGGCCATTTCGCGCAAGGTCACGCTGCGACCCGACCGCGCGCATAACCTCGATGTCATCCTCGCCGACGCCTGTTTCTGGGCCGAGCCCACCGACCTCTCGACCCAGCCGTCGGATGCGGCGTGTCCGGAGGCGATCGAAATGCATCTCGAGGCGCTGGTTCCGCAGGGCCGCCGTAGCGCCGCGCAGCACTGTTCGCCCTCGGGCCTCACCGGTCAGGTCGCCGAGCTGTTGTGGAACGGTGCGGATATCGAGTGAACCGGCGCCGCTTCATCATTCCGCTGATCTGGCTCGGCGCCTTGGTGTTCACGGCGGCGTGGGCGATCGTGACGCCGCTGTTGCCGCCGCCGACGCCTGCGGGTCACACGACGGTGTTCATGGTCTACTCGCCGTCAAGGGCGGGCGCGTTGCTGGCGCCGCTCGGCGTGTTCACGGCCGCGGCCTGGATCATCGACGCGTGGCTGCAACTCGCCTACCGCCGCTGGCTCGCCTGGGCGCAGCTGGGGCTGATCCTGTCCGGGGCGGTCGCGATCTACCTGATCCCCGCGATCGTGTTCCGGATCGTCCTGGCCGGGGCGCCTGCGGGGAGGTTGATGGCGGCCTTCCGGGTCCTCAACCTGATCGGCAGCGCCGGCTATTTCCTGGCTCTGGCTGGCCTGTTCGCCTTCTGCGCCATGCTGATCAGCATCGTGATCAGGCTCTGGACCCGGCCCAGACCCTCGTAAAAAGGCTTGGCCGAATTAATTGACCGATCGGTCGATTAATTCTATAATCCGGGCTCAGATTGGGAGTCCGCGCGTGTACACGACCGAGCTTCAGAACCAGCCTGGCAAAGGCAAAGCCGCTGTCGCCTCGACCGAGGATCCGGCGCTGCTGGAGGCCTTCGAGGCGCGGGTGGCGGCGGACGACTTCATCGAGCCCAAGGACTGGATGCCCGAGGCCTATCGCCGGACCCTGGTGCGCCAGATCTCCCAGCACGCCCACTCCGAGATCGTCGGCATGCTGCCCGAGGGCAACTGGATCACCCGCGCGCCCAGCCTGCGGCGCAAGATGGTGCTGCTGGCCAAGGTGCAGGACGAGGGCGGCCACGGCCTGTATCTGTACGCCGCCGCCGAGACGCTCGGCACCTCGCGCGACGAAATGGTCGAGGCGCTGCATTCGGGCAAGGCGAAGTACTCGACCATCTTCAACTATCCGACCCTGACCTGGGCCGACATCGGCGCCATCGGCTGGCTGGTCGATGGTGCGGCGATCATGAACCAGGTGCCGCTGCAACGGACGTCCTACGGGCCGTACGCGCGCGCCATGGTGCGCGTGTGCAAGGAAGAGAGCTTCCACCAGCGCCAGGGCTACGAGATCATGATGGCGCTCAGCGCCGGGTCCGAAGCGCAGAAGCGCATGGCGCAGGATGCGCTGGATCGCTGGTGGTGGCCGTCGCTGATGATGTTCGGTCCCCCGGACGAGAACTCGCCCAACACCGCGCAGTCCATGCGCTGGCGCATCAAGCGCGACACCAACGACGAGCTGCGTCAGAAGTTCGTGGACGTGACGGTGCCGCAGGCGGAAGCCATCGGCCTCACCGTGCCGGATATTCACCTGGCCTGGAACGAGACCAAGGGCGGCTACGACTTCGGTGAGATCGACTGGGAAGAGTTCTACGCCGTGGTGCGCGGCGAAGGCCCCGTGGCGAAGGAGCGTGTAAAAGCGCGCGTCGACGCCTGGGAAGACGGCAAGTGGGTGCGCGACGCCGCCATGGCCCACGCGGAGAAGCGTTCGCGGAGGGCCGCCGCGTGAGTGATCCGAAACGCGAGTGGCCGCTCTGGGAAGTGTTCGTGCGAGCGCGCAACGGCCTGTCGCACCGGCACGTGGGCAGCGTCCATGCCGCCGACGCGGCCATGGCGGTCGAAGGCGCACGCGACACCTATACGCGGCGCATGGAGGGCGTGAGCCTGTGGGTCGTGCCTTCGTCGGCGATCACCGCGTCCGATCCCGCGCAGGCCGGACCGATGTTCGAGCCGGCCGAGGACAAGGTCTATCGCCACCCGACCTTCTATGTGATCCCCGCCAACGTGAAGCACATCTGATGACGATGCCAGGCCATGGGGAGGCGCACGCGCTGCGCGACCACGCGCTGCGGCTCGGCGACGACGCCCTGGTGCTGGGTCAGCGGCTGTCGGAGTGGTGCGGTCACGCGCCGATGCTCGAGCTCGACCTCGCGCTGGCCAACATCGGCCTCGACCTGTTGGGCCAGGCACAGCATTTCCTGGCCTACGCCGGGGCGCTCGAGGGCAAGGGGCGTGACGCGGACGCCCTCGCCTTCCATCGCGACGTGATGGATTTCAAGAACTGCCTGCTGGTCGAACAGCCGAACGGCGACTTCGCCCAGACCATCGCGCGTCAGTTCCTGTTCTCGACCTGGCATGAGCTCTATCTCGCCGCCCTGGCCGCCTCGTCCGACGCGACGCTCGCCGCCATCGCCGCCAAGGGCGTGAAGGAAACCACCTACCACGCCAAACTCGCGTCCGAATGGGTCGTGCGCCTGGGCGACGGCACCGACGAGAGCCGCGCGCGCATGGTCGACGGCCTCGACTGGATGTGGCGCTTTGTCGACGAGCTGTTCCACGACGATCTGATCGACGAAACGGTGACCGCGTCGGGCGCCGGTGTGGACCGGTCGTCGTTGCGCGCCGCCTGGGATGCACGGATCGATGCGGCGTTGGCGGAGGCGGGGCTCGAACGCCCGGCGCCGCGGCGGGGGATTTTGGGCGGCCGCTCGGGCCGGCATTCCGAACACCTCGGCCACATGCTGTCGGAAATGCAGTTCCTGCAACGCGCCTATCCGGGAGCAGCGTGGTGACGACGCAACCGTCCACGCGTGTCTGGGACATCCTGGCCGGGGTGCCGGATCCGGAGATCCCCGCCATCTCGGTGGTGGATCTTGGCATCGTGCGCAGCATCGACGCGGAGGCGGTGCACATCACGCCCACCTATACCGGCTGTCCGGCGACGGTGGCGATCGAGGGGATGATCCGCAAGGCGTTGGACGATGCGGGCCTAGGCGACCTCGACATCGTCGTCGATCTGTCGCCGCCATGGACCACCGACTGGATCAGCGACGAGGGCCGCGAGAAACTGCGCGCCTATGGCATAGCACCCCCGCCACGCGGCGACGGCCGCGGCGTCCTGAAAGCCGAGGCGCCGGTCGCCTGTCCGCAATGCGGGTCCACCGACGTGGAAGAGATCAGCCGCTTCGGCTCGACCCCCTGCAAGGCGCTGATGCGCTGCAAGGCATGCGCCGAACCTTTTGATCGATTCAAATGTCATTGATCCCCCTCCATCCGCTCGCCCTCGCGAAAGCTGGGGTCCAGGCTTTTTTCGTGGGATGTCGTGGGCGTGTTCAAAAAAACCTGGGTCCCCGCGTGCGCGGGGATGAGCGGGGTTTTGCATGAGCGGTGCGCAATTTCACAAGCTGAAGGTCGCCGAGGTGCGGCGTGAGACGGCGGATGCGGTTTCGTTGAGGTTCGAACTCCCCGAAAACCTGCGCGAGCGTTTCGCGTTTCGCGCGGGCCAGCACCTGACCCTGCGTCACGACCTCGCCGGCGAGGATGTGCGGCGCAACTATTCGGTCTGCGTCTCGCCGCATGAGAACGAACTGCGGATCGCGGTGAAGCAGATCGCGGGCGGGGTGTTCTCGTCCTTCGTGAACGGAACGATCAAGGCCGGCGATGTGCTGGAGGTGATGGCGCCCCACGGCAGCTTCACCTGGAAGTTCGATCCGGAAGCGCGCCGCCGCTACGTCGGTTTCGCCGGCGGTTCGGGCATCACGCCGATCCTGTCGCTCTTGAAGACGGCGCTGTCGGTCGAGCCGCACAGCCAGTTCACCTTGCTTTATGGCAACCGCTCGTCGGCGACGATCATGTTCCTGGAGGAGCTGGCGGCGCTGAAGAACCGCTTCCTCGATCGGCTCGAGGTCTACCACTTCCTCGAAGACGAGGCGGAGGAGATCGAGCTGTTCAACGGCCGCCTCGATGCGGCCAAGACCGACGAGGTGCTCAGCTCGCTTGTCGATGCACCGCTGACCGACGCCTTCTTCATCTGTGGGCCGGGCCCGATGATGGATGCGATCGAGCAGGGCCTGATCGTGCGCAACGTCGATCCGGCGAAGATCCTGATCGAACGTTTCACCGTCGGGCGCCCGAGCGCCGGCGATCTGGCGCGCGCCGAGGTGCTGGAGGCCAAGGCCGCCGGTCTTGAGATGAGCGTCACCCTGGAAGGCCGCCGCGTGAAGGTGGCGTTCGATCCGGCCAAGGGCGCAATCCTCGACAACGCGCGCGCCGCAGGCCTGCCGGCGCCGTTCGCGTGCAAGGCCGGCGTCTGCGCCACCTGCCGCGCCAAGGTGGTCGCGGGCGAGGTCGAGATGAAAACCAACTACGGCCTCAGCGCCGAGGAGCTGGCGGAAGGTTACGTGCTGACCTGCCAGGCGGTGCCGGTGAGCGAAGGCGTCGCGGTGAACTATGATCTGTGAGGGCCAAATTTCTT
This sequence comes from Caulobacteraceae bacterium, assembly GCA_036501825.1. Classification (GTDB taxonomy): domain Bacteria; phylum Pseudomonadota; class Alphaproteobacteria; order Caulobacterales; family Caulobacteraceae; genus JAFECT01. The sequence continues at coordinate 73,065 of DASXZP010000005.1, read as the reverse complement.
GGGGAACGCGATGCTGAAGCCGAATCCGTGGGTGCTCGCCGCGCCGCGTTACCAGCCCGCCAGTCGCAACGTCCCCGATCCGGCCACCGCGATCTATGTCGACGCCAACGAATCCGCGCTCGGCCCGTCCGCCGCCGCGCGCGCCGCGGGCATCGCCGCCGCCGCCAATCCTGAGCGCTATCCCGATGGCCTGTCGACCGCGCTGCGCCGCAAGATCGCGGCGACCATCGGCGCCGACCCGGCGGCGCTCGTCTGCGGCCACGGCTCCGAAGAGCTGATCCACATGTGCTGCCGCTCGCTGCTGGAACCCGGCGACGAGATCATTTGCGGCGTTTCGGCCTTCGCCATCTACCGCATCGCGACCATGGCGGCGGGCGGCAAGGCGGTGGATGCGGACGAGGTCGACTATGTGCTCGACCCGAAATCGGTCGAGGCCAAGCTCAGCGACCGCACGCGCATCGTATTCGTGGCCAATCCGAACAATCCGACCGGCGCGCTGATTTCACCCGAGGCCATCGACCAGCTGCGCCGCGCGGTCCCGCCCGAAGTGCTGCTGGTGTTCGACAGCGCCTACGCTGAATACGTCACCGACCCGGACTACAGCGCCGGCCACGAGTGGGTGACCCAGGACGGCAACGTGGCGGTGATGCGCACCTTCTCCAAGGCCTACGGTCTGGCGGCCATGCGGGTGGGTTGGCTGCACGGTCCCGCGGCCCTGATCGACGCCATGGATCGCGTGCGCCCGGTGTTCAATCTCCCGACGCCCTCGCAAGCCGCCGCCGAGGCCGCCTTCGGCGACGAGGGCCATCTCGATGCGGTCCGTCAGCACGCCGAACGCAGCAAGGCCCTGTACCGCACCGCGGCCGACCGTCTGCCGCCGATGAAGCTCGGCTACACCAACTTCGTCTTCTTCCCCCACGCGCCCGGCCTGACCGACCACCTCAGCGAGAACAACATCGTGGCGTTCAGCCTGAAGGGTTACCGCATGCCCGACGCGGTACGGGTCAGCTTCGGGACCGACGAGGAGAACGCGCGCGTCATCGACGCCATCGCGGGCTGGCCGGGGCCGAATGCCTGAGGGCGGCTGCGGCTCGCGAATTCGTCCTGTCTGTGCTATGGTGGCTTATGGCCGAAGCAAAGCCCACCTCCTCGCCGCCGCCTGCCGACACGGCGGCCTTTGAAGCTGCCGTCGAGGCCGGAAAGACATCGCTGGATGCCGGGCGCAGTGTGCCCTACGAGAAAGTTCGGCGCTGGCTGCTGTCGTGGGGCTCCGAAGGAAACGCCGCCTCCGAAATGAGGGTGGTCTTCTCCTCTGAGGCTGTGGAGGACCTAGCCTCCATCCGGATTTTATTGGCGAGCACGCGCCTGACGCCGCGTCGCGCGTAGCCGTGGCGCTTGTTGCTGCTTGCGACCGTCTGGAACACTTGCCGGAGCGGGGACGGCCGGGGCTGGTGGCGGGAACGCGTGAGCTGGTCGCGCTTTGGCCCTACGTGATCGTGTATCGCGTGTTCGAAGATTCGGTTGAGGTCATCCGCATTTGGCACGGCGCTCAGGACCGAAGCGACGCTGACTAGGCCGCCGTGTCCGCGGTTTCGCCCATGTCGACGATCAGCGGGCCGATGTGGGTCATGTAGTCGGGTTTGCCGAGGGGCACGCCTTCGTGGCGCAGGATGTCGTAGGCGGTAACCACGGCGAAGTAGAAGTGCGGCAGGGTCCAGTCGCGCAGCATGGTCAGGCCGTCGGTGACCAGGGCCTTGGTTCCGAACAGCGGCAAGCTGATGGCGCGCTTTTCCGCGTCCTTGAAATCCTCCGGCTCGGCGGCGGCCACGATCGCTATCGTATCGGCGATGCGGGCCTTGAGGTCGGCGAGGGTCTTGTCGGGATTTTCGCCGGGTCGCTCCTCCGTCTTGCCGGTCAGCACCGCCATGACGTCCTTCACCTGAATGCAGGCGACGAACACCTGTTGCTTCAGGGTGAACATGTCCGGCGCCAGCCGCGCCTCGACGTAGGCGTCGGGGTCGAGGCCCTTGCTCTTCGCATAGTCGGCGGCCTTGTCGAAACAGTGCGCCAGGTTGCCGAGCATCAGGGTGAAGGTCGGCGCGGAGAAGTCGTACATCGGACGGTTCATCTTGGCTTCCCGGTTATTTGGCGGGCCCGTCGAGCGCAGGCTCGGTGGCGACCGATGCGGTTTCCTGCGCCCGAAGCGTCTTCGCTTCAACCTCGTTGTCATGCATGACGCGCAGGATGTTGCCGCCGGCGAGCTTGCCCAGATCCTCGTCGCTCCAGCCGCGGCGCGCCAGTTCCTGCAGCACGGCGGGGAACTTGTCGACGCCCCCCAGCCCCTGCGGCGCGTCGGGGATGCCGTCGAAATCCGAGCCCAGGCCCACGCAATCGTGGCCGCAGACCGAGGCTATGTGTTCGATGTGGTCGGCGACCATGGCGACGGTGGTGACCGGCTTGGGGTGCGCCTTGTCCCATTCGGCGAGGGCGGCCTTGGCGCGTTCGGGCTGGCCGACGTAGAGCCCGGCGTAGGGCGGGGCGTTGTTACGGGTCACTTCGGCGGCGCGGTCGGCCTCCCATTGCGCGCGGGCCGGGTCGACGTAGCCCGGGTAGAAGTTCACCATCACCACGCCGTGGTTTTGGGCCACCAGCTTCAGCACGTCGTCGGGCACGTCGCGCGGGTGGTCGACGATGGCGCGGGCCCCCGAGTGCGAAAACATCACCGGCGAGCGGGTGGCGGCCAGCGCCGCCTTCATGGTGTCGGGCGACACGTGGCTCAGGTCCACCAGCATGCCCAGGCGGTTCATCTCATGCACCACGGCCACGCCGAAGGGGGTCAGGCCGTGATGTTTGGGATCGTCGGTCGCGGAATCGGCCCACTCGGTGTCGGAGGTGTGGGTGAGGGTCATGTAGCGCGCGCCGAGCGCATAGTAGGTGCGCAGCGCCGCCATCGAATCGCCGATCTGGTGGCCGCCCTCGACGCCGATCATGGCGGCGATCTTGCCGGCCTTGTGGATGCGCACGACGTCGTCGGCGGTGGAGGCCATCTCGAAGTCGTTGGGATAGGCCGCGACCATGCGGTGGACCAGATCGATCTGTTCGATGGTGGTCTGGATCGCGACGGGACCGTTCATGCTGGGCGGAATCCACACCGACCAGAACTGGCCGCCCATGCCGCCCGTGCGCATGCGCGGGATGTCGGTCATCAGGCCGGTGTCGCCGCCGTGGATCGCCAGCTTCGAAGTGTCCTTGGTCAGATCGACCTTTGAGAAGTCGCCGCCGAAACGGGTGCGAATCTCCCAGGGCAGGTCGTTGTGGCCGTCGATCAGCGGGGTCTTGGCCAGCACGCGGGCGACCCGCGCGGCCGGGTCGGCGGCGGTTTCGGGCTTGGGCGGGGCCTTGGCCTGGGCCGAGAGGCTGAGGGCGAGGGCGACAGCGGCGCCGAGTGTGGTGACGTGGGAAATCTTCATGGCCGCCCCTCCGATGAGCTGAGGGGTCGAACCTAAAGGCTGGCCGCAGCCTGGGCCAGGATTTTTCCAGATCGGAAAATCGAAGGCCGCCGCTTCGCCGTTGACAGTATACAGTTTGCCAAATAGTGAAGTGTTATCGACGCGCGGGAGGAACGCATGTCTCTGTCACGCCGCAGGCTGTTCGACGTCGGCGCCGTCGCTCTGGCGGGCGCCGTGCTCGCGCCTGACGCCGCAAACGCCGCGACCGGAGCCGCCGTGGCCAACGAAGCGCTGGTTCGCAGATACTACAAGTCGTGGGAAGTCCGGGACTGGGCGCCCTTCGACGCCATGCTGACCAAGGACTTTACCTTCTCCAGTCCCAACGACGATCGCATCGACCTGGCTACGTTCAAGCAGAAGTGCTGGGACTCGCAGGTCGACTTCATCAAGGGCTTCGACCTGGAAGTGGTGATGGCGAAGGGCGACCAGGTGGTGGTCGAATATCTCTGCCACACCAAAAACGGCAAAGGCCTGCGCAACGTCGAGATCCATCGCGTGAACGACGGCAAGATCGAACAGATCGACTGCTACTTCGGCGGTAACGCGAGCTTCCCGTCCGCGGTGAGTACGAAGAAGGGCTAGCCGCCCAACTGCGCCAGATGCCGCGTGTCGCCGGGATCGTCCTCGGCGAGGCGATGACCCGCCGCCCTTGCGCCCATGGCTGCGACGATGCGCTCGACCAGGGCGTCGCGGTCCGCGTCGGCCTGTAACAGATCGCGCAGTTCCACGCCGCCTTCGCCGAACAGGCAGAGCCGCAGCTTGCCGCGCGCGGTAACCCGCAGCCGGTTGCAGCTGTCGCAGAACCCCGGACCGTAGGGCGCGATCAGGCCGATGCGGCCTTTGTGATCAGGGTGGACGTACTCCACCGCCGGGCCGTCGTCGAAGGCGCGGGTGCGCGGGATCCAGCCCTCGCGGTCGAGCCACGCCTTCAGCACGTCGCCGCTCAGGTGCTGGTCTTTGAAATAGGCGCCGTTGTCGCGGGTGCGCATCAGCTCGATGAAGCGGACCGCGAGCGGCCGCGTGCGCGCGAACGCGGCGAAGGCTTTGAACTCGGCCTCGGCATCGTCGCGCAGCAACACCGCATTGACCTTCACTGCCGCGAAGTCCCGCGCCAGCGCCGCGTCAACGCCGGCGACTACGTCGTTCAGGCGGTCGTGGCCGGTGATCGCCGCAAACCGGCCCGGATCGAGGGAGTCGATGGAGACGTTCACCGCAGTCAGGCCTGCGTCGCGCCAGGCGCGGGCATGCTTGGCGAGGTTCCAGCCGTTGGTGGTCATGGCGATCTTGGCGACGCCCGGCGTTGCGGCCGTGCGCGCGATCAGCTCGGTTATGTCCTTGCGCGTCGTCGGTTCGCCGCCGGTCAGACGCACCTTGCCCACGCCCAGCGCGGAGAAGGCGGCCGCCACCCGGCCGACCTCGTCAACCGTGAGGAAAGCGTCGTCGCCGGTCTTCTGGAACCCCTGCGGCAAACAATAGGCGCAGCGGAAATTGCAGACGTCGGTGACCGAGAGCCTGAGATAGTAGAACCGCCGGCCCTGTCCGTCCGTGAGGCGCGTCCCGAGGTCTTTCATCACGTCTTTCTATGCCCAAAAGCCCAAAAATCACAGGTCGAGACCGTCGACCACGTCATTCCGCGCGGCAGCGCTAGCGTTCGCCCGCCGCCGGATCAGGAACTGTGAACGCGACAGCGCCTTCTGCGCTCCGGAAGTCTGATCGGGCAGGGGCGTCACCGTGCCGCTGGCTCCGAAAGAGGCGCGCCAGAAGGTTTCGCGTTCGTCCGTCGCGGCGAGCGGCGCGGACAGTCTGGCGGCGCGCCAGGCCAGCGCGAGTCTGGCGTTGTGTCCGCTCAAGCCCGCGACCAGCGGCGCCAGGAACAGGCGTGCGGTGACGAAGGCCGAGGTCGGATTGCCGGGCAGGCCCAGCACCAGCTTTTCGCCGACGCGACCAAGCCACACCGGCTTGCCGGGTTTCATCGCGACCTTGGAGAAGATGAGCTCGAGGCCGGCGGGTTCAAACATCGCGCGGGCAAAGTCGCGGTCGCCGACCGACGCGCCGCCGATCACCACCACGAGGTCGGCGCGTTCGAGCGCTGCGCGCGCCGCTGGAATCATGAGGTCGAGATCGTCGCGCACGCGCTCGCGACCGAGCACCGTCCCGCCCCAGGCTTTGGCGAGAGCGCCGACACCGACGGAGGCGCTGTCGGGGATGCTGTGCGGCGTCTCGTGCGCGGAACCGGGCGCGGCGAGTTCGTCGCCGGTCGAGAGCACCACGATGTGGGGCAAGCGCCAGGTCTCGAGCGTCGCGACATCCGCCGCCGCCGCTGCGATGAGCGCCTGCGCGGTCAGGGCCGCGCCTTCCGTCAACAGAACCTCGCCCGCGCGGAAATCATCGCCGGCCGCACGCGTGTAGCTTTGCGCCGGCGGCGGTGTTTCGAACACGGCGTGATCACCGTCGGCGCGCACGACCTCCTGGATGATTACCGTTTGCGCGTTGCCGGGCAAGGCGGCGCCTGTGAACACACGCGCGCACTCGCCCAGGCTCAGCGGCCCGAAGAAAGGTTGACCCGGCCGCGATTCACCGGCGACGCGCAGGCGCGCCGGCAGGGTCGCGAGGTCCTCATCGCGCACCGCCCAGCCGTCCATGGTCGAGACCGCATGGCGGGGGAAGTCGAACCCCGCTTCGATCGGCCTGGCCAGCACCCGGCCCAGCGCATCGGCGACGGGAATGCGCTCGACGCCGAGCGGGCGGGCGTGCGCCAGGACGTGGTCAACCGCGTCGTTAAAAGCAATCATGATCGAGCCTCGTAGTCGCCGGAGCGGCCGCCGGTCTTCTTGAGCAAACGGATACCGTCGATGCGCATGGTTTTATCCGCCGCCTTCAGCATGTCGTAGAGAGTCAGGCAAGCGACACTGACCGCGGTCAGCGCTTCCATCTCGACGCCCGTGGGGCCGGTGGTCCGCGCTTCGGCGCGCACTTGAATCGCGCCTTCGACCAGCTCGCACGCGACATCCACCTTGGTCAACGCGAGCGGGTGGCACAGCGGGATCAGCTCGGCGGTGCGCTTGGCGGCCATGACGCCGGCCAGTTCGGCGGTCGAAAGCACGCCGCCTTTCGGTGCGCGTCCTTCGCGCACCAGGGCCAGGGTTTCGGCGGCGCAGACGAGCCGGCCTTCGGCTATGGCGATGCGGGCCGTATCGGGCTTGTCCGAGACGTCGACCATGCGCGCGCGACCGTCCTCGTCGAGGTGGGAGAGCTTGCTCATGCGCACACCTCGCGCAAACGCGGCACGAGGCCCGCGAGGGAACAGGGCCGGTGGCGGCTGTCGAGTTCTTCCGCCAGCACCAGGTCCCAGCCGTCCTTGCAGGCGCCGGTCGATCCCGGAAGGCAGAAGATGAAGGTGTCGCCGGCCTGGCCGCCGAAAGCACGCGACTGCAACGTCGCGACGCCGACGGTGGTGCGGCTGGCCTGGTGAAACAGCACCGAGAAGCCGTCCATCTCGCGCGTCAGCAGCGGCTTCACCGCTTCCGGCGTCACGTCGCGCGGGGCAAAGCCGGTGCCGCCGGTGGTGATCACCACCTCGACCTCCGTGTCGCTGATATAGAGGTGGAGCTGGGCGCGGATCGCGTTCACGTCGTCGGCAACGATGGTCTTGTGCGCCAGGGTATGGCCCGCGCCCTGGAGGCGCGAGGCGAGCAGGGCGCCGGAACGGTCGGTCTCCTCGTCGCGCGTGTCGGAAATGGTGAGCACCGCGATCTTCAGCGGATAGAAGGTCAGACTGTCGTCAATGCCGGCCATTCAGTCGCTCCAGCGCGCGGCGTCCGCGCGGTCCTTGTCCGACGGCTCGATCCATTGCGAACCGTTTGCCGTATCCTCGCGCTTCCAGAACGCGGCTTCGGTCTTCAGCTTGTCCATCAGATAGTCGCAGGCCTCAAACGCTTCGCGCCGGTGCGGCGCGGCAGCGGCGGCAAAGACGATGGGCTCGCCCGGCGCGATGTCGCCGCAGCGATGCACGACCATCACGTCGCTGATCTGAAACCGCGCAGCGGTCTCTTCGGCGGCCCGGGCAAGCGAGGCTTCGGTCATGCCCGGATACCAGTCGAGGTGCAGCCGTTCGAGCGCGCGGCCGTCGCGATCCTTGCCGCGCATGACGCCGGTGAAGGACACCACCGCGCCGTCTCGATCACGACCCTCGAGGAACCGCTTCAGTTCGTCGGCGGGATCGAAAGCCTGTTCCGCCAGGCGCGTGGAGACCGCCATCTCAGCCTCCCGAAAAGATCGAGAAGAAGGCGACTTCCTGGCCCGGCGCGACCATCGCCGCATCGTCGGCGATCACCCGGTCGACCGAGGCGCGCACATCGGGGCGTTCGAGCGCCTCGCGCGCGGCCGCATCGGCTTCGCCCAGGCGTTTGCGCAAGGCGCCGACGCTGAGGCCCGCCGGCGGAATCTCCACCTCGCGTGAGCGGCCGAGCCGATCGGCGGTGCGGCCGAAGAAGAGGACCCTGTCCATGGACCAACCCTAGCAGGGCGCAGCGGCCAAAGTCAGGCCTTGGCCGGCGGCCACAGCTCCAGGCCCTCGGCGCGGTGGACCTCGATCCAGGACGGGCGCGCGGTGGTCTTCGCCAGATAGGCGGCGATGTTGGGCCAGCGGTTGGCGGGCTTGGGCATGTTGCGCGACCAGCGGCAGAGCATGGTCGTGTGCATATCGAGCACGCCATAGTCGCCGGCCATGAAGCCCCCGCCCGCCAGGTGGTCGTCGAGGCGGGTGAAGGCGGCTTCCAGCGCCTGGCGCGCATTGTCCTTGGTCTCGGCCTCCGCCTCGGCCGGAGCCCAGTCGCCGGGATAGAACCAGCGCCGGAACTGCGGTTGCACGGTATTGGCCAGGAAGAACATCCACTGCAGGAACGCGGGCCGGTCCGGTGTTCCGGGCGCGGGTGCGAGCGCCGGCTGATGATGCCGCTCCGTCAGCAGGATGAGCAGCGCGGTCGCCTCGCTGCACGCCTGATTGTCCACGATCAGGGTGGGCACCAGTCCTGCGGGATTGATCGCGAGATAGGCGGCGGATTTCTGCTGGCCGGCGTCGAGGTCGAGGCGCTTCAGTTCGAAGCGAACGCCGAGCTCCATCAGCGCCTGGTGCACCACCAGGCTCGCCGCTCCGGGTGAGTAGTACAGAACGTACATGTCGCCCCCCATTTCGTTCGTCTGCTGATGTCCCGCGCGGGGATGTTTGTCCACCGATTCCGCACCCAAGCGGTTGGGTCCTGTCCTGAACCGCGTTCAGCGATCGGGGCAACCTTGACGAACCGGGGCCGCTTCTCGACAGTCTCGCCCGCTGGAGGCTGGCCCCTTTGATTTCATTGGGACGAATCCTGAAGGCCGTCCTGGTCAGCCTGGTGCTGGCCGGCTCCGCCTATGCGGTCGCCAAGCTCAATCTGTTCGGCCTGGAATCGGCCTCGGACCGGCTGGCCGACCACGTCTACCAGCGCATCACCGCCGCCGATTACGGGCGCGACCGCAAGGGGCAAAGCCGCATCCGCCTGGTCTATCTCGACGACACCTCGCTCGAGATCATGAAGGGCTTCGGCTGGAAACGCTTTCCGCCGACCTACGACCAGCAGTGGACCATGCTGGACGACATCATGAGCGCGGGCGGAGCGCCGCCTTCGGCGATCTTCGTCGACTTCGTCTATCGCGGCGACGGCGGCGTTGCAGAGGGCTTCGACACCTTCCTGAAAGGGGTGACCGCAGCGACCCACGCGGACGCCTGGGCGGACAAGCCGGGATGCATCGCAGACCCGTTGATGAAGCTCGCCTGCATCGAGGCCGCGGGCGGAACGCCGATCATACTGGCCAAGCCGTCGCCGTCGGACCTGGCGATGTTCACCGACGTGCAGCGCGCGCTCGACCATGTGACGGTGCTGGCGCCGGCGGTCGTGGGGCAGGAGGCGTACCCCACCATCACGCGCTACGATTTCGACGCGGCGAAGCGGCAGCGGCTGGGCGTGCACGCCTTCGACGTGTCGCCGGCCATGGCGATGTACGCGGCCTATTGCCTGCGGCGGTCCGACGGTTGCGGCGTGGAAGGCTTCCGGCGTTTGCGCGCGCGGGCCGCAGCGGCGCTGGCGGGCCAGCCCCTGGCGCAGGTTTCCGCCGACGCACCGGAGCGTTTGAGCATCGTGTTCAAGGATCCGGTAGACGTGGTCTGGGGTTCGCGCCCCGACCCGCAGTACCTCGCGCTCACCCGCGCGGTGACCGGCCATCCGGTGGCTTGCCGCGGGGTTCAGGGCGGTTGGTTGCAGCGTCTTGGCGAACAGATGACCGGCGCGCGCGGCGCCGGCACGGGCGTCAAGCAGGAGTGCCCCTACACCCAGGCGCTCGGCTACGACCGCATCGTCTCCGGTGAAGGCTTGCAGCAGGCCGACCTCGCGCAACTGCTCGCGGGAAAACTGGTCATGGTCGGCGGCCAGTTCCACGCTTCGAACGACTGGGTCGAGAGCCCCGTGCACGGCCAGGTCCCCGGGGTGCAGTACCATGCCATGGCGCTCGACAACCTGGTCGAGGACGGGCCCGAGTACCGGCGCAACGCCAACATGTTCCTCGACTCGGATCTGTTGAAGGCGCTGCTGATCGCGGCGCTGGCGTTCTGCGATGTGATGGCGGTGATGACGCGCAACAGCCTGCTCGACCACGCCCAGTCGAAGCGGGCCGAACAGAAGCTGCGCGCCCACATCTGGGGCCCGCTCTACGCCGGGTTGCTGCTGACCTCGGTGGGGGTCATCGCGCTGGCGACCTGGGTCGGGGTGGCGCTGCTCCACCGCTCGCCGATCAACTGGATCGGCCTGGGGTTCTGCGCCATCGGCTTTCTGTTCTACGCCACCCGCCAGACCCTGCCGGCGGATATTTTCGGGTCGATCGAGCACATTCCGTTCGTCCGCCGTATAAGGCAGGCCGGCCAGCGTTGCCGTTTGGCCCTGAAATTTGAAGAAGACCGGCTGCTGTCGCCAAGGGCTGTCAGGTCTTATTCATCTGAATCCAGTGAGCTTACCCCGTCCGCGTCCAGTAACGACCCGCCTTCGGAGGATACTGCCCATGTGGAGACTTAGTCTCGTCGCCCTCGCCCTGGTCACGATTTCCAGCGCCGCGCTTGCCGGGGACCTCGGCCGGGTAACCAAGTTCCTGCGGCCCAGCGTCCATACCTTCGACGCCAACGGCCAGCCCTTGGGCACCCTCAACGCGACCGACGTGAAGCTGCCGGCCGCCATCGTGGGCCTCGGCAAGGGCAAGAGCATCGGCATCAAGGTGGGCGGCAAGACCGTCTATCTGCGCGGCCTCGACGTGAACACCGAAGGGCTGGAAGCCAAGTGCGAGCCGGTGCAGACCGCCTCGCGCGGCAGCGGCTCGGCCTATGCGGGCACCAATATGGGTCTGGGCTCGGCTTCGGATTGCGGCGGGCACTGAGCATGCACGCGTCGCGCCGAGGGTTTTTTCTGGGGGGCGTAGCGATCGCCGCGTTCACCGCCGCGGGTCCGGCGCTGGCGGCGTCCGGCGGCGACGCCTTCACCGTCACCGGCAAGCGCGGCACCTTCCTGAGCCAGGTCAAGGGCCGTGATTTCGGCATCGGCAAAGGCGGCGGGTCCGGCTCCCTCGGCCTCGCCGACGCGATGAGCCAGGGCCGCTATCAGGCTGCCCGCCTGCACATGCCGCAGACCGAAGCGAAGATCTCGGCCATGGTCGCCAAGCTCGACGCCGGCTGGCCCTACGCCAAGGCTGAACCGCCGCAGGTGCACGTGATCGGGCTCGATTTCTACAACGCCTATTCGCTGCCGGATAATTCGATCGTGGTCGCCTTCGGCCTGCTCGAGCAGGCGCAGTCGGACGACGAAGTCGCCTTCATCCTGGCGCACGAACTCGGCCACCTGCGTCTCGGCCACTTCGCCAAGGGCGCGCGCGAGGCGCGCCAGGCGCATCTGACCAGCCGCATGGGCGAGCTGTTCGTCATCGGATCCGCCGCCTCCGCGGGCGTGTCCAACCTGCGCTCCGGCGGCAACGGCGTCGATGCGTTCAACGCCACGGCGGCCGAACGCGCCAGCGCCACCAACGACTTCCTGCACTTCATCAACTCGAGCCAGCCGCAGCACAGCCGCGCCGAAGAGGATGAGGCGGATTCAATCGGCTACGACCTCGCCACGCTCGCCGGTTATTCGGCAGACACGGCCTCAGCCAAGGTGTTCGACACCATCCAGGCCGATGCTGTGAAGCGCGAGGCGGAGACCAAGGAAGAGCAATCGCAGTTCGACCAGGACCTGAAGTCTGCGGTCAGCCCCGCGGCGATGCAGTCGCTGATCGGCGGTTCGCGGCCTTCGACCGGCGACCTGCTGCGAACGGCCGGAAGCCTCGCTCAAAGCGTGGGCCGCAGCCGCGGTTCCTCCGACGACGAGCCCAAGCACCGCGCGCCGGAAGAACGCAAGAAAGGCATCGCGCAGTATTCCGCCGACGCTTACCCACAAGGGGCGCCACTGCGCGATGAGCAGACGTCCTGGTTGCAGAGCGTGCGCGGCGCGCCGGAATACGCGCAGGCGAAGGTGACCGTGGCTGCGGTCTACCGCGCGATGAAGGCGCGCGCCGCGGGCGACTATCCCGGCGCCAAGGCCGCCATCACCGAGGCGAAGCGGACCAGTTTCGGCGCGGCGCCCGTAGTGCTCAACGAAGACGCGCGGCTGCACGACGACATGGGCGACGGCGACGGCTCCGACCGGCTGTTCCGCCAGGCGCACCAGAACCCCGACCAGAGCATCCAGGGCTATGTCGATCACGTGCGGATGCTGTGGCGGCGCGGCGTGAACCGGCCTGCCGACGAGATCATCAGCGCCGGCATCCGCCGCTTCGACAACGACGAAAAGCCGTTCATGTCGCTGCAGATCGCGGTGGCGAAACAGGCGGGACGCGATGACGACGTGAGCAGCCTGCTGCGGCGCTGCCAGGACTACGGCGACGACGCCCTGATGCGCGACTGCAATCTCGCCGCGGGCCGCAGCAGCAGCAGCCAGCACGCCGACGCGCCGCACCTGCCGTCGATCCCGTTCAGCATCCCCGGCTTGCCGCACTGAGCCGTCGTCGCGACGTAAAGTCTTAGCCGACGAACGCCAGCAGCTTGGCGAACAGCTGTTCCTTGGAATGCACGCCCAGCTTGGCGTAGGCGCGCTTGATGTGGGTGCGCACCGTGAGCAGCGCGGCGCCCAGGTCGTCGGCGACGTCGGTGGCGCTCCACCCCTGCATCAGCCGGCGCACGATCAGTTGTTCGGCGTTGGTCAGCCCGAAGGCGCCGGTGAGGTCGGGCAGGATGATCTCGCGCCGCTCGCGCCGGACCGACAGGCCGAAGCGCATCATGGCGCCGTCGAGGGCGCGGGCGCTGAGGATCAGCCGCCGCTCGGGCTCGACATGGTCGAACAGATCCGCCGCAGCGGCGCCGGCCGCCGCGCGGTCGAGCAGGGCGGAGAGCTGGGTCTGATGAACTCGGGTCGAGCCGGTCAGATAGCCGTCGCGCACGAGCACGGGCCCGTCGGCGCTGAGCGTCTCCTGCACGGCGCGTGAGGACCAGAGCATGGCCAGATCGCGCGACAGGACGACAACCGCCAGTCCGTGCGCGTCAAGCCATCGGCCGCCCCAGTCCGCAGCCCCCTGCGGCTCGAGAGAATCGTCCGTAATCAACTTGAACTCTCAGAATCTCGCGAAGCGCGACCATACATAGCCGCGTTCCCCCAAATCAATGTCGGGTATACGAAATAGAGACTCTTGGGTACGGCCCGCAGGGAACGGCGCCCGCCTTGGGGAGATTTCACCCCAGTAATTTCAAAGACTTACAACCGCGCGCGCAAGCGCTCGGCCGGGCTGCGACCGATCGAAGCAAGAACGCCGCCCCCGGGGGTGCGGGGGCGGCGCCTTGGACTGACCAAGCAGGGGTAGGGGGATAGGCCCCGGTCAGGTGGTGTTGTCGGGCAACAGGCGCGGCGAGCCGAACGAGGAGCCGATGTTCTTGAAGATCGAGACCAGCTCGGAAGCCGACTGGGCCGCCGAGTTGCACCCGCCGGTGCCGCCGGAGTTGTCCGAGTAGAAGAACTGGGCGTTGGACGCCATCTGCTGCAGGGCCGAGCACGCCGCAATATGCGTCGTGTCGGTCGAGCAACTGCCGGTCGACGAGGTCGAGGCGCCGTAGGCGATCGTATAGACCCAGGTCCCCGCCGCCGCCGCGCTCTGAGCCGCGGTGACCGCTTCGTGGCACTGGTTGGACGCCTTGCCGGTCGGCATGTTGCTCGACGTGGCGTTGGCGTCGCCGTCGCTGAGCAGGATGATGACCTTCTGGACGCCGGAGCGGCCGGTGGTGGTCAGGTTCGACTGCGCCGTGGTCATGGCGTCGGCGTAGTAGGTGCCATAGCCCCCCACTGCGCTCAGACCGGCGTTGCAGTTCGTGCCGCCGCCGCCCACCGCACGCACGACGTTGGCGCTGGCGTCCAACGAGCTCGCCGTGGGCGAGGACTTGAAGTTGTTGGCCAACGCCAGGACCGTATAGTCGGGCGAGCTCTTATAGGAGGTGATGGTCGGCGAGCCCGAGCTGCAGTCGTAGTCCTTGGCCGCCTGGGTGGAGTTGGTCACGCCGGGGAAGGTCATGATCCCGACCTGGTCCGCCGTGGTCGAGAGCGAGCTCAGCAGCTGCTGGGCGCCGGCTTCCGCGCATTGCAGGCGCGTCGCGTTTTTGATCGAGCAGTTCGAATCCGTCGTGTTCATAGACGCGGTGGTGTCGAGCACCAGTTCGATGTCGAGCGACTTCGGCGGACCGCCGGTGACGCCCGCGGTCGATTGCGCGGTGATCGTCATGTTGTGCAGGCCCAGGATCTGGGCGAACCACATCGGCACCACGGCCTGTTGCTTGACCACAATCGCGTTCGCGTTGTCCGAGCCGGTGCACGAAACGCCGGTCGAGGTCAGGCACTTGAGCTGCGGGTAGCCGCTGAGCATGGTCGCGGTGACGCCGCCGCCGATGGCGTTCCGGCTGCCCACGGAGGCGCTGTAGCTGTTGGCGAGAGTGACAGCGGAGCCGCCGGTGGTGCAGCAGTTGATGTCGTGGGCGCCCGCCAGCGCGGCGGAATCGGTCGCCGCCTGCAACTGGCGTTGCACGTACATAACGTGGCCGACGTCGATGACGAAGCCGACCATTCCGACGATGGTGGTCATCATCAGAGCGACGATAATCGCGGTAGCCCCGCGCTCGGAGGCGCCAAAGCGGCGGAAGAGCTTGCGGCCAGCGAAGAGAGGATTCGTTCTCATTCGATCAGGTCCGAGGTTGTGGAGGTGAGGGTGCAACTGGGCGCGAAGTTCACGCCCATGATGGACAGGCTACACGGGTACGTGGCAGTGGCGGTCGCCGTGCCGCCCGACGCGGTGGCGAGGGCGGTGGTGCACGCCGAGTCGCTCGAGCAGCCCGTACCGTTGACCGACAGGGTCACGGTGACGTTTGCCCCCGTCAGGTTTGCCGCCGAACTCTTCACGGCGGCGACCGACGATGTATAGGGCGTCGCATTGGTTCGGGCGATGGCGAAGGTGCGGCCGCCGGAGCGGACGCCGTCGGTCAGTTCCAGATAGTTGTTGATGGTGATGCCGAACTGAAACAGGCCGACGACCAGGAACAACAGGAACGGCACGACGAGGGCGAACTCCACCGCCGAGGCGCCGGAGGCGTCCCCGCGGAATACGCGAGCAGACTGGAATGCCGCGCTTAGTCTTGCGCGCAAGATGGCCGGCTTCATGGCCCGCTCCAATGCCCAGTGAGTTTCAAGTTGCCGACACAATGGTCGAACTCGGATAAGGAACCGTGCAAGCAAAGGGTTAAGGGCCGTTATCCAAGTTAATTTGATTTACCGTCCGAAGTCCGCTTTCCGGGGCGCACAAGGCATTCCACACCGTTACCACGGAGTTTGTTTTCGAGGCTTGCGGCCGCGCGCCGCTCGCTGCCCAATGTTGGACATGATTAATTCGCCGTTTTTCTAGGCTGTTACAGGTCCGTTAGGGCTGTCTCGCGCAGAATAAGCATCATCAGGAACCCGTCGTCGGCCTGGAGGCGGTCATGCGCAATGTCGGCTTTAACTCCTGCTTGCAGCGTCTCGTCCGCGTAGCCGCGTCCAAATCGTGCGCCTTCGCTGGCGATCGGCGAGGCAATATCGCAATCATGTCGGCGCTGATCCTGCCGGTTCTCATTGGGATCTTCGCCCTGGGGTTCGAAACGTCCTACTGGGATCAAACCCAGCGCTCGATGCAGAACGCTGCGGATTCTGCGGCGAGCGCGGCGGCCACTAACGGCACGGCGACCTACGCGACCGAAGCAAAGGCCGTTAGCGCCCTCTACGGCTTCAGTGACGGTTCGAACACCGTAACGGTCACATCCTCGAACAGCGCGACGTGCCCTGGCGGCGGAAACACCTGTTACAGTGTCACCATCACTAAGACCGTGCCCCTGTTCATGGCGCAGGTCGGCGGCTATCACGGCGACGCCACGTACAACGGCGGCTTCGGGAAGCAGCTGACGGCGACGGCGATTGCTAAGCAAGCGGGTGCGACCCGCGACTATTGTATCCTGGCCCTCGCCTCGAGCGGCACGTCGGACGGCATAGACGCCAACGGCGTGCCCTTCGCGAACATGAACGGCTGCAACGTCATGTCGAATACCAATTCGTCGTGCAGCGGCCACAACCTCGGCGCCGGCTATGGCGACGCGCATGGCACCAATTCGGGCTGCGGCGTGACCTCGGAGGATGGCGTGCCCACCGTAGTGGACCCGTATGCCAGCCTGGCGACCCACATTCCGTCCAACCCCTGTGCGGGGACCTACCCCCAGGAGCCGGCGAAACATAATGATCCGGCCCTTCCCGCCAGCAATCAGTTCTCCGGCGCCAAGTCTTGGGGCAGCGTCGTCACGGTGTGCGGCGACATGCAGCTTACCGGGGATACGACCATCACGTCGTCGAGCGGCCCGACGGTCCTGGTGATCGAAAATGGTCAGCTCGACACCAACGGCTATAAGTTGGCGACTGCGGCTGGTTCGAACCTCACGGTTATCTTCTCAGGCACCAGCGGGAGCTACACCCATGCGCCCACGGGCGGGGGCACGCTGGACATCCAGGCGCCGACGTCGGGAACGTGGTCGGGCGTGGCGCTCTACCAGGATCCGAGCCTAACCACGGGCGTCGACATCTCGGCCGCCGGCAACAGCCCAACCTGGGACATCACGGGACTGGTCTATCTGCCGCACTCGAGCGTGACCTTCTCAGGCATCGTCAACAAGTCCTCCAACGGCGCGTCCTGTTTCAGCATCGTCGTCGACAACATCACCATCAACGGCACTGGCCAGATCTTGGACGAGGGCCAATGTGCGGAGGCGGGCCTCACCCAGCCGAGCGCCCTCGTCGGCGGTCGCGGCGGCCTCGTTTCCTAGGAACACACGATGAAGCGTTCGATTGAAAGTCTCGTCCGAGAGATCAAGCGCAGGAGGCCGTTCGGCCTTCTGCGCACCTTTGGCCGTGATGAGGGAGGGCTCGCCGCCATCGAGTTCGCCCTTATCGCCGGCACACTCTCCGTGGCGCTCCTGAACGCGGTCGACGTCGGCATCTACGCGTTCAAACACATGGAAGTCGAAAACGCGGCCCAGATGGGCGCCCAGGCGGCCTGGAAGACTTGCGACACGTCGCACATTCCCGCCACCACCGCTTGTCCGAGCATGAGCGCGGCGGTCACCCAGGCGGTGCAGGCGACCTCACTGGGGACCAACGTCACGATCGCGTCAGGCTATCCGTCTGAAGGCTGGTACTGCGTCAACTCTGCAGGCGCGTTGGTCTATGTGAGTGCGGCCGCCAGCAAGCCCTCGAGCTGCAGCTCGGTCGGAGGCACATCCGCGCCGGGCGACTACATTGTGATTCAGACGAGCTATACCTACGCGCCGATCTTCCCGGGCATAACGGTCGCCAGCGCCTTTGCCACCGCGATGAGCAAGACAACCTATATGAGGCTCGGATGAGCGCGCTCCGCCGCATGATCCGCAAGCTGCGGACTCTGCGCCACAGCGACGGGGCCGCTGCTCTCGAGTTCGCCATGGTCGTGCCCGCCTTCATCGCGCTGACCGTGGGCGCGATGTTCACCGCGAACCTGGTGTTCACCGTGTCCAGCATGCATTACGCCTCCGAAGCGGCGGCGCGTTGCGCCTCGATTCAGACGACGGTCTGTACCAGTGCTTCGGTGACCCAGGCGTACGCGACCAGCCACTATGCCGGCCCCAGCGTGTCGCCAGCCTTTGTCTACAGCACGAGCGGTTGCGGCCACACGGTCACCGGGACGGTCACCTACGGGATGAATGTCGGATCGCGGACCATCAACGTGCCGGTCTCGACGTCGGCCTGCTATCCCTGATGTGACAATCGCGCCACGCTTTCGGCGCGGTCGGAACCAAATCAACGGGCCGGCTTCCCGCAAGGGGGCGGCCCGTTTTCGCATGAAAGCCATGTATTCATCGGGTATTCGCGCTGCGCCGACACGAATAACAAAGCATAAATTGTCCCATCTAACGTGGTGTACGTGCGTTTAACCACGCCTCTGCACGTCAAATTAAAAGCAGTCACGCAATAGTCAGGCATCCTTTCAGCCAACCCCGAGGAACTTGGCGATGAAGACCTTGACCAAATTTGCGTCGGCCGCGGCGGCCCTTGCCGTCGGCGTCGGCGTCGCCGGAAGCGCGGGGGGCGCGGGCGCGGCGACCTGGACCATCCAGTTGCGCGGCGTCGTGCCGCTTATCTGCAACGTCAACCTGAACAGCCAGGGCAACCCCAACAACGGCAACGGCAACCAGAAGAAGCTCCACCTGGGCCAGCTGAGTGAGCTCTGCAACAACGGCAACGGATACACCGTCTATGCCACCACGCCCGCCGGCGTCAGCGGCGACTTCGTGGTCGGCAACCAGACGGTGGCTGTGCAGTCGAGCGGCGTCACGCCCATCCAGACGTCGGCGACGGCGGCCGTCGACAAGCAGGAACTGTTTTTCGAACCGAACGGCGGCCCCGCGCCGGCGACCATCTCGCTCTCGATCGTCGCCAACTGACGGCGAACCAGTTTCAGTTTCTAGCGACATGCGTACGAAAACGCCGCCCCGATCGCTCGGGGCGGCGTCGCCGTTTCGCTGAGACCCCCCAGCCTTCAGCGGGACGTCATGCCGTCATGGACAGTTGGTCAGAGCCGGATAGGGCGACACGAGAGGCGTGAAGGTCACACTGACGGTGTCCTTGTAACTCCCGCTCGCCTTGCCCAAGCCGCCCTCGTTGAGCGTGGTTGTCACCGGCAGGGGCACAGCGCTCAGACTCGGGGGCGCCTTGCAGGTGACGGTGGTGAAGGTCGTGCTGGCGCCGCCGCTGTTACCGCCCACGGACTCGCTCAGGAAGCCCCACTGGTAACCGATCTTCTGGGCCGCGCTCGTGCCGCCGCCGCCGCCGGGAGTCATGATGAAGCCGCCCGCTGAGCTGACTGCGACCGTGTACGGCGCGGTGCTCTTCACATTGATCTGGCCGTTGACGACGTGGCTGGCCGCCTGGGCGTTGGTCACGGTCGTGATATCGCCGAAATCCATCGCCGTGCCGGCAAAGCTGGCCTGCAGTTCGGAGGGCACGGTGAACTTGATGTCGAGACCCTTGCTGACCTCAGTGGTTCCGGTCTTTACCCCGCCCGACGATTTGCACGCGTAATAGACGTCATAAAAGATGTCGTTCTGGCCCGCGACGAGGTTGGCGCCCGCCGGAATGGTGATCGTCAGGATCGCCGTGTCGGAGTGACTGGTTCCGTTGTAGTTCAGCTTCAGACCGTTGACGCTGTCGACGTTGATCACCGGCGGCGTGGAGACGACGAGGTTCACGTTGCTGCCGTCGCCCGGATTGCCACCGGTGCCGAGGATAGTCGCCGTCGACGTCGTCGCCGGCGATTCGGGAACGAGCAGGAAGACGGTGTCGATCGCGTTGTCGTCGGGGTCGGTCACCGTCCATGTGGCCGTCGTATTGATCTGAGGGCTGGCGCCGAAAGGATCGAGCGGCACGCTGATCGTAATGGCGGGCGGAAAGGCCGCGCACTGAGCGTGCGCGGCAATCGGCGCCGCCAGGCAGACCAGCAGGCTCCCAAGGATCATCCACAATCTACGCACGAACGACATGATCAGCTTCCCGGATTTGCAGGCCTGAGATCGCCGGCGCGCATGGCGCCGATGGTCTGCGGTGGAACTTCGAGGATGAAGACGGTCTCGGGCTCGGTCGGCATGACGATGCGCCACTTGCCGGGCTTGAGGCCGGGGGCGCCGAAGCGGCCCTCGCGATTGGTGAAGATCTCAACCGGCGGGTTCTTGGGCAGAGCGACTTCGTACGCCTTGCCGGCGAGCAGAGAGATCGGCTTGCCGTCGGCGTCGATCAGACGGCCGATGGCGGTCACCGAGTAGGCCGAGCCGACTTCCAACAGGTAACCGCCGCGGTGCGGCGGGAACAGGCGGTAGGCGCCTTTACCGATGTCGAAGCCCGCAGGCGCGTTCGGCACGTCCACGGCGAGGGTTCGCGTGGCATAGGAGGTCAGGTTGGGCTCGGTCGCCGTGCCGAGGTGACCGGTGTCGGCCTCATAGCCGAACTGGGTCTCGTCGACGATCACGTCGGCGTTCTTCAGCGACTCGTACGGTTTCACGATCGCAAAGGCGTCGTAGATCGGCCGGCCGATGGACCAGGTTCCGTCCGCGAACGCGATCGAGGAAGCGAAGCGCACCGAGGTCCGCGAATCCGTCGTCGAGCCGAAGCCCGAGTCGAAGGTCGAGAAGCTGGTCACGCCCAGTTCGCCGCGGTCGCCGAGATAGGTGAAGTTGCCGTTGAAGCCCGTCGAGGACGGCGTGTGCTCGACGTCGGCGGTGAGGTTGTACGATCCGACACCCTGGCCGTGCTGGTCCTGGTAGGTAACGGTCGAACGCTCTTCCTTGCTGTCGTAGTCGACGCGCAGGCTGGACCACGGCGTCATCCGCTTGGTCAGCGACATCACCACCGAGAAGTTCTTCCGGTTTCCCGTGATATCCGTGTCGTCGTAGATCGCGTCGAAGGTCAAGCCAAGCGTCGGCGTGATCCGGTAACCCATCGTCGCGCGGTAGCTGTTTACGTCCCGGTTGTTCTCGCGCCCCTTGTTGAAACGGAGATCGAGGCCGGCGTAGAAATCCTGTGTGATGGCCTGGGTGTAGGCTCCACCCACCTCCCAAGCATACGGGTTGTCGGGGGAGGTGTCGGTGAGGGAGCTGAACTGTGAACTGCGGGTCTCGAAGAACAGGTTAAACGAACTCGCCTTGCCGCCGCCGATCTGGAACAGGCGCTGGAACGTGATGTTGGCGGCCGAGCCGCTGCCCATGTTCTGGACCCGCGAGATCGCGGCATTGCCGCTAAACGATCCCAACGGCGTGCCCCAGACGCCCTCGATTCCCCACTGGGTGTCGTGCTCGTCGCCCTGGCTGTTGATCCCGAGCGTCAGATCTTTGGTGATGCCGCGGCGATAGAAGCCCGTATAGGTCCAGTCGTGGCCATACTCGGGGCCGTCCGGCCCCAGCGGCGCCATGACACCGGCATAGAATCCGAACTCGGCCAGGCCCGGCTGCAGTTGGGTCTGATCAAAGAAGGTGCTGAACGTCAGCGTCTGGCGCGCGCCGGTATCGTCGATCACGTTCAGCAGGATATTGTTGGCGCCCTGCGTGAAAGGAAAATCACGCGCGTTGTAGTTACCGGGGTTCAGCTGCAGCCTGCGCACCAGCTGGCCGTTCACATAGATCTCGACCGTGGACGCGCGGGTCAGGGTGAACTGCTGGTCGCCGCGCGGGCGGGCGATGAACTCGGGCTCGAGCACGCCGTAGGAGCGGAACAGCGA
The DNA here is from genome assembly GCA_036501825.1 of Caulobacteraceae bacterium. Classification (GTDB taxonomy): domain Bacteria; phylum Pseudomonadota; class Alphaproteobacteria; order Caulobacterales; family Caulobacteraceae; genus JAFECT01. The sequence continues at coordinate 51,601 of DASXZP010000005.1, read as the reverse complement.
GAAGCCGAACATGTCGGGCACGGCCTGGAAGCCACGCGAAGTCGCCTGCAGGTCGCCGAAGGTGAAGCGGATCAGGTCCGGGATGTCGTCATATTCGAGGCGCGTGCCGATGCGCTGGAACGTGTTGGCGTCGCCCGGCTGGTACACGCCGGAGGACTCGAGGACCACCCCGTTGAAGTTCAAGGCGCCATCGAGCGCGAACACCGGATCCTGAAGGCCCCCGCCGGATCCGGCGCCCACGTAGTCGAGGTTGCCCCGGACGTTCAGGTAACCGCTGAATTGCGCGGGCTTCGCGAAGGAGCCCATGTGCGCCTGGTCGAGCGCGGCGATCGACACCGAGCGCGATGCGCGCATGGAAGCCGGGATCAGGAACACGAGTTCCAAACGCTTCGGATCGTAAACGATCGCGATGCCGGTGTCCGCGAAGCTGCCCGTCGTGACCGACGAAAGACCGTTGAAGCGCGTCTTCAGCGTCTGAAGATAGGTCTGGTCGAGGACCTTCGACAGCAGGTCCAGGACCCGCTGCGAGGAGAATTCGATCTTGTCGTTCGGATCGATCGAGATGGGCATGTCGCCCATGTCGTACGCACCATCCAAGGCCGGGACGGTCAGGTTAATCGTGTGGCCGGTCGTGTTGATCGGCGCGCGTGATGGCGCCGCCGCAGGCGCTCCGTTGACCTGAGCAAGCTGCATCGGCGCGGCGGGCGCCGCCGCGACAGCAGTCGACTGCGCCGACGACGCCAGGACGATAGCCGCAGCATATTCCGTCGCAGTCGCCCTCAGTTCCGGCGGCGCTGTCGCAATCGCTTCGTCGCGCGCGAACGCCCCCCGCGCTCCGGCGGTAGCGAATACCGCGGAGAGTAGAGCGACCTTGAGCGCGCGCCGCTTAGCGGTGCGAGTCTGGAGTGAAGCGCGCTTCAATCTGGCCCCCGTCTTGTGGCAGGACGACCGGCACAGGCACGCGCCGCTTTTGTCCCGATGCGATCAGTCCAAAGCCGATCGTTTGTTGGATTTCCGGACCCGGCATGGTCTTTTCGAAGATCTGCTTGCCGCTCGAGTCCTTCTCGATGATCCGCAGGGTTCCCTGCGAGAGATAGCCGTGGGTGTTGGAGTCGTTCTCGACCATCAACACCGGCACGGGATTGCCTTTGGCGTCCTTGCCGATTTCGGCGCTGGCGATTTTCAGGTCCGGCTTGCCGCCGAGCGGCTTCACACTGACCAGGACCTGGAAGTTGTAGAGAATCTGAATCGCCGATTGGCCCGCGGGCAACTGCACCGGCAGCTGCGCGACCGTCACGTAGTAGTGCTTGGACTGCTTCAGGTCCGGGTCGCCGACCCATTGCACGCGGAACGCCTGTGTGTCGCCCGGCTGGATAATCGCCTGGGGTGGGAAGATCAGCAGATCGCCCGGGTCCTTACCCGTCGGATGCGCGCCATTCTCGTCGAAGCTCAGCTCCTCGACTCTCAGTTCCACCGTCAGTGGCGTGGCGAAGGTGTTCTCGACGGTAATGACCTGGCTCATCTCGCGGCCGGCCGGCGACAGGTCGATCACCACCGGTTGCACGGTGATGGCGAGCGCGTGCGACGGCGCCATGGTGAACAGGCCGAAAGCCAAAGCCCCGGCCAGCGCGAGATTGCGCCATTGCAACATTCAATAATCCCCCTAGTGGCCGCGCCTACTTGCGCGGTTGGTTTTTCAAGTCGCCGGCTGGACGTCCAGTGTCAGCGTGTCCGAATAGATTCCAGCGATGAGGCGATCGCCGCCACCACGAATCTGAATACTCAGCGAAACCACGCCGGCCGCGCCGTCAGCCGTACTGATCGAATAGGTCTTGGCGCCGCCGGTCGAACCCGACGCCGTCTGCCCCGCCCAGTTGGTTTGAATGACGTAATCCACGTGGTCGGTGAAGCCGGCCGCACTCGGCGCGCCGCCTTCGAGGGTCAGGCCGCCATTCGACGTGGTCACGGTCAGCGTGTGCGGACCGTTACAGATCAGCGGAAACGCAAGGTTCACCGTCGTCGCTTGTGCGGCCAAGGTGCTGGTGTCCACCAGGTTGGTGATGTTCACCGCCGTCGTGCGTGAGCCCGCGTCGGACACCGTTGCGTTCACATTGCCGGTGCTCGACGGCCCATTCAGCACACAGGCCGCCGGCGCTTGGCCCAGCAGGTCGAGACGGGATTGCACCGCGGTGTTGGACGCTTGTTGGGCAAGCGCCGCAGCCGGCGCGAGCGCCAGCGTCGAGGCGATCAGCAGAGCGGAGAGGGTCGCTGGCGTTTTCATTGCGGCTCCAGCGTAATGTAAATGGTGTCCTGGTAGGAGCCGGCCAGCAGCGGCCCGTTGGCCACGCTGTTGGTTGATCCCGCCTGGATCGAAATGTCGAACAGCAGCTGGCCCGCATTCGGCGTCGCGATCGGGAACGGGAAGTTCACGATCTGACGGTTTTGCGCGCCGGCGACGAAGGTGCGGTCGATGTTGGCCCACTGGATCCGGCCGGTCCACGGCACCGCATCGGCGAAGCCGTTCTGCATCGGCTGGCTCGAACCGTCGCGCCACAGGCCGTTGTTCTGCGACTGGATGGTCACCGTGTGCGCAAAGGTGCACACCGCGTTGAAGCTGACCCGCGCCGAGGCCGGCAGCGTCGAAAGCGTGGTGGTGCTGGTCAACTGACTGATCTTCAGCGTCGAGCCGTCCAGGCTGTCGATGTTGACCTCGTTAACCGACGAAAGCGTCGGCTCCGAGATCGTGCAGACTTTCGGCGCGCTGCCGACGACGGTGAAGGATGAGGTCGACACTGCCGATTGAGCTTGGGCGCCCGACGCCGCCACAAGGGCGGAGAGCGAAACGGCGGCCGTAGCGAGGGTTCTCATGCCCATGGTCAGTTCCCCGCCGCCAGAGTGACGGTGATGGCGCCCGAATAGACCGGGTCGGAGACCAGAAGCAGGTTCGAACCGCCCGTCGTGGTGAAACTCGACAGGGTGAGCGTGATCTGGCCGCTGAAGGGCGTGTTGCGAGCCTGGTTCGCCGCCGAGTTCGAGCTCTGCGACGTCACGTAGACCGCCGGCGTTGTCGTCCAGCCGGAGGCGGTCGCCGTATAATCGATTGCGCGCGCGAATCCGGCCGGCGGGACAGTCGTGAAGTCCTGGGCGGTCATCGGCGAGGCGGCGACCGTGATCGTCGAGACCGTGTTGCAGGTCGCGCCGTTCAGGATCTTGGACACCGGCGCGATGTTGTTCTTCAACAGGCCGGTGTTCGGGTCGGTCAGGACGCCAAGGTCAAAAACCGTGGTGTCGTTGGTCAGGGTTCCGGTCGTGCAGAAGGTGACGACGGTGCCGGTCACCGGCACCGAGGCCGGTCCTGCGGTCGCCGAGGCTGCCGCCGCGGAAGTCGCTCCAGCCCCGCTCGCGAGAGCGGCGGTTGTGCAGGCGATAATGAGGAAACGGTTCAGGGTCATGATCAATGTCCGCCGTCCGGTCCGAGCGTGATCGTCACGAGCCCGTTGTAGCCGCCGGCCACGAGAATCGAGTCACCCGGCGCCGAGAAGTTGGTCAGCGTCAGCGTCAGGCTGGTGGAATTGGGTTGGGCTTGTTCCGGGCCGCCGCTGGTCGTCGTCGCGTTGGAGCCGTCCGAAGCCGCTGTTGTGGTCACGCTCGCCGCTGTCGGGGTCCAACCGGAGACGTTGGCGGTAAAGTTGACGGCCTTGGAGAAGCCGCTCGGCGGCGTCGCCTCGTCGTTACCTTCGATCAGCGCCGTGGCCACGACCGTGATTTGCGTGCCGCCGTAGTTGCAGAAGGTGGCGGGCAGGCTGACCGACTGGTCGGCGATCGCGCCGAGCTTGCCGGTGCGGGTCCCCGACGTCGCGGCCATCTGGCCGAGGTTGATCGAGGTCGGCGCGGGAGCGCCCAGCACGCAGACCTGAGCGACCGTCCCGTTGACCGTCACGCTGCGCGTATCGGTCGTCGACTGCGCCTGGGCGGCGCCGGCAAAAGCCAGGCCCAGGGTGATCGCTGCGATGGACAGACTATGGCGCATGCGTCCTTCCTCAGGTGGTCGGCGTCAGAGTGACGTTTACGGACCCGGAGTAGGGGCCAGCGATCATCTTGCCGCCGCCGGGCGTGGCGGAATTCGAGAAGCTGACCGTGATGTTCGAGGAGAAGTAGCCGACCGTGCCCGGCGCGCCCGGACCCGCGGTCAGGGTCGTATCCGTTGCGGATACATTGTTCTCGGTCGCGGTGGCGGTGTAGTCGACGCGGTCGTCGAAGCCCGACGGCGGCGCGCCGGTGAAACTGGTGTTCAGCATCGGGAAGGCCTCAACCGTCATGGTCGCGCCCGCGCCGTTGCAAAAGCCGGTCAAGGGCGTCGACAGCCCGTCCAGCTTGGTGTGGTCGTAGGTCCCGAGCGTCGAGGTCGACCCCGAGGTGATCGACATTTCGCCGATGTTCAACACGACGTTGTCCGTCGAGAACGAGCAACGCGAAGCGACCGAACCGTTGATCGCCACCGATCCGGTGACCGGTTGTGCGGACGCCGCGCCGGCGGCCAGCAGGCCCAGGCTCATGATCGTCGCTGTCAAAACCGTCTTGCGCATGGTGTCGGTCTCTCGTGAAAGGGAGCGGGGCGGCGAGAACGCCGCCCCGTATTTACGCAGAGATACTTAGAGGGTCGGCGCGATCGAGACGCTGATCGTGGCCGCGTAGCTGGGCGACGCCGACAGAACGTTGCTTTGTCCACCGACGGTGGCGAAGCTGTAGGCCGAAACCCGCACGTTGTTGTTGGCGGTGGACAGCTGACCGCCGAGCGGCGCGGTGCTCGGGCCCGCGGCGGTGGCGGTGTTGTAGGTGTACGGCACCGTGCCGCCGGCCGCCTTGTCGAGGTCGAGTTCGGCGGTGTAGTCGATCGTATCGGAGAAGCCCGAAGGCGGCGTGGCGAGGCCGGCGGTGAGCTGGGTGGCGCTCAGGGTAACCTGCGGGCTCGAGCCCGTGCAGGTGACCGAGAACTTCACCGTGGCGCCGCTGATCGCGCTGCTGCCCTGCAGATCGCCGCGCAGGGTGCCGTTGGACTTGGTCAGTTCGCCCAGCGGAATGGTATCGCTGAAGGTTTCGCCACCGCCGCTGCTGTTGACGACGCAGCGGTCCGCGACCGACCCCGTGATGCCGACCGAGCCGCTTACGGTTTGGGCCAGCGACGGCGCCGCGAAGGCGAGGCCGGCGATGGCGGTAGCGACGAGAAGAACGCGTTTCATAGTCATATTCCTTTACATGCCGGCCGAAGCCGAACCCCAGTTGCAGACGGTACTCAAGACGTAGGCGAGATCACCACGGTGATGGTCGAGGACCAGCTTCCCGCGTCGAGGATGCTGGTCGCGCCGTTTTCGGCGGCGAACGAACGCGCATCGACGACGATGTTGGCCGGCGTGTTGGCCAGGCGGTCACCCAGCTGGCCGCTGCTGGCAACCGGCAGGCTCGCCGCTGTCGTGTAGTGATAGAGCGTGGTTCCGCCGCCGGCCTTCGCGGCCGTCACGTCGGCGGTGTAGTCGATGTTGGCCGAATAGCCGCCGGTCGACGAACCGGTCGTGGACAGCCGCGTCGCGGAGAGGGCGACCGTCGGGTTGCCGCTGTTGCAGTTGATCTGGAAGCTTTGCGTCGCGCCGGAAACGGGCGTCGCGCCTTCCAGGCCGGTCTGCAGGTAGCCGGTGGTGGTGTCGTCGAGCTCGCCCAGCGCGATGGTGCCGCCGAAAGCGTTACCCGAACCGCCGGTGACGACGGAGCAACTGCCGGTGACGGTGCCGGTCACGGTGATCGTGCCCGTGGCGGTCTGGGCGAAGGCGTGCGTCGACATGCCGAGAGCGGCGATGGCGGCGGCGGCGAAGAGAATGCGTTTCATGAGTTCAGAACTCCGGATGCGGGCCTTGCCGGCCCGCTAAGGTCAAGGGTCAGGTGATCGGTGAAATCGCCACGGTGATGGTCGAAGAAAAACTGCCGGCCTCGAGGATGCTCGTCGCACCGTTCTCCGCCGAAAGGTTGTGGATCTGCACGACCACGTTGCCCGCCGCGTTGGCCATCCGGCCGCCCAGGGTCCCCGTCGTATCCGCCGGCAGCGCAGGCGCCGTCGTATAGCTGAAGCTCTGGGTCGAGCTGTCCGACTTGGTCAGGATCAGGTCCGTCGTGTAGTCGATATTGCGCGAATAGCCGGCCAGGGCCGTGCCCGACGCGTTGCTCAGGCGGGTCGCTTTCAGGTCGATCGAGGCGTGGCCGCCGTTGCAGTTGACCTGGAACGATTTGATTTCGGCGCCGGACGGCGACGCGCCTGACAGAGAGCCCAGCAGATAGCCGGTCGTCGGATCGTCGAGTTCGCCGAGCGCAATCGTGCCCGAGAACGCCGATCCCGACCCGCCGGTGACCACCACGCAGTTCAGCGTGACGGTGCCGGTGACGCCGATCGTGCCCGTCGCACTCTGCGCATGGGCTACCCCGCCCATGACGCAAAGCCCGATGAGGGCTGCGACGCTGATGAAGAGATGTTTTATTCGATTCATAGCTCTTGAATTCCCCCCGGAATTCTACGGTGAAGCGCTGATGGTGACGGTGAGCGTGTCCGTGTACCCACTGGACGCGATCAGGGTGTTCGCGCCGCTGTAGGTCGGCGCCGAAACCCGAATGAGCGATGTGTTGGCGGTCCCCGTCGACGGCCCCCCGAGGCGCAGACCCTGGGTTGTCGATGACGGACCGCGGAAGCTCGCGCACGGCGAACCCGCGGATACGGTCAAAGTTGACGCGTCACACGAGATCAAGCCGGTATCGAGGGTGTCACCCTTGAGGTCGAGCGAGACGGTGTAGGGCGCCGAGGCGGTGTAGCCCGGCGAAACGGTTCCTGGCGCGACCAGTGCGCCGTTGGAGGAAACCACGCCGACGCGGAACGCGCTGCTGCAGCTCACCGAGAAATCGAAGTCGTTCGAGAAGGCGGCATTGAGGTTGGGCACGTTGTACGAGCCCGACGGGCCCGCGCCATTGAACTGGCACGAAGCTGCGACCGTCGCGGTCACCGGGATGCCGAGTGTGCCGCTGGCGGGAGCCGTCACGGTGCCCGTCGCCAGTTGCGCCGCAGCGGGGCTCGCAATAGCGAGCACGGCGGCGCCGATCACCGCTTGCGCGATGGCGAACAGACGTGTGCGTTTGTCGTGAAGTACGCCCACCGAACCCCCCAGTTGGGCCTTAACAATTCGTTAAGTGGCCAACTTGTCGCATCGACGGGAAGGGCAATCGTCCCCATGCTTAGGTATAGCGCGGGGGCATTCGGGGTTAATCCCCAGGAAACCATTGATACGCAAGGACTTGGTTTCGATAGATTAACTATCATTTGGCGTACCAAGGTTTTTTCTGTAGCGTCTGGGACACGCTGTACTACCTAACTCTTGGTGCAAGACGGCAAAGTGACCGGGGCGGGGGGCCTCTCTTAGACAATGGATAACGGTGGTGAATGCGGCCGGGGACGGACCTGGGACCCGATCCAACCCGCGATGGCCGGCGGCCAGGTTGACCTGGTGTCCGCGGGGCTGACCGAGGCCGAGTTCTACGTGGCGGGCCGCCTTGTTCGCGGCGAGGGCCCGGCGGACATCGCCGACGGCATGGGAATCCCGCTCCTGGCCGTGCGCTTTCACATCAAGCGCGCCTACGCCAAGCTTCGGGTGCAGTCCAAGGACGAGCTGTTGGTGCGGTTGACGGGCTGCCTGATTCACTGAATCCGGCGGGGGCGCCCACAGAAAAATCTTCAAGGCGTCGTGGGATAGGCGGAACCCTAGCCGTTACCGCGCTTTTCACCCGTTGCGGTGATTGTCGGGCGGAGCGGAGGCCCCTTGGAGACCCAGGTCATGCATAGCGATAAGCCCGGTGCGGGACCGGGACGGGCGCGTGGAGTCGCGGCCGAGGGGAACATGGCCGTCGCGCCGGACCAGATGTGCCCTTCCGACGCCGAACTCGTCGAACCCGGAGAGGTCGAACGCCTTTGCGGCGAGGGCGTGGGCCTGGTCGACCTGCGCGAGGCTGCCGCATTTACCGCGGCGCATCTCCCGGGCGCGGTTAATATCCCGGCGGACGCCCTGATCGAGCGTCCGGCCCAGACGCAAGGCGCGGTAATCCTTTATGACGACGACGGCGCGCTGATCGCGCGGCGTTGCGGCGCCCTTCGTTTGGCGGTGGGAGAACTGGAGTTCTTCGTCCTCAAGGGCGGACTGAACGCGTGGCGCGACGCGGGCTTGCCGCTCGAGGCGCGCTGAGGCGGCGACCTTGGGCCGCACGCTCTAAAAGGTCCCGCGCCCGAACGTACCCTCTTGTGGGTATCAATCCTCGGACACCGTTGTGATATTTCGTAAAGCCTAATCCGGACCGCCGGGGGGCGGCGTTCGACGCCGCAGGAGGCTTCACGTGGACAATCGGTCGCGTCGTTCCAGAGTCACGCCGCTGGCGCTGCTGCGCGCACTGTTCGGCCTCGCCGGCGACCGCCGCGGGAATATCGCCGCCATGACCGCGCTGTTGATCGTGCCCTTGGTGGGCGCTATGGGCCTCGCGGTCGAGGTCTCCGATTGGTACCTGACCCAGCGCGCGATTCAAAACGCGGCCGACTCTGGCGCGATAGCGGCGGCCCTGAACAACGGACAGAAATGCGCGGACGGCACGACGATGGCGACAGGGGCCACGACGCTTACTTGCTCGAGCCCGATTAAGACGCACTGCAGCGCGAGTTCGGAAACGTTCGATTGCGCAGCGGTGGCGACGGCGGCGAAGTATAACCTCACGGACAATTTGAACACTGTGACGGTCACCGCGTCGTTCCTGACCTCCGGGTGTCCGAAATCCGCGCCGACCTGCTACGAGATCGCCATCCAGAAATCCCTTCCGGTTCGGCTTATGGGACTCGTCGGCTTCAAGGCGACTTCCCAGATCATCAAGGCGTCAGCTGTCTCGGAGCCGAACGGAACCGCGCGCACATACTGCATTCTCTCCCTCGTCACCGGTGATGGCTCCGCCGGCAGCGCCAACGCCGGGATCACTGAGAAGGGCGGCGGCAACGGCACGGACTCGACCGGCTGCAACCTCGCCAGCGACGGCGGGGCGAGTTGCAACAACGCCAATCACCAGATCGGCGACATCGTCGACTCGTTCGCGGGGCCCTGGGCCAACTGCGCGCCCAACGGGCCGCCCAACAAGAACAGCCAACTGACGAGCACCATCAGCGACGACGCCTACCGCGCCCTCGACACGAACGTGTCGAAGTTTGCCGGAACCTGTCCATCCTTTGCCGGGTCGGGCACATACACGGTGACGCTCGCATCGCAATGCGTGGTGACCGGCAACCTCCAGGTTCCGTCGCCGCCCAAGAAGGGGGCGCCAACTGTTCTCCAGGTCGCCACAGCCGCCGGCGGATCGGTGCTCGTCATCAAGAATGGCACCCTCGACCTCAACGGCGGCACCTTCCAGGTCATAAGCGGCGGCGGCCTGACGATCATCTTCACCGGTGGCGGCAGCTCTTCGCCGTACCCGTCCGGGTCGGGCACCTTCGATTCCTACGGACCGGACCTAGCGTCGGGGAACACGTTTGCTGGCATTTCGATCTACGACGATCCGCTGACCTACAATACCGCGTTCAACATGACCTACACGGGCAACAGCCCAACGTGGAACGTGACCGGCCTGATCTACATGCCCAACGCCGACGTCACGCTAAAGGGCGACATAGGCTTTGCGTCGGATGCCGCCGCCAACTCGCAGCTCTGTTTCTCGCTGGTGGACCAGACGTTCCAGTCCAACGGCAACTGGGCGATCTATCCGGCCAAGTCCGGCTCGGGCGGAATCCAGAGCCAGTGCACCAATGCCGGCCTTACGCCGCCAACGAGCAATCTTAGTGGCGGCGTACTGTCGCTTATAAAGTAGGGTTATGCGCGCGTCTTCCGTATCCCGAGTTTTCGCACGCGTAGCGTCCCTGCAAGGGGAAGCGCGGGGTGCTGCCGCGGCGGAGTTTGCTCTGGTGGCGCTTCTCCTGAGCTACATGCTGATCAATGCCGTCGATGTCGGCATGTACGTGTACACGTCAATGCAGGTGCAGAACGCAGCGCAGGTTGAGGGCGAATCTATCTTCACCAACTGCGTACAAAAAAATGAGATTCCGGTGACCGTGACGGGCAAGTGCACCGGCTATGCCGCCTATGTCACCACAGCCGGCCACAGTACGTCGCTAGGCAGCGGTGTGACCGCCGGTTCGGATGGCGCCGGCGCGGTGAGCGAAGCTTGGTACTGTGAGTCGGCTGGCGTGCTGACTCAGACCAGTACAACCATGACCACGCCTCCAGCCTGCACAGGTAAGGCGGGTCCATATGATTATGTGAAGACCAGCGCCTCCTATCGCTACACATCCGTTTTCCCCGGCGCCACAGTGGTCAGCCTCTTGACCTCGCCCATTTCGAGCACCGCGATGATCAGGATCCAGTAGCGAAATGCGCGAGCGCCATTCCCATTTCCTCAAAGACTCCTCTGGCGGCAGCCTGGCCGAGTTCGCCATGGTCGTGCCGGTCTTCATTGGCCTCGTCTTTGGAATCATCCATTTCAGCTATGTCGTGTACGCGCAGGCGACGCTCAATGCGGCTGTCGAAGCGGCGGCGCGGTGCATCTCGCTTGGGACGGACTGCACGGACAGCACGACAACGACCAGCTACGCGTCATCCCACTATCAGGGACCAAATGTTGGACAGGTGTTCGCCTACTCCGCACCGACCACGGGTTCGTGCGCGAACATGAAGAAAGTGTCCGCGACCGGCGCGTATAAGGTCAACGTTGTGGTGACCTCCATAACAATTAACCTCTCCGCCCGATCCTGCTACCCTTGAGGCGATATTTCGCGCGACTTCTCGCCATCGAGGTGCGGATCGTCGCGTCGGTCGCCGTGCTCGAGGCGCGTTAGTTGGTGCTCAACATTTGCGTGCAGTGCTTCCAGGCCTCTCGGGTGGGAGTCATCGGGTGGCCGGGTCAAAGTGGGCAGGGTGCGAGCGAAATTTAGCTTTTACGTCGGGAGCATTTCTAGCTTTTACAGCTTCGGATGAGCGGAGGTCGCCGAAGGTTCGCGCGCCGCGTTAGGGAAACCGAAACGCGCCCTCGGCCATGCATTGGCCATGTCCGACGCCCCCGACGCGCCCGTTCTGCAGGTCGTCTCCCTCGCCAAGCGTTATGCCGGCGGGGGCGGGGTGAGCGACGTGACCCTGGCCGTGCCGGCGGGGAGCATTACCGCCTTCATCGGGGTGAACGGGGCGGGAAAGTCGACGACCCTGCGCTGTATCCTGGGCCTGATCCCACCCGACGCCGGGGAGATCAGCCTGTTCGGCCGCCCGGCCGGTCCCGCAACCCGCCGCAAGGTCGGCTTTCTGCCGGAGGAACGGGGGCTGTTCCCGCGCGAACGGGCGCGTGAGGCGATCGCCTTCCACGCGCGGCTGAAGGGCTTCGCCAAGCGCGACGCGCTCTACGCCGCCGACCGGTTGCTGGAGCGCATCGGCCTGGGCGGGCGTACCCGCGCACGCATAGAGGAACTGTCCAAGGGCAACGCCCAGCGCGTCCAGATCCTCTGCGCGCTGGCCCACGCGCCGGACCTGCTGATCCTCGACGAGCCGCTGTCCGGCCTCGACCCCGTGGGCCAGAGCGAGATTCTGTCCCTGTTCGCCGAGTTCCGCGCCAGCGGCGGCGCCATCCTGTTCTCGACCCACTCCATGGCCGCCGCCGAAAGCCTCTGCGACCATGTGGCCATGCTGGCCGGCGGCCGCACCGTCTTCCACGGGCCGGTCGAAGAGGCCGCGCGCCTCGCCCCGCACGGCGTCGTGGTCGTCACCGCCGACGACGCCGGCCTGATTGCCGCAGCGAACTCCGTGGGCGGCGCCGCAGAGCCGCTGCCCGCGCGCATGGGCGCCGCCAGGCGCTGGCGCATCCTGTTGCCGCGGGAGGTTACCGCGCCGGCGCTGATGCGCGCCCTGGCCGACCGCGCGGTGCCCATCTTCGCCTTCGAGCCGATCAAGGAAGACCTGGAAGGGGCGTTCTGGACGCTGGCCGCCCTGGCCGAACCGGCGCGTGCGACGAGCGAACCATCCGCTCTGGATCGCGCCGCGTGAGCGACCTCGCCGCGTCTCGGCGCCCCTGCGCGCCGCTCCGCAGCGTTAGCGCTTCCTAAACCCGACACACCCGAGAAGACGTGCATGGCAAGTCGGGTGAATGGCCTGGAGGGTCCGCCTCCGGCGCGGATGATCGCGCCGTGACCGGGCCTGTCTGGCTGATCGCCGAGCGGGAATTCCGAGCCTACGCCGCGACCGGGAGCTTTTGGGTCGCGCTGGTGATCGGGCCGATCGCCATGGCGGTCGTCCTGGCCCTTGTTGCCGCCACCGCAAAGCCCGTGGCTCCGACCTCCGTCGCCATCCACACCGACAATCCGCGCCTGGCGGGCGCGGTTCAGGCTGCAGTGCTCGAGGCCGGGGGGCTGGAGGACCGCCACTTCCGCATCGTCGCGGCGCCGGGGCCCACGACGTCCCAGCTATCCGTCTCGACGGCGCCGGATGGGACGGTCGAAGCGCTGTTCAGCGCCGGCTTTCCGCTCTCCAAGGTCGGCCGCCGGCTGGTCGCGCGCACGCTCGAACGCGACGGCGCGCAGGCGTCGGGCGGCGCCGCGCATGCGCCGCTGAACGTGCGCGAACTCGCGGTCGCGGCCGTGCCCACGCCCGGGAAATTCGACCGGGGAACCATGAGCCGTTTCGCGCTGGTCATGATGCTGTGGCTTACGCTCACCGGGTCCCTCGGCATGCTGCTGCAGGCGGTGGTGCGCGAGCGGACCAACCGCGCGCTGGAAAGCCTGCTCGCCTCCGCCCGGCCGGTGCAGATCGTGTTCGGAAAACTCCTGGGCGTCGGCGCTGTATCTCTGCTGGTGCTCGGCGCGTGGCTCGGATCGACCGCGGTGCTGGCGCCGCTGACGCCGTCGAGCGGGGGTTATGCGGGCATGCTGATCCGCGGTCTGGCCGATCCGCTGCTGCTGCTGCGCGCGGGCGTGATCTACGCCGCGGCCTTCTCCTTCTACGGCCTCGTCACCGTCGCCGTCGGCGCCGCCGCGCGCGACGCCGCTGCGGCGCAGAACCTGTCGCGCCCGATGTTCGCCGTGTTGCTCGCCGCGTTCTTCGCCGCCCTGGCGGCGGTCGGCGGCGGCGCCGGCCAGCTCGCCTGGCTGGTCTATGTTCCGCCCTTTACTCCGTTTATGCTGCTGCTCGAGCCGCCGGGGACTTACGGCTTGTGGACCGAACTCGTGGCGCTCGGGTTGATGGGGTTGGGAACCGTGTTCGCGTGCAGACTGGCCATCCGCGGCCTGCAGCTTTCCAGCGGCGGCTCGTCACCGCGAAAGCCCCCCCGGTCTGCGCGCAACTCGACGCCTGCGACCGCCTGAAGCCAATGGACACGCGAACCTGGCGCCTTAAGGCCCTCGCGATCAGCGCAGCACCCGCGACGCTCTTCATCATCGTCGTACTGGCGACGTCTCGCGCGACCATGGGTCAGGTCCTTTCGCTGATCGAGCCTTACATGGTGGTTGCATCGGTTATCTGGACCATCGTGCTGGTGGGGTGTCTTCTGGTCGCGCTCGCGAAGCCGCTCGTCACGCGGAAGTACGACGTGAGTCCGCTGGAGCTTGTCGGCGGCGCCGTGCGAAGGCGCTGGAGGGACGACTATTTCCTGTCGATGCTTTGGCCCATGGTTCTGTTCGGCCTGCTGTTCGGTATCTTCGCCGTCTTTAAACAAACGATCCTGCGCCGGCATGGATTTGGCGATGATCCTGTGTTCGCCGCCTGGGACCGGACGATTTTCTTCGGCGTCCAGCCGTGGCGCCTAACCCACGCCTTGCCGGCGCCGTGGACGAGTCTTGTTCTCGATCGGATTTACGCATTCTGGTACGTGCCGATGATCGGCATTCTGTTGGCCTGCGCTTTCCTGCGGCGGTCGGTCGAATTCAGGACCCGCTACCTTCTCGCTTTCGTCGGCTGCTGGACGCTGGTCGGCGGCTTGATGGCCTATCTGTTGCCGGCCGCGGGCCCTTGCTACGCCCAAGTGTTTCACCCGGGGATGACGGACTACCGCTCCCTCATGGCGTCCTTGCACGGCGACGAGGGGCGGCTTTCCCATATTATGCCGGGGACACGGCTTTTCGCTCTCTCTACCGAAAGCTACCTTTTGCAGCTCCACGAGAGCGCATCGCTTGGTTTCGGCGGCGGAATCTCAGCCATGCCGTCGATGCACGTGGCCCAGGCGAGTTTGACCGCCGCCGCCGCCTTCCGCGTCGGGAAAGTGCTGGGCTGGATCGCGACGGCTTACGCCCTGCTGATTTTCGTCGGATCGATTCATTTTGGATGGCACTACGCCATCGACGGGATGGTGGCGGTCGCGGCGACCGTGGCGATCTGGATCGGCAGTCGCATCGTCGTGGAGAAGCTGCTCGGGCCCTGGCCCGATGCCGGTTCACTGCAAGGGAAAGGGACGTGACGCAAGCCAGACCGGGCGCCGAGGCAGCTCGCCGTTTAAGGGGCCGGAAAAAGGCCGCCGCCCGCAGCCCGCCCTTGACCAGGCGGCAGCGTCTCCGGGCGCTCCTCGCGAGCGTCGGTCTGGTGCTCGGCTACAGCGTGTTCGTGGCCGTCGTAGCCCAGGTCTCGCCGCTTCGCCTCCTGCGCGCGCTCTGGCTGCCCGTGGTGGGCGGGATATCCCTGTGGTTGGTCTCCATGCTGGTCGTCGCCGCTGTGATTATCGCGCGTGCGCTGATGCGCGGCGAGACGAGGGAACGGCCGCTCCGTCTCGTTACGGCCGCGGCGCGCCAGCGGTGGAACGACGACTACGGCCTCTCCACGATCTGGCCGCCGTTGTTGTGGGGGATCCTCATCGGTACGTTCGGCGTCTTCAAACAAACGGTCCTGCGCCGGATCGGTTACCACGACGATCAGATTTTCGCCGAGCTGGACAAGGCGCTCTTCTTCGGAACCGATCCGTGGAGGATCACCCACAGCCTGCCGTCCCCCTGGACCACGCTCTTCCTCGACCGCCAGTACCACGTGTGGGCTCTGCCAATGTTCTACAGCGTCGTGGCCTGCGCCTTCTTCCGACGCGCTGCAGAACTCCGGATCCGGTACATGCTCGCCTACAGCCTCTGCTGGATCGTCATCGCCAGTTTCATGGCCTACCTGCTTCCGGCTGCGGGACCGTGTTTCGAGGGCTCGCTGTTTCGCGACCCGGGATCGTTCGGCCGGTTCATGGGTGTGCTCCAGTCGGAACAGAGCCGGCTGGGCCAGACCTACCCCGGTTTCCACCTGAAGACGTTCGAAACCAGGGACTACCTGTTGGCCCTCCAGACGCGGAACGAGATCGGACCGGGCGGGGGGATTTCAGCCATGCCGTCGATGCATGTCGCACTGTCGGCGTTGTTTGCGGCGGCAGGTTTCCGGCTCGGTCGCGTTTGGGGCTGGATCGCCACCCTGTTCGGCGTGCTGATCTTCATCGGATCCGTTCACCTGGGCTGGCACTACGCCATCGACGGTATCGTCGGCGCCGCCGCTGCTCTGGGTCTGTGGTTCGGTTGCGGTGCGCTCACGCGTCTTCTGTTGAGCGGCGATACGCGCGGAAAAATCCGCGCCGAAACCGAGGCCAGGCCTGGTTTCGCCGATCGGGCCCTCTGAACGCGACGAGATGCCACAAGGTTCAGCGAACGTCGATATCCCGCCGGATGGGTATGTTGTCGGAGTTCTTCAATAGAAAAAATATCACGCGGCGTGATGGGCCATGGAAGAGGGAGCCTAGCGCCCTCAGAGAGCAACAGGTCCCGCGAGCGTCCGCTTGGAATATATTCGATATCCATAGTCATGGTTAATATTCGTACCCTGTTCTCGAATCCCCCTCTGTAGAAATGCGTCGCTTAACACTCTAAATATGCCCAACATTGGGTATCATCTGCACCGAATCTAACCATAGTCATAACGAACATTATACGTTAACCTTATATTCAGGTTTACAAATCATTACCGAACCTATAGCTTCCCGCCGACGGTGGGGGATCGGGGGGTTCTTCTCTCGCTCGCCGTTGAATGGTTGCCGCCATGCGGGCGCAGCCGGACTTCAACAAGTGAGACTGGGGTTATCTCCATGACTAAGCTTTCCTCGTTCGTGCGCGACGAATCCGGCGCCTCGGCTGCCGAATACGCACTGATCCTCGCGGTCGTTTGCGCGGCCATCGCTGGCGCGCTCGTGTTCCTCAAGGGCGCGATCCTCAACGCCACGAACTCCGCGGGTAACGCGATCACCACCAACACTCCGGCTTCCTAAGCACTCGGAGCGTTCTGAAGAGATGCATCGCCCGGCGCCCGCGTCGGGCGATGCTTTCTCGAAAGACCAGTAAGCGTACCACGGTATTTTACGGTGGAACTACGGTTCGGCGACGTCCGCCGAGGGGGCACTTACTTATCGGTCGCGCGCGATGTCACTTCGTACGATCGCTACAATCGCCATTGCGATTCTTCTCGGCCTCGTGGCCGTTTTCCTCGTCCGGGGCTTCGTCACCAATCCCAAGGCCGGCGGCAAGGGTGGTTCCGAAGCCTATTCACCGGTGGTGGTCGCCTCCAGGTCGATCGACCGCGGCCAGGCGCTGGCGCCGGCCGTGCTGAAGGTCGTGAATTTTCCGGCCACGAGCGTGCCGCCGGGCGCCTTCCACGCGATCAACGAGGTGGTCAACGGTCCGAGCGCGCGCCTGGCGCTGCGTTCTATCGAAATCAACGAGCCGATCCTGACCGCCCGCATCAGCGGCCCCGGCGCGAAGCCCAATCTCGCCGCCGAACTGACTCCGGGCATGCGCGCTGTCAGCCTGCGCTCCAACGCCGTCTCGGGCGTCGGCGGCTTTGTCCTGCCGGGCGACCGCGTCGATATCTTCCTGACCCGCCAGCTCGGCGGCGGCGACGGCAAGTCGACGACGGCCACCCAGGCGTTGGCCCAGAACGTGCGCGTCCTGGGGATCAACCAGATTTCCAGCGAGGACTCCACCAAGCCGGTCGTCGCAAACGCGGTGACGGTGGAGGTCAGCCCCGACCAGGCCCAGGCCATCACGCTGGCCGACTCCGTGGGGACGGTGTCCATGTCGCTGCGGCAGATTTCGGATGAGACGGCTCTTAACCGCCGGGTGACGACCGTGGCCGACCTTGGGTTCGGTCCCGTGCGACGGCCTGCCGTCCACGTGGGTCCGGTGAAGCGCAGAGTCCTGGGTAAGGGGCCGATGGCGCCGCTGACCGTCTCGGTCACGCGCGGGGTCGAGACGGCGGCATATTCCCTGGCCCGGTAGGCCAGGTACGGATTTCGCGGGGAGGCGAGCCTGATGACCGACTTCAATAGCCATCTTCGCGGTGAACTGGCGGCCCGGCTGATCGCCGGCGTCCTCGCCGTCGCCGCGATGGGCTTCGTCGCCGCCCCGGCCCTGGCCCAGGACCAGTCGCTGGGCGCCGGCGACGTCTATGAGGTGGACGTGAGCGCGGGCAAGTCCCAGGTGCTCGAACTGCCGGCCAACTACAAGGACCTGATGATCGCCGACCCCAAGGTCGCCGACGTCCTGCCGCTGTCCAGCCGCTCAGTCTACATCGTCGGCAAGACCATGGGCTCGACCGCGCTGACGATCTACGGCCCGGGCAAGAGCCTGATCGCGGCGGTCAATGTCGTGGTCGGCGCCGACACCCAGGGCCTGAAGACGCGGCTGGCCGAAATCCTGCCGAACGAGAAGGACATCTCGGTCCGCACCGCCGGTCAGTCGATCGTTCTGTCAGGCACTGTCTCTAGCCCGGCCGATCTTCAACAGGTCATCGCGCTCGCCGGCACCTACGTCACGGACGACAAGAAGGTCGTGAACATGCTGGGGGTCGAGGGCTCCCAGCAGGTGATGCTGTCGGTCCGCTTCGTGGAGATGGAGCGTTCGGCGGCCAAGGATCTGCAGTTGAACGTGCAGCGTCCGTCGGCCTCGGTCGTGGGCGCCAATCCGAGCTTCACGGTCAGCACCGGTGACACCCTGCACAACGGCACCAATCTACTCGCCGGCACCTTCGGCGGCCTCGCCGCCCGGTTCGGTTCGGGCGCCAGCAGCCTGGACCTGTTGTTCGACGCGCTCGAGCAGAAGGGGATCACCAAGACCCTGGCCGAGCCGACCCTGGTGGCGATGAGCGGCGACACCGCCAATTTCCTGGCCGGCGGCGAATTCCCTGTGCCGGTTGCGGAATCCTCGGGCGGCGTCGGGTCGACGCCCGTGATTTCGGTCGAGTTCAAGCAGTTCGGCGTCGACCTCGCGTTCACGCCGACGATCCTCAAGGACGGCCTCATCAACCTGGTGATCAATCCCGAGGTCTCCTCGATCGATCAGGCTACCTCGGTCAACACCGGCGGTGTGCAGGTGCCGGGCCTGAAGGTGCGGCGCGCCCACACGACGGTCGAACTGCGCGACGGGGAGTCCTTCACCATCGCCGGCCTGCTGCAGGACGACTACCGCAGCCAGATCCGGCAGTTCCCCTTCATCGGCGACGTGCCGGTGCTCGGCGCGCTGTTTCGCTCGAACGGCTACCAGAAGGACGAGACAGAACTGGTGATCGTGGTCACGCCGCACATCGTCACGCCGCGCCGTGGCGCGGTGGCCACGCCGATCGACAATTTTGTGCCGCCTTCCGATTTCGAATTGTTCCTGTTCGGGACTCAGGAAGGCGCTAAATCCAACCTGCGGCCCGAGGACCGCGCGCTTCTGTCGGCCGACCCGACGAAGGGCGGCATCGACGGCGCGCACGGCCACGTTCTGTACTGAGGGGGCGACATGACTCTCGCTAAAACCGCTATCCTGGCCGCCATAGGCGCCGTCGCCCTGACGCTGGGCGCGTGCGCCGAAAGCCGCATGCATTTGTCCGACGATTTCGGCGCCGCCGTGAAACAGGACAAGCTCGCCCAGATCGCCGATCCGGACGCGAAATACACCGGCAATCCGGCGGCCGGCTCGAACGGCCCGCGGATGGCCGACGCCGTCGATCGCTACGTCAACGGCAAGGTGATCAAGCCCGTGACGTCTCGTACGGCCAGTATCCCCACCGGCGGCGGCGGTGGCGGGGGCGGCGGGTCCCAGTGAACATTCGACTGAACATTCGACCCGCGCCATGGCAGTACGGCGATTAGTCAAACGAAACAGGATTATTCGGAGACATGAAGGTGGGGGACATGTCGCGGCGCGTTAGTCCGCTCTCCTTCAGCAGCACCGAAGTGCGCCCGCCGCGGTCGCGCGTGGGCGTCGTTGAAGGCGCCCTGGGCGGCCCCGAACAGGTCGCCGCCATCGCCGCCCTGTTCCCGAACGTCGCGTTCGAGACCCTCGACGAGGCCTGGCCGCGTTCGCGTGAGACCGGTCCCGACATCATCATCGTCGGCGCCAACGCTTCGGCCGCGGCCGAAGTGGACGGCGTGATCCGCCGTATGAAGGCCTGCGCGCAAGGCGTTCGCGTGGTGGTCGTTCTGCGATCGGCCGACGTAGCCACCTCACGCCGCCTGTCGCGCGAAGGCGTCGCCGACGTCCTGCCGTCGCCGGTGAGCGAGCCCGCGCTGGCGCTCAGCCTCGAACGCCTGCTCAGCCAGACACCTCCGGCGGCGACGGGCGGACCCGCCCGGTCCGGAGAGATCATCGCCATCCTGAAAGCGGGCGGCGGCGTCGGCGCGTCGGCGCTGGCTAGCCAGGTGGCCGTTCAGCTCGCCCGGGGCGCCGAGGACAGGGTCTGCCTCGCGGACCTCGACCTTCAGTTTGGCGCGATCAGCATCTACCTCGACCTGCCCAATGCGGTGACCATCGCCGATCTCCTGGCGGGAACCTCCCTGGCGGAAACGGCGTTGACGACCGCGCTGGCCAAGCACCGTTCCGGTGCGCGCGTTCTCGGTGCGCCCCATGAGTTGATGGCGCTCGAATCGCTTGCGAGCGCGCAGATCGACACGCTGATCAAGCGCCTGCGGCGCGACTTCGCGACCACGCTGATCGATCTTCCCTCGGTCTGGACAGCCTGGACCAACCGCGTCCTTACCCACTCCGACCGGATCGTTCTGGTGACCCAGTTGTCGGTGCCCCACATCCAGCTCGTGCAGAAGCAGTTGCGCATGTTGGGCAGTCAACGGCTCGACAACCGCGAGATCCTGCTCGTGTGCAACGCCCTGACGTCCGAGCAACAGTCGTCGGTGCCCCTGAAGGCGGCGGAGAAGGCGCTCGGGCGACCATTCGACGCGGTCATTCCCGATGACCGCCGTGTGATGATGGACGCCATCAACCAGGGCGTCGAGGTTTCGGCTGTGAAACGGGGCACCAAGCTCGAAAAGGCCATATCCGCGCTCGCGGCGAGGCTGCAGCCGGCGACGGCGGACGCCGCCAGAGAGAGGCGTTGACGGTCATGTTGTGGAAATCGACCGACACTGACGTCGAACCCGGCGAAGTCCTCGTTCCTGGCGTCAATCCGCAGACCGAGGATGACATCGCACTCAAGGTGCGGATCCACCAGCAGCTGATCGGCCTGCTTAACCTGAACCTGCTCGATAAGACACCGCGCGAGACCCTGCGGCACGAGATCCGAGGCGTGGTGTCGAGGCTGCTTGCCGAGGAGAAGCGCTTTCTTTCCGTCCACCAGACGGATCGTCTGATCGAGGACGTGCTGGACGAACTTCTGGGGCTCGGCCCGCTCGAGCCGCTGCTGAAGGACGATACGGTCAGCGACATCCTGATCAACACCCACGAGCAGGTCTACGTCGAGCGAAAGGGCCGTCTGGAAAAGACCGACATCCGCTTCCAGGACACCAAGCACCTCGTCCGCATCATCAACAAGATCGTCTCTGCGGTGGGACGCCGGATCGACGAATCCCAACCCATGGTCGACGCGCGTCTGGCGGATGGAAGCCGCGTCAATGCGATCATCCCGCCGCTAGCGGTCGATGGTCCGCTGGTTTCGATTCGTAAGTTCTCCCGCGTCCCGATCCATATGAATCGCTTGGTGGAACTCGGCAGCATCACCGGAGAGATCGCCGAAGTACTGAAGGCGATCGTCACGGCGCGGCGCAACGTCTTGATATCGGGGGGCACGGGCTCGGGCAAGACGACGCTGCTGAACGCCTTGTCGGCGTTCATCGATTTCCGCGAACGCGTCATCACCATCGAAGACTCTGCGGAACTACAGATGCAGCAACCACACGTGGGTCGCCTCGAGACGCGGCCGGCGAACATCGAAGGCCGGGGCGAGGTGGCTCAGCGCGAACTCGTACGCAATGCGCTCCGCATGCGTCCCGACCGGATCATCGTTGGCGAAGTGCGGGCCGGCGAGGCCTTCGACATGCTGCAGGCCATGAACACCGGTCATGACGGCTCGATGACGACGGTGCACGCCAACACCCCGCGAGACGCCCTGTCCCGCGTCGAGCAGATGATCGGCATGGCCGGCCTCGAAATCTCACCGCGATCGGTTCGCCAACAGATTTCTTCCGCTATCGACGTGGTGATCCAGGTCGAGCGCATGGACGACGGCCGCCGCCGCCTCGTGTCGGTCATGGAGGTCACGGGTATGGAAGAGGATGTCATTTCGACCCAGGAGATCATTCGCTTCAAGCGCCAGGGCCGCGGCAAGGGCGGTGAAGTGGCGGGCCAGTTCGAAACGACCGGCGTCCGTCCGCAATTCCTCGAAGCGCTCATCTCGCGCGGCCTCGAGCCGCCGGTGATGTTGTTCGCGCCCGGAAGGAAGTGCCTCTAGCCATGTCCGCGTTCATCGTACCACTGATCCTTATCCTCGCCTTCGCAGCGGTCGTCGTGCTGGTTCAGGGCATTGCGGGTATGGTGTTTACGGCGGGCGACAAGGCGCAGCGGGTGAACCGGCGCCTTACCATGCTGCATTCGGGCATGGACCCGAAGTCGGTCTATTCCACGCTCGTACGCGCGCCGGGCGCCAGCGGCGAGGCGCCGAATCCCTTTACTCGCTTCATCGCGCACATCGAGACGTTGCAGCGCCAGGGCGGTCTCGAGGTGTCGCCGGGGCGGCTGGCGCTGATCGCCGGCGGCGTGGCCGCAGTTCTGTGGTGCCTGTCGCTGGTCATCCTTTTGAACGGCAGTAGGAGCGGCTTTCTACTCAATGCCGTCGTGTCCGGCGTCGCGGCAGTGTCGGTGGCGGGCGGCGGCTCCCTGTTCTGGCTGCACTTGAAGCGCGGCGCCCGCCTGAAGAAGATCGAAGACCAGCTCCCGCTTGCGCTGGACGTCGTCACCCGCGCCATCCGCGCCGGACACCCGGTCATTGCGGCGGTCCAGCTGGCCGCCAACGAGCTCGGCGACCCGATCGGTTCGGAATTCGGCCTGATCGTGGACGAGACGACCTACGGCGCAGAGTTCAAAGACGCCTTGGCGAGCTTCGCGCATCGGACAGGGTCCGAGGACGCTCATTTCTTTGCGGTGAGCGTGTCGATCCAATCCGAGACAGGCGGCAATCTCGCCGAGATCCTGGAGAGCCTGGCGACCGTGATCCGGGGGCGCAACACGCTGGGCAAGCGGGTCGTGGCCTTGAGTTCGGAAGGCCGGGCGTCTGCCTATCTGCTCAGCGCGGTTCCAGTGCTCGTCGTGGTCATGCAAGCGCTGTTCAACCCGGCCTTCTATACGGATAAGTTCGGCGACCCGGTCTTCTGGCCGATCGTCGGCGTCGTCGTGCTGGTCTACTTCGCGGGCTGGGCAATGATCTGGCGCATTCTGAACTTCAAGTTCTGACGGTGCGACGATGAAATTCACCTTCGACATCATCATCCAGATCTTCGCTTTCGGTCTTGTCGCCCTGATCTCGGTCGCGGTGATCAACGGAGTCGTCGCGGCGCTTCAGGTGCGCCGTCGTCTCGCCGAACAAACCGGGACGGGCGGGACCGGATCCCAGGACCTCCTCAAAGACGAGTCGGTCGGCAATCCGGTGTTGAACTGGGTGCAGTCGACGACACTTCCGGAAAAGTCCAAGGACCGCGCCAAGCTGGCCAAGGACTTGGATCTCGCGGGATTCGAACAGCCCACGGCCCCGGCGATCTATGTCATGCTTCGCTTCGGCTTGGCGGTCGGCCTGCCGGCCCTGTTTCTGTTCTCGCAGATGCTTGCGGCCAAGCACCTCTCCGGCCCGACGCTGGCGTTCGTGACTCTGGGCGCCTGCGGCCTGGGACTTCTCGCGCCTCGGGCGATCCTCGACCGTCTCGTACGGGGCCGCAAGGAGAAGTTCGAACACGAGTTTCCCGATGCACTCGACCTGATCGTGGTCTGTGTCGAGGCGGGCCTGGGTCTCGATTCAGCCTTCGTGCGCGTCGGGCAAGAAGTGAAGAAGTCCCATCCGCGCATCGCGAAGGAGTTCGAGGCGCTGACCGACGAACTCGCCGCAGGACGCAGCCGGTCGGACGCCATGCGCGAGATGGCCGACCGGGTCGGTGTCGACACCTTGAGTTCGTTCGTGGCTCTGGTCGTTCAGACCGAGTCTCTGGGCGTCAGCGTCGGCCAGACCCTGCGCGTCTACTCCGGTGAAATGCGTGAACACCGATTCCTCAAGGCCGAAGAGAAGGCCATGCGGATCCCGGTGCTGATGACCATCCCCTTGGTGGCCTGCTTCTTGCCGGTCATCGTAACCGCTGTGCTTCTGCCTGCCGTGATCGACTTGATCCGGACGGTGGGCCCGGCCCTGAACGGTCGCTAGAGAGGCTTTCCATGCCCCATCATCGAATCCTCCGTTCCCTGCTTATCTGCTCAGCCGCGCTCGCGACGGCAAATTGCGCGGCGATCCAGCACCATTTCGCATGGCTTCACGTCGGGCCAAAGCCGGCGCCCACGCTCGCGTCGCGCCCATCGGCGCCTTCGAGCGATGTGGTGAAGGCCGCGGTCGACGACGGACTCTATGCTGATGCGGTGAAGGCGATTGACCGCCGCGACTACGGCAACGCGCTGGAGCTGTTGCAAGCGGCCCGCGACCGGACGCCTGAGGATGTGCGCGTCCTGAACGCCTTCGGCGTCGTTTACGACAAGCTCGGCCGCTTCGACCTGAGTGGGCGCTACTACGCGCAAGCCGCAGCGCTCGACCCGGGTTCAAGCATTGTCGCCAACAACGAATCCTACTCGCGCGTGCTCCAGGCGCGGGCGGCTGCCGGCGATCGCTTTGCCACTCCGGCTGAGGTGCGCACGGCGTCCGCCGCTCCAACGCCGACTTCGGCCCCGGCCCCGGCTCCGGTCGTGAGATCCGCGCCCGCCGCCGCACCGGTGACAGTCGCTTCCGCGGCGCCGAAACCGGCGCCGGTCAAGCCGGCGCCGCTGCGCATCTGGCCGACTGAGAGTGCAACGTTGAAGACGGTGTCGTTGCAGCTCCAGGCGCTGCAGCCCGCGCATCTGCCGGGGGCTCTGCTCGATCGTACGGCGGACACGATCGCGTCCACCGCCCCTGAATTGGCCGCCCCTGAATTGCCGGCGTCTGAACGGCCAGCCCTGATCCACGGCGCCGCGCCTCAACCGTTGCTGATCGCCGCGAATGAGACCGTGTCGGTGCAGGTCGCCGCCTATGACTCCTCGCTCGACGTTGCGGCGGCATCGCCCCTCGATAGCTTCCAGGCCGCCGCCGAACCGGTGCGCGCGCCGATCTCGCGGGCCGTCGCCGCAACCTTGCAAACGGCCGCGGCCGACGAGGCGCCGCAGATGGGACGCGTCGTGCCCGACGGACCGGGCCGCGTGAAGTTGGTGCCTGGGCCGCGTCAAACGGCGGCCGCGCTCGCCTATGCGCCCCATTCGGTGATGACCCTGGACGGTCCCGCACCCCGCGCCGCTGGGCCCGCCCTGCTGGCCTCGAGCGGCCGTATCGTCGAGGTCGCGCCCGGCGTGCTCCGCCTCGAAGGCGCGGCGCATCCGACGATGGTAGCGTTGGCTCGGGCGCCTGGCCTGACCGGCTATCCGCTCGCGGTCATCGACGCGTCCGGCCGTGTGGACGGCGCCAAGGCGACAATCACGCGTCTGGCCAGCCTCGGCTGGACCGCGCGCGTCGCGCCGCCGACGCCGAGCCGTCAGCACTCGACCATCTACTACGAGGCCGGTGATCACGACGTAGCGCAGGGACTGGCGCGCACCCTGGCGATCCCGGTGCAGTTGGCTGCGTGTGAACAGGCCTGCCGTGGCGTGACCCTGGTGGTCGGCGCCGACGCGGTCGAGCATCCCGTTGGTCGGGGCTGATGGTCATGACCCGTAAGCGTATGGTTCTGGTCCTTGCCGCCGCGGCGGTGCTCGCGGCGACCTCGGCGCACGCCGGCATCTTCGGCGGTCACGACAAGAAAAAGCCTGCCGGCGATGATGCGGCGGTGACGCAGATTCAGCAGGCCATCGACGAACAACGCTACCTCGATGCTGGCCGCATGCTCGACCAGGTGATCCTGTCGGGCAGCAAGGACCCGCGCCTCACCCTGCTCGCCGGCGATCTCGACCTTGTGCACCAGCACTGGGGCGACGCGCTGGCGGACTACAAACGCGGCGAAACCGCCCCGGACAGTCTCGGCCACGCCTACCAGGGCGAGGGCATCGCCCTTTCGGCGCTCGGCCGCTCTGACGAAGCCATGGCGATGCTGCAAAAGGCGGTCGCCCAGGACCCGGCCGCATGGCGCGCGTGGGACGCCCTCGGCGTCGAGTTCGACAACCACAAGGAATGGACCCAGGCGGAAGCCGCGTACGAACACGCCATGATCGATTCCAGCGGGTCCGCGATCGTCCTGAACAACCGCGGCTATTCACGCCTGCTGCAGCGGCGCGCCGACGAGGCGGTGATCGATTTCGTCGCGGCGCTGAAGAAGAAGCCGGACTTTGCCGAGGCGCGCACCAATCTGCGCCTGGCCATCGCCATGAAGGGCGATTACACGCGCGCCACCGCCGGCGGCGAGCCCGCCGACCAGGCGGCCCTGCTGAACAACGCCGGCTTCGCAGCGGCTATGCGCGGAGATTACACTCAGGCCGAAGACCTGCTCGACCAGGCGATGAAGGCCAAGGGCGAGTACTATGCGCGGGCCGCGGACAACATGAAGGTCGTCGAAGGGCTGAAGGCCCAGGACAAAGCGGCGCCCGATGGCGCTCATTGATATCGCGCGCTACGCCGTCGCGGCGGTCCTGCTCGGCCTGCTGACCTGGGCGTCGGTCAGCGACATCAAGGACCGAAAGATCCCGAACACCTGCGTGCTGGCGGTCTTGGGTCTGTTCGTCGTTTCAGCGGCGATCGAGCGCGGCTCGACCCTGGTCTCGGCGCTCGAGGCGGGCGGGATCGCCTTCGCCGTCACTTTCGCCCTCTACTATTTCAACGTCATCGGCGCCGGCGACTGCAAGCTGTTCGCCGCGGTGGCGTTGTTCGCGGGCCTGAACGGGATGCTGCTGTTCACCCTGGCCACCGTGTTCGCCGGCGGCGGCATCGCGGCGGTCAGCCTGGCCACCCGGCCCCGGCGGGCGCTGGTCATGTACACCCTGAAAGGCAAGGGCGACTTCGGCCGGGGCATTCCCTACGGCGTGGCCATCGCCATTGGCGGCGTGGTTACCGTCTGGGCCCAGCTCCAGCACTATCCGATGCCGTCCTTCACGTCGCTTTAAAGTCTGAAGGCGACGATCATGGTTATCATGACCGACACGCCCGAAACCTTCCTCGACTACGCGCGCCGCGGCCGCTCGCGTCATTGGTTCCGCTGGATCGCGACCGGCATCGTCGCGATCGTCTTCGCCCTGGTCCTGCAGATCATCGTGTTCGTCGCCCTGGCGGCATGGCTGTGCCTGCACCAGGGGCTCCAGGTCCAGGCCGCTCTGCAAAAGCTGCTGGAGCTTGCGGAAAAGCCCACCAACCCACCTGTGTTCTTCCTGTTGGCCGGCGTTTTGTTCGGCTGCTACCTGGTCGGGCTCTGGCTGGCCGCGCGCTTGATCCAAAACAAACGCTTCGGCGACCTGATCGGACGCTGGCGGTGGGACCTGTTTGTTCTGGGCGCCGTCATCTGGATGGTGCTCGTTGCCGCCGGCACGGCCGTCGACTGGTTCATCGCGCCGAAGGGGTTCACCCTAACCTTGTCGGCGGCGACTCTCCCCCTCGCGGCGGCGGCGATCGCAGGCCTCTCGGTACAGACCTTCACCGAGGAATTCATCTTCAGAGGCTGGGTGGCTCAGGGCTGGTTGCTCGCAACCAAGAATCCCGTGGCGACGGCCATTCTCGCGGCGCTGATGTTCGGGTCGGTCCATCTGAGTAATCCGCCGGACGGACTGCTCGCCGCGGCCTCGGCGACGGTGTTCGGCTTCGCGACCACCCTGATCGCCATCCGCACCAGGAGCCTCGCCTTTGGTTTCGGCATGCATCTGGCCAACAATTTCTGGGATGGCGTGGTGGTGGTTTCGACCAACGACGTGTTCAAGGGCGCGCCGGGTATTTTTACTCAGCACACGAATGGCCTCGCATGGTCCGACGTGGGCGTCGAGGCCGTCTGTCTCGCCCTTGTGACCGTTTTGGTCTATGCGCGAACCCGCCCGATCATACCCAAACAAGGGTAAACGAAAGCACGGGCTGATTGCGATTGGCGACAAACGAGTCCAGTCTCGTTAATGAGCACAAAGGGGGCTCGGAGCGGCGCGTCGGGCGCCCCCTCCCTGGCGGAAGGGCGGGTCTGAGCGTGACGCGGCATCCCTTCGATGCACCTGACATTCCCGGCGCCGAGCGCACGCTCTCGACGCCGCCGAAGACCCCCGCCTACATCCGGCTGAAGGCCCAGATATACGACGATCTCGCCGAGCGCCTCAGCGCGCGCGCGCTCGAGCGCCAACCCGCCGAGCGCGTGAACGAGGTCGTGAAACAAGCTTGTGAGGCGGCCATCGCGCGCCAGTCGCCGATGGTGAAGCCGCCTGAGCGCGAGATGCTGCTCGACGACCTGATGAGCGAGTTCCTGGGGTTCGGTCCGCTGGACCCGCTGCTTGCCGATCCGACCGTCGGCGACATCATGGTCAACACCTGCGACGAGGTCTACGTCGAGCGCGAAGGCCTGATCGAACTCACCGACGTCCGCTTCAACGACGAAAAACACCTGTTGCGCGTGGTCCAGCGCATCGCGGAAAAAGTCGGCCGCCGTATCGACGCTGCGCATCCCCTGGTCGACGCACGCCTGCCGGACGGCTCGCGGGTGAACGCCGTGTGTCCGCCGATCGCCGTCGACGGGGTTCAGCTCTCCATCCGCAAGTTCGCCCATGTGCCGTTCGACCTCGACCGGCTGGTCGCCAACCAGACCATGCCTCGCGGTTGCGCCGACCTCCTGTCGAATGTGGTCAAGGCGAAGCTCAACATCCTGATTTCCGGCGGCACGGGCACGGGCAAGACGACCCTGCTCAACGCCATGTCGCGGGCGATCGGGACGCGGGAGCGGATCGTTACGATCGAGGATGCGGCCGAGCTGCAGATGCAGCAGCGCCATGTGGTGCGTCTGGAAACCCGTCCGGCGGACCTGAACGGGCAGGGCCGGGTTACCCAGCGGGACCTGGTGGTCAACGCCCTGCGCATGCGTCCGGATCGAATTATCCTGGGCGAAGTGCGGGCCGGCGAGGCCTTCGACATGTTGCAGGCCATGAACACCGGGCACGACGGCTCGATGACCACGGTGCACGCCAACACGCCCCGGGACGCCCTTGCCCGCCTGGAGCAGATGGTGGGGATGGCCGGCATCGACATCCCGCTGCGGACGGTCCGCTCGCAGATCGCCAGCGCCATCGACCTGGTGGTCCATCTGCGCCGGATGGTGGACGGCTCCCGTCGCCTGGTCACGATCCAGGAAATCGTCGGCATGGAGGGCGACGTGGTCACCATCCAGGAGTTGCTTCGCTACGACCAGGTCGGCGTCGGATTGGACGGCAAGGTGCAGGGCCGGTTCGTCTCGACCGGGCTTCGGCCCCGGTTCTACGAGAAGTTCGGGGTCAATAATCTGCCGATGCCCAAGGACCTCGCCGCGATCGCGCGCTAGACGTGTTGCTAGCCATCCTTCGACTACCTAAGGTGGGGCATTGTCTTGCCCCGGCGAATGTCGGCCCATGCCGTCGCGCATTGGGGTTAACGCGCACAAGCGTCTAGGGTTTGGGGGATTTCAAGTGGCGACGGTCAACCAGGGCTTCGGCTCTGAACCTGCCCCATTGGGTGAGCGGGACGACAAAGCCGACAACAGCCTGGCGGCCGCGCGCCGCCGCTCGCGCCGGGTCGGGGCCGGCGTCTCGGTGCGCCAGATCAAGGCCGCCCGCGCCCTGCTGGGCTGGACCCAGAAGGACCTGGCGGGATTCGCCGGGGTGGCGGCGCCGACCGTGGCTCGAATCGAAGCGGTCGACGGTGAGCTGCGGGCATCGGGCCACACGGCCGCGCGTATCCTGAAGGCCTTCCGCGCCGCCGGCGTCCTGTTCGCCTCCAACGCCGACGGCGAAGCGGTGACCACCTCGCCCACCGTGCTCACCGCGACGGCCTTGCACCTGCTTTAGCGGGGGCGGGCGGGCGGCAGCACTTCATAGACCTGCAGCACCTCGCCGGGCTTCGACACAAGGCGCAGCCAAGGCGGCGTGTCGCCGCTCTGCAGCTTGACCTGGAAACTGTCCGGACCGCCCCTCAGGACATAGGCCGGGCACTCCACGACATAGGCGACGTTCAGCGCGCGCATTCGCGCCTCAGCTTGGTCTGCCGGCCCGGTCTCCGCCTCGTGCTCCGCGTAGATGCCGAAGGACATGCGGTGGTAGGGCGCGGCCAGCACGGAGTCCTTCGTGTAGGCGAGGATGAACGGTCCGAAGTCGATATCGCCGGCGACGATCCCGGGCGGCAGCGCCGCGAGCCGGCGGTAGGCCGGCTTGTTCACGCACTGGTCGCGATGCGGGTGCGGATTTGAATCCGTGGCCTTGGGCTGGACCGCCTCGATCGTCTTGCTGAGCGCCGTGCCGACGACAAAAGGCGACAGCACGATCGCGGCGATCCCGACAGGGATCAGAAGGTTTTTCGCGAACTGCCGCCCCAGCACGGTGATTGCTGCGGCGAAGGTGGGAAAGCCCAGCCAGAACACATAGTCCTGCATCCGGAACGCGTGTTCGGCCATCGCCGCCGCCATCAACGTCGCCGCGAGCGCGAACAACACCGCCGGATCCAGCGCGCGGCGCGTCTGCCACGCTAGATAGATCGCGCCGGCGACGCTCAACACACTCGCGCTGATCGTCGCCATGGCGGTGGTGAACTGGCCGCGTAGAAGTTGGGGCCAGGACAAAAGCTCTTCGATGTTGTTGAACCAGATGGGCACCAGGCGCGGATCGACCGCGGCGAAGGGTCCTCTGATGCAGGCCGGATGCATTGAAAGGTACGCGCCGGCGGCGATAACGCCCAAGCCCGCCAGCGCGCCGATGCGCAGGCGAAGCGACAACCTGCCGCCCCAGGCCCATAGCGCGATCAAGCCGGCAGAGGCGATGAGGATCGCGACGATGAGGTTCAGCCCAAGCGCATCGCAGAATGAAAGCGGCCAACGGCTCGGCGGCGTAGCGAGCGCGAAGAATCCGAGCGTCGCGCCCGCCAACGCCAGTGCATAGTTGCGGGCCGTTTTGGCGTCGTCCGGGTCGATCGCCGCGCGAAGACCGTAGGCGGCGCCGATCAGGGCCTGGAAGGGCAGGGCTTCGATGCCGATGGTCAGGCCGAGCCCGGTTGCGATCCCCGCCGCAATTGCCCAACGCGCCCGGTCCACGCGCGCCATCGTGCAGACGGCGGCGACCAGAGTCATGACGATCTGAACATTGTGATGGTCGATCCGACCCGGAATGAACTGTTCGTAAACCTGCAGGTTGGTCGCGAAGATCAGGGCGGCGACCACCACCGCAGCGCCGCCGGCCAGCCGGCGCGCCATCCAGATCGCACAACCGATTGCCGGGAAAGTCCACAGCGCCGGCCACACGCGCCGCGTCAGGTTTTCCGCGGCCTCCTGGGGCAGGAAAAGGTGGAAGACCGAAGTCATGGCGGCCAGCGCCCCGTCGAGAAGGCGTGACCAGTGCATCCACGTTCCGACCGGCGGCTGCAGGCGCACGATGAGCTGGTCGTACCAGCCGGTCCCGTGCATCAAGGCCCGCATCATGACCAGACGCATAGCGTCGTCGGTGTCGCCCAGAGCCTGGCTGATGTCCCGGTGCTGGATCGTCAGCTGGACATTGACGATGACGCCGACCACCAAGGTGACCACCAGCAGCTGGCGGTTGGTGACGAGTTCGGGGATCTTTGAGAGCTTGAACTGCACGGGTTCCCCTTAGTTCGACTCGGGCCGGTTGTCTGTCGCGATGTCACGAGCCTCTACGACGGCCCAGCGGTCGGCGTAGAGCCGCCGCCAACCCGGCGTCGCGTCGAGCACGCGCAGGAGTCCGCTGTTGGGCCGCACGATGACCCACTGGATTCCATAGCGCGAGAATACCGTGTCCACGGTCTTCGGCGTGGCTGAATCGACGTCCAGATAGGTCTTGAGGTGATCGTCGCCGTACATATCGGACCGGCCGTCGATGAAAGGCTTGACGCCGTTGAAGATGAGCCAGCCGCCAAATCCATAGTCGTTGAACACGGGCTTGCCGCGGAGGCTCGCCGGCACATGGTTGAGCGCACTGACGGGCGCGTTGGTCGCATCTCTCCGCGCGTCGGGCCGCGTCAGGCGCCAACCGGCGAGACCCAGGAGGATCGCAGCGATCACGGCCACGGGCGCCGCCAGTTCGCGCAACGGCGGCCAATCTACGGGCGGATACGACGGTGCTCCGAGCGCGCGGCCAAAGGGCGCGGCGAGCAGCAGCGGTCCCACCGCAGCCAGCACAATCTCCTGCCGCAGATGCTGCAGAGTCATGTGCAGAAGCAGCAGGAGCAGCGCGAGCCGGACCGCCGCAATCCGCACGCCGAAATAAAACCCCGCGGCCAGGGTGGCGAACAGGGCGACCTCTACCGGGTTGAACTTGCCGAAGTTCGCCGGCCGCCACTCGGAAATGGCCTGCAGATGCGGCATGGCCATGACCTTCAACGGATAGACCATGCCGTCGAAGCCGTTGGGCGTGATCAGCGCCATCGCCAGGCAGGCGGCGAGGAAGCCCCCCCACTTCAGGGCGACGCGCACGCGCCTGCCCTGCGCCGCGAAGAAAGCCTCGAGCGCGAAGAAGCCTGTGAAGGCGAGGCCGAAGACGAAACTGCCGTGCAGATTGGCCCAGAGCGCCATGACCGGCAGCAGCCAAAGCGCCGGCGTCCGGTCCGCTGCGCGCGCCCGCATCAGCTCGAGCGTCCACAGGATCAGAATCGGCAGGGCGATCAGGTGCGGGCGCGCCTGGACATGAGACCCCAGCACCCAGAAGCTGAGCGTCAGAATGGCGGCGCCCGTGACCCAACCGACCTCGCGCCGGACATGGTTTGCCATGAGCAGCGCCGCCGCTGTGGCGGCGATCGCCGTCAGCACCCGCACGCCGTTCCACCCGGCGGCGGCGTAGGCCAGGGCCATCAGCACTTCGGACAGCCACTCATGGGTGACCCAGGGCCGGCCCACCGCGGCGAAGGAGAAGGGATCGGTCGCCGGGATCCCGCGGTGCGCCAGGATCCACTGGCCGGTCGCCACGTGCCAATTGGTGTCCCCGTCGTTCAGGACCGACAGGGAGAGCAACGGCAGGGCGAAGGCGGCAAAAGCGGAGAGGGCGAGCAGGGCGAAGTCGCGCTGCCAGGCGGGGAAGGCGGTCGTCGGGGAGGCCATGCCAGGCTACGCGCTAATTGCTAGGGTGCTTCTTGGATCTGCGTCGGTTAACAGACTCTTGGACCTGGGCGACGACGTTGATCCAGGCCGGGCGGCTCGTGGCCATACGCAGCAAGATCAGCCCTAGCAGGCCAACGAGTCCGGTGAGTACGCCGAGCGCCAGGACCTCAGCCCAAGCTTCACCGGCGCGTTCCGCCGACAGCCAGAGCGCCGCAAGCCCGGAAAACGCGAGCACGACGTAGGTCGCGCCGCTTCGTAGGCTTATAAATTCGGCCTGCGCCCGCGCACGGAGATCCTGGACCAGAAAGGCCAGAAGTAAGCCGTTCTGGGCGGCCGCGAAGGGAATTGCGGTTGTGACATTGTGATCGTACGCGATGTACGAAAATACGGCGTTCAACTGAGCAACAAAGGCCACAAGCCAATAGCGCGGATTGCAACACGCCAAGACGAGTGCGGTGATCTCGAAGGCGTAGAAATAGCGCTCGTGCATCTTTGGCAGAAGGTAGGGTGTCATGAGCAAAGAGACGCATGCGGCGACCAGGAGGAATCCGATATCGGCGCGTTTCGACCGTTCCATCCAGATCGCGAGGAGGATTCCGGCGGCGGCGGCGGCGATAAGGCCGGCCGCAACCCCTGCAAGATAGGGGACGAACGGAACGAGAGCCCAAAAGTTCGCAGCGTTCTTAGACAGCTCGCGGAAGGTGCCCGCCTGGTCGGCATAGACCAGCATGACGCTGCGCAGGGACCGTCCCGCAATCAAGACCGGAAACGCAAGCGCGACGTACGTCAATGGAACCAGGACGAACGACAGAAGCGATTCGCGACGGCGCAGGATGGCGCCGAGCGCGAAGGGGCCGACGAATACGCCCTGGGCTTTCGCAGCGAACGCCAGCGAGAAAGCGAGGACGCCGCTTCGTCCGATAACGAACAGGTAGACGGACAGCAGGCAGAAGAAAGACCAAAGCGCGTCGGCCTGACCCCACATGGCGCCATTGTATAGAACCGCCGGCGCCAGCCACGTCAAGCCGAACGCCCAAAGCGCGCGGTCGGAACGCTCGGTGACGCGACGGACAAACCGGTACGCGAGCAGGGCCGTAGCGAACTCGAAAACGAAGCTGATCGTCTTGATCAGAAGCAGCGGCGGTAGCAAACCGTCGAACTGCGCGACGAAGACCAAAAAATAGGTATAGAGTGGCGCATAGTTTGTGAAGGCGACGCCCAGAGACGACCAGCCGTGCTCCTTTGCGTAGGCATACCAGGGCAGGAGGTATGCGGGGGTGTCCAACGTCGTGTAGGTCCAGACGGAAAGCCGTGCGACCGTCCCAACGATGAAGATCCCCGCGACGATCGCAGCATGGCGTGTCGCCAGTCGATCCCGGACCAACGAGATGAGTCCTTGAGAGGCGTTTAACAGGTTTGCCGTCATAAAAATGTGCTGTTTGCGCCAATCCAATTTTGCCGGAGGGTAACAGGCGCTCGACCTCCGTTGCTAGGTCGATAGATGATGGCTCACCAGCCCAAAGCGCGACTCGGCGGTCGCTTCGCCTGCGAACTTCGTGCCCTCCTTGATCGCCATTGATTGTTCTCTGATTGTTCCAACGTTTTCGGTAAGCATCGAGGTTCACACCGTAAAATACGGAGGAATACGGTGGCTGGCCGGGATAGGAGGGCGACAATCGGCGTCGCGCTCGAGGCGTTGGCATGAACTATGCTCGCGGTCGCAATCGGCGGGGGCGCCTGAGGCGGACAGGGGACGGAATGAGCGGAGCAGAGCCAGCGCTGTCGGTGGTCGCCCCTTGCTACAACGAGGAGGGGTCTCTGCCGGAGTTTGTCCGGCGGACGGCGGCGGCCTGTGAGGCCGTGGTCGGGGACGACTACGAGCTGATCCTGGTCAACGACGGGTCGCGCGACAGCACCTGGGCCTGCATCCGGGCGCTCGCGTCGGGCAATCCGCGGATCGTGGGCCTTAATCTGTCGCGCAACCACGGCCACCAGTTGGCGGTGACCGCGGGACTCGCGCGAGCGGCCGGCGCGCGGGTGATGATCATCGACGCCGACCTGCAGGACCCCCCGGAGTTGCTCGGCGCGCTGATGGCGCGGATGGACGATGGGGCTGACGTCGTTTTCGCGCGCCGTCGCCGCCGGGCGTCGGAGAGCGTGTTCAAGCTGATCACCGCACGCCTGTTCTATCGGCTCCTGCGCCTGCTGTCGGACGTGGATATTCCCGAGAACACGGGCGACTTTCGTCTGCTCTCACGCCGGATTGTCGATCGCCTGAACGAGATGCCCGAACAGGACCGTTTCCTGCGCGGCATGGTGGCCTGGCTCGGCGGTGTTCAGGCGGAAGTGAGCTACGATCGCGACGCGAGGTTCGCAGGCAAGACCAACTATACGCTCGGCCGGATGGTGCGACTGGCGATAGCGGGGGTGACGAGCTTTTCCACCTGGCCGTTGCGACTTGCAGGTTTCATGGCGGGGATCGGCGCATTATCGGGCGTAGGCCTCGCGATCTATGTGGTTGCGGGGTTCCTGGTGGGACGCGCGGCGCCAGGCTGGACCAGTCTTGCGTTGATCATGATCTTCTTCGCCACCGTTCAGTTCGCCTGCCTCGGCGTCATGGGCGCCTATCTCGGCCGCATTTTCATGCAGGTGAAGGGTCGGCCGCTCTACCTCGTTGACGAGGAGATCGGCGGCGGACGCGACCGGCTTAAGGACAAGCCTCAATTGGAGGCGATCGGTGGAAGCCGCTGAGTTCGACAAGTTCGCCGACGAATACCTGGCGATCCACACCGACAACCTGAAAATCAGCGGAGAGAGGCCCGACTATTTCGCGCGCTACAAGATCGACGAGCTGCGCCGCCGCTGGAGCCGCGAAAAGCGGCCCGAACCGCGTGCGATTCTGGATTTCGGGTCCGGCGTCGGCGCCTCGCTGCCGCACCTGGCGCAAGCCTTTCCGAGCGCGACACTGACCGCGATCGACGTGTCCGAGCGCAGCCTGGAAATCTCGCGCCAGCGTTACCCGGAGCTCGGCGCGCGCGTGCTCTATTCGGGCCGCGGCGACCTGCCGCTCGAGGCCGGCGGTTTCGACCTGGTCTTTACCGCCTGCGTGTTTCACCACATCGACGCGGACCAGCACGTCGAGCTGTTTGGGCGCCTGCGCAAGCTGTTGCGGCCGGGCGGCGTCTTGATGGTGTTCGAGCACAATCCGGTCAATCCGGTGACCCGCTACATCGTGGCGACCTGTCCCTTCGACGAGAACGCGGTCCTGATCCCGGGGCCGGTGCTGAGGGCGCGTCTGCGCGCGGCCGGCTTCGCCGAGGCCGACGTGCGGTACACCGGGTTTTTCCCACACGCGCTCGCGGCTCTGCGGCCGATGGAACCCTGGCTGGCGCCGGTTCCGGTCGGCGCTCAGTATTACGCCTTCGCGCAGGCGTGATCGGACATTCGGGGGATTGAACCCAGGTGTCGCCGGTTTAAGCTCGTTCTTTCACTATGCGGCGAGTGAGGGACTGGGGATGGCCAACCGGCGGATGCGTTTTCTTCTGGCCTCGGCGGCGTGCGGCGGCGCCCTGATGGCCTCGGCGCCCGCGCTGGCGGCCGGACGGTGCGAGGACATCGAGCAGCTGAAGCTGCCCGACACCGTCATCAAGAGCGCCGTGAGCGTCGCCGCGGGTGAGTTCATCACCCCCGACAAGGTCAAGCAGACCGACCTGCCGGCCTTCTGCCGCGTTACGGCCGAGGTGAAGAGCGCGCCGGGCTCCGACATCAAGGTCGAGATCTGGCTGCCGCTCGACCACTGGGCCGGCGTGTTCCACGGCAACGGCAACGGCGGCTTCGCCGGTCTGCTGGCGGTCGGCTATCCGGGCATGGTGGGCGGGTTGCGCCGCGGGTATGCGACGGCGACCACGGACATGGGCACCGCGCCGGCGACGCCGCTCTACGGCGATCCGCTGATCGGCCGTCCGCAGGCGTGGAAGGACTGGGGCTTCCGCTCGACCCACGTGATGACGGTGACCGGCAAGGCCATCGCCAAGGCCTTCTACGGCGCCGAGCCGCGGCGCTCTTATTACACCGGCTGCTCCACCGGCGGTCAGCAGGGGCTGATCGAGGCGCAGTACTATCCGGACGACTACGACGGCGTGCTGATCGGCGCGCCGGTGGTCAACCGCACCTGGGGCCATGCGCTGGCGGTGTGGGACTGGCAGGCGGCCAACGGCCAGGCGGGGCGCAAGCTCAGTGACGCGAAGCTCAGTCTCCTGAGCAAGGCGGTGCTGAAGGACTGCGGCGGCCGCGGTGCGGGACTCGCGGCCGACCCCTTCCTCGGGGATCCGCTGGCCTGCGGCTTCGAGCCGGCGAGCCTCTTGTGTCATGGCGCGGCGTCGGACGCCTGCCTGACCACCGGCGAGGTCGAGACGGTGAAGGCCTACTACTCCGGGCCGCTGAACGCGGCCGGCCGGCCGACCTATTACGGCTGGATGCGGGGCAGCGAGGCGCCCGGCCTCTTCGGCTGGAACTTCCTGCAGTCGCCGCCCAACAACGAGCCGGCCTTCGACGGCCTGTTCAAATGGGTGTTCGGCAAGGACTGGGACTGGGCGAAGTTCGACTTCGCCCGCGACATGCCCAAGGTCGACGCGGCGCTGGGGCCCGACCTGAACGGCGCAACGCGCGGCGACATGAGCCGGTTCGCGGCCCGTGGCGGTAAACTCATTATCTACCAGGGCTGGGCCGACACCCTGGTCGCACCGATGCAGACGGTGGACCTCTATAAGAAGGTGTCGCGCGAGGCCGGCGGGGCGGGGAAGACCCGCCAGTTCGCCCGTCTGTTCCTGGCCCCGGGGATGGAGCATTGCGGCGCGGGGCCGGGCCCCTCCGCGTTCAACTCCGCCGGCGGCAGCCCAAAGCCCTTATCGAACACCGCGCGCGACGACCTGTTTATCGCGCTGAGCCGTTGGGTCGAGGATGGTCAGGCGCCGTCGGAGGTCATCTCAACGCAATACGTCGGCAACGACCCGTCGAAGGGGGTAGCCTACCGCCGGCCCGTCTGCGCCTATCCACAGAAGGCCTGGTACCGCGGGTCAGGGGATAAGAACGACGCGAAGAGTTTCGTCTGTTCCGTAGAAAAGCCCGGCCGCGCGAAGAGCCGCGCCTGACCGGCAGGACGATGGTGGGTGATGCAGGATTCGAACCTGCGACCCGCTGATTAAGAGTCAGCTGCTCTACCAACTGAGCTAATCACCCGCGCCGTCGTAGGGGCCGGAGCCCGCGGCGAATCCACGTGCGCGGCCCAAGCGGCCGCGGCGAGGAGGCGGTCCTTTACGGATTTCGCGACCGAAGCGCAAGCGGCCGGCGCGACCGCGGGGGAGGCGTAACGGTCAAGCTTACGACTCTGGCAGGTGCGCGCTGCGTGCTTCGCCCTTGACGCGCGAGGCGCCGGTGCGGCGCCAGTGCAACGCTTGTCGCGCGCATCTCGTCGATCAAGATTCCCGAACCAGGAGTCCTTTCAGGTATTCGATCTGCAAAGCCCTGAAGACTCAAAGAGTCGCTTGGGCGAGCGTAAATGAACGACTGATGCCTCTGGCAAAGCCACCAAGAAAAACGGGTGTTTTAGTTGCTAATGGTAAAGCCGTAAGGCACACGAAAGGCCTGCAAACGTGGGCGAGAGCCTGCGTTCCCGTCGCGCGTCCGCGCGATACTGGGTTCTTGAGGGGGATATCTGTGATGTCGACTCGCTTGTCGCTGGCCGCCCGCAACAGCAACGTTTCCAAGGAATTCACCCCGACCCCCGACCGCGCGAAGGACCTCTCGCGCGGCGCTTTGTTGTTGGGCACGGCCCTGGGCTGCTCGATCGCGGTGTTCGCCGCGAGCGCGCCCGGCACGGCGCACGCGGCCCTGCCGGCGGGCTGTACGAGCTCCATCGTCGGCGGCGTCGACACGGTGACCTGCACGGGCGCCGGCAGCCCCTATCCCACCGGCATCACCATCACCGACGGCGGCAACGATCTGACGCTCAACGTTTCCGGCACGACGGTGAGCACCACCACGAACGCGGGCATCCAGGCGCAGGGCGCCGATTACGGGACGACCTTGGTTACGATCTCCGCGGACTCTTCGATAACCGCCATCGACCGGGGCGTCATCGTCGAAGACATCAAGGGCTACGCCACCCTTATCAACCACGCCGACATCACGGCCACCGGTAACGGCCTGCAGGCCTACACCCAGCTCTATTACGGCACCGCGTCGGTCATCAACACCGGCAACATTCACATGACGAGCAGCGGCGCCGGGTACGCCGACGCCATCGCCGCTGGTTACTCGGAAGACGCCTACGTCAACAACACCGGCACGATCACGGTCACGGGCACGGGCTACAACAGCGCCGGCATTTTCTTCGGCGGTTCCAACAGCAACACCGTCGTGAGCACGGGGACCATTACGGTGACCGGCACGGGCGCGGCCTATGGCGTCACCGGCAACCGCATGTACTACGAGCGCGTGAACTCCGCCTACGTCAATCAGACGGGCGACATCTCCGTCACCTCGACGGGCGGCTATGCGGTGGGTGTCCGGTTGCACACCTACGAAAACCTCTCCCTGACCGGCACAGGCGCAATTTCCGTCACCGGCGTCGATGCGGTCGGCGTCAGTCTCGATTCCCGATACGGCGACGTCTCCGGCTACCACACGGGCGACATCACCGCGATCGGCACGGACGACGGCGCAACCGGGCTGGCCATCAACGGTTACTACGTCAACGTCGTCCAGAACGGCAACGTCACGGCCAAGGCCTACGGCGGCGACGCGACGGCGCTGTCGGTCACCGGCTACACCGGCACGGTGATCGTCAACGGCGACGTCTCTTCCTATTCGGAGGACGGCAACGCGACCGGCGTGGCCGCTGTCGGCGAGTACAAGTACTTCGGTTGCGGCAAACAAATCGGCATCACCCCCGCCGAGGTCTGCACCAGCGTGACCTCGGCCATTCAGCCGGACGTCTATTCGCACTTCGGCCCCGGCCTCAACACGCTGATCTACGGCAATGTGTCGGCGTTCGCGCCGTTCGGATCGGCGACCGGTGAAACCCTCACAACCGCAGCTGGCGAGTTCGGCTACGTCTACGTCTCGGGCAATGTGGTCGCGGTGGGCGGCACGGGCGCGACGGGCGTGGTCGTCACCAGCGGCGGCAACGCCTATGTGACGGTGCTGGGCAGCGTCATCGCCGAAACCTACTCCGGCGACGCGGTCGGCATCACCGCCACGGCGACGGGCGGCTACGGCGTGGACGTCTACGTCGGCGGCAACGTCTTCGCCTCAAGCTACAACGGCAACGCGACCGGCATCAGCGCCGTCAGCACCGGCTTCGCCTATGTGCACGTGAACGGCGATGTGACGGCCGAAAGCTACTTCGGCTCCGCGACGGGCGTCTCCGTGTATGGCGATGCCAGCATCTATGTCGGCGGCAACGTCATCGCGAGCACGGTGTTCGGCGACGCCGTCGGCTCGATCCTGGTCAGCACCAACTACGCCGACACCACGATCGAGGGATCGGTGTACGCCCACAGCGTCGTTGGCAACGCCACTGGCGTTCTGTCGGTGGCGCTCGGCGACAGCGACGTCGATGTCGGCGGCGATGTGATCGCTACGACCTACGACGGCAACGCGAGCGGCATCGTGTCCGTGGCGGTCTTCGGCGAGAGCGTCGTGTCCGTAGGCGGTAATGTCGTCGCTGAAAGCCATTACGGCTATGCCGAGGGCGTGGTTTCCCTAGGCGAATACGGCGCCAGCGCATCGGTCGGCGGCAGCGTCATTGCGGAAGGCAACATCGGCGCCACGGCCGTGAGCGTGAGCTCAGACGACGACAGCTACTCGGCCAGGGCCACCATCGGCGGCAACGTGATCGCGGAGACCTACACGGGCAACGCGTCGGGCGTCCTGGTCTATGCCGAGGGCGACACCTACGCCCGCGTCGGCGGCACGGTGATCGCCGAAACCGGCAACGGCGTCGCCAAGGGCGTTTACGTCTATTCGGAAGACGCCGGTTCCTACAACGCGACGGCCAAGGTCTACGGCAACGTGATCGCCTTCGGGACCACCGGCGCCTACGGCGTCGAGGCCAAGTCGTACGGCAGCGCCACGGTCTATGTCGGCGGCGGCGTCACGGTTGAAGCGCTCGGCGGCACGGCCGTCGGCGCGGCGGCCGTGTCTGATTACCGCTCGGAGGTGACGGTCGAGGGCAACGTCGTCGCCGTCGGCGAAGAGGCCGAAGGGGCGATCGCGGAAGGCCGCGAGGCCTATGTGACGGTTGGCGGCAACATTACCGTGGTCGCCACGGCCAGCAGCGCGATCGGCGCAGGCGCGGTCAGCGACTACCAGAGCGATATCACCGTTGACGGCAACGTGGTCGCCATCTCCGTCGGCGGCAGCGCCTATGGCGTGTTGGCCGAGGCTATTGACGGCAACGTTTCGGTCAGTGTTTTCGGGGGCGTCGAGGCGCAAGCCTTCGGGGGCGGCGACGCGATCGCCGTTGCGGGCATCGCCGAAGACAACATCAGCATCGGCGTCGACGGCAACATCGTCGCGAGCGGCAACTTCGCCGCGGGCGTGCTGGCGGAGAGCTTCGGCGGCGGCTCGGTATTCATAGACGTCGGCAACGTAACGGTGAACCAGTACGCCGGCACGTCGTCGGACGGCGGTGCGGGCATCCGCTCGGCGACCACCGGAACGACCCACATCTACGCCGACTACGTCACCACGACCGGCGACTACACCGACGGCATCAAGGCCGGCTCGCTGGCCTATGTCGGCGGCAATACGTACGTCGACGTGTACTCGGTCACGACCCACGGCAACTTCTCGGGCGGCGTGGACGTATACGGCAACGGGACCGTGGGGATCACGGCGCAATACGTCACCACCCACGGCAACTACTCCAACGGCATCACTGCGGTCAGCAACTACGGTGACACATCGGTGAGCGCGGGCCAGGTGGTCACCTACGGCGAGCATTCGATCGGCATCTACGCCGAGGCCGGCGGCGCGGTGAACGTGGTCTCGACCTTCGTCGAAACCTTTGGCAACTACTCGCCTGGCGTCTATGCGAAGAACCTGGGCACGACGGCGGGCGACACGGTCACGGTGACATCCGGCACGGCGATCACCCACGGCGCCTACAGCCCGGGCATCTACGCCTACGGCTATAACAACGTGACGGTGAACTCGACCTACGTGAAGACCACGGGCTACGAGAGCCCAGGCATCTTTGCCTACAGCTACAACGGTCCGCTGAGGGTGATCTCGAACACGGTGCACACCTATTACGAATCCTCGGACGGCATCATCGCCGAGTCGTATAACGGCAGCGTCTACGTAGACTCGAACGTGGTCACGACCGACGGCTACTTCTCGACCGGCATCTACGCTGCGAGCACCTTCGGCGACGTCACTGTCCTGTCGAACCTGGTGCACACCTACTACAACTCCTCGACCGGCATCTCCGCCTACACGCCCTTCGGCGATGTAACCATCGACTCGGGCACGGTGATCACCGAAGGCAACTACTCGCCGGGCATCGTCGGCGGGAGCTTCTACGGCGACGTCAGCATCGTCAGCGGTTACGTCAAGACCGAAGGCTACAGCTCGCCCGGCATCGAGGGCAGCAGCTTCTTCGGCGACGTGACGATCAACTCCGGGACGGTGAAAACCTACGGCGACTATTCGCCGGGCATCGTCGGCGAGAGCGTCTACGGTGATGTCGATATCACCTCGGAGTATGTGAAGACCGAAGGCTACCGGTCGTACGGGATCATCGGCGTGAGCTACTACGGCGACGTCTCGATCTCCTCCAACACGGTGAAGACCTACGGCGACTTTGCGCCGGGCATCGTCGGCGAGAGCCTCGGCGGCAACGTCGACATCGGAAGCGACTACGTGCGGACGGCCGGCTACGACTCGATCGGCATTTTCGCCTACAGCCGCTACGGCAACGTGTCGGTGACCTCCGGCACGGTGATCACCGAGGGCGACTACTCGACCGGCATTCGCGCTTTCAGCTATGACGGCACGGCTTCGGTCAACAGCAACTATGTGAAGACCTACGGTTACCGGGCCGAGGGCATCTACGCCTACGGCTATAACGGCGTGTCCGTCACTTCGGGCGGGGTGAAGACCTATGGCGACTATTCCGACGGCATCCACGCCATCTCGCCGAACGGCGCCGTCAGCGTCTCGTCGCAATACGTGAAGACCACCGGTGTCGGCTCGGTCGGCATCTACGCCTACGGCTGGTACGGCGTGTCGGTGAATTCGGGTGCGGTGAAGACCTACAACGACTTCGCCCCGGGCATCGTGGCGATCTCGCCCTATGGCGAGAGCTACGTGAGGTCGAACTACGTCAAGACCTACGGCTTCAAGTCCTACG
Source organism: Caulobacteraceae bacterium (assembly GCA_036501825.1). Classification (GTDB taxonomy): domain Bacteria; phylum Pseudomonadota; class Alphaproteobacteria; order Caulobacterales; family Caulobacteraceae; genus JAFECT01. The sequence goes on along the minus strand of DASXZP010000005.1, from coordinate 8,361 downwards.
GCATCGAAGCCTACGGCTACTACGGCGCCACGGTGAACAACACCGGGCAGGTCCGGACCTTCGGCGACTACGCCACCGGCATCGACGCCTATGCCCGCTACGGCAACACCAACGTCACCTCCGACCTGGTGGTCACGCACGGTTACGACGCGATCGGCATCAAGGCCTATGCCAACCACGGCGACGTGAACGTCAATTCCGGCGAGGTGGTGACCTACGGCGACAACAGCCGCGGCATCTCGGCGGTTTCCTCGTACGGCAACGTGAGCGTTACCTCCGAGGAGGTGTTTACCTACGGCAACACGTCGAACGGCATCACGGCAGTGACCGACTACGGCGGCAACGTCTTCGTCGAGAGCGACTTCGTGTACACCTACGGCGTCGAGTCGCAGGGCATCCGGGCGCACGCGCACAACTTCGGCGGCAACGTCACGGTCTACTCCGACGAAGTGATCACCGAGGGTTACTACGCCCCGGGCATCGCGGCGCTGGCCGACTACGGTACGGTCCTCGTCTCGTCGGGTGAAGTCATCACTCACGGCGAGTTCTCGACCGGCATCCAGGCCGAGGGCTACTTCGGGACCACGGTGTACAGCGGTTCGGTGTTCACCACCGGCAACTTCGCCGACGCGATCTACGCCCGGTCGATCTTTGGCGATACCTTGGTGAAGGCCTACGGGACCACCCAGACCACGGGTTATGATTCGCACGGCATCGTCGCCGTGTCCGAGTTCGGCGACACCGCCGTCTACAACTATGGCACGGTAAACGCGAAGCACGGCGAAGGCATCGCCGCGATCGCCCTCAATGGTTACGCCGCGGTCTACAACCTCGGCCACGTGTACGGCGGGTACGTCGGCGTTGACATCGAGTCCGAAGACGGCAGCTACCTGTACAACCACGGCAGCATCAAGGGCGGCGGCGGCTATGCCATCTTCGGCGAAGGCGCGCCGGTGTTCATCGAGAACAAGGGCTCGATCTACGGCTTCGCGACCCTGCTCTCGTCCAACAACACGCTGGACAACCGCGGCCGCTGGTTCGCCTACGGCAACTCGTACTTCGGCTATGGCAACGACGTGGTGGACAACCACGGCATTGTCTCGGTCGCGCCGTTCTCGGCCACGCCTACGACGGTGGTGTGGAGCGGCGTCACGGTGTTCAACAACTCGAACCTGGTGGACCTGCGCAACGGTCATACCGGCGACGTGTTCGACCTGGTCGGCAACGGCGGGGTCGCCACGGTGTGGAACGGCCTGGCCGGATCCACTCTCGGCGTCGACGCTTCGCTGAGCTCGGCCCTCACCTCCGACCGGATGAACGTCGGCGCGGTGAGCGGCACGACCCAGGTGGTCGTCCATGATGTCAGCCCCGGCTCGCCCGGCTCGCTGAACTTCGTCGGCACGACCGTGGCGCACGGCACGTCCGGCTCGGCGTCGAACTTCACGATGAACACGATCCACAAGGGCTTCATCGACTACGAGTTGATGTTCTTCTCGGGTCCGGTGAACTGGAACATCGTGGCGCTCCCGGGTCAGCCGGCCTTCGAAATGCTGAAGGCGCCGGAAATGGCCCAGGACTTCTGGCGCAGGTCGGGTGACGCCTGGTCGGCGCGGGAACAGGAAGTCCGCGACTCCATGTGGGGTTCGGCTCCGCCGACCCGCGGCGAGGGCTGGGAGATGTGGGCTCAGGCCCAGGTCGGCGGTGAACAGCTCAACCGCACCGAGACCTTCAACGTGCACGGCCTGAGCTTCTCGCCGAACCTGTCGACCGACAGCGATTGGCGCGGGTTCCAGATGGGCGGCGACAACTGGACTTCGAAGAACTGGCTGTTCGGCTTCACCGGCGGCTTCCTCGAGCAGAACTCGATCTTCCACACCGACAAGAACTCGTTCGACATGACGGGGTGGAACGTCGGCGCCTACGCGGGCTTCACGTCCGGTTCGTTCTTCGCCAACGGCTTGGTGAAGGGCGACTGGTACGACCTGAAGGCCAATATGCACACGGTCCCCGCGCTGGAGACTTTCTCGGGCGACACCTGGGGCGCCAAGGGCGAGATGGGCTTCCGGCTCGGGACGACGCATCTCTATCTCGAACCGTTGGCTGACCTGGCGTGGACCACCACCCACCTGGACAACGCCAACTTCCCGACGCAGATGACCAGCTTCACCTTCGGCAACGCCGAAAGCTTCCGCGGGTCGATCGGCGCACGGGTCGGCGGCCAGTGGGGTCAGATCCTGCCCTACGTCGGCCTCTATGCGGCTCAGGAGTTCGACGGCAACAACAAGATGACCATGATCACCTCGGGCGGTTGCCCGGGCGCCTGCATGAGCATCGAAGACACCAAGCCCGGCGCCTACGGCCGGGCGGACTTCGGCTTCACCACCACCTCGTGGAACGGTCTGGAAGGCTTCCTGAAGGGCGAGGCCGAGTTTGGCAGCCACACCGAAGGCTTCACCGGCCGCCTCGGCGTCCGTTGGAAGTGGTAGGGCCAGCGCCTGACTGCACGACGAAGACGGGGGGCCGGGCGCAAGTCCGGCCCTTTCTGCATTGGCAGTGTCGGAGCCGCTCAGGCGTTCGCGCCCCGCCCAATCCTCAATTTCCAGGTATGCGATTTTGGGCGCCCCCCGATCATAGAGACAAGCGCCGGTCAAAAGCGCTTAAGAGTCAGCGGTCAAGCTGGATCAATTACTCAGAAATGCTTATTTCTCAAACGACTAAACTCGGTTGAACACCGTTTGCCGACCTTGAATTCAGACGGAATCCGGGCGACACAACAGCGTTCGGCGACGCGGCGAGACCGCGAACGCCCGGCCACGCATTCTGCGCGGCCTGTTCTGAGGGGAATGATCAATGTCGAAGCGCGCTCTCCGGTCGAGCCAGGATTCCGCCGCCGCCGCCGAGGAATTCACCCTTAGCCGCAACGCGAAGCTGACCCGCACGGGTCTGCTGCTGGGCACCGCGCTCGGATGCTCCATCGCCGTCTTCTCGCTCAGCGCGCCGAGCACGGCGTGGGCGGTCAACGAATGCGGACCGCTGGTCGCCTCGGGCGGCGTCGACAAGGTCACCTGCGCGCCGGGGGCCTACCCCTCGGGCATCACCTACACCGACACCGGGGGCAATCCGGTCGTCGTCACCCTCGGACCGGGCGCGGATCCGACCGATCCGGTCTTCGTGGAGAACACCGCGCCCGGCGCCTACGCCGGGGTCGTCACCTACGCCGGATCGACGATCACGACCTCGGGCACCGCGCTGGGGGTTTACACGTCGGCCGGCGGCGACGTCTTCGCCGACACGTCCGGAAAGACCTACGGGGGGACCAACGGCATCTTCGCCGACGCGCTCGCCACCGGCAACGTCGAGGTCGCCAACTTCAACCAGATCGAAGCGCTCGGTAACGTCATCAACGCCAGGACGACGGGCGGCAACGTCGGCGTTTACACCACGTTCATCGGCGAAGGCGTCGGCGGCTACACCGGTACGACGACGGGCATTTCCGTCTACGCGGTGAACGGCACGGGGGACGTGACCGTCGGCAACCGAGGCGTCAGCCTCACCAGTACAAACGGCTACGTCGTGGGGATCAACTCCGCGACGACGTTCAACAACACCACCAAGGTCTACGGCTCGGTCTATACCCAAGGCTATACCGGCTCCATGGGCATCAAGACGTCGTCGGCCGTCAACGCTGCGACCTACGTTTATGGCGACGTCACCGTCAAGTCCGGACTCTCCGGCGCGGGCGGGGGAGCGGCCACCGGTATCATCACGGTCGGCTCGAACTATGCCTTCACCAGCGTGACCGGCAACGTGAGCGTGACGGCGCCCGGCGGGACCGCACTCGGCATCGAATCCTCCAGCTTCAACGGCAGCAGCGTGTCCGTCGGCGGCAACATCGATGTTGTGGCCAGTCTCGGCGCGATCGCGGTCTATGACCGCACCATCTACGACCGCGGCGCCAGCGTGGACATCGGCGGTAACGTCACCGCTTATTCGGATTTCGGAAGTGCGGTCGGCATCTTTGCGTTAGCCGGCAACGTGGTCGCCAACGACTTCACCAACGTCGACGTGGTCGTCGGCGGCAGCGTGAAGGCCTACGCCTACGACGAGGCGACCGCGATTTACACCAAGAACCTGGGCGGCGACGTCTATGTCAGCGTCGGCGGCAACGTGTTCGCCCAGGCGCTCGGCGATGCGACCGGCATCCGCAGCTATGCCTACGACTCGACCATCATCCACGTGGAGGGTTATGCCGCGGCGACCTCCATCCTCGGCAATGCTACGGCGATCAACGTGTCCGGCGCCGACGAGATGACCACGACGGCCTACTCGGTCGAGGCGGTCGCGTTCACCGGCCGGGCGGTCGGCGTCAACCAGTACGTGACGGCCGGCGGCTTCGACAACAACGTGCACATTTATAGCGACGTGTACGTCAACGGTTACGCCGGCGCGACCGGCGTGAACATGTTCGCCAACGGCGGCGCGAAGAGTTACGGCAACGTCGTCGTCGGCGGCAATGTCGTCGCGATCTCGGCGGACGGCGACGCCACCGGCGTGTTCAACGGCGGCTACAACGCCAGCAGCACGGTCGTTGGCAACGTCACCGTATCCGCGGTGAAGGGCAACGCCTTCGGCATGTACACCGTCAGCTCCAACGGCGCGTACACCGGCGTCGGCGGCGACGTGACCGCGACCTCCAAGTACGGCCGGGCCTACGGGATCGACTCGTTCGTGAACGCCGGGGGGAATTACGACAACACCATCATCGTGGGCGGGAACGTCACTGTCAGAGGCTACAAGGGCGCCTTCGGGGTGATCGCACAGGGCGGGTACGTCGACATCAGCGTCGCCGGCGACGTCAACGTCACAACCACCTACGGAGCGGCCTGGGGCGTGGTCGCCAACGGCGACGCCACCGTATTCGTGGGCGGCAACGTCTCTGCCTATTCGGAACTCGGCGACGCGATCGCGGTCACCGGCAACTCCACCGGCTACCTGGGCATCACTGTGGACGGCTACGTCGAGGCGTCGAGCTTCGTCGGCAACGCCACGGGCATCAGCTCTAACGCGGGCGGCTCGGTCGATATCTACGTCGGCGGCAACGTCGGCGCCTATAGCGTGGACGGCGCGGCCGTTGGCGTGAAGAGCTATTCGTTCGACGGAACCGAGCTCCACGTCGTCGGCAACGTGGTCGCGAATTCGTTCGACGGCACGGCGACCGGCGTCAACGTCTCCGCCTACGGCGGGATCGCGACCACCGTCGGCGGCAGCGTCGTCGCGTTCTCGGACGATCGCACCGCCACGGGCGTTTACGCCTTCGTCACGCAAGACAACAGCAACGGATACATCAACAGCGTCACCGTCGGCGGCAATGTCACCGCGATCGGTTACACCGGCGCCGTCGGCGTCCGGATGACGAACTTGGCGAACGACAGCAACGACGTCCTCAACGTCACCGGCAACGTCGTCGCGGAGACCGTGCACGGCGACGCCTTCGGCGTCGAGATCGACAACGCAAACACCGCGAACGTGACCATCGGCGGCATGCTCTATGCTCTCTCTAACTACGGCAACGCAACCGGCCTGAGCGCCATCACCCTCAACGACGCGAGCATCAATATCGGCGGCGATGCGGTGGCGCGGGCCTACGGCGAGGCGATCGGCGTCGAGTCCGAGTCGAAATACGGCAACGTCAGCATCACGGTCGGTGAGAACGCTGCGGCCTACTCGACCTCGACGACCGGCGTTGCGATTGCGCTCGTGGCGGTGACGGGGAACGGGACCGCCAACATCAACGTGGCGGGCGACGTCTTCGCTACGGGCAACACGGCGGCCGGCGTCGAGATCGAAGGCAATGCCGGTTCGTATGTGACGATCGGCGGGTCGATGGACATTCAGTCCGACCACGGCAACGCCTACGGCGTCTTCGCGATATCGCCCGGCTCCATCGGCGTCTCGATCGGCGAGAACGTCTATGTGGATTCGTCCTACGCCCAGGCCGTCGGCATGCTCCTCGAGACGGACGACAATATCGACGTCTTGATCGGCGGGAACCTCTCGGTTGTGGGTTCGAACGGGACGGCGGTCGGCATCCTCGCGGAGTCGATCGGCGGCGGCAACGGCAACGTCAGCATCGCCGGCAATGTGACCGTCGAGGGCTATTACGGGGCCGTGGGTATCGAGGCGGTGGGCGAGTCGGTCATCGTCCACGTTGGCGAAAACCTGTACGTGGCGGCCGGGAACGGCGACGTCGGCGGCATTGTCGTGGAAAGCGACGGTACGGACGTCTACGTCGGGGGCAACGCCACGGCCAAGACCAACTACGGTGATGCGATCGTCATCGGCGTGGAGTCGTTCTCCAGCGGCAACGGCTTCATCACCGTGAACGGGGATGTCTACGGGGCCTCCGGGCATGGCAATGCGACGGGCATCCTCGACACGGCGCCCTTCATCAACATCCAGGTGGGCGGCAACGTCACGGTCCACGCCTATGGCGAGGCGCTCGGCATCGGCGCCTACGGCGGCGAGACTGCGGTGTATGTGGACGGCAACGTCGATGTCACCTCGAGCAATGGCAATGCGACCGGCGTGAAGGTGATCGGCGACGCGTCGATCTACATCGGCGGCAACGCCACCGCGGTGGCCCCGGTGGGTAACGCGACGGCGGTGAGCATCAACAGCACCGACTACGCCTACGCCCACGTGGTCGGCAACGTCTATGCCGGCGGCGGGATCAACGCCACCGGCGTGTACAACTACGCTACCGGCTATTCGAAGACGGTCGTCGGCGGAAACGTCCTGGCCAAGTCGATCGTGGGCCTCGCCACCGGCGTCTACGGATATTCGGAGACGAACGCCGTTTACATCAAAGTCGGCGGCGATGTGACCGCGATCTCGTCCCTCGACGATGCGACTGGCGTGTACGCGAGCGGCGCGACCGGCGAGACCGTGGACGTGACCGGCAGCGTCGGGGCCGAGGCCTATGGCGCGGCCATCGGCGTACAGGCAATCGGCTCGTCTTATGCCAACGTGACCATCGGCGGAAACGCGGAAGCGCTCGCCGTTAACGGCGACGCGTTCGCCGTGGAGGCGACCGGCGACGACGTCAATGTCCACGTCGACGGCGACGTCGGGGCCTATTCCAAGTACGCCGACGCCACCGGCGTCAGCGCGATCAGCACCGGCTTTTCGGGCGTGAGCGTCGGCGGCGACGTCTACGCGCTTGCACCAGACGGCAACGCGACGGGCATCACGGTCGCCGGCGGCAAGGGCGGCTTCTACGCGGACGTCTATGTCGGCGGAAACGTCTCGGCGACCGGCAAGTACTCGGCGACCGGCGTATCGATCACGTCGAGCGGTGAAAACTACACCAGGGTGGACGGAAACGTCACGGCCGTAGCGACCGACGGCAGCGCCGCCGGCGTTACCGCGACCAGCGCCTACACCAACGCGACCGTCTACGTCGGCGGCAGTGTGGGGGCGGCGGCCTCGATCAATGCGACCGGGATCTCCGTCAACGCCGGCGGCATCACCGGCGGCTATGGCGATGTCACCGTCATCGGCGATGTGACCGCCGAGGCCGGAACCGGAACCGCGGCCGGCGTCGTCGCCGAAGGCGGCCATACGGACGTCATCGTGGGCGGCAACGTTACGGCCGTGTCGAACAGCGGGACCGCGGTCGGCATCGAAAGCGTCGCGGAGTACGGCGTCAACGTGACGGTCGACGGCAACGTCTACGCCCACAGCGTCTCGGGCAACGGCGCGATCGGCGTCATCGCCGCCAGCGACGGCTATGTGACCGTCAACGTGGGCGGCACGACCGAGGTCATCGGCAAGCTCGCCTACGGCGTGTTCGCCGAGAGCGAGGGCGGCGGCGCGGTGGGCGTCTATGTCGGCAACGTCTCCGTCCACCAGTCCAACGCGACCAGCCCCTACGAGGGGGCCGGCATCATCACCTACACGTCCGGCGTCACCAACATCACCGCCGGCGACATCTACACCACCGGCAACTTAACCGACGGCGTCCGCGCGGGCCGCAAGGTCCTGGACAACGGCGACACCTACGTCACGGTCGCCTCGGTCGAGACCACGGGCGCCTATTCGGTGGGCGTCTACGTCTACGGACCCGGCAACGCCACGGTGAACGCGGGCACGACCTACACCAAGGGCTACAAGTCGGACGGCCTCTACGCCGTGTCGACCGCCGGCGGCGTGAACGTCACGTCGACCATGGTCAAGACGCTGGGCGATTATTCGGTCGGCATTTTTGCAGAGGCCGGCGGACCGGTGGTGGTGACCTCGGGTACGGCGGTCACCTTCGGCTACAAGTCGGACGGCGTGATGGCGATCAACACTGGAACCACG
>DASXZP010000004.1:0-3328 GCA_036501825.1 Caulobacteraceae bacterium | reverse complement strand
CTACTACACCTACTCCCAGGGCTTCCGTCCGGGCGGTTTCAGCCGCTTCGCCCGCGACACCGCCCCCGACGCCAACGGCGTCGCGCAGTTCCACTCGCCGGTCTCCTACGCGCCGGACACGCTGACCAACAACGAGGTGGGCTTCAAGAAGGACTTCTTCGACCGCCGCCTGCAGGTGAACCTGTCCGCCTACTACATGAACTGGGACAACGTTCAGATCGCGCTCTTCCAGCCCTGCTGCCTGGGCAACACCACCTTCCTACTCAACGGCCCCAGCTATGTGATCAAGGGCGCAGAGCTCCAGTTCGTGGCCCGGCCGATCGAAGAGCTGACCCTGTCAGGCTCGGCCACCTACAACGACAACACCCAGTCGAACTCCCCCTGCCTGACCGACAACGAGGCGGCTTCGCCAAACAAGGGCCAGTGCATCTCCGAGATCAAGGGCAAGCCCTTCGTGAACCCGTTCGGCGTGCAGGGCGGCGTCTCGGCCTATTCGCCGAAGTGGCAGGGCAACCTGATCGCTCGCTACGAGCGTGACTGGGGCGAGTACAAGGGCTTCGTGCAGGGCGACCTGAACTACGTCGGCGAGATGTTCACCCAGCCGGCCAACTACATCTCCACCAGCGACCCGACCGAGAACCCCATCCCGGACACCACCTACCTGCGTTTCAAGCTGCCGGCCTATACCGAACTCGGCGCCTCGGTCGGGGTCTCGCACGACAAGTGGTCGGTGCGCCTGATCGGCCAGAACCTGGGCGACTTCCACGCCTCGACCTTCTCGAGCACCGCCCAGTTCATCCGCTCGGAGGTGCCGCTGCGTCCGCGGACGGTGACGATCCGGTTCGCCGAAGCCTTCTGAGGCCGGCTGTCACGGAACTGTCGGGGACGGATGGCAGCAATGCGTCCCTCACCGTTTCCGGAACCCATGTCCGTCTCCGTCGATCCCGCGCCGGCCGCGTCCATCGAGGCGCAGGTCGCCGAAATGCGGCGGCTGCAGCAGGACGCTCGCCACGACGAGGCGTTGGCGCGCGCCGAGCGGCGCCTGGCCGACCTGCCGGAAAACCGGGACCTGCTGTTGATCGCCGCGACAAGCCTGCGCCACCTGCGCCGCGTCCACGAGGCGCTGGCGGTGCTGGTACGCCTGGAAGCGTTGCAGCCGCGGTTCAGCCGCCTGCACCAGGAACGCGGCCTGTGCCGGGTGCAGCTCAAGGATGCGCCGGGGGCTATCGAGGCCCTGCTGGTCGCGGTCAACATCAACCCCGCCCTGCCGGCGAGCTGGAATATGCTGCACGGCCTCTACGGCATGGTCGGCGAGCCCGAGAACGCGGCGACTGCGGCCCAGCATGTGGCGACGCTCGCCGCCCTGCCGGGCGAGGTCGTCAACGCTACGAGCCTGTTCTCCGACGGGGATCTGGCGCCGGCCGAGCAGATCATCCGCGCCTTCCTGCTGCGGCACGGGAACCATCCGGAGGCCATGCGTCTGCTGGCCCGCATCGCGCTCGCGCACGAAGTGCTGGACGAGGCGGACATCCTGCTGGCGGCGGTGCTGGCGCTGGCGCCGGACTATCGGGCCGCGCGCTACGAGTACGCCGAGACGCTGATCAAGCGGCAGAAGTATGCCGCGGCGCTCGTCGAGATCGAGCGGCTGCTGGCGCTGGAGCCGGCCAGCCTCGACTACCGGACGCTTTCGGCCACCGCCGCCGTCGGCCTTGGCCAGCATGAGCGGGCGATCGCGATCTACCGCGAGATGGCGGCCGACCAGCCTGCGTCATGGGACGTGCCGCTCTGGACCGGCCATGCGCTGAAGACCGTCGGCCGCCTGCCTGAAGCGATCTCGTCCTACCGCGCCGCGGCGGCGGCGCGGCCGGACTTCGGCGACGCCTACTGGAGCTTGGCCAATCTGAAGACCTACCGGTTCACCGGCGAAGAGATCGCGCGCATGCGCGAACAGGAGGCGGCGGCCACGACCGGCCTGATTGACCGCTACCACCTCTGTTTCGCCCTGGGCAAAGCCCTTGAGGACCGGGCCGAATTCTCCGAATCCTGGCGCTACTACGAACGCGGCAACGCCCTGAAGCGGTCCGAGAGCTGCTACGCGCCGGAAGTCGTCGAGGCCAACACCGCCGCGCAGATTGCGGTCTGCACCACCGAGTTCTTCCGTGTACGGAATGGATGGGGGGACCGACGACCCGACCCGATCTTCGTGCTGGGGCTGCCGCGCGCCGGCTCGACGCTCATCGAACAGATCCTGGCCTCTCATTCCCAGGTCGAGGGCACCCAGGAGCTGTCTGACATTCAGCGCCTGGTGCTGGCGCTGCAGGGGCGCAACCCCGACCCGGATCACCCGCCCTATCCGGCGGCGTTCGCGGATCTCTCGGCGGACGAGGCACGGACGCTAGGCGAGCGCTATCTGGCCGACACCGAAGTCTACCGCTCGGGCCGCCCGTTCTTCATCGACAAGATGCCCAACAACTTTCGTCATGTGGGTCTCATCGCATTGATCCTGCCGAAGGCGAAGATCATTGATGCGCGCCGCGACCCCATGAGCTGCTGCGTCTCGAACTTCAAGCAGCTGTTCGCCAACGGCCAGGAATTCACCTACGGCCTCACCGACATCGCCCGCTACTACCGCACCTACCTTGAGCTCATGCGTCACTGGGATACAGCGCTGCCGGGCCGGGTGTTGCGCGTCCGGCACGAGGACGTCGTGGACGATCTCGAGGGCAGTGTGCGCCGCCTGTTGGCCTTCTGCGACCTGCCGTTTGAACAGGCCTGCATGGACTTCCATGAGAACCGTCGCAGCGTCCGCACACCCAGTTCCGAGCAGGTGCGACAACCCATCTTCCGCGACGGCGTCGACAGCTGGCGCAACTTCGGAAGCTGGCTCGCCCCCTTGCGCGACACCCTGGCTGACGCCCTCATTACCTGGCGCGACTAGCTGGCGTCCGAAACCCTGAGGGCCGATCTGCGCCAGGAGTGGACCGTTCGGTTCGGCGAAAACACCGGATCTACAACGCGACCTAGCTGTCGAAGCTATGAAGGTTGTTCACTCGGGGCTGGGCTGAGAGGATGGGGTTGCGAAGCTCCAACCCTTGGTCCCGAGGCCCCGAATGAACGTGCATAAGAATGCTCGGCTGACGCCGTTTGGTCGAGCGGTGATGATGTCCCGGATCGAAGAACAAGGCTGGCCGGTGGCCAAGGCGGCCGAGGCCTCGGGGGTTTCGCGGCGAACGGCCTACCGCTGGCTGGATCGGCATCGCGGCGGCGGCGAGCGAAGGCATTGCGACCGCAGCTCGGCGCCGCGGCGGTGTCCGCGCCGGGTGGCTGA
>DASXZP010000003.1:0-1864 GCA_036501825.1 Caulobacteraceae bacterium | reverse complement strand
CCTCCACCCTCACCCGCTCGATGATCTCGGCGACCGCGGCGTCGACCTCGGCCGGCGACCCGCGCGGCTCGTCGAGAAAGGCCGCGAAATCGGCGTCGAAGCCAGGGTCCTGGGCGTTGAAGCGGCGCATGGCGGCGTTGTCGCCGGTTGGCGCCGAAACTCAAGGGGTTTGTGGAGGCGCCCCGCGTTGAATTTCGAACAGATCGACCGGCAAACCGTGGATGGCGATCTGCTCGACGTAGTTCATTCCCAGCTTTTCAAGCACCCGAAGGGAACGGAGGTTTTCAGGCCTAGCGAGCGCAACAATGCGAGGCCACCGCCGAGTACCGAACCCGTAGTCGAGCGCGGCAGTCGCCGCCTCGGTCGCCAGCCCCCGGCCCCAGGCCGCTTTGGACAGAAGAAAGGCAAGTTCGGGCGTTCGCTCTTCGTCGAACTCATAGAAACCACACCGGCCGATCACGGACTCGTCCTCGCGCAGTCTCAGCGTCCACATGGCCAAGCTCTCGCCGGACGCCCGCATATTGTCGAACATGCGCCGGAAGTCCTCGCGGGTGTTTGGCAGGGTGACGAGATGTTCGCGAACCGCCGGCTCCGACCAGATCGTCCAGAGCGGCTCGAAGTCGACCTCCTTGAGCGGAAGCAAACTGAGGCGTGTAGTTTCGACTAGCGCGGCGTCCATCAACTCTCGTCACGCGCCGCGCGGAGCAACCGGACGCTCGCGGCCCTCCATCCCGGCATGCTCGCGCGAAATTCGGCCAGGGAGCGAATGGGCATCTTCGGTTTCACGATGCCGGAGATGCGGGCAACGGGCGTGCGATAGCGCGTAATAGTGACGTCCTCGCCACCCTCAACCTTGTCCAGAAGCTCGCACAGGTGAGCCTTCGCGTAGGTTAGGTTGACCGTAAGCATCACCTCACCCCTCGTGCTTCGGCGCGTGCTTGGTCGGCCAGGGGTTGGAGAGGTCGGCCATGACCACGTCGATGCACTCGACCTGGAGGTGGAAATCGCCGCCGCCGGCGAAGTGGAGCAGGACGCCGCCGCCCGGCGCCTCGCCCGGCTCGAAATCGACCGCCAGCAGCTCGACGATGGCGTCGGGCTGGTCGCGCTTCAGGTTGCGCGCCCTGACGGCCAGCACCGAGCCGAACTGCAGGGCGGTGCGCACCCGCTCGGCGGTCGGCGCGTCGGTTTCCCAGCGGAAGCGGTTGAGCACCATGGTCAGCCGCCGCTCCGCCGCCTCGTAGGCGATGTCGCCGATCTGGCCGACGGCGTCCTGCAGCGCGGCCGAGATCACGCCAAGGTCGTCGGCGTCCTCGGCGAGCAGTCTGAGCGGCGCGGGCGTCTCGACCATCGACGTCAGTCGTCGCCGCCGTCGCGCAGGCGGCGCACCTTGGCGCCGCACGCGCCGAGCTTCTCCTCCAGCCGCTCGAAGCCGCGGTCGAGGTGATAGACCCGGTTGACCACCGTCTCGCCGCGCGCCGCCAGGCCGGCGATCACCAGGCTGACCGAGGCGCGCAGGTCGGTGGCCATGACTTGCGCGCCCTCCAGCGTCTCGACCCCGCGCACCCTGGCCTCGCCGCCCTGGACGGTAATGTCGGCGCCCAGGCGGGACAGTTCCGAGACGTGCATGAAGCGGTTTTCGAAAATGGTCTCGCGGATGACGCTCTCGCCCTCGGCCATCGTCATCAGCGCCATGAACTGGGCCTGCACATCGGTGGCCAGGCCCGGATAGGGGTCGGTCTCGATATCCACGGCCCTGAGCCGCGCGCCGTTGCGCTTGATGGTCACGCCGTCATTGGCGTGGATCACCTCGGCGCCCGCCTGTTCGATCCGGTCCAGCAGGGCCTGGATGAAGTCGCCGCGCGTC
>DASXZP010000002.1:0-50905 GCA_036501825.1 Caulobacteraceae bacterium | reverse complement strand
CGCGGGCCTGTTCGGCACCACCTGCGGCACGCCGACGCCGAAGTGGCGTCACAAGCTGCGGGTGACCTGGGTCACGCCGTGGAACCTGAGCTTCTCGGCTCAGTGGCGCTATATCCAAGGCGTGAAGCTCGACTTCAACACTTCGAACCCGACGCTGCACAATCCGCTGGCGCCGGACATCGACGACGCCTCGATCCCGGCGTTCAGCTACCTCGACCTGTCTGGCGAGTGGCGCATCCGCGACCACATCACCATGCACGCGGGTGTGAACAACGTGTTCGACAAGGACCCGCCGATCGTCGACTCCAACAGCTTCGGCATCTCGGCGCCGGCCTTCGGCAACGGCAACACCTATCCTCAGGTGTACGACTCCCTCGGCCGCACCATCTTCATCGGGATCACCGCCGACTTCTAAGATCGGCGGTCCTTACGACCTAGTCTCACTGGCGGCGGCCCTCAGGGGCCGCCGCTTCTTTTTGGTCGAAAGGCCCTTGCAAACCAGGTAAACGGCGAGGATTTCTGTTTCAGGGAACGCCTTCATTGAGCAAATTCATTGCTTTCACTGAGCGAATTCGTCGCAAATGAGAAACAATACTAGAAGAAGCCCTGGCTAAATCGTGGCGACTTTGTGACTCTCCCCGTGAGTAACGGGAGGGGTCCCTTTGAAATCGAACACCATGCCGGCGGTCCGGCTTCGCGCCACGATCAGCATCGAAGTCGACGCCGCGGACTATTTCGAAGCCGCTGAGCATCAGCGCCGGCTCGAAACCCATCTCTCGACGGTCCGGTCGGACTATCCGGAAGCCTCGATCGCCGTAACCGAACGCCGCCGCTCCAGCGTTTCCTCCGAAGCCCGCCCGCGCGAGCTGCGGGTGAGGACCGGCAAGCTGCACGCCTATGACTGACGACGCCCCGCGGCGCGAGCGGGACAGTCTTCTGGCCGCGCTCGAACTGTTCCGAGGCGTCGAGGTCCCGCGCAGCCTGACCACGCTCATCCTGTTTCTCTACGTCTGCGAGAATGAGGGGCTGAACGTGAGCGAGCTCGCCCTCGCCGGCGGGGTGCAGGTGGCTGGCGCCGCGCGCCTGGTGAAGACCCTCGCCGGCCTGGTCCCGGAAGAGCCGGTGCCCTCTGAGGCGGTGCTGTTCGAGTTGAAGTCGACAACCGCGGACAAGCGCCTGCGCTTCGTTCACCTGTCGCCCCGCGGCCGCGCCCTGCGCGACGAGCTGGAACGCCTGATCGCCCGCGCCGTACCGATCAACCTGCCGGCGGCGAGCGCGCTGGCCGCCGAGTAGGTCAGCCCCGCTCCAGCAGACACACCGCGCCCAGGCCGCCGTCGGTGCAGATCGAGACGATGGCGCGCGCGCCCTTGTCGTGTTTCGACAGCTCCTTCACCGCCTGGCTCAGAATCCGCGCGCCGGTGGCGCCGAAGGGATGGCCCAGCGCCACGCTGCCGCCGTTGGGGTTCATCCGCTCCTGCGGGAAGGGTCCGAAGTCCCGGTCGACGCCGACCTTGTCGCGCAGGAAGGCGCGGTCCTGCAGCGCCTTGATGTGGCAAGCGATCTGCGCCGAGAACGCCTCGTGCAACTCCCACAGCTGAATATCGTCGTAGCGCAGGCCGTGGCGCGCCAGCAGGCGCGGGATGCAATAGGCCGGCGCCATCAACAGGCCCTCGTGCCACAGGTCGATGGCGCCGATTTCCCAGTCGATGAAACGCGCACGATAGAAGCGGTCGGGCACGCGCTTGACGCCCTCGTCGTCGGCCACCCAGATCGCGGCGGACCCGTCGGTCAGCGGCGACGAATTGCCCGCGGTCAGCGAACCCTGGCTCGTGTGGTCGAACACCGGCTTCAGCTTGGCGAGTTTTTCCAGTGAGGTGTCGGCGCGCGGAACGGTGTCGTGGTCGAGGCCCCCGAACGGAATGACGATATCGGCGAAGAAGCCCGCCTTCCACGCCGCCACCGCGCGGTGGTGCGACTCCAGCGCCAGCGCGTCCTGCTCGGCGCGTGAAATATGCCAGGTCTTGGCCATCTCCTCGGTGTGTTCGCCCATGCTCTTGCCGGTCGAACGGTTGGTGATCGAAGGGATGTAGAGCTTCACCTCGCGCAGCTGGATCGTCTTCAGCAGCTCCAGCCGATCGCCCACCGAGCGCGCCGCAAAGAAGTGGCGTAGCCAGTCCGACAGGGTCTGGGTCAGGCCGATCTGCACCCGGCTCATGCTTTCGACGCCGCCGGCCAGCGCCAGGTGGCGCCCGCGCCCGTCGAGCATGCCGGCCGCTTCGATCGCCGCCATCATGGAGGTGGCGCAGGCCATCACCGTGCTGAACGCCGGGATCGTCGGGTCGAGCTTGGCGTCGAGCATCACCTCGCGCGCGAGGTTGCTCCAGCCGAGGCTCGGAACCACCGCGCCCCAGATCGCCACGTCCGGCTTGCCGCCGTCCAGGGCCTCGACCATGGCCTTGGCCGACGGAACCGAGAGCGCGATGGCGTCGAAGCCCGCCAGCGGCCCGTCCACCTTGGCGAAGGGGGTCCTCAGGCCCGAGGCGATCCACAGGCCCTCGCGCGCCGGACCCGCCGTCGTTGCCGCCGCCGTCATGTTCGCCTCCTTCGCTGGGACGGGCTACTCTTAGCCGCCCGCCGGGGCCCCGGCGAGGCCACGCCCGATGACGTTCCTGGGACCCATGACCGAGACCGCCGCGCCCCAAGCCGCCGCCCAACCCGCGTCCCGGGTCATCGCCCGGAGCCGCGCGCGCAACACCGGCGGCCGCTGGGAGACCCAGCTCCGCGTCGGCCACCACGACCTCATCGCCGACGAGTCGACGCGCCTGGAGGGCCAGGACAAGGGTCCCGCGCCCTTCGAATATCTGCTTGCCGCGCTGGGCTCCTGCACCGCCATCACCCTTCGCATGTACGCCGAGCGCAAAGCCTGGCCGCTCACGACCATCGAGGTGGACCTGGTCTATCGCGAGGAGGCCGGCGCGGCGATCATCGACCGCACCATCGCCTTTGCGGGGCCGCTCGACGACGCCCAGCGCGCCCGCCTTGCCGAAATGGCCGAGCGCACGCCGATCACCCGGGTGCTGAAAACCGGGGCCGACATTCGCACCACGATCGCGCAAGAGGAGGCGCGTCCATGAGCTGCTCGCACTTCGAACACATCGGCAGGGTGAAACCGGGCACCGACGGGTGCCTCGAATGTCTGAAGATCGGCCAGGAGTGGGTTCATCTGCGCCTGTGCCGAACCTGCGGTCACGTCGGCTGCTGTGACGAGTCGATCGGCAAACACGCCACCAAACACTTCGACTCGACCAGCCATCCGGTGATCGAGTCCTACTATCCGCCCGACGCCTGGGTGTGGTGCTACGTCGACGAAGAGTTCGGCGAGATCGAAACCTCGACGCCGCATCCCCAGGGCTGGGCGTGGTGACAGCCGCGGCGCCGGCGCTCTCCAAGTCCAGGAAGCGTCTGATCCTGGTGGCGACCATCCTGGGCTCCGCCATGGGTTGGCTCGACGGCACGGTGGTCAATGTCGCCCTGCCGCAGATTCAGCAGGCCCTGCATGCGGGCGCCGCGGACGTGCAGTGGGTGATGAACGCCTATCTGCTGCTGCTCGGCGCGCTGTTGCTGACCGGCGGCGCCGCGGGCGACCGCTATGGCCGCCGTCTCGTGTTCCTCGTCGGCGTTGCGATCTTCACCCTGGCGTCGATCGGGTGCGCGCTGGCGCCCGACGCGCACCTGCTGGTGGCCGCGCGCGCGGTTCAGGGCGTGGGCGCGGCTCTGCTGACGCCGGCGAGCCTGGCGTTGCTCAGCGCCAACTTCCCCGACAACGAACGCGGCCAGGCGATCGGCCTGTGGGCGGGCCTGGGCGCGGTCACCGCCGCGGTCGGCCCTTTGGTGGGCGGCTGGCTGGTCGACCAGGTGTCGTGGCGCGCGATCTTCTTCATCAACGTGCCGCTGGCGATCGGCACCTTCGTGCTGACCCTAATCGCCACGCCCGAGAGCAAAGATCCCGACGCCAAACATTTGGATGCGCCGGGCGCGGTGCTCTGTGCGGCGAGCCTCGGCCTGCTCACCTGGGGCCTGACGGTCGCCGGCTCCGAAGGTTTCCGCTCGCCCTGGGTCATCGGCGCCGTGGCCGCCGGCGTCGCGGGCGGGGCACTGTTCGCGGTGGTCGAAGCACGGTCGAAGGCGCCGATGCTGCCGTTTGCGCTGTTCCGCTCGCGCGATTTCCTGGCGGCGAACCTGCTGACGCTGCTGCTGTACTTCGCGCTGTCGGGGGCGCTGTTCTTCCTGCCGTTCGAACTGATCCGCATCCACGGCTATGCCGCCGCCGCCGCAGGCGCCGCGATCCTGCCGTTTCCGTTGGTCATGGGCGCGCTGTCGTCGCTCAGCGGGAAGCTCAGCGACCGCTTCGGGCCGCGCTGGTTTCTCGCCGCCGGTCCGATCGTCGCGGGCGCGGGTCTGGCGCTGTTTGGCTGGGCCGCGGGCCGCGAAGGCTACTGGGCCGGCGTGTTTCCCGCCGTGCTGCTGGTCGCCGCCGGCATGACCCTCGCCGTCGCGCCGTTGACCACGACCGTGATGAGCTCCGTGCCCCAGGAACACGCCGGCGCCGCGTCGGGTATCAACAACGCCGTCTCCCGCGTCGCGGGCCTGATCGCCATCGCCGCCATGAGCCTGGTCTTCTCCGCCGCCTTCGACCGGACCCTGACGCCGAAACTCGACGCCGCCCACGCCGCGCCCAACCTGCGCCCCGCGCGCGGCTCAGCCCTGACCCTGGACCTGAAACTCAGCGCGGCCGACCCGGTCCGCAACGCCGAACGCGCCGCCTTCGACCAGGCCTACGGCTTCGTCATGCTCCTGGCCGGCGGCTGCGCCGCCGCCGGCGGGGTCCTGGCGGGGCTGTTCGTGCGGGGGCGGGGACCCTCGGCGCATTAGCGGAGTTTAACTGGCGCGGGCGGCCGGGCGCGGTAGAAGGGCCCGCAAGGAGCCGGCCCAAGGAGAGCTCATGTCCCTGATCCTCAACGTTTTGTGGTTCATCTTCGGCGGGTTCGCCGCCGGGATTGCCTGGATCATCGCTGCGGGCGTGCTGTGCCTGACCATCATCGGCATTCCGTGGGCGCCGTCGGCCTTCCGCATCGGCCTGATGTCGTTCTTCCCGTTCGGGCAGGAAGCGGTCCCGAAATCGCTGATCACCGGCGAGAACCAGACCTTCGGTTGCGTTCTCAACGTCATCTGGTTCGTGTTCGCCGGCTGGTGGCTGGCGCTCGCTCACGCGGTGCTGGGCGTGCTGTGGTGCATCACCATCATCGGCATCCCGTTCGGCTACGCCCACTTCAAGCTGGCCGGCCTCGCGCTCGCGCCCGCCGGCCGCGAGATCGTGCAGACGCACTGAACAGACGTTTCAGCTCAGTGCGACGGTGACGGCGGCGGTGCGCCCGCAGCGATGGCGGCGAGGCGCGCCTTTTCCGCGGCCTCGGCCTTTTCGCCCCAGCGGCGCATGGTTCCCGGCATCCATGTCGCCACCAGATCCATGAACATGCTGGTGGTCTGGGGATCGCGCTCGAGCATGTCCTGCAGCGCCTTGGCGTCGGCGTCCTTGGAGGCCGCGCCGCCCTTGGTCGCGGCGATCATCTTGCCGGCGTCGCCCGCCGTGTCCTTGCTCATGGCCTCGGTGCGGGCGATGAAGCCCTTGCCGCCGGGCGAGCTCTTGAACCGGTCGATGGCGGCCTGCGCCTTCGGACTCCAGGTCATCTTCGGCGTGGTCTTTGCGCTGAGGCTTCCGATTGCGCCCTGAAGCTGGGTCGAGAACTCCTGCGCCGCGGGACTGTCGAAGAGGTCCGACAGCGCCTGCAGTTCTTCGACCGTGTACTTTTCCGCGAGCCAGTGGCCGAGGATCTGTTCGTAGCGCGCGCGGTCGTCGTGGAACTCCTCCGTGGAGGCGTCGATGAAATAGCCGTACCAGGGGCCGAAACGGTCCCAGGCGACCACCGCCACGCCGCCGTGCTTCTCCGCCGCGGCCTTCATCTGCGCGGTGGCGATGGCCATGCCCATGGTCCACAGCGGTTTCATGTCGCTCAGGTGGTCGAAGGACACCGCGACGATGTGTTGTCCCAGCATGTCCGCCTGCGGGGAGACGGGCGTGGGGGCAAAGGCGGCCGCCGGGGGCGTCGGCGTGATCGTGTCACTGGCGCAGGCGGGCGCCGCAAGGGTCAGAACCGTCGCGGCCGCCAGGGCGGACGCAGCGAAAAGCCGGCTGGAAAACCTGGTCATTTTAGCCCCCTCGCGGCGGCCTCATCCCGCCGCCCAACACCGAACCATGGCCCGCCGCCCGCTCCGGGGCAAGCCAAGGCTGTATGACGCGCTCAGGGCCTGAACGTCGCGGGCAGGGCGAAGCCGATCCCCAGGGGATCGTCCGGATCGAGCTTGAACCGCGCCTCGCCCGTATAGTGCGCTGATCCCGCCACGCGCACCGTCACGGCCGGCCGTTCCAGCCCGGCGACCTTCGTCTCGCCCACGATCTGCGCCTCGAGCGGAACGCCCGTCGGGCCGCGAAACGCGCGCGCGACGCCGGGAGCGATGCGGCCCTTGGCGTGGTCCAGCGCCATGCGCGCGGTGACGCCCGACCCGGTGGGGCTGCGATCGATCTGACCTTCCGCAAACACGCAGAGATTCGACGTCGTCGCGTTCCCCGCCGCGTCGTCGGTGAGGATAGTTCCGTACAGAAATCCCAGGTCCGGCTCGACCGGATGGCGGATCGCGACATGCTTTCGGATGTGGTCGGTGATCGCCACGGCGGCGCGGCGCAGCGCGTCCATCGGCGTAGCAAAGAAATCCAGGCCGAGGCGCGACGACGGCAGCACCGCGTAAATGGCGCCGCCATAGGCGACGTCGCAGACCACGCGGCCCAATCCGTCGACGTCGATCGCGAGATCCTCCATCGCCAGAAACGCGGGCACGCTGTCGAAGGCCGTGCGCGTCACCCGTCCGCGCGCCACGTCGCAGATCAGCTCGACCACGCCGCAGGGAACCTCGATGGCGAAGCGCGTCTGAGGTTCAACGGCGGCGACGCGGCCGCTTTCGACCAGCCAGCGACCGAGCGCGATAGTCGCGTGGCCGCACATGGTGGAATAGCCCTCGCCGTGCATGAACAGACACGCGAAGAGCGCGCGCGGATCCGACGGCTCAACCGGAATCACCCCATACATCTCTGCATGGCCGCGCGGCTCCAGCATGAGCGCGCGGCGCAGGGCGTCGTGGTTCTCCTTCGCGTCGCGCCGCTTGTCGAGAATGCTCGCGCCCTTCAGCGCCGGATAGCCGCCGGTAACGATCCGCACCGGCTCGCCGGCGGTGTGCATGTCGGTAACGCTGAGGTCGAAGGAGCCCACGCTCAACTCGCGAACACGCGTTCGACCGCGCCGGCGTGTCGGCCGATGACGACCAGGCCGTCGCCGGGACGGATGACCGTGTCGGGGGCTGGACCGCGTACCGCCGGGTGGCCGGGGCGTTCGACCTGGGCGACCAGGAACGCGCCGGCCGCGCGACGCTCGACCTCGGCCACCGTCAGGCCGGCGATGCCGTTCTGCGGGCTGGCGCTGACCACCTCGATCTCCAGGCCAAAGTCGCGCAGCGCGCGCTCCACCGTGCGGCCGCCGCCGCGCACCAGTTCGGCGGTCTGCGGATGCAGGATCAGTTCGGCGATACGCTCGGCGCCGATGTGGGTCGGCAAGATCACCTTGTCGGCGCCGGCGGCGATCAGCTTGCGCTCGGTCTGGGCGACCTCGCCGCGGGCGATGATGGCCAGCTCCTTGTTCAGGCTGCGCGCGGTCAGGGTGATGAACACATTGGCCGCGTCGTCGGGCAGAACCGTCGCCAGCGCGCGGGCGCGGCCGATGCCCGCCACGCTCAGACACACCTCGTCGGTGGCGTCGCCGACCAGGCACAGAAAGCCCTGGGCGCGGATCGCCTCGCCGCGTTCGGGATTGTGGTCGATGACCACGAAGTCCGCGCCGCCGTCGGCCAGTTCGCGCGCCAGGGTCGCGCCGATCCGCCCATAGCCGCAGACGATGATGTGGTCGTTCAGGCGGTTGATGTCGGTTTTCATCCGGGTCGACCCTAACAGGTTGCGGATCTCATTGGCGGTGAACAGTTGCACCAAGGCGCCGGTCATCAGGATCATGCCGGTGCAGCCCAGGAACATGACTCCCAGCGTCACGGTGCGCAGATAGGCCCCGTCGATCGGGCGCACCTCGCGAAAGCCCACCGTGAACACGGTCAGCATCACCATGTAGAAGGCGTCGCCGAGACTCCAGCCCGCGGCCATATAGGCCGCGGTGGCGACGGCGATCACCGCCGCCAGGAAGCTCACGATGGTCGCGAGATTGCGGAGCGGCGAGCCGATATAGGCCGAAATCGAAAACGGACTCGCGTCGCGCGGCGTCATGGGTCTTTGACGCGTCTCAGTTGCTCGAGTCCGGCGCCGGCGGCTCGCCGAGCGCTACCGGGCCCGCGTCGCGATGCGCCTGCAGGCCGGTGGCGATCCATTTGGTCTTGCCCTCGGGCTTGCGCAGCACCACGGTCGCCGCCACCGGCGTCTGCTTTCCGTACACGTACGAGTAGCGCAACTCCGCACGCGTGCCTTCGCCGGCCTTGGTGTTGATGCTCCAGCCGGTGCTCTTCACGCTGTCGGGCTTGGGCTGGGGAAACATCGCCTGCAGGGACGCGCGCTGGGCGACCCACTGCGGTCCGGTGAGTTGCGGATCGACGTCCGCGTCCTTCGACAGATCGGCGCCCGATGCGATCTCGCCCACAAAACGCTGGGCCAGGGCGTCGGCGTCCTTGTCGGGCGAGGGAAGCGAACAGGCGGTAAGCGAAAGGCAGGCCAAGCCTGCGACGAACCACGGGCGCATGACGTCCTCCAGCCTCAGGGGCGGGGGGAGCCTGGGACGCGCAGAGCGGCGGGTCAAGCGCGCCAGATCTCCGCGCGTCAAACCTTGGTGCGCCCTAGGTCTTGGGCGCCGCCGTATCGCCGATGCTGGCCAGGCCGCGCGTCTTGCCCGTGCGGCGCGCTTCGACGCCGGTGACCACCCAGCGCTCCGCGTCGTGCTCGCGGTGCAGCACCGCGCGCATCAACAGCTTCTGGTGCGGGTAGGACCAGGCGTAGGACAGTTCCGCGATCAGGCCGTCATCGCTGCGGCCGCTCATCCGCCAGCCGACGGCGTCGACGCGGGTCGGGGCGGCTTTCGGGATCAGGGCCCTGACCGCGCGCAGGCGCGCCGGGGTGGCGCCGGCGGCGAATTGCGGACCCGCCCGGGGGTCGCTCGCCACGTCCTCGCCCGAGGCCACCGCCGCCAGGAAGGCGCGCGCCGTCTCGTCGGCCGAGGGGAAGGTGATCTGGGTGGCGGCGTACTTCGGCGCCTCGGCGCAGCCCGCCAGCAGGCCGAGCGCGAGCACGCCCGCCATAGCCGCCGCCAGCCCGTGCCGCATTGCCGCTCCCCAATTCCGCCGTAATTGGACCCTGCGGCGTGTCGGCGGCGCGCGTCAAGGCCGCCCGGTCGGAAGAACCCGGGCGGCCTTGGAAATCACGGCCTTTTGCGGCGTCAGGTCGCGGCCGACGTCCTGAATCGGAGGTTAATGCGTGTCTGCCGCGGCGTTGGCGGCGGCTTCGGCCTTGCGCTTGACCGTGCGGGCGGTCTGGGCGACCTCGTGGCCGGCCTTGCGGGCGGCCTCCTTGGCGCGCTCGCGCGAATCCGCGGTGGAGTCCGAGGCGTTGTTGGCGGCGCTTGAGGCGTCGGCGCCTGCGTTGTTGGCGGCGCTCTCGGTCTTGTTCGCCGCGGCGTTGGCGTCGGCGGACGCGTCCTGAACGGCAGAGCTTGCGGCGGCGCCGGACTCGTCGGCGGCGGCCTTGGCCTCATCCTTGGTCTTCTGCGAGCACGCCGTCAGCGCAAGCGCTGCGGCGGCAATGATCATAATCGGAACTGGGCGCATGTGTCTGAACTCCTGGGCGTCCGTCGTCCCCTAGACAACGGACGCCGCAGGGAGCCGTTCCGGCGCTAGCTCGGCTGTTCGACGGGCTGCGCGGCCGCCTTGCGGCGTCCGAACAGGAAGATCAGCACGCAGACGACCAGCAGCGGCGGCCAGGCGAGGACGCCGAGGTACGACGTCATGGCCAGGTCGTGCGAGCCGAACCACAGCACGCTCAGGCTGCCGCCGACCACGTTGGTGGCGGAGTGCGCCAGACTCGAGGACCAGATGCTGCCGGTCCGCTCGACCAGCCAGCCGAAGATGTAAGACAGCAGGATCGTACCCACCACCATCACGGCGCAGCCGAGCACCGCCTGCTCGTGTCCGAAATCGTAGCCGCGCAGGATCAGCGGATAGTGCCACGCGGCCCAGATCACGCCGGTGACGATCGCGGCGATCACCGGCTTGCCGGGGAACAAGCGCGGCTGCAGATAGCCCCGCCAGCCGAACTCCTCGCCCCAGAGCACCAGCGACATGGGGATCGCCGTCGCAAGCTGGATCGGAATCAACCACGGGCCGATCTTGGCCATCGCCGCGCCGATCGACGCCTGGCCGGGGCCGTCTGTGGGGGCCAGCGCGGCGCCGTGCATCGCCTTGGCCAGGTCGAAGCTCGCCGGCAGATAGCCCAGCGCCTGGGCTTCGACCGCGACGACGGTAATTACGGCGACCGGCAGCAGCAGCGCGAACAGGAAGTACGGCCATTTCGAGATCGGGAGCCTGAACTTTGCGTCGCTCCAGCCGCCCTTGCTGAATGCGCGTACGACCAGGGCGGCGATCGCCGGCGCGAAGGCGCCGGGGAGGGCATAGAGCTGGAACTGCGACGACGTTACGTCGATGTGCATCACGCGTACGGCAAACTCCCAACTCACCCAGGCGATGCCGAAGGCGAGGAGGAGGTAGGCGATGACGCCCTTGGGATTGGCGACCATGGCGGTCTCCTAGCTGGCCGCGCCGTCGTGGGACGGCGGCGGGCTGATGCGGATGGAATAGATGATGGCCGCGAGCGGCGGCGCGAGCGCGCAGATGAGAATTTCGGTCAGCATCCACACGTCGCCGGCGCGCCCCGCCGGGGTGAGGAAGGTCGCGACCGCAAGCACCGCCGCGCCGGCCACCATGGCGCGGCCGAGAAACCGGTGGGTCTTGTCCCACACCCGCTCGTTGGCGAGGGTCCAGGGCGTGCGCAGGCCGATGGCGTAATTGTAGCGGATCTTGCCCATGTAGTTGCCGATGAAGGCGAACGTCACCGCAACGATGAGCGCCGCCAGCCGCGGCACGTCGACGTGGACGCCGAGGTTGAGCGCGACCAGGGACGCCTGCCCGGCGCACAGCGCCAGCAAGATCGCCGTCCACACCGCCGTCCAGGCTACGGCCGAACGGTCGAGCGTGCCGGCCGGCAGCACGCGCGGCGCCAGAGCGAACATCGCGGTAATCGCTGCGGCGACCAGCGGCAGCATGAGGACCGCCAGGCGCGCGTCGATGTACGCCGAGGGCTGGCCATGCAGGCCCCAGCGTGTCGCGAACTCGGGCTTGGATGTTTGCAAGAGCGCGCCGGCGGCCAGCGCCAGCATGGCGGCGATGGCGAATCCACTGGTCCACAGTTGGCGTCTCGTCTTCACCGCTTGGCTTCCTTGCGCTTGCCGCTCAGGCGGAAGGTGTCGAACAGCGCCATCAGCGCCTCCTCCAGCACCGTAACGTTCAGCCGGTAGACGATGGTCGTGCCGCTGCGCTCGGTCTCCACCAGCCCCGCCTCGCGCAGCACGTTGAAGTGCCCCGAGAGCGTCGGCTTGGAGAGATCGAAATGCTCGGCGATCTCGCCCGCGCTCATCTCGCGCTCGCGCAGGAGTTCGAGAATGCGCCGCCGCGTCGGATCGGCCAGGGCTTTGTAGATTTCTGCCATCGCTTATTTTGGTAATTAGCAAAATACCGAAGGACGAGTCAATCATGGGGGCGGCCAGCGGCCGGGACGACCGCGGAGCCAGGGTTGGCCAGATCCGCACTTTCAACAATGGAAAACTATTTCTCTTACAGAAAATTCATCGGACGCTCCCGGCCCCAGGCGGCGGGGGTGGATTGACCCACGCCCGCGCGGGTCTAAACAGGCGCCGGATTTTCCAGGAGCCTCGCCATGACCGTCGCCGACACCGTCCGCCCCGCCGACACGGACGAAGAGTCGGCCCTGGCCGAGATCATCCGCCGGCGGTCCTTTGCGCTGCGCAACATCACCCTGGCGTCGGGGCGGCCCTCGACCTTCTATTTCAACCTGAAGCCCACCATGATGGACCCCAAGGGCGCGCTCTACTGCGGCCGCGCCCTGCTGCGCCACGTGCTGGCCGAGGGGGCCGAGTACATCGGCGGGCTCGAAATGGGCGCCGTGCCGCTGCTGGGCGCCATCGCCGCCCTGTCCGAGGCGGACGGCAAGCCGGTGCGGACCTTCTTCGTGCGCAAGAAGCCCAAGGAGCACGGCACCCGCGAACTGGTCGAAGGCCTGGCGCCCGGCGAAACCCTCGAGGGAAAGCGCGTGCTGATCGTCGACGACGTGGCGACCTCGGGCGGCTCGCTGTGGCAGGCGGCCGAGGCGGTGCGCGAGGCCGGCGGCGTGGTCGACGCGGGCCTGGTCATCGTCGATCGTCAGGAAGGCGCGCACGAGTACCTGGAAGAGCGGGGCATGCGTTTGCTGTCGGTGTTCACCGCCCAACGGTTCCTGAACGCCTGAGGCTTTCCAAACGGCCCTTGGCCGGTCGATAGTGCCCCGTGTCGAGCCTGGGGGTCATCGTGATGCGCCGTTTCCATGCCGCCTTCGGAGCCGCCCTGATCGCGGGCGCCGTCCTGCCCGCCGCCGCTCGAGCCGCCCCGGCCGAGGCCGCGCCGGCGCCGGTTATCGAACCCTGGGTGGGCGACCGCGCCGAGGCCGATGCCTATACGCGCTACGAGCTGCTCGATCCCGCGTCGCACAAGTTCCACATTCTGTACGAGATCACCGCCACCACGCCCGGCGCCAAGCTCTACTTCAACCCGATCCGCCCCGGCAGCGTCGCGAGCGACGAGCACGTCTACGACCGCGCCACCGGCAAGGAACTGAAGTTCTCGGTCGTGCACGCCGACCAGGCCCGCGCCGAAGGTTTGAGCGACGCCGATCCGCACGCCGACTACATCCGCGTGGAACTCGCGCGCCCGGTGCCCGCCGACGGCGGCCAGGGCCGCATCCTGATCGAAAAGACCTACGAGGACGCCAAGAGCTATCACATGGACGGCGGCGACATCGTCTTCGACCGCCCGCTCGGCATCAAGCGCAGCGCGGTGGTGTTGCCCAGGGGCTGGGAGCTGGCCGACGCCAACTATCCGTCCCAGGTGATCGAACAGGCCGACGGCCGCATCGGCATCGCCTTCTGGAACGGCACGCCGGCAGAGGCGCCGCTGAAACTGCGCGCGCGTAAGATCATGTCCGGCGCGCCGGCGTCGTCGTCGGTGGACGCACGTGCGCTCGACGAACGCGCGCATCAGAACCGCGACATCGTCTATTTCCTGAATCGGCCGGAAACCAACAGCTTCTTCCTCTACCACGACTACACCGAGAGCCGTCCGGGCGTGGGCGTCTACGTCAATGTGGTGCGGACCGGCTCGCACGCGAACGGTCCGGCCGGCAAGAATCTGGACACCGGCGCGCCGCTGGCGGTGAAAATTCTCAAGGGCGATGAAATCACCGCCGCGCATCTGCCCGCCGACGAAGCCCCGGACAAGGTGACGCCCGACACCGAGGTGGTGGTCTTCTCCTTCCCGCCGGTCATGCAGGGCGGATCCGCGCGGCTGCGCATGTTCGAGACCTACACCGACCCGCCGAGCTATCACGTGGACGACAAGGGCGAACTCATCTTCCACCGCAGCTTCGGCCGCGCCGCCGACGCGGTGGTCCTGCCCGACGGCTGGATGCTGACCAACAGCTCGATCCCGGCGACCGTAACGACTCTAGGCGACGGCCGCGTCCGCCTGGATTTCGTCAACCCGCGCAACGACGAAATCGACGTGATCATCACCGCGCGCAAGCGCTGAGCGGCCATGAGCGGCGCCGATCATCCGATCGAACCGAATCGCGCCGCCCTGCTGCTGGGCGCGATCGTGCTCGGCCTCGTGGCGCTTTCGCTGCGCGATCGCACCGCCTTTGTGAAGTTCAGGGCGCTGACCGAGAGCAAGGATCGGATCAAGCGCTTCCGCCGCTGGGCCATCAGCGCGTTTCTGATTTTCGGCGTCGGCGGGGTTCTCGTCCTGTGGCTCGCAGGGCGGCTTGCGAACCTGTGGCGGTTGCCTTCGGAGTTTCAGCCCCTGGCGGCAAAGCTCGGCGGCGGGATCGACTCCTCGATGATCTTCGGCATGAGTTTCGGCGTGATGTTCGTTGCGGGCCTGCTGTTTCTGACCGCGCGGCGCGCCCGCCGCGGCCAGGGCCCAAAGCCCGGGATCAAAGGCGTGCTTCCGCTCCTGCCGCGCAGCCCGTCGGAGCGCGTATGGCTCGCTCTGCTGTCGGTGAACGCCGGGATCACGGAAGAAATCTTCTTCCGCCTCGCGATTCCGCTGCTGCTGTTCGCGGTGACCGGCGCCCTGATCGGCTCCCTGGTCTGCGCATGTCTGATCTTCGGCCTGGTGCACGCCTATCAAGGCCTCGTCGGCGTCCTGGCGACGACCGTGCTTGGCGCGCTGTTCACCCTGGTCTATCTCGCCACCGGCAGCCTGATCCTCACCATGATCGTGCATCTGATCATCGACCTGAACACGCTGGTCTTCCTGCCGTGGCTGAGGGCGCGCGCGGCGGCGAAGACGGCTTAGGCCGTGGCGGCGGCGCCGCCCACGATCCTCCCGGTCAGGATGTCGGCGGCGGCACTGGCCCGGGCGGTGAAGGGGAAACGCTCGCGGCGGCCATCACCGGTGCAGCGTGCGCTTCTCGGTGAGTTCTTTGAACTTCAGGTAGGCCATGGCGATCACCCGGTCGCGCGCCTCAGGCGGCAAGGCGATGGTCGCCTGGGCCATGAGCAGGTTCTCGCGGCACGCCGTGTCCGGGTCGGCGTTCCCGCCTTGCCCAAGGCTCGCCGCCGTCTGCAAGTCCTGCAGGGTTCCGCCGGCGGCGTAAAAGGCTTGGCGCAGAGCGGCGAAATCGTCCTGCGTTGCCGGGCCGCGCACAACGGGATGATCGATACCCGCCCGCGCCGCATGAAGCTGCTCGATTCCCACACCGCCGAGCACCTTTGCGACGTCGGGGTCGTGAACGGTGTCGGGCTGGATGGGGCCACGTGCCGCCTGCAGGCAGAGTTCCGGCTGAGCCCTGGCCAAGGTCGCAAACAGGGTTTGCTGCGCTTGAACGAGCCTGAGCAACGCCTCATCGGGGGCGTTGGCGATGTTGCCGATCTGGGCGTAGGTCGCCCTGACCAGGTACTCACGCCCGGCGACGATGGCGTCGTGTTCGTTGCCCTTCAGATACGCCGCCGCCATCAGATCGATGGTTTTCTCGTACTCCTCGGGAAAGTCCTGTTTGAACTCGCTCAGAGAACCAGCGAGATCCTTGTCGTGGAGCATCGCCACGCGTTCTGCCGCTGCGCGGGCTTCGGCCCTAGTCATGGCCGTCGCCGAAATCGGGTATACGCTCAGGCACACGAGCGCCGCCGCACCCCACAAAACGTTCCGCATATCGCCCCCTTGGCTGGTCTGCATGATGCCACAGGTCCAGAGCCCTGTCTTTCGCTCGGGATGTTGCGAAAAGTCTATCCGGCCTGTCTGATCGCCCCGGGCCCGCGCGTCATGGGGCATGGCGGGGATTGCCGCCGACGAACCGACGGAGACCACGATGCAATACCTGCTTCTGATCTACAGCGACGAAAGCCGCATGGCGTCCATGACCCCCGCCGACGGCCAACAGATGAGCCAGACCTTCGGCGCCTATACCGAAGCCCTGAAGACGGCCGGCGCCCTGGTCGGCGGCGAGCGCCTGCGGCCGACGTCGGCCGGCACCACCGTGCGCGTGCGCGACGGCAAGCAACAGGTGCTGAACGGGCCCTACGCCGAGACCAAGGAACAGCTCGCCGGCTACTACCTGATCAACGCCAAAGACCTGGACGAGGCGCTCGGTTGGGCCGCGCGCTGCCCGGGCGCGACCTACGGCACGATGGAAGTTCGTCCGATCTGGGCGATGGGCGAGTCCTGATCGGCCTATGGCGCGCGACGTTCGCGACGAGTCGGTTTTCGCCGCCGCCGAACGTGCGGCGCGCGAGAGCTATGGCCGGCTCGTCGCCTTCGTCGCCAAACGCACCGGTGACGTGGCGGAGGCCGAGGACGCGTTGTCCGACGCCTTCGCCGCCGCGTTGAAAGCGTGGCCGCGGACCGGCGTGCCGGATCGTCCCGATGCGTGGCTGCTCACCGTTGCGCGCCGCAAGGCCGCCGACGCCGGCCGCAAGCGCCGCACCGGCGCCGACGCACAACCGCGCCTGCTGATCATGGCGCAGGAGTTGGAGGCCGTGAACACCGCGTCCGAAATCCCCGACGAACGTCTGGCCCTGATGTTCGCTTGCGCGCACCCCGCGATCGAACAGGCGGTGCGCGCGCCCTTGATCCTGCAGACGGTGCTCGGCTTCGACGCCGCCGCCGTCGCCTCGGCCTTCCTGGTGTCGCCCGCCGCCATGGGCCAGCGCCTGGTGCGCGCCAAGAGCAAGATCAAACAGGCCGGCGTGCCCTTCCGCCTGCCCGAACGCGCCGACATGGGCGAGCGGCTGGAAGCGGTGCTCGACGCCATCTACGCCGCCTTCGCCGAAGGCTGGACCGACCCCTTGGGCGCCGACACGCGCCGGCGCAACCTGGCGGAAGAGGCGATCTGGCTCGGCCGCCTGGTCGCGCACCTGATGCCGGACGAACCCGAAGCGCTCGGCCTGCTCGCCCTGATGCTGCACGCTGAAGCGCGCCGCCCGGCGCGCCGCGACGCCGCGGGCGGCTTCGTGCCGCTGGCCGACCAGAACGCCGCGCTGTGGAACACGCCGATGCTCGACGAAGCGGAAACCCTCATCCGCCGCGCTTCAGCAATGCGTCGCATCGGCCGCTACCAGCTCGAAGCCGCGGTGCAGTCTGCTCACGCGGTGCGCCGCCTGACCGGCCGCGCCGACTGGCCCGCCATCCTCGCCCTCTACGAAGCGCTCTACGCCATCACCGCGTCACCGGTGGTGGCGCTGAACCGCGCCGTCGCCCTGGCCGAAGTCGAAGGGCCCGGCGCCGCGCTGCGCGACCTCGACGCCCTCGACGCGGAAACCTTCACCGCCTACCAGCCCTACTGGGCCGCCCGCGCCGCGCTCCTCGCCCGCGCCGGCTGGCCCGAAGACGCCGTCACCGCCTACGACCGCGCCATCGGGCTGGAGAGCGACGACGCCGTGCGCCGGTTCCTGCAGGCCAAGCGCGACGCTTTGGTGAACTGAGACGTTCAGAGCCGCGGGTCGATCGGTTCGCTTTCCAGCGCCAAGACGGCAAACGCGCACTCATGCACCCGGCGCAACGGTTCGCGCGCGACGAAACGCTTCAGGCCTTCGTGGCCCAGCGCAAACTCGCGGAGCGCCAGGTTGCGCTTGCCGGTCAGGCCGCGCTCGCGCAGGCGCGTCAGATGCTCCGGCGCGTCGTATTCCGGGCCGTAGATGATGCGCAAATACTCGCGGCCGCGCACCTTCAGCGCCGGTTGCAGCAGGCCCTTCGGTCCGCGCGCCACAAAGTCGCGCGGCTTGACCACCATGCCTTCGCCGCCGGCGCCCGTCATCGCCTCCCACCATTCGATCGCCTCGGCGCAGGCCGCCGCATCGCCGAGGTCGACGGTTCGCCAGCGGGTCGGCGCGATCACGCGGTCCCCGGTCGCGGCGAGCCGGTCGGCCACGCCCATGTGCCAGGAATGATCGCGGTCGAAGAACACGGCGCCTTCGGCCGCCAGCAGGTGAAACGGCGCCACCTTCAGGTCGTCCAGGCCCGCAACGGGCCAGACGTAGGGCGCCCACGACCGTTCGTAGAGCGCCGCCCGCGCGGCGCGGTCCGCGAAACGCTCGCGAAGACTGACGACATCAATGCCGCGTTCGCTCGCCTGCGTAAGCGCCGCGCCCGCCGCCGCCAGGCCCGCGCGCGAAGACGTCGCGACCGGGCCGTACTGCGCCTCGATCAGGGTGTGGGCCTTCGCCGACCAGGGCATGATTTCCGCGTCGAGCAGCAGCCAGTCGGTGGCCAGTTCGTCCCACAGGCCGGCGGCGGCCGTCGCGTCGCGCAAGCGGGTCAGCAGGCCTTCGGCGGTCGCCGCGTCGGCGAAGAAGCTGCGCCCGGTGCGGGTCCAGATCGCGCCGGTCTCACCCGCCATGGCGTCGAAACGCGCGTGCGCGGCCGCCTCGTCGCGGCAGAGCGCGATCACCGCGCGCGATCCCATGTGCTTTTCCTCGCACACGACCTCGCTGACCCCGCGCGCGCGATAGTGTTCGAACGCCTCTTCCGGCCGTTCCAGCCAGCCCTCACGGTGACTGGTCTCGCTGGGCGACATGGTCGGCGGCAGATAGGCTAGCCACTGCGGCGCCAATGCAAAGCGGCTCATCACCTCGAGCGCCGCCGATGCGTTTTCCTCGGCGACCACCATCCGCCCGCGCAGGGTGGTGTCGATCCAGCGCCGGCCGCTGACGTCCTCCATGTCGAGCAGATCGTCCGCCGCCGCTTGGGCCGAACGCGCGCCGCCGGCCGGCGCCAGCGGCCGCACCGGCTCGTACCAGACCGCGCGCGCGGGAACCTCGACCAGCTCCTTCTCGGGCCAGCGCAGCGCGGTCAGCTTGCCGCCGAACACGCAACCGGTGTCGATGCAGAGTGTGTTGTTCACCCACTGCGCCTCGACCACCGGCGTATGGCCGTAGACCATGGTGGCGTCGCCGCGGTAGTTGGCGGCCCAGTCGGCGCGCACCGGCAGGCCGTATTCGTCGATCTCGCCGGTGGTCTCGCCGTAGAGCGCGAAGGCGCGCACCGCACCGGAGCCACGGCCGATCATCTCCGCCTTCAAA
Organism: Caulobacteraceae bacterium; assembly: GCA_036501825.1. Classification (GTDB taxonomy): domain Bacteria; phylum Pseudomonadota; class Alphaproteobacteria; order Caulobacterales; family Caulobacteraceae; genus JAFECT01. The sequence continues at coordinate 31,853 of DASXZP010000002.1, read as the reverse complement.
CCGGCGTGAGCGACCGCGAGCTTGCCGCCGTCGAGCCACAGGTGGCTGCGCAGATCCTCCAGGAATTTCGGCAGGCGTTCGCGGAAGCCGCGATCGTTGCCCTGCGCCTCGACCTGATCGATGGTGGCCTGCAGCCCGTGAGCGACCTTGACCTTGCGGCCCTCCAACCAGCGCGCGAACTTGTGCTCGTGGTTGCCCTGGACGCAATAACCGGTCCCGGCGTCAACCATGGCCATGGCGATGCGCAGGGCGTCGGGCGAGTTGGGCCCGCGGTCCACCAGATCGCCCAGAAACACGGCCTTGCGGCCTTGCGGCGGCGTCACCGTCACCGCCCGCTCGCCGCGCTCTTCCGACCACGCGACCGCGTAGCCGAGTTTCTCCAACAACGCTTCGAGCTCTTCCGCGCAGCCGTGCACGTCGCCGATGATGTCGAACGGTCCGTGGTCGTCTCGCTTGTCGGTCCACAGCGGGCGGCGCTCGACCGCGGCGGCTTCGATGGCTGCGGCGTCGCCCAGCTTCCACACCTGACGGAAGCCCTCGCGCTGCAGCCCGCGCAGACCGCGGCGGATTTCCGAGGTCATGCGCTGCACCACGGCAAAGCCGAACGGCCGGTCGGGGCGCAGCTTGTTGCGCTCGAAACAGGCCTCGGGGCCCGGGTCGAGCACGATCGCCACCGGCAGGGCGTGCCAGCGCCGCGCCAGTTCGATCCAGAACTTGCGGTCCGCCGCGCGGACGTTGGTCGCGTCCACCACGGTCAGGCGGCGGTGCTTCAGGCGCTTGTCGACGATGCTGCGGGCGAGATCGAACGCGTCGGCGCTGATCGATTGATCGCTCGCGTCATCGATCACCAGAGCGCGGCATTCGTCCGACGAGACGATCTCGGTCGGCTTGAAATGCCTGGCCGCAAACGTCGACTTGCCCGACCCCGACGCGCCGATCAGCACGACGAGAGCGAAATCGGGGATCTCGAGAAGGTCAGGACTCACCACGGGCCTCCTTCTCGAACACCGCCATCTGGGTCGGGGCGCCAAGGGCTTCATCGCGCGCGCCGATGCCGTCGAACCGCACGGCGTAGCCGTAGCTCTCCGCGACGCGGGAGGCCCAGGCTTCGAACTCCGCGCGTGTCCACTCGAAGCGGTGGTCGGGGTGGCGCAGGGCGCCGCCCGTCAGGTTGGGGAACAGGGCGTTGTAGTCCGCGTTCGGCGTGGTCACGATGACAGTCTTCGGCCGCGCCGCGCCGAACAGCACCTTCTCCAGCGCCGGAATGCGATCGGGATCGAGGTGTTCGATCACCTCGACCAGGGCGGCCGCGTCGGCGTCCTCCCAACGGCGGTCGCGATAGGTCAGCGATCCGTGCAGCAGGGTGACGCGCCCCTCCGGCGGACCCCCGGCCAGGTTCAGTTTCAGCCGCTTCGACGCCCATTCCAGATCGCGCACCGCGGCGTCGACGCCGATCAGACGCTCCACCCAGCGCTCGCGCACCAGCCGCTGCAACAGCTTGCCTTCGCCGCAACCGAGGTCGGCCACGACGCGCGCTCCGCTTACACGCAACGCCTCGACCACGGCGGCCATGCGTTCGTCGTTGAGCCGCAGCGGCGCCTCCAGGGCGTCTTCCCGCGCCGAGCGCGCCTGCGCCTTCTCGCCTTCCTCGCGCGTCTCCGGCGCTAGCCGCTCCAGCGCCTGACGCGTCAGGGCGCCGCGGTGGATCAGGTAACGGCGCACGATCAGATCACGCGCGGGATGGCCTTCCAGCCACCCTTCGCCGCGGCGCATCAGCTTCTCGACCTCGTCCTCGCCGACCCAGTAGTGCTTGTCGTCGTCGAGCACGGGGACGAGCACATAGAGGTGGCTCAGCAGATCGCGCAGCCGCGCTTGTCCTGCCAGTTTCAGCGCGACATAGGGCGACGGCGCGCCGTCGGCGCCGGCGATCGCCTCGACCTCAACCGTCCAGCCGAGCGGCTCGAACAGATCGCGCACCAGGCGCTCGCCGCCGCGCGCGGGCAGGGGCGTCACCGTGGCTTCGAGCGGAATCGCCTGCTCCGCCAGTTCCGGCCGCTCGCGCGACACGCCGTTCATCGCCGTGCGCAGGGCGCGGCCGAGCGCCACCGATAACAACGAAGACGCCGCATAGGGCCGGTCGTTCACATAGGCGTCGATCAGACCTTCGCCACGCCCGCGGCCGCGCACCAGCCCGATCGGATCGATGTCGAGCACCAGCGCCGCTTCACATCGCGCTTCGTTCGCCTCGGGATAGAACAGCAGCGCACGTCCGAACGGCAGCTCGGTTTCGTGCACGCGCTCGGGATGCTTATGCAGCAGGAACCCGAGGTCGCTGGCAGGTCGGGCGGTGGTTGCGACGGAAAGAAACATGAGGGTGCGGGTTCGGTTCGAGCGATATCGGAAATGAAAAACCCCTCCAGGCGGGGCCAGGAGGGGCGGACGTGGGCCGGTGCAATTGGACCCCGGTCGTCACCCCTGCATGCGAATAGGTTCGCCCATGCCCGATTGACACGAGCGCGGTTGAAACGCGTGCGTCGGGACGGCTTGCCTGGACGAGCGGTTGCAGATCATGCGGGCTCGAATAGCACGCGAAACCGGACGGCGCCAGCGGTCACCGCGGCGGCGGGGCGCGGTGGGATTCGGTTTTCATCCGCTCCATCATCTCCTTGCGCCACTGGCCGCGCAGGACGGCGGGGCGTTGTGGGTAGCGGTCTTCCAGCCATTGCGGCTCGGCGATGCGGTCGAGGCGGAAGTGGCGGAAGGCCTGGCGCAGTTCGCACCAGGCGATCAGCATGCGGCTCATCTCCATGTAACCGACGGCGCAGGGCCACACGACGCGGCGCGTCTCAGCACCCGCTTCATCGCGGTAGCCGATCGAGAGCTTGCGGCCGGCGCGGATCTGCGCGCGCAACTGGGCGAGGTCGATCGGCTCCGGCGCATCGCTCCAGCGCGGCGGCATGGCCGAGACCGGGTCGATGACATAGGCGCGCAGGTCCTCCGGCACGGTGCTCGCGATCTTGGCCAGCAGGTTTTCCGCCGCCCGCGCCAGGGTCGGGTCGCCGCGTCGGCTGACCCACTGCGCGCCCAGGACCGCCGCCTCGACCTCGTCGACGGTCAGCATCAGGGGCGGCAGGTCGAAGCCGTCCTCCAGCACATAGCCGACGCCCGCCTCGCCCCGGATCGGCACGCGGCGCCCCAGCAGGGCCGCGATATCCCGGTAGATCGTGCGTTTGGAGGTCTCCAGTTCCTCGGCGATGGCGTCGGCGGTCACTGGCCGGCGGGACCGGCGCAGGATCTGGATGATTTCGAACAGGCGGTCGGCGCGGCGCATGGGACCAGTCTGGAGAAGCCCTGCTGACATCATGCTGTCAGCACGGGGGGTCTAGGCAAGCCCCATCGACGTCCGGCCCCCGCCGGCCCAACCGAGCCAACCGCCCAGAGAGGAACCGCCATGCTGACCCTGTTCCACGCCCCCATGTCCCGCTCGTCCCGCTTCATCTGGCTGCTCGAGGAGATCGGCGCCCCCTACGAAATCCGCCCGGTCAGCATCTTGCGGCCCATGCAGGGCGAGGGCGCGCCCGACGCGGGCAACCCGCACCCGGACAAGAAGGTGCCGGCGCTGCTCCACGACGGCGTGCTGGTGACCGAGAGCCAGGCCATTGCGCTCTACCTCGCCGACCAGTTCCCCGAAGCCGGCCTCGCGCCCCGCCTCGACGAGCGCGAACGCGGCGCCTACCTGACCTGGATGGCCTGGTATTGCGGCGCGCTGGAGCACGCCATGTTCGCCGCCTTCGAAAACGCGCTCGGCGACGTGCAGAAGAAACGCAACTACGACGAGGTGGTCGCCCGCCTCGAAGGCGCCCTGGCCAAGGGCCCGTGGATCATGGGCGAGCATTTCACCGCCGCCGACGTGCTCATCGGCAGCGCCGTGAACTGGGCGCGCAAGGTGTTTCCGGAGAGCGCCGCGCTCGACGCCTACGGCGCCCGCTGCGCCACGCGGCCCGCGGCGCTCCGCGCCATGGAGCTCGACCAGGCGAGCGGCGTGCAGAAGGCGGCATAGATCACTTGTGCAGGGCGGCCGGGTCTTCGAGCCCGGCCGCTTGCCGCCTAGTGATCGGCGGCGGTGGCATAGCCCGGGCCGCCGAAATAGCACTCGATGGACAGGATCTTTCCGCCGGCCAGGCGGAAGTATTCGACATTGCTGAAGGTCGTGCCCTTGGTGGTGGTGCAGACGTACATCACGAAGGCGTCGTCGGCGGTTCCGGAGGCGCGCACCAGGTCGAAGCGGCCGATCAGCTTGTTCTGCGTGTCCCAGCATTGCTTTTTGAACATCGCCTTGCTGATGTGATCGTCCGGCGCCGCGCTGGAGAAGGTGAAACTGTCGGCCAGCAGATGGTCGAGCGCGTTCCAGTCCTTGTTCACCCAAGCGGCATAGTTGGCGCGCACGATCGCCTCGCTTTCGGGGGTCAGGCCGCTCACCGCCGTCGCACCCGCTATCGCGGGTATAGCCATGGCCGCGGCCGGCGCTCCGGCGCAGGCCGCGAGCAGCAGGCGCCGCGATACATCGATCTTCGCCATGCTCAGTGTCTCCCTTTCGGAGCGCATTAGTCGACCGGCTGCAGCTCGCCCAGCTGCCGAACCAGTTTGTCGAAGGCGCCCGACCAGCCGCCCTCGTGACTGGCGGCGGACATGGCGTTCGCCAGCTCTGCGTGGGTGAAGGTGAGCTCGACGCCGCCGTTGACCGGCGCCACGTCGATCTCGACGCGCGAGGTTCGGCCCAGCTCCTCCGGCTCGCCGCCGTGGGACCAGCGCCAGCTCATCACCACGCGCCGCGGCGGATCGAACTCGAGAAATTCACCAGAGGACTCGTGCTCGGCGCCGTCGAGGGTGTGAAAGCGAACCCGAAAGGCGCCGCCGAGCCGTGGATCCGTCTCCGCCAGAATAACCGGCAGTTCGGCCGGCCCCCACCAGGCGGCGACGCCGTCGGCGGTGGTCAGCGCATCGAACACGATGGAAGGCCGCGCCGCGATCCGGCGCATCAGGGTGACGCTCGTCATGTCGTTCGCGACCAAAAGTTTACTATTGGGTGAACTATTCCGATTTGGGCGGGGGCTGTCAAGGCCAAGCCGTTGACAGGGCCGAACCGAGCCCCCTAAAGTTCACTGAATGGTGAACTATTAGGACAAGTCCATGCGAACCGCGATCTGGTCGATCCTATCGGGTCTGTCTCTGCTCCTGGGCGCAGCCGCGCCGTCCGGCGCTCAATCGGCCTCCGGGCCCTATCCGGCGCCGGCGTCCCTCGAGGTCTTCCGCTACGCCGACCCGGCTGAAGAGATCGCGCTCGCCCGCAGCGCGGCGCCCGCGTCGATCTCCGGCGACGCCGAGATTCTCGTCCTCGGCCGCCAGGGCTATGAAACGGCGGTGAAAGGCAAGAACGGTTTCGTCTGCTTCGTCGACCGCAGCTGGAGCAAGCCCTTCGACGATCCCGAGTTCTGGAATCCGAAGGTGCGCGCGCCGCAATGCGACAACCCCCAGGCCGTACGCACCATGATGCCGATCGTACGCGAGCGCACCCAGTGGGTGATGAGCGGCGCGTCCATGAGCGAAATCGCCGAGCGCACCCGCAAGGAACTGGCGGCGGACGCCATGCCCAAGCCCGTGCCCGGCAACATGGTCTACATGATGTCCAAGCAGGGCTACATCGCCGACGCGGAGCATCCGCACTGGCACGCGCACATCATGTTTTATATGCCGACAAAGGACGGCGGCAGTTGGGGCGCGGGCTCCAAGGGCGCGCCGGTGGCCCAGGCGGACGACCCGTCCATCGCCATCACCACCTACTTCGTCCTGGTGCCCAAGTGGTCGGACGGGACCTCCGCGCTGATGGAGATGAACTAGGTCATGCTCGGGCGGTCCTGGCTTGTCGCGCTTGCCTTTGCGGGCGTTGGCTTCGGCACAGCCGGCGTAAATGCGGCTTCGGCCGCCGATGTTCCACCCGCCGCCGTGGCGGACCCGGCGGCGCCGAAAATCATCGGCGTCGTGCTCTATCCCGGGTTTGAGGTGCTCGACGTGTTCGGGCCGGTCGAGATGTGGGGCTATGCGCCCGGGGTGAAGGTGGTGACCATCGCTGAACACGCGGGTCCGGTGCTTTCGTCCCAGGGCGTCCTCGTCAACGCCGATTTCGATTTCAAGACGGCGCCGTCTCTCGATCTGATGATGGTGCCGGGCGGGAAGGGGACATTCACCGAAGTGAAGAACCCCGCGATGCTGGATTTTCTGCGCAGCGAAGACCAACACACGCGACTGACCATCTCAGTGTGCAGCGGCGCCGCGATTCTGGCGCGCGCCGGGCTTCTGAAAGGCCGCCGCGCGACCACCAACAAACTGTATTTCGCGCAGCTCACCTCGGACGAGCCAGGCGTGACTTGGGTAAAGCGCGCGCGCTGGGTCGACGACGGCAAGTACGTCACCTCGTCAGGCGTTGCGGCGGGAACGGACATGGCGCTGGACGTGCTGGCCAAGATCTATGGTCGCGACCAGGCGCGCAACCTCGCCAGATCGGTCGAATACGAGTGGAACGAGGACCCTGACCACGACCCCTTCGCCATCGAATGAGCGATGCGGGTTGACCGCCGCCTCGAGCCCGGAATAGTATACCGCATGGTGAACCATCCCGCCCCCGGCCTCGGCCGCACCTTTGCGGCCCTCTCCGACCCCACGCGCCGGGCCATCCTGGCGCGGCTCGAGCTCGAAGAGACGGCCTCGATCTCGGCTCTGGCCGAACCCCTGCCGATCAAGCTTCCGGCGGTGATGAAGCACCTGGACGTGCTGGCCGAAGCCGGCCTGATCACGCGGTCGAAAAAGGGCCGGACGGTGGAGATCCGCCTGGCGCCCGACCCCCTGCGCGAGGCCAACGACTGGCTCGCCCGCTACCAGCGCTTCTGGACGCCGCGCATCGACCGGCTCGCCGCCTACGCCGAGGCCAAGGAGGCCGAGGCGAACAAGAAGGGCAAATAGCGCCCGGCCTCCGGACCGCCGCTCACTAACGACCTGTTTCCGCAAAGGTTTTCTCCGCCCGCGCGCCTCGCTCGCGGGCTGAAATCGTATGCAAAGTATAGAATAGGTACACAATCAGACAATACGAATATTGATCGGGTACAGAACACAACAACCATAGTATGTGTCTGGTCAGTCACAGGAATTAGCAACCGTCATTTTCCTTTAATACGGTGTTGACCCGCAAATTGACTCGACAATACGTAGTATTTCCAGGGCGACGCGCTCGCCTTCAGCTCTCGTGCCGGCGGTATGCCGGCGCGGGGCGCAGATCGTCTGCGGCGCGCGCGGGTTTATTGGGAGGAACGACGTTGATGAGACACACGGTTCGCGAGCGCCTTATGGCCTCGACGATAATCGGCGGGGCGACGCTGGCGGCTCTGTCCGCCGCGCCCGCCTTCGCCCAGCAGGCGCCTGCCGCGCCCGCCGCGGCGCCGACGGTTCAGGAAGTGGTGGTGACGGGCTCGCGCATTCCGCACCCGGGCCTGACCTCGGTCAGCCCGCTGACCACGGTGGGCTCCCAGGACATCAAGCTGCAGGGCGTCCAGAACGTCGAAGACCTGATCAACAGCCTGCCGCAGGCCATGGCCTCGTTCGGCGCGATGGAATCGAACGGCGCCTCGGGCACCGCCACCGTCAACCTGCGCGGTCTCGGCGACGTCCGCACCCTGGTGCTGATCGACGGCAAGCGCGTGCAGCCCGGCGACACCAACGACCCCGTGGTCGACCTGAACCTCATCCCCTCTGCCCTGGTGGACCGGGTGGACGTGGTGACCGGCGGCGCCTCGGCGGTGTACGGTTCGGACGCCGTGGCCGGCGTGGTCAACTTCATCATGAAGAAGGACTTCGAAGGTCTGCGCATCGACGTGCAGTACGGCTTCGATCAACATGACCAGCACAACAGCCAGATCGACAAGGCGGTGCACAACTCCGCGACGGTCATCGGCAACCACATCGACTTGCCGACCGGCAGCCTGACCGACGGCGGCCGCACCAGCGTCAGCATCGTGGGCGGCGCCAACGCCGGCGACGGCAACGGCAACGTCACCTTCTACTTCAACTACCAGCACTCCGACGCCGTGCTGGAAAAGGCGCGCGACTTCACCGCCTGTTCGCTGTCGACCAACAACACCGCCACGACCTTCCAGTACTGCGGCGGGTCGTCGACGGCTTTCCCGGGCCGCTTCACCATCAACAATCCGGCGAACCCGAACTTCAAGAGCAACTACACCATCGACGGCAGCGGCAACGTCATCCCGTTCACCAACGCGGCGCTCTACAACTTCGCGCCGCTGAACTACCTGCAGCGTCCCGACGAGCGCTATACGGCGGGTGAGTTCTCGCACTACCAGCTGAACCCGCACATCGACATCTACTCGTCGTTCATGTTCATGCACGACGAGAGCGTAGCGCAGATCGCGGGCTCGGGCGCCTTCTTCGCCGACCCATACTTCATTAACTGCGGCAACAACCCGCTGCTGACCGCATCGGAGCAGGGTGCGTTCTGCGCCGGCGTGCCCTCGGGATCGATCACGCCGCTCGAAATCGGCCGCCGCGATGTGGAAGGGATCGGCCGGGTCAACGACATCATCCACACCGAGTACCGCTACGTCATCGGCGCCCGCGGCGAGATCACCGACGGATGGAACTACGACGTTTACGCCCAGTACGGGGCGACTGACATCGAGTCCGATCAGACCGGCTATTTCTCGATCGCGAAGACCAACAACGCCCTGGATGTCATTTCCGACGGCCACGGCGGCATCGAGTGCGCGGATGCGACCGCGAGGGCGGCGGGCTGCGTGCCGTGGAACATCTTCAACAACCCGGCCTTCCCCGGCGGCGTCACCAAGCAGCAGCTCAACTACCTCGAGACCGACGCGCAGAACTTCGGCAAGCTGACCGAGCAGGTGGTCAGCGCCAACATCACCGGCGACCTCAGCAAGTACGGTATCAAGTCGCCGTGGGCCAAGGACGGCGTCGGCATCAACGTCGGCGTCGAATATCGTCGCGAAACCCTGGCCCAGTCGTTCGATGGTGAATTCGCCACCGGCGACCTGGCCGGCCTAGGCGGCAACGAAGAGGGCACCAGCGGCGCCTTCGACGTGAAGGAAGCGTTCGGAGAAATCCGGGTTCCGATCGTCCAGGACATGGCCTTTGCCAAGGAGATCACCTTCGAAGGCGGCTACCGCTACGCGGACTATTCGTCCTCGGGCGGGGTCGACGCCTACAAGGCGGCCCTCGACTGGCAGATCAATCCGGACATCCGCCTGCGCGGTTCGTTCGAGCGAGCGGTGCGTGCCCCGAACGTCAACGAACTGTTCCACCCGACCCAGTTTGACCTGACCGCGGGCACAGACCCGTGCGCCGGCGCCACGCCGCAGTTCACCGCGGCCCAGTGCCTCAACACCGGCGTCTCGGCGGCTCAATATGGCACCATCGACCAGTGCGTCTCGTCGCAGTGCAGTTCGACGAACGGCGGCAATCCGGCTCTGAAACCGGAAGTCTCCGACACCAAATCGCTGGGATTCGTCCTGACGCCAACCTTCATCCCCGGCTTCAATCTGTCGGTGGATTGGTTCGACATCAGCGTGAAGGGCGTGATCGAGTCGGTGCCGCTGACGGCCATCTTCAAGACCTGCGCCGACGACCCGACTTCGACCCTCACGGTTCTCGGCACGACCCAGACCTTCTGCAGCCTGATCGATCGTAACCCGGTTACCGGCATCGTCTTCGGCCAGGGCAGCTCCGGCGGCCACGTGGAGATCCCGTTCGTCAACGGCGGTCTGCTGCACACCGAAGGCGTGGACGTGGAAGGCAACTACCGCGTGAGCCTGTCCGACTGGGGCATGGGCGATCACGGCTCGCTGGTGTTCAACCTGTTGGGCACCTACACCGAGAAGCTGGTCAACGTGCTTCCGACCAACGGCGGCACCTACGACTGCGCCGGCCTGTTCGGCACCACCTGCGGCGAGCCGACGCCGAAGTGGCGCCACAAGCTGCGGGTCACCTGGGTCACGCCGTGGAACCTCAGCCTGTCGGCGCAGTGGCGCTATGTGTCGGGGTCGGCGCTCGACTTCAACACCAATAACCCCGCGCTGCACAACCCGCTGGCCCCGGACATCGACGACGCCCACATCCCCGCCTACAACTACCTCGACCTGTCGGGCGAGTGGCGCATCCGCGACCACATCGTGATGCACGCCGGGGTGAACAACGTGTTCGACAAGGATCCGCCGATCGTGGACTCCAACTCCTTCGGCATCTCGGCCCCGCCCTTCGGCAACGGCAACACCTATCCGCAGGTGTACGACGCCCTGGGTCGGACCATCTTCATCGGCATCACCGCCGACTTCTGATCCCCTGACTGTCAAACCTTGAGGCCGCCGTTCTTCGGAGCGGCGGCCTTTTTCTTTGGGCGATGCGAAAGGGATGGGTTGCGGCGCGGACGCCGGCCGCTCAGGCCGCTTCGGGCGGACGCGATGCGGCGATCGGCACGGCGGCGGCGATCAGGCCGTCGAGGCGGTCGCGCAGCGCCTGGCCGCGCGGGGTCAGGAACACGAACTTCAGCCGTTTGTCGTCCTTGGCCGAGCGCAGCTCGAAGATCGCGCCCGCGTCGCCGATCGGAAAATCTTCCGCCTGGCCGGCGAGGGTCTTCACCACCCGCGCGGCCATCGAGACCTGTACGCTCGACACATGCGCCAGTTCGCTGACCGTCAGCCCCTCGTTCTCGCTTGCGTAGAGAAACAGGGTGAAGGTCGTCAGGCTGCGCGGAAAGCCTTCGTCCATGAAGATTTCGAGCGCGGCGAGAATGGTGTCGCGCTGGCGGGCGTCACTCATAGGTGTTCAGCCGCCCGGACCGTTCGTACAGCTTGCGCGGCTCGGTCGGTTCGGCGGCGGGCCGGCGGCGCTCGTTCAGCACGATGCTGGCGGCGGGGAAGTCGGCGCGGATCTCCGCCATGTGCGTCTCCAGACGCTTCTGGTGCTCCGCCGCCTCCAGATAGTCGGCCGCCTCGACGTCGATAGTGATCGTCGCGCGCAAAAGTTTGGGGAGAATCCCATCGGTTCGGATCGCTTGTCTCGCGTGCATGGGGAGTTCCTCCTAAATAGTTCACTATATGGTGAACCATAGGGTCCGGAGCCCGGAATTGTCAACGGGAACTCACAGCTTTCGCGCGTCCGGCGACCCGTGTTCGACGAAACGTAAGGCCTCTGTTAGATTCGCCGCGAAGCGGGGCGGGGCAGGGCCTTCGCACCCGTTCTGAGGGAGAGGTTCATGAAGTTCGCAGTCAGTCTGGCGCTCGCCGCCGCGTTCGGGTTCGGCGTCGTTGCGGCCGCCCAGGCGCAGCAGGCGCCCACGCGCCTCGAGCGCTCCGGCGTCACGTTCCATCGCGCGGTCTGCGCCGACGTTGCGGTCGGCTACATGCGCTGTCACGCGCACATCGTCACCGACGGTTCCGGCAATCCGATCATCAACGCCATGCGTCCGAACAAGCCGGGCGGCGGGGCAGGGACGCCGTCGGGCTTTGCACCGGCGGATCTGCGCGCGGCGTATAACGTCACCTCGAGCGGCTCCTCGTCGGTGACCGTGGCGATCGTCGACGCCTATGGCTACAGCAACGCCGAGGCGGACCTCGGCGTCTATCGCACCCAGTTCGGTCTGCCGGCGTGCACCACGGCCAACGGCTGCTTCAAGAAGGTGAACCAGTCCGGCGTGCAGGGCTCGTACCCGCGCGACAACGCGAGCTGGTCGCAGGAAACCGCCCTCGACCTCGACATGGTCTCGGCCATGTGCCCGAACTGCAAGATCCTGCTGGTGGAATCGAACGACCCCTCGAGCGCCAACCTGGGCATCGCCGAGAACGAGGCGGCTGCGCTCGGCGCGCACGTGATCTCGAACAGCTACGGCGGCAGCGAAAGCGGCGCTGCGTCCTTCGACCACTACTATACGCACGCGGGCGTCGCGATCACCGTCAGCACCGGCGACTCCGGTTACGGCACGGAATATCCGGCCTCGTCGCCGAATGTGACGGCGGTGGGCGGCACGCACCTGGTGAAGACGTCCAGCGGACGCGGCTGGGCTGAAACCGTGTGGTCGGGCGGCGGCTCGGGCTGTTCGACCGTCTTCGCCAAGCCGTCGTGGCAGCACGACACCTTGTGCACCAAGCGTATGGAAGCCGACGTCTCGGCCGTCGCCGACCCGAACACGGGCGTGGCGGTCTATGGCCCCGGCGGTCACGGCTCGGCCTGGAGCGTGTTCGGCGGCACCAGCGTCGCGGCGCCGCTGGTCGCGGGCCTCTACGGCGTCAACGGCGGCAGTGTGAACGCGGGCTCCAACCCGTACGGCGCCGCGGCGGGTTCGCTGAACGACGTCACGTCGGGCGTGAACGGTTCATGCGGCGGCACATACTTCTGCACCGCGGGCACGGGCTACGACGGTCCCACGGGCCTTGGCACGCCGAACGGCGTCGTCGCCTTCTGATCGCAACGCGTCACCGCTGAAGCGGCAAGCGGCCGCCGTCCTGATCGGACGGCGGCCGTTTTGTATTCGCCCCACGGCGAAGCGGCCTGGCCGCGCCCGGGTATTCGCCAGGTGTTGAATAGCGTTGTTCTCTGCGACCAAAGAGTCCGCCAAATCTTAACGCATTATTTCGCCTCATTCGGCAGCATGATCGCCAGTATCCGGGACCGGGGAGCGCGTATGGTTAAGCTCGCAAGCGTCACGGGGGAGTAGAGAATCGTCGGCAAACCCTGCCGAATTCAGCAAGGCGCATGCACATGAAGATAAAGATCGATCGTTTACTAAAAACGGCATTGACCACGGCCGCCCTCGTCCTCGGAGGCGCCTCGGTCGCTTCGGCCCAGGGCTTCACCCCTCAGGCGTCGCCCCTGATCCAGCACTCGGGCAATGTTTTCCACGTCGCGGTCTGCGGCGTGGCGCCTCAGGGCTATGCGCGCTGCCACGCCCACGTGGTCACCGACAATCGCGGCAGCCCGCTCTTGCAGGCGATCCCCCGCCCAACTCCCAACCGCCTCGGCCGCACCGTCACGCCATCCGGTTTCGGTCCGCCGGATCTGCGCTCGGCCTACAACGTGACCGGCAGCGGCAGCGCCGCCACCGTCGTCGCCGTGGTCGACGCCTATGGCTACACCAACGCCGAGACCGATCTTGGGACCTATCGCGCCCAGTTCGGCCTGCCGACCTGCACCACGGCCAACGGCTGCTTCCGCAAGGTCAACGAATTCGGCCAGACCACCAATCTGCCGCGCCAGAACACCGGCTGGGCGCAGGAAACCGCCCTCGATCTCGACATGGTGTCGGCCATGTGCCCGAACTGCCATATCGTGCTCGTCGAGGCCTCGTCCTCTTCCTACAACGACCTCGCCCAGGCCGAGATGGAAGCCGCGTCGCTGGGCGCCCACGCCATCTCCAACAGCTACGGCGGCGGCGAGAGCGGCACCCAGTCCTTCGAAGCCGCCTACAACCACCCCGGCGTCGCCATCACCGTCTCGTCCGGCGACAGCGGCTACGGCGTGCAGTTCCCCGCGTCTTCGCCGCACGTAACGGCGGTGGGCGGCACGCACCTGGTGCGCACGTCGGGAGGTCGGGGCTGGAGCGAGACCACCTGGGTCGACGGCGGATCGGGTTGTTCGACGGTCTACGCCAAACCGTCCTGGCAGCATGACACCTTGTGCAGCAAGCGCATGGAGGCCGACGTATCGGCGGTGGCCGATCCCAACACCGGCGTGGCGGTCTTCGGCCCCACCGGCGGCGTGGCGTCCGGCTGGATGGTGTTCGGCGGCACCAGTGTCGCCGCGCCGCTCGTGGCCGGCGTCTATGGCGTCAACGGCGGCAGCGTGAACTACGGCTCCAATCCGTACGGCGCGACCACGGCCCTCAACGACGTGACGTCGGGCTCGAACGGCTCTTGCGGCGGAACCTATTTCTGCACCGCCGGCGCGGGTTACGACGGACCCACCGGCCTCGGCACCCCCAACGGAGTCACCGCTTTCTGAGCGTGACACCCTGCTGAGACAGAACCGTCAACCCCCCGACGGTTCACCCCGCGGCCGCCGCTCGTCCCCCGAGCGGCGGCCGTTCTCGTTTGCGGGCGTGTCGCTAGTTGGTGAAGTGGAACGACTTTTCGAAGCGGTCGAATTCGGGAGGCACGCCGGTGGCGATCGGTCCGACTCCGATCAGCATGTAGATCTTGCTGTTGCGCACCACCAGGCGGGACCTGACCTTGGCCGTGTCCGTATGGGCTGTGACCTCGCGCCCGGGCTCGCCGTCGATGGTGATGGTCGTCTCGCTGTCGAGCACGCCCTTGATGTTGGCGACCTCGCCCTGCACCGAGCCTTCCAGCGCCTTGTCGACGTCGAACGGGCGCCCGGCGATCAGGGCGGTGTAGTCGCCCACGGAAAACACCATCCCGCCGCGCTCGCCCAGATCGATGGCGCCATAGAGCGTCGGAACGTCGCCGACCGGGGTGGCCACAGTGGTGTTGGAGACCTGAGCCGCGACCGGCGTCTCGACGCTGAAGCCGAGCTCGGTATTGGCGTAGGGCAGCCAAGCCTGGGCCGAGGCAGAGGCCGCCACGGCCACGATCGCGGCGGTCAGCGCCGCCGCTCCAAGATAACGCATGCGCATCGGCGCCTCCCCCTAACCGTCAAGCTCTCGCACGAAACGCCGGCGGCGGCAAAGTTCGCCCACCCTGTCGGAACCGGCGATGCCCGCGCGTCCTTGTGACAGGCGGCGAGGTCCGCCATGACCGTCAAGCGCCAAGGAGAGCAACCGTGAACCGCCTTTTCCGCCTTTCGACGACCGTCGCGGCCGTGGCTGTGCTCGCGGCCTGCACCCAGAAGCCGGCAACGAACGCCGCAGCGCCGAACGCCGCGCCCCAGGCGACCGCGACCGCGGCCAAGACCGCGCCGGCGGGGGACTACGTGAACGATCCCGCCCACTCGAGCCTGACCTTCCAGATCGACCATCTCGGGTTTTCCCACTTCACCGGCCGCTTCGAAAAATGGACCGCCAAGCTTCACTTCGATCCCAAGGACCCATCGAAGATCAGCCTGACCGCCGAGATCGATCCGAAATCGATCGCCCACGACAATCCGCCGGCCGGCTTTCTCGCCCAGATCTCGGGGCCTGAGTTCCTCGACGCGGGCAAGTATCCGCAGATGACCTTCCGCTCGACGAAGGTGACCCAGACCGGCCCCGACAGCGCCGACGTGACCGGCGATTTCACCCTCCACGGTGTAACCAAACCGGTGACTTTGAAGGTCGTCTACAACGGCGGCTATCCCGGCATGGCGATGGATCCGCAGGCGCGCGTAGGCTTCTCTGCGCACGGCGCGCTCAACCGTTCAGACTTTGGCGTCAGTGGCGGCCTGCCGCCTGCGGGCACGACCTTCGGCGTGGGCGATCGTGTCGACATCGCCATCGAGACGGAATTGAAGGGCCCGGCGTTCACACCGCCGGCCGCCAAGGTCACGCCCTAGTCGTCGCTCGCGCTTTGCGGTTCGTTGCAATCGGGCGAAGCGGCGTCCGCATTGCGCTCGGCGTCGCGAGCGAGCCTGCGCCATTCGCCCGCCAGCTTGCGGAACCCGTCGCGGTTATCCGGGTCAGTGGAACGTTCCGCCAGCCGTTCGCATTCGGCGGCGTTCTGGCGGTACCGGTCGGCGTCCGACATGACGCGCGGTATGGGCCACTAAAACGAATTGCTCAATAGGTAGAAGAGCCTGCATGCATGAACAATGAGTAAGCTCTGCCGTGACAGCTAACGGCAAAGCCTGATCGATAATCTTTCGGCAACGCTGATCCGCCTCGGCCGTTTTCTAAGCCTGACGGGAGACGCCATGCCGGCACGGACCGATACCGAAACCATGCACGCTTATCTGCGCAACGCCGCGGAGTGGGACATGCGCGCGGTCAACGCCCGCAGCGAAAGCGAGCGCGAGGGCGCCCGGAAGGTCGCTGACTCTTACCGCGCCCTGGCGCGCGCCGTCGGCTGGGACGGCAAAGCCGAGCCGCCTGCGGCCCGGCGCAATTAGCGTGGCCGCATGCTGGTGACCACTGCGGCCCAGGTCACCACCTGGTCCACCATCGGGTCCTCCGTCTGCGACAACAGGTTGAAACAGCCCTTGGTCCGGCTCGGCTGAATTTTCTTCAGCAGGATATGGCCGTCCTTCAGCCCGACCACGCAAAGCTTGTGATGCAGGTCCGGCGTCACCGGCGAGCGTACGTCGTCGTAGAACACCAGCCAGTCCTTGAAGAAGGCGCCGAGACTTTCGCCGCGGATCTCGACTGCGACGGTCTTGGGCGTCGCATCGTCGGGCCCGTCCACCCGGTCGAGCGGTCCCTGGCCCTCGGCGAACAGCCGCGTGCGCGAGCCGGCCCCGACATAGCCCACCACCGGCACCGGCCGCGGCCGCTTCACCGGCGCCGCCTTGCGGATCATCATGCCCGGGCGCATGGCGCCGCTGCCGTCATAGAGCCACTCGGCGCCGACGCCGAGCGCCGCCGCATAGACCTTGGCCTGGTCGAAGGAAAACGGCGCCGCGCCGTTCTCGTTGGATTTGTAGGTGTTGCGGTTCCAACCGAAGCGCTCGACCGCGTCGGCCCCGCGCGCGAAGCCCGCTTCCACGCGCGCGCGGCGCAAGCGTTGGGCGCGGCCGGTCTTGTCGGATTCCTGCGGCATGGGGCACCGGATCGAGTTGGGTATATAATCTACCTTACGCCTGCGGCGCGACCCGTCACAAGCCCTACATTGACCCTGGCTATAAGCGCCCGTTCGGCAGGGGGCTGGGGTGCGCGCGTGGGAGGTCGATTGGGCGGCGGCGCTCGCGGTCGGTCAGAGCGCCGTGCTGATCGTGGCGATCGTGGGGCTGGCGGTGGTGCTGGTGCGGACGCGTGCGGCCGGCCGGCTCGCCGTGCGGGCGATTGCGGCGTCCCGTCAGGCGGCGCGGGCGGCCGAGCGGCGCGCTGACGCGGCCGATGCGGCGCTGGATGAGATGCGCCGTCCCTGGATCGTCGCCGACACCCTGCGTCCGGCGCTCCCGGAAGTCTGGATCGAGGGCCGCTTCGACGCCCAGGTCGAGCTGGTGTTGCGCAACACCGGGCTGGCGCCGGCCCGCAACGTCACGGTGCGGCTCGAGCCGGCGACCCTGCGGCGCGACGAACTCGACGCCCTGTCCCGGGCCCGCGTCATGCTGTTCGACGCCGGCTTGGTTTCGGGTGAAGAGGCCGCGCCGGCCGGGGCCTTCGCCGTCGTCACGCCCGGCCAGGATCTGGTCTTTGCAACGCGGCTGACCTCGCCGGACATCACCCTGCCCAAGGTCGCGTCGGGCGGGTTGAGCGTGCTGGGACGCATCGACTATGACGACGCACGCGGCGTGCGCCACAGTGTCCGCTTCGCCTTCGACCTCGCCCGGGGCGACGGCGTCTGGCGCTTCGTGCGGCGACGCGAGATCGGCGAGACGGACTAGGCGCTAGCGATAGCGCCACGCGCCGGTGCGCGTGCAGCGGTCGCCGTTCAGGTCGCAACGGAAGGTGGCGCACCGGTCGCCGAAACAACGGTCAAAACGGGTCGCATTGTTGTCCGACGCATAGCCGTTGTAGCTGCGATCGGTGTAATAGCCGTAGTCGGTCCCGCCGAAACGGTACGGCGCGATGCGGGTGCAGCCGTCGTGGTCGCAGCGGAAGGTCGCGCAGGCGTCGCCGTTGCAGTGCTCGGTAAGCCAGGTCCACGGCTGCGCCTCGGCCCGATGCGCGCCGATCGCGGTGGATGACAGGCCAAGCGCGGCGATGGCGGCGGCGGCGGATAACAGTCTAAGGTTGGTCATCGTCTCGACCCTCGGTTCGGCCCCCCGAAGGTTTGTGTCACCGGCGGTGACGCCAGTCGGTCATGCGCACGCAATCGTCGCCATCGACGTTGCAGCGATAGGTGGCGCACAGGCCGCCTGCAGTGCAGCGTTCGATGGTTCGCTGGTCCTGCGTCGCCCAGCGCGGCTCGGCGCTGTAGTAGTAGCCGCGGTGGCGATCGGCGCTGAATCGCCAGTCGCTGATCCGCGTGCAGTGGTCGCCGTCGCCGCTGCAGCGGAAGGTGGCGCAGGCGCCGTCGTTGCTGCAGTGCTCTTCGGTGGGCGTCCAGGGCGGTGCGATCACCGCGCCGCAGGCCGAGGCGGACCCCGAAACCGCCAGCGCGGCGCACGCGGCGCCCAGGACCAATCGGCGGGGGGCGAGCCGGCGCGCGAAGCTGGCCACGGCGTCACATCGGGTGACGATAGATGGCCACCTTCACCGTGTCCGCAAGGGTGTCGAGGCGGCCCTGGATGTCTTCGCTGTTGGCGATCCGGTCGCCCGGGTGGGTGGCGGATTGGCGCGCGGCGACGTCGTCGCGATGGATCACGTCCAGCTGGGCCAGCGCACGGCGTCCGTCGTTGCCTTGCAGGTCGCCGCGGTCCATGGCCGCGCGAATGGCGTGGTCGAGCCACTGCTCGCGCGCCAGCGTGTCGGGGCCGGCCTCGGTCCAGTAGTAGCTGCGGTCAACGTGTTCCACCGGCGGATTCGCCTGGGCGGAAGCGACCGCTGGGGTCAGGGCGATGGCGGCCGCGGCCGCGATCCACCAGATCTTACGCGTGGGACGCATGGGCGTTTCCTCCTTGCGTTCGGGGCACGCGTAACGCGTGAGCGCGCGCGGCGTTGCGCCCGGCTTGCGCGAAGAAGAAACGGCGACGCTTAGTTCGACGACGGTTCGCTGCCGCGATACCAGTGGCCGCGCGCATCGATATAGCCGGTCAGGTTGCCCGGGTGCCACGCGCCCACGGCGTCCCAATAGCCGAGCGGTTCGCCGTCGGCCCACACGCCGTTGGCGTCGTAGTGACCACCCTGGATGTGGTTCTCGTCGTACTCACGCGGCGTGCCCGGGTGGAAATCGCCCATGCCGGCATAGCGGGCGCTCTGGCCTTTCCACCCCTGGTGCTGGACGCAGCGCACATCAGGCTTGGCCGCAACCGTGGGCGCGCGCGTGGCGCAGGCCGGTTCAGCCTGGGCGAGCGCGGGCATAAACAAGGCGGCGGCGCCGGCGGCCCCTAAAAGGTGACGGATGCGCATGATCGATCCTCCTCCGTGCGGAACACTAGCCCCTACCCTTGTTTAAACGGCCGTCCGGCGCAATCCGTTGCCGCATTTTGGAACCCGATCGGGCGACCCGCGTTTCGTGCGCCAGCGTGTTGGATACTCGACAGTGTTGTTTGACCCCGGTTCAGACGTGGCGACCTATCTGCGCCAGGCGGTGCAGTGCGAACAGGCGGCGCGTAAATGCGCGAACCTCGGCAACCGTGAGGCCTATCTGAAGCTGGCGCGGCAGTGGCGCACCCTGGCCCGCGATGCCGGCATCGCCTTCAATCCAAGCTTCACCGCGGCTGACAACGATTGCGACGCCGCCCCGCGGCGCAACGAAGCCTAGGCGGCCGGCCGCCGGACCGGACGGCCGGGCAAGGCCTTCAGGTTCATTTGTCCATCTTCAATGACCGGCTGCCCGTTCACGATCACCCAGCGCATGCCCGCCGACGTCTGCGCCGGCTTGTCATAGGTCGCGCGGTCGCCGACGACGGCCGGATCGAACACCACGATGTCCGCGTCGGCGCCGGCTTTCAGGCGGCCCTTGTTGCGCATCTGCGGCACGGACCCCTGGAGAATCTGCGCCGGGATCAGCGTCATCTTGCGGATCGCCTCGGGCAGGCCGATCAGCGGCCGCTCGCGCACATAAAGCCGCAGGAACCGCGTGAACGTGCCTGCGCTGCGCGGGTGGGCGTAGGCGTCCGCGGGCAGCGGCCAGACCTGGCCCTTCAGCATCTTGCCGTTCTCGGTCCAGGGCATGGCGTCCGAAGCGATGGCGCCGCCGGGATAGAGCACGGCGGAGTCCAGCATCTTCTGATCTTCCGGGAACAGGTCCGGCCGCAGGTAGTGGAACACGATCAGCGCGCCGGGATTGGATTTCTGCAGCGCCGCGAAAGTCTCGTCGTTCAGCGTCTGGCCGTTGTATTCGAAGTCCGAGGTCTTCACGTCACCCAGGCGTTGCTTCCAGTCCGGCCCGCGGAACATGGCCGCGCCGATGACGGTGGACCCGGCGCCGTAGGGATAGGCCTCGACGGTGAGCGGCACGCCGTGCTTCTGCGCATTGGAGACCAGCTCCAGCACCTTGGGAATGTCGCGCAGGCTTGTGGAGTTGATGTGGCAGATGTGCATGTGCGCGCCGGTCGAGGCGGCGTCGGCCACCACCTCCTGATACGCCTCGAACCCCGAGAGCGGCTCGTTCACGCTCATATAGCGCACGTGGGTGAAGGTCGGCACGCCGCGCTCGGCGGCGAGCTTGTTGATCTCGTAGTATTCCTTGCGACCGCTGGGCGGCGCATAGCCGATCAGAAAGCCGACGCCGAGGCCGCCCTGTTTCAGGCCGCCGTCGACAAGACCGCGAATGGCGGCGAGTTGGTCGGGGGTTGCGAGCTTCGACGACCAGTTGGGTAGCGACTGCGCTTCCTGAAACGTCTCGACCGATCCGCGCGGCTGCACCCCGTCCATCACCTGCATACGCGCCTGCGCCCACGACACTGAGGCGCCGTAGTTGATCGGCCGGCCTTCCGCGGCGGTGTCGGCGTAGTACTTCTCGATCGGCAGCGAGCCCATCTCGAGTTCCAGCGCGGTGGTCACCCCGTCGAACGCCTGCATGCGCGCGCCCGGTAGTTGCTGCGAATGGGAGTGCAGGTCGATGAAGCCCGGCGCCACCACCAGGCCTTCCGCGTGCACCACGCGCGCGCCCTCGATCGGCGCTGCGGTGATGATCGCCACCTTGCCGTTGAGCACGCCGACGTTGCGCACCGCGTCCAGGCCGGACTCGGGGTCGATCACCCGCCCGCCCTCGATGACGAGATCGTAGTGGGGCGGGGCCGCCGATGCGGCCGCGGCCAAGGCAAGCGCTGCGATCGCGAGGCTCGCGAACAGGCGACGGGTCGGAAATCCGGTCATGCGCGTTTCCCCCTCAGGTCTTGGACCAGGTCCAGTCCGCCGCCGACTTGCGGCAGCCGCCCCCCTTCAGCCCGGTCCAGGCGCGGCCGTGGACAAAGCGGCCGGTGTGGGCGCCGGTGGCCTTGCCGTCCTTGAAAGCAAAACCGCCGTTGATCAGCACGTCGTCGACGCCGGTCGCCAGCTGCGCCGGTTTGTCATAGGTCGCGTGGTCGGCGATGGTGTTCGGGTCGAACACCACCACGTCGGCGAAATAGCCGGGCTTCAGATGCCCGCGATCCTTCAGCGACAGGTTCTCCGCCGGCAGGCCGCTCAACTGACGGATCGCCGCCGGCAAGGTCAGGTCGTGCTCGTCGCGCACATAGTGGCCCAGCACGCGCGCGAAATTGCCGTAGGCGCGCGGGTGATCCATCTGCAGCAGGAACACGCCCTCGGGCGCGGGCGCCGCTTCGTCGGAGCCGAAGCTCATCCAGGGCAGGGCGACTTCCTTGCGAACATTGTCCTCGCTCATCAGGAAATAGACCACGCCGACGCGGCTGCCGTCCTCGACGACCAGGTCCATCGCCGTGTCCTCGGGGCTCTCGCCCCGCTCCTTGGCGACCGCCGCCAGGGTCTTGCCGGTGAGCGGTTTGAGTTTGGGGTTCTTGAACGCGTCGAGAATCATGCCTTCGGGTCCGGCGCCGGCGTAGAGGTTTTCCCACGTGCCGGGATGGGGATTGTCCATCTCGGCCTTCACCTTGGCGCGGATCGCGGGGTCCTTCAGCCGCTCGATCCACTTTTCCAGCCCTCCGTCCTGCACCCACGACGGCATCGACGCGTCGAGGCCGGTGGCGCCGGCGGTATAGACGTACATGTCGGCGGTGATCCGCGTGCCGTGTGCGCGCGCGTCCTCGATCTTGGCGACCACGGGACCGAACTTGTCCCAGTTCGACTTGCCCGCCTGTTTGAAGTGATAGATCTCCGCCGGCGCGCCGGAGGTCTTGGCGATGTCGATCGACTCGTCCACCGCCTCCAGCAGCCGGTCGCCTTCGCTGCGCATGTGCGAGATATAGATGCCGCCGCAGCGCGCCGAAATCTTGGCCAGCGCCTCCAGCTCCGGCGTCTTGGCGTAGGTGTTGGGCGAATAGATCAAGGCGTCGGTCAGGCCCAGCGCGCCTTCCTCCATCGCCTGTTTCACCAGTCCCTGCATGGCGGCGAGCTGCTGCGGCGTCGGCTGTACGTCGCGTTCGCCCAACAGGTTGGTGCGCACCGTCCCCGCGCCCACGAACGACGCGACGTTGGGCGCGACGCCCCGCGTCTGCAGCATATTCAGATAGCCGCCGAGCGTGGTCCAGGTGATCGGGTACTTCACGTCGCCCTGGCGCTTTTCCGCCAGCGCCTTCATCTCGGGGGTCAAGGGGCCCATGGAATCTTCGCCCATCACCTCGAGCGTTACGCCCTGGGCGAGGTCGGACAGGCCGCGCCCGTCGGCGATCAGGCTTTCCTCCGGGTGCGCCAGCATGTTGATGAAGCCCGGCGCCACCGCCTTGCCGCGCGCGTCGACCTCCTGCCTGGCGTGACCGGCGATGTGCGGGGCAATGGCCGCGATGCGGTCGCCCGAAATCGCGACGTCGGCGACGTAGGGCTTGCCGCCCGATCCGTCATAGACCGTGCCGCCGCGAATGATGACGTCGTAGTGCGTCGCGTGATGCGCCGCGGCGAAGCCGGCCGTCCCGATCACGAGCGCCGAAGCCGCCGCACTGGCGGTGAGGATCCATTTCGTCATGTTTGCTCTCTCTGAACGTCGTTGCTCGGCTGATGTTTATTGCGGGAACGCGAAGCTGACCGCGCGGCCCATCGCAGGCCACGGGGAAATGCCGTGTTGCTGGCCGGCGAAGACGGCGCAGTCGGCGACCTGGTAACCCGCGGCGCCGTGCAGGGCCTGCAGGCGCTTGGCGAGGTCGCAGGCGTTGCCGACCATACGGTCCTTCTTGATCATCGCTTCGATGACGGCCTTCTGCGCCGCCATCGACGGCGGCAGGGCCGGGAGGGTCTCTTCCTCGCTGCCCACGGTGATCAGCACCCGCGGCGCGGCCTGGCCCGAGGTGATCGCCGCATCGAAGGCCGCCTCATGCTTCAGGACCGCCTCGTCGCCCCACCAGATCGACGGGCTTGCGGCGACAAACGTGCGAAACGCCTGCGGTTCGGTGAACAGCGCCTCGACCACGGCCAGTCCGCCGAGCGAATGGCCGAACAGGGTCTGGTTGCTCTTGTCCACGGGCGCCAGTGCATAGACGCGCGGCTTGATGTCGGTCTCGATGGTCTTCAGGAGCTCGTCGATGCCGCCCACGTCCTGCGGGCGGACCGTCAGCACCCCGCCGCTCGCCGCCTTCAGCGTCTCCTCGCTGGCCGGCAGGGTCAGGTCATACATGCGCGCGAGGCCTGCGGCGGCGTCGTGCGGCGGCGCCGCGGCGTAAGCGGGCGCCAGCGGCTGATGCTTGTCGAGCACCGTCTTCGGCCACGCCGCATCGTGCGGATAGCCGATACCGACCACGATGGCCTGCGGCGCGTTGCCGTTCATGCGCACCGCCTCGGCCATGCTCCCGAAATAGCCATCGCCGTCGAACAGATAGATCACCGGATAGCCCTTGGGCGGCGGCGGCACGGACGGCAGGGCGACGTCGATCGAATAGCCGTGACCGTTCACTTGCGACACGAAGGCGATGCGGCGCGTGTCGGACAGAGAGACTTCCGACGGATGCCCCGCGGCCTCTGCGGCGCTGGGCGGCGGCGGAGCGGGCGCGGCTGCGGGCGGCGCCGGTGCGGCGGCGGCGAGACAGATGGCGGCGGCCGAGGCGGCGAGCGCGGCGTAACGAACGAGGGTCATGGTCTACTCCGAACCGGCGAATGCGACCGTGCGGGCAATCGCAGGCCACGGGGAAAGCTGGTGACTGAGCGCGTCGAACACGGCGCAATTTTCCACGACATAGCCCTTGGCGCTGTGCAGCGTCTGCAGGCGCTTGGCCAGGTCGCAGGCGTTGCCGACCATGCGGGCGTGCTCCAACTGCTCCTTCACCTTGGGGGCCAGAGCGGCCATTTCCGGCGGAAGTTTGGGCATGGTCTCCTCCTCGCCGCCGACGGTGATCAGCACCCGCGGCGTCGCGTGACCCGACGCGATCGCCTGATCGAACGCCGCCTCGCGCTTCAACACCGCGCGGTTCGCCCACCAGATCGAGGGCGACGCCGCGACGAAGGTGCGAAACGCGCCGGGCTCGGTGAACAGCGCTTCGACGACCGCGAGGCCGCCCAGCGAATGGCCGAACAAGGTCTGGTTCGTCTTGTCGACCGGCGCCAGCGCATAGATGCGCGGCTTGATGTCGGTCTCGATCACCTTGAGATAGTCGTCCAGGCCGCCGAAGTCCGACGCGCTCATCTCCGCGCCGGCGAGCGCCATCGACTTGATCGTCTCCTCATCGCCGGGAAGGCTCATGTCGTATTCGCGCTCGATCGAAACCGCGCGCTCGAAGGGCGGCGCCGCGCCCAGAATGCCGCCGACCTTGGGATGCTTCTTCAATTCCGCCTCGGCCCAGGCCGGGTCGCGCGGATAGCCGATGCCGACCACGATGAAGGCGTTGGTGAAATCCGCCTGGGCCGCGGCCATGACGCTGGGAAAATAGCCGTCGCCATCGAAGACATAGATCACCGGATAGCCCTTCGGCGGCGGCGGGGCGTCGGGCAGGTAGACGTCGATGGAATAGCCGTGGCCGTTGACCTTGGACACGAACGGGATGCGCTTGGTGTCAGGCAGGGAGATTTCGGACGGGTGGCCGGCGACCGCCGCGGCGCTCGGCGGGGCGGGGGCGGCGGCCGGCGCAGGCGCCGCGGCGCCCAGGGCGAGAACGGCGGCGGCGGACAGGCTGGCGAAGGCGAAGCGGCGAATGACGGTCATGGTCCCCCCGGGTCAGGGACGCAGGATTCGCACCCTTGAAAAAGTTTTCAAGTCTGGAAAACTACAATCAGCAAGACCGCGGCCCCGGTTGGGCGCGGCGAGGGGAGAAGTCATGGAAAAGGTTCAGCAAAGTCCGGCCGCGGACGCCGGTCTGTCGCGGCGCGGCCTGATCGCAGGCGCAGCGGGCCTGGCGGCGGCGGTCAGTGCAGCGGCCGGGGCGAGGGCCGCGGCGGCGCCCGAAGCGGCGGCGCCGATGAGCGTGGACGCGGCCGTGGGTCAGATGGTGAGCGACAAGCTCACCCCGGGGCTACAGGTCGCGATCTTCCGCAAGGGGGCGTTTTCCCTGTCCAAGGGCTACGGTTTCGCCAACCTCGAGACCGGCACGCCCATGTCGCCGGCATCGGTCCAGCACATCGGCTCGATCAGCAAACAATTCACCGCTGCGGGCCTGATGAAGATGCGCGAGCAGGGCAAGCTCGACCTCGACGCCAAGTTCTCGACCTACTATCCGGACTTCCCGCGCGGCGGCGACATCACCATCCGCGAGATGCTTACCCACACCTCGGGCCTCGGCAACTACACCGACACCAAGACGCGCGACATCTTTTACGACCGCGCGCGCCACGACTATCCCTCGCCCGAGCTCTACACCGCGATGAAGACCGAGACCGATCCCGAGTTCGTCGCCGAACCGGGCACGGCGTGGAACTACAGCAACTCCGCCTTCGTGCTGTTGGGGCTGTTGTTCGAGAAACTGGCGGGCGAGCCCTATGCGCTCGCGCTGCGTCACCAAGTGCTCGATCCGGCAGGCCTTGCGCTCACCGCCGATGACGACCTGTCTGAGGTCGTGCCCAACCGCGCCTCGGGCTACACCCCCGACGCCAAGGCGCCGAGCGGCTACATCAATGCCGCCTACATCTCCATGACCTACCCCGGCGGCGCCGGCGCCCTGCGTTCGACCTGCGAGGACCTGTGCCGCTGGCACCAGGCCCTGCTCGCCGGCAAGGTGGTGAACGCCGAAAGCCTCAAGCTGATGACCACGCCCGGCCGCCTGAAGGACGGGACCATCCCGTCGCGCAAGGGCAAGGATGGCAAGCCGGTGGACATCAAATACGGCTTCGGCCTTGGGATTGGCGAGGACGCGCACGGCGCCTTCATCGAACACGGCGGCGGCATCTTCGGCTTCCTGTCGGAAGTCAAAACCTACGTCGACAGCCGCGTCGGTCTCGCGCGCATCCAGAACTGCGACGCCAACGAAGCCTCGGCGCCGAAACTCGGACCCGCCTGGAAAGCTATCGACGAGGCGATGGCGGCCGCAGCCTTCGCCTAAGAGTCGGCGCCTAAGCCGCGCGCGAGTGGACGGCCTTGGTCACAAGTTCGTGCGCGGACGGGTCCAGGCCGATCCACTGGCAGGCCGCCTGGAGACTGGTGAAGATGTTGGGCTCGGACATGTACTCCGGGTCGCGCCCGACATAGCCCTTCCACAGGTTCAGGATCGCGGCGTTCAGGCGTGAATCGCAGACCATGGCGGATACGACCGGCGCCGCGTTGGCCATGGTGCGTATCTTTGGGTCCATGATGCGCTTGAGCTCGACGAAGGCCATGAGGTCGAGTTCCGAAATATCGGTCTCGGGGCTGTAGTAACTGAGCCAGGGCGCGGCGTTACGCGCGTCGGCTGCGTCGATCGAGCGCCAGAAGGTCAGGAGCTGGTCGCGGGTGACCGCGTCGCGGTAGACGACGAGATTGAGGTCGGGGTCGGAAAGGCGCCGCAGGGTAACGGTCATGGCTGGTCCTGTGAAAGCCGCCCGACGCCCCGCCGGCCAGACTCGGAACGATCATTATACACGTTCGACGAGAATCGGCGAGGGCGGCGAATCCTTTTGCGTTTCAAAGCCTCAGGCGCCCAGCACCAGCCGGATCTTCTGGGCCAGGTCCTCGCGGTGATAGGGCTTGGACAACAGCGGCGTGTTGGCCGGGATGTCGTGCTCGCGCAGCACCATGTCCGCATAGCCGGAGGTAAGCAGCACCTTCAGCCCCGGCCGCAGCCGCCGCGCTTCGACCGCGAGCTGCACGCCGTTCATGCCGCCCGGCATCATCACGTCGGAGAACAGGATGTCGATACGCCGCGTCTCGCCTCGCAACAAGGCGAGCGCCTCGTCGGCATTGACAGCCAGCAGCACGGCGTAGCCGAGATCGAGCAGGCTCTCGCGCGCGGCGGCGATGACGTCGGCGTCGTCCTCGACCACCAGCACGGTTTCCCCGTCCCGCGCCTGGCGCAACGGCGCGATGTCGGCGACGCCGTCCAACGCGCCTTCGGTCGAGCGCGGCAGCAGCAGCGATACCGTCGTGCCGGCGCCGGGCGCCGACTCGATGTCCACACGACCGCCGGCGTCGCGCGCGAACCCATAGACCTGGCTGAGGCCGAGACCGGTGCCGCGGCCCGGCTCCTTGGTGGTGAAGAAGGGCTCGAACACGCGCTCCAGCGTCGCCGCGTCCATGCCTTCGCCGGTATCGATGATGGCGATACGGACATAGGCGCCGGGCGCAAGGTCCAAACCCAGGCGCGGATCGCCGCTTTCCAAATCGAAGTTGCGGCTCTCGATGCGCACGGGGCCGCCGTCGGGCATGGCGTCGCGCGCGTTGGTGATGAGGTTCAGCACCGCGGCCTGGAACTCGGTCGCATCGGCGCGCACGGGATGCACCGCGCTGTCGAGATCGAAGGCCACGCGCACCGTTTCGCCTGCCGCGTGCGCCGCCATGCCCTCGAACTCGAGCAGAACGGCGTTGGGGTTCAACACCTCCGGCTTCAGGTCGTGCCGCCGCGCGAAGCTCAGCATGCGCTTGATCAGTTCCGCGCCGCGGGCGGCCGCCTTGCCCGCGTTGTCGGCCAGGCGCGCGACGCGGTCGGGAGCGTCGGGCTTGCGACGGATGATGTCGAGGCTGCCGATGATGGCGGTGAGCAGGTTGTTGAAGTCGTGGGCGATGCCGCCGGTCAGCTGAACCATCGCCTCCAGCCGCTGCACGCGGCCGAGCTCCTCGCGCGAGCGCATCAGCTCCGCGTTCTGCCGCTCCGCCGTGTCCAGCGCGCCCTCGAGCCGGCCGTAGAGCGTGTTCAGCTCCGCCAGCAGGCCGACCAGGACGAAGCTGCCGGCGAACAGGCCGTAGGCGCGCCCCGCGTACCAGCCCAGGTCATAGCGGTGGCTGTCGAGCACGGCGCTCAGGCTCACGTCGCAGAACCAGGCGCACAGCACCACCATGATCCAGAGGTCGAGCACCGAGGCGCGCCGGCGGCCCCACATGGCGATCAGCGCCGCAACGTCGAACAGCAACAGTCCGGGACTCAGGCCCAGCGCGAGCGTGCGGTGATAGTCGCCGCTGACCATGATGGTCGGCAGCAGGGCCTCGTCGCGCGTGGAGACGTAGGTGAGGGCGACCGTGAGCAGGATGACCAGGCCGGCGGCCGCCGCGGTCGCCGGGCCGGGGTTCAGCGCGCCGGGGCGAATCTCGCCCTTGCGGCCGGACAGCAGGGCGTAGGCCAGGACAAAGGCCGGGAACAGCCCGCGCCAGAACACATAGAGCCACGCCGAACTTTGTGGACCGCCGCCGAGGATGCCTTCGGGCCCGAACACCTCGGGAAAGGTGAGCATGAACGCGACGGCGATCAGACTGCAGAACAGGTATCCCGAGGCAAGCACCAGCAGCGCCAGGGTCCGCAGCCGGAAGAACTGCACGAACAGCAGCCCCGCCGTGATCAGGTCGATCATGCACAGCGCCGCGCAATAGGCCGGGGTGAACGCCGGCGCATGCCACAGGTCGTGGCGCGCATAGGGCGCGACGATGAAAAGACAGGCCGCGGAAACCGCCACCGCCGCCCACGCCAGCCGCCGCTGCTCCGGCCCTACCGGCGCGGTCGACAGACCTACGCCAAGGCGAGGCGTCCTCAAGCCATCGACCATGCCGCTCTCCCCGCTTGGCGGCAGCATACGCCGATCACTTCGGAAGGCCAAAGGCGTCGCGATCGAGTGTTCGGGTCGTGGCAAGGTCGCGCAGGCGCGGTGCTCAACGCCCCTGTTGCGCCGACTTGCGGACCTCGCTCGCGCTCGGGATCTTCACATCCTGCGGCGCTTCGAACGCGCCGGGCGCACACCGCGTTGTGCGGTAGATCACCAGCCAGGCGCGCACCGCGGCGGCTGCGGGACCGGGGACGGGCAGCCCCGCGAACCAGCGGGAGACCGACGAGCGGTCGACACCCAGGGCCTCCGACAGGCGGGACATCCAGCCCCGCTCGCCGAAGAGGGTAATCGCCGCCCGCCGGAGCTCCTCGGCGGTCATCGAGCGGGCGCCTCCGCGGTCAGGGCCTCATGCTCGTGCATGAAGCGCAGGACCGCTTCGGAGAAGCCGTCGATGTGGGTCCACCGGCCGTAGCCCACGCCGTTCCGCGCGCTCGCCACGTTGACCATATAGGCCTTCGCGGCGCGCGGGTCGGGAACCGGCGCGCATGCCTGTTCGTCGGTCACCACGATCAGGCGATCGTGCGGCAGACGGTTGACGTGCGCGACCGCCTTGCCGAGCTCGGTGCCGCCGTGCACCTGAGACCGCACGATGGCGTCGACGCCGGCCATGCCGCGGCGGGCGGGAACCTCCACGATCTCGTTCGAGAACGTGAAGACCCGCAGGTCGCCGGGCACGACGCTGGCCAGAGCCGCCGCCGCGTCCACCCGCGTCAGGTCCGACCGGGCCGACAGACGCGCGTCCATCGAACCGGATACGTCGACCAGCACGATCGTCTTGCCGTCGAACACCGGACCTTCCAGCACCGCCTCGATCAGCGCCTCGTCGAGCCACGGCTCGAAGCGCGACGCCGCGCGGGCGGCGGCGACGTAGCGGAACGGGAGGACCCGGCCTGCGCCCTTGCGGGCGAGCACCGCGTCCTTCACCAGCGCTTCGTCAACCCGGGCCTGGTCCATGTTGCGCAGGTTGCGCAGCAGAGCCAGGTAGCCGAGCTTGCTCTCACGCAGCAGGCGCTCGAACGTCTCGCGCTTGTCGGCCCCGCCCGAAAGCGAGACCTCCCAGGTGTCCGGCGCCGGCAGGGTGCGTTCGGCCACCTGCTTCCACAGCGCGGCCTGCGCCTCGTCCTTGGGCTTGGCGTGGACGAGGAACAGCACATCGCGCAGCTTCACCGGCCCGTCGCGGTCGTACTTGGCGAGCTGGTAGGCGTCGAACTTGCCGAAGGCGCGGGCGAGGCCAAGCTTCGTCTGCTTGGACAGCGGCTTGCGGCCGCCCCGCCAATAGATGGCCAGGAACTCGCTCAGTTCGTCGGCGCGCTGGATCACCCGCTCGATGGTGTCGGCGACCAAAGACGTACCGGCGCCCGTGCGGGTCAGCGCACAGAGCAACAGCAACGGCGCATGGCGCAGGTTGAAGACCTCGCGCGCTTCGATCGCCAGGGCGGCGAGGGTCTGGGGCGAGACTTCCGCGGCGAGCGCGGCGATACGGTCGGCGATGGTGACGCCGTCCTCATAGAACTCGCTCTCGAACAGGAAGCACGACGCCACCGAACGGCGCAGGCGTTGTTCCGCGGTCAGCGAAACGGCCGGCGCGCCTTCGAAGGTGCGGTCTTGGCCGGCGGGGCGCCGGCGCTGGAAAAGGTTGAGACGCATGACGACGCCTCCTTTCAGACGTCGCGGCTAGCCGCGTTGGTAAACAGGCCGGTTCCGGGGTACGGGCGAAAGCGCCTCCCCAGAACGGCGGCCTAAACCGTCGTCATGGGGTGCGAGATTCGAACCCGCTCGCTCCGTGAGGAGCTTTACCCGAAGAAATCGCTTTCATTCGCCGCCGGAACCGTCCTCCCGCCGGACCATCCGGCGGGAGGCGGGTACATACAGGGCTTGTTGCATAATGCAACAGCAAAAAATTCGAGCCGAGATTTTTTTCGGCTCGTGCGAGCGTTCGCGGGGAATAATCGGCCGGGGAGGAGCGCTTCCGTCCAACGGTCGCCGCCGTGGAGCCTCGACCTTCAGCCTTGCGGCCGAAGACCATGGGCCGCCCCTTTCCTGGAGCGATGAACCCCGATTACCTGTCGCCGCCGCGAACGC
Organism: Caulobacteraceae bacterium; assembly: GCA_036501825.1. Classification (GTDB taxonomy): domain Bacteria; phylum Pseudomonadota; class Alphaproteobacteria; order Caulobacterales; family Caulobacteraceae; genus JAFECT01. The sequence goes on along the minus strand of DASXZP010000002.1, from coordinate 748 downwards.
TCGCTTCAGGGAAATTCGAGACCGGGAGACGGCTTTCGCCATCGTCGTTATCAAGGACGAAGAACCCGGACTCTGCACCGCCGATGCGAGACTTCCGACGGGGAACAGGCGGATTCGCTAGCTGCTCTGCCACTGAGCTACCCCAGACTTGCGTCTGGGGGCGGGAATTGAACCCGCGACCCGCTTCTTAACAAGATGAAAGCGAATCCTGCGCCGCCGTCGGACCCCGCCTCCGAAGAGACGGGACGCGGCGTATAGAGCCGTCCGTTGCGACGTGCAACAGAAAGTTTGCAGCGATCGCGACTAATCCCGCGTCAACCGTTTTATCACAATGATACAACGCGGCCAGGTCGGGCGCGCTCCCCCTTTAGGGGGAGACTTGGCGCGAGTCGGGCATGCGACCGTTGCGTTTGCGTCACACGTGCTGCGTTGCGCGCGCGTTCGGCTAGGCGAGCAGGGTCGCTCGTGCTATCTGCGCCGTCCCGAGGAAAGAGCGCCATGTCTCTCAGGCCGATGACCTATCCAAACGCGACCATCCTGTTCGACCGCAAGGTCGAGCAGCTGGATACGCGCGCGTGGAGGGGTTAGCGGCTGGGTTTTCTTGAACTCGGTTGTACGCAAAGAACCCCTCCCGGCCCGGCCTGGAGGGGTTCTTTGCTTCTTGCCCCTTGCCCGATGGAGCTTGGGAGGCCGCGACGCCGGGAGGGCGCAGGAAAAGGAACAAGACCATGAGCGCCTACGATCTCGT
>DASXZP010000001.1:0-10819 GCA_036501825.1 Caulobacteraceae bacterium | reverse complement strand
CGGCGGGATTGAGCACCAGGCCCGCCCCCTCGCGCCCGGCCTCCTGCACCCAGTCGATCAGCTCGCCCTCGTGATTGCTCTGCCGGAAGACGATGGTCCGCGCCAGGGCGACCGCCCGCGCCTCGCAGGCGACGCGAATGTTCTCCAGCGTGGTGGTTCCGTAGATATGCGGCTCCCTCGATCCCAAGAGATTGAGATTGGGACCGCTCAGCACATAGATCGGTTTAGACATACGCCTCGCGGTCGATGCGCTGGAGGTGATTTGCAGCGTCTTGTATCCGCGCCCGGCGGGGCGAACAAGCGCGGGCCTCCAAGGGGTCCCGAAGGCGGCTTGACCCTTGTCGGCCAGGGCGTAGTTTGATCGGGAGTCTCCGGGGAGTCCCGCTTGAAGGGACTGAGAGGCCGCTTTGCGTCTTTCATGGCGCGGCGCGGCGACCCGCTGAACCTGATCCGGGTCATGCCGGCGAAGGGAGAGAGCTGAATTCGGGCCCATGCGCCGGATTCCTTTTCCCCCCACGCCCGGCCGGCCCTAAACGGGAGTTGGCGATGCGCCTGATCATCAACGGGGAAGCGCGAACCTTCGCCGAGCTTGGCGATATCGCCGCCCTGGTCGCCGCCCTGAAGCTGGATCCGCGCAAGGTCGCCGTCGAGCGCAATCTCGAGATCGTGCCGCGCTCGACCTATGCGCGGGCGTCCCTGTGCGACGGCGACCGGATCGAGATCGTGCACTTTGTCGGAGGCGGATGAGGACATGGACGGCTCGACGCTTGGCGAAGACACCTGGACCGTCGCCGGGCGCACCTTCCGCTCGCGGCTGATCGTCGGCACCGGCAAGTACAAGGACTATGCCCAGAACGCCGCGGCGGCCGAGGCGGCGGGCGCCGAGATCGTCACCGTGGCGCTGCGCCGGGTCAATCTGGACGATCCAAGCCAGCCGCGGCTGACCGACCATGTCAGCCCGGAGCGCTTCACCTTCATGCCCAACACCGCCGGCTGCCATACCGGCGAGGAGGCGGTGCGCACGCTCAGGCTGGCGCGCGAGGCCGGGGGGTGGGACCTGGTCAAGCTGGAGGTGCTGAGCGACACCAAGCATCTCTATCCCGACATGGAGGAGACGCTGCGCGCCCTGAAGCTGCTGGTCGCCGACGGCTTTAGCGTCATGGTCTATTGCAGCGACGACCCGGTCTTCTGCCGCAAGCTGGAGGACGCCGGCGCGGCGGCGATCATGCCGGCGGGCGCGCCGATCGGCTCGGGCCTCGGGCTGCAGAACAAGCTCAATATCGCGCTGATCGTCGAGCAGGCGAGGGCGCCCGTGCTGGTCGACGCCGGGGTGGGCGCCGCGTCGGACGCCACCCTGGCCATGGAGCTGGGCTGCGACGCGGTGCTGATGAACACCGCCATCGCCCAGGCCAAGGACCCGATCCGCATGGCCCGCGCCATGAAGCACGCGGTGATCGCCGGCCGCGAAGCCTTCCTCGCCGGCCGCATGCCCAGGCGGATGTACGCCGACCCGTCCTCGCCGCTGTCGGGGCTGATCTGACGCGCTGGTGAAGCTGGCCGCCCTGTGCGCTAAGGTGTTCGTCAGCAGGCGTCGTAGGGGACGAGTTTCATCGCTCCAAATCGCGTGACCCAGCTTTGGCTGATGTGACCATTGGCCTGGGCCTTCCACCGAGGGCCGACCGCGTTGCGGCGGAGCGAACGCGGCTGCTTTACCGCAACGCGCCGGTGGGCGTGATCGGCGCCCTCTTTGGCGTCGTCGTGCTGGCCTGGGTCCTGATCTATTCCGATCACACGACAGCGCCGCGGGTCGAGGCCTGGCTCGCCATCACCGCCGCTTCGGCCGTATGGCAATTGCTGTTGTGCCTGGGTTTTTGGCGCGCCAGGCCCGCCGACGCGCGCTGGCGCTTCTGGGCCGGCGCCTTCTGCGCCGCGGGCTTCGTCGAAGGCTGCCGCTGGGGCCTTGGCGAAATCTGGCTCGCGACCCCGGGCAGCATCGACCAGCAACTCTGGGTGCTGTTGGTCGCCACCAGCGCCGCGGCAAGCGCCGTCTCGTCGCTGGGCAGCTTTACCCCGGCCTTCTATGCGCTCCTGCTTCCGGCGACGGTCCCGTTTGCGATCTGGAGCGTGTCCAGGGGCGACCCGCTTCACTGGGCGATGGCGGTGCTGGACATGGTTTTCGCCACCGCGGTCGCTCTGCTTGGCCGCGTGCAGAGCGCATCGCTCACGCGGGCGCTGGAGCTCAGGTTCGAGAACCTCGACCTTGCCGACGACCTCAAATTCCAGAAGGAGCGCGCCGAGTCGGCCAACGCCGCCAAGACCAGTTTCCTCGCCGCCGCCAGCCACGACCTGCGCCAACCGCTGCATGCGCTCGGCATGTTCGTGGCCGCCCTGGAGCGACAACCCATGGGCCCTGGCGCCCGCGGGCTCACCGGTCAGATCGACGAGTCGCTCGATGCGATGAACGGCCTTCTCGACGCACTTCTGGATGTCTCACAACTCGACGCCGGCGTCGTTCATCCGCGGCCGAGCGTCTTTCCGATTCAGCCGCTCCTGGAACGAATCTGCCGCGACTATGCTCCTGAACTCAATCGCAAGGGCGTCGGCCTGGGCCTGCACCCCTGTTCGCTCAGCGTCAGGACAGACCCGGCCATGCTGGAGCAGATCTTGCGCAATCTGCTCTCCAACGCCGTTCGCTATACAGACCGCGGCCGGGTGGTTGTCGGTTGCCGGCGGGGACCGCGGCTGACCGTCGGGGTCTGGGATACCGGCCCGGGCATCGCCCCCGACCACCAGGCGCGGATCTTCGAGGAATTCTACCAGATCGGCAATCTGGAGCGCGATCGGGACAGGGGCCTGGGTCTTGGCCTTGCGATCACCCGGCGGGTGGCGGCGCTGATCGACTGTCCGGTCACACTGCGTTCGACGCCGGGGCGTGGCTCGGCCTTCATGATCCAAGCGCCCCTGGCGGCGGCGGAGCCGGTGATCGAGGCGCCGGCGGCTGAGCCCATGCCCGCGACGGGCGTCGGATTGATCGCGGTCGTCGACGACGAGGCGGCCGTCCGCGAAGGCATGCGGAGTTTGCTCCGCGCATGGGGCTACGACGTCGTCGTCGCCGCTTCGGGCGACGAAATCATCGAGCTGTTGAACGGGCGGGCGCCGCGGCTGGTGATCTGCGATTGGCGGCTTCGCGGCGGCGAGTCCGCCATGACGGTCATCGCGCGGGTCCGTGCCGCCTGTCGGACGACGATCCCCGCGCTGCTGATAACCGGCGACACCGCGCCCGAACGCCTGCGCGAGGCGCACGACACCGGCCTCGTCCTGCTGCACAAGCCGGTTCCCGGGGGCAGGCTGCGCGCCGCGATCGGCAACCTCATCAACGAGCGCGGGCCGCCGGCGAGCTAGGGGCTCGTGCGTAACATCAGATGAGCCCGCCGGCGCGGGCGCGTTCGACGGCTTCGCCGCGGTTGGCCGCCGCCAGGCCGCGAAGGACAGCGGTGACGTGCGCCTTCACGGTCTTCTCGGCCACGCCCAGCCTGCGCCCGATGGCCTTGTTGGAAAGGCCGAGCGCAAGGCAGCCCAGCACCTCCGCCTGGCGCTCGGTCAAGGAACCCGTGCGCCTGCCGCGCGCGGTGTTCGCCCTGATGGGCGGTCGGTCGCTCAGCAGCAGCGCCGGCACGAACGCCTCGCCCCTCAAAACCAGCTGCAGCGCCGCCAGAAGCGTCTCGGCGCTCGCGGACTTGGGCACGTAGCCGAGCGCCCCATGGTCGAACGCCTGGCGCACCTTCACCGGATCGTCCGAGGCGCTGAGCACGATCAGCGGAACCGCCGGCCGTCGCCGCCCGAAGGCGGCGATCGCCGCCATGCCGCCGACGCCTGGCATGGCCAGGTCGAGAAAGATCGCGTCCAGATCGGCGTGCGCGCCCGCCAGTTCGAGACCGTCGGCGCTATCGCGCGCCTGCAACACGACTGTCGCTGCGTCTGCTTGGATGAGCAGCGCGGCGATGCCCTGCCGCACGATCGCCTGATCGTCAACAACCAGCAGTTTCACGATGCCTCCGCTATGGTCCTAAGACCTTCGCAGGTCTTAAGACCTCGCTCAAGACTTCAGGTCTCATTTAGACGTAGCGCCGCCTATGCTAGCAATCAGCCGAGGAGTGGCGGCTGGAGTGTGGACATCGATCACGCAGTGCGATGACCGGGCAAGACTGTCCTCAGTCGACATCAGCCGGTTTCGCCGAATAGATCAGTCCAGTTCACCGCGATGACCATCGGGGGCGTGGTTGTGAACAGATCGAAACGTTCCATCAGCCGCGGTGTGACTTCACGTCTTACGATCTACCGCGCACCTGGGCCTGCCGCGTTCCCCGGCCCACCCTTTCGCGGTCAGCGACCCTGGCGCGCCATGGCTTCACTGGCTGTCCTGGCTTGCGCCGCCCAGGCCGGCCCGGCGCGCGCGACGGCGGACTTCTTTCTCGGTCATATCCAGATGGTGCCGCTCTACGGCGTACATCCGACGCCGGATTGTTTCTGCGGCGACGGCGTGGGCAACACGACGATCTTCGACGGCACCGGCGACCTGTTCAGCGGCTCGTCCTACAATCTCACGCCGGGCTACCCCGCGCCTGGGCCGAACGATTCGATCACCGTGGGCGGCGATCCGCCAGTACAAATCAATGCGGTCCAGGGCCCGAACGGCTCCGTCGGCCCCGACCAACCCGTCTTCGGCTATGTGGTCCCTGGAGGCTACCAAGGCAACGGCATGAAGGTCTTCGGCAGCGGGACGGTCGGCAGCCTGTTCGTGACCGGACCGGGCGAGGTGGACCCCGGAACGATCACGGTCGCCGACAATCTGATCCTGGGCGCAACGGGCAACCTCGCGGTCACCCAGGCGGTGTTCATCCCCCCCGGCGGGCAGGGGCCCGGCGCGGTTCAGTTCCTCGCCTCGACGCTGCTGATTTCCGGCGGAAACATCACCTCGCAGGGTCTCGTCCAGATCAGCGCCGCGTCCGATAACCAATCCCTGCCCGGCGTGGTCGAGATCTCCAAAGGGACGGTCGGCGGAGTCGGGACCCAACTCTACACCGGCGGCAACGACCCGAAATCCGCGACCGGCGCCAACGTCATCCTGGTCGACAACGGCGGGACCTTGAGCGGATCGCAGGACGTCGACCTGATGGTGCAACCGCTGGACGGCTCGATCGCTCCGGCCTCCAACACCTTTGTCAGCGTCAAGGGCGGGACGATCGCGGCGGGCAATCTCTCGATCGGCGTGATCTTTCCCTCGATGACGGCGGGGCCAGCCGGGGTCGCGAGCCTCAAGGTGGTCGATGGCGCGCTGACCCTCGGCAATTCGCTGGTGGCGGGATTCTCGGCGCCGGGCTCATTGAACGTCACCGGCTCGTCGAAGATCACGACGGGGGCCGTCAGCTACGTCGCGCTGCTGCAAGGCTCCGGCGGCTCCAGCGTCACGCTCGACGGAAGCAATGTCGAATGGGACGACGCCGACCGGCTTTATGTCGGCGCCAACGACGTTGGCAATCTCACCGTCACCAACCACGCCTCGCTCACCACCGACGATCTGCTCGTCGTGGGATTGAACAACACCGGCGTCGGCAACATGACCGTCTCGGCGGGTGGTCTGGTGCTCAGCGACAGCGTCGACGGGAGCGGGTTCCTCTCCGGCGATATCGGCGATCAGCCACAGGCGGTGGGGGTGGTCACCGTCACCGGCAAGGGGTCGTCCTGGGAAAACGTCCAAAGCCTCGCCGTGGGGTACAACGGCACGGGAACGCTGACCGTTGCCGATGGCGGGACGCTGACGGTCGACGGCATCCAACTCCGCGTCGCGCGCAATCCGGGCAGCCTTGGATCGCTCACGGTGACCGACGCCGGGACGATGGTCGAGGCGCCCAACGCGATCCTCTACGTGGGCTTCGGCGGTTCGGGCCTCGCCGATATCAGGAATGGCGCGGAGGTCGATATCCAGGGCGTCGATATCGGCGGGCAAAGCACGGGCATGGGAACGCTTACACTGGATGGAAGCGGCACGAAACTGAACGTCACCGGCGCCGATGCCTCTGTCGACGTCGGGGACATGGGCATGGGCGCCCTGAACGTCGGGGGCGGGGCGAAGCTCGACCTCGGCAACGTCACCCTGGTCATCGGCGACGTCGCCGGCTCGTCGGGCACGGTTTCGATTTCGTCGGCGCAGCAGGCCTCAAACCTCAGCCTCGGCCCGAACACGGTGATCGGCAACGACGGAAAGGGCGAACTCGACATCGTCGGAAGCGGCAAGGGCGATACCTCCACGATCACCCCGTCCTCCACGGGCACCGTGACAATCGGCGCCGGGGCGTCAGGCGTCGGAATCTTGTCCATAAAAGACGCCACCCTCGACCTCGGCGACAGCGTTCAGTCGGGAAAAATCGTGATCGGGCAGCAGGGAAACGGCACGGTGATCGTCGGAGACGGCGGCGAACTGACGGCCGGTTCCCTGCTGCTGGGAGCCGGCGCCGATGCCGGCTCCAATCTGGTTGTCAACGCGCCGGGCGGAACGGCCGCGGTCACGATCAGCGGGACGACCGACGTCGGGGCGGCGGACTCCTCGAAGGCGGGCGTCAGCATCACCGCCGGCAACAGCTTCACCACCGGTACGCTGCTGATCGGCGACCATAACAGCACCACCGCCGCCGTTTCGGTCACCGGCTTCGGCAGCACCCTGACCGACAACGGTGACCTGACCATTGGGTCCGTCTCGGGCACGCCGACGCAGAACGGGCTCAGCGTCGACCTTGGCGCGACCGCGACCGCCAAGAAGATCAGCGTGCTGAGCACCCGGGGCGACATCCCGTCGACGACGCTGAACGCCCTTTCAGTATCGTTTCACGGCAGTTCGCTCACATTCGATTCCCTCATCGTCAACGGGGCGTCGTCGGGGGTCACCGGCGATCTGGGCGCGGCGCTGATATCGACGCAGAACGGCGCCGGCCCCGATGTCCAGGTGATCAACGGCGGCAGCCTGACCTTGATGGGTGGAGCAACCCTGACGGCCGGCACGATCCTGCTCGACGATGGCGGCGCCCTCGCCGTCACCGCCGGCTCGATCAAGGCCCAATACCTTATGGCGCCAGAGTCGACTGGCGGTAGCACGGTCAACTCGTTCAAGATCGACGGCGGAAGCGTAACGCTGAGCAAGGATGTCCTTCTCGACGATACAGCATCGACGATCACCAACGGTGGGTCGCTCAGTGCCGCCACCCTCATCCTTTCGGCGAGCCTTACCGTCAGCGGCGGCTCGACGGTCACGATATCCGGTCCCCCGGGCAGCGGCGGGGACTGCTGCGCGACCCAGTTCTCGCCGGGTGCGGACGTGAAGGTGACGGACAGCACGCTGAACCTCACCGGCGGTCTCATGGCCGATCAAGGCGAGAACGGTGGCCTGACCTTCGCCGGCTCATCCGTGGTCAACGTCACCGGCGACCTTCAGCTTGGCGACGCCAGCGACCTGGACCTGAACGACACGGCTCAGTTGCTGCTGAGCGGCTCGATGTCCGTTGGCAGCGGCGACGTGACGCTGAACAACAATTCGCTGTTGCAGTTCACCGGCGGAAACGGCGCCCTGACGCTCAACCTCGGCTCGGTCGAGGTCTCCGGCGCGGCGGCCGTGCACGGTCTGGCCAGCTTCACCCTCACCCGAGGCTTGCTGTCGGTCACCGACAACGCCCATCTTCAGATCACACAGCACCTGTCGACCTTCGGCGGCGGCACGGTCGACGCCCTGGGCGGCGTGATCGCCATCGGCACGACCTTCCCCAACGGATCGCCATTCGTCTACACCCCTCCGGCATCCAATCCGCCGCAGCCCACATTGACGTCGGGCTTCGTCATCGTCGGCGGCGGCGGTTTGCTGGACGGCACCGGGACCATCCAAGGCAATCTGATCAACCTGGGCGCGCCCGGCTTCGCCGGCGTCGTCCATCCCGGTCATTCGCCGGGAACCTTGACGATCACCGGCGACTATATACAGGGCGCCGACGGCCAGCTGCTGCTCAGCATCGGGCCGAGCAGCTACAGCCAACTGGTGGTCAGCGGCTCCGTCACCCTCAACGGCGGAACCATCGTCCTGCAGAGCTACCAGGGCGGCCAGCTGCTGATCGGCCAGCAGTACGATTTCATCCAGGCGGCGGGCGGCATCACCGGCCAGGTGAGCCAGATCATCGCGCCGAACGGCTTCACCATGTTGTCGCCGGACATCGTCGGCGGGACGCTGAGCTTCACCGCCATGCACGTGCCGGGGTCCTTCGCCGCCGCCGCCGCCACGCCCAACCAGCACGGCATAGGCGCGGCGCTCGATCGCGCGGGGATGGATAAGACCGGTCCGATCGTCCCGCTGGTCGACGCCATCTCGGCGCTCGATCCGGCGAGCCTGCCGGCGACCCTCGACGCTCTCTCGCCGGAGGGTCTGGTCGCGGCCGAGAACACCGCCTTCGGCGCCCAGCACGGCTTTGACTCCGCCATTGAGACCGCGGCGGTCAATCCGGCGCTGGCGAGCGCGGCGCCGGTGCAGGCGGGCACGACCGGCGGCGGCCGCGTCTGGTTCGCCGGCTTTGGGGCCGATGGCCGCTTCTCCTCCCAGCCGGCGCGGGGTCTCGTCGCCGCGGACGACAGCGGCGGCGGGATGGCGCTCGGCGTCGACCACCTCTTCGGCCGCGGCGCGCTGGTCGGCGTGGCGCTCGGTGCGAGCCAGATGGACTATGCGGCGCCCGGCCGCTCGACCAGCGGCGCGGTCAGCGGCGCGCACGTGGCGGCCTACGGCCAATTTTCGAATGGTTCCTTCTATGCCAGCGCCATCGTCAGCTACGCCCATTTCGACGACACCAGCCTGCGGCGCGCATCGGCGGCTGGTTTCGCCGGCGTGTTGAACGGCGCCTGGGGCAGTGACCTGATCGGCGGACGGCTCGAATTGGGTTGGCGGATCAGCGCGGGGCAGGTCGACATCACGCCCTTCGCCGCGATCGAAGGGCTCGACTTGCGGCAGGGGCGCGACAGCGAAGTCGTGTCTGCGGGCGATGCCGCGCCGCTGGCCCTGGTCACGCCCGGCCAGTGGCTCGGCTCGGCCATCGCCTCGATCGGGCTGAACGCCGATGCGCGGCTCGACCTCGACAGGGTCCGGATCACCCCCAGCCTGCAGGTCGCTTACGGCCGCGAACTCTCCGACAGGCGCGACCTGACGGCCGCCTTCGCATCCGCGCCCGGCGCGCTGTTCGAGGTCGCCGGCGCCGCGCCCGGTCAGGACAGCGCGCACTTCGCCCTTGGGATCGACGCCGCGTTCGTCAGCCGCATCCACGTCTTTGCGCGCGTCGCCACCGACCAGGCGCGCGGCGACCATGAGGACGACGCATCACTGGGCGTGCGGCTGGATTGGTGAGGGGGCAAACGGGCGCGCGTCGCATCGGAGCCGCCTCTACACGGCGCGCCAAGAAAAGGCCCCCTCCCGGCAAGGGAGGCCTCGATGGGGGAGGGGTGCGCGTGGGCGCGGAGCCCGATAGCGCGTGCCCGTCACCTCTTTGCCAACACCCCCAACCCCGCCCTTCCCCCATCGAGGGGGAAGGGTGGAGTCAGCCAGTGCGCGTTCAACTCACCGCGGCGCGGGTCTGGAAGCGGGCGTCGCGTTGGGCGTCGCTGGCTGGGATGCTCTCGCCCCGCCCCGCGTCAGCCTCGCACGGGCCAGAAGGGCACGAGCATCGGGGTGCGCCGGCGATAGTCTGCATAGGCTTCCGGCCCAAGCTCCAGGCTGAGGAACCGTTCTTCCAGGCGCGCCTTCAGCCAGAGCCCGAACGTCATCAGCACGGCGCCGAGCAGGTTGGCGGCCTGGCCGACCTGGATGGCCTGGGCGAAGGCGGCGAGGATCAGGCCGGTATAGATCGGGTGACGCACGAAGCGGTAAGGGCCGCTCTGGATCACCGTGTGTCCTTCCTTGCGGCCCACCGAACCGGACCAGAGCGAACCCAGCGAGATGCGCGCCCACCAGGTGAAAAGAAGCCCCGCCGCGCAGGCCCCGGTCAGGGTCCAGTTCGCGATATCGGGCAGGTTCCACAGCGGCGTGAAGTTGGTCCAGAGCGACCCGAACGCGAGCAGGAGAAGCCCGACGAGCGTCGGCAGCCAATGCACAAGCTGATCGAGGGTCGCCGGCCGGGCGGCCGTTGGCCGCGACCAGACCACCGCGACGATCCAGGAGACCACCCAGACGTCCCACATCAGCGTGATCGTCTCGGTCGGACTGATTGACAGACGCTGCGTCCCGGAGAGGTAGAGAACGCCGACGATGTTCGCCGCCATGAGCAGCCCGAGCAGGGCGAGCACGCCGCGTCCCAGCCATCCGAATACGGTCATCGGCTGTCCCCCTCCGGCCTGCGCCGGGCCGCGATTTGAGACTATAGTCGCCCCTCGCCATCCGGCGCCCCGAATTCATACAGGTTCGCACGGCCGCCGGCTTCCGTTAGGCTCCGGCAGGTGACCGAACGTCCAAACCTGCTCCCAGGCGCTTTCGCGGGTACGGCGATCGCCTACGTCCGATACCGGCCGCCCTATCCGGAGACGCTGAGACGCGACCTGCTGGAGCGCGCGGAAATTGGGGCCCACGGCGCTCTGCTGGATCTGGCCTGTGGGCCAGGACGGATAGCCTTGGACCTGGCGGCGTCGTTCGGGTCGGTCTGGGCCATCGATCAGGAACCCGAGATGGTCGGCGTGGGCAAACTCGAGGCGGCGCGACGGGGTATCGACAATGTCATCTGGTGCGTAGGTCGGGCCGAAGACCTTG